>NZ_JAXAVU010000006.1:0-207606 GCF_033949975.1 Lentzea sokolovensis
GCCAACGCGCCCCACAAAGCAACGCGCCTCCGCCCAAAGCAACAGGCGTGCCATCTACCTGCGTATGGCGTGGACCCCGGTTTTTGATCAGATTGGCGGGGTCTGGGGCGGAGCCCCAGGAATCAGCCGCACAGAACGCCCGCAACCCAACCACCTACGAACACGAAACCGCCGCCCGCCAACGAACCAGGGGAACGCCCCCGAAAACCGGCGCGACAACGCCGAAGGCGGCCCCAGCACCCACCGACTTACGGAACGCCAACGACCCACCATCCGGGTGCACGACACAAGCCACATCCCCACCCAAACCGGACCACCCCCACCCCCGTGACCAGCACTTTCCCCACCCCCGAAGAAATCCCCCAAAAATCCTGAAAACCAGCGCAACGGACCGCCACAACGTGCGTCTATGTGGGTGTCGCAAGCAGCACAGCCAGGGAACGTTCGGGGCGGTCCAAGGCAGCCAAGCAGCCTGCAGACGAAGGGGAGCGAAGGGACGGCGGGGGCCTAACTTCGCGGCGAAGTGCGGCCGGACCGAACGGGAGAGCGGTCCGGCCGCACTGTCTTCTCAGGACTGTCTTCTGGGGACTGCCACGTCCGGCGCGGGCCTGGACGGCACAGACAAGGGTCCGGCTTTCTCAGGCGCAGCCCGGCTTCTGCCCGGCGCGGCCCAGGCGCGGCCCAGGCGCGGACCCCGAGCGCACCAGTCACCTGGAAGATCGACGCAGGTCGTCCCCGCCGCGTCCAAAAATTGTCAGACCCCCGGAGCATCATCAACCGCATGAGGCCACAACCCCAGCGGGAGAGCTCAAGATGGATCACGTACTGGCCGGCGCCCTGCACGAACGTGTGTTCGCAATCCTCAGCCAGCTGGAATCCCCGGAAACGACCAACCTGGTCGAAGCCTGGCGCACCCTGCTCAGCCACCACGAACCAACGGAGAGCGGGTCCTGCAAGGCGTGCGGCCCACGCTGGCGCAGACACATGTGCTCGGTCTGGCGCGTAGCAGCGACTTATTTCGTCCGGCCTGAAGCAGCTCGCCCGGCCGGAACCAGCTGAGCCCGGCGCGATGTCGCCCGGTAAGACACCGCCCGCACGGCCGGAGCGCGCAGCGGGAGGGCGAAAGCTGGAGCGCGACTAGAGCGACGCTAGAGGCTCCTGGGCCACATGAGCCCTCTGAGGCTTCTCAAACACCCTGACCCACACCACGAGGTGGGCCAGGAGCGAAATCCCGTCAGAAAGCTACTGAGCCGTAGTTCAACAAGTTCCGAACCAGAGGCCCGGAAGCCCCGCGAACCGATCAACCCGGAGAACCGACGAACCGGAGAACCCGGAGGTCCGGTGAATCAGACCGTCACACCGCGAGCGTTCAGCCAGGTCAGCGGGTTGATCTTCTGGCCACCGGGGTTCCAGACCTCGAAGTGCAGGTGGGGGCCGGTGGAGAAGCCGCGGTTGCCCATGCGGGCGATCTGCTCGCCTGCCTTGACGACCTGGCCCTCGCGGACGTTGAACGTGTCGACGTGGCCGTAGACGGTGATGGTGCCGTCGGCGTGCTCCACGCGGACCCAGAGGCCGAAGCCGGAGGCGGGACCCGCCTCGATCACCCTGCCGTCGGAGGCGGCGAGGATCGGGGTGCCGATGGGGCCGGCGATGTCGATGCCGAGGTGCATGGTGCCCCAGCGGCCGCCGTAGCCGGAGGTGAAGTCACCGGCGGCGGGGCGGACGAACTTCGGGCGCTTCTTCTCGGCCTCGACGGCTTCGCGCTCGGTGGTGAGCTGCTGGCTGCGCAGGAGCTTGGCGGCCTCGGCGGAACCCTCCGCCGTGGTCTTGGAGACCGCGAGGATCTGCGGGGCGGGGGCGGTGTCGCCTCCCACGCCGTCGAAGGTGGCGGCGCCGCCGGAGTGGTTCGCGAGCTGAACGTCACTGCTGTCGTCCGCTGCGGCCTGGCCGATCTGGCCTGCGCCTGCTGCTGCGAACGCGCCTACTGCGACGGCGGCGACGACGATGCGTCCGCGAAGCGCCGAGGGTGGCGGGGGGAGCCGGTGAGAGCTGACCGTGCGCGCGTTGGCGCGGTCGACTGCCTCTTCAAGCGCAGCACTGCGTTCATGGCCGCCGGGGGAGCGGTGGTGACTCAAAGCTTGCCCTTCCGCCTTCGGGGAGCCTGATCTTGTGGACTGCCGGGCGGGGGATTCCCGGTGAGTCAGGATTCGGGGTTCTGACTCGGTGTCCTTCTGTGATCAGACCGTGACAACGGACCGGGGGAAGGTAACGGCTGGGAGCCTCGGAGGGCAAACCCCAGTTCGTTATGTCCTCCCAATGGGCGGCGACCAGCGGGTTTCAACTGTCAACTGTGACTGTCGGTCATGCCAGGCGCTCGACACGCCTCACCGCCAGCGGCGATGGGGTGAGTTGACAAGTCATCCGATCGGGTGATGGCCGTCACAACTACATGAAGAGTCCTCGTGTCAACCGGCAAAGAAAGGTGACCTGAATCACGTATCTGGTGCTCTTCGACGTGCAACGACGAGTGCTCCAGTCGGGCGTTGCGCTGAGGCACGATGATCTGATCCATCTCCGACCAGACCACGACGAAGCGCGTGCGGCACGGCCGGCACGGTTCGGCGAGCTCGTCCAGCAACTCGGAGCCCGGTCGCAGTTGCTTGGTCAGCGGAGTCGGCAGCAGATAGGCGGCGAGCGTGCCGCTGTGCGGCGTTCCCAGTGTTACGAGTGTGCGAACGCGGGCGTCGCCATGCAGCCGTTGTACGTAGTACCGAGCAATGAGCCCGCCCAGCGAATGGCCGACGACGTGCACCTGATCGGATCCGGTCTGCTCACAGATCCGCTCGATGTGCGCGCCGAGCAACGCGGCGGAACGGCGGACGTCTCCGGTCAACGCCGTCAGCACGCTGTAGTTGATGGCGTGAACTACCCCGAAGCCCCGCCTTCGCAGCGCCCCCGACAGCACCGCGAAGGCGGAACGGTTGTCCCCGATGCCATGCACCAACACGATCGGGGTGCCCGCCGCGTCCATCGCCGAAACCATCAGCCCGCGCTGGCGCGGGGGCAGGCCGTCGGTGCGGTAGTGCCGGTACTGGCCATCTGTGCGCAGCTGTTCGGTGATCGCGCCCCACGGGTAGAGCACCGCGTGGGCCGTCAGCCAGGCCGCTTCCATCGCGACCCCGCGCATGCCGCCGGGCGTGGCCATCGCCCGCAGCGCGACCTTCACCTCTTCCGCGACATCGCGGGCTGTGTGCACGCCCCAGCCCGCACGGTCGAGGGCCGCGTCCGTCAGACGCGTGATCCACGACCGGCCGCTCTCGCTCATATGAGCGACGGTAAGTGATGAAGTCACGGGCTAGGAGTACCCGCCGGACGTTTTCCACATGCGAACGAAATTCGTCTTGATACGTCTGGGAGGCCACACGCGGTCACACATCGGTATTGCTAGGTTCGCCCGCGATGACTCGCACCGAGCTCGAGAACCAGACCCCGGCGGCCGCGAGGCTGCGCACGTCGTGGGCACTCGCCGCGGCAGGCTCCCTTCTACTGGCGGCCGGTCCGCTGCTCGGCGTGGTCGACGGCGCGGATCCCGCCTTCACGTCGTGGCCGCTGCTCGCCCTGCTGGCGCTGTTGCCGCCGGTCGTTGCGGGTGTGCTGCTGATGCGCGGCCGCCCGTTCGTGGCGGCCGGGCTGATCGCCGCGGTCGGTGTCTTCGCGGTCGGGCGCCTGCTGAGCGACTTCCAGATCGTCCTCGACGCGATGAAGGTGGCGCGGCCGGAGTTGTTCCGGCCTGCGACCCTCGTCGCGGTCGTCCCGTCGGCGGGGGTCTGGCTGCTGATCGCCGGGCACCTGCTGGTGATCGCGGGCGGCGCGCTCGCGGCCGGTCGCGCCGGCATGCCCGCGGACGAGTCGGAGCCCCCGACGCTGGTGGCCGTGCCGGTGATCATCGCCGCGTGGGCCGCGATCGGGTTGCTGGGCAAGCCGTTCATCTCGACGGACCCGTTCCAGCTGGACCGCGGGCCGTGGGACCTGCCGGTGCTCGGCCTGACCGGCGGTCTGCTGATCGCACTGGCCGCGCCGCTCGCCACCGCGCTCGCGGCCAGCTCACCCGACCCGGACACCCGTCAGGGCGGGACGATCGGCGTGACGCTCGCGCTGCTCGCCGTCGTGCTGCCGCCGCTGGTGGCGGGCACCGTCGCGGCCGGGCTGAGCATCAGCGTGGGGTCGATGATCGCGCTGGTCGCCGCTCTCGTGCTGCCCATCACGCCTCTGTACGGCCGGACGGCGCGACTGTTGCGCGGCAATCGCGACGAGACGCGCGACCCGGCACTGCCCTCTCTTCAGCGAATGCACCTGGCCGCAGGTGTCTTCACCGTCCTCTCGGCCGCCGCGATGCTCATCGGCGCGTTGCTGCCGCAGCTCGTCCTCACCACGGGCGGTGTCGCACCCGATCTGGCGTCCGTGAACCTGCTCTGGGCGGCCGGACTCGCGTTCGCCGGGCTGGGACTCCTCCTGGTGTTGCCGTCCACGGCCGCCGTGGTGCGCCCGGCACTGGTGGGCGGTTACTTCGCCATGCAGTTCGCCGCGGCGGGCGCGACCGAACCGGTGCTGGCGGCGAGCCAGCTGGGCGTCGCGCAGCCCGGTGCGGGCTTCTGGCTGATGACTCTCGAAATCCCCCTCGGCCTGCTGGCACTGGCCTGCGCGGGCCTCGCGGGTGCGATCGAGCGGGAGAACGCGGGCGAGACCAAGAAGGAGCAGGTTCCGGTGACCGAGCTGGGCGCCGTGCTGCTCGCCGGGCTCTTCGCGACAGGCGCCTTCGTGCTGCCGACCCTGCGTGGCAACGGGTACACGTCACCGACCCTGATCCCGGACAACGACCCGACGGTCTCCGCCGTCCTGCTGATCTCCCTCATCGTGCTGATCATGACCCTCGTGCTCGCACTCCGGTCGAAGCCCGCTCGTGGCGCGGCCACGCTCGTGGGCGGCGCGCTGCTGCTCGGCGTGCGGGCGCTCGAACTGCCGCTGACCGGCGGCCGCGTCGAGGGCGCGGTGGCGGCGCCCGGCACGTGGCTGGCGCTGGCGTCGATCGCGGCGCTGCTGATCGCGGCCGGGTTGATGGGGACTCGCGCGGCCCGCTGAAACGTGTCGCAAAAGACTCACGAACGTCTCAAGCGCCTGCTTTTCCTCATAACGCGCGCGCACGCGTGATCGACCTCACCGCCGTTGAGACCGACCTCACCAGTGGTGGCGTGCGAGCGGTACGTGCAGCTCGATAGTGTCTGGGCCCAGCCGCGTCAAGTGGGTTCGCACGGCCCCTTGAGGACCACCCAGGCGCGGTGTTCCGACACCGACGTCGCAGGAGACCCGAGTGGACCTGTACGAGTACCAGGCGAAGGATCTCTTCGCCGCCCACGGCGTCCCGGTTCTGCCGGGCGATGTGGCAACCAACCCAGCTGACGCCAAGGCCATCGCCGCGAAGTTCGGCCAGGCCGTTGTCGTCAAGGCCCAGGTCAAGACCGGCGGCCGCGGCAAGGCCGGTGGTGTGAAGCTCGCTTCCACCCCCGAGGAGACCGAGGAGAAGGCGACCGCCATTCTCGGCCTCGACATCAAGGGGCACATCGTTCACCGCGTTCTGGTGACGCCCGCCTCCGACATCGCGGAGGAGTACTACTTCTCCTTCCTGCTCGACCGTGCCAACCGCACCTTCCTCGCCATGGCGAGCGTCGAGGGCGGCATGGACATCGAGGAGGTCGCCGCGACCAAGCCCGAGGCCCTCGCGAAGATCGCCATCGACGCCATCAAGGGCGTCGACGTGGCCAAGGCCACGGAGATCGCCGACGCGGCGAACTTCCCGGCCGAGGTCAAGGACCAGGTCGTCGACACCATCGTGAAGCTCTGGGAGACCTTCGTCTCCGAGGACGCCACGCTCGTCGAGGTCAACCCGCTGGTCCGCGACCCGCAGGGCAAGATCGTCGCGCTCGACGGCAAGGTCACGCTCGACGAGAACGCCGACTTCCGCCACCCGGCGCACGCCGAGCTGGTCGACAAGCAGGCTGAGAACCCCCTCGAGGCGAAGGCCAAGGAGAAGGGCCTCAACTACGTCAAGCTCGACGGCGAGGTCGGCATCATCGGAAACGGTGCCGGTCTGGTCATGTCGACGCTGGACGTCGTCGCGTACGCCGGTGAGCAGTACGGCGTGAAGCCCGCGAACTTCCTCGACATCGGTGGCGGCGCGTCCGCCGAGGTCATGGCCAACGGCCTGGACGTCATCCTCGGCGACGAGGCCGTCCGCTCGGTCTTCGTCAACGTCTTCGGTGGCATCACCGCGTGCGACGCCGTCGCCAACGGCATCGTGAAGGCGCTGGAGATCCTCGGCGACTCGGCCACCAAGCCGCTCGTCGTCCGCCTCGACGGCAACAACGTGGAGGAGGGCCGCGCGATTCTCGCCGAGGCCAACCACCCGCTGGTGACCGTTGTCGACACGATGGACAACGCGGCCGCCAAGGCCGCCGAGCTCGCGGCTGCGGGGGTCTGACCAAGATGGCTATCTTCCTCAACGAGACCAGCAAGGTCATCGTCCAGGGCATGACCGGTGCCGAAGGCACCAAGCACACCAAGCGCATGCTCGCGTCCGGCACGAACATCGTCGGTGGCGTGAACCCGCGCAAGGCGGGCGAGAAGGTCGACTTCGACGGCACCGTCCTCCCGGTCTTCGGCACCGTCAAGGAGGCCATGGAGGCCACCGGCGCGAACGTGACCGTGATCTTCGTCCCGCCGGCCTTCTCGAAGGCCGCCGTGGTCGAGGCGATCGACGCCGAGATCGAGCTGGCCGTCGTCATCACCGAGGGCATCCCGGTGCACGACACCGCCTACTTCTGGGCGCACGCCGTCGCGACGGGCCACAAGACCCGCATCATCGGCCCGAACTGCCCCGGCATCATCAGCCCCGGCAAGTCGAACGCCGGCATCATCCCCGCGAACATCGCGGGCAGCGGCAAGATCGGCCTGGTGTCGAAGTCGGGCACGCTGACCTACCAGATGATGCACGAGCTGCGGGACTTCGGTTTCTCCACCGCGATCGGCATCGGTGGCGACCCGATCATCGGCACCACGCACATCGACGCCCTCGAGGCGTTCGAGGCGGACCCCGAGACCACCGCGATCGTGATGATCGGTGAGATCGGTGGCGACGCCGAGGAGCGCGCCGCGGCGTACATCAAGGAGAACGTGACCAAGCCGGTCGTCGGCTACGTCGCGGGCTTCACCGCTCCCGAGGGCAAGACCATGGGCCACGCCGGCGCCATCGTCTCGGGCTCGGCGGGCACCGCGCAGGCGAAGAAGGAGGCCCTCGAGGCCGCCGGCGTCAAGGTCGGCAAGACGCCGTCCGAGACCGCCGACCTGATGCGCGAGATCATGCAGAGCCTCTGAGGTTGCTGAGTCTCTGATCTCATACACGCAGTACAACGCGAGGGCCGGGTTCCGAGTAGTTTCGGAGTCCGGCCCTCGCCGCGTGGTGGCGAAAAGTGAACACCGTGCCGGGTTCCGGCTAGTTTCGGAGTCCGGCACTCGCTCGTATGGCGGAACCGGCATGATCGGTCCATCGTCTTAGTAGCGGGTGCAGAGCACTGCTAGCGTCAATCGACGCACCCTGGTTTGAGGAGGAGACCTCGACATGTCCGTGCCTTACGGCGCACCCCAACAGCAGCCGCCGGGTCCGGCACAGCACCAGGCTCCGCCGCCGGCCCACGGGGCCTCCGGCGCCAACAACATCAACCTGGCCCTGATCCTCCCGCTGGTCGCTGCGGGTCTCGGCCTCGTCGCCTACCTCGTCGCGTTCGCGGACGACGTCAGCGGCAACGTGACGTACCTGCTGGCCGCGGGCATGCTCGCCGGCCTCTCGGTGCTGCCCAACGTCCCGAAGGGCTTCGTCCCGGTCGCCGCGGTCCTCGCGGGCGTCCAGACGCTGCTTCAGTTGCAGGGCATCATCAAGTCGCCGTCCGTGCAGGGCCTCGACATCGTGCTGCTCATCGTCGCGCTGCTCGAGACGGCCGCGGTCGTGCTCGCGTTCCTGCTCGCCGAGGGCATCGTGAAGTTCGAGCCGAAGCCCCCGAACCCGTACGCGGGTCAGCAGCAGGGGCAGCCGGGCGGCTGGAACCCGCAGTCCGGCGCGTTCCCGCAGCAGGGCCAGCACCCGCAGCACGGCGCGCCCCAGCAGGCCCCGCAGCAGCAGGCGCCTCAGCAGTTCGGCCAGCAGCAGCAGTTCGGTCAGCAGCCGCAGCAGCCCGCCCAGCCGGGTCAGCCGCCGCAGCAGACCAGCTTCATGCCGCAGCCGGGCCAGTTCGGCTCGCCGGGCACGCCGCCCGGCGGCTTCGGCGGACCGCAGCAGTAAGGTCCGCACACCGTTCGACCTCAGGGGTGGTGCCGGTTCTCCGGCACCACCCCTGTCGTATGACCCGGCGTGCCTGCCCCGAATGGCTCAGGCGGCCTGACACAGTGGAGAAGTGCCCGTGCTGCAACGCGATGTGACCCGCGAGGTCAACACCGTGCGCCCACCGGAGTTCTCGCGGTCCGAACGCACGCGTGTGCTGATCGCCTCCGCGGTCGGATCGGTGGTCGTCGGATACGCCGCGGTCGCCGCGGTCCTCGCGCTGGTCTCCGCGACGGCCACGTACGCCGAGTTCTCCACGTCAGGCGTGCTCAGCGCCGCCGCGCCCGCCTGGCTGGCGGCGCACCACGTGCCGCTGCGCTTCGACTCGGGGCAGCTCGGCGTGCTGCCGCTGCTGCCCACGGCGTTGCTGATGCTGCTGGTCGCCCGCACCGCCGCGGGCGCCGCCGACCGTCTCGGACTGTACGAACCGCTGCAGGCTCGCGGTGTCGTGCTCAGCATCGCCGGATCGCACGCCGTCGTCGGCGGCACGATCGCGCTGGTCATGGGCGAGGGCGTCGTGCGCGCCACACCGGCTGTCGCGTTCTTCGGCTGCGCGGCCGTGTCCGGTCTCGCCGCGACGATCGGCGTGGCCCGCCGTTGTGGCCTGGTCGAGGTGGTGTTCGACAAGCTCGACCCGGTGGCGCTGCACGGTCTGCGCTCCGGCTTCATGGCGTTGTTCGCGCTGGTCAGCATGGGTGCGGTGGCGGTGGCGGCCGGTCTCGCGGCGTCCTGGCCGACGACCAGCGGGCTCTTCGCGGAGGCCGGTCCGTCGTTCGGTGTCGGCCTCGGCGTGTTCCTGCTGTGCCTGGGCTACCTGCCGAACGCGATCATCGCGGGCTTCTCGTACGTCGTGGGCGCCGGGTTCTCGCTGGGCGGGGTCGAGGTCGCGCCGACGCGGTTCGTCGGCGGTCCGGTGCCCCCGGTGCCGCTGCTGGCGGCCATGCCGGAGAGCGCGTTCGCGTGGAGTCCCGCCGTGCTGGCCGGCGGCGCGGTGCTCGGCGTGTTCGTCGGCTGGACCTGCCGCAAGGTGTCCGACCGGCCGACCTCGCGGCTGCGCGCGGTGCTGGTGGCGGCGATCACGGCGGGCGTGGGCAGCCTGGTGCTCGCCGCGACGGCCGGTGGACGGCTGGCGGGCGGCGCGTTCGACCCCGTGACGGTGCCAGCGGGCCTGCTCGCGCTGCTCGTGGCGCTGTGGGTGCTGGTGCCGGGCGCGCTGGTGGCCTGGCTCGCGGGGAACCGCAAGAAGGCCGCGGTGGCGGACGACGCCGAGTTCGTCGAGCCGGACTACGACGAGGACGCGGAGGCAGCCGACCCGGACGTCGTGTTCGAGGACGACGAGCTCACCGAACAGTTCGAACAGCTCGAAGTCGTGGACGAGGACGAGTTCGAGGTCGAGGAGGACCTCGAAGACGACGACTACTACGACGAGGACGAGTACGACGAGGAAGAGCCAGAAGACGTCGAAGACGCCGAAGACGCCGAAGACGTTGAGGGCGAACAGGAAGACGACGCGGACGAGGACCTCGAAGAGGAAGAGGACCTTGATGCGGAGTTCGACGAAATGCTCGGCATGCCCTCCGAGGAGGACCTGGACGGCAAGCCGGGACGGTGACGTCCTAGGCTGCTCCTGAGCTGCTGCAACGACCAGGAGTAGACGCTGAGCACCGAACTTCGGCTTCCCACACCGGCGCGCGTCGTCGTACTCGTCTCCGGTTCCGGAACCCTCATGCAGGCCCTGCTGGACGCGGACCTCCCGATCGAGGTGGTCGCGGTCGGCGCCGACCGCGAGAACATCGAGGGCCTCAAGCGCGCCGAACGCGCCGGCGTGCCCCACTTCGCCGTGAAACTGCGCGACCACGCCGACCGCACGGCCTGGGACGCCGCCCTGACCGGGGCCGTCGCGTCCTACGAGCCCGACCTGGTCGTGTCCGCCGGCTTCATGAAGATCATCGGTGAGCAGTTCCTCGCCCGCTTCGGCGGCCGCATGATCAACACCCACCCCGCGCTGCTGCCGGCCTTCCCCGGCGCGCACGGCGTGCGCGACGCCCTGGCCTACGGCGTGCACGTCACCGGATCGACGGTGCACCTGGTCGACGCGGGCGTCGACACGGGCCCGATCCTCGCGCAGGAGGCCGTTGTCGTCGAACCCGGCGACACCGAGGAGACCCTGCACGAACGCATCAAGGTCGTCGAACGCCGGCTGCTCGTCGAGACAGTCGGCCGGCTCGCCCGTGAGGGCTGCACCGTGAACGGACGAAAGGTGAGCATTCCGTGAGCACTCCTGCCGAGAGGCGACCGGTCCGCCGGGCCCTGATCGGGGTCTCCGACAAGGCCGGCCTGCTGGAACTGGCCACCGGCCTGCACGCGGCCGGAGTCGAGATCGTGTCCACCGGCGGCACCGCGAAGGTGCTGGCCGACGCGGGCGTCCCCGTGACGCCGGTCGAGCAGGTCACCGGGTTCCCCGAGTGCCTCGACGGCCGCGTGAAGACGCTGCACCCGCGCGTGCACGCCGGTCTGCTGGCTGACCTGCGCAAGGACTCGCACGTCCAGCAGCTGCGCGAGATGGACATCGCGCCGTTCGACCTGCTGATCGTGAACCTGTACCCGTTCACGCAGACCGTCGCGTCGGGTGCTTCCCCGGACGACTGCGTCGAGCAGATCGACATCGGCGGCCCCGCGATGGTCCGCGCGTCGGCGAAGAACCACGCCAACGTCGCGGTCGTCGTCGACCCGGCGCGCTACGACTGGGTGCTGGAGAACGTCCGCGAGGGCGGCTTCACCCTGGCCGACCGGCAGCGCCTGGCCGCCGACGCGTTCCGCCACACCGCTTCCTACGACGTGGCCGTGGCCTCGTGGATGGGCAACGCGCTGGCACCGGACGACGAGGGCAGTGGCTTCCCCGGCTGGGTCGGCGCGACCTGGAACCGGTCGAACGTGCTGCGCTACGGCGAGAACCCGCACCAGAGCGCCGCGATCTACACGCAGGGCGACGGCCGCGTGGGCCTGGCGTCGGCGAAGCAGTTGCACGGCAAGGAGATGTCGTACAACAACTACCTCGACGGTGACGCCGCGTGGCGTGCCGCGTGGGACCACGAGCTGCCGTGCGTCGCGATCATCAAGCACGCCAACCCGTGCGGCATCGCGGTGTCCGAGCTGAGCATCGCGGACGCGCACCGCAAGGCGCACGAGTGCGACCCGGTCAGCGCGTTCGGCGGCATCATCGCGGCGAACCGCGAGGTCACCGTGGAGATGGCCGAGTTCGTCTCGGAGATCTTCACCGAGGTCGTCATCGCTCCGTCCTATGCGGACGGTGCGGTCGAGGTGTTGCAGCGCAAGAAGAACGTGCGCATCCTCGTGGCCGAGGCGCCTGCTCGTGGTGGCGCCGAGATGCGTCCGGTGTCCGGTGGCCTGCTCCTGCAGCAGCGCGACGCCATCGACGCGTCCGGTGACTCGCCGGCGAACTGGACCCTGGCGGCCGGCAAGCCCGCGGACGAGAAGACGCTGGCGGACCTCGAGTTCGCGTGGCGTGCCATCCGCGCGGTGAAGTCGAACGCGATCCTGCTGGCGGACAACGGCGCCACCGTCGGCGTCGGCATGGGCCAGGTCAACCGGGTCGACTCGTCGCACCTCGCGGTGAAGCGCGCCGGTGAGCGGGCCAAGGGCGCGGTCGGCGCGTCCGACGCGTTCTTCCCGTTCTCGGACGGTCTCGAAGTGCTGCTGGAAGCCGGCGTGCGCGCGGTCGTGCAGCCCGGTGGTTCGGTGCGCGACTCCGAGGTCATCGCCAAGGCCGAGGAAGCGGGCATCACGCTGTACCTCACGGGTACGCGTCACTTCGCCCACTAGACAAGGTGTTGCGAGGGGCCGCTCCCGGTTCGGGAGTGGCCCCTTTCGCGTCAGATCTTCGCGACCATCTCTTCGGCGACGCCCCTGGCGGCTGCTTCGAGCTCCGCGGGGTCGGGCTTCGTGTTGGCGAACAGCCCCGCGTCCCAGCCGGAGAGGTCGACCTCGACGATCATCTCGCCCTTGCGCACGATGACCGACATCTCGGTGAACGCCGACTTCGTCTCCACGAGGATCACCACGGCCTCGTCGCCGAGTCCTTCGATCGGCTTCTGCAGCGGCGTGCCCTGGGTGTTGGCCATGTTCATCGAGATGGACCGGCTGAAGGCGGATTCCGCCTCCTCCCGCTCGTTGGTGACGGAGACGTCGGTGGTGCGGTGGCCCGTACCGTCGACACCCTTGGTCTGGTTCCACGAGCAGGTCGTGCGCACGCCCTTGGACAGCTTCGTCTCGCGCGACATGAGCCCGTTCGGGTTCGTCGTGCGCGCTTTGGCCAGCGCCGTCTCGGAGACGTTGCCGCACAACGAGGGCAGCTTGTCGGCGCGTTTGCTGGTGCCGCTGTCCTTGTTGACGTTGAGGTGGAGCACGAGCCCGGTGACGACGCCGGCGAGCACCAGCACCCCGGCGAGTGTGCCGACGACCAGCGGCGCCTTGCTCTTCTTGGGTGGCTGTGGCGGACCCCAGCCCGGCGGTGGTTGCTGCCAGCCCTGCTGTGGAGGTGGTGGCTGCTGATGCCAGCCGTGCGGAGGTGGTTGAGTCACGGTTTCCCCAGTTCCAAGTAGTGCTCAGGGCACCGTAGAGGAGCTCCCGGACCCGTGTGGCCGTGTCCACCAAAAGGGTGACGCTCTGGGATTGACACAGGGGTGCGTCCACGCGCTACGATCATCTCGTTCGTTCGAACAAGCGTTCGAATAAGCAAGTCGCCGAACTTCCCTCGGCGGTCGTGCACAGGGGTGCGCACGGTCCGTGAAGGGAGGTGGGTGGAGTGTCCAGGTCGGCAACGGCGTCGTTGGCCGCGCTCGGGGTGAACCCGGCCAGCGAGCTGACCAGCACCACCACCGACCACACCACGGGGCGGGTTCTGCCGGTTCGCGGGGAACTGGCGGGCCTGCTCCCGTGGGGCGGCTTGCGGCGTGGCAGCACGGTGTCGGTGGGCGGATCGACATCGTTGCTGCTCGCCCTGCTGGCGGGTGCGACCGCGGACGGCTGCTGGGCCGCCGTGGTCGGTCTGCCCCAGGTGGGAGTGCTGGCCGCGGCCGAACTGGGCGTCGCGGTGCAACGCCTGGCACTGGTCCCACGTCCCGGCTCCGATCCGGGCCCGGTCATCGCGGCCCTGCTGGACGGCATCGACCTGGTGGCCGTCGCCTGCCCGCTCCCTCCCTCACTGGCCCGCCGACTGACAGCCCGCGCCCGCCAACGGCGCTCCGTGCTCATCGCCTACGGCCCCTGGCCCTCGGCCGACGTGGAACTGACCGCGGAGTCCGTGAGCTGGAACCCGTTGCGCGACGGCGCGGAAACGTTGCGGCGCCAGGAGATCACCGTGCGCAGCGGTGGCCGAGGCTCGGCAGGACGCGCGAAGAACGTGCTGCTGACCTTTGGTGCGGAAGAAATCGAGCTCCCGCTGGTGGCCGGCGAACCGGCCCGCCCCGACGAGCCGGCTGATGCCGGTCCGGGCCGGGCCGACGAGCTGGCCGCCAGGCGGGTGGACAGTGCCGTCACCAGGCGGACGGAGGCAGTGGAACGCCTGGTCAGGCTCGCGCAAAAGGGTCCGTCGGCGTGAAGGACACACGGCTGCTCGCCGTCTGGTGCCCCGACTGGCCCGTCATCGCCGCCTGCACCGCCACCGGTACCGCCCCGCACGTGCCGGTGGCGGTGGTCGACGGCAACGAGATCGTGTCCACCTCGGCGGTGGCGCGGGCCGAGGGCATCCGGAGGGCGATGCGCAAGCGCGCGGCCGAGGCGATGTGTCCCGAGCTGATCACCTTCGAGCACGACCCGCAGCGCGACGCCCGGTTCTTCGAGCCGGTCGCGGAGGCCGTCGAGGAGCTCGCGCCCGGCATCGAGGTCGTGCTGCCAGGGTTGGTCGCGGTGCCGGCGCAGGGGCCGGTCGGCTACTTCGGGTCCGCGGAGCAGGCGGCCGAACGGATCGTCGACCACGTCGCGGCCCGCACCGGGACCGAGGCTCAGGTGGGCATGGCCGACAGCCTGTTCGCGGCCACGAAAGCCGCGCACCGCAACGTGATCGTGCCACCGGACCGGACGCCGGAGTTCCTCCGGCCGTTGGGCGTGCACGAGCTTGATGCTCCAGATTTGGTCGACCTGCTCAGAAGGCTCGGCCTGAAGACGCTCGGCGCTTTCGCGGACGTGCCGGAGAACGCGGTGGCGTCGAGGTTCGGCGGCCCGGCCACCCGGCAGCACCGGCTGGCCCGCGGGTTGCCGGAACGCCCGCTCGACAAGCGCAGGCCCGCGCCGGAGCTGGCGGTCACCGAGACCTTCGACGACCCGGTCGAGCGCATCGACGCGGCCGCGTTCGCCGCGAAGATCCTGTCGGAACGGCTGCACGAGAACCTCGCGGCCAGAAGTCTCGCGTGCACGCGTCTCGGCATCCACGCCCGCACCGAGAACGACGAGGAGCTGCACCGGGTGTGGCGGGCCGCGGAACCGTTGACACCACGGGGAATCGCGGACCGGGTGCGCTGGCAGCTCGACGGGTGGCTCACCCGCGAACGCCTCACCTCCGGCATCCGCACGCTCACCCTCGAACCGGTCGAGGTCGTCAACGGCACCGCGCTCCAGCTCGGGTTGTGGGGCCACGACGACGAACGCGCGGTGCGGGCGTTGCTGCACGTCCAGGGGTTGCTCGGCCCGGATGGCGTGCTCACCGGGGTCATCGACGGCGGCAGGGGACCGGAGGAGCAGGTCAGGCTCGTGCCGTGGGGCGACGAACGGGTGCCCGCTCGAAATCCGGATCACCCGTGGCCCGGCAGGCTCACCAGGGCACCCGCGACGCTCGCCGACGACCCCGCGGACCTGGAGGACGAGGCAGGCGGCGAGGTCGGCGTGACCGGCCGCCTCGAACTCACCGCGCAGCCGAAGAAGCTGACCGTCAAAGGGAAAACACGGGAGATCACCGCGTGGGCCGGGCCGTGGCCGGTCGACGAGCGGTGGTGGGCGCCGGACCCGCACCGGGCCGCGCGCATCCAGGTGCAGACGAACGACCAGGCGTTCCTGCTGATCCGCAGGGACCAGAGGTGGTTTCTGGAAGGGGTGTACGACTGATGCACGACGAGTACTGGGATCTGCTGGAGGCCCTGATCCCGTTGCCGCGCAAGGAACCTGATGGGCTGGAATAACCCGCCGGTCCGCTGGAGGGAGCTGGAACGGGCTCTCTCCGGCAAGCCCTACGAACAGAAACCCGACGGCGGCGACGGTCCGGGGTGGGGAAGACACCGCGACCGGTACGCCGCCCCGGCGGGGTTCGAGTTGCACGCGGACGAGCTCGCGGTCACCCGCAAGCGCGTGCCGTACGCGGAACTGCACTGCCACTCCAACTTCAGCTGGCTCGACGGCGCGAGCCACCCCGAGGAACTGGTCGAGGAGGCGCAACGGCTCAAGCTCGACGCCATCGCGATCACCGACCACGACGGCATGTACGGCGTGGTCCGCTTCGCCGAGGCCGCCAAGGAACTCGGCATGCACACGGTGTTCGGCGCCGAGCTGAGCATCGGACTGAGCAGACCCGCCAACGGCGAACCGGATCCCGAGGGCGACCACCTGCTTCTCCTCGCCCGCAAGCAGGACGGCTACCACGGGCTGTGCCGCACGCTCACCACCGGCCACCTCGACGACAACGCCGAGAAGGGCAAACCCGTCTACGACATCGATCAGATCGTGGCCGACACCAAGGGCGATGTCGTGGTGCTCACGGGCTGCCGCAAGGGAACCGTCCGCCGGGCGCTTGTGAGAGAAGGCCCGGAGGCGGCGTTCGAGGAGATCGTCAGACTCACCGACCTGTTCGGCAGGGGCCGCGTCTACGTCGAGCTGACCGACCACGGCCTGCCCGAGGACAGCAGGCGCAACGACATCCTCAACGCGATGGCCCAGAAGCTGCAACTCCCTGTTGTGGCAACGAATGCGGTGCACTACGCGACCCCGAGCCGTGGAAGGCTCGCCGCCGCGATGGCCGCCGTGCGCGCGCGAAGCAGCCTTGACGACATGGCCGGCTGGTTGCCGCCGTCACCCGCTGCGTTCCTGCGCAGCGGTGAGGAGATGTTCCACCGGTTCCGCCGTTTTCCCGGCGCCGTGCACAACGCCGCGTTGCTCGGCATGCAGCTGGCGTTCGACCTGCGACTGGTCGCGCCGAAGCTGCCGCCGTTCGACGTGCCGGACGGCCACACCGAGATCAGCTGGCTGCGCGAACTCACCTACGAGGGCGCGCGGCGCAGGTATCCCGACGACAACGAGAAGGCGTTCCGGCAGATCGAGCACGAGCTGAGGATCATCGAACAGCTCGGCTTCCCCGGCTACTTCCTCGTCGTGCACGACATCGTGGACTTCTGCAAGCGCAACGACATCCTCTGCCAGGGCAGGGGCAGCGCGGCGAACTCCGCGGTGTGCTTCGCGCTAGGCATCACCAACGTCGACGCGGTCCGCTTCGACCTGCTCTTCGAACGGTTCCTCGCGCCCGCCCGCGACGGCCCTCCCGACATCGACGTCGACATCGAGTCCGACCGGCGCGAGGAGGTCATCCAGCACGTCTACGCCAAGTACGACCGCAGGCACGCGGCGCAGGTCGCGAACGTCATCACCTACCGCGCCCGGTCCGCGGTGCGCGACATGGCCCGCGCGCTCGGCCACTCGCCGGGCCAGCAGGACGCGTGGAGCAAGCAGATAGACCGGTGGGGCCCGCTCGGCACCACCACCGACGACTGCGACATCCCGCGTGACGTGCTGGAACTGTCCGCGCAACTGGAGAACTTCCCGCGCCACCTCGGCATCCACTCCGGCGGCATGGTGATCTGCGACCGCGCCGTCAGCGAGGTGTGCCCGGTGGAGAAGGCGCGCATGGACAAGCGCACGGTCCTGCAGTGGGACAAGGACGACTGCGCGTCCATCGGCCTGGTGAAGTTCGACCTGCTCGGTCTCGGCATGCTCTCCGCGCTGCACTACGCCATCGACCTCGTCCGAGACCACGAGGGCGTCGATGTCGACATGGGTTCGGTGGACCTCGCCGACCCCGCCGTCTACGAGATGCTGCAGAAGGCCGACTCGGTCGGCGTCTTCCAGGTGGAGAGCCGGGCGCAGATGGCGACGTTGCCGCGCCTGAAGCCCCGCGAGTTCTACGACCTGGTCGTCGAGGTCGCGCTGATCAGGCCCGGCCCGATCCAGGGCGGCTCGGTGCACCCGTACATCCGCCGCCGCAACGAGGTCGAGAAGTGGGACTACGACCACCCGTTGCTGGAGAACGCGCTGAAGAAGACCTACGGCGTCCCGTTGTTCCAGGAACAGCTCATGCAGATCGCGGTGGACGTGGCCGGCTTCACCGCCGCCGAGGCCGACGAACTGCGCCGCGCGATGGGCGCCAAGCGCTCGACCGCCCGCATGGAACGCCTGCGCGACCGCTTCTACGAGGGCTGTGCCGCCAACGGCATCGGTGAGGAACTGGCCGGCCGCATCTACGCGAAGCTCCTGGCGTTCGCCAACTTCGGCTTCCCCGAGTCGCACGCCCTGTCGTTCGCGCACCTGGTGTTCGTGAGCGCGTGGTTCAAGCTCTACTACCCGGCGGCGTTCTGCGCGGCCCTGCTCAGGGCCCAGCCGATGGGCTTCTACTCGCCGCAGTCGCTGGTCATCGACGCCCGCCGGCACGGCATGACGGTGCACGGCCCGTGCGTGAACCGGTCGCTTCCCTGGGCGGGGCTGGAACCGTTCGAGGGCAAGAACTCCGTCCGAATCGGGTTGTCCGCAGTCCGTGGCATCGGCGACGCGGACGCCGAGCGAATCGTTGTGGCACAACCGTTCCACGACATGGAGGACTTCGGCACCCGCGTGCAGCTCACAGCGGCTCAGGTGGAAGCCCTCGCCACCGCCGGTGCCTTCTCCTGCTTCGGCCTGGAACGCCGCGAGGCGCTCTGGGCGGCCGGCGCGGTGGCCGCCATCAGGTCCGATCGCCTGCCCGGCACCGTGGTCGGCGTCGACGCGCCCGCGTTGCCCGGCATGGACGACGTCGAACTGGCGGTGGCGGACGTCTGGGCCACGGGCCTGTCCCCGGACAGCTTCCCGACCCAGTTCGTGCGGTCCACTTTGGACTCGATGGGCGCACTGCCGGTGACCGCCCTCTCATCCGTCGAACCCGGCACCCGCGTGCTGATCGGCGGCGCGGTGACGCACCGGCAACGGCCGGCGACGGCGGGCGGGGTCACGTTCCTCAACATCGAGGACGAGACGGGGATGGTGAACGTCGTGTGCTCGCCGGGTCTGTGGGCGCGGTACCGGCGGGTGGCGCGCGGCAGCGGTGCGATGCTCGTGCGGGGCGTGGTCGAGTCGGCGGAGGGCGTGGTCAGCCTGCTGGCGGACCGGTTGCAGCACCTGGACCTGCGGATCCCGTCGAAGTCACGGGACTTCCGCTGAGCTCACGCGCCGCGCGGCGGCGCAGGCAGCCGACGCACGACGCGTGACCCCTGGGCTCAGTTGTTCCCCTGCCAGGATTCGAACCTGGTCCTCCCGCGTAACAGTCGGGCGTGCTGCCATCAGCACTTCAGAGGACACGGTGGAGCGGAGGATGCAGGATTCGAACCTGCGCAGCGCTCGCGCGCTGACCACTGTTTTCGAGACAGCTGCCTTACCGGGCTCGGCCAATCCTCCTCAGGACGCGGAGGGCGCGCGGATCGAACGCGCGCCAGGCGTGCTGCCCGGACCTCGGATTAGCAATCCGGTGCCTTACCACTCGGCCAGCCCTCCTTTGTCCTGCGTTACCGGTGCGCCCGAAGGCGCCTTTCCGTCGGATGCCCGCGAGTCGAACGCGGTGTGTCCTCATCCCAAATGAGGTGGGTTGCCGTCTCCCTCGCACCCGTGAGTACCCCTGCCAGGAGTCGAACCTGAATCTCGGCGTTCGTAGCGCCGCACTCTGTCCATTGAGCTACAAGGGTGTATTTAAATGCACAGCAAACAAAGAGAGCCGCCCTGATCGGTTTCCCGATGGGCGGCTCCCCGTGTGACCTGAAGCTTGGCCACTACAAGGAGCTCACCTGCGAAAACGGTCGCGAGGAGCTGGGGAGCCGTGATGAGCGCACGCAGGCGACGACGCTGCTGGAGCGTCCGCGTCGCATGTCCTGGCTCGTCATGACTGTCCCTTTCGGCTTGGTGTGTGGCACAAGTATTGCGGCGGACGATGTCCGCCGTCAATCATTTTTCCGAACGAATTCAATTGTTGAACTAGTTCCCGGCGACCTGCCAGCTCCCGAACGGGTTGGTCGGGCCGGCCGCGCTCTGCTTGCGTTCGTAGAGCTTCGCGTCCGCACCGACGACCAGCACGCGTACGAAACCCGAGGCGTCGCGCACTGCGGCAGGGCCGACCTCCGCGTATCCGCCGAGGTCCTCCCACGGGCCGAACGTGTTGCCGTTGGTCTGCCGCGCCACGCTGATGCCGTAGCCGTCGTTGCGCGCGAACGCCAGCACGCGCGCGGCCGTTCCACCGCCGGACGTCACCGCCGCGACCGGACCGACACCGCCTTGCCCGCCGAGGTGGGCGAGCGCGCCGAACGTGCCGTTGCTCGAACCTTCGGCGACCGTGCCGACTGCGCCGTCGCCGTGCTCGCGGACGATCGCGCGGACCTTGGTGCCGTCCATCGCGACGGCGGGTGCGTGCGTGCACTCCACAGACCCGATCGACTTGTAGCCGAGGGACGCGCCGGGGTTCTGCTGCCAGTGGGCGACCTGACCGTTGTTGTCGGCGAACAGGTGCAGGCGGCCGGTCGACGACGTGAAGCCGACAGGGGGCGACACGACCAGGCCGGTCATACCGCCGCTCGACAGCGCCTCCCATCCGCTGAACGAGCCGTCGCCGTTCTGCCAGGCGTTGCTGACGCCGTTGGCCTTGTTGATCGCGAACAGCTCGAGCCCGCCGTCGCCGTTGAGCACGAGACCTGGCGTGCCGAACGCGGGCGTGGCTCCGTCCGGGTTGCCGACGTCGGCGAAGGAGCCGAACCCGCCGCCCGGTGAGGACTGGCCAGCGACGAGGATCGAGCCGGTGTCGAGGTCCAGCACGGCGATGTGCACGAGGCCCGACCCGTTGAGAGCCACGGCGACACCTGGTGCGAACGTGCCGCCGCGCAGCATCACCGGGCCCGTCCAGGCGCCGCCGACGGCCTGGTGCCACCACATGATCGAGTCACCGGCGGCGACGAACGCGTGCAGCTTGCCCGTGCTGTCGACGATCGCCCACGGCGCGACGACGGGCCACCGCTGGTAGTTGTGGAACACGTGCTCGTCGAAGGCGTTGCCCGTGACCGGGTCGTGCTCGGCGTACGCCTGGTAGGCCGCGCTCTTAGGCCCGACCAACGCGGCCGGCACGTTCCTCGGCGACGCGGCGATGTTGTAGCAGCGGTAGCGGGTGAACAGCACGAACCCGCGCCCGGTGGTGCCCTCGTAGGACTTGACGGCCTTCGTCGCGAACTTGGCCGCGTGGACGTGGTCGATGTGCTCGGTGCTCTCGTTCGGGAAGTCGAGGTTCGGCAGCGGGTCCTGGGTGCGGATCACCGTCGGCTGGAACTCGTCGAGCAACGCGAGCAGCACGTTGTTCACGTCCGCCTGGTTGTACCACTGCGCGACCTGGACCGGTCCGCCCGTCGGCCTGATCGCCGGGGCGGCGTAGTTCGGGTCGTTCCAGAGCTTCTCGAGCGCCTTGTTGTGCTCAGGGGCGCTGCCGCCTCCGTCGGGCAACTGCAGGTAGATCAGCTGGACGTTCGGCGCGCCCACGAGGGTGTCGATCTCGAGGACCATCGTCGCGACCTCCTTGGTCGCGCGGGTCCAGTTGTTCGGCTTGCCCGCGAGCGTCGCGTAGGCGGAGCGCTGTCCCTCCTGCACGCTCGCGGCGAGGTCTTCGGGGCTCAGGCTCCCGTGGCCGTTGTACTGGTCCGCGGTGAGGACGATCGTCCTCACCGGCAGCCCGGACAGGATGGACGGCTGGATGTCCGGGTTGATGAACAACAGGTCGTCGTCGGAGTGCGCGACGATGGTGACGAAACTGCCCTGGCCGGGCAGGGCGCTGGTGCCTGGTGCCGCGGCGAACGCGATGCCGGTGTTGGCGATCGCGGTCGCGGCGGCGGCAGAGGCACCTGCGACTAGCACTGTGCGTCGGCTGATGCAGGTCATCGAGAATCCCCCAGATTCCTTCTAGTGCAACAAATCACAGGACGCTTGGGCCCGTCGAGGGTTGCACACGAGGGGTGGACCGCTGGGGTGATTCGCGGATGAGCCTACGGGCGTTCGTAGGTCATGAACGAGACCCCGCTCTCGAACAGCTGGGCGTTGGTGCGCTGGAACTTCGTGATGTCGGCCTTCCCGTCGAACAACGGGATGCCGCGCCCGAACACCACCGGGTGGATCTTGAGCAGCAGCTTGTCGATCTCGGGCAGGAGTTCGCCCGCGAGCTTGCCGCCGCCGCACAGCCAGATGTCGAGGCCGTCCTCCGCCTTCAACGAACGCACGCGCCCCAGCACGTCCTCGCTGATCAGCTCGACGTCGTCCGGGGTGTCGAGCACCTGGGACGTCACGACGAACTGGCGCAGGTGCGCGTAGGGCGAGGCCAGGCCGCCGGGCACCTGGTAGGTGTTGCGGCCCATCAGGACCGTGTCGAAGTTCCGGTTCGGCGCGTCCTGCAGGCCGAGCGCCTCGCGGAACTGGGTGGGCAGCGTGTCCGCGTACACGGCGTTGATGCCCTCCATGTGGTCGCCTTCGAAGACGAACCCGTCGAAGGTCCCGTCCTCGGCCGCGATGTAACCGTCCAGCGTGACGGCCACGTAGTAGACGAGCTTTCGCATGCAAACCCCCTGGATCTCGTTCAACCACGACAACTGTAGTACTATGGCTGTAGTGGTTGTCAAGGAGGCATCGTGGTCCGGAACGAGGCACGGCGAACTTCTCTGCTGGACGCGGCGATCGACGTCCTGGCCGAAGAGGGCGCGCGGGGGCTGACCTACCGCGCGATCGACGCGAAGGCGCGGGTGCCGGCGGGCACGGCGTCGAACTACTTCGCGAACCGCGACGAGCTGATGTCGAACGTCATGACGCGGGTGCACGACCGGCTCATGCCGTCCGACGAGTCGGTCGCCCAGTCGTTGGCGATGCCGCGCGACAGGTCGCTGACGGTGAAGTTCATGCACGACATCATCAAGCGGGCGGACGCCGACAAGGCCTGCTACCTCGCGATGATGGAGCTGCGGCTGGAGGCCACCAGGAGGCCGGAGATCCGGCAGGCGCTCACGAGCACGATCGCCGAGAACATCGAGGCCAACGTCGCGTTCAACGAGGAGTCGAAGCTGCCGGGCGACCGGATGACCGTCGTCTCGCTGTACTTCGCGATGACGGGGCTGATCTACGAACGGCTGACGCTGCCGGACGTGGTGGCCACCATGGACCTCGACGAGCTGGTCGAGGTCATGGTGGACCGAGCTATCGGCTGAGCGGGCCGCCGGTGATCGTCAGGGCGACGGCGATCACCACGATGCCCAGCGTCGAGTACAGGAACGCGTCCATGCCACGGCCGCGGATCTTGATCAGACCCGCCTGCTCGTCGGTCACGAGGATCCGCAGCACGGCCGCGACCAGCAACGACACGCCGAGCAGCACGGCGCCCTGCCGCCAGTGGTACTGGAAGATCCGCACCAGCCCGAGCGCAGCGACCCCGAGCACCAGCGCGAACGGCAGGTGCTTCGCGGGGCCCGAACGCCAGCGCTGTTCCGGCATGAGCGCTTCCGCGTCAGACCGCTGCATGGGCGCGCTCGGCGGCTTCGACGGTGTTGGTGAGCAGCATCGCGACGGTCATCGGGCCGGCGCCACCGGGGTTCGCGTTCAGCTCGTCGATGACGGCTTCCAGCTCCTCCTGCGTGATCGACTCGGGCAGGTCGCGCCGGATCGACTTGATGCCGACCTTCTCGCACGCCCGGTGCTTGCCCTTGACGTACGAGTGCGAGCCGGGGTCGTCGCCGACCAGCACGGTGGCGAGACCGACTGAGCCGGGCAGCGCGGCGACCCGCGCCTTGAGGTCCTCGAACAGCGCGTTCCGTGTTTCGTTGCCGTTGAGCAGCGTCGCAGTCACGTCCTCATCCTCCCATTGGGCAGGGCCGCGATGCCCACCGACACCAGCGTCAGCGCCACGCCGATGACCGTCGGCAACGCCAGGTGCCCGCTCACCGCGTCGAGCAGCACGGCCCCGATGAGCTGCCCGGACACGCCGCACAACCCGACCATCAGCACGCCGATGAACCGCACCGACGTGATCGCGCCGCCCACGCCCACGATGCCCAGCAACCCGCCGAGGTACAGCCACCACTGCGAGGGGAACGTGCCGGGCACGCCACTCCACGTCACGGCGTTGACCAGCGCCAACGCCGCCGTGCCCACGCTGAAGTTCACCAGGATCGTCGCCACGGAGCTGACCGCGGCCTCGCGCACCAGCCCGTTCACCGCCTGCTGCCAGCCCATCAGCAGTCCCGCGACCAGCGGCAGCACCGCGAGCCACAACCCGCCGGGCGACGTGAACCGGTCCGACACCGCGATCGTGACGGCGATAACACCGACGGCCGCTCCGACGACACGTGTCTTTGTAATCGGCTTCGACTCGCCGGGACCGACCCCGAGGTTGTCCATGACCATGCTGCTCACGACCTGCCCGATCACCACCGCGACCGTGAACACCGCCACACCGATGGTCGCGACCGCGAGGCCCTGCGAGCCGACGAGCACGGCGCCGCTGATGCCGCCGACGCACTCCCACCACCGGATGCGCCGGTGCCGCAGCGCGTCCCGCAGCCGCAGCAGCCCGTCCCGTCCGGACTGCCGGGACAGCACCACCGCGAGCAGCACGAACCACCCGCCGGCGAAGGAGATCAACGCGGCCAGCAGCCCGTTGCCCAGCGACTGCGCGAGCGAGGAGTTGACACGCGCCTGGACCGCGATGGCCACTCCGCCCGCCGCCGCCAGCAGACCACCGGTCACCTGCGAGGACCGCGTCACATGCCCTCCAGACCGGACGAAAGTGTTCTTGATCAGCTTTAACCATGCACGTCCACCGCGTTATGGTCGGGTCTCCACCGTTCGGCGCATTGGCGGGGGACGTGTGCGATCCGGCGAGTTGCGGGGGAAGATGTTGGCGTGTCCGAGCCGAAGCCGTTGAACCCTACCGAGCAGGACGCTCTGGTTAAGCAGATCGGCCTGACTCTGATGCGGGCCGCACCAGAGGACTGGCGCAGTGTCACCGCGCAGTACCGCGCCACCGGCCGGTACTTCGAACTGGAGGCCGAACTCAAGCTGCAGGACGGCTCGAAGCGCGCCTGGGCGGTGCCGCAGGACGCGGCCTCGCTGTTCGCGCGCCTGCGCGCCGGAATGCACCGCGAGGGCCGGGGCAGCTGGACCAATGCCCGGTACCAGCTCGACCACCCCTCCAGCTACAACCTCGACTTCGACCGCGCGGAGCCGAGCTGGCAGACGCCACCTCCGCAGCAGGCGTACTTCGACGAGATGCGGTTCTTCCCGCGTGCCGAGGAGAACGTCCCGGAGTGGCTGCGCCGCAGGCTGAACCCGCCGACGCCGGTGTTCCGGACCGTCCGCGTGTTCGACGGCGCCGGACCGAACGGTCGTCCGTCGGTCAACCGGCCGCCGGTGCCGGAGCCCGAGGTCGCGCCGCTGCTCGCGTACCTGTCGAACGCGCCGGTCGCCGTGGCCGGGCGTGGCTTCGACAACGACGTGCTGCACCCCGACGCGCCGCCGATCGTGCCGTCGGGATTCCAGACGGACGGTGCGTGGATCTGGCCCGCCGGAGTCGCGTACTACCTGCGCAAGTACGGCGTGCCGCCCGAGCCCGAGCTGGTCGAACGCGCCCGTGCCGCCGGTTTCACCCTGCCGGAGGTGAGTGAGGAGTCGAGGCTCGCCGCCGCGGCGAACCTGGGCGCTCCCGCCGCGCCTCCCGGCACCGTGGTGCCGACGCCGGTCGAGCCCGAACCGGAGCCCGAACCCTCGGTGGACGCGACGCAGTTCGTCACGGCCCCCAAGTTCGAGGCCCCCGAGGCGGAGACGGCGGACGACGCGGAGGAGGAGTACGACTTCGAGCCGTTCTACCCCGAACCGCCTGTCGTCGAGGAGCCGCAGCGCAAGCCCGAGCCCGCCGACGACCTCGGCGAGACGCTCGCGGTCGCCGCACCGCCGCTGACCGGCGACGGCCCTCCCTATCGGGTCGTCTTCGACTCGGACGGCATGCCCGGCACCGTCGACGACCGGACCCTGCGCGACACGTACGGCGCGGGCATGGACCTGTTCGCCCCGCACCCGAGCGAGGTCGCGGAGGTCGCGGCGCCGGAGCCCGTTCGGGAACCCGTCAGGGAACCCGTCCGGGAGCCAGTCCGGGAGCCAGTCCGGGAGCCAGTCCGGGAACCCGCTCCGGAACCGGTCGCGGAGTTCGTCGCCGAGAAGCCGAACGAAACCGACCTCCGGGACGAACACGTAGACGTGGACGTCCCAGAGGAACCCGAGATCCCCACCGCAGGGCCGGACGAGCCCGAGCTCCTCACGCACCACCGCGAAGAGGAGCTCACGGACCACCTGGTCGCGGAGACCGAGGAACGTCCGCGCGACGTCATGCAGGACACGATGGCGTGGAGCCCGGTCCTCGACGAGCCGCTGGAGAGCCCGGCCGAGGTCACCGAGGAGCACCCGGTCGTCGCGGTGACCGAGGACGAGCCCGACCTCGCCGAGGAGGAGATCGAGTCCACGACCTCCTTCGAGGCGACCGCGTTCGAGCCGGAGTTCGAGGACCGCTTCGAGGCGCAGCTCGACTCGCACTTCGAACCGGAGCCCGCCGCCGAGGTTCTGCCGGTCGTGCCCGTGGTTCCCGTGTCCCCGCCGGCGCCGACGCGCTCCGAGGAGACCACCCAGTTCGACGCGGCGCTGTTCAGCGAGCCGGAACCCGAACCGGAGCCGGAGCCGGAGCCGGTCAAGCCGCCGCGGCAGGTCACGCAGGAGGAGGACCGCGAGCTGGCGGGCACCCGCCGCGCGCTCGACGACCTCAACGTGCCGCACGGCGTGTTCCGGATCGGCGGCGAGCCCGCCGACCGCACCTGGACGCTGCGCCTCGACGGCGACAGCTGGGAGGTGTGCTGGTTCGACCACGGCCCGAAGAACCCCGTGCGGTTCGACAAGGTCGAGGACGCGTCGGCGTACCTGGTCGGCAGGCTGGTGCTGGGCAACTTCCGCACGATTCCGCGGACACCTCCGCCTCCTGCGCCGAGGCCGATCACCAACGGCTTCCGCGAGGAGCCGCGTCGGCCCGTTCCCCCGCAGCGCCCGCCGATGCCGCAGGCACAGCCCCAGGCACAGGCTCCGACGCAGGTGCAGCAGGCGCCGCCGCCCCCGGCCGCTGCCCCGACGAAGGTGCAGCCGGTTCCGCCACCCGCACCGCAGCAGGCCCCGGCACCCTCGCCGGTCGCCGCCGCCGTGGCGCAGGAGGAACCGTCGAAGCGGAAGTTCCCGATCTCACCGCTCGCGGGCGAGCCGCCGCTGACGTTGTTCCGCCACAAGCAGATGTTCGAGCTGCCGGCGGGCACCGAGATCGACCGCTACGGCGACCAGAGCGGCAACCTCGTCTACGTGGCGGGCACGCCGTTCCCGGAACGCAGTCTCGTGCCGTCGTGGATCAACCGCCCGTACCGCGTGTACCGGTTGCGCCGCCCGCTCGAGGTGCTGACGGGCGTGGCCGTGCCGTGGTTCGAACAGCCCGGTGGCGGCACCGCCTACCTGCTGCCGAAGGCGGTCGAGGAGATGGTCGCGGACGGCGTTCTCGTGGAGATCACGGGATCAGCCGACCACTGACCGCTTGGTTCTGAGGTGGCCGGGATCCGTGCGGATCCCGGCCACAGCCATGTCAGGTGGTTCGTTCTGGAGACGATGATGCAGGTGCCGTCCGACGCCGAGATCCTCGACGCGTTCGGGGTCGTCCCCGAAACCGGGGACGAGCCGTGGATCAAGGTCGTCCGGGTCGAGGACGTGCTGCTCTCGTTCGACGAGCTCGCCGCTTCCGTGCGGGTGCGGTGGTCGCAGGGCGGCGAACCCGTGGTCGACCTCTACCGCGAGGGCGCGAGCCGGTTGCTCGTGCGCTCGGGCCGGGGTGAGTCGCACGCCGTCGTGGAGTTCGCGGACGGGGAACTGGCCGTGCGCATCCACCCGTCCGTGCGCATCACGTCACGACACAACTAGGCCGTAGGCGGCCGCGAACGCGATCGCCTGGTCGATGTCGATCAGGGCGCCGGCGAGCTTGGCCTGCCGGAGCCCGTTCGCGTCCACCATCGCCCCGCGCAGGTCGGCGCCCTCCAGCCTGGTGTCGAGCAGCCGCGCGCCCATCAGGTCCGCCTTGCTCAGGTCGGTGTTGCGCAGGTCCGCCTCGACGAGGTTCGTCTCGCGGAACCGCTGGCCACCGAGCTTCAGGTCGTACAGCGGCGCCTTCACGAGCGACGCCAGCGTGAAGTCCACCTCGGTGAAGGTGACGGGCCGCAGCACGCAGTCGACGAAGTTCGAGCCCATGAGGCTGCACGAGTTGAACGACGACCGGGTCAGCACGGTGCGGTCGAAGGTGCACTGACGGAACGCCGTCGCCTGGTGCTTCGACTCGCCGAGATCCGTCCGGGTGAAGTCGCACCGGGTGAACGTGCACCCCGTCGTGACGAGCTCGCGGAGGTCGGCCTCGGTGAAGTCGCAGTCGGTGAAAGACCGCTTCTCCCAGTGCTGACCGGGCATGACGGCGTCGGAGTAGTCCTCGCCGATCTCTTCGTCGGGGATGTCCACTCTCACACTCTGCCATCGGCCACGTGTTGGTAACGTGCGGGTCGCCGGGCGACCTGCCCGACGTCAACGAGGACCGTCATTCGGGAAGGCTCATGACCCGCACGCCCGTGAACGTCACTGTCACCGGTGCAGCCGGCCAGATCGGCTACGCACTGCTCTTCCGCATCGCTTCCGGCCACCTGCTCGGCCCGGACACCCCGGTCAACCTGCGGCTGCTGGAGATCACCCCCGCGCTGAAGGCCGCCGAGGGCACCGCGATGGAGCTGGACGACTGCGCCTTCCCGCTGCTCAAGGGAATCACGATCACCGACGACGCGAAGACCGCGTTCGACGGCGTGAACGTGGCCCTGCTCGTCGGCGCCCGCCCCCGCACCAAGGGCATGGAGCGCGGCGACCTCCTCGAAGCCAACGGTGGCATCTTCAAGCCGCAGGGCGAGGCGATCAACGCCGGTGCCGCTGACGACGTGAAGGTCCTCGTGGTCGGCAACCCGGCCAACACCAACGCCCTCATCGCCCAGCAGCACGCGCCGGACGTCCCGCGCGAGCGCTTCACCGCGATGACGCGTCTGGACCACAACCGCGCCCTGTCGCAGCTCGCCAAGAAGCTGGGCGTCGCGGTCACGGACATCCAGAACATGACGATCTGGGGCAACCACTCGGCCACCCAGTACCCGGACCTGTTCCACGCCAAGGTCGGAGACAAGACCGCCGCCGAGGCCGTGAACGACCAGGCGTGGCTGGAGAACGACTTCATCCCGACCGTCGCCAAGCGCGGCGCGGCGATCATCGAGGCCCGTGGCGCGTCGTCCGCCGCGTCGGCCGCGAACGCCGCCATCGACCACGTCTACGACTGGGTCAACGGCACCGAGTGGACCTCGATGGCCATCCCGTCGGACGGTTCGTACGGCGTGCCCGAGGGCATCATCTCGTCGTTCCCGGTCCGCACCTCGGGTGGTTCCTACGAGATCATCCAGGGCCTGGAGATCGACGAGTTCTCCCGCGCCCGCATCGACGCCTCGGTCGCCGAGCTCGTCGAGGAGCGCGACGCGGTCAAGGGCCTCGGCCTGATCTGAGTTTTTCGTGGCAGTGTGGGGAACGTGCTGATCCCGTGGGACGTTCCCCAGCCACAGCTCTCCGATGACGTGCACCCTGCGCTCGCTGATGCCGCCCGCGCGGCGTCGGCGGCGTACGGGCGTGCCCGATCTCTGCACACGCGCCTCGAACTCCGCGAAGAAGTGGCGGACGGCGCCGACGGAACACCGACGATGCTCGTCGACCGCATCGTCGAGGACGCGATCCTGGAGTCCATCCACCGCAATCGCGTGAACCTGCTCTCCGAGGAAGCCGGGTTCGTCGACAACGGTTCCTCGATCACCCTCGTCATCGACCCGGTCGACGGGTCCGCGAACGCCGCGTTCGGCGTCCCTCTCTCTTGCTTCGCCGGTGCACTCGTTGAAGACGGCACGGCAAAAGAAGCTCTGACGACCTGGTTCGACACGGGCCGTGCGTGGCATGCGCGCGCAGGAGTGCCGACGTCGTTCCGCACCACCGGACGCACGACGTTGGACGGCGCGTCCGTGTGCATCATGCGCCCCAAGAAAAGCACTCAGGACGCGTGGCTGCGCATCGCGAACCGCGCAGATCGCATCCGTGTGCTGTGCACGACGTGCCTGGAGACCATGCTGGTCGCGGAGGGCACGGTAGACGCGTTCATCGATCCGGGCAGCGACACGCACCGGATCATGGACCTCGCGACGGCGCTGGTCACCGTCCCCGCCGCGGGCGGGGTGCTGGTCGACCTGCGCGGGCGGCCGTTCACGTTCGAACCCGACCTGACCCACCGGTGGTCAGGCGTGGCGGCAGCGACTCCTCAGCTGGCCGAGGAGCTCATCGCGACCGTTCTCAACGGTTAGATCGTGCCCCGCGACTCGACGACGCAGTCGGGGCCGGGGAACACCAGGCCCTCGTGACCGTCGTTGAAGCGGACGAGGTACGGCGGATGCCCGTCGCTCCCGCGCACTTCGAGGATCTCGCCGAGGCGCTCCTCGAGGCCGATGGAGCGGCTGTGAACGTGGAGCCTGTCACCCACTGTTGCTTGCATGGTGCTGCAACACCTCCGGTGTGCGGCCGAGGCTTGGCGCGTCGAACGCGTTAAAGCCTAAGCCGACACCGGAGGCGCGCAACAGGGCTCAAGTGCTCATCCGCCGCAAGCCGAGGAGACCTTCGCGGCGAGGTCGGCCTTCTGGGCCACCCAGTCCGCCGCGGAGTTCACGTTCTGCATGCCGTTCGCGGCCTCTTCGAGAGCCTTCTTCACGTTCTCGTCCGGCGAGGAGTTCGCGAGGGTCTCGAGCTCCTTCGCCTTGGCCTGGGTCTCCTCCAGAGCCTTCTGCGGGTCGCTCATGTCCGGCGAGAAGCCCAGGAGCGAGATCGCGTCGGCGCACAACTTCACCTTGTCCGCGGTGTCGCTGACGCCCTGGATCGTGTCGCACGCCGTCAAGCTGCCCAACGCGATGACAGCAGCGGCAAGCGGTCCAACTAGGCGCATTCGCTCTCCTTGTGCCCGATGTGTCCGGATTCGTTGCTCATGACTCTACCGACGTACGTCTTGATCGAGTTGCCGTTGGTAGAGCTTGCGGATGACGTCGTCGATTTCCGGCTCCACGACGGCGAGGTCGTGGACCTCCACCTGCCGCACCACCTGGGTGATCAACTGCGCCGCCGTCGTCTCCGCTCTCCTGAACGTGAGGTGGTGTCGCAACCCGTTGGCCTCGCTGCGCACCGCCGTTACTCCAGGGACGTCCGGTGCCGGGCCCGGTTCCCTGAGGTCGATGACGAGCTCGCGGTCAGGGGTGACCTCGGCGCGCAGCTCGTCCAGCGGTCCGTCGGCGAGCACCCGGCCGTGGTCGATCACCATCAGCCGCGGGCACAGCCGTTCGATGTCGTCGAGGTCGTGAGTGGTGAGCAGAAGTGTTGTGCCACGGCGGGTGTTGATGTCCGCGAGGAACTCCCTGAGGCGTTCCTTGGACTCCAGGTCGAGGCCGATCGTCGGCTCGTCCAGCACCAGGAGCTCCGGGGCGTGCAGCAGGGCGGCGGTGATCTCGCCACGCATCCGTTGCCCCAGTGAGAGCTGCCTCACCGGCGTGATCAGAAGCTCTTGCAGCCCAAGGAGTTCGACGCACTCGTCGAGCCGCTTCCGGTAGTCCTCGGCTGACACGCGGTAGATGGACCTGAGCAGGTCGAAGCTGTCCTGGAGCGGCAGGTCCCACCAGAGTTGGCTGCGCTGGCCGAACACGACACCGATGCGCTTCGCGAGATCGCGCCGCTGCCTCGACGGATCCACGCCGTTCACCCTGATGTGGCCGCTGGTCGGCACCAGGATCCCGGTCAGCATCTTGATCGTCGTGGACTTGCCGGCGCCGTTCGGCCCGACGTACCCGACGGCTTCCCCGGCCTTCACGTCGAACGTGACGCCGTCCACCGCCGTGACGGTCCTGTAGTTGCGCCGCAGGCCTTTCGACGTGGCGACCTTGAACTCCCTGCGGAGCTCCCTGACCTCGATCATGATCCCGTTCCCCGGTAGTGCCTGACCGCGAACCGCCACACGAACCCGGCGACGACCGCCGCCAGCCCCGCGACGAGCGGTGATGTCCAGCCGACCCAGCCAGGAAGGCCGAGCGGATCCTGCTTCCCGAGCAGCGCGAGGCTCGGGTAGTACGCGACGAACGCCCCCGGCACGATGAACGCCATCAGCCAGCGCAGCGGCCGCGAGTAGACGTTGATCGGGTACGACGTGAAGGTGTTGCTGCCGTAGGTGACCGCGTTGGCGAACTCGCGCCCTTCGACGATCCAGAAGCAGACCGAGCACGCCACCACCCAGACCGCGCCGTAGATGACCGCGCCGGCCAGCGGCGTGGCGATGGTCAGCGCGACCTTCGCGGGTGTCCAGCCGATGCCGACGTGCGTCAGCGCGTAGACCATCACGGCGATCGCGCCGATGATGCGCCCGAGCCTGCGCAGGCGGACATCCGACACCATGATCTGCGGCAGCGTGCCGAGCGGTCGCATCAGCAGCACGTCGAACGTGCCGGTGCGAATGTAGTTCGGCAGGTTGTCGAGCTGCCCGGCGAAGAGGTCGGCGATGCCGAACGCGATGCCGGCGAACGCGTACATCAGCAGCACTTCGTCCTTGGTGAACCCGCCGAGCGCGCTGATGTGACCGAACAGCACGAGGATGACGACCAGCTCGATCCACTGCGCCAGCACCTGCGTGACGAGGTCGAGCGCGAACGACGCGCGGTAGGACATCTGGCTTCTCAGCCGTGCGCCGATCAGCCTGGGGTAGATGACGTCAGCCACCCTGCAACACCACCTTGTGCACCGCTCGTTGCAGCGTGAAGTGGCCGGCCGCCAGGACGACCACGGCCCAGAACGCCTGCAGGAGCAGGAGTTTCACCGGATCACCGTGCCCGAGGAACACGTCGATCGGCGCCTGCAGCAAGGAGGGGAACGGCGTCATCCAGAGCACGTCGCGAGCCCACTCGGGGAAGAACGCGATGGGCACCGTCAGCCCGCACAGCAGGCCGGACGAGACGTTCCAGAACCCGTAGAGCCCCCGGTTGTCGATCAGCCAGAACGAGCTGACGTCGATGAGGAACCGGCAGCCGAAGCAGATCACCAGCGCGATGAGCGCACTGACCAGGAACAACGGCCACTGCACCGCGTTCTCGGGGAACTGGAACGGGAACAGCAGCATGCCGAACACCATCGGCGGGACGAGCCGCGTCAGAAACGCGTAACCGCCCCGCCCGACGTCCTCCGCGAGAAGGGCGCCCTGCAGGTTCCACGGCCGGTAGAGGTCTACCACCACGTCACCGGATCGCACGCGCTCGGCGAGCTCGTTGGTTCCCCACAACAGGATGAACCCGAGCAGCCCCTGCCCGATCCAGACATAAGTGTTGGTGGCAGCGATGTTGTAGTCCGCGATGTCACCGTTCGCCGCCTTGAGCGCGGCGACGAGAACGGCGACCCGCAGCAGGCCGAAGACCACGTTCGTGGTCATTCCGGCCAGCATCGCTTGTCGGTAGGTCGAGTACCTTCGGAATCCAGCAATGATCAAATCGGCGTGAACACGCACGTCGGTCTACGTTACCGACCGTCGCAAGTGGATTAGGTCAGCTGCCGAAAGCGCTCGTCACGACCTCGCCGGCCTCGGGCTGCGAGGCGAGGCAGAGGAAGTAGTTGCGGGTGCCGTCCTGGAACCCGACCGCGGTCCTCTCCCAGCCGGTGGTGTCGACGGTCGGCCGGGTGGCGGCCTTCATCACCTCGGGCGTGCAGACGTCCTTCACCTCGGTTGACGCCAGCAACTCGTCGGAGTCGACCGCCGGGATCTCCCCGGAGAGCCAGCCACCTCCGAACGCCTCCCAGTAGTGCTCGGTGGAGCAGCTGCCGACCTTCCGCGCCGAAGCGGGGTTGCCGCCGATGCTGACGATCCCGCGGAAGCAGGTCGACTGGTCGATGCAGAACCCCTTGCCGCACTTCTTGAGGAACGGCGGGACGTCCTCCGCGCCGCCCGGCTGTGTCGTCGCCGGTCCGGGCCCCTGGGCTTCTGCCTTGTCCTTGTCGAAGAGGTTCCACACGAACACGCCCGCCACGATCGCGACGACCAGTCCGGCCGCGGCCGCGACCAACGGCCACGTCTTGCGCTTGGGCGGGGGAGGGACCGGCACGGTCGGCATCCGCATCGGGTCGACCAGTTCGTCGCGCAGCTGCGCGGCACTGGGCGTGCGCAGGTTCGCGTCCGGGTGCAGCGCCCTCGCCAGAGCCTCGTGCAACGCGGCCGGCACCCCCGGCACCGCGGGCACGGGCCGGCGCAGGATCTCGCCGAGCTGGTCGAACGACGTGATCGGCCACGGCACCGGACGCGGCGGCTTGCCCGCGAGCAACGTGTAGAGCGTCGCGGCGAGGCTGTACACGTCGGCCTGCGGCGTCGGCTCGGCCATCGCGAACGCCTCGGGCGGCGCGTAGCTGGGGCTCAGGGCGTCACGCGTGACCGTGCTGCCGCCCTGCGCGTCGAGCAGCGCCGCGAGCCCGAAGTCGGCCAGCTTCGGCGTGCCGTAGCGGTCGACGAGGATGTTGCCGGGCTTGATGTCCCGGTGCAGCACGCCGACCTGATGAGCCGCGGCCAGTGCGTCGGCGAGCTTGATGCCGAGATCCCGCACCTGGTCGGGGTGCAGCCGCCCCTGCCGATCGAGCTGGTCGGCGAGCGACCCGCCCGTGCACAGCTCCATCACGATGTACGGCGTGCCCTGGCCGGTGATGTTCGCGTCGTGCACCCCGACGACGTGCGGATGGCCCGACAACTTGGCAGCCGCCTGCGCCTCGCGCAGGAACCGCCTCCGGTCGCGCTCGTCGACGAGCACCCGGTTGTCGATCTTGACGGCGACGTCACGACCGAGCTGTGCCTGGTGGGCGGTGTAGACGGTGGCGAACCCGCCCGCGCCCAACGGTCTCAGGTCGGTCAGGCCGGGGATGTGGGGTGCGGTCACGCGCGGGAGCATAGTTCCGCACCCCGACAATCCTCTTCTAGACCGTGCAGTTCAGCGAACCGCTCCTGAGCGCGTGACTGCTCGTGTTGTCGTCGTCCGACCACAGCACGACCTTCTTGCCGCTCACACAGCTCGGCGAGATCGCGAAACCCTCGAGGTTCACGTTCGGCAGCTTCGACGGCCGGTCGTACGTCGCCGTCACCTTGAACTTCCCGTCACTGATCGCGAGCGTCGTCGCCCGCCCGCTGCAGTTGCTGTCGCAGGTGGCCCAGAGCCTGTTGTTCTCCCACTCCAGGTCCATCACCTGCGCCTGCCCGCTCGCGAACTTCGAGACCAGCTTCGCCCCACCGTCCTGCAGCGCGTACAGGAAGATCCCGCCCGTGGCCTCCAGCCCGACCGCGAACAACCCGGTCCCGTGCGCGGGGTAGTCGGCGGGGTTGTAGAGCTTGCCGGTGTCGTCCTTGAACTGCTGCGCGGTCAGGAACGAGTCCGGAATCCACGAGATGGCCTCGGGCCCGTCGTTGGGGTCGACCGACGGCATCCCGGGCAGCTTCCACTCAGCGGCCGCGTTGCTGCCACTGCCGAACTTCAACACCATCGGCGAACTGACGTCACCGTTGTCGTTGTCCCGCTCGGTGACGACGAACAGCCCGTCCGGCGTGCTCACCACACCCTCGGCGTCCGGGTCGCCCTTCCCGTTCTTGAACTTCAGCGACCTCTTCGAGTCGACCTTCCACGTGCTGCCGCTCGGCACGAGCCGGTAGAGCGTGGAAGGCCCGTTCTTCACCGCCCACACGACGCCGGCACTCTCGAACGACAACCCGCTGAGGTTCTTGCCGAACACGTTCGTGCCGTCAGCCGTCCTGGTCGCCGAGTCACCGGGCCACGTGGTGGCAGCGTCAGCCGCTGCAGCGCCCAGACCGAGCGCCACAACCGTGAAAACGCCAATCGCCTTGATGCGCAACGCAACCGCCCCTTCTCTCACGAGGCAGCAAGATCGCACCTCGTTCGGGCTGGCGGCGGACGTCCAGTGCACCAGACGATGAACAGTCCGTGCTACTTCTTGGCGGCGGCCTTGGCGGCCTTCTTGAAGTCGCGGACCTCGAGCAACGACTTCTGATCGCGCACGTCAGCGACGCTACGTCGGCTTCCTTCGTCCCCGTAGTGCCCGGCGGCCTCACGCCACCCGGCGGGCGTGACGTCGAACTGTTTGCCCAAAAGTGCCAGGAAGATCTTGGCCTTCTGATCCCCGAACCCGGGCAACGCCTTGAGCCGCTTGAACACCGCCGCCCCGTCCCCGTCGGCCCAGATCCGCGTCACGTCGCCGTCGTAGGTCTCGACGACGAACTGCGACAGCGCCTGCACCCGCTTGGCCATGGAACCGGGGAACCGGTGCACGGCGGGCGGCGTGGCCATGATGGTGGCGAAGGCCTCCGGGTCGGCCTCGGCGATGCGGTGCACGTCCAGGCCGCCCATGCGGTCGGCCAGGACCTTGGGGCCGGAGAACGCCTTCTCCATCGGAATCTGCTGGTCCAGCAACATTCCGGTCAGCAGGGCGAACATGTCCGACGCGAGGAGTGCGTCCGCGTCCGGGTTCTGCGCGAGGCACAACGTGCGGGTCATGACGGCAATCCTGACACGAACTGCTCCGTCCGGCCTCACGCCGGTCGGTCGTCCGGGTGCGGTCAGGCGCCGGCCACGCGGACTTCGGAGATCACCTGGCGCACCAGGGCGCGCAGGGCCTCGCGGTCGACGGTGGCCGGGTCGTCGGCCAGCCAGTCGCCGATCTCGCTGACGAACTGCTCCGGGGTCATCGGCGGCACCTCGAAGTCGAGGTCGTCGTCGCAGGTGACCTCGCCGGCGCGGCTCGGGTAGATGATCAGGGCGCCGCGGATCTCCAGCCACGGCAGGAGTTCGGCGAAGCGCTCGACGCCGTCGAGCAGTTGGGAGCCGCCGCCGCGGAACGGGTGGCCGTTGCGCCAGAGTTCGCCGTCCTCGTCGCAGTAGTAGTGGCCGGGCAGCCACGACTTCGACTCGATCAGGACCAGGCGGCGGCCGCAGAGCAGGGCGTGGTCGATGTCGGTGAAGACCGAGCCCGGCCAGGCGAGGCCGTGGAAGATGCGCACGCCCGGTAGCTGCGTCATGTACTCCGTGAGCAGTCCGGCGGTCAGCCGTTCGCGTCTGTTTTCACCCGGACGGCCGAAAATCGTGTTGCCGTCGTACTCACCGGCGAACGCCCGTTCGGCCCGCGCGACCGTCATGTAGCGGCGCACCAGTCGGAACGCCCCGTAACCGGCTCCCGCCACGAGGGGCAGCCAGACGGCCAGGAGCAGCGGGGAGAGCGGCATCGCCAACGGGAGAAGAAGGACGAACCACCCACCGATCGCAGCCGCCGCGGGGGCGTGGCCGAGGCCGGTCGCGGGGACGTAGCGGACGCGCGCACCGAGGTCGATGCGGTGCCACCACTCCATCGAGCCGAGGTCGACGCGGGGGCGTGGTGCCGCGTAGTTCGGGTCGTCACCGAAGTCGCGCAGACGGCCTGTGTGGCCTGTTCGGCGAGGTCGGGGGCGTGTCTGGGGGCGGACGACCGTGGGCGCCGGCCTGGCCGGTCGGTCGTAGTCGGCGCGCCGGACCGGGTCCTTCAGCGTCTCGTAGGCCTCCTGGAGCAGCCGGAAGCCGCCAGACGTCCCACCCGCGTCGGGGTGCATGACCTTGGCGAGAGAGCGGTAGGCCGACTTGATCTCCGAGGCACTGGCGCCCCGGTTGACACCGAGCAACTCGTAGTAGTCGATCCCGGGCACGACACCGTCCAGTTCGGGGTTGGTCCGTGAACCTTATTGGGTCCAACACTTTCGCAGGGCATACGGCCCGCCAATCGCCGACTAGTGTGAAGGGCGCGGTGGCGAGGGGCCTGTAGCGCAGTGGTCGACGCGCCCTCCGAACGGAGGGAGAACGCCGGTTCGAATCCGGCCGGTCCCGCTCTCTCAGGGGATCTCTGTTCGCGGAGAGCGCGAACCGCGTCGATCGCCGTCACAGTGGGGACACCCCACACCCCGGGTCCTTTCTTCGCTCTCGCCGCATCTTCCCTCTCTGTACGGCCTGGCCGTGGGTTCGGTTCGACCATTGACGGCAGTGGTCTAGTCCACCTAGCTTGAGAGCAGCGCCGCCGCGCAGTCACCCATCGAGGAGACCGCTATGTTCAGGCGCAGAATCATCGCGGCGGCGACAGCCCTCTTGACGGCAGCGAGCCTCGCGGCACCCCCGGCGCAAGCCGCGCCACAGCAGGAGATCGGCGCGCAGGCGATCGCGAAACGCGTCGTCGGCTACTTCGTGCAGTGGGGCGTCTACCAGCGCAATTACCACGTGAAGAACATCCGCTCGTCCGGCTCGGCGAGCAAGCTCACGCACATCAACTACGCGTTCGGCAACGTGAGTGGTGGCCGTTGCGTACTCGGTGACACCTACGCGGACTACGACAAGTTCTACGATGCGGCGTCCTCTGTGGACGGTACGACGGACACGTGGGACACGGGTGCGTTGCGCGGCAACTTCAACCAGCTGCGCAAGCTCAAGAAGCTGAATCCGGGCCTCAAGGTCCTGTTCTCGTTCGGCGGCTGGACCTGGTCCGGAGGCTTCCCGGCGGCGGCGAGCAGCCCGAGCGCGGCGGCGGCGTTCGCGGACTCCTGCTACAAGCTCGTCGAGGACCCGCGCTGGGCGGACGTGTTCGACGGCATCGACATCGACTGGGAGTACCCCAACGCGTGCGGACTCACCTGTGACACCAGCGGTTTCAACTCGTTCAAGACGCTGATGCAGGCCGTCAGGAGCCGTTTCGGCAGCGGTAACCTCGTGACCGCCGCGATCACCGCGGACGCGTCGACCGGCGGCAAGATCGACAAGGCCGACTACGCCGGCGCCGCGCAGTACGTGGACTGGTACAACCCGATGACGTACGACTTCTTCGGCGCCTGGGCGGCACAGGGCCCGACGGCTCCGCACTCGCCGCTCACGTCGTACCCCGGCATCCCGACGGCCGGTTTCAACACCGACGCGGCGATCCAGAAGCTCAAGAGCAAGGGCATTCCGGCGAGCAAGATGTTGCTGGGCCTCGGTTTCTACGGCCGCGGCTGGACCGGCGTCACTCAGGCGGCACCCGGCGGCACGGCGACCGGCGCCGCTCCAGGCACGTACGAGGCGGGCATCGAGGACTACAAGGTGCTCAAGACCCGTTGTCCCGCCAACGGAACCGTCGCCGGCACCGCGTACGCCAAGTGCGGCAGCCAGTGGTGGAGCTACGACACCCCGGCCACCGTCCGCAGCAAGATCTCGTGGGCGAGCGGCCAGAACATGGGCGGCGTGTTCTTCTGGGAACTCTCCGGTGACACGGCCAACGGTGAGCTGATCAGCGCGATTCGCGCCGGCACCGGCTGACACACCGAAAATGGCGCAGGATGTTCGGGTGGACGCACTCGAACACCTGCGCCGCCTCTGTCTGGCGTTGCCAGAGGTGACGGAACGCCTGAGTCACGGCGAACCCACCTGGTTCGTCCGCGGCAAGAAGACCTTCGTGACCTCGGCCGACCACCACCACGACGACCGCAGCGCGTTCTGGTGCGCGGCGGGCCCTGGTGTTCAGGAGACCCTCGTCGCCCAGGCCCCCGGGAACTACTTCCGCCCGCCCTACGTCGGCCACCGCGGCTGGCTCGGCGTGTACCTGGACGTGCCGGTCGACTGGGACGTCGTCGCGGATCTCGTCGAGGACGCCTATCGGGTGATTGCCCCGAAGACGCTGGTCGCGCGGCTCGACGTTCGAGTTGCCGACCCGGCTGACCTGCCGCAGTCTTCCGCGCATGGCGACCTGTGACGTCTGTGGCAACGAGTACTGGATGGCCTTCGAGGTGCGCACCGTCGGCGGCGGCGTGCACACGTTCGACAGCTTCGAGTGCGCGATCCAACGGCTGGCGCCGCGCTGCGAGCACTGCGACTGCCGCGTGATCGGGCACGGCGTGGAGGTGGAGGGCAAGTTCTTCTGCTGCGCCCACTGCGCGCGGATGGGCTCCGCCGACCTCGGCGCGATGATCCGCGACACCGTCGGCGCGCATCCCGGCTAACGAAGCACGAGGTCCAGGCTGAGCGGCACGGGCGGCGGCAGCGCGTCCGTGCCGCTCCGGAACGACTCCAGCAGGTACGCGACCAGGCGCCGGGAGGCGGCCGTCGCGACCTCCACGGGCACGCCGGCAAGTCCGCCGTTGGCCATGAGCACCAGCGTCAGGTCGTGCGGCGAGAAGTCGGCACGCAACTGCCCGCTGTCCTTCGCCCGCTGCACCAAAGCCGCGAACTTCTCCGAGGTTCGCTCGCGCACCTCGGAGTGCACCTCGGGGAACGAGGCCGTGAACGCGGCGGTGAACCCGCGGTCGGCCGCTTGCAGCAGGCACACCTTCTCGATCACCGTGCGGAGTCCGCGCCACGGGTCCGGGTCGCGCAACGCGTCGTCGATGACGCCCTGGCAGATCGCGAACTGCTCGGCGAAGGCCTCCAGGACCAGCGATTCCTTGGTGGGGAAGCGCCGGTACAGCGTGGCGACGCCGACTCCGGCACGGCGTGCGATCGCGGCCATCGGCACCTCCAGCCCGCGTTCGGCGAACAGTTCGCGGGCGACGGCGAGCACTCGCGCCCGGTTCTCGCGGGCGTCGGCGCGCATCTGAGACGGTTCAGCGGTCACTTCTTCTCACTTCGCCTCAAGCGGACGGGGGTCTCCACTTAGCAGGCTACGTTGGAAGACATGAGAGTTCAGGGACCGATGGTGCGCACGGTCAACAAGTGGATCGTCGGCCTGCGTCACGCCCCGGTCGTGGGGAAGCTCGTGCGCAAGAGCCTTACGGTCGTGACTTACACGGGCAGGCGATCCGGTCGGACGATCAGCACACCCGTTGGCTACCAACGCAAAGGCGATGTCGTCGAGATCCGCGTGATGATGCCGGACGCGAAGGTGTGGTGGCGCAACTTCGAGGACGCGGGCGGTCCGCTGACGCTCGAACTCGATGGCGCCGAACGGACCGGACATGCGACATCGCACCGTGACGACAAGGGTCGTGTCACGGTGCGAGTGCAGCTGTAAAAGCGTTACGCGGCAAGGCGACGACGCTCCAGGAACGCCGCCAGCAGGTAGGCGCCGCCGCCCAGCACGGCCAGCGTGCCGAAGAAGCCGGCTCCGGGGATGAACAGCGTCGCGGCGGCGACCAGCATGAGCCAGGTGCCCAGGTTGTAGTGCAGGGCGTTGCCGCGGATGGCGCCCTCGGCGATGTAGATCAGGCCGACGACGATGGTCGAGCCGGCGGGCCAGAGCACGGTCTGGAGCTCTGGCTTGTCGAACACCGTGCTCACGCCCGTGACCGCTAACGCCAGCGCCGTGAAACCGGTCATCCAGGCCATTCCGACCAGCTTCTCGGCTCGTCGCCGCGCTTCGGAAGCGGCTTTCTGGGCACGCAGCGACGCGGTCATGGCGAAGACCGTGCCGGCGAGCAGGCCCGTGGCGAGCAGCCCGATCGGCAGCCACGAGGGCATCAGGACCGCGCCGGACTTCGAGAGCATCGCGGCGCCGTGGCCGAAGACGTAGGCGAACGCGAAACCCAGGTAGGCGGCGCGGTTGTCGACGTCGGTGGACGCGACGGTGGTGACGCGAAGTGCGGTGGCGTTCATGGTGGGGACTCCCGGAAAGTCGGATCAGACGAGTGAACTGATCAGGCGCGGTGCGATGACGACGAACTGAGGCGAGCGGCGGATCGAGGCGCGCTGGTCGGCGAGGCCGTGCAGGCCCAGCCAGAACGTCATGGCGCGGTCGGAGTCGGCGAGGACTCGGGTGAACAGCCGCAGCGCCTGTTCGGAGAGGTCGGCCGCACCGAACATCACGCGGTAGCGGCGGGGGTGCAGGACGGCGAAGTCCAGGTAGGCGAGGCCTGCCGCGTAGGCGTCGGGTGCGGCGAGAACGACGGCTTCCAGTTCGCGGAAGGCCTCGTGACACACGGCCAGCAAGATCGCCGGCACGCCGGGGAACTGCTGGTAGATCGCGGAGGTGGGGACGTCCGCCTCACGGGACACCGCCCGCAGCGTCACGGCGTCGTCCCGGTCGATCAGGACGGTCGCCGCCGCCACGATCAACTGGCGGCAGCCCTGCCTGCTCACGGCTCCGGAACGATGACGACCTTGCCCAGCACCGTGCGCGACTCGGCCAGCGCGAGCGCGGCGGCCGCCTCCGACAACGGGATGCGCGCGGCGATCTGCGGCTTCAGCACCCCCGTCTCGACCAGGCCGAGCACCTGCGTGAGGTCCTCGCGGAGGCGAGCGCGGAACGCGGCGAGGCGGAAGCGCTTGCCCGCCCAGAAGTTGTAGAAGCCCGCGCGCTTGCCGTTGGGGAGCACGTTCCACACCATCAGCTGCCCGAAGAGCTTGAGCACCGCCACCGTCCCGCTGCCCGGCTCGTCCTTCGTCGCGGCCGAGCCGTAGTTGACCAGCGCGCCACCGCGGCGCAGCACCCGCCAGGAGTCGTGCAGCGCGGGGCCGCCGACGTGGTCGAACACCGCGTCGACACCGTCCGGCGCGATCTCGCGGATCCGGTCGTACATGTTCGGGTCGCGGTAGTCGACGGGGATCGCGCCGAGCTCGCGCACCGCGTCGTGGTGGCGGGCGGAGGCCGTGCCGATCACCTTGATGCCGGCGTGGCGGGCGAGCTGCACCAGCGTCGAGCCGACGCCGCCGTTCGCGCCCAGCACGACGATCGTGTCGCCCCGCTTGACCTTCGCGGTCCGGTACATCATCTGCCAGGCCGTGACGCCGTTGACCACGACGGTCTCGGCGGCGGCCGCGTCGACGCCGTCGGGCACCGGCACCAGGTCGGCGGCCTCGACGATCAGGTGGCTCGCCCACCCGCCGACCTTCGTGACCACGGCGAACCGGTGTCCCCGCAGGTCGCGGTCGACTCCGGGGCCTGCGGCGACGACCGTGCCGACCACGTCGTAACCGGGCACGAACGGGAACGCGGGCTGGTCGTAGTACTTGCCCAGGCGCATCTGCTGCTCGGCGAACGAGACGCCCGTGGCGTCCATCCGCAGGACGACCTGGCCCTGACCCGGCGCGGGCAGGTCGCGGACCCGGACGTGCAGGCCGTCAGGCTCGACCACGCCGGGCAGAACGATCTCGGTGGCGCGGGTGGTGGCGGTCGTGGCGTTCATCGTGGCTCCTCGGTCTCGGCTGTGCTTACGGACATAAGCTAACGCCCGTAAGTCTAAGAGTGCAAGGCCTAACACCCATAAACTTTCAGGTGTATGGTTACGGCCGTGACGAACACGGAACCGCGCAGGCGCAACCGCAGGGGCGAGGGCGGGAAGCTGCGAGAAGAGATCATCGCCGCGGCACTCGCGCTGCTGGACGAAGGCGGCGACGAGCGCGCGGTCACGCTGCGCTCGGTCGCCCGCAAGGCGGGGATCGCGGCACCGTCGATCTACCCGCACTTCGCGGACCAGCCGTCGATCATGCTGGCCGTCGTCCAGCAGGAGATGGACGCGCTCGCCGCCACCCTGCGCGAGGCCGACGACAAGGCGGACCGGGACGGGCGGTCGCGGCTCTTCGCGGTGTGCAACGCCTACCTGGACTTCGCGCAGGTGCACCCGCAGCGCTACCGGATCATGTTCGGCGGCCTGTGGACGCCGTCGGTCGAGGACACCTCGATCACCGACGCCGACCTCGACTCACTCGGCGTGGAGGCGTTCACGCTGCTCGTAGACGTGCTCGGCGCGTGCGTCGAGGAGGGGATCGCGCACGGCAGCGACGATCTCTACGGCGACGCGGTGGCGTTGTGGCTCGGGCTGCACGGCCTCGCGCACCAACGGGCCGTGGTGCGCAAGATGCCCGGACCCGCCGACGTCGGAGACCGGCTGATCAGGGCACTCGCGCACCTCAAGTAGGTCAGGGAGCCTCGAACAGCGTCGACACCGACTCGCCGACGTTGATCCGCCGCATCGCCTCGGCCATCGCCGGCGCGATCGACAACACCTTCAACTTCGGCACGGACTTCTCCGCCGGGATCGGCACGGTGTTCGTGGCGACGATCTCCAGCACGTCCTCGAACGCCTGCAGCCGATCCAACGCCCCAGCGGAGAACAGCCCGTGCGTGCAGGCCACCCGGATCGGCCCGGCGCCGCGCTCCCGCAACTTGTCGATCAGCTCGACCACGGTCGAGCCCTTGGCGATCTCGTCGTCGAGCACGATCACGTCGCGTCCGGCCACCTCGCCGATCACGGTCTGGATCTGCACCTTGTCGTCGGCGAAGCGCTGCTTGGCGCCCGCGGCGACCGGCAGGCCCAGGATCCGGGCGAAGTGCGCGGCCTCCTTGGCGTTGCCGAGGTCCGGCGACACCACGACGGTGTTCGACAGGTCGTACTGGGAGAAGTGCGCGGCCAGTTCGCGCAGCGCGTGCAGGTGGTCGACGGGCACCGAGAAGAACCCGTGCACCTGCGGTGAGTGCAACGTCATCGCCAGCACCCTGGACGCGCCCGCGGCGACCATGAGATCGGCGACCAGGCGGCCGCCGATCGAGATGCGGGGCGCGTCCTTCTTGTCCGAACGTGCGTAGGCGTAGTGCGGCAGAACGACGGTCGTGCGCGCGGCGGAGGCGCCACGGGCAGCGTCCAGCATCAGCAGGAGTTCGACGAGGTGTTCCTGCACCGGAGGCACCAGCGGCTGGATCAGGAACACGTCCCGCTCCCGGCAGTTCGCCTGCAACTGCACTTCCAGGCAGTCGTTGGCGAACCGCGTCAGGCGGCTGGGGGAGAGCTCGACACCGAGATGGCCACAGATCTCCGCGGCGAGCGAGGGATGGGCAGAACCACTGAAGACAGCGATGTCACGCACACCCCGAAACCTAGTCGATGACCAGCACCAACTTGCCGTCCTGGAAGAACGGCGTCAGGTTTCCGCGCGTGTCGACGGTGTGGGTTCCGCGCGGTAAAACGACCTCTATGGCCGTGAACGCGAGGATGTCCGACACGCCATGACGGCCGCGCAACGACCGTTGGCCTTGGTACCGCAGAGCGCGCCCCTCGCGGCGGTATTGATGGGCCTCAGCAGCAGCGGAGGCGCCTACTCGAAGCGCCTCCGGGCCTACCTGACGTGCTGAGGACGCACCGCGTACGGAGACGCCGAAACCTTGCGCGACCAGTGAGTTCACCACTGCGTCGGACGGGGGCACCGGCAGGAGGAAGGACATCGCGTAGTGGGTGTCGACCTCGTGCACCACGACCGTTCGGGCCGTGGTCAGCACGGTGTCGTGCAGCTCCAATGCGATCTTCTCCGCTTCCCAGCGGTTTTCATAGCCGGCGTCGATGCCGACGAAGGTGCTGGTCACCTGACCTCCACGAAGATCGGGTTGGTGTAGCACCACAGGTCCTCCCACGGGTTCGCGGCTCCGGGTGTGTCCGCCTGCGGTTCGAACGCGCCGCGGTTGCCGTCGGTTCCGCGCATTCGGAGGTAAAAAGGCTCCCGGACGTTGCGGAACGTGTGCGTGAAGACCGCATAGTGCCAGCGCGGCTCGTAGGATCGCTCGACCTTCACATGTGGCGTGGCCAACGTTTCAGATGATGATCGTCCGGTTACCGCGCCCTTGATGAGGTCCAAACGGCGCAATCGTGGCACGAAACCGGCGCTGTTGGGGCGAGTTGCCAGACGTGCCTTGACCAGCACGCTCACGTCAGAGCCGCGCCGCACGCGCAGACGGCCGCCCATCGTCTCGGTTCCGCCGGATGCGCAAACGTGGAATTGAAGATCATCGACCAGCCCGCCGTGCGAAACCCACGCTCGACCCGCCCTCAAGCCCTCCATCACGGCACCGCGCGTCCGCCGGGTGGCGCCGACGACGGTCCGGGAGAACTCGCCGGGGAAGAAGTCGACGTAGGGCGGCAGCACCTGGGGCACCCCGCCCTCGATCGCGTCGAGGTGCTTTCCGGTCAGGTCGAACTGGTCGCCGGGCTCCGGCACGCGGACGATCGTGTCGCGCGAGTTGAAGTGCGAGTCGGAGTTCGACGTGATCCACCAGCCGAGACCCTCGGCGAGCAGCGAGTCCCAGACGCCGCCGACCTTCGCCGTCATCCAGTCGAAGCCGCCGTAGGTCTTGTAGGCCTCGGCGGGGTAGGGCGCGTAGGAGTTCGGGCCGGGGCTGTTCGCGTAGCCGCCGCGATGGCCACCGGGACCGCGCAACGGGTCGCCGTCGCCCTGCGCTCCGGGCGCGCCCTCCATGCCGACAACGATGTCGGGGGCGAGGTCGCGCAGGGCGCGGAGTTCGTGGGGTGCCACCCGGCCGTTGCGCATCGGGTGGTTCACGAACACCAGCGCGGACTTCATCGTGCCGTTGCGAATCTTGGTCTGCAGGAACCGGATCGCGTCGAGCGCCTTCTTCTCGTTCTCCGGGGTCGAGGCCTCGGCCCCGTTCAGCCGCCAGTCGAACTGCCGCTCGAAGTCGCGCAGCACCCCGGCCTCGTCCCGGCAGTCCTCGAAGAACAGCGTCGCGTGCTCGGCGCCGGGGACGTTCCACTCCATCCCGTGCCACAGCAGCAGTTGCGGGAACTTCCGCCTGGCGCGCTGAAGATCCGCCGCCGTCGCCTCGACGGAGTGCGCCTCGTGCGACACGTGACCGTGGTCGGTGATCACGAGCCAGTCCGTGCCGTGCCGCAACGCGCCGCGGATCTGCTGCTCGACGCTGTACATGCCGTCGTACGAGTACTGCGTGTGCGTGTGGTGATCGCCGGAAAGCCACTGGTAGCGCGACGTCGCCGAAGCGCTCCCGGTGCCCAGCGCTCCCGCCACACCGAGCACGCCGGCTCCCTGCAGGAAGCGTCTGCGGGCTACTTCGGACATGGCTGAACCTCCACGCGACGGGCCGGGGTGCGTGGAGGCTAGGCCGATCGGATGAGCCGCAGATGGACGCTGGATGAACTAGATCGGAAGGAGGTCCACCCAGTCCAGGAACGGCAGCGCGCCCGTCCCCTGCAACGCCGCGAGGCCCAGCCAGATCGACAGGATCGTGACGATCGGCCCGACGATCGCCATCTCGACGACGCCGCCGGTCTTCATCCGCATGATCTTCGGCGGCGCGACCGGGAACCACGTCTTGCCCATGATCGGGATCGGCCACAGGATCGGGCAGCCCTGCTCGGTGATCGCGTCACCGATGTAGTGCGCGAAACACCCGATGCCGACCGCGATCCCGCACGCCGCCGCGGACGCGTCCGTCTGCGAGGTCCACGCGATCATCGCCCACGTGATCCCCGCCGACACCGCGGTGATCAGCAACGCGTCCTGCTTGGGGCACCAGTCGTTCATGATGCCGCGCACCGCCAGTCCGGCGAACACGAACATCAGCACTGGCAGCGCCCACTTCTGGCTGTTCTGGATGACCGCGGCGGTGAAGACGGCGGCGAACAACGCGAAGACGAGCGTGTGCGTGAGACCGCGATGTCCGCCGTCTCGCTTGGAATCTCTTTTCAGCCGCGTCGTCCGATAGACGAAGCTGCTCAACACGTTGATGCCCGCGGACAGCCCGCTGCTCAACGCTCCGAACGTGCGCGAGATGGTCGATCCGGGGTGGTCCAGGTCGGGCAGAAGTGCCGCGCCAGTGGCGAGAACCGCGCCCACGGCCCAGCTCTGCGGCGAAAGCTGGCCGATCGGGTGAGTTGACGCGATCGCGGTGACGGCGCTCCAGGCGAGCAGCCCGCTCATCGCATGTGTTGGCCCAGTTGACACTTACGCCCCTTCTAGTGATCACCCGACCGTGCTGACAGTAGTCGTGGCTTGAACGCTGCCGGAGCGAAACTCGTTCAACGGCGAAGAAGATCGACTCCTGCCTGGTGGGGCCCTCTCTCGTGGTGACCAGTGCGCGAGAGGACTACGGTTCACACCAATGGCGCAGTGCGTGGCGCCAGTTGAATCGATGTAACCAGGGTCGCAGGCACAGGACGGCGGTTTACCAGTACGCTTGTCCTGCTTGCATCGTCGCGAGAGGAGCGCCCAGGATTATGGGCAAGATCAAGGTTCAGGGCACCGTCGTCGAACTCGACGGCGACGAGATGACCCGAATCATCTGGCAGTTCATCAAGGACAAGCTGATCCACCCGTACCTGGACGTCACTCTGGAGTACTACGACCTGGGCATCGAGCACCGGGACGCCACCGACGACCAGGTCACGATCGACGCCGCGAACGCCATCAAGAAGCACGGCGTCGGCGTCAAGTGCGCCACGATCACGCCGGACGAGGCGCGCGTCGAGGAGTTCGGCCTCAAGAAGATGTGGGTCTCGCCCAACGGCACGATCCGCAACATCCTCGGCGGTGTCGTCTTCCGCGAGCCGATCATCATCTCGAACGTCCCGCGGCTGGTCCCGGGCTGGACGAAGCCGATCATCATCGGCCGTCACGCCCACGGTGACCAGTACAAGGCCACCAACTTCAAGGTGCCCGGCGCCGGCAAGCTCACGATCACGTTCCAGCCGGAGGACGGCTCGGACCCGATCGAGCACGTCGTCACCGAGTTCCCGGCGGAGGGCGGTGTGGCGATGGGCATGTACAACTACAACAAGTCCATCGAGGACTTCGCCCGCGCCTCGTTCTCCTACGGCCTGCAGCGGGGCTACCCCGTCTACATGTCGACGAAGAACACGATCCTGAAGGCCTACGACGGCGCCTTCAAGGACATCTTCGAGCGCGTGTTCAACGAGGAGTTCAAGGCGGAGTTCGACGCCAAGGGCCTCACCTACGAGCACCGCCTGATCGACGACATGGTCGCCGCTGCCATGAAGTGGGAGGGCGGCTACGTCTGGGCGTGCAAGAACTACGACGGTGACGTCCAGTCCGACACGGTCGCGCAGGGCTTCGGCTCGCTCGGCCTCATGACGTCGGTCCTGATGACGCCGGACGGCAAGACGGTCGAGGCAGAGGCCGCGCACGGCACCGTGACGCGTCACTTCCGCCAGCACCAGGCCGGCAAGCCGACCTCCACGAACCCCATCGCGTCGATCTACGCGTGGACCCGTGGCCTCATGCACCGCGGCAAGCTGGACAACACCCCCGAGGTGATCCGCTTCGCCGAGGCGCTCGAGGAGGTCGTGATCGAGACCGTCGAGGCCGGTCAGATGACCAAGGACCTGGCCCTGCTGATCAGCAAGGACCAGGCGTGGCTGACGACCGAGGACTTCCTCGGCGCGCTCGACGAGAACCTCAAGAAGAAGATGGCGTCGTTCTGACGGTCGCCTGATTCGAGTACGTGAGAAGGCCACCCCGGTCACGCCGGGGTGGCCTTTCGCTTTGTGCGTCACCCGGTCGGTTCCTCTTGCGGGTGGTTGCCGCGCCGAGCCGTCCACACAGGCCCTCCAGCCGCTATATCTGCTGTTCCAGGGCTTGTTTTGTGCGGAGGCGTCGCGATGCTGGGTGTTCCGGTTCGGGGAATGATCGTCATTGGTGTGCTCGGAGTCGCCGGCGTCATGTACGCGGTGAACGGCGGCAAACCGATGGGCAGTGACAAGGGGGCGGAGATCTGCAAGATCACGGTGACCGCGGACATCCTCAACGTCCGGTCAGGGCCCGGTGACATGCAGCCGATCGTCTCGACCATGCCGCGCGACGCGGTGACCGACGCGCAGGGCCGCGTCGAGAACGGCTACCGGATGCTGAGCGACCGGCGCTGGGTGAGCCAGTCGTTCGTCGCGCTGACCAGCGACTCGACCTGCAAGTAACTCCTGTCGGGCGTTCGTTTCCCGCTGCTCTGGCAAACTTGCGGGCATGCTGCGGAACATGTTTCGGTGGGGCAGAGCCAAGGGCGTCACGCAGTGCTCCTGCGACCCCGAGTGGCAGGGCCTCTACACCGAGATCGACGGGCAGCGCCAGCTGGCCCTGCCCCGCGACGAGATGGCCACCCTCGTCGGCTATCTCGACCTGACCGCACACTGCGCCGGCTGCGGTGCCGAGTACCCGAAGCCCTGGGGCCTGGCCTCCCAGTAGGCTCCTTCGTCGTGCTCACGGTCTCCACGGTCAACGTCAACGGTCTGCGCGCCGCCGCCAAGAAGGGCTACCTCTCGTGGCTCGCTTCGACTTCCGCGGATGTGGTGTGCCTGCAGGAAGTCCGCGCCGAACCCGCCGAGTTGGCTGCCGACGTCCACTCGCCTGAGTGCTGGTTCGGCGTGTACGCGCCGTCCTCCTTGAAGGGCCGCGCAGGCGTAGGCATCCTTTCGCGCGTAGAGCCCACCTCAGTCCGTGTCGGCTTCGGCACCGCCGAGTTCGAGGCGAGCGGCCGCTACGTGGAGATCGAACTGCCCGGCGTCGTCGTCGCGTCGCTCTACTTGCCGTCCGGCGACGTGGGCACCGAGAAGCAGGACGAGAAGGACCGCTTCATGGCGGCCTTCCTGCCGTACCTGGTGTCGCTGCGAGAGAAGGCGGCCGTATCGGGCCGTGAGGTGCTCGTGTGCGGTGACTGGAACATCGCGCACCAGCAGGCAGATCTGAAGAACTGGAAGACGAACCAGAAGGAGTCCGGCTTCCTGCCGTACGAGCGGGAGTGGCTGACTTCCGTGTTCGCCTCTGGGTACAACGACGTGATGCGCGCGCTGCACCCCGATGTCGTTGGGCCGTACTCGTGGTGGTCGTACCGCGGCAAGGCCTTCGACAACGACTCGGGCTGGCGGATCGACTACCAGGTCGCGACGGACGGGCTGGCGGCTCGGGCTCGGACCGCGGTGGTGGAGCGGGCGGCGACGTACGCCGAGCGCTGGTCGGACCACGCCCCGGTCACCGTGGAGTACTCGGACTGACTTGCCGTCGACTCACCGCTTCGGCTTGGTTTCGATCAACTTCGTGCCTGGGTGATCGGCGTCGCGGTTCTTGTGCTCGACCTTGTACTCCTCCGTGGGGTCCATCAAGAACCGCGTCCGGCCGTCGTCGAAGAGCGTGACCCAGCACCCTTCTCTGACTCGGAAACGCCAACTGGGAGTCTCTCTGGCGTTTCCGGGTCGCCGCACGGCGGTGAACTCGAACGTCTGCTCGTCGTCAGGCACGACCTGCTCGTCGGTTTCTTGTCTCGCAGCGTTTCAGCACCGCCCGGTGCAGCCACTCGCGCTGCTCCGACTGACTCAGCCCGAACAGCCTTTATCGCTCTTGTCGCCCACCTGACGGCTCGATTCAACCCGCCCGTTCCCCGAATATGAACACGATTCACCATCGATGAATCGGGGCGGCTCATGACAGGCTTCAACCGGCGTTCGTTCCTCCTGGCGATGGGGGTGGGCGCCGCGGGCGTGCCGCTCCTGGACCGCCAAGCGTTTGCGTCGACGGCGGGCACCACGCTCGACGTCACGGCCGCGCCGATCGGCACCAGCGGCTACCGCAGGCTCGCGGCGGGCCCTGGCTGGCCGACGGTCGTGCGCGGCGATCTGATCCAGGCCAAGCCCAACAGGGAAGCCAGGCGGCAGGCGCTCACCAGCTTCGTGCAGTTCTCCGACATGCACATCTGCGACGCTCAGAGCCCGCTCCGGTTCGAGTACCTGCACCCGATCATGGGCTCCAGCGCGCACCGGCCGCAGGAAGCGCTCACCACCCAGGGCTCGACGTCGCTCGTCCGCCGTGTCAACGCCGTTCGCCGAGGACCGTTGACCGGCAGGCCGTTCGACTTCCTCATGACGACCGGCGACAACACCGACAACCACGAGAACGTCGAACTCGACTGGTTCCTCACGATCCTCAACGGCGGCCGCATCACCCCGAACACCGGCGACACCCGCTACGAAGGCGTGCAGAACGCGGGCATCAGCACGTTCTGGCAGCCGGATCTCAGCGGCAGCGACGACTACAAGGCGGCAGGTTTCCCGCAGCTCAACGGGTTGCTCGACGCGGCGGTCCGCGAGTTCACCAGCCCCGGCCTGAACATCCCCTGGTACTCCACGATCGGCAACCACGACGACAGCGTGGTCGGCGCGCTGCAGGACGGGCTGCTCGACAGCTGGTACACCGGCCGCAAGAAGATCGTCGGGTTCGGCGACCCCGTGCAGAACGCCAAGGTCGCGCAGGCGTTCAACGACCCCAAGGCGATCCCGGAAGCGATGGCCATCCTCGCGAGTGGCGGCGTCGTTCGGACCGTGACGCCGGACAGCCGGCGCAGGCTGTTCAGCACTGGCGAGTTCGTGCGCAAGCATCTGCCGTCGGGCGGACACGGCTACACGGACGCCAACGCGGACGGTGTGGACGTCTTCTACACGTTCCGGATGGCGCCCGGTGTCACGGGCATCAGCATGGACACCACGAACCTCGCAGGGTTCTCCACGGGCTCGATAGGGCTGCATCAGCTGAACTGGATCGAGAAGACCCTCAGGCGCAACAGCTCGCTCTACTACGACTGGCTGGGCTTGCCGCAACGGCAGAACGTCACCGACGAGCTGTTCGTGCTCTTCAGTCACCACACGAGCACGACGATGGGCAACGTTCTGCCGGACAAGCGCCGGCCGCTCGACCCGCGGATGAACGGCGACGCGCTCGTGAATCTCCTGCACCGCTTTCCGAACGTGCTGGCGTGGGTCAACGGCCACACGCACCGCAACGTGATCACCCCGCATCGGCACGCCACGCCGGGCAGGAGCTTCTGGGAGATCAACACCGCCGCTCACGTCGACTACCCGCAGCACGCCCGCGTGATCGAGGTCGCGGACAACGGTGACGGCACGTTGTCGCTGTTCACGACGTTGCTGGAAGCGGATGCGCCGTACCAGGCCGACTACGACGACCGCAGCGACACCGGGCTCGCCAGCCTGTGCCGGGAGTTCACCTACAACGACATCCACTCGCGGACGAACCCGCTGGGCACGCCGCTCGACCGGAACACGGAACTGCTCGTCGCCGTCCGCTGAGTGGGATGTCCCACAGCCAGTCACACCTGATCAGGAATTTCGGCGGCCTAAGGTCGTTGACGTGGCAGTGGACATCTCGCTAATCCCACCGCAGCCCCGTCCGAGTGCTGCGGCCATGCGGCGTGCTCTGCGCCGGGCCGCTGACGGTGCGGTGCTCGACGCGACAGAGGCCTCCGTGTTGCTCCACGCGCGCGAGGACGACCTGGACGCGTTGCTGACAGCGGCGGGCAAGGTGCGGGACGCGCACCTGCTGGCCGAGGGGCGGGCCGGGATCGTCACGTACAGCCGGTCGGTGTTCATCCCGCTGACCAGGCTGTGCCGCGACCGGTGCCACTACTGCACGTTCGCGACCGTGCCGCACAAGGTGCCCGCGGCGTTCCTCGAACGCGACGAGGTGCTGGCGATCGCGCGGGCCGGGGCCGCCCAGGGCTGCAAGGAAGCCCTCTTCACGCTCGGCGACCGGCCGGAGGATCGCTGGCCCGCCGCGAAGGAGTGGCTGGAGGCGCGCGGCTTCGAGTCCACTTTGGACTACGTGCGGGCCAGTGCCATCGCGGTGCTGGAGGAGACCGGGCTGCTGCCGCACCTCAACCCCGGCGTGCTGAGCTGGGAGGAACTGACGCGGCTGCGGCCCGTCGCGTCCAGCATGGGCATGATGCTGGAGACCACCGCTGAGCGGCTGTGGAGCGAGAAGGGCGGCCCGCACTACGGCAGCCCCGACAAGGATCCCGCCGTCCGGCTGCGCGTCCTCACCGACGCCGGCCGCGTGAACGTCCCGTTCACCACCGGAATCCTGATCGGCATCGGCGAGACCATCACCGAGCGCGCCGAGTCACTGCTCGCGATGCGCCAGATCGCCAAGCAGTACGGGCACATCCAGGAAGTCATCATCCAGAACTTCCGCGCCAAGCCGGACACGGCGATGCGCGGCATGCCCGACGCCGACCTCACCGAACTCGCGGCCACGATCGCCGTCGCACGCCTGGTGATGCCGTCGACGGTGAGCGTGCAGGCGCCGCCGAACCTGGTCGGTGGCGAGTTCGGCCTGATGCTGCGCGCGGGCGTCGACGACTGGGGCGGCGTCTCGCCGATCACACCCGACCACGTGAACCCCGAGAAGCCGTGGCCCCAGGTCGACCAGCTCGCGGAGATCACCGAGCAGGCCGGTTTCTCCTTGCAGGAACGGCTGAACGTCTACCCTCGCTTCGTCCGCGCGACGGTCGGGCAGTGGATCGACACCCGGCTCACCGCGCACGTTTCCGCGCTGGCACTGGAGAACGGCCTCGCGAACCCGGACGCCGAGGTCGTCGGCCGCGAGTGGCAGGAACCCGACGGCGGGATCGACACCTACGGACGCGCGGACCTCAACACCGCGATCGACACCGAAGGCCGCACGAACGACCGCCGCGGCGACTTCGACGAGGTCTACGGCGACTGGGACGAGCTGAAGATTCCCGTTGCCCCGCAACGGCTTCCCGACGACGTCCAACGTGGACTGAAGATCGCCGAGAACGATCCGGCCGCGCTGCTCGACGACACCGAGGCCGCCATGGCGCTGCTGACGGCCGACGGTGAAGCGCTCGAAGTGATGACCCGCCTCGCCGACGACCTGCGGCGCGAGGTGGTCGGCGACGACGTCACGTACGTGGTCAACCGGAACATCAACTTCTCCAACGTCTGCTACGTCGGGTGCCGCTTCTGCGCCTTCGCCCAGCGCGAGCGCGACGCCGACGCGTTCCGGCTCTCCGCGGAGGAGGTCGCCGACCGCGCCCAGGAGGCGTGGAACGACGGCGCCACCGAGGTCTGCATGCAGGGCGGCATCGACCCCAAGCTGCCGGTGACCTACTACGCCGACGTCGTGCGCGCGATCAAGAAGCGTCTGCCCGAGATGCACGTCCACGCGTTCAGCCCCATGGAGATCGTGTCCGCCGCGGCGAAGGCCGGCGTGAGCGTGCGCGAGTGGCTGACCGAGCTCAAGGAAGCCGGTCTCGACACGATTCCCGGCACCGCGGCCGAGATCCTCGACGACGACGTGCGGTGGGTGCTCACCAAGGGCAAGCTGCCGACCGCGACCTGGCTCGACGTCGTCGGAACGGCCCATGAGCTGGGCATTCGTTCATCCAGCACGATGATGTACGGCCACGTGGACCACCCCGGACACTGGCTCACGCACTTCCGGGTGCTCGCGAAGCTCCAGGACCGGACCGGCGGGCTCACCGAGTTCGTCGCGCTGCCGTTCGTGCACCGCAACGCCCCGATCTACCTGGCAGGAGTCGCCCGTCCCGGTCCCACCCGCCGCGACAACCGCGCCGTGCACGCGTTCGCACGGTTGGCGCTGCACGGGCGCGTGGACAACATCCAGTGCTCGTGGGTGAAGCTCGGCGACGAGGGCACCGCGGAGATCCTCAACGGCGGCGCGAACGACATCGGCGGCACGTTGATGGAGGAGACCATCAGCCGCATGGCCGGATCCGAACACGGCTCGGCGCGTACTGTGCGTGAGCTTGAATCCCTGGCTTCGCTCGCAGGGCGTAACGCGCGTCAGCGGACTACGACATATGGGCGAGTGCTATCTGATCACGAGTGACCGATAGTCTGATTCGGCGCATCGACGCTACCGGCGTTCGGTAGCTTGGCGGCCAATCAGTCAGCAAGGTTCACCCGTTCCGGGGTGGATCTGTGCCTTGGGGAGGCTCGGCAAGTGCACGGCATGAGTCTGGTTCTGAGCGCTGCGGTCGAAAGCAGCATGACCGGCACCGCTGCTGGTCCCGTGGGTCTGATCGCGGTGACGGCGGGCGTCGGTGGGCTGGTGTACGGCCTGGTGAAGCGGCGCAAGCCCGCTCCGATCGTCGCGGCCAACCAGCGCATCGACCTGGTCCAGCAGGACTCCGCGCAGAACTGATCTGCCTGGTCTGAGAAGATTTCGTTCGTGTCCACGGAGAACGCGCCTGTAGAGGCTGTCAAGCGCCCCCGCGTCCTGTCCGGCATCCAGCCGACGGCCGGGTCGTTCCACCTCGGCAACTACCTGGGTGCGGTGCGGCAGTGGGTGGCGTTGCAGGAAGCGCACGACGCGTTCTACTGCGTCGTCGACCTGCACGCGATCACCGTGGAGCAGAACCCGAAGGAACTGCGGCAGAACACGCGCGTCTCGGCCGCGCAGCTGCTCGCGCTGGGCATCGACCCGGATCGGGCGACCCTGTTCGTGCAGTCGCACGTCCCCGAGCACGCCCAGCTCGGCTGGGTCATGCAGTGCATGACCGGCTTCGGCGAGGCGTCGCGGATGACGCAGTTCAAGGACAAGTCCGCACGTCAGGAGCAGTCCGTCGGCGTCGGCCTGTTCACGTACCCGATCCTGCAGGCCGCGGACATCCTGCTGTACCAGGCGCACTACGTGCCGGTCGGCGAGGACCAGCGCCAGCACCTGGAGCTGACCCGCGACCTCGCGACGCGCTTCAACTCGCGCTACGGCAAGACGTTCCGCCTGCCCGAGGCGTACATCGTCAAGGACACGGCCAAGATCTTCGACCTGCAGGACCCGACGGCGAAGATGAGCAAGTCGGTGCCCGGCGGTGTCGTCGAGCTGCTGGAAGACCCGAAGCGCTCGGCCAAGAAGATCCGTTCCGCCGTGACCGACACGGGCCGCGAGGTCCTCTTCGACGTCGAGAACAAGCCGGGCGTCTCGAACCTGCTGACGATCTACTCGGCCCTGACCGGCCGGACGGTCGAGTCGCTGGTCACCGACTACGACGGCAAGGGCTACGGCGACCTGAAGAAGGACCTCGGCGAGGTCTTCACCGAGTGGGTCACGCCGGTGCAGGAACGCGTGAAGATGTACCTCGACGACGTGGCGTCGCTGGACAAGATTCTGGCCGGCGGTGCCGAACGCGCTCGTGAGGTCGCCTCCGGCACGTTGCGCCGCACGTACGAGAAGATCGGCTTTGTTCTGCCTGAGTAGTGCAAGTGCACTAGCGTCTTGGTCGTGGACAAGTGGCGGCGGAAGTACGCGTGGCTCGACCACATCATGCTGGCCTACGAGCGCTTCACCGAGAGATACGGCACGCACTACGCCGCCGCGGTGACGTACTTCAGCGTGCTGTCGCTGGTGCCCATCCTGATGATCGGCTTCGCCGTCGCGGGTTTCGTGCTCCAGTCGCAGCCGGATCTGCTGGCTGAGCTGCGCGGGGCCATCACCGAGGCGGTGCCGGACCCGAACCTGAGCAAGCAGCTCAACGACGCCGTCACCACCGCCCTGGAGTCCAAGGGCACGGTCGGCATCATCGGCCTGATCGGCGCCGCCTACTCCGGTCTCGGCTGGATGGGCAACCTCCGCGACGCCCTGACCGCGCAGTGGGGCCACGCGAAGGAGAACCTGCCGTTCCTCGGCACGTTGTGGCGCGACCTGCTGGCGTTGATCGGCCTGGGACTCGCGATCGTGCTGTCGTTCGGCATCACCGCGCTGGGCACCGGGTTCGCCGAGCTCATCCTGCGGTGGATGGGCCTGGAGAACGCCGGCTGGGCGCACGTCCTGCTGCGGATCGGCACGATCATCCTGTCGCTGCTCGCGAACTGGCTCGTGTTCCTGTGGGTGCTCTCGCGGCTGCCGCGCAAGCCCGTCGGGTGGCGCAGCGCGATCCGCGGGGCGTTCGCCGGAGCGGTCGGGTTCGAGATCCTGAAGCAGACGGCGACGATCTTCCTGTCGTTCACGACCAAGTCGCCGACCTCGGCCGCGTTCGGGTCCGTCATCGGTGTGCTGGTGTTCGCGAACCTCGTGGCGCAGTTCGTCCTGTTCATCACGGCCTGGACGGCCACCGCGAAGGAGAACCGCGAGCCCGAGGTCGTGAAGGCGCCCCCGCCCGCGGTGATTGCGCCCGTGGTCTCCGTGCGGTCCGGGCCTTCGCCGTCGTTGATGATCGGCGCGGGCGCGGTGGCCGGTGCGCTGCTCGGCCTCCGGTGGCGCCGCAAATAGCGTGCAGAACGAGAACGGCCCCAGCGCGTCTGCGCTGGGGCCGTCTTCTTCGGTGTCTCAGACGCTCTGTGCCGCCTGCGCGGCCTGACGGCGTGCCCTGGCCGCCTTGGCGCGCTTGCTGCGGATGAAGAGCACCAGACCGGCCAGCAGGCCGAGGACCGCGACGGCCGTGATGGGCAGGCCGACGGTGCCGAACGCGGTCGGCGTCGGGCGGCCGGTGCGCGGGTCGGTGACCGCCACGTCCTGGGCGTCGGCGCTGTCCTGGGTGGGGACGACGTTCGGCTTCGGCTGCGGGGCTCCGTCGACGAGCTTGCCGACGCCGCCGGGGCCCATGGCGAAGCCGTAGTCGAGCAGCTTCGAGGCCTGGGCGTCGATGCGCGTGGGCGTCTGCTGACCGCGCAGCAGGACGACGACGAGACGGCGGCCGTTGCGTTCGGCGGCGCCCACGTACGTGTGCTGGGAGTCGTCGGTGAAGCCGGTCTTGCCGCCGAGCGCGCCCTCGTAGTTCGTGAGCAGGCGGTTGTCGTTCTGCAGCATGATCGTTCCGCCGTTGCGGCCGGGGAACTGCGACTGCTGCAGCTTGATGGCCGAGGAGAACTCCTCGTACTTCATCGCGCCGCGGAAGATCAGGCCGACGTCGTAGGCCGAGGTGCTGGTGCCGGGGGCGTCGAGGCCCGACGGCGTCACGGCGCGGGTGTCGAGGGCGCCGAGCTCCTTGGCCATGGCGTTCATCTTGCGCAGGGCGTTCGGCACGCCGCCGAGCTGACGGGCCAGCGTGTGCGCCACGTCGTTGCCCGAGGTGAGCAGCAGGCCGTGCAGCAGCTGGCGGACGGTGTACTGGCCGCCGTCCTTCAGGCCCACGCAGGTGCATTCCTGCTGCGTGTCCTCAGCGCTGGCGGTGACGACGAGGTCGCCCCGCAGTTCCTTGGCGACGACCATCGCGAGCAGCACCTTGATGACGCTGGCGGGACGCTGACGGCCGTGCGGGTCGTACGCGGCGATGACGGCGCCGCTGTCCATGTCCGCGAGCAGCCACGACGCCGCGGTGATGCCGCTGGGCGGCTGGCCGGAGTTCGGCGGCAGGATCAGGCCGCACTCGCCCAGCCGGTCACCGCCGATGGGCTTTTCCGGCACCTCGAGTGCGGCCGGGGCCTTCTGACCGGGCGCCGGCTGCTCCGACGTGTCCACCGGTGGAGGTGGGGTCTCGCGGTTCTCACACTGAGCCGAGCCGGCGGCTTGCTGTGCGGTGCTCGTCGGTGCGGCGAACGCGGCTGTGGCCGTTGCTAGGACCAGGGCGACGATGAGCCGTTTTGGGAAGGGCACACGTTCAGGCTATCCACCCCCGTTTAGCCGCTTGCACGCACCACGTCTGATACTGGTCGGTGTGAAGCTCTCGCGCCCGATGTCACTCTTCCTGGTGGCTTTCGGACTGTGGTCGTGGGTGATCTGGCCCACTTTCCTGAAGAACATCTGGAACGACCCCCGTTCGTTCAGCGACGGACCTACCGCGTTCTTCACGGTCCACCTGGTGCTCGTGATCGCCTCGCTCGTGTTCGGCACCGTCATCGGCGTGCTGGGCGTGCGGGGATTCCTGGCCACTCGACGTCGATAAGGAAAACGCTGTGGAGTTCGTACGCCTGCTGCTGGTGTTCCTGCACCTGCTCGGCATGGGCATGCTCGTCGCGATGATCATGTTGCAGGCCAGGGCCGGCAAGGACGCGCCGGTCAACAAGGGCTGGCTGCACGGAGCGGCCTTGCAGCTGCTGACCGGCGTTGCGCTGGTGGCCATCGACCCGCTGGTCGACTCGGTGAAGTACGACCACGTCAAGATCGGCGTGAAGCTGCTGGTCGTCGTGGCCATCGCCGCCGTCGTGGCGATCAACGTCAGCAAGCCGAAGGCCCCGTCCTGGCTGCTGCCGACCGCCGCGTCGCTGGTCGTGCTGAACGTGGGCATCGCGGTCTTCTGGACCTGATCGGGGGATGTCGCCGGCTCTGGCGGGTGACGTGTGCGTGCTTTTCGCCCGACCCGCTGTACCCGCGCGCAACCATCCGAGGCATGTCACGTATCGCCTATATCGGTGTGCTCACCGCCGGGGCAGTGTTGACGCTCGTCTCACTGCACGGTGCCGCCCCGGAAGCTTCGGCCTCCGGGGATGGCCAGGTGTGCGCCGCTGCGTGGTGCCCGAAAGTACGCCCAGGTTGGCGCGCGCCGTCGCCGAGAGGTGAAGAGCCTCCGACGTCGACCACGACCACCCCGACGACAACGACCACCACCCCTTGCACGACGACCACGACCACCGAGAAGCCGCCGGGTTCGACGAACTCGACGACCACCACCACCACCACCACGACGTCGACGTCCACGAGCACGACCACGACGACACCGGGCTCGACGACGTCGACGACCACGACGACACCAGGTTCGACGACGTCGACCACGAAGTGGACGCCGCCGGACTCGACCACGTCGACCACCCCGCAGACCACCACACCCCACACGACGAAGCCGCTGGTAGCGACTCCGCCGGTGGCGAAGCCCCCGGTCCACCAGGACAACCGCCTGGCCAACACCGGCGCCTCGACCACGTGGCTGCTCCTGCTCGGCGTGCTGCTCCTCGTGGGCGGCACGGCTCTGATGTTGCTCGACCGCGCCAGGCGACCTTCCCGGCGCTGATCCCCGAAAACTGTCGGTGTCCCTCGTCACACTGGTGACGTGCGAATCGAACACCTGCGCGAACGCAGCGATCTCGGCGTGATCAGTGCCGGCGCCCTGAAGTCACTGGGCGTCACCAATCCGTGGCGACGATGTACCGCGGGCGGGCCGTGGCAGCGCATGTACCCAGGCGTGGTGCTGCTGCACAACGGCCCGCCCACCCCGGACCAACAGCTGACCGCGGCCCTCCTGCGCGCGGGCCCAGGAGCCGTGGTCACCGGAGCAGAAGCCTGCCGCCGCCACGGCCTCCCGGCCCGAGCCCCGGAAATCCGCGTCCTGGTCCCAGGCACGGCCAGAGGCAGCGGCACCCTGATCCTCGAACGAGCCTCACCCATGCCCGCCTCCTCAGACGTGGGCGGCTACCCGGTGGTGTCCGCGGCCCGTGCCGTAGTCGACGCCTGCCGCTTCCTGCGCTCCGAGGACGAGGCCACCGCCCTGATCGCCGCAGCCGTCCAACGAGGCCGCTGCACCCCGCATGACCTCCAAGCGGAGACCCGAACCAACCGCTTCGGCACCAAGCTGGTCCGCACCGTCCTCCGCGAACTGGGCCGAGCCGAATCCGTGGCAGAACGGGACGCCCGCCGCCTCTCCCGTCGAATCCGCCTGACCACACCCCACTGGAACGCCACGATCACGGGTGCCGACGGCGTGCTCATCGGCAGACCCGACGCTTGGTACGACGACGTGGGCCTGGCCTGGGAGATCGACTCGAAGGCGTTCCACTTCGGACCGCGCGACTACGAACGCACCCTCGCCCGCAACAGTCGTTACGCGGCAGCGGGAATCCTCGTGGTGCAGACGCTCCCAACCCGCCTGCGGAACGAACCGGACGCGGTGGCCCGCGAACTGAAAGCCGCGCACAAGGCAGCCGAGGCAAGACCCCGCCCACCGGTGTACGTAGTGGAGGCGCAAGGCGCCTGAACGTCCAAACGCGATCAACGCACGCAAGGCGACGCAAGCACGGCAGGCGATCACCCCGCTGGAACGCGACGAGCCAACGCAAGCCGACCCGCACGGCCGAGGCCCGCCAACGCAAAACGACCCGCGTGGTGCCATCCGGCGCTCGCCAACGCATGGTGACCACCTACGAAGGTCTGGCGCGCGGTGTCACCCGGACAGCCGACATCGCACAGCAACCACGTACGAAGCCGGGCGTGGCGATGCGAAGCGAGCCGTCTGAACCTAGGGCGCCGGGTAAGCGGTGTACCCCGCTCATGGCGATTGGGGCTTTATCTTGAGGGGGCGGGATGCTCCCCTCATGGGCACGGCCGGGCGCTTTTCAGCCCGGCCCTTTCCGGCCGTCAAGCATCCCGCCAGAGGCTCAAGGTCAAGCCCCAATCGCAACCCCGCACTTCGTCACGACCCGAGGGACCACCCTCGCAAGGCGACTGAACGTCCGGAACGCGACCAACCCCGCTGGAACGCAACGAACGCCCGCAACGGAACCCGCACGCCCCCGGCCCGCCCGCACCCGCCCGCCCACGCCATCACCCCGACAAACGGCGAAGCGCCGCGCCCCCAACGGGAACGCGGCGCCTCAACCCAGCCCAAAAACCATCAAACGCGCTTGAACAGCAACGCCCGCTTGACTTCCTGAATCGCCTTGGTCACCTGAATCCCACGCGGACAAGCGTCGGTGCAGTTGAACGTGGTCCGGCACCGCCACACGCCGTCGATGTCGTTGAGGATGTCGAGCCGCTCCTCAGCGCCCTCGTCACGCGAGTCGAAGATGAACCGGTGCGCGTTCACGATCGCCGCCGGGCCGAAGTACGAGCCTTCGGACCAGTAGACCGGGCACGAGGTGGTGCAGCAGGCGCACAGGATGCACTTCGTCGTGTCGTCGAACCGCTCGCGGTCGGCGACGGACTGGATGCGCTCGCGCGTCGGCTCGTTGCCGTAGGTCACGAGGTACGGCTTGACGGCGCGGAACGCCTCGAAGAAGGGCTCCATGTTGACGAGCAGGTCCTTGTTCACCGGCAGGCCCTTGATGGGCTCGATGGTGATCGTGGTGTGCTTGTCGCCCTTTTCGAGCAGGTCCTTCAACAGCACCTTGCACGCCAGGCGGTTGACGCCGTTGATGCGCATCGCGTCCGAGCCGCAGATGCCGTGCGCGCACGAGCGGCGGAACGTCAAAGTCCCGTCCACGTACCACTTGATGTGGTGCAGCAGGTTCAGCACGCGGTCCGACGGCAGGGCCGGGATGTCGAACGAGTCCCAGCGCGGCTCGTCGTCGATCTCCGGGTTGAACCGGCGGATCTTGACGGTGACCGTGACAGCGCCGTCCGGAACCGGCGGCTGCGAGCCGCGCGAGCCAGCAGTAGTTTCAGCGGTGGCGGTCATCAGTACTTGCGCTCCATCGGCTTGTACCGGGTAAAGGTCACGGGCTTGTAGTCCATGCGGATGTCCGCGGTGAGACCGTCGCCCTGCTTGTAGAACATGCTGTGGCGCATGAAGTTCGTGTCGTCGCGGTTCGGGTAGTCCTCGCGGGCGTGACCGCCCCGGGACTCCTTGCGCTCCAGTGCGCCGTGCACGAGCACCTCGGCCAGCTCCAGCAGGAAGCCGAGCTCGACGGCCTCCAGCAGGTCGGTGTTGAAGCGCTTGCCCTTGTCCTGCACCTGGATGTGCGCGTAGCGCTCCTTCAGGGCCTGGACGTCGTGCAGTGCCTTCTTCAGCGTGTCCTCGGTGCGGTACACGGACGCGTTGGCGTCCATGGTGGCCTGCAGCTCGGTGCGGATGTCCGCGACGCGCTCCTGGCCGTGCTCCGACAGCGCCAGGGCGACCTGGGCCTCGACCGACGCGGCCGGGTTCTCCGGCAGGTCGACGTGGGACTCGCGCGACAGCGCGTACTCCGCGGCGGCGATGCCCGCGCGGCGGCCGAAGACGTTGATGTCCAGCAGCGAGTTCGTGCCGAGGCGGTTCGCGCCGTGCACGGACACGCAGGCGCACTCACCCGCGGCGTACAGGCCCGGAACGACGTTGTCGTTGTCCCGCAGCACTTCGCCGTGGATGTTCGTCGGGATGCCACCCATCGCGTAGTGCGCGGTCGGGTACACCGGGACGGGCTCGACGACCGGGTCGACCGCGAGGTACGTGCGGGCGAACTCGGTGATGTCCGGCAGCTTCGTCTCCAGGACCTCGGCACCGAGGTGCGTGCAGTCCAGGAGCACGTAGTCCTTGTTCGGGCCGGCGCCACGGCCTTCCAGCACCTCAAGGGCCATCGAGCGGGCCACGATGTCGCGCGGCGCCAGGTCCTTGATGGTCGGGGCGTAGCGCTCCATGAACCGCTCACCCGAGGCGTTGCGCAGGATCGCGCCCTCGCCTCGCGCACCCTCGGTCAGCAGGATGCCGAGACCGGCGAGGCCGGTCGGGTGGAACTGGTAGAACTCCATGTCCTCCAGGGGCAGGCCCTTGCGGAAGACGATGCCCATGCCGTCGCCGGTCAGCGTGTGGGCGTTCGACGTGGTCTTGAAGACCTTGCCGAAACCACCCGTCGCGAACACGACGGACTTGGCCTGGAAGACGTGGATCTCGCCGGTCGCGAGCTCGTAGGCGACGGCGCCGGTGCAGACCGGGCCGTTCTCCGTCTCGGTCAGGCAGATGTCGAGCACGTAGAACTCGTTGAAGAACTCGATGCCGTGCTTGACGCAGTTCTGGTAGAGCGTCTGAAGGATCATGTGGCCGGTGCGGTCCGCGGCGTAGCAGGCGCGGCGCACGGCGGCTTCACCGTGGTTGCGCGTGTGGCCGCCGAACCGGCGCTGGTCGATCTTGCCCTCGGGCGTCCGGTTGAACGGCAGGCCCATCTTCTCGAGGTCGAGAACGGCGTCGATCGCCTCCTTCGCCATGATCTCGGCGGCGTCCTGGTCGACCAGGTAGTCGCCGCCCTTGATCGTGTCGAAGGTGTGCCACTCCCAGTTGTCCTCCTCGACGTTGGCGAGGGCGGCGCACATGCCGCCCTGGGCCGCGCCGGTGTGCGAACGCGTGGGGTAGAGCTTGGTGAGCACCGCGGTGCGGGCGCGCTGGCCGGACTCGATCGCCGCGCGCATTCCGGCACCACCAGCGCCGATGATGATCACGTCGTACTTGTGGAACTGCATTGTGGTGGGCTCCCCGCGCGGGTCAGTTCGAGATGTTCGGGTCGAAGGTGAAGATCACGAACGTGCCGAGCGAGATGATCAGCACCATCGAGACGTAGAGCAGCATCTTCAACCAGAACCGGGTGGAGTCCTTGCGGGCGTAGTCGTTGATGACCGTCCGCACGCCGTTGCCGCCGTGGATCTGCGCGAGCCAGAGCATCGCGAGGTCCCAGAACTGCCAGAACGGGGACGCCCAGCGGCCGGCGACGAAGCCGAAGTTGATCTTGTGCACGCCGCCGTCGAGGATGTTCATGATGAACAGGTGGCCCAGGACCAGAACCACGAGCAGCAGCCCGGAGAGGCGCATGAACAGCCAGCTGTAGAGCTCGCCGTTGCTGCGGCGGGCCGCGGGACGGCGCGGCTGGCGGGGCTTGTCGAGTGCGAGTGACATGGTCAGTGACCCCCAACCAGGTCGGAGATCGTGCGCTCCATCATGAAGTAGAAGCCGGGGATCATCACGACGACCCAGACGGCCAGCACGGTCCAGAGCATGACCCGCTGGTACTTGGCGCCCTTCTCCCAGAAGTCGACCAGCATGACCCGGATGCCGTTCAGCGCGTGGTAGAGCACCGCGCCGACGAGGCCGACCTCGAAGAGGTTGACGATCGGGTTCTTGTAGGTCTCGATCACCGCGTCGTACGCGTTGGGCGACACGCGCACGAGTGCGGTGTCGAGCACGTGGGTGAAGAGGAAGAAGAACGTGAGGACACCGGTGATCCGGTGGGCGACCCAGGACCACATGCCCAGATCACCGCGGTAGAGCGTCCCACCCCCTCGGGTGGTGCCCGACCGCTCGGGTGCGCCTGCGCTGGTCATGCGCCGCGACCTCCAACGTCAGTGGTGGTGGGTCGGCAACAGTTCTTCCCGACCATGACCGGAAAATCCTAGTCCCGCACGTTGGAACCGACCCAGCAGGCGCACCCGCTCTGTGATCGATGAGACACGCTGTCGATCCACCAAGCGGTCTTGATCGATTCCGAAATGCGGTCCACGCCACAAAACGGCAAAAGAGGACGGCGGCCAGGACCTCCGCCTTGGTCCGGGCCGCCGTCGTCGGCAAGGGCACTTGCCACCCCGTACACGTCGGGAGGCTCGCGACCGGTTCAACGCGGAATGACATTCCGGAGTCAGCGGCACGGCAGCGCGCCGACCCATCCTGGGCGCCATGGGGAGGGACAACTCGTCGGGCTGGCCTGCGGGCGGCCCGGTTTCCGGCATGTCGGGGGCGTTGGAGCGGTGGGCCTGGCGCGCGGAACTGGGCCGTTCGGACGAAGATCGGACCGAGGAAGCGGTCGAAGAGGGGTTTTCGCCACGCGCCGAACACGAGTGATCACCACTGGTACGGCCAAAGCGTCGAATGCGTAACCGATAGGGGTCTTTGTAGGTGCTGACGGCAACGGGGTTGGTTACTAAGAGGTACGGTGCCGCGTCTAGGACCCAACAACGTCGTTGGGGAGGAAACTCAGGGAGGAGACGAGCCGTGCGTCGTCGTATGCGGGGTGTCGCGGTCGCCGCGATCGCGTTGACCAGCGTGATGACTATGGCCGCCTGCGCGAAGGACTCGGGTGGCGGCAACACCAGCTCGGGCACGGGCACTGGCGCCGCTTGCGAGTTCGCCGAGGCCCCGACCGCGCCTGCCACTTCGAACACCAGCGCCGCCAACGGTGACAAGGTGGACGCGAGCACGCTGAAGGTCGGTCTGGCCTACGACATCGGTGGCCGTGGCGATGCGTCGTTCAACGACTCCGCCGCCGCCGGTCTCGACAAGGCGCTCGCCGACTTCGGTGTGAAGAAGGAGAACACGCGCGAGCTGTCCGCCGCCCCGAGCGAGGACGAGTCGGCCAAGCAGACCCGTCTGCGTCAGCTGGCCTCCGAGGGCTTCAGCCCGATCATCGGTGTCGGCTTCGCCTACGCCGAGTCGATGAAGCTCGTCGCCGCGGAGTTCCCGAACGTCAAGTTCGGCCTGGTCGACTCGGCTGTCGACGGTGCCGCGAACGTCACGCCGCTGGTGTTCGCCGAGCAGGAGGGCTCCTTCCTGGCGGGCGTCATCGCCGCGTACCAGAGCAAGAAGTGCCACGTGGGCTTCGTCGGCGGCGTCGAGATCCCGCTGATCCAGAAGTTCGAGGCCGGCTACATCCAGGGTGCCAAGGCCGCCGCGCCGAAGATCCAGGTCGAGAAGAAGTACATCACCCCGGCCGGTGACTTCACCGGTTTCCAGGACGCCCCGAAGGGTCAGGAAGCCGCGAAGGGTCAGATCGACAAGGGCGCCGACGTCATCTACCAGGCCGCGGGCGCGTCCGGTAAGGGCATCTTCTCGGCCGCCAAGCAGGGTGGCGTGCTGGCCATCGGCGTCGACTCCGACCAGTACAACCAGGCGACCGTCGCCGACACGAAGGACGTCATCGTCTCCTCGATGCTCAAGCGCGTCGACGTCGCGGTCTACGACTTCATCAAGGCCGTCGCGAAGAACGACCTCAGCTCGCTGCCGAAGGTCTTCGACCTCAAGGTGAACGGTGTCGGTTACTCCACCTCGGGTGGCAAGATCGACGCGAAGCTGCAGGGCATCCTCGAGGGCTACAAGGCCCAGATCATCGAGGGCAAGATCAAGGTCGCGGACAAGCCGTAGTCCGTCTGCCGTTCAAGTCGTTTGCACGTTGCCGGGCCCTGTGAGGATCTGCCCTCACAGGGCCTGGTGCGTGGTAGGAGGAGCACTCGACGATGAGCAGTTCCACGTCCGCACGGACGGATGATCCCCCCGCGGTGGTGCTCACCGGCATCACGAAGCGATTCCCCGGTGTGGTCGCCAACAGCGACGTGCACCTGACCGTCCGCCGTGGCGAGGTACATGCCCTGTGCGGTGAGAACGGCGCGGGCAAGTCCACCCTGATGAAGATCCTCTACGGCATGCAGCCGCCGGACGAGGGCACCATCGAGGTGAACGGCGAGCAGGTGCGGTTCCGCACCCCGTCCGACGCCATCAAGGCCGGCATCGGCATGGTGCACCAGCACTTCATGCTGGCCGACAACCTCACCGTCCAGGAGAACGTGGTCCTGGGTGCCGAGGCTCTGCACGGCATCGGCAAGAAGGCCCGCGCGCGCATCATCGAGCTCTCCGGCAAGACCGGGCTCAACGTCGACCCAGGCGTTCTGGTCGAACAGCTCGGCGTCGCGGACCGGCAGCGCGTCGAGATCCTCAAGGTGCTCTACCGCGGCGCCAAGGTGATCATCCTGGACGAGCCCACCGCCGTGCTCGTGCCGCAGGAGGTCAACGAGCTCTTCGACACCGTCCGCGGCATGCAGGAGCAGGGCTACACGTTCCTGTTCATCTCGCACAAGCTCGACGAGGTCCGCGCGATCGCGGACTCCGTCACGGTGATCCGCCGCGGCACGACCGTGGGCAGCGCGGACCCGAAGACCGTCAGCTCCCGTCAGCTCGCCGAGATGATGGTCGGCAGCGAGCTCCCCAGCCCGGAGACCCGCGAGTCCACCGTCACCGACACGGTCGTGCTGGACGTCAAGGGCCTCAGGCTGATGACGCCCGACGGTTCCCGTCCGATCCTCGACGACATCGACATGGTGGTCCGCTCCGGCGAGGTCGTCGGCATCGCCGGCGTCGAGGGCAACGGCCAGACCGAGCTCGTCGAGACGATCATGGGCATGCGCAAGGCCGGCAGCGGCACGATCACGCTGCAGGGCAAGGACCTCACCAAGTTCGGGACGCTGGCCCGGCGCGAGGCGGGCATCGGCTACGTGCCGGAGGACCGCCACCGTCACGGCCTGCTGCTCACACAACCCCTTTGGTACAACCGGATTCTCGGCTACCAGACCCGTCAGCCCACGGCCAGGGGCATCTGGCTCGACACCGACGGCGCGAAGAAGGACACCGAGCGGATCGTCGCGGACTTCGACGTCCGCACGCCCGGCATCGACGTGCCCGCCGCCGCGCTTTCGGGCGGTAACCAGCAGAAGCTCGTCGTCGGCCGCGAACTGTCCGGCAACCCCGTGCTGCTGATCGCCTCGCACCCGACCCGCGGTGTGGACGTCGGCGCGCAGGCGTTGATCTGGGACGAGATCAAGCGCGCCCGTGCCGCCGGTCTCGCCGTGCTGCTGATCTCCGCCGACCTGGACGAGCTGATCGGCCTGTCGGACACGATCAAGGTCATGCTGCGCGGCCGCCTGGTGGCCGACGCCGACCCGAACACCGTCACGCCCGAGGACCTCGGCAGCGCGATGACCGGTGCGGGCAGCACGAGCGCAGCGGTCCAGGAGACCGCTGTCGTCGAGGAAGGCGAGAACTGATGGGACACCTGCGCGGCAAACTCCTGCCGCCCGCGTTGGCGATCGTCTTCTCACTGCTGTTGTGCGGCGTGGCGCTCATCATCTCCGGCGCGAACCCGCTCAGCGCGTTCGGTGCGATGGTGACGCAGGTCGGCAAGGGCACGACGCTCGTCGACATCCTCAACTCGACGGGCATCTACTACATCGCGGCGCTCGCGGTGGCGATCGGGTTCCAGATGAACCTGTTCAACATCGGCGTCGAGGGCCAGTACCGCGTCGCGGCCGTGATCGCCGCGGTGGTCGGCGGCTCGATCGCGCTGCCCACGGGCATCCACACGATGGTGATCATCATCGTGGCCGCGATCGCCGGTGCCGCCTGGGCCGCGATCCCCGCGATCCTCAAGGTGACGCGCGGCGTCAACGAGGTCATCTCGACGATCATGATGAACGGCCTGGCGATCGGCCTGTCCGCCTACCTGATCCGCCGCGACGTCTTCGGTGAGCTGCGGGGCAACAACATCCGCACCGCCGAGATCCCGGAGAGCGGCTGGATGCCCGGCATCTCGTTCGGCGGCAGCGGCACCATGTTCGGCTTCATCTTCGTGGCCATCGCCCTCGGCATCGGCTACTGGGTGATGATGAACAAGACCCGGTTCGGCTTCGAGCTGCGCGCCTCCGGCGAGTCCTCGACCGCCGCGTCGGCCGGTGGCGTCAACGCCAAGAAGATGATCCTGGTCTCGATGCTGCTCTCGGGCGCCATCGCGGGCCTGATCTCGCTGCCGGAACTGCTCGGCCGCGACCACACGTTCAGCCTGAACTTCTCCGCCGGCATCGGCTTCTCGGGCATCGCGATCGCGCTGCTCGGCCGCAACCACCCCGGTGGCATCGCGTTCGGCGCGCTGCTCTGGGCGTTCCTCGACAAGTCGGGTCTCGCGCTCGACAACGTCGGTGTGCCCAGGGAGATCGTCACCATCATGCAGGGCTCGATCGTCCTGTCGGTCGTCGTCGCCTACGAGGTGGTGCGCCGCTTCGAGCTCGCCTCGGAGCAGCGTCGCGTCGGCCGTGAGCTCGGAACTGTCGGAGGTGCGGCGTGATCTCGACGTTGGAGGAGAAGCCGCACATCCCGGCGGCGCCTCGCAAGCGCAAGGTGCCCGGCTGGGCCGTGGCCATGCTCGGTGTGGCGGGTGCGATCGCGTTGCTCTCGATCACCTCGTACCAGACGAACTTCCCGCAGCTGACGTCGTCGGGCACGACCCAGACGGCGGTCCGGCTCGCGCTGCCGATCCTGCTCGCCGGTCTCGGCGGCCTGTGGGCGGAACGCGCCGGCGTGGTCAACATCGGCCTCGAAGGCATGATGATCATGGGCACCTGGGGCGCGGCGTGGGCCGGGTACCAGTGGGGTCCGTGGGCTGCTCTCGTCGCGGCCGTCGTGTTCGGTTCGCTGGGCGGCCTGCTGCACGCGATCGCCACGGTCACGTTCGGCGTCAACCACATCGTCTCCGGTGTGGCGATCAACCTGCTCGGCGCTGGTCTGACGAAGTACCTGTCGACGCTGATCTTCCTGCCGCTGTCGAACAACCCGCGGCAGTCGCCGCCGGTCCAGTCGTTCGACACGTTCTCGGCGGCGGGCCTCGGTGACTGGCTCGGCGAGCTCGAAGCCGACCAGCGCCTGTTCATCTCGGACGTCGCGGGCATCCTGCGCGGCCTCGTCACCGGCGTCTCGCCGCTGACGATGATCGCGATCCTGCTGCTGCCGCTGTCGTACTGGCTGCTCTGGCGCACCCGCTTCGGCCTGCGCCTGCGCTCGGTCGGCGAGAACCCGCACGCGGCGGACTCGCTGGGCGTGAAGGTGTACTTCCACAAGTACGTCGCCGTGATCGTCTCCGGTGGTCTCGCTGGCCTGGGTGGCGCCGCGCTGGTGCTCAACCCCGGCCAGCTGTCCTACCTGGAGGGCCAGACCGGCGGCCGCGGCTACATCGGCCTCGCCGCGATGATCTTCGGCAACTGGCGGCCCGGTGGCCTGCTGGGTGGTGCGGCGTTGTTCGGCTACGCCGACGGCCTGCAGCTGCGTTCGGGCGGGGAAACGGTGCTGGCGCTGGTCTACGGCGTGGTGCTGCTGCTCGGCGTGATCGTGGTCTGGCAGCTCATCCGCCGGAAGTGGTTCTCCGCGGCGGCGGCGATCGTCGTGGCCGTGCTGATGTACCTGCTGTACATCAGCCTCGACGAGATCCCCAGCGAGTTCGTGTCCTACGCGCCGCACATGGTGACGCTGGCCGTGCTGGCCGTGGCATCGCAGCGGTTGCGAATGCCGGCCGCCGACGGTCTGGTGTACCGCCGTGGCTGAGGTCGACTGGGACCTGCTCCGGGCGCGGGCGGTGGAAGCGGCGTCGTTCGCCCACTGCCCGTACTCGGGGCTGCAGGTCGGATCCGCGGCGCTGTGCGACGACGGCCGCATCGTCGTGGGCTGCAACGTCGAGAACGCCTCGTACGGCGTGGGTTTGTGCGCCGAGTGCGCGATGGCCGGTCAGCTGCAGCTCACGGGCGGCGGCCGGTTCGTCGCGGTGGCCTGCCGGTCCGGTGCCGGTGAGCTGTTGATGCCGTGCGGCCGCTGCCGTCAGGTTCTCTACGAACTGGGCGGCCGGGACTGCCTGGTGGACACGCCGTCCGGTGTGCTGCCGATGTCGTCGGTTCTGCCGGACGCGTTCGGACCGGAGGATCTGCCATGAGCTTCTCCGCCGTGGACGTCATTCGCGCCAAGCGCGACGGTTTGGCGTTGTCGGATGAGCAGATCGACTGGGTCATCGACGCCTACACGCACGGCGCCGTCGCGGACGAGCAGATGTCCGCGCTGGCCATGGCGATCTTCCTCAACGGCATGACGTCGTCCGAGACCGCGCGCTGGACGCAGGCGATGATCTCGTCCGGCGAACGGCTCTCGCTGCACGTCGACCGCCCGACCGTGGACAAGCACTCGACGGGCGGTGTCGGCGACAAGATCACGCTGCCGCTGGCGCCTCTCGTCGCCGCGTGTGGTGCTGCCGTGCCACAGCTTTCTGGCCGCGGCCTCGGCCACACCGGCGGAACCCTGGACAAGCTGGAGTCGATCCCGGGGTGGCGGGCCGCACTGTCCACTTCGGAGATTCTTTCGCAGTTGTCCTCGGTCGGCGCTGTGGTTTGTGCTGCCACCGAAGGACTTGCTCCGGCCGACCGCAAGCTCTACGCGTTGCGGGACGTCACCGGAACGGTCGAGGCGATTCCGCTGATCGCGTCCTCGATCATGTCGAAGAAGATCGCGGAGGGCGCCGAGTCGTTGGTGCTGGACGTGAAGGTCGGCTCCGGCGCGTTCATGAAGGACCTGGCGTCCGCACGCGCGCTGGCCGAGGCGTTGGTGGCCATCGGTGTTCAGCACGGTGTGCGGATCTCGGCTCTGCTGACCGACATGTCCGTGCCTCTCGGCCGGGCTGTCGGCAACGCGGTCGAGGTGGCCGAGTCCGTCGACGTGCTGCGCGGCGGCGGACCTGCCGACGTGGTCGAGCTGACCGTTGCGCTGGCTTCCGAAATGTTGTCGCTGGCAGGGATTTCGGCCGATCCGGCTGCCGTGCTGGCGTCCGGTGAGGCGTATGAGGTGTGGGCGCGGATGATCCGTGCCCAGGGCGGCGATCCGGATGCCGCCCTGCCCGTCGCCTCGCACAAGCACGTGGTGGAGGCGCCTGCTTCCGGCGTGCTGTCCACTTTGGACGCTTACGGCGTCGGTGTGGCGGCGTGGCGGCTCGGTGCCGGCCGCGCGCGCAAGGAGGACCCGGTGCAGTTCGGTGCCGGCGTGCTCTGCCTGGCCAAGCCGGGGGATTCCGTCGAGGCGGGCCAGCCGTTGCTGGAGCTGTACACCGACACCCCGGACGCGGTCGACGGTGCTCTGCAGGCGCTGGAAGGCGCCTACTCGGTCACCGACTCCGCGCCGGAGCGTTCACCGCTGGTGATCGACACCATCCGCGGCTAGCCGACGAGCGAACCCGCCAGGGGCGACCTGTCCTGCTTCCACAGCACGCACAGGACCTCCTGGCGGCCCGGCGACGCGGCGTCCTTGTAGGCCTCCCACTCCTTCTGCGTGGGCACGAGGCCGGTGAAGCCGAGGACCTCCTTGGAGTTCGGCTCGACGGCCTTGAACTGCTCGGTGCAGTAGTTCTTGGTGAAGTCGGCGAGCCACTGCGTGCCGGGGTAGGCGATGTCCTTCGGCTTGTCCCACAACGGCGTCGCGGCGGAGAAGAGCTGAATCCCGTGCGGCCCGCTGCACGGCACCTCGGCCCGCACCGGCGACCCCTGCGTGAGGAAGTCCTTGGCGCACTGCGTGCCGGAGAGGTTCCACTCGGGCACGTCACCCCCGCGTCCGAACGTGGCGATGCGGCGTGACGGCAACGGCGCACCCACCGGCAGCGACGCGGCGTCGGTCCACTCGGTGGAGTTCTCGCTGGTCTGGCTGGTGCTCGGGCTCGCGTTGTTCGTGGTCGAGTTCTTCGGCCTGAAGACCTGGTAGCCGGCGAACGCGGCACCCGCGAGCACGGCGATGCCCACGACCACAGCGGCGATCTTGACCGCCGTGCCCTTCTTCTTGCCGCCGTTGTGGTGCGGCAACGAGACCTGGGTGGCGCCCTGGCTGATCGCGGCCAGCATCTGCCGAGCCTGGGGCGCGGTCAGCCGGCGCGCCACGTCGACGGTCAGGAACCCGCGGATCACCTGGGCCAGTGCGGGCGACGCGCGCTGCAGCACGGGCGGCTCGTTCATGACCGCGTGCAGCGTCGACGCCGTGGAGGTGCGTTCGAACGGGCTGATGCCCTCGACCGCGTGCGCCATCGTGACGCCGAGCGCCCACAGGTCCGACGCGGGCGAGGCCTCCCACCCGCTGAGCCGGTCCGGCGACATGTACGCGGGCGAGCCGACGATGCCGCCGTTGTGCGTGAGCCGGGGGTCGTCCATGGCCTGCGCGATGCCGAAGTCGGTGAGCTTCACGGCGCCGTCCGGCCGCACCATGATGTTGCTGGGCTTGACGTCCCGATGCACGATGCCGGCCTGATGCGCGGTCTCCAGCGCGCCCAGCACCTGCAGCGCCACGTTCGCCATCCAGGTCGAGTCGCGAGGCCCGTGCCGTTGCACGATGGTGGAGAGGTCGAGCGCGTCGACCAGTTCCATCGCGAGGTAGGTGCGGTCGTTCTCGCGAACGATGTCGTAGACCGTCACCACGGCGGGGTGGTTCAGCCGGCCGGCGGTCCGCGCCTCGCGGAGCATGCGCTCCTCCAGCACGGTGCGCTCCGCGGCTGCCATGCCCTGCGGCGGGTGCAGCTCCTTCAGGGCCACCGCGCGGCCGAGCACCTGGTCTTGGGCGCGCCACACGATGCCCATCGCACCGCGGCCGAGCTCCGCGAGCAGTGCGTAGCGGTTGGCGACAAGTCGCTGTTGCTGCACGGACTATCCCTTCTGGACGCCCCCAGATTCCGGCGAGCATAACGACGGCCGTGTGAGCGCTCTCGTCATGGTCACGTGTCGGACCGGCCGCGGGTTCACCTCAAGACGCAGAACGGCCCCGGAGCAGCAGCTCCGGGGCCGTTCGTCAGGCAAGGCGGTTCAGGGCGATCAGGCGCCCTCGGCCGCCAGGTCGTCGTCGTCCATGTCCTTGCCGCCGTTCGCCGGCTTCGGGCCGCCGTTCTTGCGGGTGCGGCGCTGCGGGCGCGGCAGGGCGGTGGGCGGCGGGGGAGGCGTGGGCGAGCCGCCGCCGAGGATGAGCTCGGCGAAGGTGGCCATGGCCTCGTCCAGCTGGCCGCCGATGCGCAGTTCGGACTCCTGGTTCGACTTGCGGACCAGGGACTGCAGCGCGTCGGCGTCCGGGCGGGCGCCCACGGTCTCGGCGACCTTGGTGAGGCTCGCGTCGACCGTGCCGCCGAGCTCGGAGATGCGGCTGGCGAAGCCGTCCTCGACCTTGTCGAGGCGGTTGGTCATGTTGTCGAGCTGCGAGGTGACGAGCTCCAGGCGGCGGGCCAGGGACTCGAGGCGGTCGGCGGAGTCGACCTGGTCGCGGGACTGCTCGATCGCCGCGTACAGGGCGGTGCGGGCCTCGTCCAGCTTGCCGTTGACGACCTCGCGGGTGTCGGCGACGGCCGTCGACAGCTCGGTGCGGGTCTCGGCGAGCGAGCCGACGAGCGCGTCGCGGGTCTCGGCCAGCGTTCCGGCGAGGGAGTCGCGGGTCTCCGCCACGACGCCTGCCAGTTCGCCGCGGGTCTCCGCCACGGCGCCGGACAGCTCGGTGCGGGTCTCGGTGAGCGACGCCGCCAGCTGGTTGTGGCGGTCGGTGACCGTGGAGGTCAGCTTCTCGCGGCTGTCCGCGATCGCCCCGGCCAGCTCCCCGCGGCTCTCGGCGATGGCGGTGACCAGCTCGCTGCGGGCAGCGGCGAGGGCGTCACGCTGCTCGTCGGCGCGGCCGTGCACGCTGGTGAAGGACTCGGCGAGGATCTTCTGCAGGGCCTCGCGGGTGCCGTCGAGGTGCTCGTGCACGCCCTCGTCCACCTCGTCGAGACGGCCACGCAGCGCGGCCTCCAGCGCTTCGACGCGCTCGCGCAGGGGGTTCGTGACGGCGGCCGGGATCGCGTCGACCTTGCCGTCCTGCTTGTCCAGGTGGCCGTCGAGGTCGTCGATGCGCTTGTGGATGCTCGAGAGCTTGTCCTCGAGGCCGTCCATGCGGCCCGCGACACCCTCGAAGCGGCCGGCGACGCCGTCGAGGCGGCCGTCGAGCTGGGCGAAGGGCTTGGCGAGCTTGTCCACCAGGGCGTCGACCGCGCGACCGATGTCGGCGACGGCGTTGTCCTGGGCCTCCAGCTTGGCGAGGGCCTCGTCCAGGCGCTCAGCGAGAACGCTGACCTCGGTGCGGTCCGGCAGCTCCGACAGGCGCTTGCGAACCGAACCCAGCGACTCCAGAGGCGACATCCGGGCGTGGATCTCGTCCAGCGCGTCGAAGATCTGCTGCTGCTCGCTCTCACGGATCTCCGCGGCGCGCGTGAGCATGTTGCGCATCCGATCGAAGGACATCGTGGAGTTGTTGTTCTCTGTCACGGCTGAGTGCCTTCGTCCAGGGGAGGGGGAGACCACGGGAGCCTATCCGCGTCACGGGACGTCGCTGTACCACCCCCGCCAGAAAATGGCCGGGTGCGGACGGGCAACTAACCCGATCAGGTTACCCGACTACTCTGAACGCCAAGTGACCAGCCGAAAGCAGGCAGTAGCCACCGATGATGTTCCTACCTTGGGGTGACTCAAGCCTCGCGTTGGTTGCAGAAAGTTGCTGATCACGGATCTGCAACGACGTTGACGCAGCAAATGATCATATCGGCGGCAAGATCATTTTGGCCAGCACTGAAGCGGCGTGTCGCCTGGAGTAACGTGTAGCAATGTCCACGCCGCTTACCTTGGAGTCCATCCGCAGCGCGCCGAAGGTGCTGCTGCACGACCACCTCGACGGTGGCCTCCGCCCGCAGACGGTGATCGAACTCGCCGATGCCACCGGCTACCAGGGCCTGCCCACCACCGATGCGGGCGTCCTCGGCGGCTGGTTCCGCGACAACGCGAACTCCGGCTCCCTCGTGCGTTACCTCGAAGGCTTTGCCCACACGTGCGGCGTCATGCAGGACGAGGCGTCGCTGGTGCGAGTCGCCGCCGAGGCCGTGGAGGACCTGGCCGCGGACGGCGTCGTCTACGCCGAGATCCGCTACGCGCCCGAGCTCAACACCGACAAGGGCCTCTCGCTGGAACAGGTCGTCGAGGCCGTCCAGGAGGGCTTCCGCGTCGGCGAGCAGCGCGTCGCCGCGACCGGCCGCAAGATCCGCATCGGCACCCTGCTGTGCGCGATGCGCCAGAACGAGGGCTGGCTGCGCATCGCCGAGCTCGCGGTCCGCTACCGCGACCTGGGCGTCGTCGGCTTCGACATCGCGGGCCCCGAGGCCGGTTTCCCTCCCACCAGGGGCCTCGACACGTTCGAGTACCTGCGCCAGCAGAACGCGCACTTCACCATCCACGCCGGTGAGGCGTTCGGCCTGCCGTCCATCTGGGAGGCGATCCAGCACTGCGGCGCCGAACGCCTCGGCCACGGCGTGCGGATCGTCGACGACATCAAGGTCTCCGGTGACGGTGACGTCCAGCTGGGCCGCCTGGCCGCGTACGTCCGCGACCGCCGCATCCCGCTGGAGATGTGCCCGACCTCGAACCTGCAGACCGGCGCCGCCCCGACGCTCGCCGACCACCCGATCGGCCTGCTCGCGAAGCTGCGGTTCCGCGTCACCGTCAACACCGACAACCGCCTGATGAGCGACTGCACGTTGTCGAGCGAGTTCGCCGCGCTGGCCGAGACGTTCGGCTACGGGTGGGCGGACCTGCAGTGGTTCACGATCAACGCCATGAAGTCGGCGTTCCTCGGGTTCGACGAGCGGCTGGCGATCATCAACGAGCTGGTCAAGCCGGGTTACGCGGCCCTCACCGCCCAGTCGTAGCCGCCCACGCGCTCTCGTCGATCGCGCTGAGCTTCAGCAACGGCTCCCACCACGCGCGGTTGGCGGCGTACCAGCGGATGGTGTCCCGGACTCCGGCCTCGAAGCCGATCTTCGGGCGCCATCCGAGCTCCCGGCCGATCCTGCTGGAGTCCAGCAGGTAGCGGCGGTCGTGGCCGGGGCGGTCGGCGACGACCGACTTCCGGGACTGCGGCAGGCCGAGCTCGTCCAGCACCAGGTCGGCGATCTGGTCGACGCTCGCCTCGACACCCGTGCCCACGTGGTAGGTCCGGCCGATCTCGCCGTCCCGCAGCACCGCGTCGATCGCGCGGCAGTGGTCCAGCACGTGGATCCACTCGCGCCGGTTGTCGCTCGACGCGTACACCGGCAGCTGCTCACCGTCCAAAGCACGCGTCGTGAACAGCGGCAGGACGTTCTCGGGGAACTGGTTGGGGCCGTAGTTGTTGGCGCAGTTGGTGATCGTCACCGGCAGGTCGAACGTCTCGAAGTACGAGCGGACCGCGTGGTCCGCGCCGGCCTTCGACGCGTTGTACGGCGTGCGCGGCTGGTAGGGCGAGCCCTCGTGGAACGCCTCGGTGGCGTCGAGCGCAAGGTCGCCGTACACCTCGCACGTCGACACGTGGTGAAACCGCTGGACGCCCGCACGACGGCAGGACTCCAGCAACGCCTGGGTGCTCAGGACGTTCGTGCGGAAGAAAAGGCCGGGATCCAGCACGGCGAGGCTGTTGTGCGACTCGGCGGCGAAGTTCACGACGACGTCGATGCCCTCGACGTCCGCCTCGGCGATGTCCGCGTGCACGAACGGCACGTCGGCGGGCAGGTTCGCGCGGGTGCCGCGGTAGGTCAGCGCGTCGAGGGCGATGACCTCGTCCGCCGGGTGTTCGCGCAGCCAGTAGCGGGTGAAGTGCGAGCCGATGAACCCGGCCGCGCCGGTGATGAGCACGCGCATGGTCAGTCCTCCGAGGGGATCGCTGCGACGCCAGGAGGTTCCGCGCCGGGCCAGCCGCGGAACTCGACCTCCAGCTGGAACCGGTGGCCCAGGTAGTGGTGCTCGGACAAGGCGATCGGGTGCTCCGCGGCGTCCAGCGCGATGCGGCGTACCAGCAGCACCGGTGTGGCGGCCGTGACGCCGAGCAGGGGACCGACGTCGCCCGCCGCGACGGCCGCGATGCTCTGCCGCACGACGGCGATCTGGTTTCCGTTGCGGCGCAACGTTTCCCAGGTTCCGGGCGACTCGGCGTCGGCACGGCTCACCGGTGCGGCCAACGCCAGGGGCACCCACTCGGTCACGACGTCGAGCGGCGTGTCTCCGGTGCGGCGCAACGAACGCACGCGCAGCATCTCGCCGGAGCCCAGTGTCGAAGCGACACCGGCAGAAGCCTCGCGGTAGCCGTACTCCAGGACGGACCGCACCAGCGCGACACCGGCCTCGGCGACGGCCGACTGCGCGTGCTGGAACGTGCCGAGCGCGAGCGGCTGGGCGAACGACACCACGTACCAGCCGGCGCCCTTTCGCGACGCCAGCAGGCCTTCGTCGCGAAGCTGCTCCAGTGCGCGGCGCACGGTGACGCGGCTGACCTCGTAGCGGCGGCCGAGTTCGGCTTCGCTCTCGATCGACCCGGCCGGACCGTAGTCGCCGAGCGTGATGCGCTCCCGCAGCTCAGCGGCGAGACGCTGCGATCGAGAACCTGTCATAAACCTGTATCATACAGGTGTTGCAACCGGATGTGGTTCCGGTCGTGCGTGACAGCTGATCGACAGCTCCCGCTGGAAGAGTTGGTCCCATGCGCCCTGCACTGATCGCCGGAGGACTCGCGGTCCTCGCCTCGATGGCCCTCGCCCTGCCCGCCAGCGCCGACTCCTGGGAGAACGCCGCCTTCTACGCCGGAGCGGACCTGACCGGCACCAAGCACTCGGTCGACCTCACGAACAAGCAGTGCGTGAACATCACGCCCGCGAAGTCCGCGGCCAACATCTCGGCCGCCGACATCGAGGTCTTCTTCAACGCGGACTGCCAGAAGGGGAGTCCTGGTCAGCCCAGCGACCTCTACTACGTCCTCGGCAGCCTGCACCAGGGCAACTTCCCGTTCCCCGCGGTGAGCTACCGAGTCCGTTAGACGCCAACGAAAAGGGGCCGCTCACCAGAAGTGAGCGGCCCCTTCGTGAAAGCGGACTCAGTTGGTGTTGAGCCGGTCCTCGAACGTCGCCTGCAGCGTGCGGAACGCGGCCACCTCGGCGTCGTACGGGGCGGACGGCGCGAGACGCGTCGGGTCCGGGGACACGACGAACGACACGAGCCAGCCCAGCGACTCGGACGAGGCGAGCGCGTCCTTCACGGACTCGTCCTCCGCCCACTCGGCCGCGTCCTCGAACAGTTCGACGGCGAGGTCGAGCTGCTGCGGGTCGAGGGAGTCGGGGCCCTCCTCCATGTCCTCGGCGATGCCGGTGAGCACGTAGACGTTGTCGTCGTCCACGTCGACGTCGAGCTCGCCCGCGGTGGCCTTGACCTTGATGTCGTTCCAGGTCTCGACCTCGGCCAGGTCGTGCTCGTCGTTCTCGGCGACGAAGCGGCTCAGGCCGCGGTGCGAGGTGAAGACCTCGATCTTGCCGCGGCGGCCCAGGAACACCGGGTCGTCGCCGAGGTAGCAGCGCAGCGTGTAGAACTCGCCGGCCGACGTGATGATCTTGATGGGGTCGACGCCGACCTCGGCCCAGAAGCCCGTGGGCTCGGCCTTGTCCTCGTCGGAGTCCTCGTCCGCGGGGGAGTCGACGGCGGCCGCGGCCGTGGCGGCCTCCAGCGCGGCGAGCTCGTCCTGCGCGACGGAGAGCTCCTTCTCAGGGACCTCCGGCGTGTTCACCACGCTGTCGATCGCGTCGAGGACCTCGTCCCACTTCTCGGAGACGACCTCGGACAGCTCGCCCCACAGCTTGCCGCCGTCACGGCCGCTGAACGGCAGCGTGCCCTGCGGCAGCAGGGAGAAGCCCTCGGCGCTGTCGAGCACCTCGTGGACCTTCTCCAGGTCGCAGACGTCCGCGAGGGCGCGCACGATCGCGATGACGTCGGCGAGCTCGCCGATCGTCCAGGTGTCCGGGTCCTCCGCGACGAGCTCGGGCACGCCGACGAGGTCGAACTGGTGGTTGTCGTCCGGCGAGAGGTCCGCGACACCCAGCGACGGCACGACCGGCCACGCAGGGTGATCGGTCAGGTCGTGCTCCTCGGCGGTGCGCACGAAGGCGGCGAGATGCGCGGCGTCGGGGAAGACGAACAGGTCTTCCTCGTCGCCGAGGAACGCCTCCCACTCCTCGCCCTTCTCGCGCCAGCGGGGTGCCCACAGAGTGACTACGTCACCCTGCGTCAGCCCCAGCTCGATGGGGACGATGTCCTGCGCCATCCTGACCTCCCGGTCACGCCTGCCTGATGCCGTCGTCGAGCCTAACGGTGCTGATCACCGGAGCCACGAGGGGTTCTCGAAGAAAGCGTCGTCGTCGGTGTCCTCGACGCGCGGCGCCCGCTGCCTGCGCTCCGGTGATGCCTGCTCAGCAGGCGGTTTGGGTGGCACGACGGGGTTCCACGTCGACCGGAAGGGTGAGTCGCCGGCGATGGACTCGACGTCGATCGCCATTCCGTCACCCAGCGCCAGCGCCATCTTGTTGAAGCTGACCTGCACGGCCGCGTTCGTCGCGAGCTGGACGGTCTCGGTGACGACCTGCCCGACGGCCTGCGCGCCCTGGTTCAGCAGCGCGGGGTGCAGGTGCAGCGCCTTGATCTCGCCCTTCGGCGACGCCGTGACCATGCACAGGCCGTTCGGGTGCTCGACCGTGGCGGTGAGGGCCGCGAGCTCGTGCTGAAGCCGCTCGGTCGCCTGCAGGCGTTCCTCGTTCACCGCCGCCACCCGGGTTCGTCCTCGTCGGGGCCGCGTTCGAGGCCCATGGCCGTCAGTTCACGCGGGTCGACCACGCGGTCCAGGGTCTGGTGCAGGCGGGTGTTCGCGTTGCGCTGGGCCTTGTCGGCGATGCGCATGATCTCGGCGGCCAGCCCGTGCGGGCCCATCCGCAACGCCGCCGGGCTCACCGCGATCTGCTGCGGCGGACCACCGGGCGTGGCGACCACCGTCACCGCACCGTCCGGAGAGGACGCTCGTCCCGTGATGGGACCACTGCGCGTGACGTGCTCCGACACGGCCTGCTCGACCTCGCGCACCTTCCGCGCGGCGCGCTGGACGTCGTCGTCCACTCCGATCACCCCCTGGTGGGGACAGTGTGCCGCATTCCAGGATCTTCGGTGGCGGCATGTAGCAACGCGGTGAGTTCGGCGGCCACGTTGTCGAGGGGTTCGATGCTGCGCTCGGCCCGGCACATCGCGACGGCCCCTTCCGCCGCCGAGACGCAGAGGTGGGCGAGGCTGCGCGCACGGCCTGGCGAGACGCCATGCTCCTCCAGGGACGCGGCCAGCTGAGCCGACCACGTCCGGAACCCGTCCGCCGCGGCCATCAGCGCCTGCGGGCTGGCGTTCTCCTCGATGGACACCGCGAGCACGGGACAACCGGCCTGAAAACCGGTCTCGGTGACGATCTGCCGCCACAGCGCGAAGAACGCCTTCAGCCCGTCGACCGGTCCTTTGCGGAGCTTCGCCGTGAGCACCTTCGAGACGGTCTCCGCCGCCCACTGCACCGCCTCGGTCGCGAGCTGCGTCTTGCCGCCGGGGAAGTAGTGGTAGGTCGAGCCGAGCGGCGTGCCCGCGTGCTTGGCGACCTCGCGGATGCTCGTCGCGTTGAGGCCGCGCCGCCGGATCATGTCGGCCGCACCGGTGACGATCTGCTCTCGGGACATCTCAGGCCTCTCTGGCTATAACGCTCGTCATAGGTTAGCGTCCGCCTGGGTTTATAACAGTCGTCATAGATCGGGGAAACGTCATGCCGATGATCGAACTGACCGCGCCGGCCGGATCGCTGACGGACGCGGGCCGCAAGAGCGTGCAGCGCGACCTGGCCGCGTTGCTGTTGAAGTGGGAGGGCGCGCCGGACAACGAGTTCTTCCGCTCCGTGGCCTGGACCTACCTGCACGAACTCCCTGCGGGCGCGCAGACCACGGCGCAGGACGACGCCCCGCGGTTCCGGGTGGACGTCCGGGTGCCCGTGGGCGCGCTGTCCGACCGGCGCAAGGCAGGTCTCGTCCAGGAGGCGACCGCGCTGGTGCTGGAGGCCGCCGGACTGGGTGAGGCCGACGCGTTGCGGGTGTGGGTGCTGATCCACGAGCAGCCAGAGGGGACCTGGGGCGCGGGCGGTCAGATCGTGAAGTTCGCCGACCTGAAGGCCGCGGCCCAGGCCGCGAAGTAGCTCACCCCGTGGGGCGGTAGAAGCCGTAGAACGACATCCCGCTGTTCGTCGTCCGGATCGGCTGCACCTGCACGGGGTCGCCGGCCTCGACCATCTGGCCGTTGCCGATGATCATCGCCACGTGCCCGTCCCACACGACGAGGTCGCCGGGCAGCACCTGGTCCGCCGGCACCGAGGCGCCCATGGCCTGGGACGAGGCCGGGCGCGGGATGTCGAAGCCCGCGCCCCCGTACGCCCACTGCGTGAGGCCCGAGCAGTCGGTGCCCTGGGGCGGGTTCGCGCCGCCCCACACGTACGGGGTGCCCAGGGCGGACAACGCGTTGCGCACGGCCTTGGCCGCGGTCTCGTTCGGTGCCTCGGCGCTGCTGCCGTCGGGCAGGTTCACGCCGACGCCCTCACCGGGCTGCGGCGGGATCGCGACGGGCAGGCGCGGGCCGGAGCCGCCGCCACCTCCACCGCTGCCCGAACCACCGCCACCGCCGCCGCCTCCGGAACCGCTGCCGCCACCGCCGCCCGAGCCGGAGCCGCCGCCGTTGTTGGAGCCGGGACCGGACTCCTGCTGCTTCGGGGTGTCGGAGGCGCCGGAGGTCGAGGTGGTGCCCTCGTCGCCGCCGAGCGGGTCGCCGAGCTTCGCCAGCGCGCCCGCGTCCGGCTTCTGCAGGCCGTTGAGCTGCCCGACGAGCTGCGTGAGCTGGTCGCGCACCTTCTGCAGTTCGGCGGAGGTCTTGCTCTGATAACCGGACGCCATTCCGGCGAGGTCGGCCACGGCCGCCAGCACGACACCGGGCCCTGCCACGAGCGACAGGGCGAGCGCCGCGGCGAGCTTCGGCGTCGCCTTGGACGTGAACTCGTCGATGAGGCCCTGGATCGCGGTGCGGCCGCCGGTCACCGCGGACACCCCGGTCGAGGCCGCGGTCTTGAGCGTGGAAGCGTTGGAGGACAACAGGTTCGCGGCCGAGGCGAAGGTCGAGACGCGGGCCGTGAAGGCGTTGGCCTTGTCGCCGGACCACGTGTTCAGCACGGCCGTGGAGGCCGAACCGTGCCGCGTGCCCAGGTCGGTCATCGCGGTCTGGGCGCGGCCGAAGGCGTCCCCGGCACGCGTGGCGCCGCCGGTGTCACCGTCCAGCTTGGCCAGATCCTCCTTCATGGGCGCGATGAACTGGCTCAGCAGCCCCTCGACGCTCATGCCTGTCCCGCCTTGGTGATCGCCGCCTTGTGCGCTTCATCCTGGGCGATGTACGACTCGCGGGCCTTCGAGACCGCGGTGCCGAGACCGGCGAGACCCGTCGACGCGGCCTTGAGCGCGTCGAGCTGCGCCTGCGCGGCCGTCTGGAAGGCGGCGTTCAGGCCGACCTCGTTGCCCAGCTTGCCGAAGCAGTCGCCAGGAAGGCTGGTGGTGCCGTTCAACGTGCCGGTGCCGACGGTCCCGACCTCGCTCGCCAGACCGCTCACCGCGGACGCGTACCCGGTCAAGGCGTCGAAGTCGACCTTGAGGCCTTGTTCCGCCATCTGAAAGCTCTTCCCCCAGTAGTGACCTGTTCGCCGTGATCCTGCCCCGATGGGCGGTACCTCGCCCGACGTTCCGCCAAGATCATGGAACGGTGGGTGTGATCGAGCACTGGAACCGGATCCTGGCATGGCTGGCGGAGCACGCTCCGGCCACCCGTGCCGTGCTGCGGCCGAGGTATGACGCGCTGCCGGAGCTTCGGGTTCCGATCGATCTCCAGCTGTGGTGGAGCGTCTACGGCGGCACCGAGGAAGGCCGCTTCGCCGAGATCCTGCCGCCCTTCTACACGCCGCTGGGCGCCGATCGCGCGTTCGTGCTCAGGGACACCCACGTGAGCAAGCCCGTCGACGCCTCCGAGGCAGGCGCGCCGACGACCGGTTTCCACCCCGAGTGGCTGCCGATCGCGTTCGACGGCACCGGCGACGTGCTCGCGGTAGATCTCCGGCCCGGCGTGCTGCGCGGCTGCGTGGTCGAGTGGGACCAGGAGCGCAACGAGATGGTCAAGCCGGAGTGGACGTCGATCGTGGAGATGTTCGACCAGGTCGCGACGGCTCTGGAGACGCGCAGCGTGGTCGGGCACTGCTTCCCGGAGGTCAACTCCGCGGGCGAACTGGGCTGGCGGACCAGCTAGTGCTGCCTAGTAGTCCAGTTCGAAGTCGTGGTGGTCGTCGGGATTGACCGCCGCGACGAGCTTGTTCCCCGGCTTCAGGACGGGGTCGTGCCTGGCGTCGTGCTCGGTCACGAACTCGGGCACGTCCGGGCCCTTGATCAGGAGCCGGACGCGGACCGTGGGGTCCTCGCTGATCGGCTCCACGGACAGGACCACGGCGGTCGCGGGCAGACCCACCTCGTCCAGACGCAGCAGCCGCCGCTTGGCGCGCGCGATACCGCGCCACACGGCGATGCCCAGCGGCAGCAGCACCACGGTGAGCACGATGCCGACGGTGCCGCCGTCGTTGGCCGCGTAGACGATCGGTCCGGTGACCATCAACGCCACGGCGAAGAGGTGCAGGAACACGTTGTTGCCCCGGTTGGCCCCGCGTACGAACCCGTCATCCGCCATTCCGGCACCTTAAGCGGGTCGTGGGGTGTCGTGGGCCGGGTTGGCGCGAGTGCGGCACGGCGGCGGCTCACGTCTCGCCGATGGTCCTCGGGCGTGCCACTAGACCCGTTCGAGGATCCCCAGGGTGATCAGGCCCTCGACGATCTGGTCGACGCCCAGCGCCGCGAGCAGCACGCCCAGCACCCGCACGAGCACCCAGGCGTAGGTCATCTTCACCCAGCGCAGCGCGATGCCGAGCACCGCGATCGCCGCCAGGTCGAGCGCGATCACCGCCGCGAACCCGCCGGCCAGCACGAACGTCGTCTCGATCGACTTCGTGTCCGACAGCAGGAACAGGTAGGCCAGCGCCACGGGGTTCGCGTAGTAGGCGGTGGCCAACTCGTGCGTGCCGCGCGTCTCGTCGTGCGTCGGTTCCTGCTTGCGTCCGAGCACGAGATCAAGCGCGTGCACGAACAGGATGACGCCGCTCGCGAGGTAGAGCGCCCCCTCGCTGATGTGGAAGACCGAGAGCAACGCCCGTCCGGCCACCACCACGAACAGGCCGACGCCCAGCGCGATCGCGGTGGAGGTGAACGCCACCCGCCAGCGCGTCCGGGAGTCGGCGCCCTCGGTGTCCATCAGGAACGCCAGCAGGATCTTCGGCGGGCCGACCACGGCGACCAGGATGCTGAACGCCTCCACGAACTTCATGGCGGCCATGATCAGGGGGTGGGCCCGGCGGCGCGCGTCACCTCACGCCGCCGGGTGAACGTGGACCGGCTCAGAGGTCGCCGGTCTGGCCGAGGTCGACGCCCCTGGCGAACCCCTCCGAGAAGATCGTGTGCCGTAGGAAGGTCTCGCCGAAGCACACCGACCACGAGTTCGCGGCGACCCCGGACGACCCACAGCCCCACGTGTCGATCTCTTCGACGTTGAAGCGGTCGTACACCGTCACCGACGCCGTCGTGGAGAAGGCGGTGGATCGGTTGTTGCGCACGATCACCGCCCCTTGCACGTCCCATCCGTGCCCGCCTCCCGACCTGATCGCGCAGACCTGCGCCGCCACGCTGGAGGCGATCTCGACGCTGGAGGCGCACCTCCACTGGCTGGAGCTCGTGGTGATCGGGTTCTTGTTGCCGTAGGGACGCCAGGTGCCTGGCGACAACGCGTGGGCGGGAGCCGCTGTTGTCAGGATGAGGCCGAGCAAGGCGGTGATCACGGCGATCGTTCGTCTGGCACGCATGGGAAGAAGGATCCACACGCTCCTTGCAGGCTTTCTGGAATCCCCAGGTCAGCGTGCGCTGACGAGTTCGCGCTGCGGCACAACGGTCTTCACGCGGGCGTAGACCTTCACGGCGGCCAGCGCGCCGAGCCAGCCGAGCGCGGCGCCGGTGGTGTTGGTGATGAGGTCGTCGACGTCGAAGATCCGGTTGGCCCACATCAGTTGCGAGCCCTCGATCAGCAGCGAGACGCCGTAACCGATCAGCGCGGTCTGGCCGATCGTGCGCTTGCCCCAGAACATCAGCATCGCGCCGAGCGGCACGAACAGCAGCACGTTCAACGTCATCTGGTCGAACGCGATCTGCCCGTCGCGGAAGGTGTCGGCGATCCACTGGAACGGGACGAGCTGCACGGACTGGCGCGGCGGCGCGGTCTGCACCGGCAGGAACGTCGCCGAGAACAGCATGCTCGCGTAGACGGTGACGGTGGCGCCGCGGAAGGTGAGCTGACGGAACAGCAGCTGCGGGAGCAGGAAGACAATCGACAGGAAAACGCCCCACTGGATGCTCGCGAGCTGTGCATTCGTCATGAATCAAAGTTATGAAAAAGGCCCTCAGCGCACATCGCGCTGAGGGCCAGTTCCATCCTCGTACTTCCGGCCGAGTGCTACTCCGCCGCGTAATCCCGAGGGCTGATGCCGCGTAGTACCGGGCCGCACGCCAGGGCCGCTACCAGCGCGACCACGATGCCGACGCCCACCGGGGCGATCACCCAGGGCGTGATCGGCATTTCGCCGTGGCCCACCAGTCCGCGCGCCAGAGTGAGCAGTCCGAGGCCCACGACAATTCCCGCACCGCACGCCGCGATTGTGACGGCGAACACCGGCAACATCACTTCTCGGCGCAAAGCGTGAGCCAGCACGCGAATCGGAGTTCCCGCCGCGATCAACGCGCCGAAAGTGCGCCTGCGGTCGATCACCGACCCGGCAGCGGCCACCGCCGCGCCGATGCCGCCGAGCACCGCCGCGATGGAGAGGCCGATGATCGTGGCCCGCTGGAGGTCCGCCAGCAGCGTGTCGCCGAAGAGGTCCCGCTGCTCGCCGTCCACGAGCCGCACGCCCGGCAGCGTGCCGATCAACGCGGTGTGCACGGCGTCGCGGTTCTCCGGCGTCGTCGGCACGCCGACCATCGACACCTCGCTCGCCAGTGACGGCAGCAGGCCGCGGTCGATGACCGCGCTCACCCGGCCGCTGCCCTCGAAAGGCCGCGTCTCGTACCGCGCCGGCAACTGCGCGGTCAGCGTGTCCTTGTCGCTTGACCTGAACTCGTTGCCCTGCAACGGTCCTGGCGCGTAGACGGCGGGTCCCGCCTGACAGTGGAGGCCGGTCAGCACCTTCGCGACGTCGGCGCAGTCACCGACGACGACGTACGTGCCGTAGTCGCCACTCCTGATCGTGCCGTCGAGCATCGTGACGATCGGTGCCGAAGTCGTGAGGCGCAACGGCGTGATGTCGTGCGTCACCTGCTCCGCCACGATCGCGTTCTCCAGCCACGTCGAGTCGCGGTACGGGACCTGGCTCTCCAGCCCCGGCAGCATCGTGAGTGCCATCGAGCCGGTGAACACGGCGATCACCACGCCCGCCGAGCCGCGGAACGCCGCCACCGGGTCACCGGCGAGCCTGCGTCCGGCCAGCAACGTCGACGGTCTGCGCCACCGCCCGACGAAGAACCTGCCGACCCACGCGGTCAGCACGGGTCCTGCCAGCACCAGCGCGAGCGCCACCGCACCGAGACCGAGGAGCACGACGGTGAACTGGCCGTCGCCGCTGGCCTGCTGCGCGTACATGACGCCGAGGAAGAACACGCCCAGCGCGCCGGCGATCGTCAGCAGCCGCCACGACCTGACCTTGCGCTTCGCCTCCGCCGCGAGCGGCTGGTTCACGACGCGCCGCAGTCCCATGATCGCGGCACCGACGACCAGCAACGGCGCGAGCACGGCCACCACCGCCACGACCGCGGGTTCCGGCACGAAGTCGCCGGGGTACCAGGTGCCGCCCTCCCACGGGACCTTCGCGGTGACGTGGCTGAACGGCTGCGCCAGCACCACACCCAGCACGCTGCCGACGACCGCGCCGATCGCGGTCTCGACGGCGGTCATCACCACGACCTGCCGCGGACTGGCGCCGGCGAGCCTGAGCGCGGCGAGACGCCGTTCCCGTTTCGCCGCGGTCAGCCTGGCCGCCGAGGCGACCAGCACCAGGCACGGCACGACCAGCACCACGAGCCCGACGCGCGTGAGCAGGTAGAGCATGCCGTGGTAGTCGTCGCGGTACGAGCCGGCGCCGCCCCGCAGATCGGCCGCGGGATAGCCGTTCCCGACCTTCTCGTGGCCGATGATCGCGACGAGCTCGCCGGGGAACTTGAGCGCCTCCGGCCCCAGTTCCGCGATCTGCCTGCCGGGGAAGCGGTTGCCGAGCTCCTCCGGCGGGGTGTTCCGCACGAGGTCCGCGAGCGCGGGGGACAGCAGCACCTCGCCCGCCTCCGGGAACTGGGCGATGCCGGCCGCGACCGGGATCGCGCCCTGTTCGGTGCGAGCTACGTCGAACCGTTCGATGAGCTTGCCGTCGTAGGAATCCTGGTTCATGGCAACGGAAATGGCACCCTTGTCGGCTTGGCCGATTCCGTCGCGCCACGCCGTGCGGTCGGCGCGCGCCTGCAGGCCGTTCGGTGCGGCGAGCAGCCACAGGACCAGCGACACCGCGATCATCACGCCGAGCGAGACCAGCACCGTCGCGACCTGGCTGCGGCGGTCCCTGCGCAGCACCGCGAGAGCGATCCTCACGCGGACACCCCGGTGTTGATCCTCTGGGCGATCTTGCCGTCCTGGATCTCGACGACGCGCAACGCCCGGTCGGCGATCGCCTTGTCGTGCGTGACGATCACGATGGCCGCGCCGGTCTCCTCCGCGGCCTGCAGGAGGGCGGTCATCATCTCCTGGCCGGTGCGGGTGTCGAGGGCACCGGTCGGTTCGTCCGCGAAGATCACGCGCGGCCGGTGGGCGAGGGCTCGCGCGATCGCGACCCGTTGCGCCTGCCCGCCCGACAACTGGCTCGGCAGCCGCTTCTCCAGACCCTGCAGGCCCAGCCGCGCGAGCCACAGCCTGGCCGCGCCGAGCGACTCCTCCCGCGACCCGCCGGCGAGCAGCATCGGCAGCGCCGCGTTCTCCTCGGCGGTCAGTTCGGCCACGAGCATCCCCGACTGGAACACGAACCCGAACGCCGTCCGCCGCAGCGCGCTGCGCCCCGTCTCGTTCAGCTCGCCGATCGCCCGCCCGTCCAGGAACACCTCGCCACCGTCGGCGCGCAGGATGCCGGACAGCACGTGCAGGAGCGTCGTCTTGCCGGATCCGGACGGACCGACGACCGCCAGCACGTCCCCGGCCTTGATGTCGATGTCCACCCCGGCGAGCGCGTGCACGTCGCCGTAGGTCTTGACCAGGCCACGAGCGGCCAGAACCGAATTCATGTTCCTCAAGGTGCCGTGCGCGGAGCCGGAAAACCTCAGCCTTGACGACACACCGGATCAGCCGGATGACCGAGGCCGTAGAGGTGTGGTGGTCCTACCGTTGTCTCCCGTGGACAGTCATCGGGGCCAATGGCCGATCGCCGCCGTTCTCGCCTTGCTGATGCTCGGCGAGCTCTTTCTGATGAGCGGGGGCGGCAGCCCGGAGGCGCTGGTGTGGCTGATGACCGTGCCGGTGTGCATCGTTGCCGTCACGTCGTTCAAGTCGCGCGCCTTCACCATCCCGGTGGCGGTCGTGTCGATCTTCCTGTCGTCGTTCGTGATCCGGCTCTTCAACGTGAACCTGCCGACGCTGCTGAGTCCGCTGACCGTCGCCGAGACCGCCGCGTGCCTGGTCATCACGGCCGTCGTCGTGCGAGAGGAACCTCGCCGCGCCGCCACGTGGTCGGTCGGCTGGCTGGTCGCCGTGAGCTTCTTCGCCGCCATCGTCCGCGACAACTGGATCTCGTCGAGCAACTACAACGAGATGCTCGGCTCGCTCGTGCTGGGCTTCACCGCCGTCGGCACCGGCCTGTACTTCCGCGCCCGCGACACCGAGGGCGGCCGCCTGATCGCCGCCGCCGTCACCGACGCGCAGAAGGAAGAACGCATCGCCCTGGCCCGCGAACTGCACGACGTCGTCGCCCACCACGTGACGGGCATGCTCGTGCAGGCCCAGGCGGCGCTGGAGGTCTCCGACGACGACCCGCGGGCCGCCCACCGCCTGCTGCCCGGCATCGTCCGATCAGGCACCGAAGCCCTGGGCGCGATGCGCCGCCTCGTCGGCACGTTGCGCCAGGGCGAGAACGACGCCGCCACCACCGACCTGGCCGCCGACGTCATCTCGGCCGTCGAACGCACCCGCGAGCTCGGCTTCGACACCCGCCTGCGCATCGACCTGCCCGACGAGGTGCCGCCGGAGCTCGGCCGGTCGGTGCTGCGCCTGGTCCAGGAGTCGCTCACCAACGTGCACAAACACGCCGTGTCGCCCACGATGATCGACGTGGAGATCTCCCGGACGCCCGGTGGGGCGTTGCGCGTGATCGTCGCCGACGACGGGCAGCTGCACGAGCTGAACCAGGGTGGCTACGGTCTCGTAGGTATGCGTGAGAGGGTCGACCTGCTGGGCGGCCTGTTCTCCGCGGGTCCGCGTGAGCACGGCTGGCAGGTGCTCGCCGAGCTACCCCTGGAAGGAACCAAGTGATCTCGGTCCTCATCGCCGACGACCAGGAGATGGTCCGCGTCGGGTTTCGGATGATCCTGGAGAAGCAGCCGGACATCACCGTCGTCGCCGACGTTCCCGACGGGATCTCGGCCGTCACGGCTGCTCGTGAGCACAACCCCGACGTGGCCCTGCTGGACATCCGCATGCCCGGGATGGACGGGCTCGAAGTGACCAAGAAGCTGTCGCCCACGACGAAGGTCGTCGTCGTGACGACGTTCGACCTGGACGAGTACGTGCACACGGCGCTGGAGAACGGGGCTTCCGGGTTCCTGACCAAGGACGCCGGGCCGGCTCTGCTGGTGGAGGCCGTTCGCGCCGCCGCCGCGGGGAACGCGCTGATCTCGCCTCAGGTCACCGTGCGGATGCTGGAGCACTTCGCCCGGCCCGCTCAGCGGCCTGACCTGTCGCTGCTCACGGCTCGCGAGCAGGACGTGGTCCGGGAGGTGGCGCGAGGGCTCAGCAACCAGGAGATCGCTTCGTCGCTGTTCCTGTCGCTGTCCACGGTGAAGACCCATCTGGCCTCCGTGCAGACCAAGCTGAACGTGCGCAACCGCGTCGGGATCGCTTCCTGGGCGTGGCGCGCGGGTCTGGTGAACTCGTGACCGCCGAGTTCCCGGCCTCGATCGGCAAGGTCGCGACCCGTGAGCTGACGGCCCACGGGTACACGACGTTCGACTCGCTGACGAAGGTGTCCGCGAAGACGTTGCTGAAGATCCACGGCGTCGGCCCGAAGGCCATCAGGATCCTCGGCGAGGAGCTGGCGGCGCAGGGCAAGGCCTACGCCGCCGACTAGCTGCCCTAAACGCCCATCGGGTGCCAGACGGTCTTCGTCTCCAGGAACGCGCGCAGGCGCGACATGTCCGGCGTGACGGTGAAGTCCTCGCTGGGCTTGTTGCGCAGCACGCGCTTCACGGTGCCGGCTGCCGACCGCTCCAGGTCCGCGCGGATCGACTCCGGCGCACCGGTGAGGTCCAGCGCGTTCACGTCGCCGTGCGAGGCCAGCCACGGGGCGATCTCCGCGGTGCGGCCGGTGATGATGTTGACGACGCCGCCGGGGACGTCGCTGGTGGCCAGCACCTCGGACAGCGTGATCGCGGGGAGCGGCCGGTCCTGCGAGGTGATGACCACGCAGGTGTTGCCGGACGCGATCACCGGTGCGATCACCGAGATCAGGCCGAGCAGCGACGACTGCTGCGGGGCCAGGACGGCGACCACGCCCGTCGGTTCCGGCGTGGAGAACGAGAAGTACGGGCCCGCCACCGGGTTCGAGGAACCCAGGACGGCCGCGATCTTGTCGGTCCAGCCCGCGTACCAGACCCAGCGGTCGATGGCGGTGTCCACAAGGGACTGCGCCTTCTTCGCCGGGACGCCCTCGGAGGTGGCGACCTCGGCGATGAACTGCTCGCGGCGGCCTTCGAGGACCTCGGCCACGCGGTACAGGATCTGGCCGCGGTTGTAGGCGGTGGCGCCGGACCACGAAGCGAAAGCCTTGCGGGCGGCGGAAACCGCGTCGCGGGCGTCCTTGCGGGAGCCCTGCGCGGCGTTGGCGAGGAACGTGCCCTTCGCGTCGGTCACCGGGTAGCTGCGGCCCGACTCGGAGCGCGGGAACTTGCCACCGATGTAGAGCTTGTAGGTCTTCGCGACCGTGAGTCGATCAGACATCGAGGTAGGCCTCCAGACCGGTGCGGCCGCCCTCACGGCCGAAGCCCGACTCCTGGTAACCGCCGAACGGGGCGGTCGGGTCGAAGCGGTTGAACGTGTTGGACCAGACGACGCCGGCGCGCATGCGTTGTGCCATCCAGAGAATGCGCGAGCCCTTCTCCGTCCAGATACCGGCGGACAGGCCGTACGGCGTGTTGTTCGCCTTGGCCACGGCCTCTTCCGGCGTGCGGAACGTCAGCACCGACAGCACCGGGCCGAAGATCTCTTCACGTGCGATGCGCATCGCCTGCGACACACCGGAGAACACGGTCGGGGCGAAGAAGAAACCCTTGTCCGGCAACGGGCAGGAGGACGTCCAGCGGGTGGCGCCCTCGGCCTCGCCCGACTCGGTCAGCTCCTTGATCTTGGTGAGTTGCTCGCGGGAGTTGATCGCGCCGACGTCGGTGTTCTTGTCGAGCGGGTCGCCCACGCGCAGGGTGGAGACGCGCGCGTGCAGCTTCTCCAGGAGCTCGTCGGCGATGGACTCCTGCACGAGCAGGCGGGATCCGGCGCAGCAGACGTGGCCCTGGTTGAAGAAGATGCCGTTGACGATGCCCTCGACGGCCTGGTCGAGCGGGGCGTCGTCGAACACGATGTTCGCCGCCTTGCCGCCCAGTTCCAGCGTGAGCTTCTTCGACGTGCCCGCGAGCTGCCCCTGGATGATCTTGCCGACGTCGGTCGAGCCGGTGAAGGCGACCTTGTTGACGTCCTCGTGCCCGACGAGCGCGGCGCCGACGTCACCGGCGCCCGGAATGATGTTCACGACGCCCGGCGGCAGGTCGCACTGCTGGATGATGTCCGCCAGCACCAGCGCGGTGAGCGGGGTGGTCTCGGCGGGCTTGAGCACGACGGTGTTGCCGCACGCCAGTGCCGGCGCGATCTTCCACGCGGCCATCAGCAGCGGGAAGTTCCACGGGATCACCTGACCGGCGACACCCAGCGGCTTCGGGTCCGGCCCGTAGCCCGCGTAGCCGAGCTTGTCCGCCCAGCCCGCGTGGTAGAAGAAGTGCGAGGCCGCCGTCGGGATGTCGGTGTCGCGCGACTCCTTGATCGGCTTGCCGTTGTCGAGCGACTCCAGCACCGCGAGCTCACGGCCGCGTTCCTGGATCTGCCGCGCGATCCGGTAGATGTACTTGGCCCGCTCGGATCCAGGCATCTTCGACCACACGCGGTCGTAGGCCTTGCGCGCGGCCTTGACCGCGGTGTCCACATCGGACTGCGACGCCGTCGAGACCTCCGCGAGCACCTCCTCGGTGGCCGGGTTGATGGTCTTGAGCGGCTCGCCGGTGCCCTCGACGAACTTGCCGTCGACGAACATCTTGTAGCTCGGCTTGAGGTTCGCGATGTCCCGCGACTCGGGCGCGGGGGCGTATTCCCACATGTCTTCAGTCCACCGTCACGTAGTCCGGGCCGCTGTAGTGGCCGTCCAACTGGGTCCGACGCTGCATGAGCAGGTCGTTGAGCAACGTCGACGCGCCGAACCGGAAGAGGTGCGGGTCGAGCCACTCCGGACCGGCCACCTCGTGCACGGCCACCAGGTACTTGATCGCGTCCTTGGTCGTGCGGATGCCACCGGCGGGCTTCACCCCGCGCAGCTCACCCGTCTGGTCCTTCCAGTCCCGCACGGCCTGCAGCATCACGTGAGTCACCGGCAGCGTCGCGGCGGGCTGCACCTTGCCGGTCGACGTCTTGATGAAGTCGCCACCGGCCAGCAGCGCGAGCCACGACGCGCGGCGCACGTTGTCGTACGTCACGAGCTCGCCGGTCTCCAGGATGACCTTGAGGTGCGCGTCCCCACAGGCTTCCTTGATCTTGACGATCTCCTCGAACACCTGCCCGTACCGGCCGCTCAGGAACGCACCGCGGTCGATCACCATGTCGACCTCGGCCGCGCCCTGCTCGACGGCGAACCGGGTGTCGGCCAGCTTGATGTCCATCGTGCTGCGGCCACTGGGGAACGCCGTCGCGACGCTGGCGACGTTGATGCCCGTGCCCACCAGGTCGTCGGCCGCCGTCTTCACCATGTCCGGGTAGACGCAGACCGCCGCGACCTTCGGCACGTCGGGCCGCTCGGGGTCGGGCCTGCGGGCTTTCGCGGCGAGACCGCGCACCTTGCCGGGAGTGTCAGCGCCTTCCAGCGTGGTCAGGTCCACCATGCTGATCGCCAGGTCGATGGCGTGCAGCTTGGAGGCCTTCTTGATGCTCCGCGTGCCGAGGCCCGCGGCTCGTTGCTCGACGCCGACCTGGTCGACGCCGGGGAGCCCGTGCAGGAAACGCCGCAGCGACGATTCGTCGCGCACGGCGTCAGCCAGGGCCGACGGCAGTGTCGTTGGAGCAGCCATGCCTGGGAGTCTAAGCGGAATGGGACGCCCGTCCTAAGTGAGGCGATTTCTGCAGGTCAACACGGCTTAGCGGCACCGTTCGCTCGTCGATTTCCGGTGCGTCCTGGGCGGCGCTGCCCGTGCGCTTGAGCTTCTGCCACGGCAGCACCGCACCAGCCAGCGCGGTGATCACGGACTGGATCACGACCAGGTACATGAGCTGCCGGTAGACGATCGGCTGGAGCGCGACGGCCCACAGCGGCCGCAGCCGTTCGCCGTCGAGCCGGAACGCGATCACCGCGGGGATCAGCTGCAGCACCAGGAACCCGAGCCACGCGAGCGCGCCGGCCACCGGATCGGTCCACAGGCTCAGCACCGCGAACACGTCGATCGCGGGCGCGAGCATCGGCAACGCCATCTGGTAGAGGAAGAGGTACGGCAGCGCGCGCCGGCCGAGTTTGCCGCCAAGGCCACGTTCGAAGACCGCGCCGCGGTGCTTCCACATCGCCTGCAACGTGCCGTAGCACCAGCGATAACGCTGCCGCCAGAGCTGCCCGAGGCTGGCCGGAGCCTCCGTCCACGCCCGCGCCGACTCCTCGTAGACCGCCGACCACCCGGCTCGTTCCAGCGCCATCGTCAGGTCGGTGTCCTCGGCCAGCGTGTCCTCCGGGACACCGCCGACCTCGCGCAACGCCTCCACCCGGAAACCGCCGACCGCGCCCGGCACCGTCGGCATGCACTGCATGACGTCGTACATCCGCCGGTCGAGGTTGAAGCCGATCACGTACTCGATGTGCTGCCAGCGCCCGAGCAGGCCGGACCTGTTGCCCACCTTGGCGTTGCCCGACACCGCGCCCACCTCGTGGTCGGCGAAGGGCTGCACGAGGTTCGCGACGGTCTCCGGTTCCAGCACCGTGTCGCCGTCGACCATCACGACGAGCTCGGTGCGGGTGTGCCGCAGACCGGTGTTGAGCGCCGCCGCCTTGCCCGCGTTGCGCTGGCGCACCAGCGAGACGTTGGGCAGCCGCAGGCTTTCGACCACCTCGGAGGTGCGGTCGGTCGAGCCGTCGTCGATCACGATCACGTGCACTGGCCAGGTGCTGGACAGGATCGTGCGGACGGTCGCCTCGACGCCGGCTTCCTCGTTGTACGCGGGGACCAGGACTGTCACCATCTGCGGCCGCAATCGAGGCGCGTGCTTGCCCGGTTTGCGCCGCGCGTGGATCGCGGTCGTCACCAGCAGCACCGCCGCACGTGCGAGCGCCAGCACGCTGGAGATCACGACGAGCCACGTCAGCAGCTCCGTGACGAACCGCGAGAACCGCACCGCGAGCGACACGGCGGTGCCCTCGGCGCGTTCGGTCGCCGTCGCCGGACGGGAGGCCTGCGGCACGCCGAACGCGTCACGGGCGGTCTGGAACGCGAACCCGCGCTCCTTCAGGCTCGGGATCAGCTTCTCCAGCGCCGCAACGGTTTGCGACCGGTCGCCACCGCCGTCGTGCATCAGCACCACGGCGCCCTTGTCGTCCTTCGGCGTGGCGTTCGCGATGACGGCGTCCGCGCCGGGTCTGCGCCAGTCCTCGCTGTCGAGGTCGGAGAGCAGCACGAGGTTGCCGGCCGCGGTGATCCGCTCGATGCCGACCAGGTCCTCGTCGTCCACCGCGTCCGGCCGGTTCGAGTACGGCGGCCGCACGAGACGGCTGGACTCGCCGGTGCCGCTCGCCACGACGAGCCCGGTCTGCCCCAGTTCGACGCGGGCGCGGGTCTCACCGACCTTGCCCAGGTCGACGTGGGTGAAGGTGTGCAGCCCCACCTCATGACCTTCGGCGTGGACGCGTTCCAGCACGTCCTGGTGCTGTGCGGCGTTCGCGCCGGTCACGAAGAAGGTGGCCTTGACCTCGTTGTGCCGCAGCACGTCGAGGATCTTCGGCGTCCACTCGGGGTCGGGCCCGTCGTCGAACGTCAGCACCACCGTGCGGTCCGGCGTCGTGCGTGAGCTGAGCCCGGAGCCCGTGGCACCGACCAGCGGACCGCCCTGGTGCAGGGTCTCCGGCACGGTGCCGGAGGGCCCCGCCGTCGGCTGGGCGCCCTGACCGACGCGGCCGACCACGAACGTGTCCAGCAACAGCGCGCCGAGCAGCACCACCACGCTCAACGCCAGCAGCACCCAGTGGGCGCGCGGCTGAGGCCTCACGGCTTGCCCTGACCGGGCCCGCTCGGCCGGTTCGACGCGCCGGGCGGATCGGTCCGCTTGTTGCCGTTCTCGGCGGTGGTGGTCGTCGTGGTCGTGTTCGTCACCGGAGGCGTCGTGGTGACCGGTGGCGTGGTGGTGGTTTCGTTGCGTGGCAACGATGTTGCTTCGGGTGACGACGCGGGGGCATCCGTCGTGGTGATGACGGCGGGTTCGGCGGCCTCGGGGATCGGCAGCAGCGTCGTCGGGTTCACGGGCCCGCCGGCGAGCGCGACGACGAGAAGTACCAGGTAGGCCAGCACGCCGACGGCGACCGCGCCCATGGCGATGCGCATCACCTTGCGGCGGCGGCCACTCGGATCAACGAACACAGGTCTGTCAGAGGGAGTCGTCATGACCTTCGCGGGGGAGTGGCGAGCGGACGCCGGAGGTTAACCGGCTGCGCCGCTCAGCGGAAGCCCCTTCACCGCAACAGCTCGGGCCGGTCGATGATGACGATCTCCCCGGCCCTGCCGAGCTCCTCGTAGTACTCCGCGACGTCGTTCAGGTCCTCGATCGGTTCGTGCAGCCAGGACCAGTCGCCCGGCAGCTTCGCCAGCTCGTCGCGCACGATCTTGAGCACGTGGTCGAGGCGGTTGACGTCACGCCGGTGGCGAAGGTCGGCCCGCGGTTCGGAGATGATCACGGTCCACCGGTGGGTGACGCGTTCGCCGTCCATCTTGAGCCAGATGCGCGCACCGGCCATTTCCGCCAGTTCGACGAACTCGGCCAGCAGCATCAGTCGAGCAGTTCGCGCAGGATGCTCGACTTCTTCCTCTTCGGGCCCTTCACTTCGACGCCACCCATGAGCGCCAGCCCCGTGATCCGCACCGTGGGCGCGCCGGGGATGTACCGGCGCCCAGGCGCGCGGTCCTCGAACGCGCCCATGAACCCGAACCCGTCGACCTTCACGTTGATGTCGTCGGGCACGCGGATCTCGACGCCGCCCCAGAACGCGAACACGCTGATGGTGACCTCGGCCTCGGCGAAGCTCGCGTGGGTGAGGTCCAGCTCGATGCCGCCCATGACGGCGACGGCGTTGTGCAGGCGCGGGACGACCCACTGGCCCTTGCGGTTGACGCCGGACCAGAAGGCGATGGACACCGCGCTGCCGGGTTCGCCGCCGATGCGGTCGCTCACCGCCGGCTGGTACTGCGGCACGGCCGGGTTCTGCGGCAGGCCGCTCAGCACCAGGTCGGCGGTGATGGGGACGAGTTCGCCGTACGTCTTCGCGGCGTAGACCGCCACGAGTCGCTCGTCCAGCTCGTGGATGTCGAGGCGGCCTTCGGCGGTCGCCTTGTGCAGCACCTGCGCGATCCGTTCCCGGTCCGCGTCGGAGGCCCGCATGTGACTCTGGTCAGCCGGTACCAGCTCGTCGCTCACCCGATCGAGTCTAGAACGCTCACTTGCGGTTCGGTGCGTACTTGACGGTGATCGCGAAAGCGATCACGAGGAGTGCGGCGAGCGCCGCCGCGAGGGCCGGGCTGTAGCCCCACGTCAGCGGCAGCACACCGATCAACACGGCGAGTGACCCCGAAACACCCAGGATGACCAGCGGGGATTCACACAATTGCTGGACGGGCTTCTGTTCGATCGTCACCGTTCGCACCTCCGCGTCTCAACTGGCTACGAGACTCTTCGGAGCTGCTCCGGCGGTTCTTTACTCCCGGATCGGGTTGTGCGGGCCCCTGATCAGGTGGTCATCGGAACGGGTTGGTCACCGGAGGGTTCGTCAGTCGCACCGATGCCTTCAGCGCGTCGAGTTCCGCCTCAGACGCCCTCCCGCCCTGAGTGACGGCGACACCGCGCTGCACTGACAGACGCACCGCGTTGGTGAAGACGAGCTCGACGTTGCCGCGGGTGTCGCGGACGCTTTCCAGTTCCCACGACGTCTGGACCGTGTACGTCACCTTGATCTTGATCTGCTCGTCGAACCTCAGGCTCTCCGCGAGCCTGCGCGCCCGGTCCTCGTTGTCCGGGAACCCTCGCACCTGAACCGTCGCCCACGCACCGGGCTCCCACTCGAACGCCAGGTAGGCGTCGTTCCGCATCGCGCGCTTGCCGTTCACGTCCGGGACCGCGTCACCCGGTAGCGGCTTGATCGTGCCCGCCTTGAGGACCGTGACGTAGGCCGACTGGCCGCCGGTGCCCACGAGCGCGATCTTCTGCGCCGTGCGCTCGGTGGTGTAGGTCTCCGGCTTCAGCCCGGGAACCGAACCCACGCTGATGTTGCGCACCGACGGATCGAACGTCACGGCGGTCGCCGGGGGAGGCGCCGCGTCCGGCCGGATCAGCAACGGCACCACGCCGGCGACGAGCAGCACGAGCGCCCCGGCCGCCGCCACCCGCAACGACTTCGCGCGCTTCCCGGTCCTGATCGCCCGCGACACGCTGACCCCGTCCGACGCGGGCACCTCCACGGTCCGCAGCGACCCGAGCAGCCGGGCACCGTCCTCTTCGGACATCACTGAGTCACTCCCAACTGTGCGCGCGGGATGGCGAGCCCGGCCGACGTCTGGCTCTTCACGGTGCTTTCCGAGCACTTCAGGGCACACGCGACCTCGGCGACGGGCAGGTCGAACAGGAATCGCAGGACGAGCACCGCGCGTTGGCCCGGTGCCAGGCGCATGAGGGCGACCCGGACTTCCTCACGGGTCTCGACGTCCGGGTTCGCGGCGGCGCGCAGCTCGTCGACCCGGTCCAGCAGGCGCACCCGGCTCCACGGCCGCCTGCGCTCGTTGAGAAACGTGCGCACGAGGATCGTCCGCACGTAGGCGTCGATGTTGTCGGCGGCCTTGGCTCTTCGCCAATTCGTGTAGAGCCTCGTGATCGCGACCTGCACGACGTCATCGGCGCTGTGCACGTCGCCGCACAGCAGATACGCCGTGCGCCGCAACCAAGGCAATGCCGCCGTGACGTACTCGGTGTACTCGTCGTCAGCCAACCCCCCTTTCGTCCGCACTCAAGACACGGCGCGGCGAGGGGGAGGTTGGGTGACCTGGGTCACGGAGTCGGCTGGCGCAGCGGCAGTCCGGCCGCCCGGTAGATCGAGTCGATCACCGTCATGTTCTTCACGGCGTCGTCCGCGGTCGTCGGGAACGGCTTGCCGTGCAGCACGGCGTCGGTGAACGCGTCGAGCTGGTAGGCGTACGTCGCGCGCTTCCCGAAGGTCTCCGACGACTTCTTGTCCTTGAGCTTCAACGACAAGCGGTGCAACGTCTGCGGGCCGAGCGGGTTGAAGACGCTCAACGTGCCGTTCTCGCCGATCGCCTTCATCGACAGCTTCAACATCGTCGACGACCACAGCGAGGCGTGCACGGAACCCGTGTGACCGGAAGGGAACCGCAGCGAGGCACGCATCGCGCGGTCGATGGAAGGCCCGCGCAGCAACGCTTTCGCGGACCGCACCTCGGGTTCCTCTGCGCCCAGCAGCCGCGCCATGTGCACGGCGTAGCAGCCGGCGTCCATCATCGCGCCGCCCGCGAGCGAGTAGTCGTAACGGATGTTGGAGAACATCGGCAGCGGGAAGCAGACCGAGGCCTCGACGTGCCGCAACGGGCCGAGCACGCCGGAGGAGATGATCTCGGCGACGCGCATCGCCAGCGGGTGGTAGCGGTAGTGGAACGCCTCCATCACCACCAGGCCGGACGCGTCGGCGGCCTTGGCGACGGAAGCGGCTTCGGCGGCGTTCGCGGTGAACGGCTTCTCGCACAGCACGTGCTTTCCGGCTTCCAGCGCGGCGAGCGTCCACTTGCCGTGCAGGCCGTTGGGCAGCGGGTTGTAGACGGCGTCGACCGCGGGGTCCGCCAGCAGGTCCTCGTACGAGCCGTGCACGCGCGCAATGCCGTGCTTGTCGGCAAAGGCCTTGGCCTTGTCGGCCGATCGCGCGGCCACGGCCACGACTTCGGCGACGGTCGAAGAGCGGGCCGGACGGATGACAGCGGATGGCGCGATCATGGCCGCGCCGAGCACTCCGATGCGCACGTGGTCTGTCACGCGGCCGACCCTACACCTCTTCAGTTAACGGCGTTTACTCCACAAGGTCGGTCTCTCGCGGGGGGAAGAACGGGATCTTCTCGATCGGCGACCGGTCCGACCAGTTCCACGCCTCCATCTGGGCGCGCGAGCGCCTGCCGAAGAACGCGCGCCACAGTTCGTAGCCCTCGACCTCCAGCGTGATCGGGCCGTCGCCGACGTCGCCGAACTCGGTCTTCACCGTCACGTCCGTCAGCCTGCGCGGTGCGATCCACACCAGGGTCGGCTGCCACACGGCGTCCGGCAGGCGTTCCCGGCCGAGAGCCGCGCGCAGGTCGGCCTCGTGCGTGATCGCGTCCAGCGCGAGCTGGAACGGGATGCGCGGCATCTCGCCGATCTTGTCGCCGAAGACGTTCCACTGCTCCAGCAGGTCGTCCACCGGAACGCCCGCGCGCTCGGCGACGTGCCGCGCCGTCCACTCGTCCGACGGTGCGCCCTCCATGCGTCCGGTGACCAGATCCGACGACTGGCCCGACAGGTGCGCGATCACCTGGTGCACGGTCCACTCAGGACAGGCGGGCACGGTCCGTGCGAGCTCGTCGGCGGTCAGGCCCATCGTCAGGCCGACGACGCGCTGACGTGCCTCGCGGTAGATCTCTTCGAACACCCCTAGCTCCTCCCAGCGGGTTACGGTGTCGAGCATGGACGTCCTGGTCGTCGATCATCCACTCGCCAAGGCGAGACTCACAACGATGCGTGACGCGCGCACGGACAATGCCGCATTCCGCGCCGCGTTGCAGGAACTCACCGTGATGCTGGTCTACGAAGCGATGCGCGAGGCGCCGCTGAAGGAAGACCGCACGCACACACCGGTAGCTCGTACCACCGGCTACAAGCTCGCAAACCCGCCGCTGCTGGTGCCGGTGCTGCGGGCCGGGCTCGGCATGGCCGACCAGGCGCACAAGCTGATCCCGGACGCCCAGATGGGGTTCGTCGGCCTGGCCCGCGACGAGGAGACGTTGCAGCCGACGCCGTACATGGAGTCGCTGCCGGAGGACCTCGCCGGACGCCCGGTGCTCGTGCTCGACCCGATGCTCGCGACCGGCGGCTCGATGGCGTACACGATCCGCCTGCTGACCCAGCGCGGCGCGACCGACGTGACAGCCGTGTGCGTGCTCGCGGCGCCCGAGGGAATCAATCACCTGGAGGACTCGAAGCTGCCGTGCCGTCTCATCACGGCCTCGGTGGACGAGCGGCTGAACGACTCGGGGTTCATCGTGCCGGGCCTGGGCGACGCCGGTGACCGACTGTACGGGGCGGTTTAGGACATACCTCCGATCGGACGTAGCAGTGGTCTAGACCTCAGGCCTATCGTGCTGTGGACCACACATCGCCGCTGCCGCGAACGATCAAGGAGACTCATGTCCAGACGGAGATGGGGTGTCGCCGCTCTCGCGGTCGGCGCCCTGTCCGCGTCGCTGGCCGTTGCGCCCGCGAACGCCGACGTCGAGACCAATGGGCACCACGGTTACTCGAAGACCCGCACCGTTGGGTACTTCATCCAGTGGGGCGTGTACGACCGGAACTTCCGCGTCAAGAACCTGGTGGACAGCGGGGCCGCCGCGCGGCTCACGCACCTCAACTACGCCTTCGGTTTCCTCGACGAGGCGGGCAAGTGCGTCAGCGCCGACCCGTGGGCCGACTGGCAGATGCCCCACACCGCGGAGCAGTCCGTCAGCGGCAAGGCGGACGAGGCAGGTCAGGCGCTGATGGGCAACCTGAACCAGCTCAAGCAGCTCAAGGCCAAGTACCCCAAGCTGAGGATCAACATCTCGCTGGGCGGCTGGACGGGCTCGCGCTACTTCTCCAACGCCGCGCTGACGCCCGAGTCGCGTGCCGCGCACGTCAAGTCGTGCACCGACATGTGGATCAAGGGTGACCTGCCCGGTCTGCCCGCGGGTGCCGCGAAGGGCGTCTTCGACGGCGTCGACCTCGACTGGGAGTGGCCGTCGAGCGCGGGCAACCCGACCCCGCCGAACGTCATTCGGCCCGAGGACAAGCAGAACTTCACCAAGCTGCTCGCCGAGTACCGCAAGCAGATGGGCTGGAACCGCGACCTGACGGCGTTCCTGCCGGCCGACCCGGCGCAGGTGGACCGCGGCTTCGAGGTCGCGAAGGTGTTCACCTACCTCACCTTCGGCACGTTGCAGGGCTACGACTACCACGGTGCCTGGGACGCCCCGGCGAACCAGCAGTCCGCGCTGCGGGTGCCCAAGGGCGACCCGTCGGAGTTCGAGTTCAGCTCCGAGGTGACCGTCAACGCGTGGCTCCGTCGCGGCGCTCCGCGGTCGAAGGCCGTGCTCGGCGTTCCGTTCTACGGCCGCGGCTGGGACGGCGTCGCCCCTGGCAAGCGCAACGGCCTGTTCGGCACCGGTGTGCCGGCGCCCGCCAAGTACGAGGCCGGTTACGAGGACTTCCACCGCATCAAGGCGAAGCTCTCCGAGCCCGGCAACGCGTACAAGATCTACCGCGACGAGCGGGCCGGCTTCGCGTGGATCTACGACGGCAAGACGTGGTGGACCTACGACGACGCGACCGAGATGAAGCGCAAGGCTCGCTACATCAACGACCGCAAGCTCGGCGGCGCGATGATCTGGTCGCTCGACGGCGACACCGCCGACGGCGAACTGATCAAGGCGCTCGACGGGGCCCTGAAGTAAGGCCGCACCACCGAGACGGACTGTCCTAACCGGACAGTTCAGCGGGTCCGGGGAGGTTTCGCGGCGGCCGCCTCCCCGGATTCCGTGGTGTTCACAGTGTTTTCCCGGTCTCCGCCCGCCAGCCCCTGCCGTGCGCGCGCAACGCCAGTTCGTACGTGGCGGCCGCGTCGATGCCGGACGGCAGGTTCCCGTTGAGCTCCAGGCTCACCAGGCCGTGCGCGACGCCCCACATCGACATCGCGATCTGCTCGGGATCCTCCGCGAGGTAGACGCCCTGCTCCACCGCGCGCCGCACCGCGTTGATCACCGGCGCGAACGTCCTGCCCGCCGCGCGACTCATCTCCTTCGTCGGTTCGACGACCTTCGAGTAGAGCACCGAGTAGAACTGCGGGTCCTCCAGCGCGCTGCGCCGATATGCGAGTCCGATCTGCAGCAGGTCCTCCGCGGGATCGCCGGTGACGGGCACCGCCGCGAGGTTCTTGCCGAACCTGGTGAACGCCTCGTCGTAGAGCGCCTCGAGCAGCGCTGGTTTTCCGCCGAAGAGGGAATAGACCGCCGTCGTCGAGGTGTTGACGTCCGTGGCGATCTTGCGCAGGCTCACCGCGGCGGGGCCCTCGGTGCTGAGCAACTCGCCCGCTCGTTCGAGCAGGCGCCGTCGCAGAGCGTCGTCGTGGGTCTTGGGCCGGGGCATCACGCAATCCTATCGGCCGCTGGCCTGGGTGGTATCAGGTTGATACCGTCACCCCCATGGCGATGACCTTGCGGTTGACCGAGGAGGAGAACCTGCGGCTCGCTGAACTGGCGCAGTCCGAGGGGCGCTCCAAGCAGGAGGTCGTGCGGCTGGCGATCGCGGATCGTTACCAGCGCATGCAGCAGGAGGAGAAGCTCGGCGAGGTGCTCGGGCGAGTCCTGCCGAAGTACAGAAGTCTTTTGGATAGGCTCGGTTCTTCCTGAATCTGTCAGACCTCTGTGATCAACTGGGTGCCGTGATCTCCTACCTCGACGCCGGGGACCTCTTAGTGCTGGCCACGGCCGTGACCGGTGGCGATCTCCTCGTCAGGGACATCGGCCTGCTGGACACGGCGGCCTACCGTCCCCGCGCCACCGTGCTCGGCGTGGAGGCCTACGACACGCTGTGGCTGAAGTCCTCCGCCCTGCTCGACTCGATCGTCCGAACCCGCCCTCTGGTCGAGGGCAACTGGCGGCTCGCCTGGGTCGCCGCCGTCACGATGTGCGACATCAACGGCTACTGGATCGACGCCGACGAGGACGACGCGCTCGACCTCGTCCGCTCCCTGGGTCGCGACAAGATCGACGTCCCGGAGATGGCCGGTCATCTCGAAGCGTGGGGACTCCCGAAGGATTCCGCTTGACCTAGAGTGCACTCCAGGTCTTAGCGTCGAACCCGTGAGTTACTCGATAGCCCAAGCCGCGCAGCGCAGTGGGTTGTCCATCGACACCTTGCGCTACTACGAACGAATCGGGCTCGTCGACCCGCCGGCGCGTGACTCGGGCGGCCGTCGCAGCTACTCGGAGGAGGACCTCGGCTGGCTGGCCTTCGTGACGCGCCTGCGCACGACCGGCATGCCGATCCGCATGATGCGCGAGTTCGCGCAGCTCAGACACCACGGCGACCTGACGGCAGGCCGCCGCAAGCAGATTCTCGTCGAGCACCGAGGTGACGTCCGCGCCCGCATCGCGGAGCTGCAGACGTGCCTGGAGGTGCTCGACTACAAGATCGACCACTACGCGGTGGTCGAGCAGGACTTGGAGGCGACGGCGTGAGCCGTTTCGTGGGATCGCTGGAGGTCGGGCCGCAGGGGCTCGGCTGCATGGGAATGTCGGAGTTCTACGGCGCCGGCGACGAGTCGGAGTCGATCGCGGTGATCCACCGGGCCCTGGAGCTCGGCGTGACGCTGATCGACACGGCCGACATGTACGGGCCGCACGTGAACGAGGAACTGGTGGGCCGCGCGATCGCGGACCGTCGTTCCTCGGTGGTGCTGGCCACGAAGTTCGGCATCGTCCGCGAAGAGGGCGGGGGCCGTGCTGTGCGTGGCGACCGCGCGTACGTGCGGTCGTCGGTCGAGGGTTCGTTGAAGCGCCTCGGCGTGGACGCGATCGACCTCTACTACCTGCACCGAGTGCCGGCGGACACCCCGATCGAGGAGACCGTCGGCGCGATGGCCGAGCTGGTCACCGAGGGCAAGGTGCGGTTCCTCGGCCTGTCCGAGGCGGGCGCCGACACGCTGCGCCGCGCCCACGCCGTGCACCCGATCACCGCTCTGCAGAGCGAGTGGTCGCTGTGGTCGCGCGACATCGAGGCCGAGATCGTGCCCACGGCCCGTGAGCTCGGCGTCGGCATCGTGCCGTACTCGCCTCTCGGCCGTGGCGTGCTGACCGGTCGTTTCACCTCCGCCGCGGACTTCGGCGCCGGGGACTTCCGGGGCGTCGCGCAGCCGCGGTTCACCGGCTCGAACCTCGACGTGAACCTCAAGATGGTGGAGGCGCTGCGCGCTCTGGCGGCGGACCGCGGCGTGACCGCCGGTCAGCTGGCGCTGGCGTGGGTGCAGCACCGCGGGCAGGACGTCGTGCCGATCCCGGGGACGAAGCGGATCAAGTACCTGGAGGAGAACGTGGCGGCGGCGTCGCTGGAGCTGTCCGCCGACGATCTCGCCGCGATCGAGGCCGCTGTGCCCGCTTCGGCCGTGGCCGGAGACCGGTATCCGGACATGAGCTCGATCGGCCGCTAGAACATACGTTCGAACATATCCCCAGGGTTGTCCACAGGTTGGGGACAAGAGGCTGTGGACAACCCTGGGTTCATGTGGACAACTGGGCCGCGACGGTGGCGCCGAGCTCCCAGCACGCCTCCAGGTCGGCCTTGGACGGCTCGCCCGTGACGACCACGTGCTGCGCCGCCTTCTCCCAGCCCAACCCGGTCGTGGCCGTCTCCACGCTGCGCACCGCACCCGTCGTGTCGTTGTTGCCGTGCACGTAGAGCCCGAACGGCCTGCCGCGCGTGGAGTCGAGACACGGGTAGTAGACGGTGTCGAAGAAGTGCTTCAGCGCACCGCTCATGTAGCCGAGGTTCGCGGGTGTGCCCAGCAGATAGCCGTCGGCTTCCAGGACATCCACAGCGGTTGTGGACAACGCGGCTCGTCTGACCACCTCCACGCCCTCGATCTCGGGTGTGGACGCGCCGGCGACCACGGCCTCGAACATCGCCTGGACGGCGGGCGACGGCGTGTGGTGGACGATCAGCAGGCGCGCCATCAGTAGTCGATCTCGTAGTCGGAGCTGTCCGGCGGGGTGTCGTCGACGCCGAGCGCCAGCAGGTCGGCTGAGGTCACCTTCTCGACGGTAGGGCCCATGAGGCCGATCAGCTCGTCGGCGATGTCGAGGTGGGCCTCCCTCGACTGTTCGTTCAGCTTCATGATGTCGCCGATGCGGTCGAGCACCCCGGTGTGCTCCAGCCGCCGCACGAGCAGGCCCGCCTCGCCGAAGCCGTCGCCCGGCGAGGTGATCACGGCGTTGGTCCTGGCGGTCTTGCTGAGCATGAACGCCAGCGCGGGGTGGGCTTCGAGGTCGACGCCGAAGGCTTTCAGCAGGCCGTCGCGAACGCGTTCCTGGTGCGTCTTCATGGCATCGCTGAACCCGCTGCGGAAGGTGTCGAGGCCGCTCTTGCAGTCCGGGTGTGCGTCGAGCACCGCCTGCGCGAGATCACGCCGCGTGTAGTCCATGAGCGGCAAGATAGATGACCATGACCCGCGCCTCCTACGACATTGTTGCCGCCAGCTATGCCCAGCTCATCCCGGACGCGCACGACGGCCGCCCGCTCGACGCCGCGATCATGCGCGCGTTCGCCGAACTCACCGGCAATCCGGTCGCGGACCTCGGCTGTGGCACCGGCCGCATCACGCAGCACCTGCACGAACTCGGCCTCGACGCGTTCGGCATCGACCTGTCCGACGGCATGCTCGATCAGGCAAGGAAGCTGTACCCACACCTCACGTTCACCCAGGGCGACATCACGAAGCTGGACCTGGACGACGACAGCCTCGGCGGCGCCGTCGTCTGGTACTCCACGGTCCACATGCCCGCGAGCGAGGTGCCGTGGCAGGAGTTCCACCGGGTCGTCAAGCCTGGCGGGTACCTGTTGCACGCCTTCAAACTGGGTGATCGGAAGGGACACCTCACGCACGCGTACGGCCACGACGTGGACCTCTACGTCCACTGGCACGACATCGACGAGACCGTGAGCAACGCGACCGAAGCCGGGTTCAACGAAGTGGCACGCCTGCAACGTCAGAAGGGTGTGGACGAAGGCGGGCCGCAGGCGTTCTTGTTGCTCCAGAAACGGAACCCCGCCACGGGAAGCACGTCCTGAAGGGTGTACACAGGAGGGACCATGAAGACCACCGCCCTAATGCACACCAGCCCTCGTCAGCGCCGCATCACCTGGGGTTTCGGCCTTGCGATCAGCATCGGGATGATCGGCATCGGGCCCCTTTTCGCGTCGCTGTGGCCTGGGTTCGACCACAGCCCGTGGGACGTCAACACGATGTTGCTCGGACTCGGCGTGGGGCTCTGCGCGATCGCGTACATCTTCGGGCGGATCGCCGTCGCGGCGGTCACCGAGGGACGTCGCAACGCGGTGTCCCCGCCGACCAGAAGGGCCTACTTCGTGGCCGGCGGGGGTTTCGCACTCGCCGTGCTCGCACTGACGATCGCGCTGATGTCTAGCTGACGAGCGCCGTCACCCGTTCCCGCAGTTCAGCCAACCGGGCCCTACCTGACGCACGGGCGGACTCCAGTCCGTCCGTGACCGGTTCCACGACCTCCAGGTAGGCCTTGAGCTTCGGCTCGGTGCCGGACGGGCGCACGATCACGCGCACACCTTCAGCCGTCCACCGCAGCACGTCCGCGCCGGGCAGCAGGTCCTCGGACGCGAAGTCCGCGGGCGGGTTCGCGCGCAGCCGGGCCATCGTCGCGCCGATCAGGCTCAAGTCGGTGTACCGCAGGGAGACCTGGTCGGTCAGGTGCAGGCCGTGGTCCGTCGCGAGCTGGTCCAGCGCGTCCAGCAACGTGCGGCCGGAGGCCTTCAGACCGGCGGCCAGGTCAGCGGCGACGACGGCGGCCGAGATGCCGTCCTTGTCCGCGACGTGCACGGGATCGACGCAGTTGCCGAGCGCTTCCTCGTAGGCGAACACCAGACCCTCGCCCGCGCGCGCCAGCCACTTGAAGCCCGTCAACGTCTCCGCGTACCGGGCGCCGTGCGCGGCCGCGATCGACTTCAGCAGCGAGGACGACACGATCGTCGTCGCCACCAACGGATCCGTGGACTCGGTGGTAGACAACACGAGCGAGCCGAGCAGCACACCCGTCTCGTCGCCGCGCAGCATCCGCCACGTCTCGCCGTCCTTGACGCCGAGCGCGCACCGGTCCGCGTCCGGGTCCAGCGCGATGGCCAGATCGGCATCCACCGACGCCGCAAGGGAAAGCAGCTCGTCGGACGCGCCGGGCTCCTCCGGGTTCGGGAACACCACGGTCGGGAAGTCCGGGTCCGGCACCGCCTGCGACCGCACCACGTGCACGTCGGTGAAACCCGCGCGCCGCAACGCTTCCACGGCGAACGCGCCACCCACGCCGTGCATCGGCGTCAGCGCGATCTTCAGCGAACGTGAGTTGCCGCGAGGCAGTGACGCCACCTGTTCCAGGTACGCGTCCACGTCGGCGTCGGAAACCGTGGTGTAGGTGACGTTGCGAGGCACGGACACCGCGGCCGGAACGGCCTCGATCGCCTTCTCGATCTCGCCGTCCGCGGGCGGCACGATCTGCGAACCGCCGGTCAGGTAGAGCTTGTAGCCGTTGTCCGCGGGCGGGTTGTGCGACGCGGTGATCTGAATGCCCGCCACCGCACCATGTGCGCGCACCAGGTACGCCAGCACAGGCGTCGGCAACGGCCCTGGCAGCACGCGCACGTCGAAGCCCGCGGCCGCCATCACCTCGGCGGCGGCCACGGCGAAGTCCTCCGAGCCGTGCCGTGCGTCCCGGCCCACGAACACCAGGCCGGACGTGCCGAGCCACGACGCCAGACCGGCGGTCGTGCGAACCACCGTGGCGACGTTCATGCCGTTCGTGCCCGCCCGCACCGGTCCGCGCAGCCCGGCGGTGCCGAACGTCAGCGGACCGGCCATGCGGTCCTGGAGGTCCTCCAACGCAGCGGCGTCGCCGCCCATCGCCCGTGCCAACACGCCCTGCAGCTCGGTTCGAGTCGCGTCCGACGGGTCGTCAGCGATCCACCGGAACGTCGCGTCACGCAGTGCCGGCGCCAGGCTCATGCGCGGTCCACCAGCTCACGCAGCAGCGTGCCCATGCGCTGGGCAGCGGCGGCGCCCGCCTCCAGCACCTCCTGGTGGTTCAGCGGCTCGCCGGTGATGCCCGCCGCGAGGTTCGTGACCAGCGACAGACCGAACACCTCGACGCCCTCGGCACGCGCGGCGATCGCCTCGTGCACGGTCGACATGCCGACCAGGTCCGCGCCCATCGTGCGGAGCATCCGGATCTCGGCGGGCGTCTCGAAGTGCGGGCCCGGGAGTCCCGCGTACACGCCCTCCTCCAGCGACGGGTCGATCGCCTGCGCGACCTTGCGCAGCCGCGGCGAGTACAGGTCCGTGAGGTCCACGAATCGTGCGCCGACCAGCGGCGACACCGCGGTCAGATTCAGGTGGTCGGAGATCAGCACGGGCTGCCCGACGGACATGCCCTGACGCAGGCCACCGGCCGCGTTGGTCAGCACGACCGTGGACACGCCCGCGGCCGCGATGGTGCGCACGCCGTGCACGACCTTCTGGACGCCCTTGCCCTCGTAGCCGTGGGTGCGGCCGAGAACGATGAGGACCTTCTTGTCACCGACCTCGACGGAACGGATGGTGCCGCCGTGGCCGAGCGCGGTCGGCGCCTCGAAGCCCGTCAGCTCGCCCACCGGGATCTCCGTGACCGGTTCGCCGATCACGTCGGCGGCGGGCCGCCAGCCCGATCCGAGCACGATGGCGATGTCGTGCTTCGCGTTGCCGGTGCGGCTCTGGATCTCTTCCGCGGCCTTGCCGGCCAGCTCTTCTGGAGTCACCGCGAGAGCTTAAACCGGTGCGAACGTCGAGGCGATCGCGTCGAACAGCCGCACGCGCGCCTCGTCCTCCTGCTCGGTCGGCACGACGACCTCGACCACCCACAGGTCGTTGCCGTAGGGGAGCAGGCGGGAGAAGTGCGACCGGCGCAACGCGTTGGGTTCGTCACCCTCGACCGTCTTGTAGACGAACTGGACGCTGTTCTCGCTGCGCGGTCCCGCGAGGTCCGCCGTCGAGGTGGTCTCGCCGCCGAAGAACCTGCCGGGCCAGCGTCCCTGCACCCCGGCCACGTAGGCGTCGATGTCGCGCTTCGGGTAGTACTCGGGGAACCGCTGCACCGCCACCTCGTACGCGCCGCTGCCCGACACGAAGTGCACCATCGCCGAGACCGGGAACCGCTGGTCGGCGGCACGCTGCTCGGTGTAGACCGACCAGCTCTGCTCGACGTTCAGCGTGAACCTGCCGCCCTGGTCGCCGTTCGCCAGCACGGCCGAGACGGTGCGGGGCTGCAGGGTCGCCGACGTGGGCAGGGTCGGCAGGGTGGGCAGCGTCTGCTCGGCCGGCGGCAGCAGTGGCGCGCCCGCGGCCATCCTGGTCAGCGCGAACCCTCCGCCGGAGCCCGCCACGAACAGCACGAGCGCCGCCGCCAGGACGAACGTCGTGGCCACGCGCCCGCGTCGCTTCTCCGGCGCGATCGGCTTCGTGATCATGAACGGCAACGGGCCGGGGTCGTCGGCCAGTGGCGCGTCCGGCTCGATCTTCGGCTTGGGCCGCACGATGATCGGCACCTGCACCGACTCGCGGACCTCGAACGCGTCCGTGCCCGGCTCCGGCAGCAGCGGGTAGACCTGCCTGCGCACGTCGACCAGCGACAGCCGCTCGGCCGGATCCTTCTGCATCAACCCGCTGATCACCGGCGCGAGGCGTCCGGCACCCGCCGGCACCGGCACGTCGCCGTGGATCACCGCGTTGATCGTCTGCATGACGTTGCGGCCCACGTACGGCGGCTCGCCGGCCATCGCGGCCCACATCGTCGCGCCCAGCGACCACCTGTCCGCGGCCGCCGACACGTCACCGCCCTGAGCCACCTCGGGCGCGATGTACGCGGGAGTGCCGAGCGTGATGCCACGCGCGGTCATGGTGGCCTCGGCGACGTTGCGCGCGATGCCGAAGTCCGTGAGCTTGACCCGTCCGTCGTCCGCGATGAGCACGTTGCCTGGCTTCACGTCCCGGTGCGTGATGCCGGCCCGGTGCGCCGACGCCAGCGCCGCCGCGACCGCGTCCAGCACCGCCGCGCCCTGCTTCTCGGTGAGGCAGCCCTGTTCCTGCAGCACCTCGCCGAGGCTGCGGGACGGCACCAGCTCCATCACCACGTACGGGTCGCCGTCCTGCTGCAGGACGTCGTAGAGCGTGACGAGGTTCGGGTGGGACAACGCGGCGACGGCACGCGCCTCGCGCATGGTCCGTTCGCGCAGCTGAGCGGCCTCGACCTCGGGCATGCCGGGGGTCTGCAGGATGCCCTTCACCGCGACCTGCCTGCCCAGCACCTCGTCGTGAGCGGCCCACACGGTGCCCATCGAGCCCTGACCGAGCACGTGCAGCAGCCGATATCGATCCGCGATCAGGCGCTTCAGGTCACCTTTGTCCACGCCTTAATTGTTCCTGACACACTGACTGCATCGTTAACGGCGGTGAACCTCACATAGCCGTGTCGGTACTGGTCGGTAACACTGCAACGCATGATGGAGTTGGCATTGACCGCCGAATTCCGCCCGAACGAGTTCCCCTCAGCGTCGAGGGAACAATGGCGTGAGCTGGTCGACGCCGTGCTCCGCAAGACCGGCGCGAGCTTCGACTCCCTGGTCACGAAGACGTACGACGGCATCGAACTCCAGCCGCTCTACACCCTCGACGACGCCCTGGAGCCCTACGCGCTCGCTCCGGTGAAGCAGGGCTGGGACATCCGGCAGCGCCACGCCGTGCCCGATCCGGTCGCTCTGATGAACGACCTGGAGGGCGGCGTCACCTCGCTGTGGCTCGCCGTGCCGGCCTCGTCGCTGGAAGGCCTCCTCGACGGCGTGTACCTCGACCTCGCGCCGATCGTGCTCGATGGTTCCGTGGACGCCGCACGCGCGATGCTGCGGATCTACGACCAGGCGCCGATCCTGGCCGACGAGGTGCGCGGCAACCTGGCGCTGACGCCATCGGGTGAAGCTCTCGACGTCATCAAGCAGGCCCGCTCGCAGTTCCCGGGGCTGCGGACCGTCGTGGTGGACGCGCTGCCGTTCCACGACGCAGGTGGCTCCGACTCCGAAGAACTGGGCGCCTCTCTCGCGCTCGCGGTTTCGCACCTGCGCGCTCTGACCGCCGCCGGGTTCGACGCGTCTGCCGCGTTCGCGCAGCTGGAGTTCCGCTACGCCGCGACGGCCGACCAGTTCATGACGATCGCCAAGCTGCGCGCCGCCCGGCGGCTGTGGGCGCGCGTGGCCGAGGTGTCGGGTGTTTCCGACGCCGTGCAGGTGCAGCACGCGGTGACGTCGTCGGCGATGATGACCCGCCGCGACCCGTGGGTGAACATGCTGCGCACCACCGTGGCCTGCCTGTCCGCGGGACTCGGCGGCGCCGACTCGGTGACCGTGCAGCCGTTCGACGCGGCGATCGGGCTGCCGGACGAGTTCGCCAGGAGGATCGCGCGCAACACGCAGAACCTGCTGCTGGAGGAGTCGCACCTCGGCGAGGTGATCGACCCCGCGGCCGGGTCCTGGTACGTGGAGAAGCTGACCGACTCGCTGGCCGTCGAGGCCTGGGCGTGGTTCCAGGAGATCGAACGGGCGGGTGGACTGGACGAGGCGCGCTCGCTGGTGGCCTCGCGCATCGCTGCCACCTGGGCGGCGCGGTCGGCGAGGCTCGCGGATCGCAGCGACCCGATCACGGGCGTCAGCGAGTTCCCGAACCTCGGCGAGAAGCCGGTCGTCCGCGAGCCCGCGCTCGGAATCGATCCGGATTCGCAGGCCCCCTGGGGGGAAACACCCCCCATCCCAAGTTTCTCAGGCAGGTCCGACAATTTCGGGCTGCCGCGGGTCCGTTACGCACAGGCCTTCGAGGAGCTGCGCGACCTCGCCGACGCCCAGCCCGAACGGCCGCAGGTCTTCCTGGCCACCCTCGGCCCGATCGCCGCCCACACCGCCAGGGCCACCTTCGCCGCCAACCTCTTCAACGCCGGCGGTTTCGCCACCCCGAACGCGGGCGCGACCAGGACCCCTGAAGACGTGGCCCAGAAGTTCAAGGAGTCCGGCGCCAAGGTCGCCGTCCTGTGCGGCAGTGACACCAGCTACGCCGACCAGGCCGTCCCGACCGTCGAGGCGCTGCGTCAGGCCGGAGCCGAGCGGGTACTCCTGGCGGGCAAGAAGACAGACGCGATCGTCGACGGTTTCGTCCACATGGGATGCCCGGCGCTCGAAATCCTCAACGACACCTACGGCTTTCTGGGAGTGGAGCGATGATCCCCAACTTCGCGGACATCGACCTCGGCCCGCTCCCGCAGGCGAAGTACGAGACCGACCTGCCGCCGTGGGAGACGCCGGAGGGCATCGCGGTCAAGCCGGTCTACGGGCCGTCCGATGTGGACGGTCTCGACTTCCTGCGAACCTACCCCGGCGTGGCGCCGTTCCTCCGCGGCCCGTACCCGACGATGTACGTCAACCAGCCGTGGACCGTCCGCCAGTACGCGGGTTTCTCCACCGCCGAGGAGTCGAACGCCTTCTACCGCCGCAACCTCGCGGCCGGCCAGAAGGGCCTGAGCGTCGCGTTCGACCTCGCCACGCACCGCGGCTACGACTCGGACCACCCGCGCGTGGCCGGTGACGTCGGCATGGCCGGTGTCGCGATCGACTCGATCTACGACATGCGCACGCTGTTCGACGGCATTCCGCTGGACAAGATGTCCGTGTCGATGACGATGAACGGCGCGGTGCTGCCGATTCTCGCGCTGTTCGTGGTGGCGGCGGAGGAGCAGGGGGTGAAGCCGGAGCAGCTCATGGGGACGATCCAGAACGACATCCTCAAGGAGTTCATGGTCCGCAACACCTACATCTACCCGCCCGCGGCGTCGATGCGGATCATCTCCGACATCTTCAGCTACACCAGCCGGCACATGCCGAAGTACAACTCCATCTCGATCTCCGGCTACCACATGCAGGAGGCCGGGGCGACCGCCGACCTGGAGCTGGCGTACACGCTCGCGGACGGCGTCGAGTACATCCGCGCCGGCAAGGAAGCGGGGCTGGACGTCGACGCGTTCGCGCCGCGGCTGAGCTTCTTCTGGGCGATCGGCATGAACTACTTCATGGAGATCGCCAAGATGCGGGCCGCACGTCTGCTCTGGGCGAAGCTCGTGAACGACTTCCAGCCGAAGAGCCAGAAGTCCCTCAGCCTGCGCACGCACTGCCAGACGTCCGGGTGGAGCCTCACCGCGCAGGACGTGTTCAACAACGTCGCGCGCACGTGCGTCGAGGCGATGGCGGCGACGCAGGGCCACACGCAGTCGTTGCACACCAACGCACTCGACGAGGCGCTGGCGCTGCCCACGGACTTCTCCGCGCGCATCGCCCGCAACACGCAGCTGCTGCTCCAGCAGGAGTCCGGCACGACGCGGGTGATCGACCCGTGGGGCGGCAGCGCGTACGTCGAGCGGCTCACGAACGAGCTCGCCGCCAAGGCGTGGGAGCACATCAGCGAGGTCGAGAAGGCCGGCGGCATGGCCCGCGCGATCGACGAGGGCATCCCGAAGCTGCGCATCGAGGAAGCGGCGGCCCGCACCCAGGCGCGCATCGACTCCGGACGGCAACCCGTCATCGGCGTCAACAAGTACCTGGTGGGCACCGACGAGCAGATCGAGGTCCTCAAGGTCGACAACGCGGGCGTGCGCACGCAGCAGCTCGAAAAGCTGCGCAGGCTCAGGGAAGAACGCGACCAGTCCGCAGTGGACAGTGCGCTCGACGCGCTGACGAGGGCGACGGACAACGGCGGCAACCTGCTGGAGCTGGCGATCAACGCCGCCCGCGCGAAGGCGACCGTCGGCGAGATCTCCGAGTCGCTCGGCAAGGTGTGGGGGCGGCACACCGCCCAGATCCGCACCATTTCCGGTGTCTACCGGCAGGAGGTCGGATCGGTGTCCAACGTGGACGCCTGCCGCGAGGTCGTCGAGGCCTTCGCGGTGGAGGAAGGCCGCCGGCCGCGCATTCTGGTCGCCAAGATGGGCCAGGACGGGCACGACCGCGGTCAGAAGGTCATCGCCACGGCGTTCGCGGACCTCGGCTTCGACGTCGACGTCGGCCCGCTGTTCCAGACGCCGGACGAGGTCGCGCGCCAGGCCGTCGAGGCCGACGTGCACATCGTCGGCGTGTCCTCGCTCGCCGCCGGCCACCTCACGCTGGTCCCGGCGCTCAAAGAGGAGCTGACGAAGCTCGGCCGCGAGGACATCATGATCGTCGTCGGTGGCGTGATCCCGCCGCAGGACTTCGACGAGCTGTACGCGGCGGGTGCGGCGGCGATCTTCCCGCCCGGCACCGTGATCGCGGACGCGGCCAAGGATCTACTGGTGAAACTCGCAGCTCAGCTTGGCCACAATGGCTAGGGTGATCGATGTCGCCGAGTACACCAAGGGCGTCCTCGACGGCAATCGCGGTGTGCTGGCCAGGGCCATCACGCTGGTCGAGTCGACGCGTGCGGACCACCGGGCCAAGGCCCAGGAGCTGCTGATCGAGCTGTTGCCGAAGTCGGGCGACGCGATCAGGGTCGGCATCACCGGCGTGCCCGGCGTGGGCAAGTCGACGTTCATCGACGCCCTCGGCACCACGCTGACCGAGCAGGGGCACCGGGTCGCGGTGCTCGCCGTCGACCCGTCCTCGACCCGCACCGGCGGCAGCATTCTGGGCGACAAGACGCGGATGCAGCGGCTGTCGGTGAACCAGGACGCGTTCATCAGGCCCTCGCCGACCTCCGGCACGCTCGGCGGCGTCGCGCAGGCCACCCGCGAGACCATCGTGCTGGTCGAGGCCGCAGGGTTCGACGTGGTGCTGGTCGAGACCGTCGGCGTCGGGCAGTCCGAGGTGGCCGTCGCGAACATGACGGACTGCTCGCTGTTCCTCACCCTCGCGCGCACCGGCGACCAGTTGCAGGGCATCAAGAAGGGCATTCTGGAGCTCGCGGACGTCATCGCGGTCAACAAGGCCGACGGCGACCACGAGCTCGATGCCCGCAAGGCCGCCCGCGAACTGGCCGGGGCGCTGAAGCTGCTGCGCCCGCCGGACGCGTTGTGGCACCCGCCGGTCCTCACCTGCTCGGGTCTCACCGGGGCCGGCCTCGACGAGCTGTGGTCCCGAGTGCTGAAACACCGGCGGACCCTGAAAGAGGCCGGGGAACTGGACGAACGCCGTCGCCGTCAGCAGGTCGAATGGACCTGGATGATGGTCCACGACGAACTGTGGCGGCAGGTGCGCGAGAGCACCGCTGTACGTACCCTCGCTCCCTCTCTCGAAGAGAAGGTCCGCCTCGGAGAGCTCACCGCCACCCTGGCGGCCGAGCAGATTTTGAAGGCGTTCCAATCGGACTCACGGTAGGCGCTTAACTAGTTTGGGTGACCTTCGATCGTGGTATTCGAGGTAGAGTTCAGGCCATGTCGAGGTTGCTGCTGGCCTGCGTGTTCTCGCTGTTGAGCGTTCTCGGGATCGCCGGAGTGGCGTCCGCGCAAGAGGCGGCGAACACGCCTGTGGCGGCTGCGCAGCAGACGACCGTGAACCCGGCTCCCGACGTGAACGCGCCGCAGGCGCCGTCGCCTGAGACCCGTGAAGAGACCAAGCGCAAGCTGACGATCGGCGGCATCGCCGTGCTGCTGTTCGTGCTGGTCTACTACCGCAACAAGAAGCGGTGGGCGAAGTGGCGCAAGGAACGGGCTGCCAAGAAGGGCTAGCCGAACGGTCGGAGAGCTGAGACGCCACGTCCCACATGTTGGGACGTAATAGTCAAAATTAAGCGTGTCTCGCGACCATCTGCGTCATCGTTGATCGGTCAGACCGAAACTCGCTCGCCGCTTGGCGCAGCGCCGCGACCGGCCGTCCGGTTGATCATCATCAGCGCGCTGCGTCTTATGAGTGGTGATGCAGGATGGTGGCAAATGGGTACCGACTTGAAGATCAGCACACGCTCGACCGTCGAGCGGTACTCGGACGCGCTGCTGGACCTGTCGCACTCGATCCACGCTGAGCCTGAGCTGGCCTTCGAGGAGCACCGCAGCGTCGAGAAGATCACCTCTCTGCTCGCCCGCGAGGGCTTCAAGGTCGACCGCGGGGTCGCGGATCTCGACACCGCGTTCGTCGCGACGTACGGCGACGGCGAGCTGGTGCTGGGGCTTTGTGCCGAATACGACGCTTTGCCCGAAGTCGGGCACGCGTGCGGGCACAACGTCATCGCCGCCGCTTCCGTCGGCTCCGCGCTCGCTCTGCGTGACATCGCCGACCAGCTGGGTATCACCATCAAGGTGATCGGAACTCCAGCGGAAGAGGTCGGTGGCGGCAAGGTGCTCATGCTGGAACGGGGCGTGTTCGACGACGTCTCGCTCTCGATGATGGTGCACCCGGCGCCGTACGAGTCGTGCGCCGCCAAATCGCTCGCCATCACCGATCTCGAGGTGCGCTACACGGGCAAGCCGTCACACGCGGCCGCCGCCCCGCACCTGGGCATCAACGCCGCGGACGCGGTGACCGTCGCGCAGATCTCGATCAGTCTGCTGCGGCAGCACTTCGAGCCCGGCCAGATGGTGAGCGGGATCGTCACCAACGGCGGCACCGTGCCGAACGTAATACCCGCCCGCGCATCAGCGATGTTCGATGTGAGGGCGGAGAACCTGGAATCGTTGCAGCGTCTGGAGAACCGGATCCGCGACTGCTTCTCGGCCGGCGCGCTCGCGACCGGTTGCACCCACGAGGTGGTGCAGGTCTCACCGATCTACGCCGAGTTGACTCCTGATCCGTGGCTCGCGGACGCCTACCGGCGTGCGGCCACTGAGCTGGGAAGACGACCGCTCTCGCCCGAACAGGAACAACGAGAGAAGATCGGGAGCACCGACATGGGCAACGTCACCAGAGTGTTGCCCGCAATCCACCCGACCATCGCAATCGACTGCGGAGACGCGGTGAACCACCAACTAGAGTTCGCGACCGCCTGTGCCTCGGCGTCGGCCGACCGTGCGCTCCTCGACGGAGCACTAGCCATGGCTTGGACGACGATCGCGACAGCCACCGATTCCCAGCAGCGAGCACGGCTGCTGGCCCGCGGAGGTGCGGCATGACGGTTCTGGACTCCCGGCCCTCGGGCTCCTCAACTGTGAAGACGTCCACCGAGATGCTCGTGGACCCCACCGGGGTGAGCATGTCTCCTGTGGATGATCTGGGAGAAGGCCGTGGCCCCGCCTGGCTCGACGACTGGCTGAAGGCGAACTCCGCCGACGTCGTCGCCTGGCGCAGGCACATCCACGCCAACCCCGAGCTCTCCCGGCGCGAGTACAACACCACCGAACTCGTCGCGAAGCTGCTGCGCGAGGTCGGCCTCAAGCCGCGCATCCTCCCCGGCGGCACGGGCCTGATCTGCGACATCGGCCACGGCCCCCGCTGCGTGGCTCTCCGCGCGGACATGGACGCCCTGCCGCTGCACGAGAACACCGGCCTGCCGTTCGGGTCCACTGTGGACGGTGTGTCGCACGCGTGCGGTCACGACGCCCACACGACGGTCCTGCTCGGCACCGCGCTGGCCCTCGCCTCGGCGACGGAACTGCCCGGCCGCGTCCGGCTGGTGTTCCAGCCGGCCGAGGAGGTCATGCCGGGCGGCGCGCTCGACGTGCTGGCCGCGGGCGGACTGGACGGCGTGGAGCGAATTTTCGGTCTGCACTGCGACCCGCGTCTGCAGGTCGGCCGCATCGGCACGCGCATCGGCGCCATCACGTCGGCCTCCGACCTGCTGGAGCTGCGGCTGTCGTCGCCGGGCGGCCACACCTCGCGCCCGCACCTCACCGCGGACCTGGTGCACGCGCTCGGCACGGTCATCACCGGCCTGCCGACGATGTTGTCGCGCCGCGTCGACCCCCGCTCCGGCACCGTCCTGGTGTGGGGCGCGGTGCACGCGGGTGAGGCGCCGAACGCGGTGCCTCAGGAGGGTCTGGTGCGCGGCACGCTGCGCACCGGCGACCGGGACATCTGGGCCGAACTGGAGCCGTTGGTCAAGGACCTCGTGACGGGCCTGCTGGCCCCGACCGGCGTCGGTTTCGACCTGCACCACCGCCGCGGCGTGCCGCCCGTGGTGAACGAGCGCGAGTCGACCCAGATCCTGCGCGCCGGCATCGAAGCCGCACTGGGCGACGACGCGCTCGCAGGCACCGAGCAGTCGTCCGGTGGTGAGGACTTCGGCTGGTACCTGGAGCACGTGCCCGGCTCGTTCGCGCGCCTCGGCGTGTGGAACGGTCAGGAGAAGCAGCGCGACCTGCACCAGCCGACGTTCGACCTCGACGAGCGTGCGCTCCTCGTGGGCGTCCGCGTGATGGTGCACACCGCGCTGGCTGCTCTCGCCTAGAGAACTACCCTTTCAGTTCGAGCTGTGTTGTGGCGCGTGCGGAACGAATGCGCACGCGCCACAACGCTGTCCGGGTTCTTCTTGTCCACCACGTAGTGCCAGTCGAACCGCACCTCGTCCGCGGTGACCCGCAGCGTCGAGACGCCGTGCGAGTCCAGCTCCACGAACCGCACGTGCGGGTTGAGCGCCAGGAACTGCGCCTCGACCTGCAACGCCACCGTGCGCGGCGGCACCTTCAGCAGGTCGTCGAAGTTGTCCGACGTCAGCGACGTGACGACGTACTCGGTGGCCACCGACTGATCGCCGAGCGGCACGTCGTTGGCCCACGAGCTGTGGATGTCGCCGGTCAGGAACACCGTGTTCTTCCGCTCGCCCAACGACCTGAGCACCAGCTCCCGGTCTGCGGGAAAGCCGTCCCACTGGTCGGGGTTCGTCGGCGGGAGCCCCGGCAGCGGCGGGACCTTCAGCGGGCTGAGCATCACCGAGTTGCCGACGAGCTGCCAGCGGGCGCGGTCGGTGGTGAGGGTGTCGATCAGCCAGTCCCGTTGGGCGGCACCGAGGATCGTGGTGTCGGTGCGGTACGAACGCAGGTCGAGCATGGTCAACGTGGCCAGCTCGCCGAAGCGGAACGTCCGGTCGAGCCTGCCCTCGCGCACGGGCATCCACTCGTAGTACGCCTGCGTCGCGGCGGCCAGCCGTGCGCCCCACGGACCTTCGGTGGCCGGATCGTGTTGCGGCGAACCGATGCTGGACGAGTTGTCCGCTGATTCGTGATCGTCCCAGGTCGCGATCATGGCGTGCGCCGCGTGCAGCGCCTGGACGTGCTGGTCGGTCTTGTACTTCGCGTGCCGGCGCCGGTAGTCGTCGAGCGTGAGGCACTTGTGCGGCGGGTCCTGCACGCGGACCTCGCCGTCGACGTTCTCGTAGATGTAGTCGCCCAGGTGGATCACGGCGTCGAGGTCCTGGCGGGCGAGGTACCCGTAGCCGGCGAAGTACCCGGCCGACCAGTTCGCGCACGACGTGACGCCGAAGTTCAGCTCGGACCCGCAGCCGCCGGTCTTGGTCCTGCCGACCGGCGACACGACCTCGCCGACGCGGAACCGGTACCAGTAGCGGGTGTTGTCCCGCAGGCCGTGGACCTCGACCTTCACCGTGTGGTCGCGCGCGGCGGAAGTGCGGGTGACACCGCGCTTCACGATCCGGTGGAAGTCCTCGTCACGAGCGACCTCCCACCGGATCGGCGACGACGTCACCACGCGCGTCCACAAGAGGACACCATCGGGCAACGGGTCGCCGGATGCGACACCGTGCTCGAACACAGGAGGGGCAGCGTGGGCGGTACCGGTCGAAGCGGCACCGGCCACGGCTGCGCCGATCAGGAAAGTTCGTCTGCCAACCCCAGTCATGCCCTACAGCATGCCGAACATCAGCTCACGGGTTCGGTCAACTGAGGACGCGCTTCCGGCGCCGAGGCACGAACCGCGTCCGCGGCCTGGTCATCCGGCTTGGTCTGGGACGTGCGCTCGGCCTCGACGCGCGCGTTGTAGATCTCGACCTCGCGCTTGATCGCGTCCTCGTCCCACCCGAGGATCGGCGCGACCAGCCTGGCCACCGCGTCCGCCGAGTCGACGCCGCGGTGGGCGTACTCGATGGAGATGCGGGTGCGCCGCGTCAGCACGTCCTCCAGGTGCATCGCGCCCTCGTGCGAGACCGCGTACACCGCCTCCACCTGCAGGTAGTCGGGGGAGGCCGGGATCGGCTTGAGCAACTCGGGGTTGTCCGCGGCCAGCGACAGCACCTCGTGGATCAGGGAGCCGTAGCGGTCCAGCAGGTGTCGCACGCGGTACGGGTGCAGGCCGTGCTTGGCCGCCAGTTGATCGGCCTGGTTCACCAGCGCGTGGTAGCCGTCGGCGCCGACCAGCGGCACCTTGTCCGTGATGGACGGCTGGATCCGGCCCGGCAGGTCGACGTGCGCCGCGTCGACGGCGTCCGCGCCCATCACCCGGTACGTCGTGTACTTGCCGCCGGCGATCGCCACCAGACCGGGGGAGACCCGCGCGACCGCGTGCTCACGGGAGAGCTTGGACGTCGAGTCGGACTCGCCCGCCAGCAACGGCCGCAGGCCCGCGTAGACGCCCTCGATGTCGTCGTGCGTCAACGGGGTCGCGAGCACCGAGTTGACGTGTTCGAGGATGTAGTCGATGTCGTGCTTGGTGGCCGCGGGGTGCGCCAGGTCGAGGTTCCAGTCGGTGTCCGTGGTGCCGACGATCCAGTGGTTGCGCCACGGGATGACGAACAGCACGGACTTCTCGGTGCGCAGGATCATCCCGGCCTCGGCGACGATCCGGTCGCGCGGAACGACGATGTGCACGCCCTTCGACGCCCGCACCCGGAACCGTCCGCGCGAGCCGGAAAGCCGCTGCAGCTCGTCGGTCCAGACACCGGTCGCGTTGATCACGGCGTGCGCCCGCACGTCGACCTCGCGCCCGTCCTCGACGTCGCGCACCCGCACGCCGGACACGCGGTCCGCCTCGCGCAGGAACTCGACTACCTGGGTCGACGTGCGCACCACAGCGCCGTAGTGGGCGGCGGTGCGGCCGACCATCATCGTGTGCCGGGCGTCGTCGGCCTGGGCGTCGTAGTAGCGGATGCCGCCGATCAACGCGTCGCGCTTCAACGCCGGAACCAGCCGGAGCGCACCCGCTCGGGTGAGGTGTTTCTGCCCCGGCACGGACCGGGCGCCGCCCATCGTGTCGTACAGGAACAGGCCGGCCGCCGAGTACGGGCGTTCCCAGACGCGGTTGGTCAGCGGGTAGAGGAACGCGACGGGCTTCACCAGGTGTGGCGCGATGCGCGTCAGCATCAGTTCGCGCTCGCGCAGTGCCTCGCGCACCAGGCCGAACTCCAGCTGCTCCAGGTAGCGCAGGCCGCCGTGGAAGAGCTTGGAGGACCGGCTGGACGTGCCCGACGCCAGGTCACGGGCCTCGACGAGCGCCACCCGCAGTCCGCGCGTGGCGGCGTCCAGTGCCGCACCGACACCGACGACCCCGCCGCCGACGACCACGACGTCGAACGTCTCGGCGCCCAGCCGCTGCCAGGCCTCCTCGCGTTCGGCCGGACCGAGCCGGCCGGTGATCGGCGGCTCGGCATGGGTTCGCGGTGGTGCAGCTGCGTTCTTGCGCGTGGCCACGACAGACGCCTCCCTGCTACGACTTCGCCTCACGCTACCTTCAGCGACCGCCGTCCGCCCACGGGCGCGCGGGCCAGAACCTTGTGGCCTGCAAAAGGCCTGACTGCACGCACTTGGCGTGGACAACTGATCAGGTCGGTAATAGCGTCCGAGCACGTTGTAGGCGGGCGGCGCGGCCCTGACCTCGGGTTTGCGCGTCCTGCCTGGCCGCAAACGAGTGGAGGTCGACGATGAGCGCAGGCTCGATCTTCGTCTGGGAGATGCTGGGGACGGCGGTTCTCATTCTCCTGGGCACCGGTGTCGTCGCGAACCAGGTGCTCAAGAACACCCTCGGAAACAGCACGGGATTCCTGTTCGTCAACGTCGGCTGGGCCTTCGCGGTCTTCACCGGCGCGAGCATCGCCAGCCCGAGCGGGGCGCACCTCAACCCGGCGGTGACGCTGGGACTCGCGATCGCGGACAAGACTCCGTGGGGCGATGTGCCCGTTTACGTCCTCGGGCAGATGGTCGGCGCGATCATCGGCGCGATGCTCTGCTGGGCCACCTACAAGCTGCAGTTCGACACGCACGACGAACCGCAGAACACGCTCGGCATCTTCTCCACCGGCCCGACCGTGCCGAACAAGCCGTGGAACCTCGTCTCCGAGATCATCGGCACGTTCGTTCTCGTGGCGTGGATCCTGCTGTCGCCGGCCGCGAAGGTGGCGGTGGACGGCGTGCCGACGTTCGGCAACTCGGCGCTCGGCTACGCGGGTGTCGCGTTCGTCGTGCTGGTGATCGGCACGTCGCTCGGTGGCCCGACCGGCTACGCCATCAACCCGGCGCGCGACCTCGGTCCGCGCATCGCCTACGCCTTCATGATGCCGATTCACAACAAGGGCAACGCCAACTGGGGCTATTCGTGGGTCCCCGTCGTCGGCCCGCTAGTGGGTGGCGCGCTCGCCGCGCTGCTCTTCCTGGTTCTCCCGGTCTGAAAGGACTTCTCGCATGACGCAGTACGTGGCCGCGATCGACCAGGGCACGACGTCGACCCGGTGCATGATCTTCGACCACTCCGGGCGGGTGGTCTCGGTCGACCAGAAGGAGCACGAGCAGATCTTCCCCAAAGCGGGGTGGGTCGAGCACGACCCGAAGGAGGTCTGGCAGAACACCCGCCAGGTCGCCGCGGGCGCGCTCGCGAAAGCCGATCTGTCCACTTCGGACATCGCTGCCGTCGGCATCACCAACCAGCGCGAGACGGCGTTGGTGTGGGACAAGAACACCGGTGAGCCCGTCTACAACGCCATCGTCTGGCAGGACACGCGCACCGACAAGATCGTGCAGAAACTGGGTGCGCTGGGCGGCGGCCAGGAGCGCTACCGGCAGAAGGTCGGCCTGCCGCTCGCGACCTACTTCTCCGGGCCCAAGGTCCGCTGGATCCTCGACAACGTCGAAGGCGCGCGAGAACGGGCCGAAGCCGGCGACCTGCTGTTCGGCAACATGGACACCTGGGTGCTGTGGAACATGACGGGCGGGGTGGACGGCGGCGTGCACGTCACCGACCCGACGAACGCGTCGCGCACCATGCTGATGGACCTCGACACGTTGCAGTGGGACGAGTCGATCGCTTCCGACATGGGCATTCCGATGTCGATGCTGCCGGAGATCCGTTCCTCGTCGGAGGTCTACGGCCAGGTGCGCGAACGCGGTGCGCTGGCCGGCGTGCCGATCGCGGGCATCCTCGGCGACCAGCAGGCGGCGACGTTCGGCCAGGCCTGCCTGTCACCCGGCGAGGCCAAGAACACCTACGGCACCGGCAACTTCATGCTGCTCAACACCGGCACCGAGAAGGTGATGAGCGAGAACGGATTGCTCACCACCGTCTGCTACAAGATCGGTGAGGCGCCCGCCGTCTACGCCCTGGAGGGCTCGATCGCGGTCACCGGTTCGCTGGTGCAGTGGCTGCGCGACAACCTCGGCATGATCTCCAGCGCGGCCGAGATCGAGGAGTTCGCCCGGTCGGTGGACGACAACGGCGGCGCGTACTTCGTGCCCGCGTTCTCCGGCCTGTTCGCACCGTACTGGCGTTCCGACGCCCGCGGCGCGATCGTCGGCCTGACCCGGTTCGTCAACAAGGGCCACCTCGCGCGGGCCGTGCTGGAGGCGACGGCCTTCCAGACGCGGGAGGTGCTCGACGCGATGAACGCCGACTCGGGCGTCGACCTGACCGCGTTGAAGGTCGATGGCGGCATGGTCGTGAACGAACTGCTGATGCAGTTCCAGGCGGACATCCTCGGCGTGCCGGTGATCAGGCCGGTCGTCGCGGAGACGACAGCGCTCGGCGCCGCCTACGCGGCCGGACTCGCGGTCGGGTTCTGGAAGACCGAGGACGAGATCCGCGAGAACTGGGCCCAGGACAAGCAGTGGGAGCCGCAGATGGACGAGTCCCGCCGGGCGTCCGAGTACGCCAACTGGAAGAAGGCCGTGAGCAAGACCTTCGACTGGGTCGAGGACTGAGTTATTGGTCGCTGCTCCGCAGACTCCGGCTCGTTCGCCGGGAAGCTGGTCATCCGCCCGCCGCTTCGCCCCGATTGGGCTTCGCCGAATCACGACGAAGAGGCGAACGGATGACCAGCGCGAACTCGCGAACCTCGCGAAGTCGCGGGCTCGCGGACGGTTACTGGGCTGGGGCTGGGGTTGCGTGCACGATCACGTTGTCGCGGGTGCCGCACGTGATCAGCCGCAGCCCCTGCTCGTCCTTGTCCCGCGCGACGGCCTCCGCGAAGAAGTCGTCGCGGATGATCCTCTCCGTGCGGGTCACGGTGAAGCGGGCGACCGAACCGTCCTTCTTGGACACTTCGACGACGTCGCCCTGCAGCAGGTCGTTCAGCCGGAAGTAGACGCCTCTGGCCTTGTTGCTCTCGATCCGGCCGACGATGATCCATTGCTGCGGTTGCGTTTGGTACCAACCGGCCTGCATGCCCTCGTTGGCGGGCGGCATCTGGACGACGCCCTGCTGGTCGAGGCCGAGCGCGACCAGTGACGACCGCACGCCGATCCGCTCGATCCGCAGCTCCTTCGGATCAGAGGTGCCGAGCGGTGACACCACCGGCGGCGGCGCGCTGTCGCTCGTCGCCGCCGACGGCTTCGGTGCGGGCCCCTGCGAACAGGCGGTGGCCAGCGTCAGACACAGCACCGCGATCAAGACACGAGTCCCCACGGACCCATTGACGCACATCTCGTGGGTCAGTTGCTCGTCCGGTCAAGACAGGATCGAAATGTGATCATGAACGTGTCCGCCGTTCAGACCAGCACGACGAGACCTGCCTGCGTCCGAAGTGGACGGTTTGGCCGACGTCGGCAGGGTGCGATCGCTCTACAGGGCGCCCGGGGGAATCACGATGCGCGGCGCCTTGGGCCTCGGAGTCCCCTTGATCGTGAACTCGCTGGTGAAGGGAACTGGCGACTCCGCACAGCGCAGGGTCGCGATGTAGGTGCCGGGCCTCGTGATCACTGTCGTCCTGCCCTCGGACCAACGCGGTTGGTCGTGGAGGTGGAGCGGTTCGGTGAAGCCGGGTGACGTGATGGGCCCCTGGGCGGTGCAGTGGTTCTTGATGAGCCTGGAGCTGATCTCTCCGCCCGGCTCGACGAGCGACGGGAAGACGCTCCAGCCGTTCAGGCCCGGTCCGTGCACGGTGACCTCGCCCGAGTAGGACCTGCCCGCGCACTCCGCCGTCGCGGTGTAGGTGCCCCACTGGCGGACGACCTGCGTGCTGCCGGTCGTGTTGCCCGAGTTGTCCGGCTCCAGCCGAGCGGGGCTGACGAAGCCGGGAGACGTGGCGGTGGTCGGCTCGTCGCAGCCCCGCAGCGTCACCGACACGGTGGAGCTCGGCATCGTGTACCGCAGATAGATGTCGAGATAGATGTCGTCCTGCGCCTGCGCGGCGGCCGGGACCACCGCGAACAGGCTCAGCCCTGCCAGCAGTGTTGCGATCTTTCTTCTCACGACTTCCTCCCCAGGGTCGTTGTGTCAAGGACACGCACGAGCCCGGGGAGTGGTTGCCCTGGTCAGTCCAGGTCGTCGTGACGCATGAGCTGGCGGCCGGCCTCGGTGATCGAGCCGGACAGCGACGGGTAGACCGAGAAGGTCGTCGCGAGGTGCTCGACGGTGAGCTGGTTCTGCAGGGCCAGCGCGATCGGCAGGATGAGCTCGCTCGCGTTCGGCGCCACCACCACACCACCGATGACCACGCCGGTGGCCGGGCGGCAGAACAGCTTCACGAAGCCGCGGCGCAGACCCTCCATCTTGGCGCGGGGGTTCGTGGCCAGCGGCAGCATGATCGTGCGCGCGGGCACCTCACCCGAGTCGATCGCCTGCTGGCTGATGCCGACGCTGGCGATCTCGGGGTTGGTGAAGACGTTCGCGGCGACGGTCTTGAGCTTGATCGGGCTGACACCCTCGCCCAGCGCGTGCCACATCGCGATGCGTCCCTGCATGGCGGCGACGGACGCGAGCAGCAGCACGCCGGTGCAGTCGCCGGCCGCGTAGACGCCGCTGACGTTGGTCCGGCTGACCCGGTCGACGGGGATGTACCCGCCACGCCCGAGCTCGATACCGATCTTGTCGAGGCCGATGTCGGTCGTGTTCGGCACCGAACCGACGGTCATCAGGGCGTGCGATGCCTCGATCGTGCGACCGTCTTCCAGGTGGATCAGAACGCCGTCTCCGGTGTTCTCGACCTTGTCCGCGCGGGCGTGCTTGACGACGGCCGTGCCGCGCTCGGCGAACACGTCCTCCAGCACCACGGCCGCGTCGGCGTCCTCGTGCGGCAGGACGCGGTCCCGGCTGGAGACCATCGTCACCTTCACGCCCATCTCGGTGTAGGCGCTGGCGAACTCGACACCCGTGACGCCGGAACCGATCACCGCGAGGTGTTCGGGCAGCTCAGGCAGGTCGTAGATCTGCCGCCAGGTGAGAATCCGCTTGCCGTCGGGCTCCGCGCCCTGCAACACGCGCGGCGTCGCACCGGTTGCGATGAGCACCACATCGGCGTTGAGGATCTCGTCGGAGCCGTCCGCACCGGTCGCCACGACCTGGTGCTGGGCGAGCCCGCGCGAGTCGTCGACGAACTTCGCGCGCCCGTTGATCAGCCGCACGCCCTCCCGCTGAAGGCGTGCGCGCACGTCCGCGGACTGGGCCAGAGCGAGGCCCTTCACCCGTCCGTGCACGACCGGGAGATCCACCGTCGCGAGTTCGTTGTGAGTCTGAATGCCCAGCTCACCGGCGTTGCGGAAGGCGCTGCGGGCCCCCGCGGAAGCGATGAAGGTCTTGGACGGCACGCAGTCGTACAGCACGCACGCGCCACCTGCCCCGTCGTTCTCGACGACGGTCACGTCGGCGCCGTGCTGCGCCGCGACCAGAGCTGCTTCGTAACCTGCGGGTCCGCCGCCGATGATGACGATGCGGGTCACGATCAGTCCCCTTCCACGGGCTTGTTGGGCGGCTCAACCGTACGCGTTGACCGAATCGACCGTGTCGTCAGTACCGAAAGCTGATCGTCGTGTCGCTACGCTGTCGGACGTGCCGCTCTATGCCGCGTACGGGTCGAACATGGATCCGAACCAGATGATGGAGCGAGCCCCGTACTCCCCGCTCGCGGGGACCGGCTGGCTCGTTGGATGGCGCATGACGTTCGGTGGCGAGGACCTCGGCTGGGAGGGTGCCCTCGCGACGATCGTCGAGGAGCCAGACCACCAGACGTTCTGCGTGCTCTACGACGTGTCGCCTCGCGATGAGTCGCGGCTGGACCGGTGGGAGGGTGCGCTCGGCCTGTACAAGAAGATCCGGTTGCGGGTGCAGACCCTCGAGGGGTCCGTGGTCGCCTGGCTCTACGTGCTGGACGCCTACGAGGGCGGGCTGCCGTCCGCCCGCTACATCGGGGTGGTCGCCGACGCGGCGGAAGCCGCCGGGGCGCCCGACGACTACGTGAACGACCTGCGGACCCGGCCCTGCTCGGGCATCGGGCCCTGATCCCGCGCTGAGGCTCCTGACCCGGTGGTCAGGAGCCCGCGGCCTCTGCCAGCAGTTCCACCAGGTGGTGGTGCATGCGCCGGTAGTCGACCGGCGTGATGGTCGACCACGGAGGCTGACCGTCCACCGCGCGGCGCATCTGCAGGTAGCGGCCCTTCGGCGTGTCGTAGAAGGCGACCACCCGGTCCGGGCGGACGCGTTTGCCCCACTTGTCGCGGGCGGCCGCGCCGAACTGGCCGCGGTTCGAGGCGTCCCGGACCATCTCGGCCAGCGTGTGGGCGTCGCCGGCGCGCAACGTCGTACTCAGCGCGGCCTCCAGGTCCTCCGGAGTCGCCGCTGAGGCCGCTGCTCCGTCCAGGTCCGCCGACGGCAGGGTGATGGAGTGGCCCTCGCCCGCCGGAGCGGTCGGCAGGGCGGTGAGGGCCTCACGAGGGAGGCCGTCGGCCTCCGCCGGGCGCAGGATCAGCTGGGTGCCGTCGAGAATCGCCAGCACGCCCGCCTGGCCCTTGCCCGCGGCCAGCACCCGGAGGCTGCGCTCGTTCAGCCACATCCGGGCGTCGATCTCCTGCTGCGGGCGGTTCAGGACGTGCAGCAGGTCTTCCAGGGTCGGGTCCAGGGAACGCGGGCCGCCGAGGCCGCGGGCGCCGAGCTGCAGCCAGACCCGGTCCTCGATGGCGCGGCGCTCCTCCGTGGTCTTGCCAGGTGAGGGCACCTTCAGGACGAGCGGCATCATCTCCAGGCCCAGGTGTTCCCAGAGGACGTCGAACTCCAGCGTGGAGATGATCACCGGGTCGCGCGTGTCGCTCGTCCCGACGTCCAAGCCGAACAGAGTCATCAGTCGGTCGTGCTCTCCCCGATGACGGGCAACGTGTAGCTGCCCACGCCGTAGATGTCGTCGCGCTCGCGGAGGTAGTCGGCGGCCTTGTGCTCCAAGTCCTCCTCTTCCTCGCCCTTGCGCCCGCCGCCCATGCCGCCGAACGGGTCGAACGACTGCGGCATCGGCACGGCCCTGCGGTGGACCTGGTCGCCGTTGTTCGCGGCGCCGACCGTGCCCATCGGGCCCATGGCGGAACCCGACGCGTTCGCGACACCGGCGGCGTGGCCCTGGTTCATGACCGTGCCCATGGCGGCACCGGAGGCCGCGGTCGCGCCGTCCTCCATCTGCTTGACCTCCTGGCCGTTGGAATTACCCGAACGGCTGGAGGTGCGCTGGCCAGGCAGGCCGACGCCCGCCGTGCCCGTGCCACCAGGACCGGTGGTGGTCGCCGTGACCGAGCTCTGCGAGCCCTTGACGGCGGGAGTCGTGCTGGTTCCCGTGCTCGACGTGCGCGTCGTGGTGCCCGGCGCGGGCGTGCCGCTCCGAGGCGGCGGGGCAGTGGTGCCGCGCGTGCCCGTCGGGGTGCGGCCGCGGGTGGCGCTGCCGCCGGTGCCGTTCGGGCCGACGCCCCAGACCGCGGCCGCACCCACCTGGGCACCACCGCCGTGCACGGTGCCGGAGCCGCTGATCTGCAGCTGCGGCGGCTGGGTGAACTGGCCGAGCGTCGAGGTGTTCGCGGTCGTGGACGACGCGTAGGTGGACATGACCTCACGGGCGCGGCGCTCGGCGGCGTCCTGGGCCGCCTCCTGCTTCTCGTGGTCGGTCTGGCCACCGAAGAGGTGGGTGATGCCGCTGACGAGGGCACCCGGCTGCTCCGCGGTCACGTTGACCGGCGCCGGCATGTCCGCGCGGGCCTTCGAGACGTACCCGGCCTGCAGTTCGGCCGAGTAGCGCATGACGTCCGAGCCGGTGCGGGCGCTGTCCGCCCAGGCGGCGATCGGGTTCAGGCCGGACTGCGCGAGGTCGGCGGCCTTGCCCTGCCACTTCGCGCCCGAGAGCGCGATGCCGGAGTGCAGGTCGTCGTTGATCTCGGTCAGCGCGGCCGACACGCCCTGCCAGCGCTCCATCGACGCGAACGACGCGGAAGCGCCAGGACCCGCGTGGATGCGCTCGTACAGTTCCTTGTGGCTGTAGCCCTGCCAGCGGTGATCAGCCATGGTCAGCACCCGCTCTTGTTCATCATGCCGGTGTTGTCGCCCTCGACCACGTTGTACTGCCGTTCGATCTGGTTGAGGTTGTCCATCGCGGTCTTGAGCTGCCGCTGGTAGTTCAGCAGGGCCTGCAGAGCCGAGTCCCCGTCCGCGATCGAGCGGTCGTTGAACTTCTCCGCGGCCTCCTGGCTGACCGGGTCACCCGCCCACGGGCGCACGCGGAACTCGGTGATCGCCATCTCGATCTGCTTGTCCAGCTTGATCAGGGCGGCCGAGAACGTGTTGCGCAGCGCCGGGATCGCCTCTGGCTCCACGTTCAGCTCGTGCGAAGCGGGCGGCGAGGAGTCTGCCCCGCTGCGTCCCCCTGGCGGCATGGTGGAACCTCCGGCGGTTGTACGTGCAAGCGCATCGACACTCTAACCACCGAAGGTAACGCTGTGGAGTGCGAACAGTGACATCCGCCCGAGTGGGTCAGCGCTTCTGGAGCAAACTGGCCATCGCCGCCTCTGCCACCCGCTGGGCGCCGAGGCAAAGATGATCTTGTTGCACGGCAGTGGAATTACCGCCGTCGCGGAACATGACGTCGAGGAACTGCCCATCGGCGACGTCTATTTCCACATTGCAGACGTCGTGCACGTCGGGTGTGCGGACAGTAATCGCCGCGAATCCCTCGATAGCGCTCACCGTGTAGTCCACCTGAGCGTTCTCCGAGAGCCACACGTCCGCGCCCGAGGCGAGCACCAGTGCGATCCTCGCCACATTCCCGCTCGTCGTGCTCCGGATCGTGCACGCCTTCGCGCTGCCGAAGCTCGGTTCGACGTACGCGCTGGGCGGGTTGTCGAGGCTCAGCGCCGTGCGCTGGTCGGCGGTCAGCACCGCGCAGGGGTCCACCTTGTCGAGCGGTACCGCGCGCGGCCGTTGCGGGAAGTCAAGCTGCGAGGGCGTCGTCGTGGGTGACGGCGGTGGGGGAGGCGGGGTGGTCAGCGCACTCTGCTGGGGCGCCGCCGTGCACCCGGCCAGCGCCATCGCGACGATGAGGAGCCCCGTGGTCCGCATGGCCGGTCACCGTAGCTGCTCGGGGAAGGGGTCCGACGCCAGCCGTGACCACAGCAACTGGTCTTCGCGCTGATCATCGACCATCGCCTCCTCGCGAAGACGACCCTCCAGGGTGAATCCGCACTTCTCCGCGACCCGCTGCGAGGCCGTGTTCGACACCGCGTGCCGGTACGTGACCCGGTGCACGTCCATCGCGCCGTAGACCCAGCCGAGCACGGAGTTCAGCGCGGCCGGCAGCACGCCCTTGCCGCGGTGCTTCGGCTGACTCCAGCACATCACCTCGGCGGACCCGAGGTGGTGGTCGACGTTGTGGATGACGATCCCGGCCATCACCTCGGCGGTGACGGACTCGCAGACCGCCCACGACCAGCGGTAGTCCTTCTCCCAGCCGTCGGTCATCAGCAGGACGAACGTCTCCGCGGACGGCGCGCCGTCCGCGGTCAGGCGCGGCATGTACCGCTTGGTCTCGGCGTCGGCGAATGCCTCGGCCAGCACCGGCACGTCGTCGATGCGGTCGTCGCTGCGGAAGGCGCGCAGGTAGTACTCGCCCGCGTTGATCTCAACTGGCTCCACGGCCAGCAGGCTAGTGGTGTGGCCTGGAACGTTGCCGGGTGGATCCGCGGTCAGACGGGTGCATCGTGGTGTCGCCCCCACGTCTTCGTACTGGTTGTACGGGGGCGTGGGGGCGGCGCCGCGAGGTGCCCTGCTGAGCGTGGATCCACCCGCCGACGAGCCGGGTCACACCACTAACTGTCGCTGGTGAAACCGTCGTGCCGCTCGGCCAGTTCGTCGAGCTCGGCGTGGTGCGCGGACGCCGGCAGACCGTCCGGCGCGGTGGTCAGCTCGACCACCCAGTCCACGTCCTCGGCGTCGTCCTCACCCGCCAGCATGTCCCTGTGCACGGCGCACGGGCCCCAGCCGGCCTCCAGCAACTCCGTCGCCAGCTCCTCGGCCTCGTCGCGGTCCGGCAGGACCAGCAGCACGGTCGGCGGGATCAGCTCCCGCACGGCCAGCGCCGTCCGCAACGCCGCCGTGTCCGGCACGTGCACGCCGTCCAGTCCTGCCGCCGTCGCCGCGGCCGCGTTCTCCGCGGTGTCGTCGCAGAAGACCGCGGTCGGGTGGCCGAGCTCGTCCAGCACCCTGCGGTAGATCGCGGGATCCGGCTTCGCGAGGCCGAGCCGGGACGAGTTGAAGACCGCGTCGAACTCGGCGTCGAGGCCGAGCAGCGCCAGGTCCGCCTCCAGCCGCGTGGTCGCGTTGGACAGCAACGCCACAAAACACTGCCGTCGTGCGGTGCGGACCAGCGCCAGCGCCTCGGGGATCACCTCGCCGGGGTCGGCCGCGAAGTCCGGGCCGACCGCCTGCCGCCACTGCTCGTCGGAGATCTCCCCGGTGACCGCGCGGTGCAGCAACGACGGCTCGAATGCTCTTGCGGCCAGCTCCGCCGGCATCGGCGGGAACCTGCGCACCACACCGTCGAGATCGAGCAGCAGCAAGGGTTTCAGCGCCGGCGTCCGTTCCACTGGCCCCACAGGATCGCCACCGCGGGGATGAGCAGGAAGATCAACGGGTTCTTGACGAAGGCGAAGAACACGATCGCCACGGCCACACCCACGACGGGGATGACCGCGCCCTCCCACCGGCGCGCGGGCGCCCTGACGGGCTCGTTGAACATCGGCACGGGCGCGACGAACTGCGGCCGCGGATCAGGCAGGTCGTAGAACAACGCCATCAGCTCGCCGCGGGTCTTCGCGGTGGTGATCTTGGCGGACCGGTCGCCGTACTCGTTGATGTCGATGCGGCCCGCGCTCATGTGCTCACCGAGCACCTGCAACGCCTGCTGACGCTCGGTGTCACCGATGCGGATGTCCCTGCTCGGGTCGCTCACGAACCAATCGTAGGTGAGCGACCCGGCCGGTCAGTTGGCAAGCGCGCACATCACAGCCCGCCACTTCGCCTCGCCGCGAGTGTCAGACCCGCTGAGTACGTTGGGTCGCGGGGGACCCAACGCCCAAGGGGACCCTTGCGCGAGCCTGCGAGCTCAGTCCTTCAGCTCGCAGATCACGGTGCCCTGGGTGATCGGGTCGCCGGGCGCGGCCGCGAGACCCGTCACCGTGCCGGCCTTGTGCGCCGTCACCGGGTTCTCCATCTTCATGGCCTCCAGCACCACGATCAGGTCGCCCGCCTCGACGGTCTGCCCGTCCTCGACGGCCACCTTCACGATCGTGCCCTGCATCGGCGCCGCCACCGCGTCACCCGACACGGCCGCCGAACCGCCGCCCGCGCGCTTGGTCTTCGGCTTCTTGGCAGCGGCGGCGGCAGGCCGGGAACCGACGGCGAGATCGCCCGGCAGCGACACCTCCAGGCGACGCCCGCCGACCTCGACCACCACGGTCTGGCGGGGCGTCTCTTCCTCCGCCGCTTCGGCAGCACCGGCGAACGGCGCGATCTGGTTGTCGAACTCCGTCTCGATCCACCGCGTGTGCACGGTGAAACCCTCGGGCTTCTCGGCGGTGAACGCCGCGTCCCGCACGATCACGCGGTGGAACGGCAGCACCGTCGCCATGCCGTCGACGACCATCTCGTCCAGCGCGCGCCGCGCACGGGCCAGGGCCTCGTCGCGGTTCTCGCCGGTCACGATCAGCTTGGCCAGCAACGAGTCGAACTGCCCGCCGATCACCGAACCCGACTCGACACCGGCGTCCACGCGGACACCGGGACCGGACGGCGCGATAAACGTCGTCACCGTGCCGGGTGCGGGCAGGAAGCCTCGACCGGCGTCCTCGCCGTTGATCCGGAACTCGATGGAGTGCGCGCGCGGCGTCGGGTCCTCGGTGAACCGCAGCTTCTCGCCGGCCGCGATCCGGAACTGCTCGCGCACCAGGTCGAGGCCCGTCGTCTCCTCCGACACCGGGTGTTCGACCTGCAGGCGCGTGTTGACCTCCAGGAACGAGATCGACCCGTCCATCCCGACGAGGTACTCGACGGTGCCGGCGCCGTGGTAGCCCGCCTCCAGGCAGATCGCGCGAGCCGACGAGTGGATCGTGGCGCGCTGCTCGTCGGTCAGGAACGGCGCGGGCGCCTCCTCGACCAGCTTCTGGTGGCGGCGCTGCAACGAGCAGTCGCGCGTACCGACGACGATCACGTTGCCGTGGGTGTCGGCGAGGACCTGCGCCTCGACGTGGCGCGGCTTGTCCAGGTAGCGCTCGACGAAGCACTCGCCGCGGCCGAACGCCGTGACGGCCTCGCGGACCGCGGAGTCGAACAGTTCGGGGATCTCTTCGAGAGTGCGCGCGACCTTCAGGCCACGGCCGCCACCGCCGAACGCCGCCTTGATCGCGACCGGCAGGCCGTGCTCGGAGGCGAACGCGATGATCTCGTCCGGCCCGTTGACCGGGTCCTTGGTGCCGGGCACCAGCGGCGCGCCCGCGCGCATCGCGATGTGCCGCGCCGTCACCTTGTCACCGAGGTCACGGATCGCCTGCGGGGTCGGGCCGATCCAGACCAGCCCGGCGTCGATCACGGCCTGCGCGAACTCCGCGTTCTCGGACAGGAAGCCGTAACCGGGGTGCACGGAGTCGGCGCCGGACTGGGCGGCGGCCGCCAGCACCTTCTCGAACGACAGGTAGCTCTCGCCGGGAGTGTTGCCGCCCAGCGCGAACGCCTCGTCGGCGAGTCGCACGAACGGGGCGTCGCGGTCGGGTTCGGCGTAGACGGCGACGCTCGTCAGACCGGCGTCACGGCAGGCGCGGATGACCCGGACGGCGATCTCACCGCGGTTCGCGATGAGGACCTTGCGCAGCGACACGGCGTCGTACCTCCTGCTGGACCGGTTAATTACGGCTCTGGCTGGTGCCGCAGTCTACGGAAATCGACGAACTCCGAGAGGGAGAGACGGCTCACTTCACATCAATCGTGAGCCCATCGGCCACAATCTGCGACGTGGGTGTAACCAGGTCCGTGCAGGTGATCGCCATCGTCGCTGTCGTGGTCGTCGTCGCGGGGCTGACGTTCGCCTATTTCCGGAGGCCGAACAACACCGATTCAGGTCAATCCGGCACCGACCCCGGAATGCGCTGCGGTACCACCGTCTGCCAGGTCGTCATCGGCAAATCGGTCGGCAAGGACCTCGTGGAGCTGCTCGCCGGAACCGGCGGCGGGAGGATCAGGGTGACCGGCGAGTCGGGCCCGTACATCTTCGAGATGACCATCGCGGAGTCCGGCGCGACGGTGACCGCCGAGTCGCTGGACTGCCGGGCGGCGGCGATCAGCGTGTGCCTCGTGCGCGGGGACGCCGGCGGCAAGGTGCTCGGCGAGGTGCTGTTCCGCAAGGACGGCACGTGGTCGCGCGCGCAGGCCGCCTATCTGTCCAGTGCGGGTTACCTCGGGCTGCACGACGTCAACGAGGACGGCACGGCGGACATCGTCTCGGCCCAGCGTGCCTGCGACGGCCAGTGCAACGACGCGTTCGTCCAGGTGTTCTCGGCCCTCGGCGCGAACGTCGGCTGCACGACGCCGGCACCGGCGCGGGAGCAGCTTCCAGGCTGGCCCGCACCGGTGCCGAAGTTGTCGCAACTACGTCCGTGCGCTGACAGTTAGGCGTTGACGAGGTCCTTCTCCGCCGGAGCGGCGGGCTCCTCGATCAGGTTCTCGCTGCGCGCCACCAGCACCGGCACGGTGATCTGGCCGGCCACGTTGGTCGCGGTGCGCATCATGTCGAGGATCGGGTCGATCGCGTAGACCACGGCCACACCGGTCGCGATCACGGCCGGCGGCAGGCCGACGACGCTCAGCGTCAGGGTGAGCATCGTGTACCAGCCGGTCGTTCCGGCCGTGGCCAGAGCGCCGAACACGGCCACGAGCACGATGCCGACGTACTGCCACACCGAGAGCTGGATGCCGAACAGGTTCGCGATGAAGATCGTCGCGACGGCCGGGTAGACCGCGGCGCACCCGTCCATCTTGGTCGTGGTGCCCAGCGGCACGGCGAAGTTCGCGTACTCCTGCGGGACGCCGAGGTCGGTGGCGGCCTTGCGGGACAACGGAAGCGTGGCACCGGACGAGCGTGACACGAACGCGAACTGCAGCGCCGTGCCGGCCTTGCGGAAGAACTCGACCGGCGAGGTCTTGCCGACGAACTTCAGCAGCACCGGGTAGACGACGAACAGCACCAGAGCGGAACCGAGGTACACGGCCAGGATCAACGAGAACAGCGGCTTCACGAACGCGTTGCCGTAGGACGCGACGGCGTTGCCGATGAGGCCGAAGATGCCGATCGGGGCCAGCAGGATGATCCAGCCGACGACCTTCTGGATGATCTCGAAGAACGACCTCACGAGGTTCGTGAACGGCGCGGCCTTGTCACCGAGCGCGTAGGCGGCGAAGCCGACCAGCACCGCGATGAACACGACCTGCAGCACGTCGCCCTCGGTGAACGAGCTGAAGATGTTGGTGGGCACCAGGTTGTCGAGCAACGCCTGCCACGAACCGGAAGCGCGCTTGGCGAGCTTGTCGACGGCTCCGGCGGCGGGTTCGATCTGCACGCCCTGACCGAGCCGCAGGACCGAGGCGACCGCGATGCCGATCAGCACCGCGATGAACGACGTGATGGCGAACCACAGGAACGTCTTGCCGCCGAGACGGGCTGCCGTGCGGCCGCCGCCGAGGTTCCGCAGCGACGCGATGCCGACGACGATCGCCGTGAACACCAGCGGGATGACCGTCAGCTGCAGCAGCGACGTGAACGTGGAGCCGATCTTGGCGAGGACGGGCGCGAGCCACGTGCCCTTGCCGAGCCAGCCCGCCAGCGCGCCGAGGACGAGCGCGCCGAGAACTGTCAGTCCGAAGACCTTGGGCTTGCGGTATGTCTGAACGAGCGACACTGGAACATCTCCTGGGCAGGGATGAGCGAAAGGGGGCGTCGGAAGCGGTCAGCTCCGACAGCCCGTGCTCGTCCTGCGTGCCAGGTCGATGTTCCTGCGACGCGTCAAGTACTCGTTCACCGCTAGCCCCCAACGCCGGCGTCAGGGGAAGTCTTCCTCGATCGGGTGAACTGTGACCAGCGTCTACCAGAGTGTGGACACGGAAACACCCACCTGGCTGAGCAGCCTTCGGGTGAGCGGCAGGCTGATGCCGATGACGGACGTGTGGTCGCCGTCGATGCCGTCGATGAACCAGCCGCCGAGGCCGTCGATCGTGAAGCCACCGGCGACGTGCAACGGCTCGCCCGTCGCGATGTACGCCTCCAGTTCCTCCTCCGACGGCGTGCCGAACCGCACGGTGGTCGACTCGGAGGCCGAGGCGCGGCCGGCGATCTCTCCCGCGGCGACCCGCAGCACGGTGTGCCCGGTGATCAGCACGCCGCTCTTGCCCGCCACGCGCCGCCACCGCTCCAGCGCGACCTCGGGCGTGCCGGGCTTGCCCACGAGCTCGCCCTCGAACAGCAGCATGGAGTCGCAGCCGACGACCACGCAGTCGTCGTCGTGCTCGATCGCCTCGGCCTTGGCCGCGGACAGCACGACGACGGTCTCCTCGGGCGTCGGGTTGTCGAGCGACGCGATCAGCGCGTCCTCGTCGACACCGGAGACGCGGACGACGGGTTCGATGCCCGCGGACCGCAGGACGCTAAGACGGGCGGGTGACTGGGAGGCCAGGATCAGACGCACGCGCCGAGTCTGTCACGCTCGGGGCGGCGACCTGCCGAAAGGCGAACGCGGCCGCGATCCCCACCACCAGCACCGCCAGCAGCAGGTAGAACGACGCCCGCACGGCCGTGGTGAAGTCGCCCGTGGCCGCCAGCACGATCTGCAGCACGGCCGCCGTCACCGCGCTGCCCAGCACGTTCCCGAACTGCCGCGACGTGTTGTAGATGCCGGACCCGGCGCCCAGCAGCGACCTGTCGAGCGTGCGCGTCGAAATGTTCGTCAGCGGTGAGAACACGAGTCCCATGCCGATGCCCAGCGCGACCATCGACGGCAGCAGCACCCACTGCGAGCCGTCGCCGAGCAGGAACGTCATCGCCAGGATGCCCGCGGCCATCAGCGCGAACCCGGTGATCGGCAGGTACTTGGCGTCCGCCCGGTTCGACAACCGTCCCGCGACGATCGCCACCACGCCGGACATCAGCGACGCCGGCGCCGTGACCAGGCCCGTCATCAGCGGCGACAGCTTCGGCACGGTCTGCAGGAACAGCGCCAGCGGCACGAACACCCCGGTCACCGTGATGCCGATGACGACGTTCGCGACGTTGCCGAGCGAGAAGTTGCGGTTGCGGAAGATCCGCAGCGGCATCAGCGGCTCCGGGTTGCGCGCGGACGCCTGCCAGAACACGAACAGCGCGAGGAACAGCACCCCGGCCGCGATGATCTCGGCGATCGTCAGCGGTCCCGCGACCCTGCCCACTGGTAGTGCTCGCCGTTCTGGATCCCGAACACCAGCAGCCCGAGCCCGAGGCAGCAGAGCACGACCCCGAGCACGTCGAATCTGGGCGCGCGGTTCGGCCGCAGGTCGGGCACCCACACGAACAGCAGCGCCAGCGCGACCACCCCGATCGGGAGGTTCACGAAGAAGATCCATTCCCAGCCCAGGTGCGTGACCAGCACACCGCCGAGCAACGGCCCGGAGACCGTCGCGAGCCCGGCCACCGACCCCCACATGCCCAGTGCCGCGCCCCGCCTGGCCGGGGGGAACAGGTGCGTGATGAACGCCATCGTCTGCGGAGTCATGGCCGCCGCGCCCAGGCCCTGGAAGACGCGCGCCGTGATCAGCGCGTCGGCACTGGTGGCGAGACCGCAGGCCAGCGAGGCCAGGAGGAACAACGTGAGCCCGATGCCGTAGAGCCTCTTGGGCCCGTACCGGTCACCCAGTCGTCCCGTCAGCAGCAACGGCACCGCGAACGCGAGCAGGTAGGCGCTGACGACCCAGATGACGTCGTTCAGGGAGGCGTTCAGATCGGTGATCATCGACTGCAGCGCGACGTTGACGATGGTCGTGTCCAGCAGCGTCATGAAGAACCCGACGCAGAGCGCGTACACGGTCCGCCAGTTGTCGCGGTCCGTTCGAGTAGTACTACTGATGCGCGATCACATCCTCGGTCGGCACTCTCGGCAGAGTGAAGCGCTGGGTGCTTGTCCTCACCGAACGCGGCTCCGATCGCGAAGGCAAGCGCAGACGGATCGCGGCACTGCTCGTCGTGCTCGGCGGCCTCATTGGATCGTGGGGCGTTGGAAGCGTGCTCGCGAGTGACCCGATCGGCTATGGAGTGCCCATCTGGCCGTTCGCCGACACCGCCGACCGCGCGGAGAACGCGTTGCTCACGCAGGTCGTGCCCGCGGTGCGTTCCGGCTCGCCGCTCAACCACGCCGGGGTGCAGGTGCTGCGTCAGACCTCCGCGTACGGCAGCGCGTTCTGGACGCTGAAGATGCAGGTCGACGGCGAGACCCGCTGTCGCGAGGTCGCCGTCGGCCTGAACGTCACCAGCCGCAGAGTCGACTGCTAGCCGGGGAAACCGGAGGCGCGCCAGGCGCCCGGTCCGTGCTGCAACGGCCGGCGAACCCGGCGAGCCGGGTTCGCCCACTCCGGACGCCGCTTCGGCTCGTCCTCGACGGGCGCGGCCGAAGCCAGCCCGGCGATGACAGCGGTCAGCGCGGCCAGCTGGTAGTCGTCCGGCGTGCCCTTGACGACCTTGAGCAGCGGCTTCTCCTCCGGCGCGGTCACAGCGGGATGTTCCCGTGCTTCTTGGGCGGCAGCGTCTCCCGCTTGTCCCGCAGCATCGACAACGCCCGCGCCACGTAACCGCGGGTGTACGACGGCGGGATCACCGAGTCGACGTAGCCACGTTCAGCGGCGACGTACGGGTTGCACAGCGCGTCCTCGTACTCCTGCTGCAGCTTCGCGCGCAGTGCGTCGACGTCCTCGCCGTTGGCAGCCGCCGCGGCGAGAGTCTTGCGGTGCACGATGTTCGCCGCACCTGAAGCGCCCATGACGGCGATCTGCGCGGTCGGCCACGCGAGGTTGATGTCGGCACCGAGGTGCTTGGAGCCCATGACGTCGTACGCGCCGCCGTACGCCTTGCGCGTGATCACGGTGACCAGCGGAACGGTGGCCTCGGCGTAGGCGTAGATCAGCTTGGCGCCGCGCCGGATGATGCCGTTCCACTCCTGGTCGGTGCCGGGCAGGAAGCCGGGCACGTCGACGAACGTCAGCACCGGGATGTTGAACGCGTCGCAGGTGCGCACGAATCGCGCGGCCTTCTCGGACGCGTCGATGTCGAGACAGCCGGCGAACTGGGTGGGCTGGTTCGCGACGACGCCGACCGAATGCCCGTCCACGCGGCCGAAGCCGACGAGGATGTTCGGCGCGAACAGCGGCTGCACCTCGAGGAAGTCGCCCTCGTCGAGCACGCGGTTGATGACCTCGTGCATGTCGTACGGCTGGTTCGCCGAGTCCGGGATGAGCGTGTCGAGCTCGCGGTCGTCGTCGGTGATCGAGTCGGAGATCGACCCCTCGGCCAGCGTGCCCTCGAACGCGGGCGTGTCCGAGAGGTTGTTCGACGGCAGGTAGCTCAGGAGCTCCTTGACGTACGCGATCGCGTCTTCCTCGTCGTTGCCGAGGTAGTGCGCGTTGCCGGACTTGGTGTTGTGCGTGCGACCGCCGCCGAGCTCCTCCATCGTCACGTCTTCGCCGGTGACGGTCTTGATGACGTCCGGGCCGGTGATGAACATGTGCGAGGTCTGGTCGACCATCACGACGAAGTCGGTCAGCGCGGGGGAGTAGACGTGCCCGCCCGCGTTCGAGCCCATGATCAGCGAGATCTGCGGGATCACGCCGGAGGCCTTGACGTTGCGGGAGAAGATCTCGCCGTAGAGGCCGAGCGAGACGACGCCCTCCTGGATGCGCGCGCCGCCGCCCTCGTTGATGCCCACGATCGGGCGGCCCGTCTTGATCGCCAGATCCATGATCTTGACGATCTTCTCGCCGTACACCTCGCCGAGCGAGCCGCCGAAGACCGTGACGTCCTGGGAGAACACGCACACCGGACGGCCGTCGACGGTGCCGTAGCCCGTCACGACGCCGTCGCCGTACGGGCGGTTCTTCTCCTGGCCGAAGTTCGTGGAGCGGTGCCGCGCCAGCTCGTCCAGTTCGACGAACGAACCTGGGTCGAGCAGGAGGTCGATGCGCTCGCGGGCTGTCTTCTTGCCCTTCGCGTGCTGCTTCTCGACCGCGCGTTCCGAGCCGGCGTGAACCGCCTCGTCGTTGCGTCGGTACAGGTCAACGAGCTTGCCCGCGGTGGTGTGGACGTCCGGGGCGCCTGAAGCGCCGGTGGGGACGTGCCCGATCGGCTCGGTCGCACTGCTCATGGGCTCGCAGCCTAACGAGACCATTGCTGAACTGCCCCGTGCAGTTGTCCAGGTCACGGCAACCTGTTGGCAATCTCTTATCGCACGTACTCTCTTCCGTTCCCATAACCTGGCGCGATGACCACCGCACTCGACGCAGAAGAGCTGCGCTCCCGGCTTGTCGCACCCAACGGCCCGTACGCAGCTCTCGACGTCGTGGAGACCACGGCGTCCACGAACGCCGATCTGGCCGCTTCCGACGCCGCCGACCGCACTGTGCTGATCGCGCTGGAGCAGAGCGCGGGGCAGGGCCGCCGTGGCCGCAGCTGGTCGTCGCCCGCGGGCGGGCTCTACCTGAGCGTGCTGTTCCGGCCCGCCGGCGTGCCCGCCGCGAAGCTGCCGTGGCTGAACCTGATCGCCGGACTGGCCCTGGTGCGCGTCGCCCAGTCGGCTGGTGTCGAGGCGACGCTGAAGTGGCCGAACGACCTGCTGCTCGGCCCTGACGCGGGCAAGGGCGCCGGGATCCTGTCCGAGATCACCGCCGACGGTGCGGTCGTCGTCGGCATCGGCCTCAACGTGGCGAAGCTGCCCTCCGACGTCCAGCCGGCGCCGGGCGGCCTCGCGCCGACGTCGCTGGAGGACCTGGGTGCGTCCGAACTGGATCGCGGCGAGCTCGCGTTCCGGCTGCTGGTCGAACTGGCGGGCCTGGAAGGCGTGTGGCGCAAGAACGGCGGCGACGCGGTCGAGTCCGGCGTGCTGGAGGAGTACGAGGAGCACTCGTCGACCGTGGGCTCGCAGGTTCGGGTCGAACTGTCGGCCGGTGTCGAGCTTCTCGGGGTGGCACAGCGCATCGAGGCCGACGGCACCCTGGTCGTGCGCGGCGCCGACGGTGCGGACCACGGCGTGTCCGCTGGTGACGTGGTGCATTTGCGCCCGGCGTAGTTAGGGTTGGCCCATGGCCTATCCCGACGACCTGCTGAGCTCCGGCGAGCACGTCGTGATCCACAAGCACCCCCACTGGAAGATGCTGATCTTCCCGGTGTTCTGGCTGCTGGTGGTGGTCGCGCTCGGCACCTACCTGGCCGGTCTGGTCGGCGACCAGTCGTGGGCCGCCGCCGCGTGGATCGCGCTCGCCGTCGTCGGCGTCGTGCTGATCCTGTGGCTGACGCTGACGCCGGTCGCGCGCTGGCGGACGACGCACTTCATCATCACGTCGGACCGCGTGATGTACCGCGAGGGAGTGTTCAAGCGCACAGGCCTCGACATCCCTTTGGCTCGTGTGAACAGCGTCCGCTTCGAGCACAGTTTCATCGACCGCGTGCTCGGCTGCGGCACGCTGATCATCGAGTCGGCCTCGGACGAGCCGCTCGAGTTCGACGACATCCCGTCCGTGGAGAAGGTGCACACCATGCTGTACCGCGAGGTCAACGACAACCCGGACGACGACTTCCACCCCGGAGTGGTCGATGGGCGCGCGTGAGGTCGGTCTGCCCGACGTCGTCGGCTCCGGTTCGCTGCCCTCGCGGGTGACGATCTGGGAGGTCGGCGCCAGGGACGGGCTGCAGAACGAGTCGGTCGTCGTGCCGGTGGCCGTGAAGCTGGAGTTCCTGGACAGGCTGGCCTCGGCGGGACTGTCCGTTTTGGAGGCCACGTCCTTCGTGCACCCCAAGTGGGTGCCGCAGCTGGCCGACGCCGCCGAGTTGCTGGCCGGGCTGGAACAACGGCCTGGTGTCGTCTACCCCGTGCTGGTGCCGAACGAGCGAGGCCTGGACCGTGCCCTGGAGGCCGGCGTCACGCACATCGCGATCTTCGCCTCGGCCACGGAGACGTTCGCCTCCCGGAACCTGAACCGGACGCTGGACTCGCAGTTCGAGATGTTCGAGCCGACGGTGTCCCGTGCGCTGGCAGCGGGTCTGGACGTGCGCGGGTACGTGTCGATGTGCTTCGGCGACCCGTGGGAGGGGGCCGTGGCGCGGTCCCAGGTCGTGGCCGTGGGCGAGCGGTTGCTGGAGATGGGGTGCTCGCAGTTGTCGCTGGGGGACACCATCGGCGTGGCGACCCCGGGTCAGGTCGAGTCGTTGCTGGAGGGCTTCCACGACGTTTCCCGGCTGGCCGTGCACTTCCACGACACGTACGGGCAGGCCCTGTCGAACACCCTCGCCGCTTTGCGTTGCGGTGTGACGACTGTGGACTCGTCGGCCGGTGGGCTGGGCGGGTGCCCGTACGCGGAGTCGGCGACCGGCAACCTCGCCACCGAGGACCTGGTGTGGATGCTCGACGGTCTGGGCATCGAGACCGGCGTCGACCTGGACAAGCTGGTCGAGACCTCGGCGTGGATGGCGGAACAGCTGGGGCGGCCGTCCCCGTCACGTGTGGTGCGCGCGCTGACGAAGTAGGTCAGCCGCGCGCGGTGAACATTCCCGTCGCGATGAACCGGTAGACCAGCTCGTCGCCGCGCCTCGCCGTTCCCTCGAACTCCACCAGGCCGAGGTCCGGGCGCTTCTTCGACAGGCGCGCGCTCAGGACCTCGGCGGCGAACGTCAGCGTGTCTCCGGGATAGACCGGGGCTAGCCAGGAGAGTTCACGGCCTCCCGGTGAGCCCTGGGAGGTGGAGTCGGACAGCACCGCGTCGACCCAGCTGCGCATCCAGAGCGAGGCCGTGTACCAGCCGGAGGCGGACAAACCGCCGAAAATCGAGTTCTTGCCCGCGTCCTCGTCCAGGTGGAACGGTTGCGGGTCGAACTTCTTCGCGAAGTCCAGCATGTCGTCCCGGTCGACGGTCACCTCGCCAAGCGGGATGATGCGGCCTGCGGGCAGATCCTCGAAGGCGATCACGTCGTTGATTCTAGTAACTGAATCCGCTGGGAACCGATCTATGGGCGACGGCGTCCTAGAGCCCGAGCCCAGGGCTATGCGTGTGAGGGGGACTCGGTGGACGACCACCGTGCGCAGGTCGAGGAGCTGCTGGCCGACTATCGGCGCAGCCGCGAGCAACTGACCTCGGTTCAGCGCGAGCTCGCTGCCGTGTCCGCGACGGCCTCCAGTCCTGACGGGACGGTCGAGGCGACCGTGGGTCCCGGGGGCAAGCTCGTGGGGCTCGTGCTCTCCGAACTGGCCTATCGCAGGCATCGGCCCGAGCAGCTGGCCGAGTTGATCGTGCAGACCGTCGCCGCGGCCGCGGCCAGTGCGGCCGAGGACACCTATCAGGCGCTGAGCGCGGTGCTGCCTGCCGCGGCGGATCCTGCCGCGGTGGTCGCCGGTACCGCTGATCTGCAGCCTTCGGAATACGCGTCCGACGAGTACGAGACCGTGGATCTGGGACGGCAGCCCGTTCGCCGTCGTGTCGACGACGACGAGGACAACGAGCAACGGGAGAGCTGGCTCGACTCCGAGCTCATCAACAGGAGGGTCCGATGACCGGGTACTCGGCCGACCTCGAGCGCTTGGACGCCGGGGCGCGCGACTTGAAGGGCTTCGCCGGGCAGGCGACCGAGATCGCGGGGTCGCTCGACAGGGCGCTGGCCGCGTTCGGTGCCTGCTGGGGCGACGACGCGGTCGGGCGCAGTTTCGCCGCCTCGCACGAGAAGCCCTCCGGGGACGCGACGGGTGCGGTGTCCGGACTCGCGACCGTGCTCGGGGACGTGGGCGACAAGCTCGCCGCGACGGCCGAGACGTACCGCCACGTCGAGCAGAGCAACGCGTCCTCGATCAGAAGGCTGGAGGGCTGACATGGGCATCGAGCTTCCCGCCGAACTCACCGCCATCGCCGCCAAGGCCGGTGTCTCCTGGCCCAAGGCCGACGAGGACGCCATGCGTTCCAGCGCCACCGCGTGGCGCGAGGCGGGCGACAAGATCAAGAGCCTCGGAACGTCCTCCGACGGTGCCGCCAACCGTGCCCTGGGCGGCATGACCGGCGGGACCGGCGACGCCGCACGTGGCCGTTGGGCCAAGGTCGTGGCGCCGGACGGCGACTTCCAGCGCGCCGCCCGCGGGTGTCACGCCGCCGCCGACCGTCTCGACCACGCCGCCAAGCAGGTCGGTGCCGCGAAGGTCGAGATCGTCCGCGAGCTCGTGATCCTCGCCAAGAACAACGACGCCGCGACGGCCTCCGCCAACGCCGGCAACCCCAACGCGTTGCTCGGCCTCGACACGCTGACCAAGGGCGCCGCGGCCAACGTCGCGAACCTCCAGAACACGTTGAGCTCCGCGATCCGCCTGGACAGCGGCATCGACATGAGCCAGGGCTCGCAGCCCGTCAACACCGCTCCCGGCGCCCACGGGCCCGGCGGTGGCGGTGGTGGCCTGCTGTCGCCCGTCACGAACATCGTCGGTGGCGTGGTGGCCCCGGTGGCGGCCGTCGTAGCTCCCATCGTCGAGCCCGTCGCCGCCGTGGTCGCTCCGGTGACCGAAGCCGTGGCCCCGATCGCCGGAGCGGTGACCGCTCCGGTCGCGCCGGTCGTCGGTGCGGTGACGGCACCGCTCGCGCCCGTCGTCGGTGCTGTCACCGACGCCGCCGCGCCGATCCTCGACGCCGCCGCTCCTGTCACCGCGCCCGCCGCCGCTGTGGTTCATCCCGTGCTCGACGCGGTGCCCGGTGGCCGTGACGCCGCCGGTCCGGTGTTCGACAACGGCAACGGAAACGGTGAAGGGCCCCGTGGCGAGAACCCGGGTCGAGGCGAAGGCAAGGGGCTGCTGCCCGGCGTCGTGGCCGACGCGGGTCACGCGGTCGGCCCGGTCGCCGCGCCCGTCGCGCACGTCGTGGCGGACGTGATGCCGAGCGTGCACGGCAACATCGGCCCGATCACCGAGGGCACGACCCAGGCTTCCGGCGCCGTGCTCGACCCGACGCTGGTCCGCGGCTCCGACGTGCACGGCCAGGTCTCCTCCGCTCCCCAGGCCGCGGCACCCGCTGCCGCCCCGGCCGCTGCTCCCGCGGGCCCGGCGATGGGCGCGGCCCCGGCCGGCGGCCCGATCGGTGGTGCCGTGGGTGCTGTCGGTGGTGCCGTGGGCGGCGCTGCCGGTGGTGTTCCGGCGGCGGCCTCCCAGGTCGGCGCCGTCGCGGGACAGGGCGCCGCGCAGGTCCCCGCGCAGCAGGGACAGGCAGGTCAGCAGGGCCAGGCCGCCCAGCAGGCCGCCAAGTCCGCCGACGCCAAGGCAGCCGACGCGAAGGCCGCCGAGCTCAAGTCCGGTGAAGCCAAGGTCGGCGAGGCCAAGGCGGGTGCGCCGCAGGGCGTCGCGGGCAAGACCGGTGCGCCGGCTCAGGCGCTGAGCGGCCAGTTCGGCAACCAGCCAGGCCAGGCGCAGAACCAGATCGGCACCCAGGGACCGGCCCAGTCCGGCAACCAGGGACCGAGCCAGAGCCAGTCCGGCAACCAGCCCGGCCAGGCCTCCGCGGTCACCAAGGACGCGCTGGCCAAGGACCAGGCGGCCAAGGACGCGCTGTTCCACGACTCGGAGTCCGTCGACTTCGATCCCGAGACGGGCTTCGGCCCGCAGAAGGTCGGCGACACCATCGCCACCCCGGCCGCTCCGGGCGCGGACGTCGACCTCGGGGCGACTGGCGCCGGAACCGGCACGGGAACGCGCGAGACCGTCACCTCGGGACCGCTGGCGACCGTCGACCCCGGCGGCCACCCGGTCTCGCACGCACTGAGCGACCGCCTCGAAAACCGGGAGAACCAGGCCCTGGCCACCGGTGTCGCCGGCGAGATCATCGGCCACACCTACACCGCGGCGGCCGCCGGCAGCTGGTTCATGGCGATCTTCCTGAGTGCGGGCCGAGCCCCGCGCCTGGCCAGGAAGCCGGCTCGCCAGCTCCCGCCGCCCCCGCAGGCCGACGAGCAGGTCGTCCCGAGGTTCGCCCCCGACGACCACCCGCAGCGGGTCGACACGTCCGCCCCGAGGCCGTCGACGCAGTCCGGCGGCCTCGGCAAAGATCACCCGATCGTGCAGGAGCTCCTGGAGGGCCACGACCCGCTCGCGGGCATGCACGAACGCGACTGGGAAAGCCTGTTCCAGCACGAGAACGGCACCCCGCGCTGGCCCCTCGAACGTGAGGGCGGCTACGAGGACAGCCAGGCCGAGATCCTGAAGGAAGGCGCCGAACTGGACAGGTTCGGCACCCCGGAGGGCCGCGTCCTGAGCGCGGCGGGCACCCCGTTCGCCCAGCGCTCGCTGCCGCCCCAGGCAGCGGACGAGGGCTACCGGCGCTACCGCGTCACCAAGGACCTGCCCGTGCACCGCACGATCAGCGCGCCCTGGTTCGGCCAGCCCGGCGGGGCGAGCCGGTACCGCACCACCTACCCCGTCGCGGACCTCGTCGCGCTCGGCTACCTCACGGAGATCACCGCATGAACGTCGAGTCGCTGCCCGAGTGGCTGACCAGGATCGGCGTGCCGGACGACGTCGTCAGCATCGGCGAGGAGACGGACCAGCGCTGGTGCCTGCTCAGTGACGAGACCGGGCACGAGGTGTTCTGGCAGGAGCAGGGCAACCGCTACGACTGGGCCCGGTTCGACGACGAGAGCGTGGCGTGCCACTACCTCTTCGGCCGTCTCGCCTGGGCCCAGGTCGCGCGCGGAAGTCTTACCGTTCCAACAGCTTGAGCGCCGCCTCGTGCAGGTGGCCGTTCGACGTCAGCACACTGCCGCCGTCGTAGCGCTCCTCACCGTCCAGTGAGGTGAAACGGCCACCCGCCTCGGTCACCAGCACCTGGAACGGGGCGATGTCCCACGGGTTCGCCACGCACTCGGGCGCGAGGTCGATCGCGCCCTCGGCGACCAGGCAGTGCTGGTAGAAGTCACCGAACGCGCGGCTCTCCCAGGTCGCGTCCACCAAACGCAGCCAGGCCTCGCGAGAGTGGTACTCGACCCACGACTTGATGTCCGTTGTGGACACGTAGGCGTCCTCCAGGGAACGCACGCCGGACACGGAGATCGCGCGCTCACCGGACGCGTCCGACGCGAAGGCGCCCCCACCGGCGGCGGCCCACCAGCGGCGGCCCATGGCGGGCGCGGACACGACGCCCACGACCGGGACGCCATCCTCGACCAGGGCGATCAGCGTCGCCCAGATCGGCACGCCGCGCAGGAAGTTCTTGGTGCCGTCGATCGGGTCGAGCACCCAGACGCGCGCCGCGTCCAGCGTGCCGCCGCGTTCTTCGCCCATCACGACGTCGTCGGGACGCTCGGAGGCGAGCACGGCACGGACCGCGTCCTCCACCGCGACGTCGGCATCGGTGACGGGCGTGCGGTCCGGCTTGCGCTCCACGGCGAGGTCGTGAGCGCGGAACCTGGTCGCGGTGATCGCGTCGGCGGCGTCGGCGAGTCGGAGGGCGAGTTCGAGATCAGCATCGTGGCGTGACACGCGGCGATCGTTCCACGAATACGCTGAGCCCCGTGAGCGTGGTGTTGCTGGCCGAGGACGATCCGGCCATCGCGGAACCTCTCTCCCGCGCCTTGATGCGGGAGGGCTATTCGGTGCAGGTCGTGGGCGACGGGCCAAAGGCCTTCGAAGCCGCCATCGCCGGGGGCATCGACCTCCTGGTGCTGGACCTCGGCCTGCCGGGCATGGACGGGTTGGAGGTGTGCCGGAGGTTGCGGCAGAGCGGCAGGAGCGTGCCCGTGCTGATGCTCACCGCGCGAGCCGACGAGGTCGACTTCGTCGTCGGGCTCGACGCGGGCGCGGACGACTACGTCGCCAAGCCGTTCCGCCTGGCCGAGCTGATGGCCCGCATCCGGGCCCTGCTGCGCCGCCGCGCGCCGGGGACGCTGGAGGTCAACGGCGTCCGCGTCGACCTGGCCGCCCGCCGCGTCACGGTCGACGGCGGCGAGATCCAGCTGGCGAACAAGGAGTTCGAGCTGCTCAAGGTGCTGATCCAACGCGCGGGGCAGGTCGTGAGCCGCGACGAGATCCTGTCCGAGGTCTGGAACGACCCTGATCTCAAGGGCAGCAAGACGCTCGACATGCACATGTCGTGGCTGCGCAGGAAGCTCAGCGACGGCACCCCGAACTCGGCGGAGAAGCGCATCGCGACCGTCCGTGGCCGCGGCTTCCGCTTCAACGCCGACTGATGCGCCGCCGGATCCTGCGGGCGATTCTGCTCGCCGTCGCCGTCACGGGTTTCGTGCTCGGCCTCCCGCTCGGCTACACCGCGCTCCAACTCGTCGAGGACACCGCCCGCGGCAGCCTCACCGAACGAGCCCAGCAGATCGCGACGACGCTGGACGACCAGCTCGCCAAGCAGCAGAGCATCGACATCGACGCCGTCCGGGTCGCCATACCGACCGACGGCCGCCTCACGGTCGTCTCGGCAGGCGTCACCAAGGCCACGGGACCCTCGCCGGGCGACGACCCGCTGGCCGTCGAACTGACGATCGCCCAGCAGGGCACCGTCCGCCTGGAGATCCCCTCCGGGCCGATGCACACGCAGCAGGCCCAGGTGGCGGGACTGGTGCTGCTCCTGCTGGCGCTCTCGGTGGGCACCGGCACCGTCGTGGCCCTGGTGACGGCGCAAACTCTTGCCCGCCCGCTGGGCCACGTGGCCGCCCGCGCGTCCAGGCTGGGCGCGGGCGACTTCCGCGCCGACGAGCAGCGCTACAACATCGAGGAGCTCGACGCCGTCTCCGAAGCCCTCGACACTTCCGCCACGGCCCTCGCCCGCCTGGTCCAGCGCGAACGCGAGCTGGTCGGCGACGTCTCCCACCAGCTCCGCAGCCGTCTCACGGCCCTCCAGCTACGGCTGGAAGCCCTGGCGGAGCACCCGGAACCCGACACGGCCGCCGAGGCCCGCGCGGCCCTGGAACAGGCAGAACGCCTCGCCGCCGTGCTGGACGAGCTCCTCGCCGCCGCCCGTGCGGCCCGAGCCGTCGGCGCCGAACCGCTGGAACTGCGGCCCGCGCTGAACCTGATCGCCGAGGAGTGGCGCGAGCAGGTCAGGAGCCAGGGCAGGGCGTTGCGCGTCCGCGTCCCGGACGGCCTGCTGGCCCGCGCCACCCCCGCCCGCCTGCGCGAGGCCATCGGGGTGCTGCTGGACAACGCCCTGCGTCACGGCGAGGGGTCCGTCATGGTCACCGCGCGCAGCGAAGAGGGCACGGTCGTGGTCGAGGTCAGCGACGGTGGCTCGGGCGTGCCGGACGACCTGGCGGCGCACATCTTCGAGCGCGGCGTCTCCGGCGGCGGCTCGACCGGTGTGGGGCTGGCGCTCGCACGGGCGCTGGTCGACGCGGACGGCGGCCGGTTGGAACTGTCCACGGCACGGCCGGCGACGTTCGCCGTGTTCCTGCCGGTGCCGAAGGCTCAGGACGTGGTGGGCATCTCGTGGAAGACGCCGGGCACTCCGCGTTAGGAGTGGCCGAGCTCCTTCTCGTCCTCGATCGACCGCTTCTTGCGGCCGTTCTCCTCGGGGAAGACCCAGTTCTTGTAGCCGTACCAGCGGAAGGCCATCGCGATGAGCGTGCCGATGATCTGCGCGCTCAGGAAGTCCGAGATCTCCTCGGTGAGTCGCGACACGTGCGGCTCCTGCAGGTGGAACGCGTACCGCGCGATGTACAGCGGTGCGGAGTTCAGCACGATGCCGATGCCGTTGACCAGGAAGAACAGCAGCGCCTCGTGGTGACGCTCGCGGCCGCCGCGGGTGCGGAACGACCACTCCCTGTTCAGGATGTACGACACGATCGTGGCGACCAGGGTCGCGATGATCTTCGCGGTCACCGGGTTGTTCGGCAGGACGACCGTCTTGATCCCGAAGAACAGGACGGTGTCGATCACGAAGCAGGTGCCCCCGACCAGGGCGAACTTGACTAGTTCACGATGCTTCAGCGCGATCGACCGGATCGGTTCCGGAAACCGCGAGACCACTGTTTCGGCTAGGGACACGCGACGAGTCTACGGAGATCGGGTGAACGCGCCGGTCCGGCCGCGCGTCGGCGTCCGGGAACACCCAGCGCCGCATCGCCCAGAACTTGAACCCGGTGGCGAGCAGCATGCCGATGATCGAGCCCGAGACGAAGTCCGCGATCTCCTCGGTCATGACCGAGACGAACGGGGCCTGGAGGCCGAACAGGTGCCGCGACAGCCACAGCGGCAGGATGTTGATCCCCACACCCAGACCGCTGACGAGGAAGAACAGCGCGGCCTCGTGGTGGCGTTCGCGACCGCCTCGGGTGTGGAACGACCACTCGCGGGACAGCACGTACGAGGCGATGATCGCCACCAGCACGCCGATGACCTTCGCCGTGACGACCTTGTCGGTCAGCACGGTGAGCTTGAGCGCGTACCAGACGCCGTTGTCGATCAGGAACGTCGTGCCGCCGACCAGGGCGAACCTGATGATCTCGCGGTGCTTGTGAAGCAGGAACTGGAGTGGTTCCGGCAACCGGCTCATGGCACGGCGAACGACTGGCAGCACCTGCCCAGCTTACGGATCAAGGTAACGGCCACTGCCTCCGGGTGTTATCTTCTGCCACTCAGAGGCACGTGACCTGCACGTTCAGTGACGACCAAAGATCAACTTTTGATCAACTTCGCGGCGCGGGACACGGCCGCCCGAGCAGGTCGGGGATCAGCGGCGGCAGCAGTCCCGGCCACGGGTCGCACGGCTCCGAGGTCGGTGGCGGCGTGGTCGACGACGGGGGTGGCGGCGTCTCGGACGGGTCCGGCAGCGTCGGCACCGTGATCGACGGCGAGGTCACCGTCGGCTCGGTCGGCTTCGTGGGGACCGTGGGTTCCGTCGGCTTGGTCGGCGAGGGCTCGGTCGGCCGCGTCGGCTCGGTCGGTTTCGTGGGCTGCGTTGTCGTGGTGGTCGTCGGAGGAGGCGTCGTCGTCGTGGACGTCGGCGGGTTCGGCGGTTCCTCGCCCGGCGGGTCCGGCCAGGCCTTGACCGGCACGGTCACGGACTTCGTCACGTTGCCCAGCGTGGCCGTGACGGTGATGTTCCCGCCGCGATGCCCGAACGCCCAGAGGGACATCCGGTACCGGCCGCCCTTGTCGAGGTCGGTGACACATCGGAGCGTCGTCTTGCCGGCCGAAGTGCACTCGCGGTACGGCGTGTAGAGCACGAGGTTCTCCGACGTCGACACGTCCAGCTTCAACGTGCCGGCGCGCGGACCCGTGTTGCGGACCTCGACGTCCGCGCGCGGGTCCCAGAACACCTCGTCCTGCCACGTCTTCACGGAGAGTTCGAGGTCGTCGTTCACCGGCGGCACGTTGACCGCGACGTTGACGTTGACGGAGATCGCCGCACCCGCGCTGATGACGCCGGTGATGGTGCCGGGCACGGCGCTGTCGGTCGCGCGCAGCAGGAAGTGGAACGTCGCCTGCCCGCCGGGCGCGATGCCCTGCGGCGTCACGCACGTGATCGTGCCGGTGCCCGCGGGGCAGTTCACGCTCTGGTCGGCCGCGCCGTCCGGCTGCAGCAGGCGCGCGGCGCCGAACGACGCGGGCCCGCCGGTCGAGACGACGCCCGGCGGCAGGTTCAGCACCATGCTCGCGGGCGGTGCCGCGGTGCCGCCGGTGTTCAGGATGGAGATCGGGAAGTCCTTGGGCTCCTCGCCGGGCGTCAGCGTGTACCCGCTCGGCGTGGTCGGCGTGAGCGACGGCGGCGTGGGAGCGGGTGGTTCGGGGGCCGGGGGCTCGGGAGCCGGTGCCGGCGGCGCGGGCGGAGGCACCGGGGGCGGCGGCTCCGTCGTGGGCTGCGGCGGCTGGGGCGTGGGAGCGGGCGGAACGGGGGCCGGCGGCACCGGCCGCGGCGGCTGGACCTGAGTCTGCGAGGGCGGCGGCTCGACGGCCTGGACCACGGGCGCCTGCTGTTCTCCGCCGGCCGCGGCCAGCGCGATCGCCACAGCGGCGGCCACGGCGGCAGCGGATCCACCGACCGTGACGAGCTGGCGGGGGATCGCGGCACCCACGGCGCCCGCACCACCCGCGGCCGCTCCGGCGCCGACGACGGCCGTCGTGGTGCCGGCGGCGATCAGGTACGTCGTGGCGCCGATGCCCAGCACCAGCGGGGCGACGAAGATCCGCAGCGCGCCGTTGACGTCCGCGAGTTCGGCGGCCAGCGCGCGGCACCGGCCGCACTCGTCGAGGTGCGCCTCGACCTGGGTCGCCTCGCGCTTGGACAGGCCCGCGCGGGTCCAGGCGCCGAGCCGGTCGACGGTCGCGCGGCAGCGCTCCGCCTCCGTGTCGGTCAGGTGCATCTGCAGGTACTGCTGCTTGAGGCCCTCACGGGCGCGGTAGGCGAGCGCGGACACGCCGTTGGCCGACAGCCCGAGCAGCGGGGCGACCTCGGCGGGCGACTGGCCCTCGATCTCGGTGTGCCACAGCACCATCTGCCAGCGTTCGGGCAGTGCGGCGAACGCGCGGGCGGCCATCGACTTCTCGAGCCCGGCCACCGCGGTGTCGCTGAACTGCACCGCCGGCGCGACGTCGGTCATGTCCTCGGTGAGGTCGATCTTCTTGTCGCGGCGCGTCTTGTCGTACGCGGTGTGCCGCAGCGCCGTGAGCAGGTACGCGCGGAACGCCGAGTCGGGTCCGCGCCCGGCACGGAGCGTGTCCAGCACCTTCGCGAACGCCTCGGAGACGAGGTCGTCGGCCTCCGCCTGGGAGCGGGCCAACTGGCGGGCGAGGTTGTAGGCCGCCGAGACGTGGCGTTCGTACAACTGGCCGTAGGCGTCGATGGTCCCGCCACGCACTGAGTCGATCAGTTCGGCGTCGCTGGGTCCCTGGACGTCTGCAGGAACGATTGCCACAGTCTTCGTTTCCCTCCCTCGCGGCGCTCAGTGTGACTTACGGCGCCTGACAGAGTCATCTCAATCCCCCGCGCGGGTTGCGTCACGAACGAGCGACGGCTGCGTCTCCCACCTGGAATCGGGTGAGCTGAAGGGAGACCGGGTGGGTGTCGCACAAGCGGAACGCCTGCTGAAGTCGAGGTGGCGGACCGCCACCATGGCCGCAGGCTGGGCGTTCCCCGCAGACTGGCCGCTCGCCGAGGTCGACGACGTGTGCGCGGCGATGCTGGAGAACACCGACCCCGGCGACGCGCTGGTCCGGCTGGGCCGGGCTCGTGCCGAGGCGGGAGCGGGCCTGAGCGAGACGCTGCTGGACCTGGCCGCGTTGCACGCCGTGCTGACCGCCGTGTCGCACGTCGTGTCACCGGACGTCGACTCGCTCCCCGCACGGATGTTGCGCATGACAGCGCTGGGATGGGCGGACGTGGTGACGAAGCAGGCCGGCGAGTGCGCGGCCGAGGACCCTCTGACCGGGCTGGCGACCGCCGCGTACCTGCGCACGAGGCTCGGCGAGGTGTACCGGGAGACGCCCGTCGCCTCGCTCGACTACGCGCTGGTCATGCTGCGCCTAGACGTGCACCGGGCCTCTGGCTGGTCCCGTGTGGTCGCGATGACGCTCGCGTCCGACGCGTTGCGCACCGTTTTCGACGGTGGCGAGACGTTGGCGACCCTCGGGCCGTGCGTGGCCGCGGTGCTCGTTCGCCGTGACGAACTGCTGGCGCGAAGAGTGTCGAACCTCAGAGTCCTGGCGGCCGACCGGCTCGCCGACGACCCGCACGTCCGGCCGGTCGGACCAGCCAAGGTCTGGGTCGAGCAACTGCCGGACACGCACGCCGAGGCGCGTGCGCTCCTCACCTCGCTTGGGCGCTGACCCCCCTGTCCCGCGCCCACGGCCTCCCCGTGTCCCCACCGGGGGTGGCTTCCCAACGCTCCGAGAAGTGTTCTATTGTGCTAGTTCACTAGAACAATCTGGGAGCGTGCGTGGTCGAGTTCCACGTTGACCGCGGCAGTGGTCTTCCCGCCTACCTGCAACTGGGCAGGCAGGTCAGGGAGGCCCTGAGGCTCGGCTGGTTGCAGCCGGGTGATCGGCTGCCGACGGTTCGCGACGTCGTCGCCACGAGCGGCGTGAACGCGAACACCGTGCTCAAGGCCTACCGCGAGCTCGAACTCGCCGGCCTCGTCGAAGCCCGTCAGGGCTCCGGCACCTTCGTGACAGGGTCCCTGGGGTCCGCCGCCCCCGAGGACCTGGACCCGTTGCGCGCCAAGCTCGCCGCATGGGTCGCGGAGGCACGCTCCGCCGGGTTGGAGGACGAGGACATCGACGCGCTGGTGCGCGAAGTGCTGAGTGGGGGAGCGCAATGAGCGTCGTTGCGGCCGAAGTGTCGAAATGGGCTTTACGGGACGTCTCGTTCGAACTACCGCCGGGCAGCGTCACGGCGATGGTGGGAGCCAACGGCTCCGGCAAGACGACGCTGCTCAACGTGCTGGCCGGGCACCTGATGCCGGAATCGGGCCACACGTCGATCGCGGGCCGGGTGGCGTACGTGCCCCAGCACAAGCCCATGTACAAGTCGTTCAGGGTCGCGGACGTGCTGGAGTTCGGCCGGCGCATGAACACCGTCTGGGACCACGACCGGGCCGAGCAGTGGCTCAACCGGTTCCGGATCCCGCGCAAGCTCCAGATCGAGGACCTGTCCGGTGGTGAGCGCACGCACGTGGTGCTCGCGCTGGCGCTGGGGTCCCGCCCGGACGTCCTGATGCTGGACGAGCCGCTGGCCGAACTGGATCCGCTGGCGCGCCGGAAGGTCATGCGGGAGTTGCTGACCGAGGTCAACGACAAGGGCATGACGCTGATCTTCTCCACGCACGCCGTGGGGGAGATCGCGGGTGTGGCCGACCGGTTGCTGGTGCTGTCGCGCGGCCGGCTGCTGGTGGACGGCGATGCCGACGAACTGCTGGAAGAGCACGTCCTCTACACCGGTCCGCACGCCTCGAAGTCGCCCGTGGAGGGGCACGTGGTGCTGGCGAAGCACGGCAGGGCGCAGTCGTCGTTCCTGGTGAGATCGGGCGGCCAGCGGATCGACGAACCCTGGACAGCCCGGTACGTGACGCTGGAGGAGCTGGTCGTGGCGCACCTGGAGCGTGACCTGTGAACCTGAAATCACTCATCTGGCTGACCTGGCGCCAGCACCGCTGGGCCATCGCCGGCGTCGGGACCGTCGCGCTGATCGCCATCTGGAACCTGTGGTCGATCGAGGCGCTCAAGTTCGCCGAGTCCTCGATGCCACTCGGCGGCTTCTACGCCTTGATCGTGCAGACCGCGTTCGGTGCGTTGGTCGGCGCGTTCTGGGGTGCTCCGCTGATCGCCCGCGAACTGGAGGAACGCACCTACTTCGTGGCGTGGGGTCAGGACGTCACGCCCGTGCAGTGGTTGCGCGGCAAGCTGATCGTGCTCGGTGGCCTGGCCGTGCTGCTGGCGGCGCTCATCGGTAACGGCGACGGCTACTTCGGTTCCGTGCGGACGTGGAACAGTTTCGAAGCCAACTCGCTCGTGCAGATCGGTTACGCCGCGCTCGGGCTCGCGATCGGCGTGCTCATCGGTCTGTTGAGCAGGAACGTCGTGACGGCTATCGCGGTGACGACCGTGCTCTTCGTGGTCGTGCGCATCATTCTGGCCGTGTGGGTGCGTTCCTTCTACTGGCCACCGGCACGCGTGATCGCCCGTTGGGAGGACACGCCGGTAGTGCCCGAACGAGGCTTGGAGCTCGGCCACGGCTACGCCGGGTCCGACCTGCAACCGGTGCCCGCCCGGGACGACTGCATGACGCCCGTCAACGAGACCAGCTGCATGCGCCGTACGAACGCCGCCATCGGCACGTACGTCGATTACCAGCCGATCGAGCGCCTGGTGTGGTTCCAGATCGCCGAGTTCCTGGTGTGCGCGCTGATCACGGCGGGCTTGCTGGCCGTGCTCTTCCGGCTGATGCGCAACGGCGGTGGGTGGAAGCCCTCCCGTGCACACCGCCGCCTCGGTCCGCCGGTGCCCGAGCCCACGCCGGACCTTCCGGCCCCGGAGACCACCGTGACGCCGGAGCCGGACGCTGACCAGGACCTGGACGCTGACCCGGACGCTGACCCGGACCCGGACGCCGATCCGGACGCCGAGACCGGCGAGGCCTCGGATCCCGCACCCGAACGCGTTTCCGAACCCGCGCCGGGCGACCAGGCCACGTCCGGGACCGCCACCGTCAAGACCGAGGGATAGCGCGAAAGAAGCGCAGGTAGAATGCCTGAACCGTGGACTCTCGTACCCGTCTCCCCGTCGTCGGAATGATCGGCGGCGGGCAGCTCGCCCGCATGACGCACCAGGCCGCGATCCCGCTGGGACAGTCGCTGCGCGTGCTCGCAGTCTCCGAGAACGACCCCGCCGCCCTCGTCGCGCGGGACGTGGTGCTCGGCACGCACACCGACCTCGACGCGTTGCACGCGTTCGCGAAGGGCTGCGAGGTCGTCACGTTCGACCACGAGCACGTGCCGCAGGAGCACCTGCGCGCGCTCGTCGCCGAGGGCGTGAAGGTGCACCCCGGTCCGGACGCGCTGCAGTACGCGCAGGACAAGCTCAAGATGCGGGTGCGGCTGGCCGAGCTGGGGCTGCCGGTGCCGCCGTTCGCCGAGGTGCACGAGGTTCGCGACGTGCAGAGGTTCGGCGCGGCCCACGGCTGGCCGTGCGTGCTGAAGGCGATCCGCGGCGGCTACGACGGGCGCGGCGTGTGGATGCTGAACACCCCGCAGAGCGCCGAGCGCGTCGTTCCCGAGCTGCTGGAGGCCGGGACGCCGCTGATGGTCGAGCAGTGCGTGCCGATGCGCCGCGAACTGGCGGCCGTCGTGGCGCGCTCGCCGTTCGGGCAGGGCGCGGCGTGGCCGGTCGTCGAGACCGTGCAGTCCGACGGCATCTGCGTCGAGGTCCTCGCGCCTGCCCCCGCCCTGGACGGCGCCGAGGCCCAGGAGCTGGCGCTGAAGGTCGCCGACGCGCTGGGCGTCGTGGGCGTGCTGGCCGTCGAGCTGTTCGAGACCGCGGACGGTGTGGTCGTGAACGAGCTCGCGATGCGCCCGCACAACTCAGGTCACTGGTCGATCGAGGGCGCACGCACGTCGCAGTTCGAACAGCACCTGCGCGCCGTCCTGGACTACCCGCTGGGCCGCACCGACCTGATGGCGCCGGCCGTCGTGATGGCGAACGTCCTCGGGGCTTCCGATGTCCCTGCGATGGGCCCGGACGAGCGCGTGCACCACCTGTTCGCCCGGTTCCCGGACGCGCACGTGCACCTGTACGGCAAGGAGGAACGGCCGGGCCGCAAGGTCGGGCACGTGACGTTCCTCGGCAACGACATGACCGAGGTCCGCCACCGCGCGCAGCTTGCCGCTCAGTGGCTGTCCACGGGCATTTGGTCAGACGGATACGACATTCACGGCGAGAAGCGGAGTGCGGAGTGACTCAGGTTGGCGTGATCATGGGCAGCGACTCGGACTGGCCGGTGATGAAGGCGGCCACCGAGGCGCTCGCCGAGTTCGACGTGCCGTTCGAGGTGAGCGTCGTCTCCGCCCACCGCACCCCGCAGCGCATGCTCGACTACGCCGGTTCGGCCGCCTCACGTGGTCTGCGCGTGATCATCGCGGGTGCCGGCGGCGCCGCCCACCTGCCCGGCATGGTCGCCTCCGCCACGGTGCTCCCGGTCATCGGTGTGCCCGTCCCGCTGAAGTACCTCGACGGCATGGACTCGCTGCTCTCGATCGTGCAGATGCCCGCGGGCGTCCCGGTCGCCACCGTCTCAGTCGGTGGTGCGCGCAACGCGGGCCTGCTGGCCGTCCGCGTGCTGGCCGCCTCGGACGTCGCACTGCAGGAACGCATGGCCCGCTTCCAGGCAGAACTCGAGCAGCTCGTACTAGACAAGGACGCGGCGCTGCAGAAGTCCCTCTGAGTGCTCAACAGCACAGCGGCGCCCGACGTGAACGGGCGCTAACATCGTGCACGAGTACTCGCTACTGGGAGGTAACAAGGTGAACCCGAGCTTCGGCACCTATCAGCTCGCCGAGGAGCACGAGGCGCTGCGAGAGGCCGTCCGCTCGCTCGCCGAGAAGGAGATCAAGCCGTACGCGGCCGAGGTCGACGAGAACGAGCGCTTCCCGGTAGAGGCCCACAACGCCCTGGTCAAGGCAGGCTTCGCGGCCGTCCACGTGCCGGAGACCTACGACGGCCAGGGCGCGGACTCCGTCGCCACCTGCATCGTCATCGAGGAAGTGGCCCGCGTCTGCGCGTCGTCCTCGCTGATCCCGGCGGTGAACAAGCTCGGCACCATGCCGATCCTCCTCTCGGCGTCCGAGGAACTGAAGCAGCTCGTCATGCCGTCCATCGCCTCAGGCGAGGCCATGGCTTCCTACGCGCTGTCCGAGCGCGAGGCAGGCTCCGACACGGCGTCGATGCGGACCAGGGCTCTGCTCGACGGCGACCACTGGGTGCTCAACGGCACCAAGTGCTGGATCACCAACGCCGGCGAGTCCACCTGGTACACCGTCATGGCCGTGACGGACCCCAACGCCGCGAAGAAGTCCGCCGGCATCTCGGCGTTCGTCGTGCACAAGGACGACGAGGGCTTCTCGGTGGGCCCGAAGGAGCGCAAGCTCGGCATCAAGGGCTCGCCGACCCGCGAGATCTACTTCGAGAACTGCACCATCCCCGCGAACCGAATCATCGGCGAGCCGGGCACGGGCCTCAAGACGGCTTTGAAGACGTTGGACCACACTCGCCCGACGATCGGCGCGCAGGCCGTGGGCATCGCGCAGGGCGCACTTGAGGCCGCGGTCGCGTACGTCAAGGACCGCAAGCAGTTCGGAAAGTCCATTTCGGACTTCCAGGGCGTCCAGTTCATGCTCGCCGACATGGCGATGAAGATCGAGGCGGCCCGCCACATGGTCTACGTCGCCGCCGCCAAGGCAGAACGCGGCGAGCCGAACATCGGCTTCATCACCGCAGCGGCCAAGTGCTTCGCCTCCGACGTGGCCATGGAGGTCACCACGGACGCCGTGCAGCTCTTCGGCGGCGCCGGCTACACGCGCGACTTCCCGGTCGAGCGGATGATGCGGGACGCGAAGATCACGCAGATCTACGAGGGCACGAACCAGGTCCAGCGCGTCGTGATGTCGCGCGCCGTGCTGAACGGCTAGGTCAGCGACTCTGCGATCGGCCTGGAGGCTCGTCCTCCAGGCCGATCAGCGTTCGTGGGGTGAGCAGGAGCTGGAGACGAAGTCGCGCGGCACTTTCCGGGCTGTAGACCACGATGGTCGCGTCCAGCCGTCCGAGCTTCTCCTCGATCAACGCCTGCACGTCATCCCACGGGAGCCCGCCCAGCCCGGCTCCGAGTGGCGGCACCGCCACGGACCGGATTCCGATTTCGCCGATCACGCGAGCCAGATCGTCCAGCCCGTCGGCCACGTCGGACAGCTTCGACCGCGACCGGAAGTGCCCCTTGGTCGGGAAGCTGATGAAGTGCCGGTCCAGCGAAACCACGTGCACGCGCCCCAGTCGCACGTCCTCGGCGGCACAGGCCGCCGCGTACGCCGAGAAGTAGGCGGGGTGGCGCTGCTTGAACTGCAGCGCCAGCCCCTTGCCCATCACACCGACGCAGTTCACCGCGTTCACCAGTGCCTCGACGTCGGCGTCCGGCAGGTCGCCCGAACCTCGCACGATCACAGCAATCCCCCCGGAAGTGGTGTCCTGAAACGCATGGTGCCGGACACCACCGATAAGATCGCTGACTCAGGCGGCCACGCAGGTGCCGATCGCCTCGCCCACCGCCCCCTTCGCGCCGAGCACGCAGGGCGACTCCGGCGTGAGTGACTTGTCGGCGAGTTGCTGCGCGAACGCGATGGCGACGTTCATCATCCGAGTCGGACTCCCGCTGTCCACGGCCGCCTTCACCGCCGCGGAACGCGCCTCCTCGGTCGTGCACGACAGATCGGTGCCGAACTTGTCGACGCGCGGCAGCCACAGGGCCTTCGAGCCGGACGCGCACGGCACAACGTCCCAGCGTGAGCCCGGAGCGGCGTGGGCGAGCGGAGCGGACAGCACGGCGAAGCCGAGCACGATGGTCAGAGCCACGAGGAAACGTCCCATGTGCCCGAACGTAACCACGACCAAGGGCCCCGACCGGGGGAACCGTTGTCACCAAAGGTGATTACGGTCCGCCAACCTCAAGCCGGGCAAAGGGTTGCCGGCAGAACGACCACTGTGGACGATTCCCGCCGCCTCGACCTCACGTGGCCCTGCTGGGAACCCGAACATGCTCATGATCGAGCTCTCGTCGAGCATCGGGAACGTGCGGACGCGTCCCTGTTCCAGGTCAGCCGGGGCTCGTGGCAGCCCTCCGCGTGACCGGTCACGCGGAGCATCGCCCAGATCGCTGCCCGCACTACTCCGCAGAACAGGTCACAGCGTGGCCAGGACCTCGCCCAGCCGCTCGTAGCTGCGGCCAGCGCCGTCTGCCATGCCGGTCGCCAGCACCGCGTCCCGGGCCTCCTGCGACACCAGTCGCATCGTGGTGGTCATCGTCGTCTGACCGTCCACCTCCACGAACTCCACCGTCGAGACGGCCGGAGGGTTGTCCTCGAAGATCTCCGTGTTGACGATCCGCGAATGAGGCGTGACCTCGGTGTACTCGCCGTGCATCTCGAACGCCCCGGAGCCGTCCGGCTGCGCCCAGCCGTAGCGCCACTGACCGCCCACGCGCAGGTCGACCTCGCAGATCGGCATGTCCCAGCCGTCGGGGCCGAGCAACCAGCGCCGCAGCAGTTCGGGGGTCGTGAAAGCCTTCCACACCAACGAAGCGGGCGCGTCGAACGAACGCGACATCGCGATCTCGGTGTCGGACGGGAGGGTGACGGTCGTGCCGAACTTCACGGTGGTCATTTCTCGTTCTCCTTCATCTCGGTCAAGAGTGCGTCCAGGCGCGAGTAGCTCGCATCCCAGAAGCGGCGGTAGTTGTCAGCCCACACGGTGACCTCCCGAAGAGGTGTCGCGTCGAGTTGGCAGGGACGCCACTGGGCTTCCCTGCCGCGGGTGATCAGGCCTGCCTTCTCCAGCACTCGCAGGTGTTTGGAGATCGCCGGGCCGCTGATGTCGAACGGCTCGGAGAGCTCCTTCACCGTTGCCGGGCCCTCGGTGAGCCGCGCGAGGATCGCCCGGCGGGTCGGGTCCGCCAGTGCGGCGAAGGTAGCGCTCAGCTGGTCCATCTCGTACCTAACCACTTGGTTATCTAACCACTGGGTTAAGTACAGCGACGAGCGTGCGGTCTGTCAACCCCCAAGTTCAAGATCGACTGCCTGGATAGCGCTTTCCAATCCGGCACATCGGTCGAAGAAATGGCCCGGATGGACCTTTTTCTGGCAGGCATGGAATGGGGGCGGGGCTGAACAGAGCAACTTCAAAATATGGCTGGACACCAGGTCAGAGGCATCGCTACGTTCGAAAAGCCGCAAGTGAACCTCGTTTAGTGAGGTATTTCGAATGAGAGCGAAAAGAACTGTTTCATTAGCGTTCGGATTTTTGCTGGCTGCTTCCGTGCTCGTGCCGACCGCGCAGGCGGCACCGAACGGCAGCGCTGCCAGCCTGGCCAGAACCTCCGACAACAAGATCCAGTCGGCCGCCGCGGCCGAGGCGTACTGGACTCCGGAGCGCATGGCCACCGCGATCCCTGCTCAGGCTCCCGCCACGGTTCAGGCCGCTTCCCCACACCAGCCCTCGGGTCGTGCGGGCAGCATCGAAGGGGTCGCACCCTCGGTGAAGGTCAAGGCCGAGCAGGCGCAGGGCATCGGGACGATGCTCAACGAGTCGGCGACAGTCGGAAAGGTGTACTTCACCAACCCGGCCAACGGCCTGAACTACGTCTGCTCCGGCGCGACCGTGAGCAGTGCCAAGAGGAAGCTGGTCCAGACGGCGGGGCACTGCGTGCACGGCGGTGCCGGAGGCCAGTGGATGAGCAACTGGGTGTTCGTGCCTCGCTACCGCAACGGCGCGCGCCCCTTCGGCACGTGGAGTGCCTACCAGCTCACGGCTCGCACTGCCTGGATCAACTCCAGCAACAGTGACGAGGACATGGGCATCGTCATCATGCAGACCCTCGGCGGCAGCTCGATCGCGAACGTCGTGGGCGGCAACGGGTTGCGCTGGAACTGGGGCTACTCGGTGTCCGTCACGATCCTCGGCTACCCCGCGGGTGCGCCGTTCACCGGTGAGCTGCAGTACTTCTGCCAGGGCACGACCTGGAACGGCCACAGCCAGCAGGTGCGGGCCTGGTGCAACATGACCGGCGGATCGTCCGGCGGACCGTGGCTGCAGGAGTACAACGACCAGAACGGGCTGGGCTACATCAACAGTGTGGTCAGCCACCGGCACGCCGACGCGAGCCAGATGGATGGGCCGTACTTCGACAACGACATCAAGAGTCTCTACGACTTCGCTGAGTCGCTGTCCCCGTGACATCGAATCTTCCGTTGGCCGGGCGCGGGAATCCCGCTCCCGGCCTTCGGGCAACCACAGGGCCACGACGTTCCGTCCTACTCGCATGAGCACCCGAATCGCCCTCGCCGTCCTGATGCTGGCCGCCACCGCCTGCACGAGCCCCTCCGCGGGGCAGGGCGCGAACCTGCGGGGCAAGGTGTACGTCTCGTCCTCCGTCACCGAACAGGGCCAGCCGCGCGCCATGGTCGAGGGCACGCGGGTGGAACTGAGATTCACCGACGACGGCAGGGTGATAGCGAGTGCCGGCTGCAACCAGATGCAGAGCCCGGTGAAGCTCGACGACGGCAAGCTCTCCGTCTCCGACCTCGCCATGACCGCGATGGGCTGCCCCAAACCCGAGCTGCACCAACAGGACGAGTGGCTGTCGAACCTGCTCCGCGCGACACCGTCCTGGAAGCTCGACGGCACCAACCTGGTGCTCACCGGCTCGGACACGGAGATCGTGTTCGCGACGGAACAGCCCGCCACCCTGGAGGGCACCTGGACCGTCGACGGACTCGTCACGCGCGACGCCGTCTCGTCCGTGCCCGCGGGCGTGAAGGCCACGATCTCGTTCAAGAACGGCACCGTGGCCGTGGACACCGGCTGCAACTTCAACGGCAGCGAACTGCCGTACGAACTCGCCGGCCAGACGATCAAGGTCGAGCTCGGGCCCATCACCGACAAGGGATGCGGCGAGGTGAACGAGGTGGAGACGGCCGTCACGGAGGCGCTGGGCAAGGGAGAGGCCACCTACAAGATCAACCGCTCCTCGCTGATCCTGACCAACGCGGAGGGCACCGGCCTGACGCTCAAGAAGTAGCGGGACCAGCGAACCTAAGGACTCGCTGTTGGAATCCTGTCGAAATCATGAGGTCGTTCAAACCTGCACTAGTTTTGGTTCGAGGCAGAACGACCTACTGCTGAACGACAGGATCGGGGAGCAAGCAACATGGTCAAGGACATCGCCGCACTCATCGGGCGCATCGCCGTCGGCGTCGTGTTCGTCGCGCACGGCTGGCAGAAGTTCACCGAGTTCGGCATGGCGGGCACCGCTGGCTCGTTCGACAAGATGGGCGTGCCGCTGCCGACGCTGTCCGCGTGGTTCGCCGCGTCGGTCGAGCTCGCCGGTGGCCTCGCGCTGATCGCCGGTCTGGCGCTGCCGGTCGCCGGTGTGCTGCTCGCCATCAACATGATCGGCGCGTGGGTCCTCGTGCACCTGCCGAACGGCCTTCTCGGCGAGGGCGGCTCCGAGCTGGTCGTAGTGCTCGGCGCGGCCGCTCTGGCGCTCGGCTTCAACGGTGGCGCCTACGCGCTGGACCGCGTGCTGTTCAAGAACAACAAGGTGCTCAACCCAGCAGCTGCGTGACTTTCTCGCTCTCCCGGCGCGCGGCCAGCAGGCCCGCGTCGGGATTGCTCACCTGCACCAGCGAGCCGCCGGCCGCGAGCACGGCCAGAAATCCTTCCAGCACGGCGGAAGACGAGTTCCACTCCAGAGTGGACAGCACGCGTGGCTCGGAGCCGAGCTTCGCGCCGAGCTCCCGCGCCTGAGTGACCACCTCGTCCACAGTGGACTCGCCCAGTGCGAGCGTGGAACCCGCGATCGGCTCCCACGGCATGAAGTCGTCGCCGTGCACGCGCACGTCGTCGGCGTAGTCGACCGGGGCGCCGGAGCCCAACCCCATGGGGTGCAACGAGGCCACGGCCACGACGTCCGCGTCGGCAGTGCCACCGGGTGGCACCACGGCCACCTTCGCCTCGGTTCCGGCACCGACCACGCGGGCACCGCACCACCAGGCGCCGAGCAGCAGGCCCACGGTCTGCCAGTGCGCGGGCAGCAGCACCGCGACCGAGTCACCCGGTTCGACGTCGTGCTCGTCACGCAGCCAGTTCGCCGTCTTCGCGGCCCAGTTCTTCACGGTCGCGCGCGACAGTTCGATCCGCGTGTTCGCCGCGTCGTCGTAGTGCGTGATCAGCGGACGACCCGGATCGGCCTTCAGCAACGGCGCGAAGAGGATCTCGGTCACGCTCACGCGGTACTCCCTAGTCGACGCACGGCACATCCTGGCGTGCTGCGACAGCGTGCGCGCCGTCCAGCGAGAGCAGCTTTTCAGGGCCGAACCGCGCGGGCGTACTCGGGGTCGTCGACGAGGGCACGGGCTTCGGGGTCTCGCCGATCAGCTGCGCCACCCACGCCTTCACCGCTTCGCGGTCGACCGTCACGATGCTCTGCCCGCGCTCGTTGCGGCCGTCGATGCTCGTCACCGGGATCGTCGCGAACTCCACGTTGCCCGACGCGAGCCCCTGCGCCTGCGCCGCCAGCGTCGCGAGGTCGAGGTTCTCGTCCACGACAACGGACTTCGACACCGTGTCGAGCAGCCCGCTCATCTTCGCCGGATCGGTGAACGTGCCCGCGGACAGCAACTGCTTCATCGCCTGCGACATGAACACCTGCTGCCGCGCGATGCGACCCAGGTCACCGCCGGGCATGTTCCGCTGCCGCACGAACGACAACGCGTCACCGCCCGAGATCGTCTGCGGGCCCGCGCGGAAGTTCGCGCCGGAGTTCGGGTCCGACGTGCCGGCCTTCAGGCACACCTGCACGCCACCGATCACCTCGGTCAGCAGGTAGAAGCCGTAGAGGTTGATCTCCGCGTAGTGGTCGACGCGCATCCCCGTCAGGTCCTGCACCGCCTGCACCAGCGCCTTGCGCCCGGCCTCGTCCGACCTGCGCTCGCGCTCCTGCTGGTCGCTCACGCCCTCGGCCTGCAACCGTTCCGCGGTCAGGTACTTCACCGCGCCGTACGCGGAATTGATCTTGTCGTCGCGGTAGCCGGCGATCGGGACGTACGTGTCGCGTGGAATCGAGATGGCGCTCGCCTTGCCGCCGTTGCGGGGCACGCGCATCACGATGATCGTGTCCGTGTTCACCGTGTCCGTGCCCTCGGTGCGCAACTTGCGCAGCACGTCCGCGGGAAGTGGCCGCCCCTGCGCGTCCGTCCGGCTGTCGCTGCCCACCAGCAGGATGTCGATCGCGCCGTCCTCGACGGGCGGTGAGTTCGGGATGTCCTCCAGCACCTGGAGGATCTGCGTCGTGTTGGTGTTCTGCTTCACCAGTCGCAGCGCGGTCCAGAAGTAGCCGGAGAACGCCAGCGTCGCCACGGCGACAAGCGCGATCACCACACGGCCGATGACCCGTGCGGTCTTCTTCGCGCGTGCGGCAGTGCTCAACGGTTGGCCCTTCGTGTGCTGGTTCTGCGTGCTCAGCGTAACTATCGCAAGCCCGTTACGCCGGGGGTTTCAGTTCACGCAGACCAGTCCGCCCGCCGTGATCGGCGGGGTGCTGCTCGAGCTGGCGGCCGTCGACGTGCCGGGAACGCCCTGCGGGTCGATGTCCTCGGAGTCGTCGCCCTGCGCCTGGTAGTCGCTGCCGACGAAGACCTGGACCTGTCCCTTTCGGACGGTCGCGTCCTCTTCGACGCCGACGCCCGCGCCGAGTTCCGCCGCGACCTTGCGCGCGGAGCCCTCTTCACCGGTCGCGTACCGCACGACGGTGGTGTCGCTGTTCTGCGGCGCCGACGCCACGGGCCCGCGCTGGAAACCCTTGGCCGCCAACGTGTTCATCACCTGCGACGCGAGACCCTGGATGCCGGCGGCGTTGAAGACCTGCACGGTGATCGAGGAGTTCGGCGGCGCGGGGAGGCTGGTGGTCGTGGTCGGAGCCTTGCTCGTCGTGTCCTTCTCCGCGGCCAGGTCGGTGAGGAACTTGCGCACCTGCGCGGGGTTCACCGGCAGCACGTTGCCGTCGCTGTAGGTGTCCGTCGGGTCGCCCACCGGGATCGTCTTGAACTCGAAGTTGCCGCCCACGAGGCCCTGCATCTGCTCGGCGAACGTGGTGATGTCCCAGCCGGAACTGAGGATCACCGACTTCTGCACGGCCTCGACCAGCCCGTTGAGCTTGTCCGTGTCCGTCAGCGTGCCGGTCGACAGCACCTTCTTCGCGAGGGCGCCGATGAACACCTGCTGGCGCACGATCCGGTCGAGGTCGCCGCCGGGCAGGTTCTTGCGCTGCCGCACGAACGACAGCGCGGCCGCGCCCTCGATCGTCTGCTGGCCCGCCTGGAAGTTCGCGCCGGAGTCGCTGTCGGAGGTCGGTTCCTTCAGGCACACCTCGACGCCGCCGATGGCCTTGGTGACCTCGTAGAAGCTCGCCAGGTTGACCTCGGCGTAGCGGTCGATCCGCACCTGGTTGCCGGAGAGGCCCTCGATCGTCTTGATCAGCGTCTTGCGACCGGCGGCCATCGACTCGGTGCGGATCCGCGCCTCGTCCGTCACGCCCTGTGAGCGCAGCTGCTGGTCGACGGTGTTGCGCTGGCGCGCGAACGCCGAGTTGAGCTTGTGCTTGCCGAACCCGTCGGCCATCTCGACGTAGGAGTCGCGGGGGAACGAGATCGCGACCGCGCGGGTACCGTCGACCGGGATGTGCACGAGGATCATGGTGTCGGTGTTCTGCTCGCCGTCGGCGATGCCGCCGTTGAGCATGGCGAGCACCTCGTCCGACAGCGGGTTGCCCTGCGCGTCGGTGCGGCTGTCGATGCCGACCAGCAGGATGTCGACCGCGCCGTCGAGCGGCTTGGGCCCCTGCTTGGTGAGTTCCTCGGAGATGACCTCGGTCTTGACGATGCCCTCGTTCGCCGTGCGCAGCCTGTTCCAGCCGTACGACGTGATGAGGAGCACAGCGGCCGAGACGAGCGCGACGAAGATCTTCCCCGTCATCAGGAAAGCGCGAAAGGCCCCATGCGGCCGGGTGCTCACCACCCTGACCGGCAGAGTTCTGCCTTCCACAGCCGTTTCCTCCCCCACACCGCGAGCTTAGTTCTTTTATAAGTCAGACGGCGTGACGTTGCTGTGGGTTGCAGCGATTAGGTACGTGACAGACTGCGAGCGGGGAACACCACGGGAGGAAATGGCATGCGCGTACTGGTGACAGGTGGGGCCGGGTTCATCGGCTCGCACTACGTGCGGGAGTTGGTGAGCGGGTCCTACCCGGCGTTCGCCGGTGCCGAAGTGGTGGTGCTCGACAAGCTCACCTACGCGGGCAGCGAGACCAACCTCGCGCCGGTCGCGGGCAAGTTCGAGTTCGTCCAGGGGGACATCTGCGACGCGGACGTGGTCGCCGAGCAGATGCGCGGCATCGACGTCGTCGTGCACTTCGCGGCCGAATCGCACGTGGACCGGTCGATCACCGGATCCGCGGACTTCGTGCTCACGAACGTCCTGGGCACGCAGACGCTGCTGCAGGGCGCCCTGAACGCGGGCGTGGGCCGGTTCGTGCACGTCTCGACGGACGAGGTCTACGGCTCGATCGAGGACGGCTCCTGGACCGAGACGCACATCCTCGAACCGAACTCCCCTTACTCGGCCTCCAAGGCCTCTTCCGACCTGTTGGCGCGCGCGTTCCACCGCACTCACGGACTGCCCGTGAGCATCACTCGGTGTTCGAACAATTACGGGCCGTATCAGTTCCCCGAAAAGGTGATTCCGCTCTTCGTCACCAATTTGATCGACGGCAAGAAGGTGCCTCTCTACGGCGACGGCCTGAACGTGCGCGACTGGCTGCACGTGGCCGACCACTGCCGCGGTATCCAGCTCGTCGCCGAGGCCGGCCGGCCGGGTGAGATCTACAACATCGGCGGCGGCACCGAGCTCACCAACCGCGAGCTGACCGAGAAGCTGCTGGAGGCGACGGGCCGCGACTGGACGGCCGTCGAGCCCGTGCAGGACCGCAAGGGCCACGACCGCCGCTACTCGGTCGACATCTCCAAGATCGCCTCCGAACTGGGCTACGCGCCGCAGGTCGACTTCACCGTCGGTCTCTCCGACACGGTCGAGTGGTACCGCGAGAACCGCGCCTGGTGGGAGCCGCTCAAGGAGCGCGCGGCGCTGGCGAAGGGCTGAGAAGTTGATCCTCGTTCCCGGTGGTCGTGGCCAGCTCGGCCACGACCTCGCCGCCCTGTCCTCCGACGTCCGCGCGGTGTCCTCTGCTGAACTGGACGTGACGAAGGTCGTGGCCGCGGACCTGGCCGGCGCCTCCGCGGTGATCAACTGCGCCGCGTACACCGCCGTCGACGCCGCCGAGACCGACGAGGACCGCGCGTTCGCGGTCAACGCCGTCGGCCCTGGTCTGCTGGCGCAGGAGTGCGCTTCCGCCGGCATTCCGATGATCCACGTCTCGACGGACTACGTGTTCGCCGGCGACGGCACGCGGCCCTACGAGACTTCTGACCCGGTCGGTCCGAAGTCCGCGTACGGCCGCACGAAGCTCGAAGGCGAACGCCGTGTGCTGGACGCGGGCGGCTATGTCGTGCGCACCGCGTGGGTCTACGGCGTGCAAGGCTCGAACTTCGTGAAGACCATGGCAGCGCTGGAATCCTCGCGGCCTTCGCTGTCCGTTGTGGACGATCAGGCCGGTTCGCCGACGTGGTCGCACGACCTCGCCGCCGGACTTCTCGAGCTGGCCTCGGTTCTGCCGGAGACGCGCCTGTTGCACGCGACCGGAGGTGGCGAAACCACCTGGTTCCGTTTCGCACAGGCCATTTTCGAGGAGCTCGGCGCCGATCCCGCACGCGTCCAGCCCTGCACCACGGCGGACTTCCCGCGCCCGGCACCGCGACCCGCCTACTCGGTGCTGTCGGGTGCCGCGTGGGCAGCGGCGGGACTACGCCCGTTGCCGCACTGGCGAAGCGCCCTTTCGGAGGCAGTCCGCGCCGGGGTGGTAGCTCCCCGTACCGGTGCTGCGCCATTGGGGTGACCGGTCTGGCACGGTAGTCCCAAGTGCGGGAGCCTGTTCGGCATGTTCGATTCCGGGCGCACACCTCAGCGTCCCGTGACAGCGGATTCCGATCGGCAACGCTTCCTGAAATGCGTTGCGGTTGTCACGGGCTCGCGGCAGGTGTCGATGAGCCAGCTCGACAAGCGTTCGCCGAGGCCGCACTCTCGGTGAAGTCGTTGGGGCGTCTGCAAGTACCACCGACCGCGAGCCGGTAGTGCTTGCAGACGCACTTCAGGCCCTGCTCCGCCGGTATGCCTCGACCGTCTTCTCCGCACACCGCCGCCAGGTGAACCCGGACGCGTGCGCACGCCGTTCGGACTGCGCCTCGGGAGTGGTCGGCGCCGCGACGGCCTGAGCCAGCCCGTGGGCCAGTGCCTCGACGTCGCCGACCGGCACGTGCAGTGCGTGCCCACCGGCGACCTCGCGCAACGCGGGCACGTCCGAACACACGACAGGAACGTTGCAGGCCAATGCTTCCAGCACGGGCAGCCCGAAACCCTCGTCCCGCGACGGCAGCACCAGCGCCGTCGCTCCGGCCACCACCGAACGCAGATGCACGTCGGACAGGTACCCGGTCCGCAGCACCCGGCCGTCCACACCGGACCGGCCGGGCCCGACGATCACGAGCGGCGGCAGCGACGGATCGGACGCGTGCGCCTTGATCAGGTACTCGAGGCCCTTGCGCGGCCCGGCCGCACCCACGAACAGCAGGTACTCCGAGCCCAGGCCGAGCCGTCCGCGCAACGTCGGCGACGGCGGCCGCGAGGCGAACCAGGCGGGGTCGACGCCCAGCGGCGTCACCACGATCTTCTCCAGCGGCACCGAGAACCGGTCCGCGACGACCGAGGCGACGGCCGCGGTCGGCGTGCAGATCACGTCCGCGCGCTGAGCCGACAGCCGGACGAGTTCGGGCAACCGGCGGTCGGACGGCGGGAGGTCGCCGGGCGCGTCCAGGAACGCCAGGTCGTGGATCGTGACGACCTTGCCGGCCCGGATCGTCGGCGGCAGCACGAAGTTCGTGGCGTGCATGACGTCGGTGAACCCGGCCAGCATCTCGACCGGCGGGAACGGGCCGCGCAGCCACAGTTCGCGCAGCGCCCGTGCCGAGACGGGCAGGCCGCGCGCGGTCACGTCGTGCGGGAGAACGGTGCGCAACGCACGCCAGCCGCGCAGCGTGAACGCCACGGCCCGTACGTCGACGTCGTCCGTCATCGACGCCAGTTCTTCGGCCAGCGCCGAGGTGTAGCGGCCGATTCCGGTGCGATGTCCTAGCAGAGGGGTGCCGTCGAGCAGCACCTTGAGGGGTTTCGGGGATCTCGCCATTTACCTGCCACCACGCGCGATTTTCCGCAGACGCCCCGTCGCCCGCTTGGCCAACTCGGTCGGGCCACCCGCGTCCAGGTACTCGCGCACCAGTTGCAGGTCCCGCTTCACCTTGTCCGCCTTGCTGAGCCCCGGTGTGCGCACCATGGGGGCCGAGCCGGGCAGACGGTCCGCGGCGGGCCTGGGGTTGCGGCAGAACTCGGCCAGCGGCGCGAGTGCCGTCTCCCAGGTGAACCGTTCGCGGACGACGGCGATGCGCTCACGGCACGCGGCCGCGAACTCCTCGTCGTAGAGCACCTTCTCCAGCGCGTCGGCCAGTGCCTCCGGGTTCTCCGGCGGTACGACGACGCCCAAACTTTCGCGCTCCACCAGGTCCGCGAACGAGTCGCCGGACGTGGTGACGATCGGCAAGCCCGCCCACAGGTAGTCGAGCACCCGAGTGCGGAACGCGAACGTGGTCTCCACGTGCTCGTAGTGCGTGGTGACACCGCAGTTCGCGTCGAGCAGCCAGTTCTGCCGGTCGTTGTACGGCACCCAGCCGTCGTTGAAGAACACGGTCTCGCCGGTCAGCCCCAACTGTGCGGACAGCGCCCGCGTCTGGCCGGCGATGTCCATGTCCGGGACCTCGGGGTTCGGGTGCTTCATGCCGAGGAAGTACAGCTTCGCGGACGGCTGCCGCCTGCGCAGGTGGTCCATCGCCTCGATCAGCGACAGCGGGTCGAACCAGCTGTAGACGCCGCCGGCCCAGATCACGACCTTGTCCGCGTCCGTGACGCCCGGCACGACGCCCTTGATCGCCGGGCCGGTGCGCTGCGGCGGCTTGCCCGACAGTCCGAAGGGGACGATCCCGAGCAGTGACGCCGTCGTGGGGTCGTTGTCGTACAACGTCGGCGTCAACCGGCCCAGCGCGGCCAGGTGGCCGAGCCAGAAGTGCCGCTGCCGTTCCGACGCGCACAGGAAGAAGTCACCGCGTTCGAGCTGCGTGTTCAGCACCTTGGTGACGGCGGCGAGGTCGAGGGCGCGCTTGTCGTCCGCCTTGTCCTTGCCCTGTTCCAGCAGTTCCAGGTGCATCGGGTCGTACATGTCGCAGACCACGATCTTGGTCGACGACTCCTTCTTCAGCTCGCCGACCATCTCCAGCGCGTGGCCCTGCAGCACGACCACGTCCGCCCACGCGACGTGCGGCGGCAGTTCCTTCGGCCGGGCGCGTTCGACGCCGAACGGGGCGTCGGGCGGCGCGCACAGCGGGTTCGTGGTGACCAGCCGCACCTGGTGCTCGCCGGACAGCACGTCGGCCATGTGCCAGGCGCGGATCGCGGGGCCGGCCATCCGGTCCGAGATCGCGTCACCGGTGATCACCAGGATCTTGCGGGGCCGGCCGAACACGTCGTCGATGCCCAGGACGTCCACGAGGATGTCGTGGGCGGCGAGGTAGCGCGGCAGGGGATAGGCCGGTTCGAGAGCCTTGCGCATCAACGGAACGAGGTCGGTGTCCGACATCCGGCGCGCGGCCTGCTCGATCTTGCGCGACTTGGCCAGCGACGGCATCAGCTCGACGAACTGGTCGATCGCGAGGAACCCCGCGAGCGACTGGCGGGACATCCCGACCGGCTCGCGGTCCTGCGCGGGGTCGGCGGGACGGCGGGTGATCTCCAGCTGCGTGGGGTCGATCTCACCGCGGGCCGTCGCCCGGCGCACGCACAGCGCGAGCGCGGCCGGCAGCACCTTCGCCAGCGTCTCGTCGGAGAAGTTCTTGTACAGCGACATGAGCGCGTTGCGTTCCAGCAGGTACAGCTCGCGGCTCTCGTGGATCGAGCTCATCGACGCGTGGTGGCGGTGGAACGTGAGCGACGCCGGTTCGTAGCGGACCCGCCAGCCGCGCAGGTTCAGCCGCCAGCCGAGGTCGACGTCCTCGTAGAACATGAAGAACCGCTCGTCGAACCCGCCGAGCTTCTTGTAGAGGTCGGCGCGCACGAACATCGCGGACCCGGTGCCGAACAGCACGTCCTTCGGGCCGTCGTGGCTGCCGTCGTCGTCCTGACCGGCGTGCCGCTTGTAGCCCATGCCGAACCAGGTCAGCCCGCCGTCGACGAAGTCGATCTTCTCGCCGTCCCAGTCGAGGACCTTGCTCGCGACCGCGCCGACCGCCGGTTCGGAGTGGAACACCCGGATTGCGGCCTTGATCCAGTTCCGGTCCGCGCGGGCGTCGTTGTTGAGGAACGCGAGCACCCCGCCCGTGGCGTGCTCGACGCCGAGGTTGCAGCCGCCCGCGAAGCCGAGGTTCTTCTCCGAGGTGACGATCTCGGCGCCCGGCAGTTCCGCCTTCAGCCGTGCGGTGTCGTGCGCCTCGTTGTCGACGACGATCACCTGGAGCAGCTCGGCCGGGTAGTCCACCTCGGCCAGCCCGCGCACGCAGGTCACGGTGTCTTCCGCGCCGCGATAGTTGACGACCACGACGGACACGACGGGCAGCGAGACTCGATCCACGCGCTAAGCCTGCCTCATCACTCTGCGCGCCCGCAGTGTGGTTGCACAGATCAGGAGCAACAAGACAGCAAGAGGAACCCCGAAGACCCACTCGGTGGACCAGTCGTTGCGCTCGGCGAGCAACGGCCGCATCAGCGGATGCCGCAGAACCGTGGCCGGACCCGGCTGCATCTTCTTGTCCTGCTCGCCCCGCACGACTATCCGCAGCTCGGCGCCGTCCGGGCAGGTGACGCGGTGCGCGTGCGCCGGGTTGTCCGGCCCCGGCACGGCCTCGACGCTGGTGATCACGCACGTCTGGGGCGTGGCGAGCACGTCCATCAACGCGCGGTGACCGTCGCCGACCAGCACCGCTGTGCCTGGGATCACGACCATGAACGCGGGCAGCACGAGCCACGCCGGCCCGAGCTTGCCGACGCCCCACGCGAACGCGATCGACAGCAGGCAGCACGGCATCAGCACCGCGAGCTCGTACTGCTCGGGCACGACGGCGCCCAGCACGACCGCGACGACGACCGCGGCGAGCCCGATCACGATGAGTGGCGCCGGCCGCCTCACGACTGCTTCCAGAGGTTCATCGTCACGGGGGACGCCTGTGGGCGGCAGGAGGTTCCATCGCCGCGGGACATCAGCGGCCGGCCCAGTCCCGCCAGACGCTCGTGCGCGGGACCTCGGTCTTGACTCTGAGGCGCTGGACGAGCGTGGTGGGGAGCCTGAGCAGCACCTCGGCCAGGACCTGAGCGCGGAGCCCGAGCCGGAAGTTGGCCGCGTCCGGCACGTTCTTGCGGAACGGCAGCATCGCGGTGATCGCGACGAACCGGGCGAGCTGGGTGAGTGCGACCGAGGCGGGCGCGCACCGCAGCAGCATCAGCAGGCGGTTGCGCTCGTTCCAGCGGTGGAAGAGCGTCGAGCCGGGACGGGTGCTGGCGCCGTGCTTGTGCCTGACCCGCGCCGGTCCCACCGAGATCACCCGGTGCCCGGCCAGCCGCAGCCGCCAGGCCGTGTCGGTGTCCTCGTAGTAGCAGAAGAAGCTCGCCGGGACGCCGCCCACCGCCCTGAGCTCGTCGGTCCTGAGCAGCGCCGCGCCACCGCAGAACCCGAACACCTCGCGTCCGGCGAGCACGACGTCCCTGCCGTGGCCGTCCGCGGTCAGCGCCACGCCGACGGACTGCGTCGAGCCGTCCGTGAGCAAGATCGACGAGGTGGCGGCTGCTGCTCCGGGCTCACCGTTGAGAGCGCTCTCCAGCTCGGCCAGCCACGACGGGTCCGGCGCCGCGTCGTCGTTGAGCCACGCGACGAACTGGGTGTCGACCATGTCCAGAACGGCGGCGAGACCGCCCGCGTAACCGCGGTTGCGCGGCAGCCGCACGACCTCATGTCCGCTGATCAGCTCGGCAGTGCCGTCGTCGGACGCGTTGTCCACGATGATCGTCCTATGTGGACTCTTCTGGGCCGCGAGGGCGTCCAGGCACGCCGTGATGTGGTCACGGCCTCGCCACGTCACGACCACCACGGTGCTGACTGCCGACACGGCGTGAGACGGTACGCGACGTGCCCGAGCTAGTAGTGCTGACCGAGCAACTCAACGCCCCGGTCCCCGGCGGAACCGGCCGCTACACGGCGGAGCTGCTCAAGGCGTTGGGGGAGAGCGTTCCTGACGGCTGGTCCGTGGTGACCGCGGCGACGTCCCGCGCCGACCGCGTGATCAGGGTGCCGCGCCGGGCGCTGGTGGCGTTGTGGGAGCGCGGTCTTCCGCCGAAGCTCGGCCCGCACGTGCACGCCCCGACGCCACTCGCCCCGCTGCCGGGCGCCGTCGTCACCGTGCACGACGTGGTGCCGTGGACGCATCCGGAGACGCTGACGCCGCGCGGGGTCGCCTGGCACCGCAAGGTGATCGCGCGGGCGGCACGCGAGGCGCGCGCTCTGGTCGTGCCGACGCACGCTGTTGCGTCTCAGTTGGCGGCGTGCGTGCGCGTCGAGGTTCCTGTGCACGTGGTGCCCAACGGCGTGACGCGACTGGTCGCCCCACCGGCCGATGACCTGCCCTCGTCGTACGTGCTCGCCATCGGCACCGTGGAGCCGCGCAAGGGCTTCGGGCTGTTGGTGCGGGCGACGGAACGGTTGCGGGTGCCGTTGGTCGTGATCGGCCAGCAGGGCTGGGGCGGCGTCGACCTGAGCGCGCCGCACGTGACGTTGCTGGGCAAGGTCTCCGACCAGCGGCTCGCCTCGGTGCTGGCCGGCGCCACGGTGCTCGCCGCGCCCAGCCTGGCCGAGGGTTTCGGCCTGCCGGTGCTGGAGGCGATGGCCGCCGGCGTGCCCGTCGTGCACTCCGACGACCCGGCGTTGGTGGAGGTCGCGGGAGGCGCCGGAACCCTCGTGCGGCGCGGCGATCTGGCCTCGTTGACGGAAGGACTGCGGGCCGTCCTGGCTGATCCTCGTCACACCGTCGAGGCCGGAATCACTCGCGCGAGTGAGTTCACCTGGGAAAAGACGGCGGAGGGTGTCTGGGACACACACGCTTAACGACCGGATTAGTGCATTCCCGTTAAACGCATAAGCAAATGACATTACGCTAGCTGATCGTGCCCACCGTCGAACCCAGCGTGTTGATCGACGCCACCGCGATCCCCGCAGACCGGGGCGGCGTCGGCCGTTACGTGGATTCGCTCGTCGCGGCGCTGGACGCGGACGGGGCCAGACTCTCCGTCGTGTGCCAGCCACGCGACGAGGACCTGTTCACCAAGATCGCGCCGAACGCCAGGGTCATCAGGGCCGCTGACGCCGTCGCCACCAGGACGGCCCGCCTGGCCTGGGAACAGACGACACTGCCGCGCCTGATCAGGACCCTGGGCGTCGACGTGGTGCACTCACCGCACTACACACTCCCGTTGGCAGGCAAGGCCGCCTCGGTCGTGACGCTGCACGACGCCACGTTCTTCACCGACCCGGTGCTGCACTCGTCCGTGAAGGCCCGCTTCTTCCGCACCTGGACCCGAGCGTCCCTAAGACGCGCGGACCTGTGCGTGGTCCCGTCCCAGGCCACGGCTGACGAACTGGTCCGCGTGGCCGGAGCCGACCGCCGAGTCCTGCACATCGCCCAGCACGGCGTCGACACCGAACGCTTCCACCCGCCGTCACCGGACGAGGTCCTGGCGGTGCGCAAGGCCCTGTCGTTGGGGGACACGCCGTACGTGGCGTTCCTGGGCGCCCTGGAGCCCCGCAAGAACGTCCCGGCACTGATCCGCGGCTTCGCCCAGGCGATGGTGGGCCGAGCCGATCCGCCCGCTCTGGTGCTGGCCGGCCAGCCCGGCTGGGACAGCCAGGTGGAGCGCGCCCTGGACTCCGTCCCGCACCGCATCCGCGTGATCCGCGCCGGCTACCTGCCGTTCGAGCAGCTCGCCGGCTTCCTGGGCGGTGCCGAGTTGGTGGCTTACCCGTCCTTGGGCGAGGGCTTCGGCCTGCCGGTGCTGGAGGCCATGGCTTGTGGCGCGTGCGTTCTGACGACGCGTCGGCTGTCGCTGCCCGAGGTGGGCGGCGAGGCCGTTGCCTATTGCGGTGTCGGCGCCGGGGACATCGCCGCTGCCGTCGCCGACCTGCTGGACGACCCGGCCCGCCGGGCCTCGCTCGCGGCTTCCGGACAGCAGCGGGCCAAGGACTTCTCGTGGGCGGTGAGCGCCGATCGTCATCGGCTGGCCTACGAGCGCGCGGCGTTGGTGCGACGCCGGCGCTGACGGCTCCGGTGTGCCGGCTCCGGTGTGGCGGCTCGGTGTGCCGGCTTGGTGCGCTGGCTCCGGTGTGGCGGCTCGGTGTGCCGGCTTGGTGCGCTGGCTCGGTGCGGCTTCGGCGGCTGATCGGGCGACGCTAGGGTGACGCGCGTGAACTACGGCGACGGACTTGGTGTCGTGACGGTCACGTACTCGCCGGGCGAGACGCTGGCTCCCTTTGTGGACACCCTTTCGAAGGCAACTTCCCGGCCGGTGCAGGTGATCCTGGCCGACAACGGGTCCACCGACGGGGTTCCCGAGGAGGTTGCCGCGTCTCGGGATCATGTGACGTTCCTGTCCACCGGGGGGAACCTCGGATACGGCGGTGGGGCCAATCGTGGTGTCGCCGCTCTCGGGCCCGACGTCGGGTGGGTGTTGATCTCCAACCCCGACATCGAGTTCGCGCCCGGCAGCGTGGACGCGTTGATCGCTGCTGGTGAGCGGTGGCCCCGGGGTGGGATGTTCGGGCCGTTGATCCGGGAACCCTCCGGGGAGGTGTACCCGTCTGCTCGGCTGTTGCCCTCGTTCGGGCGTGGGGTCGGGCATGCGCTTTTCGGGGCTGTGTGGAAGTCGAATCCCTGGACTCGGGCCTATCGGCAGGAGAAGTCGCCCGTCGAGCGGACTGCCGGGTGGTTGTCGGGGTCCTGTTTCTTGATGCGGCGTGAGGCTTTTGACTCCGTTGGCGGGTTCGACGAGCGGTACTTCATGTACTTCGAGGACGTTGACCTCGGCGAACGCGTCGGTGCGGCTGGGTGGGTCAACGTTTACGTGCCTGAGGCCGAGGTTGTGCACATCGGGGGGCACTCGACTGCCCGGTCTTCGGATCGGATGTTGAGGGAGCATCATCGGAGTGCTTACCGGTACCTGGCTGATCGGCATGCCGGGGTGGTTTGGGCGCCGTTTCGGGGTGTGTTGAAGGCTGGGCTTGGGTTGAGGGCTTGGGTTCTCACTCGGAAGGGGGCCTGACGCCTTCGGCGTGGGCGCGTCGGTTTCGTGGGTCGTCTCCCTGGTTCGTTGGCGGGCGGCGGTTTGTTGTCCGTAGGTGGTTGGGTTGCTTGCGTGTGTGGCGGCTGATTCCTGGGGCTCCGCCCCAGACCCCGCCAATCTGATCAAAAGCCGGGGTCCACGCCGTGCGCGGGTTGATGGCACGCCTGTTGCGTTGGGCGGAGGCGCGTTGAGTAGGTGGGCGCGTTGGTGGGGTGGCTTCGTCACGAGCCGAGCCAAGAGCGGGCCACAGCCAGGAAGGGGTGTCAACTCGACGAAAAGCGTGTCGAGTTGACACCCCTTCCTGGCTGCAGCAAGAGCTGTGGCACGACTCGTGACGAAGCCACCCCACCCGGACCGCACGGTAAGGACGGCTCGCCTTCGGCATCGCGGGCGGGCGGGTGCTTGCCGTGACCGCGCGGTAAGGACGGCTCGCCTCTGGCTTCGCGGGCGATCAGGCGCTTGTCGTGACGCTTGCGCTCTGACTGCTCGCCTTCGGCATCGCGGGTGCTCTCGCTCTCGCTTCGCGGGAGTGTCAGACCTGCTCTGTACGTTGGGTCGCGGGGGAGCCAAACCCGAAGGGGACCCCTGCGTCAGCCTGCCCGGCGGGTTCGCCGGGGGTGCTCACATGTCGCCGCTCAGCCGCTGGGTCAGCGAGTTGCGGGTCTGCTGGTGGTTCGAGACGGTCGGGATGAGGCCCGGCTGCACGACCTGAGTGATCTCCGCGTCATCTGCCGGGGCCTGCGGTGCCGGTAGCGGCTGGCCCTGCTTCTGCTGGCCCTGCCTCGACTGGGCGGGCATCGGTTGCGTTGGCATGGGCTGGCCCGGCGCGTGGTGTTGCGGGCGCTGCTGCTGGTGGTGTTGCTGGCCCATCTGCGCGGGCTGCAGGATCATGGTCGAGTCCGGGTCTCGGCGCGGGTCCATGGCGTTGACCAGCGAGCGAGGGATTTGTTGCGTGTCCGAGGAGTCCATCGGGGACGTCATGTTGTCCGGCGTCACGATGTTCCGCCCACGTGCGCGGGCGCGGGCGAGCATGGCGTCGGCCCGGTCGCGGGGGTCCATGTCGGATTTAGCTCCTTGCCGGGACCAGATCCCATATGACGATCTGCTTCGTGTCAGAGTATTCCGTCGAACGGCTCGCTGTAACGCGGAGGAGGAAAAAGGTGCACGGCGTCGAAGCTGTGGTGCTGGTCGGGGGCAAGGGCACCCGTCTTCGCCCGCTGACTCTGTCCGCTCCCAAACCCATGTTGCCGACCGCAGGGGTGCCATTTTTGACACACCTCCTGTCTCGGATCAAGGAGGTCGGCATCACGCACGTGGTGTTGGGGACCTCCTACAAGGCCGAGGTGTTCGAGGAGTACTTCGGGGACGGATCGAGGCTCGGGCTGGAACTCGAGTACGTGGTGGAAGAGGTGCCGCTGGACACGGCGGGGGCGATTCGCAACGTGGCGGACAAGCTGCGTGAGCCCGACGTGATGGTCTTCAACGGCGACATCCTGTCGGGCGTCGACCTGTCGGGGATCGTCGACACGCACCGCAAGCACGAGGCGGACGTGACGTTGCACCTGGTGAAGGTGGCGGACCCGCGTGCGTTCGGGTGTGTGCCGACGGACGACGAGGGGCGCGTTCAGGCGTTCCTGGAGAAGACCGAGAACCCGCCGACGGACCAGATCAACGCCGGCTGTTACGTGTTCCGGCGCGAGGTGATCGACGCGATTCCCGCCGGGCGGCCGGTGTCGGTGGAGCGCGAGACGTTCCCCGGGCTGCTCGAGGCGGGGCGGAGGTTGCAGGGGCACGTGGACGCCACGTACTGGCTGGACCTCGGCAAGCCTGAGGCGTTCGTGCAGGGGTCCGCGGACCTCGTGCGCGGTGTTGCGCCGTCGGCGGCAGTTGCACAGCCTGGTGACTATCTGGTGCTTGAGGGCACGAGCGTGCACGAAGGCGCGACGCTCAAGGGCGGGTCCGCGGTCGGTGCGAACTGCACGGTTGCGGACGGTGCTGTGCTCGACGGCGCGATTTTGTTCGACGGTGCCGTTGTCGGTGAGAACGCCATCGTCGAGCGTTCGATCGTGGGTGCCGGTGCGCTCGTGCAGGCCGGTGCGGTGCTGCGGGACGCCGTCGTGGGCGACTCCGCGGTGATCGGCGCGCGGTGTGAGTTGATCGGCGGAGCGCGGGTGTGGCCGGGTGTGGTTCTGCCAGAGGCCGGCGTGCGCTTCTCGACGGATGCCTAGCAGAGCCTGGACTCCACCGTTCCCACTCGATCTGGGAGCGGTGCTCGGCAGGCTGCGCCGCGGACCAGGCGACCCGTCCTTCAGTGCGGAGGGCGGTGTCTGGTTCGCGGCGAACACGCCGTGCGGGCCCGGCACGTTGCACGTCACGAGGACGAGCGGCGAGGTGCTGGCGGAAGCGTGGGGCGAGGGCGGGCAGTGGCTGCTGGACGGGCTGCCCGCCCTGCTCGGCGCCGATGACACGGTGGACGAGTTCGTCGCCCACCACCCGATCATCGCCGAGTCGCGCAGGCAGCGGCCCGGGCTGCGGCTCGGGGCCACGAACCGGGTCTGGGACCTGTTGTTCGCCTCGATCCTGGAGCAGAAGGTCACCGGCGTGGAGGCCTTCCGGACGTGGCGTGAGCTGGGGCGGCGGTTCGGCGAGAGCGCTCCCGGGCCGAAGCCGCTGAAGGTTCCGCCGACGCCGCAACGGTTGCTGGGCCTGCAGGACTGGGAGTGGCACCAGTGCGGCCTCGACGGCGCCCGCAGAAGGACGCTGATCAACGCCGCGCAGGTCGCGCACCGGCTGGAGAAGGCAGCCGAGATGCGCAGCCGCGAGCTGCTCGAAAAGGTGCCCGGCATCGGCGTGTGGACGTCGGCCGAGGTCGCGCAACGGTCCTGGGGCGATCCGGACGCCGTGAGCGTCGGCGACTACCACGTCGCCAAGAACGTCACGTGGGCGTTGACCGGCACGCCGGGCGATGACGACGGCATGATGGAGCTGCTGGAGCCCTACAAGCCGCAACGCCACCGCGCGGTCATGTACCTGGAGGCGGCGGGTCTGCGGCGGCCGCGGCGAGCGCCGAGGTTCTCGCCGCGCGACTACCGCAAGTTCTAACGCAGCCGCGCGAGAGCGCTCTCGATCAACGGGTGCAGGTCGTCCACGTTGTCCGGCAACGAGTCCAGCGGCCACCACTGCAGGTCCACCGACTCGGCCGACCGCACCGGCTGCGCGCCGACGGGAGCGCGGACCAGGAAGCGGACGTCGAAGTGACGCGTCGGCAACCCGAGCGAGCACGTGATCGGGTGCACGTCGAGGTGGATCGGCGTCGGCTCGATGCGCAGGCCGCGCATGCCGGACTCCTCGGTGGCCTCGCGCAGAGCGGCACCGGCCAGCGTTGAGTCCTCAGGCTCGCAGTGGCCGCCCAGCTGAAGCCATCGGCCCACTCGCGGGTGCAGCGTCAGCAACGCGTGCTCCGCGGTGGCGTCCAGGACCAACGCTGAGGCCGTGATGTGCCCCGGCTCGCAAGATCGCCGGCAGGCGTCCTCGCGGGCCGCCAGGAAGCCCAGGTAGGCCTCGCGCAGGGCGTCCTGTCCCGCGAACCGGCTCAGCGTCGAGACGGCGTCGGCGTGCAGCGTCACAGTTCGATCAGTCCTTCCAGCGGCTCGCGCGGCGTCAGCGGCTCGGTCGGATGCCCGATCGCGACGGCGCCCAGCGGCTCCCAGTCGCCGGGAACACCCAGCACCGAACGCACGAGGTCCGCGCAGAAGATCGTGGACGACACCCAGCACGAGCCGAGGCCCTCGGCGGCCAGCGCCACCAGGAGGCCCTGCACGGCGGCGCCACCGGCGACCGTGAACATCGTCTTCTCGGCGTCGGAGCGGCGGTCGTCGGGATAGGCGTGCGAGCCGTCGCGGACGAGGAACGGCACGACGATCTCCGGCGCCTCCACCAGCAGGTCGCCACGACGGACACGGCGCGCGATCTGCTCGGGAGTGAACCCGTCGGCGCGCAGGTCGGTTTCCCACTGCGAGCGCATCGCTTGGAGCAGCTCCAAGCGCTTCTCCCGCACCAGCACGAACCGCAGCGGCTTCGTGTGGTGCGGCGCGGGCGCGGTCAGTGCCGCACCGACGGCCCTGCGCACCACGGCGAGATCGACGGGCTCGTCCGAGTAGAACCGCACGGACCTGCGCATCAGCACGGCCTGAGCGCGGCCCTGGGCCAGCGCCTCCTCCGTGCCGAGACTGAACAGGTCCTCCTCGACCGGCCGGTTCAGGTCGCGGGCCGTGGAGCCGTCGTCCACCACCTCGAACCCGCGCAGCACCGCCACCGGCACCGAGTCGAGCTTGCCCTTCACCAGGTCGGCGGCCGCGGCGATCTCGTCGGCGATCGCGACCATCGTCACCGCGAGCTCGTTGCCGTGCTCGTCCACCGCGCCCGCGTAGTCGTGCAGCACGCGGATGCCGGACGCGCCGATCGCGGCGTCGGTCTGGCCCATCCGCCACGCGCGGCCCATCGTGTCGGTGATCACCACGGCGACCTCGACACCCAGCAGGTCCTTGAGAGCGCCGCGCAACGAGGCCGCGGAGCCGTCCGGGTCGACCGGGAGCAGCGCGATCTCGTCTCCCGCCACGTTCGAGGCGTCGACGCCGGACGCGGCCTGCACGATGCCGAGCTTGTTCTCGGTGATCAGCGTGCGCATCTTGCGGGCGAGCACCCGCACCGACTCCGCGTCGACGTGCTCGCGCCGGATCCGGTCCCGTTCCCCGGGATCGGCCGGTACCCGAACGAGTCGTCCCTCTACTTTGGACAGGATCTTGGACGTGACGACGAGCACGTCGCCGTCGCGCAGCCAGGCCGCGGCCTTCGCGATCGCGCCGGCCAGGTCGTCGCCGGGGCGAAATTCCGGCAGGCCCGGAACCGGCAGCAGCTCCAGGGCAGCCGCGGCGTGATCAGTCAACTTCGACTCCGGCCAGGTCCAGCGCGGCGCGGGCCATCTGCGCTGTCGCGTCCACATCGGACATCAGCAGCGGGACCGCGCGCACCGCGACACCGGGCACGTCGGCGCGGTCGCCGGTGTGCACCAGCCACGCGTCGAGGATGCCGTCGGAGCACTTGCGGGAGCCGTAGTGCCGCCCGACCGCCTCGGCCGAGGTCTCCACACCGATCGCGTCCAAACAAGCGTCGGCCATGCCCCGCAACGGTTTCCCGCCGATGATCGGAGACAGGCCCACGACGCCGGCCTCGGTCTTGCGCAACGCGTCGCGCACGCCGGGCACGCTGAGGATCGTGCCGATGCTCACCACGGGGTTGGACGGGGCCAGGATCACCGCGTCGGCCTCGGCGATCGCCTCCAGCACGCCGGGCCCGGCGGTGGCGGTCTCGGCGCCGACGAACGCGAACGACTTCGCGGGCAGTGCGGCCCGGTGCTTGACCCACCACTCCTGGAAGTGGATGGCCTTCGTCTCACCCTCGAGCTCCACGACGACGTGCGTCTCCACGCGGTCGTCCGACATCGGCAGCAGCTTCACGCCCGGCTTCCACCGGTCGCACAGCGCCTCCGCCACGGCCGACAGCGGATAGCCGGCGCGGAGCATGCGGGTGCGAACGAGGTGCGTCGCGATGTCGCGGTCGCCCAGGCCGAACCACGTCGGCTCGGCGCCGTAGGCAGCGAGCTCCTCCTTGACGGTCCAGGACTCGTCCGCACGGCCCCAGCCGCGTTCGGTGTCGATCCCGCCGCCCAGCGTGTACATGCAGGTGTCGAGGTCGGGAGTGATGCGCAGCCCGTGCATCCACACGTCATCGCCGGTGTTCACCACCGCGGTGACATCTGCCCCGAGGGCATTGAGTCCTTGCAGGAACCTCGCGCCGCCGACCCCGCCGACCAGTGCTACGACCTTCACGCCCGCCCATGCTTCCACAGCGTCGGTTCGTGCTTACAGGTAGCGCCAGAACGAGAACGTCCTCGAACCTTCGAACGCCGAGAACGGGTCGCCGCCGATGAGCTCGAACACCCAGGTGGACGCCTCGAAGAACACCTGGCTGACCTGGGAGAAACCGATCAGGACGGCGAACAGGACCAGCGGCGCCCACGGCCTGGCCTTCGCGCCGAACCGCTGTGCCTCGTAGGGCAGGAACGGCTCGATGGCACCCCAGCCGTCCAGGCCGGGAATCGGCAGGATGTTCAGCACGAACGCGAACACCTGCAACAAAGCCAGGTACGAAATCGCGGCGGCGAGCGCGGCGGGCGGCGAGAAGATCGCGACGACCAGTGCGAGCAGAACGCCGATCACGAGGTTCGAGATCGGACCCGCGAGTGAGACCAACGACTCGATCTTCTTCGACCGGAGCGCGTGGTGGTTGATCCACACCGCACCACCTGGAAGGGGGATTCCGCCCATGACCAGCAGCACCAGCGGCAGCACGATGCTGAGCACGGGATCGGTGTAACGACGGATGTCGAGGGTCAGATAACCCTTGTCACGTACGGAAAAATCGCCACCTTTGTACGCGACGGCGGCGTGCCCGAACTCGTGCAGGCACAGCGTGACCGCCCACCCGGCGAGTACGAAGAGGATGGTGCCCGAGATGATGGCGGCGTCACCCTCGAGCAGGGTGAGGGCGGCTCCAGCGGCAGTCGCCGCGAGCAGGCCTAGGAACAGTGGACTGGGGCGAACCGCTGATCGCTTCACCCCTCCAGTGTGGCGTGTCGGCTGGTGTCGTGGGCCGTTCGGGGACACGTTGCAACACCTGAATCACTGTCTGTGCTGCCAGTCAAGGTTTTTGCGGCCATCCGCGCGAATATCCCCCGACGTGTGGACTCCGCTTGACCGCCCGCTGTGACGCAGGTGTAATCACATCGGTGTCATTCGTCGTTGTGGGAACGGCGTCTGGCGTCCGCCAACCGGGGAGAGCGGAAGGCGAGGAGGCGGACGAAATGCAGGAATTCGAAGAGCTCGAAGAAGATCACGTCACGCAGCCGGTCGTGCAGGGCGAGCTGTCGTACCTGTTCGACCCTGCCGACGAGCAGGACTGGCAGGAGCGCGCGCTCTGCGCACAGACCGATCCTGAGGCGTTCTTCCCCGAAAAGGGAGGGTCGACTCGGGAGGCCAAGCGCATCTGCCTGGGCTGCGAGGTGCGTTCGGAGTGCCTTGAGTACGCACTCCAGCACGACGAACGCTTCGGCATCTGGGGCGGTCTCAGTGAACGAGAACGCCGCAAGCTGAAGAAGCGAGCCGTCTAGAAGCGTGATCTTCGTGCCCTAACTTGGGGGCGTGACAAGTCCTCAGCCGAGGCTCCGGACAGCGCCGGTGCTGTGCGTCCTGGTCTGCCACGACGGAGACCAGTGGCTCAGCACGGCGCTGTCCGCGTTGCGGCGCCAGCGAATTCGTCCTCGGCACGTGATCGCGGTCGACACCGGATCAACCGACCGGACAGCGAAGGTGCTGGCGGAGGCGGGAGATCTGCTGGACGGCGTGCTGACCGCGCCGCGGGGCACGGGCTACGGCACCGCCGTGCGGATCGCGGTCGAGCACGCCGTCGAACGGTGGGGTGACCCCGGCAAATGGCTGTGGTTGCTGCACGACGACAGCGCGCCCGAACCCGACTGCCTGGCCTCGCTGCTGACCGCGGCCGAGGTGTCGCCGTCGGCTGCCGTGCTGGGTCCGCTGTGCCTCGATTGGGTGGATTCTCGTCTGGTCGTCGAGGCGGGTTTGTCGACGGATTCTTCAGGACATCGACAGACTGGCCTGTCGTCGGCCGAACATTCCGCTTCGTTTCAGCAGAGCACCGAGGTTCTCGCCGTCTCGTCCGCGGGATCGCTGATCAAACGTGAGATCTGGCACGCGCTCGGCGGTTACGACGAAGCGATGCCGCTGCTGCGCGACGATCTCGACTTCGGCTGGCGCGCTAATCGCGCGGGTCATTTGGTCCTGTGCGTACCGGTCGCACGCATGCGACATGCGCGCGCCGCAACTAAAGGCTCACGTCGTTTGGACGCGGCCATGGCGCGGCCCGGTCCGTCATTTCGTGGCGTCGACCGAGCGCACGGCATGCGTACATTTTTGGTCAATTGTTCAAGTATCTCGTTTCTCGTCGGAGTTCCGCGACTGCTGTTCCTGTCGCTGCTGCGCGCTCTGGGCTTCCTGTTCCTCCGGCGTTTCGCGGACGCACACGCCGAAGTCGGCGCGGCCCGCTACCTCCTGACCAGAGGCCGTCTGCTCGAAGGCCGCCGCGCCCGCCGCGGTTCCGCCGTCGTGCGCGGCCTCTTCACCAGCAGACTCACCAGGCTGCGCAACGCGATCCGCGCCGGCGCGACGTTCCTGATCCGCCGCCGCGTCGAGGCGGACGCCGCACTAGGTCGTTTGCCCGCAACCGATGCAGGTTCGGCGTGGCTCGAACCATCCGAAGTGGACTCTCGTCCGGTGGGTCCGTCGGCGTTGCCCGCCGGAGCCTCCCGAGGCCGCCCGCGCGTCGCCGGCCTGCGCCGCCCACCCGTGGTCGTTCCCGTGGACGCCGCCCTGCCCGGTGCCCTGCGCCCAACTCCGCGCCCCCGCCCGTCGCCCGGCCCGCGCGGCGCTCCCGGCATGGTCTTCGTCGAGGTCGACCAGTCGCGGATGCTGCGGTCACTGCTGCTCGCGCCGCCGGTCCTGCTCCTGCTGGGGCTCTCGGCCGTCGCCGTGATCGCGAACTGGTCCCGGCTCGGCCTGAACCTCGCGGGCGGCCGGCTGCTCCCGGTCGGCTCGGCGGGTTCGGTCTGGTCGACCTACCTGTCGTCGTGGCACCCGGTCTTCGGCGGCACGGCGGCCCCAGCCCCCGCCGCACTGGCAGTCCTGGGCCTGATCCCCGGCGGGCCTTCGTTCGCCGTCGCACTGCTGTTGCTCGGCGACATTCCCCTCGCCGCGTTGTCGGCCTACATCGCGTCACGCGGTATGCGCGTACGACGTTCCGTGCGCGCGGTGGTGGCCGCCTTCTACGGCCTGCTGCCGGTCGCGACGACCGCGGTCGCCGAAGGCCGTCTGGACGTCATCGTCGTGCACGTCGTGACGCCCGTGGTCTTCGCCGGCGTGTACGCGGTCTTGCGCGCGTCGTCCACGCACGCCTGGCTGCCGATGGCTTCCGGCACCGCCATCGGCGTCGCCGTGCTGGGCGCCTTCTCGCCGCTGACCCACGTCGTGATCATCGTGGGCGCCCTCGCCGGCTTCATCGCCGTCACCGGCGGCGCACGCCGGATCGCGGCTTTGTTCATGATCGTGCTTCTGCCGATGGGGCTGCTTCTGCCGTGGCCCGCCGTCTTGCTGCAACACCCGGAGATGGTCCTCAACGGTCTCGGCGCCGCGTTCTCGTCGCCGCCACCGAACCTGGTCGTGTGCTCGGTCTTCGTGGCCGCCGCGTTCGCTGCCGCGGTGTTGCGGCCCAACGCTTCGATGCTGCCTGGCCTGTTGGTGATCGTGCTGGCGATCGGTGCTCTCGCGGCGGTGGCCGCTGTCGGGGCGTGGCCCGGGACGCCGTTGGTTCTGCTGGCGTGGGGGCTCGTGTGCGTGGTGCTCGCCGGGTGTCAGCGTGGAGTGGCGCCGGGCGTTGCCGGGCAGGTTCGGGTGCGTCGGGCCGTGTACCTCGTTGGCGTGGTGACGCTGGTCAGCTTGGGAGTGGCCGGGTTGCTGGATCTGCGTTCTGGGCCGTTGAAGGCTGACGGTGGTGTTGCCTTGAGTCCGTCTTTGTCCGCCGAGTTGGAGCGGTCCGGGCGGTCCGTGCTGATCCTGGGCTCGCCGGTGCGTCAGGTCGCCGGGCGGATGCCCGCCTTCGGGGATGACGATCTCGTGCCCACGGTCTCGTCGCCTGCTCGGTTGCGGCGGTGGAACTCGTCGTTGCTGGACGGCGCCGCGCCCGCGGTGAAGACCGCGTTGGCTCAGGCCGCGGCTTCCGGGGTGACCTTCGTGGTCCTGCCGTCCGAGGAGGCGTCCGCGCGGGTGCGGGCTGCCGCTGGGGAACTGGTGTCCGTGGCGCCGGGGGCGTCTGACGGGCGGCCGGTGTTGCGGCTGCGGTTCGCGGCCGACACCGGGGTGTTGCTGGCGCCTGATCTGGCTCGGCGGGCCCGGACCGGCGGGGAGCCGCCTGAGGAACTGGCCGCGTCCGGCGTGGTGCCGGTGAACCTGTCGTTGCCGGAGGTCGCCGTGAAGGTCTCGCCCGGCGGGGAGGGGCGGGTGCTCGTGCTGGCCGCGGAGGACGAGCCCGGCTGGCAGGTCTTCGTGGACGGGCAGCAGGTACCCGTTGTCCGGGCCTGGGGGCACCTGGTCGGGGTGCCGTTGCCGTCCTCTGCCGCCGAGGTCCGGGTGGAGATGTCCTCCACCCTGCGGGACTTCTTGTTGCTGGGGCAGGCGGCCGCCGCGTTGTTCACGTTGCTGACCGCCATACCGACACGGCGGAAGACGGCCTGACGGCGAACCCGTGTGAGAGGCGTCTCAGCCCTCGTCCACCACGTCCGGGTCCAGGCCCAGGTAGTTCGCCACCTGTTCGACCAGCACGTCGTGCACCAGGTCGGACAGGTCGGCGCCGTCCTTCGCCCGCGCCTCGAGAGGCCTGCGGTAGAGAACGATCCGGGCACGGTTGTCCGAGCCCGGCGGGAGCAGGCGGGCCAGGGGGACGTTGCCGTCCTCCACCACGCCGTCCTCGCCCTCGACCTGCACGTCCGGGACGTCGTCGACGGCCACGTCGAGTTGGGTGAGCTCGGTTCGCCAGCGGGCCTCGATGGGCTCCAGTGCCTCAATGACCAGCGCGTCGAAGCGTTCTGCCCGGGAACGGGCCGCTGGGAGCGTGGCCGGGTAGAGCGGGCCGCGCAGGCCTCGGCCGTGCCGGTCGCGGTTGCGTCGGCGCGGCGAATTCTGCCGCTGTGAACCCCGTGCCATCACCACAACCCAGCAGCCTAGTTGCTACCCCTGACGACTAAACACAGCGTGCCTCACACACAGCCTCCCGTGGACGCGCTATCGTCCCCGATCGTGCGGAGCGTGAGACGGTGCTCGCGAACCGGGTGTGCTAACCCGGCTGTCGCCACGCTCACCTACGCCTATGCGGACTCCACCGCGGTCGTCGGGCCGCTTGCCACGTACTCCGAACCGCACAGCTACGACCTGTGCGAGGAGCACGCCTTGCGGCTCACTGCGCCGCGGGGTTGGGAGGTCGTGAGGCACCAGGGTGAGTTCGCGGCGCCCGAGCCGACTGTGGACGACCTGACGGCGTTGGCCGAGGCGGTGAGGGAGGCTGGGCGTGCTGATGTGAGCCCGAAGCTGCCCGACGTGACCGCGGGCTCTCACAGGCGTGGCCACCTGCGGGTATTGCCTGATCCGCACGAGGACTGACTGACCACACGCATCACTAATCTTCTCGCCGGTAGGCTGCCCTGGCAGTGGCCGTCAAGAGCGAGTTTCGGGAGTGTGCGGCGTGCGTGACCTGTCCGGCATCGTCAAGGCGTACGACATCCGTGGGGTGGTCGGCGAGCAGCTGGACGCCGGCTTGGTCCGCGACTTCGGCGCCGCCTTCGCGCGCCTGGTCGGTGGACCGACGATCGTCATCGGCCACGACATGCGCGACTCGTCGCCCGGGCTGTCGCGTGCCTTCGCCGAAGGTGCGCAGGCGCAGGGCGTGAACGTCATCAGCATCGGTCTGGCCAGCACGGACATGCTGTACTTCGCGTCCGGCAAGCTGGATCTGCCCGGCGCCATGTTCACCGCGAGCCACAACCCGGCGCAGTACAACGGCATCAAGATGTGCCGCGCGGGTGCCTCGCCGGTCGGCCAGGACACTGGTCTCGCGCAGATCCGCCAGGACGCCGAGAACCAGGTTCCGGACGCCGAGGGTGTCGAGCCCGGCACGTTCGAGGAGCGCAACATGCTCGTCGACTACGCGGCCTACCTCAACGACCTGGTCGACCTGAAGGGCATCCGCCCGCTCAAGATCGTCGTGGACGCGGGCAACGGCATGGGCGGCTACACGGTGCCGCAGGTCTTCGAGGGCCTGCCCATCGAGGTCGTCCCCATGTACTTCGAGCTCGACGGCAGCTTCCCGAACCACGAGGCGAACCCGCTCGACCCCAAGAACATCGTGGACCTTCAGGCCCGCACGAAGGCCGAGGGCGCCGACGCCGGTGTCGCGTTCGACGGCGACGCGGACCGTTGCTTCGTCGTGGACGAGAACGGCGACCCGGTGAGCCCGTCGGCGATCACGGCGCTGGTGGCCGTGCGCGAGCTGGCCAAGGACCCCGGCGGCACGGTCATCCACAACCTGATCACCTCGCACGCCGTGCCGGAGATCGTCCAGGAGCACGGCGGCAAGCCCGTCCGCACGCGCGTCGGCCACTCGTTCATCAAGGAGGAGATGGCCAGGACCGGTGCCATCTTCGGTGGCGAGCACTCCGCGCACTACTACTTCCGCGACTTCTGGAAGGCCGACACCGGCATGCTGGCCGCGCTGCACGTGCTGGCCGCGCTCGGTGAGCAGGACGGTCCACTGTCGACGCTGACGTCGATCTACAACCGCTACGCCGCCTCCGGTGAGATCAACTCGACGGTCAACGACCAGGCCGGGCGGATCGCCGCGATCAAGGACGCGTACGGGTCCAAGGACGGCGTCACGATCGACGAGCTGGACGGTCTCACCGTGCAGCTGGCGGACGGGTCGTGGTTCAACCTGCGGGCCTCGAACACCGAGCCGCTGCTGCGCCTGAACGTCGAAGCCGCCACGCCCGAGGCCGTCGCCGCGCTGAGCGACGAGGTCCTCGCGATCGTGCGGGCCTGAGGAGAGAACACCGTGGCCGTCAAGCTCGAAGAGCAGTTGCTGGAGATTCTCGCCTGCCCGTGCCCTGAGCACGCGCCCCTGCAGGTCGGGACGCCGACCGATCCGGAAGCTGACTTCCTCACGTGCACCGCGTGCGGTCGTTCGTTCCCGGTTCGCGACGGCATCCCGGTTCTCCTGCTGGACGAGGCGGTCGCGCCGCCGTCGGCTGTGTGATCAGGTGCTCGACGACACGCTGCTCGACGACCCGAGCCGCCTCGCCGACGCCGACACGGGCGGCTGGCTGCGCGCTGCCGCGCGGGCGGGGGCACAGGTCCGTTCCACCGCTGAGGCCGCGGCCGAGGCGGGGCTGGAGCGGATCTTCGCCGAACGCCCGCGCGCGGTCGTGCTCATCACCCGGCCCGGCCACTCGGTCGCCGTCGCCAACGTCGTCATGGCGTTGCTCGGCCCCGGCTGCTCGGTGCCGGTCGTGCTCGCCGACGAGGTGCCGCCCTGGGTCGGCGCTCTCGACGTCGTGCTCGCGCACACCGAGGACCCCGGCGACCGGGTGCTCGCCGAGTCGATCGACAGGGCCGTCCGCAGGGGCGCCCGCACACTGCTGACGGCACCGGACTCCGGTCCGATCGCCGCGGCCGCCGCCGGCCGGGCCGTGCTGCTGCCTCCTCGCATCGACGTGCCGCCGGGCTTCAGCTTCCCGCGCGCGCTCGCCGCGTGGCTGCTGGTGCTGCACTCGCTCGGTCTGCTCAAGGCCGACGTCGAACTGATCGCGGACGAGCTCGACCGGGAGGCCGAGCGCGACCACCCGATGCACGAGTCGTTCGTGAACCCGGCGAAGTCGCTCGCGTTGCGCGTCGCCGACCGCACGCCGCTGCTGTGGGGCCTCGACGAGGTCGCCACGTCGGTCGGCATGCACGGCGCGGGCGTGCTGGCGGCGTTCGCCGGTGTGGCGTGCGACGTCGCCGGGTATCCACAGGCGCTGACCCGCCCGGTGCTGCACCGCCGCGCGGTGCAGGGAACCTCGGGTGCAGACCTCTTCGCCGACCCGGACGACGAGCCGGGCAGCGGACTCGTGCGCGTGTTGTTGCTGGCTGTGCGCCAGGGCCCGGTGGCGGACGCTGTTCGGCACGCCGCCGAGGACGCCCTGCCGGGCGCGGACGTGCTGGAGCCGGCCGTCGAGGTGGCGGGAGGCGACGCGGTCAGCGCCGCACTCCTCGCGCTCCGCTTCGAACTGGCCGCGCTGTACCTCGGGCTCGCCGCCGGAACTCTCGGCGGCAACCCGTACTGATTTGGGAGCTGACTTAGAAGTGGACCTGCTGCACAACGCGGTAAGGCCGTACGCGTGGGGTTCACGCACGGCCATCGCCGAGCTGCTCGGGAAGGAGGTGCCAGCACCCCATCCCGAGGCCGAACTGTGGATGGGCGCCCACCCCGGCGACCCGTCCCGCGTGGCCGGCGCGGACGGCACCGAGCGCTCGCTGCTCGACCTGCTGGCGTCCGACCCGGACGGTCAGCTCGGCACGCGCGTCGCCGCGCGGTGGGGCAGCAGGCTCCCGTTCCTGCTCAAGGTGCTCGCCGCCGACGAGGCGCTGAGCCTGCAGGCGCACCCGTCGGCAGCCCAGGCGGCGGAGGGCTTCGCGGCCGAGGAGAAGCGTCTCGTGCCGCTCGACTCCCCGGTCCGCAACTACAAGGACCCGGCAGCCAAGCCGGAACTGGTCTGCGCGCTGACCGAGTTCCACGCGCTGGCCGGTTTCCGGGAGCCGTCGCGGACCGTCTCGCTGCTGCGCTCCCTGGACGCGCCCGCGCTGTCCCCGTACACCGAGATGCTGGTCGGCCAGCCAGACTCGTCGGGCCTGCGCGCGCTGTTCACGATGCTGATCACGCTGCCGCAGACGTCGTTGAGCACGTTGCTGCCCCAGGTTCTCGACGCGTGCGTGCTGCACGTGAAGGAGCACGGCGAGTTCGATCTGGAGTGCCGCACGATCCTGGAGCTGGGCGAGTCCTACCCCGGCGACGCGGGCGTGCTCGCGGCACTGCTGCTGAACCGCATCGTGCTGCAGCCGGGCGAGGCGATCCACCTGCCCGCCGGCAACCTGCACGCCTACCTGCGCGGAACGGGCATCGAGATCCTCGCGAACTCGGACAACGTCCTGCGCTGCGGCCTCACGCCCAAGCACGTCGACGTGCCCGAGCTGCTGCGTGTGCTCGACTTCACCTGCGGTGACATGGAAGTGCTGCTGGGCGAGGAGGTCCAGCCCGGCGTCCGGATCTACCGCACACCCGCGCCCGAGTTCGAACTGTCCAGGTTGGACCTGGCAGGCGAGACGCGGATCAACCACGACGGCCCGCAGATCATGATTTGCACCGAGGGTTCCGTGGTACTCACGAACGCCCGAGGCGACGAGCTGAAGCTGGCGCGTGGTCAGTCCGTGTGGCTGCCCGCGTCGGACCCGGCGGTGCTCGTGCGCCCGGATGGTGTTGAATCCGCTGAACTTTTCCGTGCCACGGCCGGAACAGACTAAGGTTCACGACCGGACAAACCGGACTGGTTCTCAGCAAGGAGACAGGCGTGTCAGCAGGGGGCGGAACCAAGGCCATCGTCGCGGCGTTGGTGGCAAACGCAGGAATCGCGGTGGCCAAGTTCATCGGATTCCTGATCACCGGCTCGTCGTCGATGCTCGCCGAGTCGGTGCACTCCGTGGCCGACACGTCGAACCAGGGCCTGCTGCTGCTCGGCCAGAAGACGGCTCAGCGCAGGGCGACCAAGCTGCATCCGTTCGGCTTCGGCCGCGACCGGTACTTCTGGTCGTTCGTGGTGGCGCTGATGCTCTTCACGCTCGGCTCGGTCTTCGCGCTGTACGAGGGCATCCACAAGCTGCAGCACCCCGAGGACCTCTCCAGCCCGCTCGTCGCCGTCGGCATCCTCGTCGTCGCGATCGGCCTGGAGTCCTACAGCTTCTACACCGCGATCGTCGAGTCGAAGAAGATCAAGGGCGACGCCACCTGGTGGCAGTTCATCCGCAACTCCCGCACGCCGGAACTGCCGGTCGTGCTGCTGGAGGACGCGGGCGCCCTGATCGGTCTGGTGCTGGCCCTGATCGGTGTCAGCCTCGCGACGATCACCGGGAACCCGGTCTTCGACGCGCTCGGCACGGTCGCCATCGGTGTGCTGCTGGGCGTCATCGCGGTCATCCTGATCATCGAGATGAAGTCGCTGCTCATCGGTGAGGGTGCGTCGGACAAGGACCTCAACGTGATCATCGATGAGCTGGCCGCCGGCAAGGTGCAGCGCGTCATCCACATCAAGACGCAGTACATCGGGCCGGAGGAGATGCTCGTCGCGGCGAAGATCGCGCTCAACCCGGGGCTGCAGCTGGACGAGGTGGCTCAGGCGATCAACGACGCCGAGCAGCGGGTGCGGGCCAAGGTGCCGCACGCCCGGTTGATCTACCTGGAGCCGGACCTGGACCGGTCGACGGTCGCCAGCTCCTGATCTGGCCGAACGGGGCGTTTCGCACTCCAGTCGAGTGAGAAACGCCCCGTTTGCCATGTGAAACGAGCTATAGGGGTCCCAGGTCGTGGATACCTCTAGGGTGGGCCGAATCGGTTTCCATCAAGGAGGTATGCACCGTGCCGGGGAACGGGTTGTGGCGCACGAAGTCGATCGAGCAGTCGATATCTGACACGGACGAGCCGGACACGAAGCTCCGCAAGGATCTGACGGCGTGGGACCTCACGGTCTTCGGCGTCGCGGTCGTCATCGGCGCCGGCATCTTCACGCTCACCGCGAGCACCGCGGGCAACATCGCGGGGCCGTCGGTCTCGCTGTCGTTCGTGCTGGCGGCGATCGCCTGTGCGCTGGCTGCGTTGTGCTACGCCGAGTTCGCCTCGACGGTGCCGGTCGCGGGTAGCGCGTACACCTTCTCCTACGCGACGTTCGGCGAGTTCGCCGCGTGGATCATCGGGTGGGACCTGGTGCTGGAGTTCGCGGTCGGTTCGGCCGCGGTCGCCAAGGGCTGGTCGGCCTACCTGCAGACGACGCTGGGCCTCATGGGTCTCGATGTGAAGACCGAGGTGGGTGACGGCCTCAAGTTCGACTGGGGCGCCGTGCTGCTCGTCGCGGTGATCACGACCCTGCTGGTCGTCGGCACGAAGCTGAGTTCGCGGGTCAGCGCGGTCATCACGGCCATCAAGGTCGCCGTGGTGCTGCTCGTGATCGTGCTCGGCATCGGCTACATCAAGGCCGAGAACTACTCGCCGTTCATCCCGCCGGCGGCCGAAGGCGGGCCTGCCGCGCACACGGGCGTCGAGCAGTCGTTGTTCTCACTGATCACCGGCTACTCGGGCAGCACCTACGGCGTGCTCGGCATGCTGGCCGCGGCTTCGATCGTCTTCTTCGCGTTCATCGGTTTCGACGTCGTGGCGACCACGGCGGAGGAGACGAAGAACCCGCAGAAGGCCGTGCCGCGCGGCATCCTCGGTTCGCTCGCGATCGTCACGGTGCTCTACGTCGCCGTCACGCTGGTGATCACCGGCATGGTGCCGTACACGGAGCTCGCCACGCAGCCGGACGGCACGCGCGCGACGCTGGCCAAGGCGTTCTCGGACAACGGGGTCGACTGGGCGGCAACGGTGATCTCGGTCGGCGCGCTCGCCGGTCTGACCACCGTCGTCATGGTGCTGATGCTCGGCCAGAGCCGTGTGCTGTTCGCGATGTCGCGCGACGGCCTGCTGCCGCGCAAGCTCGCGAAGACCGGCAGCCACGGCACGCCGACGCGCATCACGATCATCGTCGGCGCGCTGGTCGCGGTCGCGGCGGGCTTCTTCCCCGCGGGCAAGCTCGAAGAGATGGTGAACGTCGGCACGTTGTTCGCGTTCATCCTCGTCTCCGGCGGTGTGCTGGTGCTGCGCAAGACGCGGCCGGACCTGTCGCGTGGCTTCCGCGTGCCGCTCGTGCCGCTGGTGCCGATCCTCGCGATTCTCGCCTGCCTGTGGCTGATGCTGAACCTGACCGCGCTCACCTGGATCCGGTTCATCATCTGGATGGCGCTCGGCGTCGTCGTCTACTTCGTCTACAGCCGACGCAACTCGGTGCTGGGCAAGACCGGCGACACCAAGGTCGAGCCGGAACCGGTGGTCAAGCAGGGTGAAGAGCCGGGGATCTAGCGGCGTGACCAACTAACCTGCCCACCATGGGAAACGCGCGGTGGCTCTCGGAGGAGGAAGGCAGCGCCTGGCATCACTTCGTCCAGGCGTACCACCTCCTCGAGAGGCAGATCGAACAGCAGTTGCAGCGCGACGCGGGCCTCTCGCACGCGCAGTACAACGTGCTGGTCGTCCTGTCCGAACAGCCGGGCAACCGCATGCGCATGACCGAACTGGCGCGCAGGGTCGTGGTCTCGAAGAGCTCGTTGACCTACCAGATCGGCAAGCTGGAGAAGTCGGGACTCGTGCGGCGCGAACCGCACGAGTCCGACGAGCGCGGCATCCTCGCCGTGCTGACCGACGCGGGCAAGGACCTGCTGCGCACCGCCGCACCCGGTCACGTCACCACGGTCCGCGAGTACCTGATCGACCTCTTCACGCCGGACCAGCTCGCGCAGCTCGGGTCGTTCATGCAGACCGTGCACGAGAAAGCCGACGATTAGAGCGTCAGCAGACCTCGTTGGTCGAGCCACTCGGCCACGTCGTCCGGGCCCTGCCGCGCCACGTCCAGCTCCAGCACGGGCAGGATCGACTTCGCCGCGAGCTCGCGGAGTTGCCGTTGCTCCTCGACGAACGGCTCCAGCTCGACGTACTGCTTCGGGTTCGCGCTGATCTTCAGCCGTTCCTCCCGCGCCTCCTCGAACGTGTCCTCGGGCCGCGTGCACAGCACGATCGCGAAGTTGAGCGGCTTCAGCCGTTCCTCCAGCCAGCCGAAGTCGAACTCGCGACCCTGCCGTGCCTGGAACGCCAGCGTGGACAGGTGGAAGCGGTCGACGATCCAGGAGTAGTAGCGCTGCAGTTCGAACATCCGCACCCACGTCTCGTAGGTCTCCATCGCGTGCGCGGTCTCGTCCGGCGCGAAGTCGATCAGCCCACGACCCCACGGCTCGTTGCTGAACCCGCTCCACTCCGCCGAGATCAACGGCGAGTGGTAGCGGTACCGGCGATGCCCGACGAGACGAGGGTGTTCGTTCAGGGCGAAGGCCAAATCCGTCTTGCCGGTCAGCCGCGTGCCTTCGAGGATCACCTTGGGCGTGAGCTTCATGATGGCAAGCTAACCCCGTGATCCTGTGTCTCGACGTCGGTTCCACCTGGACCAAGGCCGCTCTCGTCACTCCCGAGGGCGAGCTGGTCCGGACCGGGCAGCACCCGACCACGCCGCCGGAGGTGCTGCGCGGCATCGACGTGCTGCGCTCCGAGGTCGGTGACGGCGAGATCCTCGCGTGCTCGTCGGCCGGGGGCGGTCTCAGGCTTGCCGTCGTCGGTCAGGAACGTGTGGTGAGCGCCGAGGCGGGCTACCGGGTGGCGTTGTCCGCGGGCGCCAAGATCGTGCACGTCAGCGCGGGCCCGGTCGACGTGAAGGCACTCCGAGCCACGACACCGGACCTGATTCTGCTGGTCGGCGGCACGGACGGCGGCGATAAGTCGGTCCTGCTGCACAACGCCGCGAAGCTCGCCCGCGTGGCCGTGCCGATCGTGCTGGCGGGCAACGTCGAGGCGCAGCCGGAAGCGTTGGAACTACTGGCGAAACGCACCGTGGTGGCCTGTCCGAACGTGCTGCCCGACGTCGGTCGGCTCGCCCCGGAACCGGCCCGTCGAGCGATCCGCGAGGCGTTCCTCCAGCACGTGATCGGCGGCAAAGGCCTGTCGCGCGGCCCGCGGTTCCGTCAGCTCGTGCGGGCCGTGACACCGGATGCCGTGCTGGCAGGCGTTTCCCGGGTCGCGGCACAGGATCGCGAAGGCGCGGTGCTCGTGGTGGACGTCGGCGGTGCGACCACGGACGTCTACTCGGCGGTGTCGACTGTGGACAGTGAAGGTCTGGAGAGGACGGTCGCGCTGCCGCCGGACCGCCGCACCGTGGAAGGCGATCTCGGCATGCGCTGGTCCGCGCCGGGCGTGGTCAAGGAAGCGCTCGCCGAACGCCTGACGACCGAAGACCTGACTGCGGAGGCGCAGTACCGCGCCGAGAACGTCGACTGGCTGGCGGAAGACCCGGCCGTCGACGTGAAGCTGGCCTCGTTCGCGGCGATTCTGGCTGTGCGCAGGCATCTCAGGCAGGTCGACGGGCAACTCGGCCCGCACGGCGCGGGTCTGCTCGTGCTCTCCGGTGGCGTTTTCCGGCACACGAAGGACATTTCGCCGATCGTCGAGGCGTTGCGGGCCGACCCGGTGCTGCGACCGGTGCTGCGGACCGCCGAGATCACCGTCGACCGCGACTACGTGCTGGCACCGGTGGGCCTGCTCGCCGAGTCGGGGCGGCTGGAGGCCGCCGACCGACTGGCGAAGCGGCTGGGCTAGGCGGACTCCTCGTCGTCCACGAACTCGAGGAGATCGCCGGGCTGGCACTCCAGAACCCGGCACATGGCTTCCAAAGTGCTGAACCGCACGGCTTTCGCCCGCCCGTTCTTCAGCACCGCGACGTTGGCGGGGGTCAGCCCGACCTTCTCCGCGAACTCGCCGACGCTCATCTTGCGCTTGGCCAGTTCGACGTCGATGCGCACGACGATGGCCATCAGATCACCGCTTCCATGTCGGCGCGCAGCGTCGTGGCGCGCTGCAGCAGCGCCCGCATCACGACGAGCACGAGCCCGACCACGGACACCGCCGACGTGAACAGGAAGAACAACACGATCACGCCGGGGTCGTCGGCGTTGACGCCGACCCAGATGAACACCCCCACCAGCACGACCCACGCCGCGGCGATCGCCCACACCATCACGTTGACCCACTTGATCGCGGCCTCGGTGAAGATCAGGTCCTTGCGCACCAACGTGAGCAGCTTCCAGGTGGCGACGATGACCACCTGCACGCACACGACCCAGAAGATCGACACGATCGTCGAGGGCCACCTCAGGTGGGCCTCCGCGGGGTTCTGCTGCGCCATGTACGCGTACGAGCCTGGGATCGACAACGTCTCCAGCACGACGAGGATCCCGAACAACGCCACCAGGAACACCCGGAGGGCTGTCACCGCCCAACGTTCAGCAATCATGGATCGAGTATCGGTAGTGATCTATCGAAAGTCAATCGGTAGTGATCGTGTTGCAACCGGTCTCTAGAGTGACCGGCGTGGGACTGCGCGAGCGCAAGAAGACCGAGACCCGAGCGGCGTTGTCGGCCGCCGCACTGCGCCTCGCCCTGGAGAAGGGCGTGGACGACGTACGAGTCGACGAGATCGCCGAAGCGGCGAACGTCTCGCCGCGCACCTACAACAACTACTTCGCCAGCCGCGAGCACGCGATCGTCGCCGGCATCACGGCCTCGCGCGCCCTCCAGGTAGCGGACGCACTGCGCTCGCGGCCTTCGTCCGAACCTCTGGTCGACTCGATCATCGCCGCGTTCGCCGAGCAGTACCGCGAACCGCCGACCGAGGCCCTCGCGCTGATCACCTCGACACCGGCCCTGCGCGAGGCCTACCTCGACTCGGTGGCGTCCATGGAACCCCCGATCGCCACCGTGATCGCCGAACGCCTGGGCAAGGACCCGGTCGGCGCCGAGGTCCTGGCGGCCGCGGTGTCCGCCGCCGCACGCCTGGCGGTGCAACGCTGGGTGGACGTCCGCCCGTCCGGCCTCGTCGTGGTGCCGACCACCTCAGTCGAAGACCACCTGCGCGAGGCGATCGGTCACCTCGCGCCCGCGCTCACTTGAGCTCGTCCTTGAGAACGCACATCAGCAGCGCGTCGTGCCATTCACCGTCGCGGAAGAACGACTGACGGAACCGTCCGTCGACCTGGAAACCGACCTTCTCGTAGGACCGAATCGCGCGGGCGTTCGCCTCCACGACACCAAGTTCGATCGAGTGCAACCGCATGGTGTCGAACCCGTACCTGCACGCCGTGCGCAGCGCATCGGTGCCGTAGCCGCCACCCCAGTGGTCCTTCTCGCCGATGTAGATGTCGACCTCGGCCCGCGCGTTGATCGGATCCGCGTCCCGCAAGACGACGACGCCGATCAGCTTGCCGTCCTTCAGCGTCTCGATGCAGAAGGTGACCTTCTCGTACGAGTTCTCCTGGCGGTCGCCGAAGCGTTTGCGCGCCGATGCCAGCGACGTGTGGAAGTAGCTCTGCAGCCACCGCATGACTTCTTCGTCGTTGTGCCAGCGATGGAACGCGTCGGCGTCCTCGGGCTCGACGGGCCGCAGTCGGACAAGATCCCCGGTCAGCATGATTCGCAGACTAGGAGTCGCCCAGCGCGTCCCGCGACCGGGTTTCCGCTGCCTCCTGGAAGTCGGCGATGGCACCGCCGTGGTCCCTCGCCCAGTTCGTCAGGACCTCGATCGGCTCGACGAGGGTGCGGCCGAGGTCGGTAAGGCTGTACTCGACCTGCCGGGGCGCGTCGGCGCGGCGCTCGACCAGACCGTACTGCTGGAGCCGGCGCAGGGTCTGGGTGAGGACCTTGCGCGAGATGCCGCCGATGAGGTCGACGAGCTCACCGTGCCGGCGAGGCTGGTGGCTCAGGCCGAAGAGCACCAGCACTGCCCACTTGTCGGAGATGATCTCGACCGCCAGGCGCGTGGGGCAGTCGGCGAGGAAGGTCGGTCCGGCCGCGTTCTGCATGTGAATCGAAGGTACCAGGAGGTACCTGACGGCTTCGTAACGTCTTCCGCAGCAGCGAGTTCAGCACCAGATGCGGAGGAATCCCCATGCCACGAGTCGTCGTGTTCGACGAGTTCGGCGGTCCGGAAGTCATGCACGTCGTCGAGGAGCCGGTCGTCGAACCCGCGGCCGGTGAGGTGCGGGTCAGGATCGAGGCGTTCGCCGTCAACCCGCTCGACCAGATGATGCGTTCCGGGACCTCGCCCGCGGTCGTTCCCCTGCCGCACGCTCGCCTCGGCGTTGAAGGAACCGGCGTCGTCGATGCGCTGGGCCCTGGGGTCGCCGGACTGGAGATCGGTGATCCGGTGATCATCACGGCCATTCCGGACGCGAGCGTCAGGGGCAGCTACGCCGACTACACCACGGTTCCCGCGAGCCGGGTCGTCGCCCGGCCTGCCGGGCTCGGAGTCACGGAGGCGGCGGCGATCTGGGTCGCGTACTCCACCGCCTACGGCGCACTCGTCGAGAAGGCGAGGATGCGGCCGGGCGACCACGTGCTCATCACCGCGGCATCCGGCGGCGTCGGCCGGGCGGCGATTCAGATCGCCAACCAGATCGGCGCCGTGCCCATCGCCGTCACGCGGCACACCGCGAAGAAGGACGACCTGCTCGCCGCCGGCGCCGCCGCGGTCATCGCCACCGACCAAGCGGACGTCGTCGAAGCCGTCCGCCGGCACACCGGCGGGACCGGCGCCGACATCGTCCTCGACGTGGTCATGGGCCCCGGCCAGCAGGATCTGCTGAAGGCGGCCCGCCCCGGCGGAACGCTGGTCGCCGCGGGCTTCCTGGACCCACGGCCCACACCGTTCCCCGGCGGCACGGCGCTCACGATCTTCAGCTATCGGAGCTTCGAGCACACCCTCGACGCCGTCGTGGTGAATCGCATGGCGGCCTTCCTGAACGCCGGTGTCCGCCTCGGTGCCCTGCGGCCCGCCGTCGACAGGGTGTTCGCCCTCGACGACGTCGTCGACGCACACCGCCACCTGGCGAAGGGGCTCCACGACGGGAAGAAGATCGTCGTCGCGGTCTAGTGGCGTGTCTCGGAACGTTGGCGAGGTAATTCACGCCCAGCAGGGCGCCTCGCGGCGCCGCCCCCACGCCCCCGTACAACCCAGTACGAGGACGTGGGGGCGACACCCCGATGCACCCGTCTGACCGCGAATCCCCCGGCAACGTTCCAAGCCACGCCACTAGGAGCCGCCCAACACGTCCCGCGACCGAGTTTCCGGCTTGCGTGCGAACGGCAGCGAAGGCGACTCCGGCGCGTCCACCTGCAACAGCCCCGCCGCGATCGCCACCGCCCGGTCCCACTCCGGATCCGACGTGTAGTCCGAGTGCGCCGACACCCCCGACCGCCACCGCCGTCCGGGGAACGGGCCCCGCTGCGGATCCGGCAGCCAGTGGTCGCCGCCCAGCACCAACGCCCCGGTGGGCCCGCGCAACGCCGGTGCCAGCGCGCCCTCCGAGCCGTCCTCCCGGTAGCCGACGCCGAGCAGCATGCCGTCGAACACCTGCCGCCGCCACGTCGTCACCGCGCCGCCCAACGGGTCCGTGCCCCGGCACAGCGCGCGCCAGCGTCCGTCCAGCCCGCCGGCCAGCCGGGCCAGTGACGCGTGCGGCACCACGGCGGGGAACGCCCGCGGGTAAGCCCACTGCAGCTGCGAACCTGCCGTCAGCAGCCCGATCCGTTCGCGGTCGTGCGCGGGCAGTTCCTCCAGCAACCGGGCTGCCGCGACGGCGACCAGCAAGGATCCCTGCGAGTGTCCACAGAGGACGACGCGGGTTCCTGGGTCGCGCAGGTGGTCCTGCACGCGGGCGACGAGCTCCGGCACGACCTTCAGCGCGTAGCAGGGAGGCACGATCGGGTGAGCTTCGCGCGGCCAGAACTGCGCGATGTCCGCGATGATCCCGAGCCGCCGGCCGGACTCCGGTTGCCGCGCCGCCAGATAGACGGCGCGCAGCAGCGACACGGCGAGCAGGCCGAGCACGAACACGCCGAAAGCCGAGAACACCGCCCAAGAGCCGAGCGGGACGTTCTGCACCCGCAGCACCGTGGCCAGCACGGCACCGACCACCAGCACGGACGCGACGATCAGGATCATGTGGTGGCCGTGGTTGCGTTCCCAGCGCGCCCACCACCACGCGCGTGTCGCGGTGCGAAGGTCGCGCATCCGGCCGGAGTGCAGCAACGACGCCTCGCGCGCCCACACCTTGCCCTTGCGGAACGCCCGCCACCGCACGGCGCCGGTGAACGACGCCACCGCGAACGTGCTCAACAGCGCCAAAGCGCCCGCCACACCCCACAACAGGGTGATGTACTCGTAGCCGGCCGGCAGCCTCAGCCCGTCGCCCAGAGCCTTGCGCACCGGCAACGCGACCCCGGCGCCGAAGCCACCGCCGAGCAGACCGGCGATCGCCAGCACCGGCGCGGAGAACCAGCCGCCCGCCCACGGCCGCAGTTCGCGCGGCAACGACTTCCAGGTGCCCCGCGCGAGCAGGGCGGCGGGAATCAGCATCAGCCCGAACAGCACCAGCACGAACGCCATCAGCAACGCCACGACCTGCACGGTCACGTCCGCGCCGGGCACCCGCAACGGCAGTTGTTCCTGCAAGCCGAGTGTCGTCAGAACCAAAAGCACCGAGAACACCAACAGCAGCCTTCGCGGCTTACGGCCCAACGCCGCGCGCAGCCACCGTCCGCCGCGATGAGGCGCACCGCCCGTGGGATCGTCCAGCAGCAGCGCACCGAGCACGGACACGCCGATGAACACGAGAGACACGATCCACGCCACCGTGATCGCCACGCCCATGCCGCCGGAGGCCGTGAGCTGCTTCAACGGACCGCCCAGGGCGATCAGTGCCGTCACCGCGAGCGCCGTCACGACGTGCAGCGACCGCAACGCCGGCGTGTCCGGGTCGGTCGCGACGTGGGCGCCGGGCAGTCCGGACGCGGGCTGTTTCTCCTGCTCCTCGGCGTCGGCGATCGCCTTGCGCTCGATCCGCCACTCGACGTGCGAGACGCGCCGCATCACCGCGATCACCACGACGATCGGCAGCAGCCCCAGAAAGGTCCGGAACCAGGGAAACGTGCGCACGTCAGCCGGAATGCTGGTCAAACACGCAGTACCCGGCCGGAGACACTGGGCGGCGAGCAGGTCCAGGCTGACCACGGAGATCTGCGCGACCAGCAACGCCGTCAGCAGCAGGGCGAACACCCGCAACAACGACCGCAGACCGATGCCGAGCAGGTGGGCGGGCAGATTCCGTTCGGGGACGGGAGGGAGCATCCAGTGCGCGACGTTCGCGATGCTGAACGGGAAGAGCAGCGCCCACGTGGCCTTGGCCACACCTCCGGACGTCATTCCGCCCCACAGGTAGCCCTCCACGACGCGAGGTATCGGACGTCCCTCGGTCTGCAGCACCGGTCCGGGCGCGGGCCTGCGGAGTCTGTCCGCCGGGCGCACGATGCGCCCGAGGCCGTCTCCCGCAACGTCCACGGCCGCAACGGCGTCGACCAGCGTCTGCGGCGTCGTTCCCTGCACGCCATGTACCCGCAGTTCGACGACACGTGTGTCCGGGCCGGCAATCAACACCCGAGACCTCCCTCACCCAACGTTCGGGTCATAGTGGTCCATCGGCGGGCGGTATGGTCGGACGACACCCTCTCTGAAGTGCCC
>NZ_JAXAVU010000002.1:0-135221 GCF_033949975.1 Lentzea sokolovensis
GCCCGCCCCCCCCCCCCCCCCCACCACTGTGTTCAATATGGACGGTGGATCGTGGCGGCCTTGACGGTGTCGAGCGAGTCCGCGATGCCATCGGCCCACGTCTCTACCGCGGCCCGGTCGCGGAAGTCGCCGAAGCAGCCGCCCACCGCGCGAAAAGCCAGCGCCCCGAACCTGCCGAACGCTCCTTTGCTCACGACACCGGTGAACAGCTGGTGCTCGACAGGCGTTACCTCGTCCACCAGCTCCCCTAGGATCGTCGCAGCCTCCATGCCGGCCCAGCGCCGCAGCGGTCCTCGCAGCGCACCGGGCAAGCCGACACTGAACAACCACACAGGCTTGCCCTTCAACAACTTCCGCTGGTGCCGCAGGAATGCCGCGCCGGCCGGTAGCCACGCCCGGTCGTGCACCGCGCTGCCGAGCACGTAGGCGTCGTAGCCAGCCGTGCTCGTTCCTTCCTCCATCACGTGGGTCACGACGTCGTAGCCCCGACCACTCAGCCTGTCCGCGATCCAGCGCGCGATTCCTTCAGTTGATCCCGCGGCCGTCGCATATCCGACCAGCACCTTCATGACAGTTGCTCCCTGTCCTCGAACGGCCTTGTCAGCGTGCGGTCCAGTCGGCAGCAATCCGTTCCCACTCCGCCGCCCACCGGCGAATGCGCATCCGCTGGCGCACGAAGCGCACCGCCAGGTAAGACAGCGCCATCACGGCTGAAACCCCTACCCACAGCAGGACGGCCAGCGCCATCGCCTCGATCGCCGCGCCTTCGGTGGTCAGCGGTGCCCGCGTCAGAGCTCCAGCGCTGTCCACCCAGACCGGCACGGCCCCACCGCTCTTGCGGCCATGAGCGGCCTGGACGGTGCCCTGCCGCTCTGTTCCGTCCGGCCCGCGCCACGTCGCCCGCACAGGTGCGGACTCCACCGGACCGTCCGGGTCCACGAACCCGTTCACCGGTGGCGCGTCTTCGATCAGCACTGCGTCCACCTGCTGCCGCGCGCGCTTCTCGCTCACCGACTGGACCAACTGGGTGGCATAGACCTCCGAGCCGATGGCGCCCACGACGGGTACTGCCAGCAGCGCGACGAACACGGCCGCGACGAGCACGGCGCCCTCGAGACGGTCGCCCGCGGTGGCGAGCTGATTGCGGCCGGGAAAGGCCTGGCGGACGGCTCGGGCCAGCATTGTCGCGTCCATGGTCCACCTCCGTGGTCAAGGCTGCGCGCGCGAGTTGCTCCTCCCCAGTGCCCTTGGTCCCGTCACCGGCACGACCATTGGTCACCGGACACCGCTTAGGAGGCAGAAGTCTCTGGCGTGCCGAGGGTTCGGTGGGAAGGCTGAGACCGGCGTCGGCGCGCCGGACGCAGATGTCACAGTCGAACACCTGCGCGTCGGCGTCCCTGGCTTCGACGCATGCGATTCCCTGGATGGCGCGAGAAGTTGTGCACTGATCAGGCGGGACGAAAGCCCCTGCGCCAAAGGCCGCGCCTGCGAGCACGCTGAGTGGCGAATCCACGCGAGGAGCCCCTCATGAACTCCGAGTCCCGCATCGTCGTCGGTGTCGACGGTTCGCCCGCCGCGAAGGCCGCGCTCGCCTGGGCCGTCGCGGAGGCCAAGCGCACGAACGCGTCCGTGCTCGCGCTGTCGGTCTGCCACTTCAAGCCCTCGGCCGACAACGAAGCCGATCCGTTCGCCGAAGGGCATCGGCGCAATCTCCGTGCCGCTGTGGACGCCCTCGGCGCGGCCGGCAACGGCGTGCGCATCGACCAGGACATCCCGCTCGGCACCCCCGGACCGGTGCTCGTCGAACGGGCCGCCGGCGCTGACTTCCTGGTGGTCGGCGGGCACGGCGACCACAGGTCGGGCGTGCTGGTGATGAGCTCGGTCACGAGCTACTGCCTGCGGCACGCCCGCTGCCCCGTCGTGGTGGTTCCAGCGGAAGGAGCACACCATGACGGTCCTCTCATGCTCCGGCCTGAAACGCCGGTTCGGTGACGTGCTCGCGGTGGACGACGTCTCGTTCACCATCTCCGAAGGTGAGACGTACGGTCTGCTCGGCCCGAACGGCGCGGGCAAGACCACCACGATCTCGATGATCACCGGTGTGCTCGCACCGGACGCGGGCGAGGTGCTCGTGGCAGGTGAACCGATGTCCACGAACGCAATCGCCGCCAAGCGCCTGGTCGGGTACGTGCCGCAGGAGCTCGCGCTCTACCCGGACCTCACCGGGCGAGAGAACCTCAGGTTCTTCGCGAGCTTGTACGGGGCTCCGAGGAGTCGCGTCGACCACGTGCTCGACGTGGTCGGCCTGGCCGACCGCGCCGGCGACCTGGCTCGGGAGTACTCGGGCGGGATGAAGCGACGGCTCAACGTGGCGATCGGGCTGCTGCACGAACCGAAGCTGCTGGTGCTCGACGAGCCCACTGCGGGCGTCGACCCGCAGAGCCGCAACCAGATCATGGACAACGTCCGAGCACTCGCGGCCGAAGGCATGGCGATCCTCTACACCACGCACTACATGGAAGAGGCCGAGCGCCTCTGCGACCGCGTCGGCGTCATCGACTCCGGCCGCCTGATCGCCGAGGGCACGCGCCGCGAACTCGTCGAGCGGCTCGGCGAACGGGACCGGATCTCGTTGCTGCTGGACGGCGACGTCACGCACGCGGCCTCGGTGCTCGGCTCGATCCGGAACGTGCACGGCATGGCCACGCACGGACAGGGCCTCGAACTGGTCGTGGACGACGCGCGGGAAACCCTGCCGCTGGTGCTGTCCGCGATCTCGGCCGACGGTGTGGTGGTGCGGTCGGTCGAGGTCGCCGAACCCAACCTCGAGACCGTCTTCCTGCACCTCACCGGCAAAGCACTACGGGAGTGACCATGCGCCACGCCCTGTTGATCGCCGCGCGCGACCTGCGCGAACGCGCCCGCGACCGGACCGCCTACGTACTCGCGCTCGTCCTGCCGCTGGGGCTCGCCGGCATCTTCACGCTCATCCTCGGCAACGTCGGCGGCGACAGCCAGCTCTTCCGCTACGCCGTCGTGGACTCCGACCGCGGCGCCATCGCCAGGACCTTCACCGACGAGGTCCTGCGCGGTGCCGCGAGCTCCGGCGCCATCGAGATCCGGCCCGCGGCCACCGAGCAGGAGGCACGCACGCTGGTGGACAAGGGCGAGACGACGGCGGCGTTCCTCCTGCCGGCGGGGTTGACCGAGGACGTGCTCACGGGCCGCGCCGCGCGGATCGAGGTCGTCGGGGACGTGGACGCCCCGACCGGCACGCAGGTCGCCCGCTCGCTCGCCCAGTCCTACACCGACCGGCTCACCGCAGTGCGCCAGGCGGTCGCCGCGACCATCCACTCCGGACTGACCACCTCGCCCGCCGAACTCGCCGCCGAGGCCGCCGCCGCACTTCCCAGGGTGACGGTGGCCGAGGACACCACCACCAGCAGACAGCTCGACGCGAAAACCCAGTACGCCGCAGGAATGGCCGTGTTCTTCCTGTTCTTCGCCGTACAGCTGGGCGTGACCGGACTGCTGGAGGAACGCCGCACCGGCACGATGGCACGACTGCTCGCCGCGCCGGTGCGCCGGTCGTCGATCCTCGCGGGCAAGCTGCTGACGAGCGTGGCAATCGGCGTGCTGAGCATGACCGTTCTGGTCGTGGCCAGTTCGCTGCTGATGGGCGCGCGATGGGGAAATCCCCTGGGGGTCGCGATGCTCGTGCTCTCCGGAGTGCTCGCCGCCACAGGTGCGATGGCGGTGGTCGCCGCACTCGCGAAGACACCGGACCAGGCGGGCGGCTGGCAGGCGGTCATCGCGATCGTGCTCGGCTCACTCGGCGGCGCGTTCTTCCCGGTGTCACAGGCGGGCGGGCTGCTGGAGGTACTCAGCCTGGCCGCGCCACATCGGTGGTTCCTGCGGGGGCTCGCCGATCTGGCGGGTGGTGAGGTCGTCGCGGTGTTGCCGTCGGTCGCCGCCATGACCGCGTTCGCCGCGGTGACGGGCACGGCGGCACTGCTGCTGTTCCGAAAGGTGGTGCGACCGTGAAAGTCCTCTCGATCGGCTGGATCAACGTCCGTCGTGCACTCCGCGATCGCACCGGCCTGTTCTTCCTCGTGGCGCTGCCTTTGATGCTGGTGTTCATCATCGGTGCGGCGTTCGGCAGCGCGGGCACACCGGTGCTCGGCGTCGTGGGTGACGCCGGTGTGTTGCGCGCGGAGTCCGCGCTGCGGGTCCGGGACTTCTCCGACGAATCGGCTCTGCGCGCCGCGGTGGAACACGGTGAGGCGAGCGCCGGACTCATCCGAGTCGCAGGGAGTACACCCAGGCTGCTCGTACGACCTGATCGAACCGGTCAGCAGCTGCGGATGCTCGTCACCACGGCGCTCACCCAGGAGGCGAACCGGCTCGCCGCAGGCGAGTTCGTCGCTTCGCACACCGGGCTCGACACCGCGGCCGCCCTGTCCGTTGTCGACTCGACCTCGGTGGAACCGGTCGAGGTGCGCACGACCACGGCAGGCGAAGCTCTGTTCCCCGAAGGCTTCTCGGGCTTCGATCTCGGCGCGGCGAGCCAGTTGATCGTGTTCACGTTCCTCAACTCGCTCACTACAGCGGCGGCGTTGGTCGAGACACGTGCCTTCGGCGTCACACGGCGGATGCTCGCCACCCCCACACCCGCACGCGTGATCATCGCCGGCGAGGCGCTCGGCCGAGTGGCGATCGCCCTGCTGCAGGGACTGATAGTCGTCGTCGGCTCGGCGCTTCTGTTCGGTGTGCGCTGGGGCGATCCACTCGGCGCGGCGGCGCTGCTGTGCGCGTTCGCACTCGTGTCCGGCGGTGCGGGACTCCTGCTCGGCGCTATGTGCCGCACGCAGCAGCAGACCACCGGTGCCGGCATCCTGCTAGGGCTGGGCCTCGCCGCGTTGGGCGGGTGCATGGTGCCGATCGAGTTCTTCAGCTCCACGTTGCGCACGGTCGCATTCGCCACTCCGCACGGCTGGGCCAACGACGGGTTCACCGCGCTCACCCGGCGCGGCGGCGATCTCCTCACCGTGGCGCCGCACCTGGGAGTGCTGCTGGGATTCGCGGCAGTGCTGTTCGCGCTCGGTTCCTGGCGGCTCCGGCGCGCGGTGACGGCATGACGTTCAGCCGGAGACCAGCTCCCGCGCCGCGGCGGCCAAGGCGTCCATCGCCTCGTGCAACGCGGACACGAGCACGTCCACGTCGGGTGTGCTGTCACGGTCGGCGGTGATGCCGAACGACAGCCGGTCGGTGTAGGACAGCACGGCGATCCCCGTCCTGATCCGGACGGCGATCGGGACATACGGCAGGATCTCGACGATCCGCCGGCCGAGCACCCGCAACGGCTTCCTCGGCCCCGGCACGTTCGTGGTCACCGTGACGATGCTGCGCTGCGGCAGCGAGGCGCCGAGCCGGATGCTCCAGGCGAGCGGCGCGAACGGCTCGTACCGGGCGAGCTCGGTCAGCGCCTGCCCGCTCTCCGCCTCGTGCCCTTCCTTGAGCGCGGTGAACCGGCCATGCACCAGGTGCAGTGCCTCGGTCGCGCTGACCGCCTCGACCGGCAGGAACACCAGCCGCAGGCTGACCTGGTTGTCCAGGCGTCGATCGCCTCGCACCGACACCGGCACCATCGTCCGGACGCTGTTCGGCGCAGGTTCTTCGCCACGCTTCAGCATCATCGCCCGGTAGGCGCAGGTGACCACGGCCAGCACCACGTCGTTCACCGTGACGCCGAACGCGTGGGCCACCTCCTTCACCTCCGGCAACGAAGCCCGCACCACTCGGTAGAGCCGAGGCGCGCCCAGTGGCCCGACCAGCGACGAGTCACGCACCGGCAGCAGCGACCACGCGAGCTGCACGAGTCCACCGGCGATGGCCAGCGGTGCCCGCACCAGATTGCCCAGCAACGACAACAGGCTCACGCCACGTTCCTCGCCCCCGAGTTCCGGTGCGGGACCTTCGCCGTACAGAACGTCGTAGAGCATTGTGCCGCTCACGCCGTCCGCCATGCAGTGGTGGACCTTGGCGAGCACCGCCCACCGGCCGCCTTCAAGCCCTTCGACGACCCAGTACTCCCACAGCGGACGGTCTCGGTCTAGCCGCTGGCCCATGATCCGCGCGATGAGCGCGCACAGTTCCGCGTCACGACCCGGTGAGGGCAGCGCGGTGCGCCGCACGTGATAGGCGAGGTCGAACGACGGGTCGTCCTGCCACGTGGGCGTGCTGAGGTCCAGCGGGGTGCGCACGACCCTCTGCCGGGCGCGAGGCAGCACCGGCAGCTTCGTCCGCATCAGTGCGAGGAACTCGTCCTGGCTCGGAGCTGGTCCTTCGACGACCGCGACCGAGCCGATGGCGAGCGAGGCGTGCGGGTCCGCGTCCTCGACCTCGAGGAACGCGGCGTCCAACGGGCTGAGGTCATCCATTCACCCAGTGCAGCACCGGAGGCGCCTGGCGCACACGGTCCAGCGTCCCGCTCCGCACGAGTCCTTCGGCCCTGCGATCACGTGAAGATGATCTGGCCGCCCGCCGCGAGCTCGTAGAACTCGCCGACCGTGATGATGTCCTGGACCTGGTCGATGAAGTCCTCTTTGGACAGGCCGAACAGGTCGACGGACGCCTGGCACGCGTACAGGCCCGCACCGGTGTCCGCGATCATCTCGACGAATTCCGGGATCGGCGGGATGTCCAGCTCTTCCATCTTGTGCGACAGGTAGCGCGTCATCACGGAGGACACCCCGGGCAGCCCGCCCGCCCAGGTCGCCAGGTGCAGGCCGGGGTTGCCGACGGTGGCGAGCTTGATGTGCTCGTGCCGTGCCTTGTGCACGGCGTCGAGCCCGAAGAAGGTGAAGAACAGGTTGGCGTCGATGCCTTCCGCACGTGCGCCGTTGGCCATGATCAGCGCGGGGTAGATCCCCTCCAGGGAACCCTTGGAGATGATGATGGAGATCTTCTCGATCTTGTCCGACATCGCAGGCGGTCCTTTCGAATCAAATGCAGCCGCGGGGTTTCGGGATGCCCGCGATGCGGGCCGCGAGCTTGGCCGGTCCCTTGGGGAACAGCTGGTAGAGCTCCTTCACGCTGACGCCGGAGGTCTTGCCGAGGGCGCGCACCGTGGGACCGGTGCCCTTCTCCGCGAACTCCGCGCGCATGAAGCTGATGACCTGCCAGTGCCGATCGGTCAGGTCGCCGACGCCCACCTCGTGGGCGATGTCGGGAGCCATGTCCTCGCTCCACTGGCCGGGGTCGAGGAAGAACCCCTCGTCGTTGAGCGACACCTCGGTTCCCGCATACACCTTCGTGGACATTCGATCTCCCCTCACCGGGCTTCGAGGCGCTTGCCCGCGAGGGGCATCGCGGCGGACACGCCGGGCAGGTCCCGGCCGGGCAGAAGGCTGTGCCAGTACAGCCAGGCGAACATCAGCTTGCCGAGGTGATTGAGCCTCGACTCCTTCAGCAGCGGCAGTCCCACCGCCGACGGGTAGTGGCCGGGCAACGGCTCTGTGCCGTAGTTGAAGTCGATCAGCAGGGCCTTGCCGAACCCGCTCTCGATGAAGCAGTTGGTGTGGCCGTCGAAACTCGCGTCGAGTTCCTCACCCGCGAGGAACCGGGCCACGTTGCGGGTCAGCACCTCGCCCTCGAAGTGAGTGACCGATCCCGCCTTCGAGGTGGGGATGGCCGCGGCGTCGCCGATGACGAAGATGTTCTCGCGCACCTTGGACTGCAGGGTGTGTTCGTCGGCGGAAACGAAGCCGAGTGCGTCGCCCAGTCCCTGAGAACGTTCGACGCATTCGGCTCCGCCGTGCACCGGCACCACTACCGCCAGATCGAACTCGACCTCTCGCTCGTCGTACGAGATCAGCTTTCCCGCCTCACCGTCGACCTCGCCGGTGTTGAACTCGGTCACCAGCTCGATGCCCTTCTCCTGCAGCATCCCGGCGAGTGCACGGGCGGCGAAGGGCTTGGTGAACGCCGCGTCCAGCGGGGTGACGTAGGTCAGCCGGACGTGGTCGCGGATGCCGCGTTCCTGGAAGTACCAGTCGGCCAGGAAGCAGAACTCAAGCGGGGCGACCGGGCACTTGATCGGCAGGTCGACGACGTTGACGACCAGCCGGCCGCCGTCGAAGTCCCGCAACGCCCGTGCCAGCGCGGTCGCACCCGCCAGGTCGTAGAAGCTGAACACCTTGCTCATCCAGCCCGGACCCGTCAGGCCGTCAGTCTCCTCCGGCACCAGTCGGGCACCGGTCGCGATGATCAGGACGTCGTATGCGAGCACGCCGCCGTCATCGAGGTGGACCTGGTCGGCCTCCACGTCGACGTGGAGGACTCCGCTGTCGCGGTAGGCGACGCCGTCGTGCAACTGGCGGCGCCGGGACCGGACGAGGTCGTCCGCGTGGGCGAGCCCGAACGGCACGAACAGCAGGCCCGGCTGGTAGACGTGGTCGTCGTCGCGGTCGACCACGGTGATCTCGCACTCGGCGCCCAGGGCGCGACGCAGCCTGTTGGCGGCAAGGGTGCCACCAGTGCCACCGCCGAGGATCACGATCCGCTTGGTCATGGTCGCCAGTCTTCGACGCGGCACGGCCGGTCCCCAGTGGCCTTGGTCCTCGCCCACACGGGCCCATCGACAGCGTCCCGCTGTGGCTGGCAGATCCACGATGGATCGATGATGGGCAACGTTCTCGACGCGGAGGCCTCACCGCTGCTGAACCGCATCCGGCAGGGCCTCATCGGCGACGACGAGGTTCTCGACGGACCTTACGGCCCCCGAAGGATCATTTACGCGGACTACACCGCGTCTGGCAGGGCGCTCGACTTCGTCGAGGACTTCGTCCGAGCGCACGCGCTCCCCCGCTACGCCAACACCCACACCGAGAGCTCCGGCACGGGGCGGTACACGACGAGGTTGCGCGAACAGGCTCGTCAGCTCATCCGCGACTCCGTCGGCGGTACGGATGACGACCTGGTGATCTTCTGCGGATCCGGTGCGACCGCCGCGATCGCGAAGCTGGTCGCCATCCTCGAACTGCGGCTCCCGGCTGGGCTGAACGAGAAGTACTCGTTGCTGGATCAGATCCCCGCGAACCAGCGCCCAGTGGTGTTCGTCGGCCCGTACGAGCACCACTCCAACGAGCTGCCGTGGCGCGAGTCCATCGCGGACGTCGTCGTCATCGACGAAGACGCCCACGGTCACATCGACGTCGCCGAGCTGCGCCACCAGCTGGTCCGGTACGCCGGCCGCCCGCTGAGGATCGGCAGCTTCTCCGCCGCCTCCAACGTCACCGGCGTGCTCACCAACACCGACAGCATCGCCGCGCTGCTGCACGAACACGGTGCACTGTCCTTCTGGGACTATGCGGCCGCCGCCCCGTACGTGCCTATCCGCGTACGGGAGAGCGCACGGGGTCGCGGCGATCACAAGGACGCGATCTTCCTGTCACCGCACAAGTTCGTGGGCGGTCCGCAGACCCCTGGTGTTCTCGTGGTCCGCCGGGAACTGGTCACCAACGCGGTGCCCACAGTCCCAGGTGGCGGCACGGTGGCGTTCGTCCACCCCCTTGGTCACCGCTACCTCGACGAACCGGTCGCCCGTGAGGAAGGCGGCACGCCCGCGATCGTCGAATCGATCCGCGCCGGGCTGGTGTTCGCACTCAAGGACGCCGTCGGCACCCGGCTGATCCAGGCACGCGAGGAACGCCTGTGGCGGCACGCCCTCACCGAATGGGAGGACGAACCCGGCATAGAGATCCTCGGCAACCACGACGCGGCACGGCTGTCCATCGTGTCGTTCCGCATCCGCGCCGGCGAACTCTTCCTGCACCACAACTTCGTGGTCGCCCTGCTCAACGACCTGTTCGGCATCCAGACCCGCGGCGGCTGCTCCTGCGCCGGACCGTACGGACACCGGCTGCTCGCCATCGACACCGCGCACTCCCACGGCTACGACCACGAGGTCGCCCTCGGCTGCGACGGGGTCAAGCCGGGCTGGGTGCGGCTCAATTTCAACTACTTCATCACCGATGCTGTCCGCGACTACCTCGTCGACGCAGTGCGGCTGGTTGCCAGGTACGGCCATCGGCTCCTGACCGACTACGCCTTCGACCCGCACACCGGGCTGTGGCAGCACCGCGCCACCGCAACCATTCCACTGGGACTGCCTGATCTGCGCTCCGTCGCGCCCCTGGGTGCTCCCCCAGCCGGACCGTCAGATCATGCTGACGACGGCGTCCTGGCCACGCAACTGGACGAAGCCCGGTGCCTGCTGGCCGCTCGCGCGGACCTGCTCGACGACGGTCCCACCGGGCTGCCGGAGGACTTCGAGGCATTGCGCTGGTTCGTCCTGCCTCCGGTGTGCCTGCTGGGTCAGGCCAGTGCGAGGAACAGCTTCTCCAGCTGAGCGCGGTCTGCCACCGACTGCTCGGAGCCGTCGGCGATGCACTGCTCCAGCCCGCTCGCGATCAGCTTGAAGCCGGCCCGGTCCAGGGCACGCGACGCCGCGGCCAGCTGCGTGATCACGTCCTTGCAGTCGCGTCCGGACTCGATCATCTGGACGAGCCCGCCCACCTGCCCCTGCACGCGCCGCAGCCGCTTGACCACGTCGGAGAGGACTTCTTCGTTCAACTCCACCCCATACCTCCTTCAGTACCCCCTAGGGTACCTGTGCGACGCGCCTCTCCGACGGTGCAGCGAGGGGCGTCCCTATCTGGGGCGGCTTCCCGTTCTCATCTCACGACGCTTGCGCTGCGCCAGCCACGCGCCACCACCCACGGCGATGAGCACGGCCGCGACGACCCAGTACATGACGGGCAGCTGCTGAGCAAGCACGAAGCCACCCATCACCAGGACGAACCAGCCAAACCCCTTGCGCAACAACGTCTCCGGGATGCGGCCCGCGAGTCTGCCGCCCGCCAGGCTGCCCGCCACCGCCGCCGCGGTGACCAGCGCGGCGAGCGTCCAGTCGATGTGGACGGTCGCCAGGTAGCCCGCAAGTCCCGCGAAGGACTTCATCGCGATCACCACGAGCGACGTGCCGACCGCGACCGCCATGGGCAGTCCGCCCAGCAACGCCAGCGCGGGTACCACGAGGAAACCGCCGCCCGCCCCGACCAGACCGGTGACCGCGCCGACCGCGACGCCCTCGGCGACCACGCGCCCGACCGACAGTTCGCCGTGGGTCTTCGCCTGTGCGCTGTCGCGGCGTCCGCGGATCATCGCCACGGCGGTCGCGATCATCATCACCGCGAAGCCCATCAGCAGCCACGTGCCGGGAATGAACTGTGCGAGCCGGCCGCCGCCGTACGCCCCGGCCATGCCCGCGGCTCCGAACACCAGTCCTGTGCGCCAGCGCACCCGCCCTGCCCTTGCGTGCGACACGGCGCCCACCGCGCTGGTCACGCCCACGACGAACAACGACATGGCGATCGCCTGCTTGGGATCCTGCCCGGCGAGATAGACCAGGATCGGCACGGTCAGGATCGAGCCTCCGCCACCGAGCACCGCCAGAGCGAGCCCGACGAGCACCGCGGCGAGCAGCGTGAGCACGATCATCCCGCTCACCTTCTCCCGTCGCCCAGCGCGGAGACCACGGCCCCGACGGTCGTGCGAGGACCGCGGTTGTAAGGCAACTTCGCGAGCAGCATGCCCAGCGCACAGGTGTTGCTCAGCGCGGCCACGACCAGCCCGGCACCGACCAGGCCCGCGAGCCACATGACGGGCGGGACGAACCACCCCACCAGCACCGCAGCGAGCACGATCGCGCCCGCCACCAGCCGGACCTGGCGTTCGAGGTCCCAGCGCGGCTTCCCGTTTCGCACCGGGCCGCCCTCGGCCTGCCACGCGGTCATCCCTCCGGCCAGCAGGCGGAGGTTGGGCAACCCGGCGGCGGACAGCGCCTGCTCGGCCTGTCCAGCCCGTTGCCCGGACCGGCAGATCAGCACCACCTGTTCGTCCAAGTGGTGGCGCAGCTCGTCACGGTGCTCCCGCAGCAGGTCCAGCGGCACGTTGTAGGCGCCCGGAATGTGCGCGACCTCGAACTCACCGGGCGTACGCACGTCGATGAGCCGCGGGCCGGTTCCAGACGCGACCAACTGCCGGAGTTCTGCGACGTCCAGCGTCACCGGCGCGCTCACCGCTGCTCTCCTGCCACGACCAGGCCGGCGCTGCGCGCGGTGTCGAAGTCGTCGTCGAGGTGCACCACGGCGCGGCCCGCGCGGGCAAGCACGCTCGCCGCGATGGACGCCCGATATCCGGACTGGCAGTGGACCCACACGACACCGCCGGGCACGTCACCCACCCGCTCCGGCAGGTCGGGCAACGGGATGTGCAGCGCACCGTCCAGGTGACCCTGCTGCCATTCACCGCCCATCCGGACGTCCAGCAGCACGTCGGCGGGAGGCAACCCGTGCGGCGACTGCCCGGCGCGCGCCGCGGCGAGGTCCGCGAACGTCGCCACGGCAAGCTCACCCAGCCGGCGCTCCTCATCCGCCCACTGCTCCGGCGCACCGGTAACGGCGGCCGCGGGGCGGTCGATCCCGATTCGTGCCAGTTCGCGTTGGGCCTCGGCCACCTGCTCGGCGGACTCGCCCAGAAGCGTGATGGGCGCACCCCACGGCGCCATCCAGCCCAGCCAGGTGGACATCGGTCCGTCGAGGCCGAAGCTCAGGGTGCCGGTCAGATGCCGGTGGGCGAAAGCCTTGCGCGAGCGAAGATCCACCACCCACTCCTGGGCATCGATCCGGCCTCGCAACTCCTCGGGATCCGCGATCCGTACCGGCGTGAGGTCGGCCAGCTCAGCCCCTTCGGCATTGCGCACGCCCATGTGGGCGTAGTAAGCGGGATAGGCGTCCAGCCCTGCCAGCATCTGGGCGACGAAGTCTCCGGCTTCGAGGCGCAGCGCGGGATTCGCCGTCTTCTCCCTGCCGACCGTCGACGAGGGCGCGTCCGACTGGGTGGCCGAGCAGAAGCTCCCGAACCCATGGGTCGGCCACACCTGCGCTCCGTCCGGCAACAGGTCGGCGAGCCGGCGCACAGAGGCATGCTGGTGGTGCGCCAGCGTGTCGGCGTGCTGCTTGCCGAGCAGGTCCGTCCGGCCGGTAGTACCGAACAACAGCGAACCACCGGTGAACACCCCCACCGGCCCGTCCGCACCGTGCAGCACGTACGACACGTGATGGAACGTGTGCCCTGGCGTGGCCACCACCGTCAGCCGCATCTGGTCGGACAGCACGATCTCATCCCCATCGCTTACCGGTAACCGTCCGAACCTGACGTCATCCGCCGCCGCCACCGCGTACACCGCGCCGGTCAGCTTCGCCAGCGCCAGTCCACCGGACACGTAGTCGTTGTGCAGATGGGTCTCCACGACGTGCGTGATCCGCACCCCGCGCCGGCCCGCCAGCGCCAGCACCCGGTCGATGTCGCGCTGCGGATCGACCACCACCGCCACCCGTCCGTCGTGTGCCAGGTAGCTCCGGTCGCCCAACGACGAGGTGGCCACGACCTCAATTTCTATCGTCATGATCATCCGTTCTGCCGCATTCATCTGAGAACCAATGGAATCCCCATTGGTGACACATACCCCTGGGGGTACCCGCGCCTCCACCATACGTCGCCCTCCCACTCTCCGACAACTACCCCCGGGGGTATACCTGTGGAGCCTGCACGGCGCCCGCGAACCAGGGACCTTCGGTCCTGGATGCCGGGGACCGCAGGCTCTGCATCGCAACCTCTGATCAGAGAAGTCTTGGATCGACGACCCGATGAGGAGGAGCGCGATGACCGCAACTGCGGAGCGCCTGACCGCCGCCTGGCGCGGGTTCGACGAAGGGCCGTGGTGCGATGAGATCGACGTACGCGGCTTCATCCAGGCCAACTACACGCCGTACGAGGACGATTCGTCGTTCCTGTCCGGCCCAACGCCACGCACGACCGCGTTGTGGCACCGGCTGACCGAGATGTTCGTCGACGAGCGCGCTCGCGGGATCTACGACGTCGACCCGAACACCCCGTCGTCGATCACCGCGCACGCACCGGGCTACATCGACCGCGCACACGAGATCATCGTCGGGCTGCAGACCGACGCACCGCTCAAGCGCGCCATCATGCCCACTGGCGGCCTGCGGATCGTTGAGACCAGTCTTGCGACCTACGGCTACGAGCTCGATCCGCACGTCAAGGAGATCTTCACCAAGTACCGCAAGACGCACAACGACGGCGTGTTCGACGCCTACACCGCCGAGATCCTGCGTGCTCGTAAGGCGGGGATCATCACCGGTTTGCCGGACGCCTACGGGCGTGGCCGGATCATCGGCGACTACCGCCGAGTGCCGCTCTACGGCGTCGACCGCCTGATCGCGGCGAAAAAGGCCGAGCGCGCGGTACTGGACGAGATGGTGTCCACAGAGGACATCATCAGGGACCGGGAAGAACTGACTGAGCAGATCCGGGCGCTCGAGGAACTGCGCCGCATGGCCTCGTCCTATGGCTACGACATCTCCGGCCCCGCCGGTAACGGCCGAGAGGCCGTGCAGTGGCTGTACTTCGCCTATCTCGCCGCGGTGAAGGAGCAGAACGGCGCCGCGATGTCGTTGGGCCGCACGTCCACCTTCCTGGACGTGTACCTGCAGCGCGACTTCGACGAGGGCCGGCTGACCGAACGCGAGGCGCAGGAGCTCGTCGACGACCTGGTCATCAAGCTGCGGATCGTGCGGTTCCTGCGCACCCCGGAGTACGACCAGCTGTTCTCCGGTGATCCGACCTGGGTCACGGAGTCCATCGGCGGCATGGGCGAGGACGGACGGCCGCTGGTCACTCGGACGAGCTTCCGGTTCCTGCAGACCCTCTACACCCTCGGCCCAGCGCCGGAACCGAACCTCACCGTGCTGTGGTCACCGCGTCTGCCGGACGGGTTCAAGCGTTTCTGCGCCAAGGTGTCCATCGACACCAGTTCGATCCAGTACGAGAACGACGACCTGATCCGGCCGAGGTTCAGCGACGACACCGCGATCGCGTGCTGTGTGTCCGCCATGCGGGTCGGCGAGCAGATGCAGCTGTTCGGCGCACGGGTCAATCTCGCCAAAGCGCTGCTGTACGCGATCAACGGCGGCCGTGACGAGGTCAGTGGCGTGCAGGTAGCGCCGGAGTTCCCGCCGATCAGGTCCGAGTACCTCGACCCGGAGGAGGTGCAGGCGGCGTTCGACCGGATGACCGACTGGCTCGCGAAGACCTACGTCGAAGCGCTCAACGTCATCCACTACATGCACGACAAGTACGCCTACGAGCGCATCGAGATGGCACTGCACAACCACCCGGTTCAGCGGCTGCTCGGCTGCGGCATCGCCGGTTTGTCGGTGGTGGCAGACAGCCTGTCCGCGATCAGGTACGCCCGCGTCCGCGTGATCCGCGACGACACCGGCCTCGCCGTCGACTACGTCGTCGAGGGCGACTTCCCGAAGTACGGCAACAACGACGACCGCGCCGACGCGATCGCCGTCGAGCTGGTGGAGGACTTCATGCGCAAGGTGCGGCAGTACCCCGCGCACCGCGGCGCCGTGCACTCCCAGTCGGTGCTCACCATCACCTCGAACGTCGTCTACGGCAAGCACACCGGCAACACCCCGGACGGCCGCCGCGCGGGCGAACCGTTCGCACCCGGCGCGAATCCGATGAACGGCCGCGACAAACACGGGCTCGTCGCCGCGGCGTTGTCGGTGGCGAAACTGCCCTACGACCAGGCGCAGGACGGAATCTCGTTGACCGCGAGCATCACCCCGACGGGTCTGGGGCGCACCGAGGACGAGCAGGTGACCAACCTTGCGGGTGTCCTGGACGCCTACACCGACGCGGGCGGGTTCCACCTCAACGCCAATGTGCTCAACCGCGAGACCCTGCTCGACGCCATGGCACACCCGGAAAACCACCCGCAGCTGACCATCCGCGTCTCCGGTTACGCGGTGAACTTCGTCCGGCTCACGCCCGAGCAGCAGCGCGACGTCATCAACCGCACGTTCCACGAGTCGCTGTGACCATCACCGGCTCAGTCCACTCGTGGGACGTCTCGACCGCGGTCGACGGCCCGGGCACCCGCTTCGTGCTCTTCCTGAGCGGGTGCCCGCTGCGCTGCCTGTACTGCGAGAACCCGGACACCTGGCACATGCGCGACGGCCACCGCATGACCGTCGACGAGGTCATGACGGAGGTCGCGAAGTACCGGCGGTTCATCGAGGTCGCCGGCGGCGGACTGACCATCACCGGCGGAGAACCGCTGCTGCAACCCGCCTTCACCGCCGCCGTGTTCCATCGCGCCAAGCAACTCAGCCTGCACACCGCGCTCGACACGTCCGGTTTCCTCGGCGCGCGGGCGTCCGAGGAACTCCTCGCCGACACCGATCTGGTCCTGCTGGACATCAAGTCCTGGGATCCGGCCACCTACCGGCACGTCACCGGCGGCGAGGTCACACCGACACTGCAGTTCGCCCGCCGGCTGTCCGCGATGCGCAAGCCGATGTGGATCAGGTTCGTCCTCGTGCCCGGCCACACCGACGCCGAGGACAACGTCGCGGGCGTCGCGTCCTTCGTCAGCACCCTGGACGCGGTCGAACGCGTGGAAGTGCTGCCGTTCCACAAACTCGGCGCCTCGAAGTACACGGCACTCGGCATCCCGTTCCCGTTGGCGGACGTCCCCACGCCGGATGCCGAACTGGTGCAGCGAGTCCGCGAGCAGTTCGCCGACTGCGGTGCTCCCGTTCACTGACACGACTCGGCGGCGCATGCCGGGCACCGCACGACGCGGTGCCCGGCTCGGTCAACGGCTCGACGCCTCGACGTCCGCGAGCGCTTCGGCGATGATCTCGCTCCACGCCGGAACCCTCATGATTCCGCGCTCGGCTCATCGCCACCCGCGTCGAAGCGGAACGGCGGGTAGTCGTCGGTCATCAACGCCGCATAGGCACCCACACGCAGAGCCCAGCGGTTCATGCCCAGCACGAAGTCGAAGAGCCCCTTGGGATAGCGGCCGGTGAACAACAGCGCGATCCCCGCCACGAGCACCATCAGGCCGATGAGCCCGCCGGTGGAGTTCCGCACCGACTCGTGCACGACATAGCTGCCCCCGCCGACGAACACGGCGACGATCAGGTAGTGCGGGATGGCGAGCAGCCACCACTTCACCAGCACCAGCCCGCGCGACAGGTGCTCGGGGTAGGCGATGTCGAGCGTCGCCGGGTAGTCCGGTTCAGCGCCGAGGCTGAACGGCGGATACCGGTCTGTGGCCAGCGCACCGTAGCTGTAGCAGGAGACACGCCACGTCCAGCGCAGCACGCCGAGGTTGAAGTCGAACAGGATGCGGGGATAGCGGCCGGTGAACAGGATCGCGAAGAACGCGATCACGCTCACCACCACGAACCCCAGCCACAGGAACGCGAGCACCACGTAGTGCGGGATCGCGAGGAACCACTTCAGCAGCCATAGCCAGCGACTCAGATCTGGTTCGAGCCGCGCATGCACGTGCACCGGATAACCGGCGGTAGCGGTAGTCATCGTTGCCTCCTTCAACGTCCACCCTCACGCGCGCACGCGAGCACCGTCAGTACCCCGCGGCCCTGCGCCGATGAGCACAAGTGCCCTGTCGAGACCGAGCATCCGGCTAGATCGTGTTGGTATGGAAGAGATTCTCGTCGCGTACGCGACCAAGATGGGTTCCACCAGGGAAATCGCCGAGGCGATCGCTGAGCGCATCCGCTCGGCCGCCCACGAGGTGACCGTCCAGGAGGCCGCATTGGTCCAGTCGGTCGCGCCCTACAAGGCGATAGTGGTGGGCAGCGCCCTCTACGCCGGACGGTGGCACCGGGAAGCTGTGAAGCTGCTGAAGCGCAACGAGGAGCTGCTCTCCAGGCGACCGGTGTGGCTGTTCCACAGCGGTCCGCTCGGCGCGGAACTGACCCCGCAGAGGGCGCCAAAGGTGGTGCGGGAACTCGCCGCCCGCATCGGCGCGGACGAGCCCGTCACGTTCGGTGGCAGGCTCACCCCCGAGACCGCGGTCGGCTTCATCGCCAAGAAGATGGCGCGCGGCGAGATGGCCGGTGACTTCCGCGACTGGGACAAGATCGCCCTCTGGGCGAACATGATCGCCGAGCGGTTGGTCGCGGCGCGCTGACGGCGTCAGTTGTGCATCTTGAGCAACTGGCGGTGCAGGTGATCGCGGACCGCGTCGATCGCCTCGGTCGCCGTGCCCGCCTCGGCCTGCGCGACCACTGATGTGCCGTTCACGTCGAGGTTCGCGTGCACGGCCACCGTGCGCGGGCTCGAGTGCGAGACCCGGACATGTGCGTAGGCGGTCTGTTCAGGTGCGAACCGGCCGAGCGACGCGATCTTGTCGTGCGCGTACTGCCTGGCGTCCTGCGGTGTCTGGTCGTCGGCGTCGATGACGACGTTGGCGATTTCCGTTGCTCCGGCGTGCTTCATCTGTCCTCCTGGAAGTCTGCACGCACTCTCGCTCGAAGTGATCACAGCTGGGCAGGGCCGAAAGAGCGCGGCGAAGCGGGACCTGTGGCCCGGTTCCGGTACGCGCACGGCCCTGGTTCGTGATCGATCCGCTGAGCACCGTGGAGGTATAACCCCGAGCAGAGGAGCGGGACACGATGCACCCCGACCCGTCGCTGGCCGTGGCCTTCAGTTCGATGTTCAGCCGACGTCTCTGCGCCGCAGCGCCATCAGCCCTGCGCCGGTGAGCAGGAGCGTGCTCACCGCAAGCCAGGCCATCGGCATCGCGGCGAAGGTTCCACCTGGCAGATGTGGCACGTGCGTGAACGGTGAGAGGTCCATCAGCCACTGGTCGAGCTTCAGCACCGGACCGAGGTCTCCGAGCAGCAGGAACACCGCCAGCACAGCCCACCCCGCCCCCGCGAGTGCCCGCGCGGCACCGAACAACACGACCGCCACGCCGGTCAGCACCCACGCGGCGGGCACTTCCACCACCGCGCCGGCGAAGACCCGGCCGACCTGCGTCGCGTCACCTGTCCGCACCGCGTGCACCACACCGGCGGCCAGCCCGGCACCGACCAGCAGGAGCGCGGTTCCGGTGAGCGCGACGCTGACGTGGCTCATCACCCAGCAGGCCCGGCTCACACCCGCCACGAGCACGGGATCCGCTCGGTGGTCGGACTCCTCGGCGTGCAGCCGCATCGCCGCCTGCACTCCGTAGCCGGCCGCGACCACGCCCAGCAACCCGAACATGGCAGCGAACACCGCGTCCGTCAGACCCTCGACACCGCCGAGCGCACGGAACATCTCCTGGGACTCGGCGCTGCCGACCATGTCTCCGATGCTGCCCGCCACGCTGCCCACCAGCAGGCCGTACAGCACGAACCCGATCGTCCAGCCGATCAAGGAACCTCGCTGCAGCCGCCAAGCCAACGAGAACGGACCTCGCAGCCACCGCGAGGCGCCGGCGGGCCCGAGCCGGTCGGGCAACATACCCGCGCCGTGGTCGCGCCGCGCGACCAAGAGATACGCCACCGCGGCGACGATCGCCGCGAACGCCAGTGCGATCCATGCGACCCACCACCGATCACCCTCGTACGGCCGAAGCTGCTGCGCCCAGGCGAGCGGCGAGAGCCAGGACAGCCACCTCGGGCCGGTCACGTCCCCCACCGCGCGCAGCAGGAAGGCAAGGCCCAGCACGGCCAGCGCGAGTCCGGTCGCCGCGCGCTTGCTCGCCACCAACTGCACCGTCACGGCAGCAACGCACGCGAACACGAGCCCGACGCACACCCAGGCCAGTCCGAACGCCAGCGAGCCCGCAACAGGCAGTCCGGCCAACGCCACGGCGATCCCGGTCACGAGCCCCAGCACCACGTCCGCCCCGATCGCGACCGACAGCGCGGCCGTCAGCGGCGCCCACCGGCCGACCACGCCGGATCCCACGAGTTCGAGCCTGCCCGCGTCCTCCTCGGCGCGCGTGTGCCGGACCACCACGATGATCGAGAAGATCGCGACGAGAACCGAACCGCTTCCCATCGCCTTGAGCATCGCCAAGGCGCCGAGCGACGTCGGGTCGAAGATCCGGCCGTACACCGCGACCAGCGCCGGCGTGCCGTTCATCAGCGACGCTGCCTGCACGATCGACGCGACCGTCGGGAACAGGTCCTTCGTCGCAGCCGCCGACGTCACGGCCATCATCAAGAACGCCGTGATCCACACTGGCAGCAGCACGCGGTCGCGTCGCAACGCAAGCCGCATCAACACCCCGGTGCCCGTGAGCGCGTTCATCGCTTCACCTCATACTGGCGCAGGAACAGCTGCTCGAGCGTCGGCGGCCGGCACTCCAGCGTGCGCACACCGAGCACGCTGAACGCGCGGAGCACGGCATCGAGCTGTTCGGCGTCGACCTGACAGCGCAGGCGCGTGCCGGTGACCTCCGGCTCGTGCACGCCCGGCATCGACACCAGGCCGTTCGGCGGGCTCACGAGATCGACGTCGATGGACGTCCGGGTGAGGTGCCTCAGCTCCACCAGCGACCCGCTCTCGACGAGCTTGCCGTTGCGGATGATGCTGACCCGGTCGCAGACCTTCTCCACCTCGGCGAGCACATGGCTGCTCAGCAGCACCGTGCGTCCCTCGGCGCGCACCTCCTCGACGCAGTTCTCGAACACAGCCTGCATCAAGGGATCCAGGCCTGCCGTCGGTTCGTCGAGCAACAACAACTCGGCGTCGCCAGCGAGCGCGGCGATCAACGCGACCTTCTGCCGGTTGCCCGACGAGTAGGCGCGGCTCTTCTTCGTGGGATCGAACTCGAACCGTTCGATCAGCGCACGCTTGCGCCCGACGTCGATCCCGCCCCGCAACCTGCCGAGCAGGTCAATGACCTCGCCGCCGGTCAGGTTGGGCCACAAGGTGACGTCGCCCGGCACGTAGGCCAGCCGCCGGTGCAGGGTGGCCAGGTCGCGCCACGGATCCCCGCCGAGCAGCTCGACCTCCCCGCCGTCTGTGCGAAGCAGGCCCAGCAACACCCGCAGAGCTGTCGTCTTGCCCGCGCCGTTGGGCCCGAGCAGCCCATGCACCTCCCCGGCGCGCACGGTCAGGTCTAGTCCGTCCAATGCGGTGGTCCGGCCGAACGCCTTGCGCACGCCGGACATGGCGATGGCTGTAGTCATGATTCTGAAGCTAGGCATGCGTTGCGCCGCGGTAGAGGGGCTTGCGACACCACCGCGCGCGATCCAAGGGCCCTGTCCGCTCCCAGTCGTTCGGCAGAAGCTGACGCCGAGCCGGGGAGTGATGATGAAGCAAGACTCTCGTGGTGTTGTGGGCTCGGCTGCTCAAGCTGGCCAAGAACGCCTGGTTCGTCGGCGCTCACCACGCCGCCTTCATCGGGCGGGCTCCGCGTGCTCTCGGTCGTCGACCGGGATCACGACGATCGGAGCGTGCGCGTGCCGGACGCAGTGCATGCTGGTCGAGCCGAGCACGATCTGACGCAGCCGGTGCCCTGTGTGCGACGCGACCACGAGCATCGCGGCGCCCTCCGACACCCGCTCCAGCACCTCGGCCGCATTGCCCCGCCTGCTCTCCCGGACGATCACAGGCAATTCCGCGCGTCCCGCCGAAGCGGTCTGCACCGCGTACTCGACGAGCGCCTCCGACTCGGCCTGCGCCTGCTGTGCGGTCGTCTCCGTCCAGTCGGCGAGCGCCTCGTGGGCCCAGGCGTTCACGACGTGCAACGGGCAACCACGCACCACAGCCTCGTCCAACGCCCAATGAAGAGCCCGGCTCGATGCCGGTGTCCCGTCGATGCCCACCACGATCGGCTTCGTTGTCGTGCTCATGGCCCTGTCTCCTCGTGTCGGTTGTCAGCTGGTCCGCAACTGCCGCAGGAATGGATCGTTGTGTGAGGCCGGGGTGACGCGCACCCGTGCGTCCACGACCACGCAGCCCGTGTCCGAGACGAGCAGCGGGTTGATGTCGAGTTCGACGACCTCTGGCAAGGAGGCGGCGAGTTCCGCGACGCGCAGCAACACTTCACGCACGGCCGGCTCGTTCGTACCCGCCAGGGCGGAACCTGCCGCGCGGAAGCCGTGCAACAGATCGTCGGCGTCCACTGTGGACAACGGGGCGAGCGCGGCCGCGCGGTCGTTGACCAGGTCGGTGTCCACGCCGCCGAGCCCGGTGACCACGAGCGGCCCGAACTTCTCGTCGGCCGCGACACCCACCAGCAACTCGCGGCCGCCAGAGGCCATCGGCTGTACGAACACGCCGCGCAAACGGTCTCCGAATCGCTGCTGGAACGCGCGGAAGGCCGCCGCTACCCCGCCTGCATCAGCGATCCCCAACTCGACGCCGCCGCCCTTGCTCTTGTGCAGCAGATCGTCGGCCACCGCCTTGAGCGCCACCGGACTGTCGTAAGCCTGTTGTGCCGCGATGGCGTGCTCGGCGTTCGTGGCCAGCGTCCCGCCGAGCACGGGCAGTCCGAACGCCTTGAGCAGCTTCACCACCTCGTCCGGGGCGAGCCAACCGTCCTCTCTCCCGCCTACGATCGCCTGCGCCGCAGGCAGATCGATTCGGTCGAGTTCGGGGAACTCTCTCGGCCGCGCCAGCCAGTCCGCACGCTCAGCGAGCCGCGCCAGAGCCGCTGCGGCCCGCGCGGGTTCGGCATAGCAGGGCACATTGTCCGCGAGCCGTTCCGTCTGACCTGTGCGCACGGCGAGGATCGGCTTGCCGTTGAGGCGGTGTACACCTGCTGTCGGGTCACCGAGCGCGGTCGGCACCGTCACCGTGATCACCGCGTCGACCGCCGGGTCGACGGCGATCACGTCCAGGCAACGAGCGAACGTCGCCTCGTCCACGACGGCGGTGGTGTCGACCGGGTTGTGCACGCTCGCGGTCACTGGCACCAACGTCCGCAGCGCCTCGACCGTGTCAGCGGAGAGTTCCGCCATCTTCAGCCCTTCGCGCTCGCAGGCATCCGCGGCCAGTACGCCCAGGCCGCCCGCGTTGCTCAGCACAGCGACCGACCGTCCGCTCGGGACCGGTTGCCAGCTCAGCGCCATCACCGCGTCGGTCAGTTCCGGGACGCTGTCGACCGCGATCACGCCGGCCTGACGGAACAACGCGTCCCTGGTCACCGACGGTGTGGCGGTCGAGGCGGTGTGCGACGCGGCGGCGCGTTGCCCGGCCTCGCTGGTGGCGGACCGGATCGCGAGCACCGGCTTGTGCCGGGCGACTCGGCGGGCCAGGCGGGAGAACTTGTGCGGGTTGCCGAAGGACTCCAGGTACAGCACCACGATGCGGGTCTGCGGGTCCTGCTCCCACCACATCAGCAGGTCGTTGCTGCTGATGTCGAGCTTGTCGCCGGTCGAGACCAGGTTCGACAGCCCGAGACCGAGCCGCCGCAGCTCCTCCTGCACGCCGATCGCGATCCCGCCGGACTGCGTGACCAGCCCGATGTCGCCGGCGAGGGTGCTGTGGGCGGAGAACGTCGCGTTCATTCGCACACCGGGCGAACTCGTCGACACGCCGAGACAGTTCGGGCCGACCAGCCGCATGTCATGGGCCCGTACGGCGTTCATGAGTTCTTCGGCGTCCACGCCTGACGAGATGACGACCAGCGCGCGAACACCCCGACGGCCGCACTCCTCTGCGACTGTGGGAACGGCCTTCGCCGGCACGCACAGCACGGCGAGCTCGGGCACTTCCGGCAGTTCGCTCACCGACGCGTAGCAGTCGACGTTCGCGACCGACTTCGCATGCGGGTTCACCGCGTACAGGTCGCCGGTGAAGTTCGCCGCCACCAGGTTGCGCAGCAGGGCGTTGCCCACCGAGTCCGGCGAGCGGCCGGCGCCGACGACCGCGATCGAACCAGGGCGCAGCACGTGGGTCAGGCTCGCGACATCGGCGGCTGTCTCCCGTTCCGCCACGGCGTCGAGGTAGTACTCGCCGGGATCGAGTCCGAGCTCGACGTGGACGACGTCGCCATCAGGCGTGACCGTCCAGACGAATCCCATGCTCGTGAACACTCGCAACATCCGGAAGTTCATCGTGAGCACTTCCGCGGTGAACACGTGCACGCCTTGTCTGCGGGCCAGCGAGGACAGGTGTTCGAGCAGCAGGGTGCCGACACCGTGGGCCTGCTCGGTGTGGGACACGACCAGCGCGACCTCGGCACTCCTCGGGTCGTCGACCACGACGTAGCTCGCCGCACCGATCAACCGATCGCCGTGCAGCGCGCCGATCACGACGTGCTGCGGCTCGTCCGGTGACACCATCCGCTGCACGAAGTCCTCGAGCTGCCGTGGCGACGTGCTGAAGAACCTCAGGTACTGGTCCTCGATCGGCAGCGAGTGGTGCAACCGCAGCAACTCCGACACGTCCGAGGGCCCCAGCTCGCGGACGGTGACGACCGTGCCATCGATGAGCAGGGATCGGCTGTTCACAGCAGTGGTCCCGGAGTGAGCGGCACGACCGGCTTGATCGACGAAGGCTCCGGCTCGGCCTTCGCCTCGCGGATCACGACCACCGGACATGACGCGTGGCGCACGCAGTACGCGCTGACCGAGCCCAGGATCGCCTCGGCGATCAGCCCGTGCCCCCGGTTGCCGACGACGAGCAGGTCGGCCTCCTGGGACGCCTCCGTGAGCACGGTCCTCGGGTCGCCCTCGACGAGCACCCGGCGGATCTCCGCGCCTTCCAGCCCGTTGACAGCCTCTTCGAGCATGGCGTCGTGGCCTGCCTGAATCGCCTCGCGGGTGAGCTGCATGCCCACCTCGGCGGTCAGCGCACCGATGACGATGCCGCTGTCCGACCGCCACACAGCGATCGCGTCGACCCGGCAACCACGCCGTTGTGCTTCACCCACCGCCCATCGCAGCGCGGCTCGTGCAGCAGGTGACCCGTCCACGCCGACCGCGATGGGCCGGGACTCGTTCTCGCTCATGCACTTCAGCCTCGCCAACCACGCGGTGACCAGTGAGTGGCTGCGGTCCCGCACGGCGTGGGACTTTCGTCCTCGCCCTACCAGGCCATGCCAAGCGCCACCACGGCGACGACTGGTGCCAGCCACGCACCGAGCCGCAGCGCGAACCGCGGCCCGCCGGTCACCGCGGCCACGATGAGCTTCACGACGGTGTTCGTGGCCAGCGCGGCACCAACCGCCAGCACGGCGATGTGCAGCGGAATCGACTGCGGGGCAAGAGAAGCTGCCGCGATCGCGGCGGCGTGCGCATCCGCGAGTCCACCAAGTGCGCCGGCCGCGACCACTCCCCCGCCACCAAGCCAGTCCGCGGCCGCGCGGGTGGCGACGAGGAACAGCACGAGGATCGCCGCGAGTGCGACCGCTGCCCGCAACGACATGGGCCTGCCCGCGTCGAGCTCCTCCTCGGCCGGGCCCGGTCTGGTGCGCCACACCAACCAGGCCACCTCGATGGCGAGCACAGCGGCACCCGCGCCCACAGCGGGCAGCAACCTCAGAGCGACCGGCGGGCTCGCGATGGTGGTGACGGCGACGATCTGCACGAGAGTCGCGAGGTTCACCGCCACCGCGCCGGGAAACACCTCCGCACCGACAGCGCGGTACTTGCGTCCCATCACCGCCGTGGTCGCCGAGCCCGACACGAAACCGCCGGCGAACCCGGCGACCAGCAGCCCCCAACGCTCTCCGAACGCCCGCGCGGCGACGTAACCGGCCCAGCCGATCACCGTGACCGCGACGACCAGCCACCACACCCGCGCCGGGTTCAGCACCCCGTACGGCCCGAGCGGCCTGTTGGGCAGCAACGGAAGCACGACGAACGCCACCACGAACAGGACCATCGCGTCACGCACGTCCTGGTCGCTGACCACCTTGCGGGCGAACCGGTGCAGCGGCCGTTTCGCGGCAAGAAGCACCGCCACGACGACACCGGCGGGCACCGCCAGTTCAGGTCGTTGCCACGCGAGCGCGCCCAGCAGGAACGCGATCACCGCGGCGATCTCCGTCGTCGCGCCGGGTTCGGCGGTGCGGAGATACCAGGCGATCACGAGCGCGGCCACCGCTCCGAGCGCGACGCCCATCGCCATCGGCGACAACGCGGCACTCACCGCTCCGGCCAGCGCGATCAGTGGAAACGTCCGCGAGCCTGCGGGCCGGATCGAGTCCTCCGCGTTGTCGTGCTCACGCTCCACACCCAGCAGCAGCCCGATGGCGAGCGCGGTCGCGAGATGGATCAGTGCGGTGGTGGTGTCCACCTGGTCACCCGGCACGCAGGCGGGCGGCCTCGTCCTCAGCCGTGATCACGTGCGCGTCCGGCCCGGGAAACACCAGGCCCTCGTGCCCGGTGTCCAGCCACCGCACCACGTACGGCGGTGTGCCGTCCTCGTGCCGCAACGCCACGATCTGCCCACGCCGCCCACCGCGGTCGACGACCGCGCCTTTCACGACCAGCCAGTCGTTCACCTTCGCCTTCATGGCATCGCCCTTCCGCTCGGTGCCCCAGCGTTCCTCCGGGAAGCCGGGGTGAGCAGTGCGAATGGTCTCGGCCGGCTCGTGACGTTCGTCCCTGCCGGCAGCCCGCTCCTCGCGCGACGCTCGTCACGAGTGATGGAGGTAGCGATGAGGACACCTGTGATCCTGGTGGGCGTCGACGGTTCCCCCGAGTCGCGCGCGGCTTTGCGGTGGGCGCTGGAAGAAGCACCGCACCGCGGGGCCCGAGTGGAGGCGATGCTGGTTCACCAGCAGGAGCCCGCGTTCGTGCCGGCCACGTCGATGGGCTTCAACCCGCACGGCGAGATGCCGCAGCGGCATCCGGCCCGCGAACTCCACGACGCCGTGCAGCACGTCCGCGCGACCATGCCCGACGCCCCGGACGTCACTGAAACCGTCGTGGTGGGTGACGCGGCGGACCACTTGGCCGCCGCGTCCAAGCACGCTGAACTGATCGTGATCGGAAATCGGGGTCGCGGAAGAGTGGCGGAATTCGTTTCGACTGGCGTTACCGCGGATTGTGTCCGCCACGCGACTTGCCCCGTTGTCGTGATTCCGTCGAAGAGGCGCAGCTAGAGGCCCGACCAGACGAGATCAGACGGCCGCAGTTTGGCCTGGACCATTCAGGCCGAACACAAGCAGAGCGCGCTGGGATGACATGCGGTAACGCCTGAGCCGATGCGAACGACATCAGCTGGATCGCAGGGTTGCCCTCACCTGCGGTGAACGGTCGCCCATCCGGAGACCGGGGACACTCCAAGCCGGAGCCAGTTGCTCACCCAGAGTGACTTTATGTCCATTCGCCGCGAATTTCATACTCAAATTGGCCACTACTTGTCCATTCCCCAGCCCGGACAAGGTTGTCGAAGCAAGCCGTATAAGCGTTCGCTTTTCTTTCCGACCGACAATGGACCGATAGTCCCGGCATACCGTCGCGCTCAATCGCCTGACCGCTCGGCGCCCATTTCAAACCGCTCACCGGACAGAGGCGATCCAATGGTCAAGAGCATCCGTTGGACTCAGTCATGCTTGATCGGGTCACGAGGCGCACAGCCCCGTGACACACAAACGCGACCCCCTGTTGGAGCAGGAGGCCGCGTGAAGTTCCACCGGCAAGACCCTGGCCTGACAACCAGAAACAGTCGGAGGAGCGCGCGCTGAGTCTAGGGCTTCGCGTGTGCGCAGACCTAATCACGATCAGGTGACGTTGCCGCTCAAACGTTCGACGTCTCCTGTTGTCCACAGAGGACCGTTGCAGGCCTGCCGCACGAGCGTCCGTCGGCGTGCGTTCCCCCGGCGCACAGCCAGATTCGGCGCGACGACGATGCATCCGCTGTCACCACCTGCTCGTCGTCCATGGACGATTGGACGTTCTTCCCTTGGCAAGGCAGCCAAATCCCACCGCGGTGACCACGGTCTACCGCTTCCCCGCGAGCCAGCAGCGCCTCAACGACTACCTGAAGAAGGTCGAGGGCGTCGAGCTGAAGGTCGACGGCGAACTGACGGTCGCGGGCACGCGCACCTACGTCGTCGCCGGCGTGCGGGAGAACGAAGATCCCCACTGGGTCAGGCACTTCACTCAGGTCACCAGCCTGGACGTCGACCTGACCTCCACATCTCCGTTCGCGCTCATCGTCGTCGAGATCGACGAGAAGTGGGTCTGCGCGGTCACGTGGGGCACGTCGGGCAGACACCTGCTCGACGACCTGCTGCTCGATGACGACTTCGGTCTCGACTTCGGCATCCGGCGCATCGATCCCGCGAAGCTCAAGCTCGTGCGGAGCAACCTGCTCGACGTGTCGGCGCGCGGCATGGAGATCAGCTTTCCGTCCGGCAGCGCGCTGTCGGGGTTCCCGCTCGAGCCCGCGGGCGAGCTGGTCAGCGGTATCGAGGGGCCGGCGGACATGACCGGCCTGACCTACGCGACCGCCACCGACGGCAAGTCCTGGCAGATCAGGGCGGGTCGGTCGTTGAGCATCCAGCTGGGCCGGTCGCCCGAGGACTTCATCGCCGATCTGCGCATCATCTGCGCCATCGCCGACGAGGACGTCAGCGGTGCGCCCTTGCGGCGCATGGCCGAGGTCCGCCCGGTCAGCGACAACGACGCGATGATGTCCGAACTGGAGTCCCGGCTCGCCGCCGCGCTGGGCGGCGACCCGCAGCACGGGCCGCTGGGCCTGTGCTGGCCCTCGTCGGCGCTGGGTGAGATCGGCCAGGCGAACTCATACGTCACCAGTCGCATCGGCAGGATCGACGTGCGCGTGCTCGACCCCGCGTTCGAGGTCGAGGAACTGGTGGAACCGTTCGCGCACCTCAACACGGGCGAACGCGTCACCTGCCTGCGCGACGCGGAACTCACACCGTGCGCGGACGAATTGGGCACGGATCCGCTCACCCGGTCGATCCCGATGATCAAGTGGATCGCCTTCGAGACACCGGTCAACGGCAGGACGTACTGCCTGCACCAGGGCAAGTGGTACGAGATCGGCAAGGAGGCGGTCGACCGCGTCCGCGCCCAGGTCGCCGAACTGCTGCAGAACAAGAGCGCGCTCTCGTTCCCGCTCTGGCGGCCGTCCGGGAAGCAGACGGACGAGCACGACTACGCCGCGAAGGAGGTGGCGAAGCAGCCCGGTTATCTGTGCCTGGACAGCAACTTCGCCCGCACGCCCATGCACCCACGGTTCGAGCTCGCCGACGTCATCGGGCCGGGTGACGAGATCGTGCACATCAAGTGGCTAGCCCGTGCCACGGCCGCGAGCCACCTGTACACGCAGGCGCAGGCCTCGGCGTGGGCTCAGCGGTTCGAGCCGGAAGCCATGCAGCAGCTCCAGGACAAGGTCCGCGTGATCGATCCGAACCGGGTGATCACCGACCGGCCGAAGGTCGTCGTTCTCGCCATCGCCGGACGGCAGTGGCACGTGGACGAGCTGTTCTCGCTGTCGCAGGTGAGCTTGCTGCGGCTGAGTCAGGAACTGCGCAACCTCGGCGTGGAGCTGCAGTTCGCCGACATCCCCTTCGTGCCGAAGCAGAAGGGGAGGTCGGCGGGCAACGCAGCCTAGTCTGGGCGCACGATGGCCAACGGGCACGGCGAGTTGTAGACGAGTGCCTGACTCGTCGAGCCGAGCAACATCCCGGCGAACCCGCCGTGCCCGTGGCTGCCCACCACCAGAAGCTGCGCCTCAGAGCCGTACCGCATCAACGCCCGCACCGGCCGGTCCCGGACTACGACCCGGTGCACCTGCACATCCGGGTACTTGTCCTGAAACCCGGCAAGTCGCTCGGCGAGCAGTCGCTGCTCCGCCTCCTCCACCTGGCCCCAGTCCACGGTGAACCGGGAGGCGGTGTAGGCGCTCTCGATCATGAAGTCGTGCCAGCACATGACCACGGTGAGCGGGGCATCGCGCATCGATGCGGTCTCGAAGGCGAATGCGAGGGCGGCTTCGCTCGTCGGCGAGCCGTCGACACCGACCACGACAGGTCCGGTGGGGAACTCAGTCCCGCGCACGACGACCAGCGGGCACTTGCCGTGCGATGCCATGGCGATCGCAGTAGAACCAACCAACAGGCCCGTGATGTTGCCGAGACCCTGGGAGCCGAGCACCATCAACCGCGCGTTGCGCGACTCCTCGATCAGCATGGTGATCACACCGTCGCAACGCAGCTCAGTCGTGATCTCAACCTCGGACGCCACGCCCCTGGCCACCGCAGCGGCGTCGCTCAGCCATCCCCCGGCCTGTTCCTCAATCGCGCGCCGGATCTCCTGGCCTGTCAAGATGATCTCCGGATAACCGCGCAGTGGCAGGGAGTACGCGTGCACCAGGCGCAGCGGCGCGTGGTGGCGGGCGCATTCGGCAGCGGCCCACTTCACCGCGAACAGCGCCGACGAAGAACCGTCGACACCGACCACGACCGGGGCAGCAGGACCCTTCATCACTTTCCTCCTGTCAGCACACGCACACGGAGCACGCCGGCAACCGAGCCGGCGAGGGCGGTGAGCACGCGTTCGGTGTCCTCGTCGGGTTTCTCCGCGCCGATGACGGCCTCGCCGTCGCGAACGACGACTGTCCACTTGCGACCGCCGCCGTAGAGGTCGAGCACGCGCTGCACCTCGGCCGACACGGTGGTGTCCGCTCGAGCGAGAACGCGCACGAGGTCGCGCCGTGTCACCACACCGGCGACCTGCGAGCCGTCCAGGATCGGAACGCACCGCACTCGCTCGTCGAGCATCACCCGCGCGATCACCTCGGCCCAAGCATCGACGTCCAGCGCGAACGCGGGCGCGGTCATCACCTCGGCCACCTTGCTGCCACGGGACTCGTCGACGTACCCGTTGCGCAGCAGGTCCGCCTCCGTGACGATGCCGACGAGCCGCTTGTCGTCGTCGACCACCGGCAACGCGGTGAACCCGTGCGACACGAGCAAAGCCGCGGCCCCGCGCACGGGCACCTCCGGCTTCACCGTGATGGCCGGACTGGTCATGATGTCGCGAGCACGCATGGCGCGCCTCCCTTCCTCACTCGAAGCTAGGAGCTGGTCACACCGGCGGACGCGGCCACAGGTCCCGCACCGTCCGGGTCCTTGGCACCCACCAGCAACAGGGCCTGCGGGAAACCCGCGAGCTCGTGATTCTCGATCAGACCCGCACGCCACTCGGGCCGGTGCAACAGGTGCACGACCGGACGAACCCGCACGCCGGCCGAACGGCCCTCCAGCACAGCCGCCTGCAACGCCGCTCCACCCCGCACGTGGTCCTGACGCCGGTCGCCGACCGTGACCACGACCAGCGTGCGGTCGGAGACCGGATGCAACTCGGTGCCGGCCCAGTGGTTGGCCGCCACCAGGTCGCGGGCCAGGCCGTCACCGTGGGCCGCGGCAGCGCGGACGGCGCGATGAGAGTCGATCTCCTTCTGCGTCGGTGGTTGCCTGCGGTCCGCCTTGACGATCGCGATCAGGTCCGGGTTCGCGTGGTCGGAGGGGAACACGACCTTCATGTGCCAGCCGAGCATCCGGCCGGCGAGCACGACGTGCTCGAGTGCGGCGCCGCAGGTGAGCAGTCGGTCCATGCCGAGCGGGTCGTGCGACGACTTGTGCGCCACCTCGTAGAGGTAGACCGAACGGCCGTGCAGCTCCAGCACCCAGGGGCGACCAGGGCTGTAGACGGGCGCTTCCCGCGCTGTATCCACGATTTCCGCCGACTCTGCGTTGCTCCACCTCATACCCCGACGATCCAGCCCACGGCACCGCCTCGGACAGAGCGGAGGTGCTCGCCACGCTCGGGCCCTTGGACTCTGCGTCCGGGCGGGCGAGGCGTACCAACCTGGAGTCTCTGAAGGAGGCGCGATGAGCACCGCCAAGAAGTGGACCATCGAGATCCACATCGACGAGCACGAGGCCAAGACCCGTGCGGAAGCCCGTCTGCACACCGCGGACCCGACGCACCTCGTCGGCGTCGGCTACGCGCGGCTCAACCCGAAGGACACCGACATCCCGGAGATCGGCGACGAACTCGCCGCGTCACGTGCGCTGACGGACCTCGCGCACCAACTGCTCGACGCGGCCGCGAGCGACCTCGAAGGCGTCACGCACACGCCTGCACAACTGACCGAGTGAGGAGGAAGCCATGTACCCGTACTACGGAGGGTCGATGGGCTGGGGCGGCATCGTGATGATGACGCTGGGCATGATCGTGTTCTGGAGCACGCTGGGCGTGGTCGCCATCGTGCTGCTGCGCAGGGCCGAGGCGGCACGCCACGACGGCTCCGCACTGCGCATCCTGCAGGAGCGGCTGGCCAAGGGTGAGATCGACACCGAGGAGTTCGATCGCGTCCGCAAGACCATGCTCGCTCGTTGATCAGAGTCTTCGGACCTTGCGCTAGGCCATCCGGCCGGAGGATGGTTCACCTGAGCAAATCGACGAGAGGTGGGCGCGGTGGTCGCGAGAGTCTTCCTGGTGGACGACCACGAGGTGGTCCGCGTCGGCATCAGGGAGCTGCTCAGCGCCTCGCCCGACCTGGAGGTCGTGGGCGAGGCGGGTTCCGTCACCGAGGCGTTGACGATGGTGCCCGCCGTGGACCCGGACGTGGCGGTGCTGGACGTGCGGCTGCCCGACGGCAACGGCATCGAGCTGTGCCGCGAGCTGATGTCCCGGATGCCGGACCTCAAGTGCCTGATGCTCACGTCGTTCACCGACGACGAGGCGCTGTTCGACGCGATCATGGCCGGCGCGTCCGGGTTCGTGCTCAAGCGCATCCTCGGCACCGACCTCACCGCGGCGGTGAAGACCGTCGCGGCCGGACAGTCCCTTTTGGACGCCCGATCGACGGCCGCGCTGCTCAACCGCATCCGCCGCGAACGAGAGCAGGGCGACCCCGTGCGCGCGCTCACCGAGCAGGAGCGGACCGTGTTCGACCACATCGGCGACGGCCTGACGAACCGGCAGATCGCGGACAAGATGTTCCTCGCGGAGAAGACCGTGAAGAACTACGTCTCGCACCTGCTCGCCAAACTCGGCCTCGAACGCCGCACCCAGGCCGCCGTACTGGCCTCACAGCTGCGCAAACCCACCCACGACAACGAAACCGGCTAGTCCAGCGGAACCCGCCACGTCACCCGCGTACCACCACCGGGCTCCTCGCCGACGGTGAGCGCGCCGTTCAGCTCGACCGCGCGCTGCTCGAGATTGCGCAGACCGCTGCGGGCGACATCAGGCGGCATGCCCAGGCCGTTGTCGACCATCGAGATGACCAACGCGTCGCCCGCCTCGATGGTGAGCGTCAGTTCCGTGGCGTGTGCGTGGCGCAGCGCGTTGCTCACGGTCTCGCGCACCACCGCCTCTGCGTGGTCCCCGATGTAGCCGGGCACGAGGCTGTCGATGGTGCCCGACATCCGCACCGCCGGACTCAGTTCGCCGTCCTCGGTGAGCTCGGCGACGACGTTGAGCAGCCTGCGCCGCAGACCGGTGTCACCGGAGTCCGCCTGCAGGTCGAAGATCGACGTGCGGATCTCGAGCACGGTCTGGTCGAGCTGGTCCACCGCCTTCGTCACCCGCCGACGCGCCTCCGGGTGAGTCACCCACGTCAGCGCGCCCTGCAGGCTCATGCCGGTGGCGAACAACCGCTGGATCACGTGATCGTGCAGGTCGCGGGCGATCCGGTCGCGGTCCTCCAGCACGTCCACCAGGCGCTTGGCGCTCTGGTTCTCCGCGAACTCGATCGCGACCACCGCCTGGTCGGCGAACGAGGCCAGCAGCGGCATCAGGTCCGCGCCGAACGGGGCGGAGTCCTTGTCTCGAGTAGCCAGCAGCACCCCTGTCACAGTGGTGCCCGCGCGCAGCGGGAGCGCGACCGCAGGCCCCACCTGCGTGGACAGTTCCCCGAACTGCCCGTCGACGCTTTCGATCATCGACGGCGCGCCGGTCTCCAGCACCTGCACGAGCAGCGGAGCGTCAGCCGGGAACTCCAGGGGAGCCGACTGGTCGCCCGCCTGAGCGAACTTGACGAGTCCACCTCCGCCGGCCAGCAGCACTGACGCCCACGTGGCCGACGCGAGTTCGACGGACCTCTGGACGATGAGCTGGACCGCGTCCTCCGCCGACGCCCCGCCGAGGAGCTGAGCGTTGATCTCCGCGGTCGCCTCGAGCCACCGCTCACGCATCCGCGACCGTTCGAACAGGCGGGCGTTCTCCACCGCGACACCGGCCGCGGCGGCCAGCGCCTCCAGCACGACCTCGTCGTCGGCGGTGAAATTGCCGCCGCCGATCTTCTCCGTCATGTACAGGTTGCCGAACACTTCGTCGCGCACCCGCACCGGAGCACCGAGGAAGCTGTGCATCGGCGGATGATTGGCCGGGAAGCCGACCGACGCCACGTGCTCGCTCAGGTCGTGCAGCCGGATGGTTCTGGGGTCCTTGATGAGCAGCCCGAGCAGACCCTTGCCCTCCGGCAGGTGTCCCATGTGGGCTCGGGTCTCGGGATCGATGCCGACGTGGACGAACTGCGACAGGTTGTGCCGCGAACCAAGCACACCCAGCGCGCCGTAGCGGGCTCCCACGAGCTCCACCGCGGCCTGCACGATGCGCTGCAGCGTGGAGTCCAGCTCCAGGCCCGCGCCGACGGCGAGCACCGCGTCGAGCAGGCTCTGCATCTTGTCCCTGGTCGAGCCGATCTCGGCAAGCCGCTCGCGCATCTCGTCGAGCAGGTCGTCCAGGCGCAGCCCACCGAGGAGGCTCTGCGACGGTCTGTCCACGGGATCCGGCATGGATCAAGACTTCCACGCGCACCGGGCAACGCCAAGTGATCCCGGTGAGTTCGGGACCTTCGACGGTGGGACCTCCCTGCCACGGCTCACAAGGTGGAACGACAACACGTTCTGGTGAGCAACACGATGGGGTGAAAGGCAATGGCCGAGGTGACCGCAGCACTGGGACTGGGGCATGAACAAATCGAACAGGTGCTCAGGACCGCTTCGCTCGCACCGTCCGTGCACAACACCCAGCCCTGGCGTTTCCGCGTACGACCCGATCGCATAGAGCTGCACCCCGATCCCGAGCGCAGGCTGGCAGCCACCGATCCGGATGACCGCGAACTGCGTCTGTCGTGCGGTGCGGCGCTGTTCAACCTGAGACTTGCGTTGCAGGGTCTCGGCGTGCGCCCGCTCGTGTCGATGCTGCCCGGTCAGGACGCGCCAGGAGCACTCGCGATCATCCGCCGGGGCGGCACGATCAAGAACGACCAGGAGAACCGCGCCCTGCTCGACGCGGTGCCACGCCGCCGCACCAACCGCCGGCCGTTCCTCGAAGCCGCTGTCGACCCCGGGCAACGCCACGCACTGGTCAGAGCGGCCGAGTTGGAACGCTCGTGGCTGCACGTCATCACCACGCCAGAAGAACGCTCCCGGCTCAGGAAGTTCGTCCAGCAGGCACACCAGATCCAGCTGCCCGACGAGGGCGTGCAGGCGGAGCTCGCGGCGTTCACCGGTCACCGGCCCGACGCTGTGGACGGCATCCCACCGACGTCAGCAGGCACGCGCCCAGAACCGCAGGACGAATGGACGTTCCGCGACTTCCAGGGCGGCGAACGCCATCCCGGCAAGGACTACGAGTCCGACCCGCTCGTCGTGGTCCTCTGCTCGCACTACGAGGGCTCGCTCGGCGAACTGCAAGCCGGCCAGGCGATGCAGCGCGTCCTGCTCACGGCCACCACGCTCGGGCTGTCCGCGTCGTTCCTGTCCCAGCCGGTAGAGGTGCGCGCCGTCCGCGAGGATCTGCGGCGTGCACTGGGTGGCCTGCTCGTGCCCCAGACGGTGCTGCGGCTCGGGTTCAGCACGCCGGTCCCGCCCACACCGCGACGCCCGCTGTCCGAACTGCTGGTGAAGCCGAACGAACACGCCGAACGCTAGACCTGCACGCGCTCGCCGCCAGTGGGTCCACGGCGATCCACCGTGCTCGGGCTCCAGCCGCCGCGCCGGCGCTGCGAGGGAGCACCCCCCGCAGCGGGCAGCGGGCCCTGGAGCCGCGGGACTTTGGTCCTGCGCGACTCGACTCCCCTCCGCCCTGTCCCGCGTGACCGCGGTACGCGATCGTCGAGGCATGGAACCAGTCGTGGTCATCGAAGATGGCACCGGACGTGACGCAGACGCGCTGAAGTGGGCCACAACCTACGCCCAGCTCATCGACACCGGCCTGGAGATCCACGGCCCGCACGACGACTTCCGGGCGCAGCTCGTGGTCGTCGGCTACCGAGGCCACTCGAACTCGCCGCTCGGTCTGGGAGACCACGTGCTGCCGCTGCTGGCCAAGGCCCGTTGCGACACGGTCGTTGTGCGCGGCACGCCTTCCGCTGTCGGCGCCGAGCACCGCCGCATCACCGTGTTGGTGAGCGGCGGCACTGATGACGACCACGTGCTGCAGCGCGCCGCCGACTTCGCCCGGCGACTGGGCACCTCTATGCGGGTCCTGCACGCCGCACCGGTGCCCCCGGTCGGTACCGGGACAGAGGTGAACCACTCCGACGTGCTCAGTCGCGCGGCGGCAACGCTCGGCGGGGTGCCACACAGCGCGGTACTTGTCCGCGCGCAACCGCACGAAGCGATCGCCCACTGCATCGACACCGACCTGATCGTCGTCGGCTCCGGCGAGTCGCACGAGAACGGTTCCGTGACGAGGGCGGCGTTGCACCACGCGCCGTGCCCGGTTCTGGTCGTACACCAGCCTGTTCTGGAGGAAGTTCATGGTCACGACGCCATCCCCGCTCCTCGCCGATCGGTTCGCACCGAGGCCTGAGTTCGGCCGCACCGATCTGATCGTCGTCGACGCCGACCCTGCGACCGCCTGGAAGTCGTTGCGCGGCCTCGATCTCACCGAACTACGCGGTGGCCTCGCGGCGTTGGCAGTGTGGGTACGCGATGCCCCCGAACGGGTGCGCGGGCGTCCGGCCCGCACACCCACCAGGCTGACGTGGAACGACCTGGACGCCGGCACCGACTGGATGATCCTCGGCGAGAATCCCGGTCAGGAGATCGTTCTCGCCGCAGTCGGCAAGTTCTGGCGGCCGGTGGTGAAGTGGATGCCGTGCGAGCCTCGTGACTTCCCGGACTTCGCCGAACCCGGCTACGGCAAGGTCGTGTGGTCGTTCACCGCACTCCCCTACGGCGACCGCCGCACCTTGTTCTCCTCCGAGATCCGCGTGACGCTGACCGATCCGCGCGCGTGGGTGAGTTTCCGCCGCTACTGGCGGATCAGCACACCCGCGATCGCCCTTATCGCACGTTCGGTGCTGCGGACGGCCAAGAACGACGCCGAGCGGCCCTGAGGTACGTCGCCGCGGGCAAACCGGCGAACAGCCGCAACTCCTGGGCCGGCGTCGTCGCCTCGTCGAGGAAGCGCAACGCCGGCTCCGCGGTGCGAAAGCGGAACAGAGCGCCGAAGGCTCGCTCCAGCTGAGCGGGTTCCTTGGTGATCACATCCAGCAGAACGCCGTCGAACATCCGGAACCGCGCGGGTGACACCGGTAGCTCGAACGGATGACCGTTGCGGCGCAGGGACTCGGCGATCGCCTCGCTGTCGCGCTGGATCCGCTGATAGGCGTAGCCCGTGGAAGCCTTGAGCAACCCCGCCTCGGCGCCGATCGTCAGCACGCCGCTATGCCTCCGCGGCACCTGCCTGGAACACAGTGGAAGGGCGGCCTGCTCGTCTCGCTCGATCTCATGGCCACCGGTTCCGACGACCTCGGCGAGGTACTCGGCGAGCGCTTCTTCTTGCGCTGCTGGGTCTTGCTCCGCGCCTGGCACCGTGAACGAGGTGTGCTCGACCAAGGCGTGATGTGCGTCGACGGGCAGCACGTAGACGAAACTCGCGCCGTTGACCTGTGATGTGCGGAAGTCGAACAACGTCGGCGTCTCCGCGTCGAACGCGGCGCGTTCGCTACGCACGTGCCAGCCCCGGAAGATCAAACGCGCATCCTCAGGTGCCGGCTCGGCGGTTCCGGCCACGCTGTCGAACACCCACCTCGCCCGCATGTGCTGCCCGTCGACGATCACACCGCCGTCCTCGACGCGGTCCACGTGTCCAGGATGAAAGGTGAAGTGCGGCAACGGATCGGTGAATCTCCGGACCACGGTCAGCAGGTCGTCTCCCCGGACTACCCGGTACCGGTAGTGCCCCAGTGGCAACACCGTCGTCCGCCCGCCGACATGCACCCTGACGCGGTCGAACCACCGCGACGCGGCGGCATCCAGCAGCCCTGGCCGGTCGCTCCAGGACGCCCAGGCCATGGCGCTGAGCGGACGGCTGCCGTCGTCGACCACGACCACTGGATGCCGGTGATCTGTCACCGCGAGTTGCGCGGCGAGACTGAGCCCGCTCACCCCTCCACCAGCGATCACAATGCGCGTCATGGCCACCACACTGGCCTGGCAGGCCTCTGTCGAACACGGCATTGCGCACCATCCAGATGAGGACGTTCGTCCCTGCGCTCAAAACAATCCGAGGCGCAACGTTGACGGATGACCACCACCGAACTGGCCACGCGCGGCATCTGGCAGTCCTGGTTCCGCTGGACGACGGCAGGCGAGTTCGCGGGCTTCCTGGCTCCGGCGCTAGTCGGCGCACTCACCTCGTCGGCGGAGCTGCTCGTCCTCGCCGGAGTCATCGAGGGCGCCGTGCTCGGCGCGGCTCAGGCTGCCGTGCTTCGCCGGGTGTTGCGCGCACCTCAGTCGTGGGACTGGATCGGTGCCACCGCCATCGCGGCCGGTTTCGCCTGGGCCGTCGCGATGATCGCGGTGCACAACGGGGAACGGCTCAACTCGCTTCCACTGGTGGTGCTGCTCCCTCTCGCCGCGGTCGCGGGCACGGGCGTGCTGCTGTCGATCGGCGTCGCGCAGTGGTTCGTCCTGCGCGTCCACGTCCATCGATCACACATCTGGGTGTTGGCCAACGCGCTGGCCTGGAGCGTCGGCCTCGGCGTCTTCTTCGCAGTCGCCACGCCCTTGTGGCAAGCCGGTCAACCGCCCGCTCTCATCGCGCTCATCGGCGCGTTCGCCGGCCTGCTGATGGCCGCCACGATGGCCGCGATCACCGGTGCCGCGCTCGTCCACCTCGTGAAGAGAGGCTGATGTGAGCCCGAAGTCGCAAGTGACCGCCGTGCTGCTGAGCGCGTCGTTCCGTGGACACCGACGGTAACCGGTTTCGCGAAAACGGCCATATCGCCGTCGGCATGTTCGGAGTAGCTTTGCGGTGTGGCCGGGCACTCTCCCGGCCTCATCGGGTGTAGTCACGTTGGCCTGGCCCCCGCTGACGCGCGTGAGGGTTGACGGGACGTGAACCCATGCCGAAAACCTCCGGCACTGACGCTTCGGACCGCCTGCCGCAGGGTGAGTTCCGTCTGCCGTTCGCCGATCTCCCCCGCACAGAGCTGGAAAAGCTGCTCGACGAGGTGTCAGGGCGAGCGCAGGACGTACTCGCGACCCAGGGTCGACTGCGACACCTGCTGCACGCGCACGCGGTCGTCGCCAGCGAACTCAGTCTGCAGGCGGTGCTGCAACACATCGTGACCTCGGCACGAGAGCTGGTCGATGCGCGCTACGCCGCGTTGGGTGTGATCGGCGCCAACGGCATGCTCGACGAGTTCGTCCACGTCGGCATGGACGAGAACATCGTCGAGCGCATCGGGGAACTGCCGCACGGCCGAGGGATCCTGGGCCTGCTGATCAGTGAGCCGGCTCCCGTCCGGCTGACCGACCTCGCCGCGCATCCCGCCTCCGCCGGGTTTCCGCCCGATCACCCCGCCATGGACAGCTTTCTGGGCGTGCCGATCCGCATCCGCGATCGCGTCTTCGGCAACCTCTACCTCACCGGCAGCGCGAACGGCCAGTTCAGCGCCGAGGACGAACAGCTTGCCGTCGCGCTCGCCGCGACCGCGGGGGTCGCGATCGACAACGCCCGGCTCTACCAGGAGTCCGAACAACGCCACCGCTGGCTGACCGCCTCGACCGAGGTCACCCAGCGGCTGTTCGCCCGGCAGGACGAGAACCCCCTGGACCTGGTCCTGCGGACCGCCCAGCAGACCGCGTCCGCCGACGTCGCCACCCTGGCACTGGTCACCGAGACAGGGCGGTTGCAGATCACCGCCACCAGCGGCGGCCAGCATGGTCGAACGGGCATGGACGCAGATCTCGCCGTAGCCGAACAGGTCGCCCGGTGCGGCACTCCCCTGCTCATCCCAGCCCCCTCGGACGCAGCCGGCACCGAGCAGACCTCCCCGATCGGATCCGTCGTCGTGGTGCCGGTGCTGGCCGGCGACAGGATCATGGGCACTCTCAGCGTGGGTCGGCTGGCCGGGCAGCGGTCGTTCACCGACGCCGACATGAAGCATCTCGCCGGATTCGCCGGCCATGCGGGCGTGGCGATGGAACTCGACCGCTTGCACGCCGAACAGCAGATCCAGCACCTCACCGAGGACCACGACCGCATCGGCCTCGCGCTGAACGAGCACGTGATCCAGAAACTCTTCGCGGTCAGCCTAGGGCTGCAAGGCCTCGCCACAGCCGACAAACACCCCGCCTACCGGGATCGCGTCAACGGGTACATCGGCATCCTCGACGCCATGATCAGCCACATCCGCGCCGCCGTCTACAACGTCGACGTCGCCCCCGACTCGCATGGTTCCAGTCTCCAGCAACGAATCCTCGACACCATCGAGGAGTACACGCCCCCACTCGGTTTCCCCGTGGCGACCACCTTCACCGGCAAGCTCAGACGCGCCATCCCCGCTGGTTCCGTGGACGAGGTGGTCGCCGCTGTCCGTTTCGCGCTCGCGACCGTCGCCGGTCACGCCGACGCCACTCGCACCGAGCTCCGCGTCAGCATCAACGGCGATGTGATCACCGTCGAGAACATCGACGACGGCGCGAGTCCCTCGACACCCGATCCCACCGGCAACCTGAAGCAGAGCGTCACGCCTGACGGCGATACGTGCCTGACCTGGACCACTCACCTCCCGGCCTCACTTGAAGCCCGCACTGGCGCAGGCCACTGACAGCACAACTCTCCACTGTGGATTAAGGGGTTCTTCCACGCCAAGCCGAAACGTGTCCTGCCTGAATGAAACAGGCAGGACACGTTCAACCGACTCCTATCGTGGAGCGATGAGCGGCTCGCCGTTCGCCGTCGCTTCCGGTGCTTGCAGCCCACCGTTCGGCTGCGTCGGGATCGCGGTGAGCGTGACGTCGGTCGGCGAGGCGGCCGCGGCGGTCTCGCGAGCCAGGAACGTGCCCAGTTCACCGATGGTGCTCATCAGCGGTGCGGGGAACACGACGGTGGTGTTCTTGTCCACTCCGAGTTCGACCAGGGTCTGCAGGTTGCGCAGTTGCAAGGCGAGCGGGTGGGCCATCATCGTGTCCGACGCGTCACCGAGCGCGGCTGCGGCCAGCGACTCGCCCTCCGCGTTGATGATCTTGGCACGCTTCTCCCTCTCGGCCTCGGCCTGCCTGGCCATCGCGCGCTTCATGCTGTCGGGCAGCTGGATGTCCTTCAGCTCCACCAGAGTCACCTCGACACCCCATTCGACCGTGGTGATGTCGAGGATCTTGCGGATGTCGACGTTGATCTGGTCGGTCTCCGACAGGGTCTGATCGAGGGTGTGCTGACCGACCACCTTCCGCAGGGTGGTCTGGGCGATCTGGTCGATCGCGGCGTACACGTTCTCGATCGCGACAACGGACTTCACCGAATCCACGACCCTGAAGTACGCCACCGCCGAGACGTCGACGCTGACGTTGTCCCGCGTGATGATCCCCTGCGACTGGATCGGCAACGTGATGATCCGCAACGACACCCGGCGCATCACGTCCACCACCGGAATGATCAGCCGCAGCCCCGGTTTCATCGCCCCGCGCACTCGCCCCAGCCGGAACAACACGCCCTGCTCGTACTGCTTGACGACCTTCACCGACATGCCCAGCAACAGCAGGACCAGGGCAGCGGTGACAATGATCCACACGCTCATGACGACGCTCCATCCGGAATCGAACGAGAACGGCTACCAACACGTCGATCTCGCGCCTCCTCACGATGCGCCCACCGCAACGGCGGCACCGCAGCCGAAGGTCCTCGCCCTTCTGCGCCGATCGGCCCGGCCGCGGCATGACTCAGTCTGGATGATTCGCTCTGCCGGGCATTTCCCTCCCGCTCAACAGAGTCGGCAGCACTCTCGTCCAGAACACCTTCGGCTCTGCGAACGAAGCCGAGGACGGCGGACGCTGATCAAAAATGTTCAACTCATGACGGAGGTGTGTCCCGATGACGTGGTTGGGAAACAAGCGGCGGACCTGGCTCGCGATCAGCGCTGCCGCATGCGCCGCCTTGGGCACCACGGCCACACCCGCCTACGCGGCTCCGACGATCGTCGATCTCGGAACGCTGCCAGGCGGCAGTTACAGCACCGCGTTCGCGATCAACGACGCCGGAGCCGCAGTGGGTTGGTCAGATGCCGCGGATGGCCGCACACACGCCGTGCGCTGGTTTCCGCCAGGAAGGATCGTCGACCTCGGCACACTTCCAGGCGGCGGCAGCAGCATGGCTTTCGCGGTCAACAACGCGGGGGTGGTCGTGGGCCAGGCCAACGCGGCCAACGGAGATCTCCACGCGGTGCGCTGGGACAGCCAAGGGGTCATCAGTGATCTAGAAGCGTTACCCGGTCACGCTCGTAGCATGGCCATCGAGATCAACCAGGCAGGCGAGATCATCGGGCGTTCGGCCGTCAACGTTCGCTCCAACTCGCAGGGCGTTCGCTGGGACAGCAGCGGCCAGATCACTGATCTCGGTTACGAGAGCCGAGCCTATGCGATCAACGACGCGGGCCTGGCAGCCGGTGACTCGTCCAGCGGCGAGCCTGTGATCTGGGATCGCAAGGGCCGGATCACCAAGGTGGAGCACGGTGGTGGCCTCGCCAGTGCCAATGCAGGGATCAATGAAGCAGGCATGGTGGCCGGCGTCGTGGGTCTGTCCGACGGAACGTTCCACGCCGTGCGCTGGAACCGGCACGGCGACCTAACCGATCTCGATTCCCTGTCAGAACGAAGCAACTGCATGGCGGTCGGCATCAACAACGCCGGAACGGTCGCCGGCACCGCGGATGCGGAGATCGCCGCCCGCCACGCGGTGCGGTGGGACCGGCACGGCAAGATCACCGACCTCGAGACCCTCGGCGGCAACCCAGGGCCGTACCCGCCCAGCAGCCAAGCGACAGCGATCAACGACGCGGGCATCGTGATCGGCTCCGCGACGACGAACAGCGGCACCAATGCCGTTCGATGGGACCGGCACGGAAGGATCACCGATCTCGGTACCCTCGGTGGCAACTCGAGTTCGGCCTACGCGATCAACGCAACAGGCGTTGTCGTTGGCGTGTCTAACATCGACGACAGCATCTCGCACGCCGTGTTGTGGCGGTCACCGCGTCCGTAGCCACCCTTGCAATCGGAACATCCCGGTGCTCGGCGAACCGCAGCGTGTCAACGTGCACCGCGGTAAGACGTTGCCCCACCTACCTACTCAACACGGACCAGGAACCGTTCAAACCTTCACCCGTTCCGGTGACGTGATTCGGGCACTGCCGACCCTTGATGAATGCTCTCTCATGTGGCGCGCGAACATCCCTGCGATCTGTGCGACGGAACCGGCTTGATGACCTGGCAACAACCCCTGCCAGGTCCGGATGGCGCGCTCGCCCTGACCGAGATGAATCACCCCTGTGTCAACGGATGCTCTGGCTGGTTCAAACTGCCCGCCGCCGAACGCGGCAACGTCGTCACAGCCGGCACCGCCGAAAGGACGACCGGGAACAACGTCGCCCAAGCCAACCTGGAGCACCGCACCGAGTGGTTCCGGCCCTTGCCGCCACCGGACGACCACTCCGCGATTTCGCCGAGCTGACTGCGAGCTCTGGCCGACACGGCGCGGCTGCGCAGCCGATCATTGCCTTGATCTTCCTTGATAAGGATCACACCAGGACTCGCTCGCCGTCCCTCGGCACCACGGCGGTCCACCCGTGCTCGGCGTTCAGCCGGTCTGCCAGGGTCGTGGCACTCTCCGGTTCACCGTGTACGACATAGGTCGTGGCCGGAGCAGGTCCAGTGGCCGCCCACGCCAGCAGTTCGCCGGCGTCTGCATGGGCGCTGAACGCGTCGAGCACCTGCACCTCGGCCTTCACCGGTACGTACCGGCCGTGGATCTTGATCTCGCGGGCTCCGTCGACGAGCGAGCGAGCCCGTGTGCCCACCGCCGCGTAGCCGACGATGAGGATCGTGTGCTTCTGGTTGGGCAGCATGTGCTTCAGGTGGTGCAGAACCCGGCCGCCGGTGGCCATGCCGGACGCGGAGATGATGATCGACGGCTTCCTGGGATCGTTGGCCTGCATCGATTGGGAGGCCGTGTGGAGCTCCGCCAGGTGACCTGGGTCGAACGCGTCCTCGCCGTTCACGAGTTCGGGGCGGATTTCCGGCCAGCTCTTGGCGACCGCCTGCCGGTAGACCCGCAGTGACGCCAGCGCCATCGGGCTGTCGACGAACACGGGGAGGTCGGGAATCTCACCCGCGCGCACCAGCTTGGCCAGTTCGACCAGGATCACCTCGGTGCGATCCACCGCGAACGCGGGGACCAGCACGCTGCCGCCCCGCGCGGCCGTGCGCCGGATGGTATCGGCGAACAGCGCGGTGGCTGCGGCATCGTCGTGCGGGCGGTCGCCGTAGGTCGACTCGATCAGCAACGCGTCGCAAGCGGGCCTCGGCTGGGGAGGTAGCAGCACCCGGTGCGCCGGCCTGCCCAGATCACCGCTCACGACGACGCTGCGGTCGCCGAGCGTCAAGTGCGCCCATGCCGAGCCGAGAATGTGCCCGGCACGGCCGAGTTCGAGGTCGACGCCATCAGCGATGGAGCGTGCCACCTCGAATTCGATCGGACGGAACAGCCTGATGGTGCGCTCCGCGTCGTCCGTGTCGTACAGCGGCAGGGCGGGCCGGTGTTTGGACCAGCCCGACTCGTTGGCCTGACTGGCCTCCTCCATCATCAGGTGCGCGCTGTCGGTCAGCACGATCCCGGCCAGGTTCGCGGTGCCCTCGGTGGTGAACACCGGCCCGCGCCATCCGTGCCGCACCAGCACCGGCAAGTAACCGCAGTGGTCCAAGTGCGCGTGGGTGAGCACGACCGCGTCCAGCCGGTCCAGATCGAGCGGAGGCCGCTGCCAGTTCCGCCGCCGCAACGGTGCCAGCCCCTGGAACAGACCGCAGTCCACCAACACCTGCGAGCTGCCGGTGTCGAACAGGAACTTGCTTCCGGTGACCGTGCCGGTGCCACCGAGGAAAGTCAGCGTGCTCATCGTTCAGCCTCCTCGTGCTGGAGACCACACCGTCCTTCTCCGGTCACCAGCGGGCACAGCGGCACGAGGCCCAGTAGTTGCAGGACTTTCGTCCCGCTCAGGTGGTCACCCTTCGCTCTGGGTACCGCAGCCGTACAGGGCGACCGTGGACGTATGGAACCTGTCGTGGTGATCGCAGACGGCTCCCCGTGGACCGCGGAGGCCGTGCAGTGGGCCGCCTCCCACGCGAAGCTCGTCGAAGCCGAGGTTGAGACGCATTGGCCGGAGGACGCCTTCCACGCCCAACTCGTGGTGGTCGGTTATCAAGGCAGGACCGGCTCTCCGCTCGGCCTCGGCAACCACGTCCTGTACGTCGTGTGCGCCGCGGATTGCGACGCGGTGGTGGTGCGCGGCACGCCGGACGCGCGGCACGGAATGCACGGACGCGTTACCGCGCTGGTCAGTGGAGGCCCGGACGACGCGGGTGTCCTCGCTCGTGCCGTGGTCTTCGCCCAGAGCCGAGGCGCCACCCTACGAGTGCTGCACGCCGCGCCGATGTCCGTGGTGCGCGAAGACTTGGACGAGGACCACAGCTGGGTCCTGGAGCGCTCTGCCGAGTTGCTCGCCGGGTTCCCGCACACCGCCGTCCTCGTGCGCAGACAGCCGCACGAGGCGATCAGCCGTTGCACCGACACCGACCTGATCGTCGTCGGGCCCGGCGAGACCCGCTCGTGTGGTGCGGTGACCAGGGCCGCACTCCACCACGCGCCTTGCCCCGTACTCGTGGCGCATCGACCCGTTCAGGTGGAACACCGAGGCGTCCTTTCCCTTCCCGCTCCTCGCCGGCCAGTTCGCACCACGGTGTGAGTCCAGCCACGCCGAGCACGTCCTGGTGGAGGCCAATCCCGACTGACGTGCAGGGCGGTGCACGACCCTGCTTCCACCGACCGATTCGGCGAGGGCTGAGCCCTGCTGTCACTGTCTCGCCATCTCACACCGGTCCGACGCTGACAGGAGAACAACACCCCAGGAGCAGAGATGAAGATCGACGAACTGATTGCCAGGACCAAGAACTCGCTCGAAGCGAGGAAGGTCTACGCCGAGCCTTGCGAAAAGGGCCAGGAAGGTGAAGACGGCGGCTTCGGCCTCAACGCCGAGCCAGCCGGCGCGTACGGTGATCAGCGATGGCAAGGACCGGTGGGAGCCAGTGGTCGACGTGAACTGGCTGGTCGTCACCGCGGGCACCGTCGCCATCGCCGCGCTCTTCGTGGTGCTGCACATCATCAGGGCGAAGGCCCAGTCGCGATGACCTTGACGCGGTGGCTGTTCCTCGTGGCTGTGGCGCTCGTCGTGACGTCGTGCGCTGCCGGTCCGAACGTCGTGTCCCATGTGGACTCTGCACAGGTCGCGGGGTTCTGGAAAGGCCTGTGGCACGGGCTGATCTACCCCGTCACGTTCTTCATCTCGCTGTTCACCGACAACGTGAACATCTACGAGGTGCGCAACATCGGTAACTGGTACGACTTCGGCTTCGTCGCCGGCATCGGCCTGCTGCATGCTGTGACCAGCGCAGGTGGTCGCAAGTCGAAGCGGCGGCGCAAGACCGCGCGAACCAAGGCGACCTCATGAACGCCAGTCCCGCATCACAGCCGGTGGGCCTGACACCCACCGCGAAGTCTGCCCTGGCGTGAGCCGTCCACGCAGCGAAGCGCACCAACGCGTCTGTGCTGGTCCTCGACCGCATGGCACGACCGGCTGACCCGCCGCATCAGCTCCCTGGCCACGGCTGCCATCCGCTGCCCGGTCGACCGTGGCCCTGCCAGTTGCACACTGCGTCTACGCCTGGGAACGTGCCGGATCGTGAAGGATCAAGTGGGCTCGGCACCCGCGGACCCTGTTGGGCCTGTCAACCCACACGCGGTGCGATCCGCACCCGGCCGATCTCGCCCCTCGTGTGGTCCGTGAACCACAGGCTTCTACCGGGTCCGGCGGTGATGGACCCCGGCGTGCCGGGGTCAACGAACGGAAACTCCGTGACTTCGCCGCGGGTCGTGATGCGCCCGAGCACGTTGTAGTACTGCTCGACGAACCAGAGCGCTCCGTCCGGCCCAACGCAGATACCGGTCGGCATGGGCGCACCGGGCTGGTTACGAACCGGGAACTCGGTGGTGTCCCCTGCCGGTGTGATTCGCATGATCGAGCCCCAAGGAGAATCCTGCAGCGTGACCCAGAGGTTTCCGTCCGGTCCGGCGACGATGTCCGCTGGCCCCGACACGTTCGATCCGGGTGGTGCGTTCTGGGTCGGGAACTCGGTGATCTCTCCCGCGGTCGTGATCCGACCTGCGTTGTTGCCGGACCGTTCGGTGAACCACAGATTGCGGTCAGGGCCGGTCGTGATTCCACTCGGATGGCTGCCCGGTGTCGGCACCGGGTACTCGGCGAGAAGGCGGCCGAACCGGTCCATCCGGCCGATCCGGTTTCCGTCGCTCTCGGCGAACCACAGGTTGTGATCGGGGCCGAGAGTGATCCCACTCGGTGAACTGTTCGACTGGGGAAGTGCGTACTCGCGGAAGTGTCCGCGAGCATCGACTGAGCCGATCTTTCCTGCCACGAACTCCGTGAACCAGATTCGGCCGTCCGGACCCGCGGTGATGCCGTGCGGGTAGGAATTCGGGGTCGGCACGACGAAGCTCTGCACTCGGCCCCGGGATTCGATGCGGCGGATCATGTTGCTGGCCGGATCCGTGAACCAAATATGACCGTCGCGGGCATTGACGATCTCGGTCGGAAAGCCACCGACCCTAAATCTTTGGACAGCCGTCGCCGGATCGCCGCCATCCGCGTGAACGACGGGGGCGACCCCGACTGCGAGACAGCCGGCGAAGACAAGTGCGAATAGAGCCTTGGAACCTTTTCGTGCCAACATTTCATTCCCTTCCGCAAGACCGGTACCTACAACCGAACGACCCTCCGTACGTCACAAATGACCTGTCCTCGTGCAGTTGAGGCGCGCCGCCAGCCCTGCACCGTCGCCGACGGCTGCACCTCACTCGCGAACGCCACCCGTACCGCCGCGGTGAGCACGACCTCCCCCGTTCGCAGCGGACCTCTCCTGGAACAGAACCCAGCCGCTGCCACCGGTCGGCTGAGCAAAGGTGACCTGCCCGGTGAAGGCGCACAGCTCATCACCGCCTCCGGTGACGAACCCACGGCCGATCTCCGCCACGCCCTTGTAGGCGAGCACCCGTACAGTGACGTTGCCCTCGAACACGTGCGCCCTGCCGCTCACGGTGACCGGTGACCGGTGACCGGTGACCGCAGCACGTCATCGCACTTCGGCACGTCCACCTGGACGACCGCAGCACGGGTGCCGGTGACCGACCAGCGGCCTCCCGCATGCCGCAACGACACGATCATCGGCAACGTGGTGATCGGCTTCGAGACGTCGTCCGGGCTCGGCGGATAGCAGGTGACTCGGCGACACCGCCTTCAGGTTCGCCCTGTGCCGGCGGAGGATGCTGCAGCCACTCGAAGAACGCCGCGACGTCACCGTCGAACGAGTACACAGTGGACTTGACCGTCGGGATCTGCCGCAGCGTGGTGTCGAGTTCCGCCCAGCGCGGCACTGCCGAAGCTGGAACTCTCGACCTGGACGCTCTGCAGCTTCTTCGCCGTCGCGGCCGGTTCCGTCCTGGTGCCACCGCGCAAGATGGCCGGCGTGACGACTAGCCCCACTACGATCGCACCTTTCAGGATCCTCGTTCGCCTCGTGATGTCACACCGCCAAAAGCGAGCGGAGGACCTGGGCACCGAACGTCGTGAGCACGGCCGGTGCAAGTGCGCCGGCAGCCGCTTCACGGACCGGGCGGAACAGACCACCGGTGAACAGCTCGATCGTGGCGGTGAAGTCGCACCACAGGCCGTCGACGCTCAGGCTCGGAGCGCGTCCGCACGCCAGCTCGCCGCGTCCGTCCGCGATGGCCTGCAGCATGGCCCTGTGGCGCGCCGTGTAACCCTTGGTGGTCATTTCGCTCCCCTTCCAGTGCGTTTCCGGCAACTGAGGTGAGCCTGTTCTTCGCCACGGACGTGACGCAGAACACAAGGTGGGCAGTGATCCGGGACCATTGCCGCAGAGACGGCGGACCTCGGTCTCTGCTTCGGTAGCGGGCCAGGTCGGGACGCTGGGCATATGAACACCGGATTGGCTTCAATTCCGCTCGGGCGCGTACGTGGGGTCGGAGTCGGCGCCCACTGGTCGACGGTCGTCGCGGTGCTGGTGATCGCCCAGGTCGTCGTGGTGTCCGTGCTGCCGCAGGCGGCTCCGGGCCACTCGGCGGTCGTCAACTGGATCGTCGGCGTGCTCGCGGCGCTGATTTTCATGTTGTCGCTGCTGGCCCACGAGCTCGCGCACGCCTTGGTCGCGCAACGGCTCGGTGTTGGTGTCGAACGCATCGATCTGTGGTTGCTCGGCGGCGTGTCGCGACTTTCGTCCTCCCCTCGCAGTCCGAGGGCGGAGTTCCTGATCGCCGTCGCAGGTCCGGCTGCCAGCGCGGGCCTCGCGGTGGTCGCCGGTGCCACTGGAGCCGCTCTCGCCGCATGGGATGCGCCTGCGCTCGTTGTCTCCCCCGTCCTGTGGCTGGCGATCACCAACGGCGTGCTGGCCGCGTTCAACTCGGTGCCGGCCGCGCCCCTGGACGGCGGCCGACTGCTGGCGGCCGCGGTGTGGTGGCGCACCGGCGACGAGCACCGCGGCACGAAAGTGGCAGCCGTCGCGGGCCGCGCGTTCGGTGTCGCACTGGCTGCGTTCGGACTGACGCAGGTGCTCGCCGGCGCGGTGTCCGGCCTCTGGCTGATGCTGCTCGGCGCGTATCTCGTGGTCAGCAGTACCACCGAGCAGTCCGCGAACGAGGTGCGGCACCGTCTCGGCAGCGTGCTCGCGCGTGACGTCATGACCCCGGATCCGCCGATCGCACCGGGGTGGTGGACTGTGCGGACGTTCCTGCACAGCCTCACTTCCGGTCCGCACAGGCAGGTGTTCCCGGTGGTGTCGTTCGACGGCGCAGTCGCCGGAGTCATCAGCCTCGCCGAACTCGTCCGGGTACGTGACCCTCTCACCACCAGAGTCAGCGACGTGTGCCGCGCGCTGGCCGGGGTACCGGTCGCGTCCCCCGACGAGCCGCTGCTCGACGTGCTCGCCAGAACATCGCCCGGGCAGGGCCGTGATGTCGTGCTGGTACTGCGCGAACGGCACCTCGCCGGCGTCATCGGCCCGGATGACGTGGCTTGGGCGCTCGAACTGGCCTGGGGTGTACCGATCAGCCGTCACGAGGTGACGGCATGAGGTTCGGCTATCGTGCCCAGGCAGGCCGCCTCCTCACTTCGTCCGCCCGGCCCAGCGCATGATCGCCGCGCTCTCGATGGGGGTCGAGGAGGAGTACCTCGTCGTCGACGCCGTCAGCAGGCGCCCGCAGTTCGTCGGCGCCGCGATGGTTCGCGCGCTGTCCGATGTGGACTTTCATCGCGAGTTCTCTACCGCCCAGGCCGAGTTCGCCTCACCGGTGTGCACCGACCTGGCGTCACTGGGGCAGGAACTCGACCGGGGCCGCCGGGTGCTGGCCGGCGCTGCCCGCGACCACGGCGCCCTGCTGATCACGACCGGCACGCCTCCGCTGGGTCGGCCAGGCCCTCCCCCCGTGACCGGCAAGCAGCGCTATCAGCTCATGGCAGCGGAATATGGCGCACTCGCGGAGGACCAGGGTGTATGCGGATGTCACGTGCACGTCGGCGTGCCAGATGCCGACCACGCGGTCCAAGTGAGTAACCACATCCGGCCGTGGCTTCCGGCGCTTCTCGCCCTCGGAGCGAACTCACCGTTCTTCGACGGCAGGGACACCGGGCACGCAAGCTGGCGGACGACCGTCTGGTCGCGCTGGCCGGTGTGCGGTGTGCCTCCGCGGTTCCACAGCGCGGCCCACTACGACGACCTGGTCGGGCGGCTGGTCGACGCCGGCGTCATCGCCGATGCCGGAATGGTCTACTACTACGTCCGCCCATCACAACACGTCCCCACAGTCGAAGTACGGGTCGCAGACGTCGCGACGACCGTCGAGGAGGCGCTGCTGCAGGCGGCGCTCACCCGAGCACTCGTTGGCACCGCACTGGTCTTCACGCCAAGGGAAAGCCCTCCCGACGCGATCATTCGTGCCGCGTGTGCCCGAGCCGCCATGGTCGGGCTGGAGGGCCGGTGCCTCGACGCGGTGACGGGCCGAGCATGCACGGGATGGGACCTGGTCGACCGCTTGGTGTCGCATGTGCACGACGCGCTGCGTGACGTCGGCGATCTCGGGTTCGTGGAGCATCGCCTGGCCTGGCTGAGAAGACATGGTGGCGGTGCGACAAGGCAACGCCTCGTGCTGCGGGAAGGCGGTGACCTTCGCGCCGTCGTCGACCATCTCAGCGTGACATCATCGGGATGGCAGTGGCCGACGACCCTTCCGCACGGGACCGAAGGCCACTGATCCGTGAACGCGCCAAGGAACATCGTGGTCGTGGAAGGGGGACAACCATTTCCATCGAACACAAGGCGGAGACCCGCCTGCGCGGCGAGGTGGTCGTCGACAAGGCCAGGTAACTCATCCACGAGGGCAACGTCCGGCGTCTGATCATCAAGAACGACAAGGGTCACGCCGTGATGGAGGTTCCGGTCACCGCCGTCGTGGCGGCTGGCGGCTTGTCCCGCGTGCGAACCGTCGCACAGCGTCGCCGGCGTGCGGTGAGCACGCTTTTCTCACTCGCCGCAGTGACGGCCACCTTCACCGCGGGCACCGCGGCGATCTGCGCGGTCCTCGCGTGGATCGGTGAGCTGGATCCCACCAATGCGCTCCTCGGTGGTGCCGCGTTGTTCGCGCTCGGGGTGGCAGGCATGTTCCTGTCCCTTGTGGACGTCCTGAGGCCGAAGCAGCTCGCGCTCCCCGTTGGGCGCCGCGACGGCTCTGTTCGGTGCGCAGCAACCGTTGAGCGGCGATGCCGCGGTCTGCTACGCGCCCACCGCCTGCCTAGCGTTCATCTGCTTCGTCACCTACTTAGTTGTGAGCTCGACGATTCTGCTCGTGGCGGGAGTGGTCGCGACGACCGCGGACGTGCCCGAGGTGGTGTGGGACCTCACCGACGGCGCGGTGGGCGGTGGCGTGCTGCTCCTCGTGGCAGGTGCGGTGCTGCTCGCCACCAGTCTGGGCAGCACGTGGTTGCGCCGGACCCGATGAGTTTTGGCCCCTTGGGCCACCACCCTTCGCGGCAACAGACTGCTGACATGAATGACAATCGAAGATCAGTGATGTCCGCTCTCCTAGTGACGGCGGGTCTGGTGCTCTGTCCGACTGGCATCGCGACGGCTCAGCCACCGCAGACCTGCAACGGACTGGCCGCGACGCAGGTCGGGACGAACGGCGACGACGTGTTGTTCGGCACGAACGGTGCGGACGTGTTCGTCACGCTCGGCGGCGACGACGTCGTGTTCGGTCTCGGCGGAAACGACACGGCCTGTCTCGGAGCGGGCGCCGACGAGTTCTTCGGCGGCAACGGAAACGACTGGGCCGCTGGAGAAGCGGGCGCCGACACCCTCAACGGCGAAGCGGGTGGTGACACGCTCCTCGGCGGTGAGGGTCCCGACCGTCTCGACGGCGGTGACGGGAACGACGCTCTCAACGGCGGTGCGGCGGCCGACAACATCGAAGCCGGTGCGGGCGACGACACCGTCAACGCGGGAGCGGGCGCGGACTCCGTCAGTGGTGGCGACGGCGCCGACACGCTGAACGGCCAGAACGGCGCGGACCGGATGAACGGGAACAACGGCAACGACCGCCTCAACGGTGGGGCGGGCGTCGACGATCTCGACGGTGGCGCCGGAAACGACATCGTCAACGGCGACGCGGGCAACGACACGCTCACCGACCCGGCCGGTCTGGACGTCGGCGACGGCGGCCCAGGTCAGGCCGACCGCTGCGATTCGCGCTTCGAATCACTGTCCAACTGCGAGATCATCTTCTGACAGGCACGCGTCAAGCCGAGGGTGCGCACGGCTGCACCACGACGGAACGCACCCCTGGCACGGATGCCGCCAGGGCGGTCGCGGTCAGTTCTTCCCCGAGGTCGTGGAAGGTTCCCAGCACGGTGGCCGCACCGCCCATCACGACGGGCAGCGACCGGTAGTGGTGGCCGAGTAACAGCCGGGCAACCTCCCCGACCGGCATGTCGGCATCCACTGCCACAACGCGCGGGTCATCGCGTCCGCGACCCGCTTAGCCGAACTCCTCGCCCGCAGCTGCTCGCGCAGCAGGTTTTCCCCTGACACCAGGCCGACCAGCTCGTCGTTCTCGCCGACGACCGGCAAGCGGCGAAGCCATGCTCCGCGACGAGCGCTGCCGCCTCCTTGACCGTCGCCTGTGGCGACGCAGTCACCGCAGGCGACGACATCACGTCGAAAGCACGCATCCTGACCACCTCCGTTGGATTCACCACAGGCGTTTCGCCCATCAATTCCGCCGCACCCGTCAAGTGGCCCGGCTGCTGGAGACGTTGGACTCTGCCCCGCTCGCCGTCGGCGATCGATCCTCAGGTTCATGACCTACCAAGTGACACTCACCGAACTGGCCTCCACCGTCACCTGCCACCAGCGGGTGCGCACCGCGGCGGCCGAGATCGCCGGCACCGTCGGCCGGGGTCTCGAGGAGCTCTACGAGTTCGCGACGGCCTCCTCGGTCACACCGGCAGGACCACCGCAGCTCGCCTATCCCGGTCCTCTCACCGACGGCGAGTTCGAGCTCGACCTGTACCTGCCGATCTCGGGTATGCCGGAGGCGCGCGGCCCGGTCGACGTCGTCGTTCTGCCCCCGGGACCGGTGGCGCAGACGTTCCACCGCGGCCGCTACGACACCATCCCCGCCGCCTACGAGGCCGTGTTCGCCTGGATCCACGAGCACGGCCTCCACCAGGCAGGTCCGCCGCGCGAGCTCTATCTCACGGGGCCGGACTCGGCGACCAGCGCCGACGACTACCTCACCGAGGTCGTCGTGCCGTTGCGCCGGGACTGACCAGCCGTCAGCGCGGCCACCAGCATCAACACCAGGCCCAGCAACAACATCACCCCACCACCGATGATCAGGCCGATCGACAGCGGTCGCAGCACGGGCACCTCGGCCTGCGCTGCGAGCCTGGTGTCGACCACCGGTGAACGATCGGCGTTGAGCACCACCGCGGTCCAGCTGCCCTGCTCGGCTCGCCAGGTCACCTCGCCGGTACCGGACGCGGCCCAGAACGTCTGCACACCGGGATCGGCCGGTGAGCCGCCGTCGCGATGCGAGTACGTCGCCCGCGATTCGGCCGTGCTCACCTCATCGTGCTCCACACCGGACAGATAGCGCATGACGTCGTTCGTTCTGCCGATGCCGATGAACACGTCGTCGTCCGCCTTCAACCGGACCTCTCCGAGCCAGCCGTCCGCGAGCACCCAGTCCTCGTCGGTCCAGCGCAGCTCCAGTGTGCCGAACTCGAGCGCGTACCCCCCACCGTGGAACGACTCCGCGCTGGTGCTCAGAAATCCGGCGGCATCGCGTTGTGTCGAGTCGGCCCAGAGCCCGAACCCACCAGTACCTCCGACCGCGCCACCGGTCATCATCAGCAGTGCACCGATCACGACCGCGATGACACGTCCCGGCGTCCAGCCACGATGCCCGGGAGTGAGCGGGGCCGGCGCATGGTCGATCGTCGTTGTGCCCGGCTCGTCGCCGCCCGAGTCGAACCGGAACGGTGGATAGGTGTCTGTCATCAGCCCGGCGTAGGCGGCCACGCGCAACGCCCAGCGGTCCGTGCCGAGCACGAAGTCGAACAGCCCCTTCGGATACCGGCCGGTGAACAGCAACGCCACGCCCGCGAACAACGCCACCAACCCGACCAGGCCGCCGCCGGAGTTGTAGACGGTCTGCCCCGTCTGATAAGCGACATAGCTACCGCCGCCGACGAAGAACCCGACGATCAGGTAGTGCGGGATCGCGAGCAACCACCACTTCACCAGCACCAGTCCGCGAGAGAGGTGCTCGGGGTAAGCGATGTCGAGCGTCGCCGGGTAGTCCGGCTCCGCTCCAAGGCTGAACGGCGGATAGCGGTCGGTCGCCAGCGCCCCGTAGATGTAACAGGCGACGCGCCACGACCAGCGCAGCACACCGACGTTGAAGTCGAACAGCACGCGTGGATAGCGGGCGGTGAACAGGATCCCGAAGAACGCCACCAGGCTGAACACCCCGAACCCGAGCCACAGGAACGCCAGCACCAGGTAGTGCGGTATAGCAAGGAACCACTTCACGATCCACAACCACCGGCTCAGTCCAGGGTCGAGCCGCGCATGCACGTGCACCGGATAGCCGGTGGCGGCAGTAGTCATCGTTGCCTCCCTACGTCTCGTTGCTCGCCGAGTGCTCGTTCACCGGGATCACGACCACCGGCACCGACGAGTGCCGCACGCAGTGCATGCTGGTCGAGCCCAACACGACCTGGCGCAGTCGATGTCCGGTGGGCGAGGCGACCACCAGCAGTGCCGCGTCCTTGGACGCCTCCTCCAGTACCTCGGCCGCGTCACCGCGCAGGCTGCGCGGCTCGATCTCCGGCGGCTGCACCCGGCCGATCAGCGCGGCCCGCACCGCAGCGTCCACCAGCGTTTCCGACAGGCTCAGCTCGTTCCGCGCGCTTGTCTCGTTCCAGTCGACCAGCGGTTCGGAGATCCACGCGTGCCCCACGTGCAGCCGGCAGTTCCGGAGGGTCGCCTCGTCCATCGCCCAGCGCAGGGCCTCGTCGGAGGCGGGCGTTCCGTTCACGCCGACGACGATCGGTGCGTTCCCGATGGTCGTGGTGGCTCCTCGTCTGCACAGATCTCGATCTCCAGTGGTTGCCAGAGCGTGTCCTCGAGTCGGGAACGGGTCGGCCGCGACAACGTCCGTTAGGACGCCTTGACCACCACGACGGGACAGCTCGCGTGATGCACGCAGTAGGCGCTCACCGAGCCCAGAAACAGCTCGGCCATCGCGCCGTGGCCGCGGTTGCCCACCACCAGCATCCGTGCGTCCTGGGACATCTCGACGAGCAGCTTCTTCACATCGCCCTCGATGAGAATCCGGCGCAGGTTCACATCACCGACGTCCGCCGTGGCCGCGTCGAGCACGGACCGGTTGGCTGCCTCGATGCTCGCTGCGTCCAGTCCGACAGCGGTCGCCTCAGGCGCCATCATCAGGCTGTAGTCCATGTGCCACACGGAGATGGCGTCGACAGGACAGTCGTGTTGACGCGCCTCCGTGACGGCCCATCGAAGTGCTGCCGCACCAGCCGCGGACCCGTCGACGCCGACCACGATCGGACGAGGTTCGTTGTCGCTCATGTACTTCAGCGTCACGGGATGAGCACGTAGTGGTCAGTGGCCGGAGGCCTGACCGCCTCAGGACCTTCGTCCTTCAGCAGACCACCTGAGTCCCTCTGACTCCGGGCACTGTGCGCACGAGGGCTTCGACCACCTTGCGTTCCGCCTGGTCGGAGAACGGTCCTGACACGCTCACTTCCCCGTCCAGCACCGAAACCGTCCAGCGCGGGCGGCCGCTGTACGCCCGCAGGGCCGTTTCCACCCGCGCCGCCAGCACAGCGTCCGCCGGCGTGAGAATGCGCAACAGATCGCTGCGGCTCACCACACCGACGAGCACCTGCCCGTCCGTCACGATCGGCAGGCATCGCAGCCGCTGCGACAACATGGTCGCGGTCAACTCCGCGGGCGAAGCTGTGACGGGTGCGCTGATCACGGATCTGCGCATCACTCGCGCGACCGGCGAATTGGCGGTCTCCGGTGACATTCCGGCCAGCAACAGGTCGGCACCGGAGACGACGCCCACCAGCCTGCCCTCGTCGTCCACCACCGGCAGAGCGGCAAACCCGTGGTCGCCCAGCACCGCGCCCGCCGCGCGGACCGTGGTGACCGGGTTCACCGACACCGCCGGACTGGACATCACATCTGCTGCGTTCATAGTGCTGAGCGTCTGCCTCGCGGTGGTGCTTCGGCAGTGCGGTAGGCCACGCCTGCGAAGTGACGTTGGTCCTGAGTCACTTCGGTGTGCGGACGATCGCCAGCGGGCACGGGGCGTGGTGCACGAGAGCCTGACTGGTCGAACCGATCAGCATGCCCGCGAAGCCGCCGTGTCCGTGACTGCCCACGACCAGCAACTGCGCCTCGGCTCCGTAGCGCATCAGGACCCGCGCCGGCCGATCACGCAGCACCACCCGGCGCACCTCGATGTCGGGGAGCTTCTCCTGCCACCCGGCGAGCCGTTGCGCGAGCAGCCTGCGTTCGTCCTCCTCGACCTGGCCCCAGTCGATCGCGATGCGCGAGACGTTGTAGGCGCTGTCGACGGTGAAGTCCTGCGAGGTCATGAGCGCGATCAGAACCGCGCCGCGCACCGAGGCCGCTTCGAACGCGAACGCCAGCGCGGCCTCGCTCGTCGGTGAACCGTCCACGCCCACCACGACGGGGCCGCCGGGTACCGCCGTGCCACGCACCACGACCACCGGACTGTGGCCGTGGGCAGCGAGCGCGACCGCCGTCGAGCCGACGAGCAGGCCGGTGACCGTGCCGAGCCCGCGCGAGCCGACCACGACGAGCCGCGCCTTCTTCGACTCCTCGATGAGCAGACCCGCCGCGCCGCAACACAACACCTCGGTCGAGATCTCCACGTCCGGCGCCGTCGCACGGGCGGCCGCGGCTGCCTCGGTCAGCCGGCCGCGGGCCTGCTGCTCGATCGCGTGGCGTGCCTCGGTACCGGTGATCAGCATCTCCGAATACCCACTCATGGGCAGCATGAAGCCGTGCACCAGCCGCAGCGCCAGGTGGTGCCGCGCGCATTCGGCTGCGGCCCAGCTGACCGCAGCAAGTGCGGAATCCGAGCCGTCGACGCCTACCACGATGGGGGCGGACGGTGGTTTCGTGGCGTCGCTGCCCGAAGTTCCTCGCATGCCGTCCACGATTCGCTCTGCGGCAGGGGCTGAGCAGAGCGGACGTGCCCGCCCCGTCCAAGCCTTTGGACCCTTGTCTGCACGACGGCCAAAGCTTCTCGCAGCAGTCCTTGGCTGTCCTGGTGTCCCGTTGCATGTCCTTCAGCACAGGTTCTACAGAGGACTGGAAGACGTGATCGCGGATAAAGCTCGTGTGGGGAACTTATAGATCCTCAGCACGACGAGGAACACCTTCACGGTTTCCAGGCGCCTTCGGTGCTCTCCAGCCGGAAGTCGGCATGCCACTCGCACACGATTCGCACGCCGCGCCTGGACCATTGCCAAGCAGTGCGCGGCAGCGACTGGCAGTGAAACCGGTAGCGAACCTGGGTATCCGGCTCTGGGACTTCGGCTGGAGCGACACAGTCCCGAGAGTCGATCGCAGGCGGCATCTCGGTGTCGGACGTCCTGCCACCCACACGCTGCGTTAGCCGTCCACCCGTTCTACCTCTCGCTCCGTCGGATCGTGTTCCGCCACTCGGGTGTTGGCGATCAGGGACTTTGGTCCCTCCGCTCGGCAGCCCTTGATCCCTGTGACGTGGCATGGCCCGCGTCGGAGTCTGAACGTGCCGGTGAGGGACACCGAGTGCCAGTGACGAGTCGGGACCGACGATGACCACGACGATGCGGGCAGAAGGACCAGCGGCGACCAAACAGCGCCTGGTGATGCTGGCGATGGCCACCGCCGGATTCGCGGTGAATTTCTGGGCGTGGGCTCTGCTCAGCCCGCTCGGTCCGATGTTCAAGGACGAGTTGGGGCTGAGCTCGTTCCAGCAGGCGCTGCTGGTGGCGGTGCCGGTGGTCGTCGGGTCGCTGGGCCGCATTCCGGTGGGCGCGCTGACGGACCGGTTCGGCGGTCGCGTGATGTTCCCGCTCGTTTCTGCGATCACGATCATCCCGGTGCTGTTCCTCGGACTGGCCGGGCACTCGTCTCTGGCCGCGCTCCTGATCGGCGGCTTCTTCCTGGGACTCGGCGGCACCGCGTTCGCGGTCGGGGTGCCGTTCGTGAACGCGTGGTTCCCGCCGGAGCGTCGTGGGCTGGCGATCGGCGTGTTCGGCGCCGGCATGGGCGGCACCGCGATCAGCGCGCTCACCACAGTGCCTCTGGTGAGGTCAGGAGGCGTCGCAACGCCGTTCATCGTGACCGCCGTCGTGCTCGCGGTGTACGCCGCCGCTGCGGCTTTGATCCTGCGCGATGCTCCGCAGCGGCCGGTGCCGGTGGAGTCGGTCGGGCGCAGGCTCGCCGCGACGCTCCGGTTACCGGTGACCTGGCAGGCGTCCGCGCTGTACGCCGTCGCGTTCGGTGGGTACGTCGCCTTCTCGGTGTACCTGCCCGCTTACCTCAAGACCGGCTACGGGCTGGTGCAGGACGACGCGTCCAACCGCATGGCGGGGTTCGTGCTCGTGGCCGTCCTGATGCGACCCATCGGCGGTTGGCTGTCCGATCGGGTGGGCCCGGTGCGAGTGTTGACCGTCGCTCTCGCCGTCGTGGCACTCGGCGCGCTCACTCAGGCGTTCACTCCCTCGCTGATGCCTATCGGCACGGCCGCGTTCTTGTCGATGGCCGCTGCTCTCGGAGCGGGCAGCGGTGCGGTGTTCGCGTTGGTCGCGTTGCTGACCCCCGCTGCGAAGGTTGGTTCGGTCACCGGTGTGGTCGGTGCGGCCGGAGGTTTGGGCGGATTCGTTCCGCCGCTGGTCATGGGCGCGTTGTACGGCGCGTTCTCGTCTTACGCGGTGGGCCTTGCGGCTCTGGCGCTCGTCGCCACCGCGGCAGCAGTCTTCACGCTGACCGTGGTTCGCCGTGCGGAGAAGGGCGACAGGTAGTGGACAACGAACTGATCGACGCGCTGGTGCGCACCCGCCGGTTCTTCACCCGTGCCGAGGTCTCCGACGACCTCCGCACGCTGCACCAGATCGGCGGGAGACAGGCCGACGAGTTCTACCGGGACCGGTGGAGCCACGACAAAGTCGTGCGTTCGACGCACGGCGTCAACTGCACCGGCTCCTGCTCGTGGAAGGTCTACGTCAAGGACGGGATCATCACCTGGGAGGCCCAGCAGACCGACTACCCGTCCGTCGGCCCCGATCGACCGGAGTACGAGCCTCGCGGCTGTCCGCGCGGCGCGGCGTTCTCCTGGTACACCTACTCGCCCACACGGATCCGCTACCCGTACGTCCGCGGTCTGCTTCTGGAGATGTACCGCGAAGCCAAGGCCCGCACTGGCGACCCGGTACTGGCCTGGGGTGAGATCGTGGAAGACCCGGAGCGGGCTCGGCGCTACAAGGCCGCGCGCGGCAAGGGCGGACTGGTGCGTGCGTCGTGGGACGAGGCTACCGAGATGATCGCCGCAGCCCACGTCCACACGATCAAGAAGTACGGGCCGGACCGCGTCGCCGGGTTCTCTCCCATCCCGGCGATGTCGATGGTCTCGCACGCCTCGGGCGCGCGGTTCGTGTCGCTGCTCGGTGGGTCGATGTTGTCGTTCTACGACTGGTACGCCGACCTGCCCGTGGCTTCCCCGCAGGTGTTCGGCGACCAGACCGACGTACCGGAGTCCGGGGACTGGTGGGACGCCGGGTACCTGATCATGTGGGGCTCGAACGTCCCGGTGACCCGCACGCCGGACGCGCACTGGATGGCGGAGGCGCGCTACCGCGGCCAGAAGGTCGTCGCGGTGTCGCCGGACTACGCCGACAACGTGAAGTTCGCCGACGAGTGGCTGGCCGCGAAGCCCGGCACCGATGGTGCGCTGGCGATGTCGATGGGTCATGTGATCCTGCGTGAGTTCTTCGTCGACCGGCAAGTGCCGTACTTCACCGACTACGTCAAGAAGTACACCGACCTGCCGTTTCTGGTGAGGCTGGAGCATCGAGGCGACGCCTACGTGCCGGGGAAGTTCCTGACCGGCGAGGACCTCTACGGAGCGCTCGCCGGTGAGAACGCGGCATTCAAGACCGTGGTGATGGACTCGGTCACCGGCACGCCCGTGATTCCGAACGGCTCGCTCGGCTTCCGCTTCGGCGAGCAGGGTGCTGGACACTGGAACCTCGACCTCGGTGTCACGGATCCGTTGCTGTCGATGGAAGGCGGTGACTCCGCGGTCGTCGAGCTCCCGCGTTTCGACGAACCTGGCGCGATGCGCCGGGGCGTGCCCGTGCAGCGCGTCAACGGCCAGCTCGTCACCACGGTGTTCGACCTGATGCTCGCGCAGTACGGCGTGTACCGGTCCGGACTGCCTGGCGTGTGGCCCAGCGGTTACGACGACGCGGATGAGCCATACACGCCCGCGTGGCAGGAGAACATCACCGGTGTGCCGGCGCAGGCCGCGGCCAGGATCGGCCGGGAGTTCGCGCGCAACGCCGAGGAGTCCCGCGGCCGCTCGATGATCATCATGGGGGCTGGGACGAACCACTGGTTCCACTCCGACACCATCTACCGCGCCTTCCTCGCGCTCACCACGCTCACCGGCTGCCAGGGCGTCAACGGCGGCGGCTGGGCGCACTACGTCGGCCAGGAGAAATGCCGCCCCATCACCGGGTGGTCACAGCTCGCGTTCGGCCTCGACTGGTCGCGGCCACCGCGGCAAATGATCCAGACCGCGTACTGGTACCTGCACACCGACCAGTTCCGCTATGACAAGTTCGCCTCGCTGGGCGGCAAGAGCACTCATGAGCTGATCACGCAGTCAGCGCGAATGGGCTGGATGCCCTCCTACCCCACGTTCGACCGCAACCCGCTCGACCTCGCCGACGACGCGACGTCGTCCGGCAAGCCCGCGGCGGACTACGTCGTGGACGAACTCAAGGCGGGCCGGCTGAACTTCGCGTGCGAAGAACCGGACACGCCCGAAAACTTCCCGCGGATCCTCAGCGTCTGGCGCGCCAACCTGCTGGGCTCGTCTGCCAAGGGCAACGAGTACTTCCTCAAGCACCTGCTGGGCACTGACTCGTCGCTGCGCGAGGAAGATGTCGGCGCCCCGACCGGCAAGCTGGACCTGTTGCTGTCACTGGACTTCCGGATGACCAGCACCACGATCTTCTCGGACGTCGTGCTGCCCGCCGCGACCTGGTACGAGAAGCACGACCTCAACACCACAGACATGCATCCGTTCGTGCACTCGTTCAACCCGGCGATCGCGCCGCCGTGGCAAACGCGGACCGACTGGGCCGCGTTCCAGGCCATAGCGGAGGTGTTCAGCAGGCTCGCCGAAAAGCATCTTGGCGTGCGCAAGGATGTCGTCGCAACTCCCCTGCTGCACGACACGCCGGACGAGCTCGCCACGCCGCACGGCCGCGTCCTGGACTGGAAGGCCGGCGAGTGCGAGCCGATCCCCGGCGTCACCATGCCTCGTCTGACGGTAGTCGAACGTGACTACACCGCGATCGCGGCGAAGATGGGGGCGCTCGGCCCGCTCGCCGATGAGCTCGGCGCGACGACCAAGGGCATCACCTACCGGGTCGAGCGCGAAGTCGAGTACCTCAAGCACAAGAACGGCACGGTGCGCGGCGGTCCGGCTGACGGCCGGCCATCTCTGGTCCGCGACGTCCATGCCTGCGAGGCGATCCTCGCGTTGTCCGGGACCACGAACGGCCATCTTGCGACACAGGGGTTCCGGACGTTGGAGAAACGCACCGGCACACAGCTCGCGGATCTGGCCGCCGAGCACGAGGGCAAGCAGATCACCTTCGCCGACACCCAGGCGGCTCCGGTTCCGGTGATCACGTCGCCGGAGTGGTCCGGTTCGGAGACCGGTGGGCGCAGGTACTCGCCGTTCACCATCAACGTCGAGCGCCTCAAGCCCTGGCACACGCTCACCGGACGGCAGCACTTCTTCCTGGACCACGACTGGATGAGCGAGATGGGCGAATGCCTGCCGGTCTACCGGCCTCCGTTGAACATGACCGCGTTGTTCGACGAGCCGGCGATCGGTGAGCAGGGCGAGCTGGGCATCACCGTGCGGTACCTGACGCCGCACTCGAAGTGGTCCATCCACTCCGAGTACCAGGACAACCTGCTCATGCTCAGCCTGTCCCGCGGCGGCCAGACCATCTGGATGTCCAAAGAGGACGCGGCGAAGATCGGTGTCGCGGACAACGACTGGATCGAGGCGGTCAACCGCAACGGCGTCGTGGTCGCGCGGGCGATCGTGTCGCACCGGATGCCCGAAGGCACCGTGTACATGCACCACGCCCAGGATCGGCTGATCGACGTGCCGCGCAGCGAGACCTCCGGCAAGCGCGGAGGCATCCACAACTCGCTGACCCGGCTTCTGATCAAACCCAGCCACCTCATCGGCGGCTACGCCCAGCTGTCGTTCGCCTTCAACTACCTCGGCCCGACCGGCAACCAGCGCGACGAGGTCACCATGATCCGCCGCCGCAGCCAGGAGGTGACCTACTGATGCGCGTCATGGCACAGATGGCGATGGTGATGAACCTCGACAAGTGCATCGGCTGCCACACGTGTTCGGTCACCTGCAAGCAGGCGTGGACCAACCGATCCGGCGTCGAGTACGTCTGGTTCAACAACGTGGAAACCCGCCCGGGACAAGGGTATCCGCGCACCTATGAGGACCAGGAGAAATGGCTCGGTGGCTGGGTCCGCAACCGGCGGGGCCGGCTGGTGCTCAAAGGCGGCGGGCGGTTGCGCAAGCTGCTCACCATCTTCAGCAACCCCAAGCTGCCCAGCATCGACGACTACTACGAACCCTGGACCTACGACTACGAGATCCTCACCAACGCCCCGCTGCAGGAGCACACGCCGGTCGCACGGCCCCGATCACTGATCAGCGGAAAGCACACGAAGATCAAGTGGTCGGCCAACTGGGACGACAACCTCGCGGGCGCCCCGGAACTCGCGACGAAGGACCCGTTGATCAAGGGCATCGAGGACAAGGTCCGCTTCGAGTTCGAACAGACCTTCATGTTCTACCTGCCCCGCATCTGCGAACACTGCCTCAACCCGTCGTGCGCGGCCTCCTGCCCGTCCGGTGCGATCTACAAGCGAGCCGAGGACGGCATCGTGCTGGTCGACCAGGACCGCTGCCGCGGCTGGCGCATGTGCGTGTCCGGCTGCCCCTACAAGAAGGTCTACTTCAACCACCGCACCGGCAAGGCCGAGAAATGCACCTTCTGCTTCCCACGCGTGGAAGTCGGTCTACCCACGGTGTGCGCGGAAACCTGCGTCGGCCGCCTGCGCTACATCGGTCTCGTCCTGTACGACGCCGACCGCGTCCTGGAGGCCGCGTCCGTCGAGGACGAACACGAGCTCCTCGAAGCACAGCGGCAGGTGTTCCTCGACCCGCACGACCCACAAGTCGTGCGGGCGGCCGAACAGGCCGGGATCCCCCACGACTGGGTCGAAGCCGCCCAGCGCTCCCCCGTACACGCGTTGATCAGCACCTACCGGGTCGCGCTGCCGCTGCATCCGGAATACCGCACCATGCCGATGGTCTGGTACATCCCGCCCCTCTCACCGGTCGTCGACGTCGTACGCGACACCGGGTACGACGCCGAGGACCACGGCAACCTGTTCGCCGCCATCGACGCGTTGCGGATCCCGGTCGAGTACCTCGCCCGCCTGTTCACCGCAGGCGACCCCGAACCGGTCAACGACGCACTGCACAAGCTGGCCGCCATGCGGTCCTACATGCGCGACATAAACCTCGGCCGCGAGCCACAGGAGGCGATCCCGGCCAAGGTCGGCATGACCGGCGAGCAGATCTACGACATGTACCGGCTCCTCGCGCTGGCCAAGTACGAGGACCGCTACGTCATCCCGCCCGCGCACGCCGAACAGGCACACGGGCTGGAAGAACTCGCCACCGAGTGCAGTCTCGACTACGACGGCGGCCCCGGTATGGGCGGATCCGGCCCGTTCGGCGAGAGCTCAGGAGGCGCCTCCCCGATCGCTGTGGAGAACTTCCGCATGCTCGAAGCCCGCCAACGCGAGGGAAAAGTCAACCTGCTCAACTGGGACGGCCGCGGCAACCCGGTGCCGCCGAGGAGGCAGCCGTGAACGCCATCGCGTGGCAGGCGCAGTCCCTGCTGATGAGCTACCCGGACGAGCAACTCCTCGATCGTCGGCCGCTGTTGCGCAACGCCGCGGACGCGCTGCCCGAACGAGTCGGCGCTCCCCTGCACGCGTTCCTCGACCACCTGGACGCGACGCCGTTGATCGAACTCACGGCGGACTACGTCACAACATTCGATCACCGCAAGAAGTTCAGTCCATACCTCACCTACTTCGCCTACGGCGACACCCGCAAACGCGGGATGGCACTGCTGCGATTCAAACACGCCTATCGCCGAGCCGGACTGTTGATCGGCGACGACGAACTCCCCGACCACCTTTCCGTCGTACTCGAGTTCGCCGCCACGGGCGACCCCGAAGCCGGCAAACGGCTCATGATCGAACACCGTGCGGGGCTCGAACTGATCCGGCTCGGGCTGCGCGAAGCCAAGTCACCCTGGGCCTACGTGCTCGAGTCCGTCTCCGCGACCCTGCCCCCGCTGGTAGGTCGTGACGAGGACGCCGTAGCCCGCCTCGCAGCCGTTGGCCCGCCCGAGGAAGAGGTCGGCCTCGCCCCGTTCCTGCCCGGAGGTGCCCGATGACCACTCTGTTCTGGGTCGTCGTCCCGTACGTGTCGATCGCAGTCTTCGTCGTCGGCCACTTCTGGCGCTACCGCTACGACAAGTTCGGCTGGACCACCCGTTCCTCCCAGCTCTACGAGAACAGGTTGCTGCGCCTGGGAAGCCCGCTGTTCCACTTCGGCATCCTGCTGGTGGCGCTGGGACACGTCGGCGGCGTCCTCATCCCCAAGTCCTGGACCGAAGCTGTGGGAGTCAGCGAGACCGTCTACCACGCGCTCGCCGTCGTACTTGGAGTTCTCGCCGGCGCGATGACGCTCGCGGGCGCGGCGATCCTGGTCTACCGGCGCCGCACCGTCGGCCCGGTGTTCTCCGCCACCACCCGCAACGACAAGATCATGTACGTGCTGCTGATCGGCACCATCGTGCTCGGCCTCGGCACCACCGTGCTCGGCAACCTCACCGAGCACCCGCACGACTACCGCGAGACCGTCTCACCGTGGTTCCGGTCGATCTTCTACTTCCAGCCGAAGCCGGAGTTGATGGAGGTGGCGCCGCTCGGGTTCCAGCTGCACGCGCTCTCTGCTTGGACGCTCGTGGCGTTCTGGCCGTTCAGCCGGCTGGTGCACGTCTTCTCAGCACCACTCGGCTACCTCACGAGGCCCTACATCGTCTACCGCAGCCGTGACACCGAACTCGGCAGCCGCGCACCTCGCCGTGGCTGGGAACGAAGCTGACCGCTTCTCTCTGGAGCCTTCAGACCGCGACTCCCGGGACGAAGGTCCTGACCGGGAAGCGACGTTCCTAACTGCATTCAACTGATGCTGATCGCGCAAGCTCGAGATGTGATCGGAACGCGAACAGTCAGGCGCTCCCGCCTCGCTGCCCGCCCTCCCGCGTAAGTCCATCATCGAGGAGACCCCTGTGCTTTCAGCTGCTTCGGCTGCCGTGGTCCGCGCGACCTTGCCCGTGGTCCGCGACCATGCCGCCGAGATCACCGCCGAGTTCTACCCGTCGATGTTCGCCGCGCACCCGGAACTGCTGAACCTGTTCAACCGCGGCAACCAGGCCAGCGGCAAGCAACAGATCGCGCTGGCCGCCGCGGTGGTCGCCTACGCCCAGCACCTGCTCGACGGCACGCCGTTCGGCCCGATCGCGGAACGCATCGCCCACAAGCACGTCTCGCTCGGCGTGCGATCCGACCAGTACCCGATCGTCGGCAAGCACCTGATCGGCGCCGTGGCCACCGTGCTCGGCGACGCCGTCACCCCCGAGGTCGCGGCTGCCTGGGACGAGGTCTACTGGCTGTTCGCCGTCACGCTGATCGCCGCCGAAGCGGGCCTGTACCAGCAGGCGGGAGTCAGCCCTGCCACGGTGTGGCGTCCCTGGCGCATCGCGAAGCGCGACGAGGAAGCAGTCGACACGGTGTCCTTCACCTTGCTGCCCGACGACGGCGGACCGGTTCCGGCGTTCGAGCCGGGGCAGTACGTGTCGATCGCCGTCGACCTGCCGGACGGGCACCGACAGCCTCGCCAGTACTCCCTGTCACAGTCATCCGGCCGCGGCGAGCTCCGCATCACCGTGCGACGAGTCCGCGGCGCGGACGGCGCCCCGGACGGCGCGGTGTCGAACTTCCTGCACGACAACGTGCACGCCGACGACACCGTGCTCGTCGGGCCACCGGCAGGTGAGGTCACGCTCGAGCCTGGCGACCGGCCCGTGGTGCTGATCAGCGCGGGCATCGGGATCACCCCGATGTTGTCGATGCTCGACCAGCTCGCCGCCACGCAGCCGGCCCGCCCGGTCGTCGCCGTGCACGCCGAGACCTCGCCCGACCGGCACGCACATCGCGCCGAGTACGCCCGCCTCGCCGGCTTCCAGCAGCTCACCTGGTACGAGAACGGTGGCGACGGCGGACAGCCGGGTCTCGTCGACGTGAACACGATCCCCTTGCCGCCCAACGCCATCGCATACCTGTGCGGACCGATCACGTTCATGCGCGACATGCGCGCGGGACTTCTCCGGCGAGGCGTGCACGCCGACGACATCCGATACGAGGTGTTCGGCCCCGGCATGCTCGACAACTGATCCGAAGAAGTCGGCCCCTGCCGGTGCGGGACGTAAGGCCCTGTATCGCAGGCGATCACGCGAGCGCGCTCGGCGGGAATCATCCGAGGAGAAGGTGACGGGAGCCCTCGCAGCCGCCGCGGGTGATGTACACGTGGCCGGGCAGCCGATGTCGACACGTGCCATCGCCGCCAAACGACTCGTCGAATACGTCCCGCAGAAACTGTCGTGGTGTGGTCCGTCGAGGTGACCGAGCCCGATTTGGAGACGGTTTTCCGGCACCTCACCGGGAAAACGCTGCGGAAGTGATCCCGCGCTACGCACTGCTGATCGCCGCATGAGACCTGCGTTCACGGGCGCGAGACCGGGCGACGTACGTGCTCGTTTTCGTCATTCCGCTGGGTCTCGCCGGCACCTTCTTCGCGGCTGCATCGTGCCGATCGAGTCCTTCAGCCCAGCGCTGCGGACGGTCGCGTTCGCCACCCCGCATGGCTGGGCCAACGACGCGTTCTCAGCATTGACCCGGCGCGGCGGCGACCTCCTCACGGTGCTGCCGCACTTGGGTGTGCGGCTGGGATTCGCGGTCGCTCTGTTCGCGTTGGGCACGTGGCGGCTGCGCCGCGCCGTGACGACGTGAAGTTCGACCCCAGCGAGGGCCTTGCCAGGTCGGGTCCTACGACCCTGAGCAAGCCGCACAGGCTGAAGCACCGTAGGACTCATGAGGACGACCAGAATCGTTGGATTGGCAGCGGGCGTCACCGCAGCGGCGGTGGCGTCGTACCCGCTGTTGTGGCGCGAGTGGTGCCAGACCTGGGGCGCGACCGACGAGGAGGCACAGGCCACGTTGCCCGGTGACGACCTGCTGCTCCGGCCCGACCTGCTGACCACCCGCGCGATCACCGTCGAAACACCTCCCAGCCGCATCTGGCCATGGCTGGTGCAGATGGGCAGCGGGCGCGGCGGCGCCTACACCTACGACTGGCTCGAGAACCTGTTCGGCTTGAACATGCACAGCGCGGACGAGATCCTCCCGCAGTTCCAGGACCTGCACATCGGTGACGTCCTGCCGGTCGGCGACGGCGGCCCGAAGCTGCTGGTGGAGGTTCTCGAACCCGATCACGCGCTCGTGCTGCGTTCCGACGACGGCCGGTGGGTCTGGGCGTTCGTGCTGCAGGAGATCCCCGGCGCCACCAGGCTGATCAGCCGCAACCGCATCGCCGTCCCCGACGCTTCACCGTTCGTCCGGTGGTTCAACCAGCTCGTGATGGAGCCGGGAAGCCTGGTGATGGAGCAGAAGATGTTGCGCGGCATCAAAGAGCGGGCCGAATGGTACCTCTGATGATCGACCGGACGAGCTCCGACGACCTGGTGTCGCTGGCCTCTGGCATGCAGGTCGGCGCCGTGGTGGTGCTGGAACGGGACCCCGGCGGTGTCGAGGCCGTGCTCGCGGACCGCGTCCGGACCGTTCCGCGGCTGCGCCGGCGTCTGGTCCGGGCGCCCTTCGGCTGTGGTCGCCCGGTCTGGGTCGACGATGCCGGGTTCGACATCTCCCGGCACGTGCATCGGGTGGTCTGCCCGGCTCCCGGCGACGATGCGGCGCTGCTGGGCATCGCCTCCTCGTTGGTGACTCGTCCGTTGCCCCAGTCATCGCCACTCTGGTCGGCGACGCTGGTCATCGGGCTGGCAGAGGACAAGGCAGCACTGGTCCTGGTGTTCCACCACGTGTTGTCCGACGGCATCGGTGGCTTGGCCGTGCTGGCGAACCTGGTCGACGGCGCACCGCAGGCCGAGATCGTGCCCTTTCCCGCTCCCGCGCCTTCGCGCCGGGAACTCGCGAAAGACGCCTGGACCACCCGGCTGAGGCTGCCTGGCCGCAACTCGTTCGCCGGGCTGGGGTGGCCGTCACTCGGCTCGCGCTGCTCCCTGAACCACCCCACCGGATCACGGCGGCGGCAGACCATGACACGGACCAGCGTCTCCAGGCTGCACGCTGCCGCGCACCGCTGCGGCGGAACGGTCAACGATGCTCTGCTCACCGTCGTCACAGGCGCGTTGGGCACGGTGCTGAACGGTCGCGGTGACCACCTCGACGAACTGGTCGTCTCGATTCCCGTGTCGACGCGCCGCTCGACCACCGCCACTCACCTCGGCAACAGCACCGGTGTCATGCCCGTCGCCCTGCCGACCGGCGGCGACCCCTGTTCCCGTCTGACGCGAATCGCCGCCATCACCCGGTCACACAAGAGGTCAGTCACGTCAGTCGCGCCCATTTTCCGGACGTTGAAAGTCCTCGGGATGGCGGACTGGTTCATGAACCACCAACGCATGGTGCACACCGTCGTGACCAACGTGCACGGCCCCGATCACCCGATGCGTCTGGGCGGCGCGCAGGTCGTCGCCCTCATCCCGCTGTCGGCCACCACCGGCAACGTGACGGTGGCGTTCGCGGCCCTGTCCTATGCGGACGCGTTCACCATCATGGTGGTCGCCGATCCAGATCGTGTGCCCGACCTGCTCGTGCTCACCGAGGCCCTGCAGAACGAGCTCGACCTGCTCGCCTGAACGCCCCGGCCACCGCTCAGCCGATGTTGTGATCACCGGGCAGTTCCCTGCCGGTGAAGCCGACGTGCGCCTCGCGCCGGCTGCGTTCGACCATGTGGGGATGGTGCAGGTCGAAGGCGGGCCTGTTCGAGCGGATGCGGGGCAGTTCGGTGAAGTTGTGCCGCGGAGGCGGGCACGAAGTGGCCCATTCGAGCGAGTTGCCGAAACCCCACGGATCGTCGACGGTGACGGCCTCGCCGTACCGGTAGCTGCGGACGACGTTCCAGATGAACGGCAGCGTCGAGGCGCCCAAGACGTAGGCGCCGATGGTGGACAGCGTGTTGAGAGTGGTGAAGCCGTCCGTCTGCAGGTAGTCGGCGTAGCGGCGGGGCATGCCCTGGTTGCCGAGCCAGTGCTGCACCAGGAACGTGGTGTGGAATCCGACGAACGTCGTCCAGAAGTGCAGCTTCGCCAGGCCTTCGTCCATCATCCTGCCGGTGATCTTCGGGAACCAGAAGTAGATGCCGGCGAACGTCGCGAACACGATCGTCCCGTAGAGGACGTAGTGGAAGTGGGCCACCACGAAGTACGTGTCCGAGACGTGGAAGTCCAGTGGTGGCGCGGCGAGCAGGACACCGCTCAACCCTCCGAAGAGGAAGGTCACCAGGAAGCCCACGGAGAACAGCATGGGTGACTCGAAGGTGAGTTGTCGCTTCCACATCGTGCCGATCCAGTTGAAGAACTTGATGCCGGTCGGGATGGCGACGAGGAACGTCAGCAACTCGAAGAACGGCAGCAGCACGGCCCCGGTGGCGTACATGTGGTGCGCCCACACCGCGAGCGACAGCGCGGCGATCGACAGCGTCGCCCAGACCAGTCCTTTGTAGCCGAAGACGGGCTTGCGGGAGAACACCGGGATGATCTCGGAGACGACCCCGAAGAACGGCAACGCCAGGATGTACACCTCGGGATGGCCGAAGAACCAGAACATGTGCTGCCACAACACGACGCCGCCGTTGGCCGGGTCGAACACGTGCGCCGCCAGCAGGCGGTCCGCCAGCAACCCGAATCCGGCCGCCGTCAGGATCGGAAAGACGATGAGCACCAGGATGCTCTTCACCAGGACGTTCCAGGTGAAGATCGGCATCCGCCACATCGTCATGCCGGGACCGCGCAGGCAGACCACGGTCGTGACCATGTTGACCGCGCCTAGGATCGTGCCCAGGCCGCCCACGGCGACACCGACGATCCACAGGTTGGCGCCGGCACCGGGTGAATGCTCCACGCCCGACAGGGGCACGTAGGCGAACCAGCCGAAGTCAGCGGCACCACCGGGCGTGACGAACCCACCCAGCATCAGCAGGCCGCCGAAGACGAACAGCCAGAACGACACCGCGTTCAGCCTGGGGAAGGCGACGTCGGGCGAGCCGATCTGCAGCGGCAGGACGAAGTTGGCGAACCCGAACACGCTCGGGGTCGCGTAGAGCAGCAGCATGACCGTGCCGTGCATCGTGAACAGCTGGTTGTACTGCTCGGCGGACAGGAACTGCAGTCCCGGTCGCGCCAGCTCGCCCCGGATCAGCATCGCCATGGCTCCCCGACCATGAAGAACGCGAACGTGGCGACCAGGTACATGACGCCGATCTGCTTGTGGTCCGTGGTGCGGAACAACGCCAGCAGCAACGAGCCTTTCGGCCGAGCAGGCGAGGCGCCGGCATGAACCTCGACCGGGGTGGGGACCAGTACCGTCACGAATCTCTCCTGAGTCGTCCGGAAGAAGCTCGTCCAACCTCGTTCGCGCGGCAGCGGACCTTCAGAGCCCGAAGTCCTGCCAGACGGGAACCTTCGCTGGTGACGATTCGTGGACTGATGGTCTCCGGCCGCCAGGGCGCTACGGCACAACGTTGTTCGGAAAGGAGGAAGAACGCCCTGTTGATTTCGACGAGTCGCGGCCCCGTCTGCCGCCCGTGGTCGCCAGGCCGCTGGCCGAGACAGAGCCACACGGTCGGACCGCCGACCGAGCACGAGACCCTCCACAGTGCTGCGATCCCGCAGGATCACTCGGCGACCGCATCCGGATCCGAGCGGTCAGGTCGTCCGGAGATCCCTGCAACATCGGGACTTTGTGCCCTGGGACGGCTGCTCCAAGCGACGCAAGGTCTGTGGGTTCCCACGGCCCACAGGAGGCTCGCGGTGCACCAGACCCGCGATAGACACACGCCCGTTGCACTCGCCCGGTACTTCGACAACGTCGTGGCCGCCCTTGCCCGCGAAGGCATCGACGTCGCCCAGGTAGTGCTGGAACTCACCCCGACACGTCCGATGCGCGGCCAGGTCGTCACCGGACGCGGTCCTGTGCTGCGCTGGCGTGAGGACCTGGGGTGGAGCAACGGGATCAGGACCACGAGCCCGGCCGCACACCCCGGTGAGGTCGCCGCGCTGCTCGAACAGACGCCGCCAGGACGAGGGTGAGCCGCACCGCGCTGATCCTTCCGTCTCGCCGTCGTGCAGGCCTTCGTCGACGGCCATAGCGTTGAGTGCGCAATGACGTCGATCGGGGAATTCGCCTTCCGAATCGGACGGACCTCACTCGGCGAACAGACCTTCGGACTGGCGATCCGGTCATGCCGACTCAGGGTTGTGCCCCACGGCGAACGGAAACGCGTCCGCGAGCTGCGAGGCATAGGGCACCGAGCAACTTCGCGACCACCTGCGGGTCGAGCGCGGAGCCACCGCGGCCACCCGGTCCGCAGCGGCGAGGAAGTCCGCCACGTCCAGCACGCGGTCCTTCAGATCCTGCAGCGTGCAGTTCATTTCCACGAGTTCGGCGACCCGCACGTCCTCACCGTCGAGAACGCCCCGGATCCGCACGCCGGACCTGGAGAGATCCGGATCAAAGTCCAGGCCACGAGCATGAACCCGATCGACTGGAAGATCCAGGCCGGCTACATGTCCGAGATCATGCCGACGACGTTCCCCTCCATCACCGGGAGCGACGCGACCGGTGTCGTCGACGAGATCGGCGAGGGGCGTCACCGGTGTCAAGTCCGGTGACCAGGTGTTCGGTCTGGGGCAGGGCGCCGCCGCCGTGCAGATCGCCGCCGCCCGTGGCGCCACGGTGATCGGCACCGCGAGCAAGGCCAACCACGACTTCCTCCGCGAACTCGGCGCGAGACCCGTCACCTACGGCGAAGGCCTGGCCGAGCGGGTCACCGCAGCAGCCCCGGAGGCGTCGACGCCGCGCTGGACACCGCCGGCTCCGGCTCGCTCGCCGACATCGTCGCCCTCGTCGGCGACGCCTCGCGCGTCGCGACCGTGGCCGCCTTCGGCTCCCCGCCCTCGGCGTTACCCCAAGATCGATGGGTGTGGTCGCAATGTGGTCGAGGTAGACCGGCCCACTAGGAGTCCACTGGGGACGGCCACACGCTGAGTTTCCTGTTCGAGTGCGTTTCGTACATGCGTACGGCCACAACAAGTCCGGACACGACGGTCGGTGAGTGCAGAGTTCTGTCAACCCACAGGCGCGAGGGATAGCCCAGGCGTCAGGGCGGCGGGATGCGCTGGTGCCACGAGGTCACCAGCGCATCCCGCGATTGGTTCAGGCCCGCACTACTCGGAGTGCCAGATCTGCGACGAGGTGGTCGCGCAGTCGGCGATTCCGATCCTGGTGCCGTTCCTGTGGGAGAACGGCAGCAGGGCCAGGCACGCGCTGCCTCCGGCGGGAGGAGTCACCAGCACGAGGTTGCCGAACACGTCCGCGGGCGCCCACTGCCACCACTGGCGCTGGTCGGTCGCGTTGCAGGACTGCTGGTCGACGACCAGCGTGCCCCACACGAGGCTCAGGCACTTGCCGCTGTTCTTGTTGACGAACTGGACGAAGCCGTTGCCGAGGTCGATCGACGCCCACAGCTGACTGGGGTCCCGCTCGCAGTCCCACTGGTGAACGCGCGCGCCGGTCTCCTTGGAGCCCTTGACGACGTCGACGCACTTGTCGGTGGCCGTGTTGACGAACTCGTGGAAGTCGTCCGCCGCGATGGACACCGCCGGCGGCTGGCCGGAACCGGCGTGGGCGACGCCGGGCCCGCTCACAGCCATGGCCATGAGCGTCGCGGCAAGGCCGAGCAAACTGTGGATTCTCAAGTCCTCGTTGCCTTTCTGGGAATCGGGATGGTGGCGCGTGCCCTCTGACTAGGGTGTGGCGACCCAGAACGCGTAGTCGGCGGTGTACGGGATCGACGCGGTCGACCCCTCCTTGCAGGCACCGGTCGGCGAGAGGCCGCCGGTGGTGTTCAGCCGCTGGACGAACGTGACCGCACCGAGCAGGCCAGGGCCGCGGTTGCTGGTGGCCCTCAGCAGCAACTGGGGGACGGCGAGCGGCACCGGCGAGCTGGCGACCGTCGTGGCGGTCACCGAGCTGCCGTCCTCGACCGACGTCCACACAGGACCCCTGCTGTGGAGCACCACTGCCCTGCCGTAGCTCTCCAGGATCGCGTCGGGCTGCAGGAAGCCCCACGCACCGTTGGTGCACTGGTAGGTCTGGACGCCGTGCGCGTGCAGGAAAGCGATCTGTCTGTTGCTGGCGGGCACCTTGATCCCGTCAGGTACCTGCCCCGGTGCTCCCGCTGACGCGGTGACGGCTCCGAGGCCGACGACCGTCATCGCCGCGACGGCGAGCCCGGCCGCGATTCGGATGATGCGCTTCATGTCCTTGTTCCCCCTTCAACTCGATCTGTCACCTGCACCGTGACATCGAGTGCTGCAACGGGGCTGACGTGACGGGGTCAGCGCCGTTGCAGCGCGGGTGGGGAGGATTGCTCAGGCCCGCGACCCGTCGGCGCGGAGCTTCGCGCGCAGCCGGTCGGCATCGGGGTGATCGAGGTCGTCGAGGATCGACAGTGCTTCCCGCCACGCCTCGCGCGCCCTGGCCTCGTCACCCGCGGAGTGCCTGCTGTCGCCGAGGTTCGCGAGGGTCGCGGCGACCTCGAAGCGGTCGCCGAGGTCGCGGTACAGGTCGAGCGCGTGCTGATAGCCGTCGATGGCGGCGGCGTGGTCGCCCAGGTGGTGGTAGGCGTAACCAAGGCTGTCCCAGGCGCCGGCTTCACCGTCGAGGTTGTCGGCTTCCTGGTGCAGGGCAAGGGATTCGCGGCAGCACTCGAGTCCGCGCTCGTAGTCGCCGAGCTCAACTGACGCCATGCCCATGTTGTTGAGCGCGAGCGCCAGCCCGTCGGGGTGGTCGGCCTCCTTGTACAGGTCGAGCGCGTGGCGGGCGTGATGCATGGCATCGGCGAACCGGCCCTCGATCGCGAGTCCCCTGCCCAGGTCCAGGTGGACGTCGGCCTGGCCGACGGGGTCGCCTGCCTCGGCCCACAGCTCGAGGGCGTGCAGCAGATGGACCCTGGCGTGCTCGTGGCGGCTCAGCTTGTCGTAGGCCCAGCTGAGGCCGCGGTGGGCGTGGGCACGGGCGAGTGGGTCCGCCAGTCTCGTGGCCGCGTCCACCCCGACCTGCCACACGACGGCCCAGTCGTGCCAGCGTCCGCGACGGTTGAAGTAGGTGTGCATCGACCACGCCAGCGCCCAGGCGTGGTGATCGAGGCCGTGCCGCAAGGCCTGACGCAGTGCGGCAATCAGGACGGCGTGTTCGGTGCTGAACCACTCGATGGCCACGTGGTGATCGGTGAAGGCTTCAGGGGTCGTGGCGTGGTCCGGTGCGGGCAACTTGATCGGGTCGCGGTGCGGGTTCAGCACCACGGCCGCGCGGTACGCCGTGTGCAGGTAGTGGTCCAGCACGCGGCGGATCGCCGCGTCGCGCTGCTCGGCGGAGTCCGTGTGCTCCGCGAGTTCGGCGGCGTAGGCACGCAGAAGGTCGTGGAACGCGTACCGGTCGGGCAGGTGCTCGACGATCAGGTGCGCACGAGCAAGCTCCCTCAGCAGGTGCCGCGCCTCGCGCACCGCGAGCCCGGCGAGACTCGCCGCCGCGGCGGCCGAGACGTCCGGTCCCCGGTGCAGGCCGAGCAACCGGAACATCCGCGCCGCCTTGGGGGTGAGCGTGCGGTAGGACCACGAGAACACCGCTCGCACATCCGCGACCAGGTCACCCCCGGCGAGTGCGTCGAGCCGTTCGCGGCTGTCGCCGAGTTCTTCCGCCAGCGCCCGCAGGCTGAACAGCGGGTGCGTGGCGGCGCGGGCGGCCACGACGACGAGCGCGAGCGGCAGCCGTGCGCACCGGGCGCTGATCTCGTCCGCCGCGCGTGGTTCGGCCGCGATCCGATCGGCGCCGAGGCGAAACGCCAGCAGCTGCCGCGACTCGTCGTTCGTGAGCAGGCCGAGGGTGATCGGGTGCGCGCCCTCGATGCCGACCAGGCCGGCCAGCTCATCGCGGCTGGTAACCACGACCAGGCAGCCGGGCGCGCCGGGCAGCAGTGGCCGGATCTGCCCGGCGTCGCGGGCGTTGTCCAGCACGACCAGCATCCGCCGTCCGGCGAGCAGGCTCCGGAACTGGGCAGCCTGCGCGTCCGCGCCGACCGGTATCCGATGCGGCGGCACGCCGAGCGCCTCCAGGAACCCCCGAACGGCGTCGGCGGAGCTCGTCACCAAGCCACTCGGGTCGTAGCCGCGCAGGTTCACGTACAGCTGCCCGTCCGGAAACTCACTCGCCACGCGACGCGCCCAGTGCACGGCGAGCGCTGTCTTCCCCACCCCGGCGGATCCGGACAGCACAACGACGAGCACGGTCGGCCCGTTCGCCTGGGCCAGCAGCGCGTCGAGACCCGCGAGCTCGGGCTCGCGACCGGCGAACCCTCTCACCTCCAACGGCAGCTGCGCCGGGACCGGCAGCGGTGGCCGGCTCACCGTCACCGGCGCGGGCGGCGGGCTGAGGCCGGGATCGTGCCGCAGCATCTGGGCCTCGAGCTCGCGCAGCGCCAGGGTCGGGTCGACGCCGAGGTTGCCGACGAGAGCACTCCGCAGGCGGCGGAAGACGGCCAGAGCGTCCGCCTGCCTGCCGCTGCGGTACAGCGCGAGCATGAGCTGGCCGTGGATCTGCTCGTCGAGCGGGTGCTCCACCGCCAGCAACTCCAGGTCACGCACCAGCTCCGCGTGCTCTCCGAGGTCCAGCCGGACCTCGAGCAGGGCCCGGACCGCCTGCGCCCGCAACTGGTTCAGGCGCTCGGCCTGCCCTTCCAGCCAGGCCAGTCCGGCGACGTCCTCCAGTGCCGAGCCGCGCCACAACGCCAACGCGCCGCGCAACTGCCCTGCGGCCACGGCACTGTCGTCCGACCGCGTTCCTTGCCGGATCAGGCGTTCGGCTTCCTCGACGTCGGTGTCGCCAGAGCCGACGTCGAGCAGGTAGCCGGGCGGTCGCGCCACGATCGACGTCCGGCTCCCCAGCACCTGACGCAGGTGCGACACGTGGCTCTGCAACGTGTTCGCGACCGGTGGATGCCCGTTGTCACTCCACACGCTGTCGACGAGCCGTGCAACGCTGACGATGTGTCCGTGTTGCAGCGCAAGCACAGCGAGCACCGCCTTGCGGCGCAACCCGCGCACCGCACGAGGGGTCCCGTCCACCACGACGTCGATCGGTCCGAGCAGCCGAATCCTCACGTGGTGCGCTCCCCTCACCACTGACGTGCGACCAGGCCGGTCCGGCATGCTCCCCGTGCCGTCACGGCCCTTAGCGCGAGGGTAGCCGCCCATCCGGCGCGACCGGATGCTTTGCCTGAAACATAGGCGGCGCAAGCATTCTCTTGACTCGACAGGTCAGTGGTGGAATACGGTGGCGTCGCCCCCGGTGTGCAGCGGTCCTGGCTGAGCCTGCAGCTCGGCCAGCAGCCTGCCCAGGTCGGCGAGTAGCAGTTCAGCGAGGTCATGGGCGAAGCCGTTGCGCACCACGATCCTCAGCACAGCGAGATCGGTGCGGTTGGCGGGAAAGGTGTACGCGGGCACCTGCCAACCCAGCTAGCGCAGGCGCCCGGGAGACGTCGAAGACGGTGAAAGCGAACACCGGCAGCTCGTCGCCGCGGCTGGTGCATTGGCACTCCGCGAGGACGACTGTTGATCCTCCCTGGCGCCTGCTTCGCCTGCGAGCGAAAACCAACACCATCCACTGGCAACCCGCCAGCCCACCCTGCCTGCTTACGACACCACTCGCGACAGCCGCGTCCCGCGTTCGGCGGCTGCGTTCTGCGAGTGGAGGAGCATGCGGACATGTCGCAAGATGTACTGGAAGACGTCCAACTGGCCGTGACCGAACTGCTCAGCAAGGCTTGCGACCACGGCGGCATCCTCGTCGGCTTCGCCTCTGGCGCGTCGAGGATTTCCGTGGTCTCCGCATCGAAGTCGGGGACGTCTCGCCGGACTGCTCTGCAACAGCGGGGCAGGTTCAGCTCTGCTTGCGGGCTCGACTGCGGGGCGAGGCGGCGGCCGGCGTGCGAAGGTCTTCGAGGAGCTCCATCTGGCCGGTGATGACTCCGGTGAGGATGCGCCTGGCGACGGCGAGCAACTCCGCGACATGAGGGCTGGTCAGCGAGTAGAAGACGTTGGAGCCTTCTTTGCGAGTGGTCACGAGTCCGGCGCGGCGCAGCACCGCCAGCTGCTGGGAGAGGTTGGCGGCTTCGATACCGACCTCAGGCAACATCTCCGCGACGGAGTGCTCGCGCTCGCTGAGCAGTTCGAGCACCCGGATGCGTGCCGGGTGGCCGAGTGTCTTGAAGAACTCCGCCTTGACTTGATAGAGGGGCCTGCTCATCGAAGCCCCTTCCGGCCGACCGTCGTCATGGTGCTGATCCTCCCTGGTGGATCCCTGTCGCTGCGACTCGGGATGCATTTCAACGGGATTCAGCAGTTGCTAATCTTACCAAGTAGGCAACCCTGGTCACCTCGCACGGCTGTGGGAGGGCGCGCATGAGTGAGCCGAAGACGGCGGACGTGATGTGCCGGAGAGTCGTCACCGCCGCACTGGACAGCCCGTTCAAGGAACTCGTCGGCCTGATGATCGTCCACGAGGTGACGGCAATCCCGGTGGTGGACTCGGCCGGACACCCGGTCGGCGTGGTGTCCGAGGAGGACCTGGCGGCCAAGCTGGAGTTCCGCGGCGGTGCGGAGAATCCGCCGGTGCTGGCGGGCGCCCACAGGCGGGTGCGGTGGCACAAGTCGTCCGCGACGGTCGCGGCTGACCTGATGACCACTCCGGTGGCGACCGTAACGGAGGGCTTGAGTCTGTGTGCTGCGCTACGGCTGCTCGCGGGTGAACACGCGAGCTTGCTGTGCGTGGTGAACGGTGCGGGCACGCTCGTGGGAGTGCTCACCGGTCGTGACGCGCTGCGGCTGTTCCTGCGTGGCGATGACGAGATTCGCGCGGACCTGGAACGACACCTGCCCGCCTCGACGAGGGTGCACGGGGTCACGGTGCACGTGTCAGGTGGGGTGGTGACGCTCGACGGGACGCTCAGTCTGCACAGCGCGACCGAGCGGGCCGAGTGGATCGCGCGCGGCGTTCCGGGTGTGATCACGGTACGCAACAGGCTGAGCTTCGACGTCGACGACCTGATGATCACTGGCCTGTGAGCACCGCTTCCTGACGCCACGAGATGCTGCCGAACGGTCACGCCGGCGAGTGGGTGGGTGTCGCCGGCCGATGGCGAGGTCGCGGAGTGAGGTTGCCATCGGCCGGCGACGGCATCAACCAAGGCGGTGCTTGAGCGCCTGGAGTTCGTCCTGCAACGCGGTGGGGAGCTTGTCCCCGATGGTGGCGAACCACTGCTCGATCAGTGGGAGTTCGGCGCGCCACTCGTCGTCGTCGACGTTCAGCGCCTGCTTGATGTCCTCGCGCGGCACGTCTAGGCCGTCGAGCTCGAGAGCCCTCGGGCCGGGAACCCAGCCGATCGGGGTCTGGAACCCGGTGGCGCGACCTTCGACGCGGTCGACAGCCCATTTGAGGATGCGGGCGTTCTCGCTGAATCCCGGCCAGAGGAACCGGCCGTCGTCGCCGCGGCGGAACCAGTTGACGTAGAAGATCTTCGGGAGCTTGGTGGTGTCGGCGTTCTTGCCTGTGTTGATCCAGTGCTGGAAGTAGTCGCCGGCGTGATAGCCAATGAACGGCAGCATCGCCATGGGGTCGCGGCGCACCACGCCGACCTGGCCGGTGGCGGCGGCGGTGGTCTCCGAGGAGAGCGTGGCGCCCATGAAAACGCCGTGCTGCCAGTCGAACGACTCGACGACCAGGGGGACGGTGGTGGCGCGGCGGCCGCCGAAGAAGATCGCCGAGATCGGCACGCCGTCAGGGTCGTCCCACTCGGGGGCGGCGATCGGGCACTGGGCGATCGGTGTGCAGTAGCGGGAGTTGGGGTGTGAGGACGGGTCGGTGGACTCGGGCGTCCAGTCTTCTCGCCGCCACGAGGTGAGGTAGTCCGGCGAGGTGTCGGAGCAGCCCTCCCACCAGACGTCGCCGTCGTCGGTGAGCGCAACGTTGGTGTAGATGGAGTTGCCTTGGGCCAGCGTGAGCATGGCGTTGGGGTTGGTGTTCCAGCCGGTGCCCGGCGCGACGCCGAAGAAGCCGTTCTCGGGGTTGACCGCGTAGAGGCGGCCGTCGTCCCCGAACCGCATCCAGGCGATGTCGTCACCGAGGGTTTCGACTTCCCAGCCCGGAAGTGCGGGATCCAGCATGGCGAGGTTGGTCTTGCCGCACGCCGAAGGGAACGCGGCGGCGATGAAGTGGACCTTGCCCTGTGGTGAGGTGAGTTTGAGGATCAGCATGTGCTCGGCGAGCCAGCCCTCGTCGCGCGCCATCACGCTGGCGATGCGCAGCGAGTAGCACTTCTTGCCGAGCAGGGCGTTGCCCCCGTAGCCGGAGCCGTAGCTCCAGATCATCCGTTCCTCGGGGAACTGGGTGATGTACTTCGTGCGGTCACACGGCCACGGCACGTCGGCCTGGCCGGGCTTGAGGGGTGCGCCAACGGAATGCAGGCAACGAACGAACTCCGCGTCGTCGCCGAACAGTGCAAGGGCGGCGCTGCCCATGCGGGTCATGATGTGCATCGAGATGACCACGTACTCGGAGTCGGTGATCTCCGCGCCCAGCATGGGATTGTCAGCGGACAACGGGCCCATGCAGAACGGGATGACGTACATGGTGCGGCCGGCCATGCTGCCCCGGTAGTGCTCGGTCATGATGACCTTCATGTCGACCGGGTCCATCCAGTTGTTGGTGGGACCCGAGTCGGCTTCGTCAGCCGAGCAGATGTAGGTGCGGTCCTCCACCCTGGCCACATCGGTGGGATCCGAGGCGCACCAGAACGAGTTGGGCTTGCGGTCCAGCCGAACGAGGGTTCCCGCCTCGACCAGCTTGTCGGTCAGCCGCTGCCATTCCTGCGGTGAGCCGTCGCACCACACCACCTCGTCGGGAGTGGTCAGCGCCGCGACCTCGGACACCCACGCCAGCAACCGCTGGTGTGTGGTCGGCGCCGGGTTCAGGCCGGGAACGGTGGGGGCGGTCATCGTGCGGCTCCTCGGTGCAGTGCGTCTGTCGCGAATTCGGCGATCTGGCGGGTGAGGGTCTCGTCGGCACGCCGGGGCACCTGTTCGCCGGGCGGGGTGGCTGCGGACAGCGCGATCGCACAGGCGCGCTGGACGTCCGGGGTCAGGCGTGCGCGCGGACGCCGGCTGAGCGCGCGCAGCAGCCCCGGAAGGGCCAGCAACGGGTCGCGCGCCGGGTCCGGCACGATCACCGCGGGTGCGGCGTGCCGTGGCCAGGCGAAGCGGCCGCCCCCGCCGACCAGGTTGATCACCGCATCGGCGTCGGCGGCGATGCGGCGCAACGGGAACGCGAGCGCGTCGACGGGGTTCCAGGTGGTGATGTCACGGATTCCGGCGGCCAGCAGGACCGGGTTGAGCAGCGGCATGGTGCCGGCACCCGCGATGACGACCCGGCTGGTCTCCGGCGCTTTGCCGGCGCGCGTCAGCGTGGTGAGCAACGCGGCGGTCAGGGCGATCGCGATGGTGTCCTGGTCGGTGAGGACCGGGACACCGACGAGGGAGTCGCGGGCCCTCTGCTCGCGCTCGGGTGTGGCCCGGACCAGCAGCACGGCGCCCGTGTCAGGCGGCAGGTCGTGCAGTCCGTAGTCGGAGGCGATGACTCGGGTCGGCAGTCCCGCCTCGTCTTCGACGACCGCGGCGTAGCGACGGAGCACCGTCGTGGTCGCGGCGATTCCGCCGACCACTGCGACCACGCAGTCGCTCGATGGCGCGCTCATGGTCAGTGCCCGAGCCCGGAGTTCTCCAGCAGCGCCGAGTCGATCCAGTCGTGGGTGTCGACGCCGTGCTGGGCAGCTCGGTCGAGCAGGTCGCGGATCCGGGCGCTGTGCAGGTGGATTTCGTAGTCGTGGCCGGCCTGCCGGGCTTCCCGCAGGGTCTCCCCAGCTTCGGCGACCTTGGTCCGCAGCGCCGCTTCGAACTCGCTCATCGTCCTCAACATCTCTCCTCGACCGAAGAACTCAATGATCTGCGCACTTAAACAAGTTTGCAAGTGTTGGAGCGTGCGAGTCCGCACACACCCGATCGGGTGGCCCTACAGGTCGTTGCCGGCGTAGGAGAGGTTGAAGCTCTTGTTGGTCAACGGGAAGTCGGGAACGATCGTGTCGGCCAGCGCGACCGGGAGCGCGGGCCAGTTGAAGAAGCTGGGGTCCACGACCTTCACCCGACTCAGCCTCCCGTCGCCGGCGAACTCGACGCGATGCACGATCGTGCCGCGCCATCCCTCGACGATGCCGACACCGGACCGGCCAGTCCTCCTGGCAGTCCGTGCGGTCGCGGCGGTTCGACCGCCCAGCATGTCGATGAGGCTGGTGATCCTGGCGATCGAGGCGACGACTTCCTCCGCCCGCACCAGAAACCGGGACAGGACGTCACCGTTCGTATGAGTGTGGACCGCGCGGGGGAACTCCGAGGACAGGAACGGGTGATCATGTCGGGCGTCGATGGCCAGGCCGCTGGCGCGGGCCACGACGCCCAGCGCGCCGAGGTCAGCGGCCTGGGTCTGACTCAGCAGGGCGGTGCCGGTGAACCGGTCGGCCACGACGGTGTTGGACAGTGCCAGCGCGACGATCTCACCGACGTCGACGCCGATCGCGGCCAGCTCACGCGGGTCAGGAAGTGCGGTGATCGTGGCACCGCCGACGTGGATGGCCCCGCGCAGCAGCCGGTGACCGGTGACGGCGTCGTTGATGCGCAGCAGGCGTTCGCGAACGCGCTGGGCATGGGCGTTGAGCACGCTGTAGGCGACGTCGTTGCACAACGCGCCGATGTCGGTGATGTGGTTGTAGAGCCGTTCGAGCTCGAGCAGGATCGCGCGGATGCGTTGCGCGTCCTCGGGCACGGGCAGACGGTGGGCGTCCTCAACGGCGAGGCAGAAGGCGAGCGTGTGGCCGACGCTGGTGTCACCGCTCACCCGTTCCGCCAGTTCGATCCCGTCCTCCGGGATGCGACCGTGGAACAGCTTTTCGAGTCCTCTGTGGACGAACCAGAGCCGCGCCTTGAGGTTGAGGATCGTCTCGCCGACCACGGAGAACCGGAAGTGGCCCGGTCCGATCATGCCGGCGTGCACCGGCCCGACCGGGATCTCGTAGACGCCTGGTCCCTCCACGGTCCGGAACGGGTAGGGGCCGTCGAGGTCTCCGAACTCCGGCGGGTCGCCCGCGTCGGTGAGCATCGGGTACCAGCCCTGAGGCCAGTGGAAGTGGCGCACCAGCCGTCGCGGTAGCGGGTGGTCGGCAGGCACGATGCCGAACAGGTCGTGCATCTCGCGTTCGAACCGTCCGGCAGCGAACGACAGCCGTGCCAGGCTCGGCACCTCAGGCGCGTCAGGATCCAGCGGGACGTGCAGTTCGAGCCGCCGATCCGGCGCGGCGGCGGTGAACAGGTACACCGCGCGCAGGCGATCTATGTCGTCATGGCCGGCGACCAGCGCGAGCCGGTATCCCTGTGCCAACAGGGAACTGGCGTGCTCGGGCAATTCCGCAGGGGCGAGGGTCGTGATCATCGAGTCACCACCAGGGTGTCAGTGGCCAGGTCCAGCAGTACCGGCAGCGGTCCCGCGGCGACACCGAGCACGGCACACGCGAGCAACCCGCCCGCCAGCGCGATCGGGATCGGCGAGGCCGCCGCGGTGTCCGGAGTGAACAGAGGCGGTCCGAGGAGCATTCGGCTGGTACGGACGATCAGGGCGGCGGCGACCACCAGCACCAGCAGCAGCGCGGCAGCGGTCGGCAAGCCGAGACCGGCGGTGAAGCCGGCGCGGACAATGCCGAGTTCGCTGGCGAACAAGCTGAACGGAGGCAGGCCGATCAGCGCGAACACGCCGAGACCGAACGTCACCGCTAGCGCCGGGTGGCGTGCCAGCAAGCCGCGCACTCCGTCGACCTGGCTGGTGCCGGTGATCTGCAGGACGCGGCCGGCGCCGAGGAACAGCACCGACTTGACCAGCCCGTGGCCGAGGACGTGCAGCAGTGCGGCGGCCAGCGCGAGCGGACTGCCGATCGCGGCGCCGAACGCGACCAGGCCGAGGTGCTCGATGCTGGAGTAGGCCAGCATTCGCTTGTAGTCCCGCTGGGCGATGAGCAGCGACGCGGCCAGCAGCAGTGACGCCAGCGCCATCACGGCGAGCAGCGTGCGGGCGAACCCGGTGCCCAGCGCACCATCGCTGATCACCTTGACGCGCAGGATCGCGTAGAACGCCACTGACAGCAGCACCCCGGACATCAGTGCCGACACCGGCGCCGGTGCTTGGGAGTGCGCGTCCGGCAGCCACGCGTGCAGCGGGGCCAGGCCGGCCTTGGTGCCGAACCCGAGCACCAGCAACATGATCGCGATGCGGGTGACACCGGGATCGAGGCCTGGTGCGTAGGTGGCGAGCGCGGTGAGATCCAGCCCGGCGGTGCCGGGAGCGTGGGCGGCGGCGAAGTTGAGCACGATGGTGCCCAGCAACGCGAGCGCGATACCGGCCGAGCAGATCACCACGTACTTCCACGCCGCTTCCACGGAGGCGCGGGTGCGGCGCTGCCCGACCAGGAACGCGGTGACGATCGTGGTGGCCTCGACCGCCACCCACACCACGCCGAGATTCGCGGCGAGTACCGCCAGCGCCATGGTGGCGAGGAACAGCTGCACGAGCATGCTGTGTCGTGCGGCGGTACGGCCGGTGGCTCGTTCTGCTGTGATCTCCTCCCGCAGATACGACGGGGTCGCGGCGGTGGCGATCAGCCCGACCGAGCCGATCACCAGCAGCATGAACGCCGACAGCGCGTCCACTCGCAACAGCCCGCCCAACGCGGTCAGCGGCCCGGATCGGGTCACCGCGACCGCCAGGAGGATCGCGGCGGTCAGCACAACGCTCGCGCTCAGCGCGCTGATCCACGCGGTGGCGCGTCGCCAGCCGAACAAGAGGTAGGTGAGTGCGCCGAGCACGGGCACTCCCACGGGAACTAGCACAGTCATCAGTCGCGCAACTCCCGCAGTTCGTCGAGGTCGGTGTCGCCGAAGGTCTCCCGCATCCGGGCGGTGAGAATCTGCAGGACCAGCACCGCCAGCAGCACGTCCAGCGACACCCCGAGCTCCACCACGAGGCCCACCCCGGTGGTGGTGAGGAACCCGACCGCGGTGATCCCGTTGTCCATCAACAGAAAGCCGACCAGCTGCGACAGTGCGCGACGCCGGGTCACCAGCACGAAGAACCCGATCAGCACCACGGTCAGCCCGACCGGGATCGCCTGTGTCGCCGCCGAGGACGCCAACGCCACCAACGGCTGCGACACCGCGTAGGCCAGCAGCGTCAGCGCAGCGGCTGCCAACAGCGACGACGCCACGTTCACCAGTGGGCTCGTCTCCCGCTGCGACTCCCCCGCACCTGCCAGGGCCCGGCGCAACAGGTAAGGCAGCAGTCCCGCGCGCAGCACCAGCACTCCCACCGCCACGGCCCACAGCTCCACGGAGTTCTCGTGGGCTGCCAACACACCCACGAGGACGGCAAGTGCGGCACCCTGCAACGCGAACACCCGGATGATCACCGCGAGCTCGCGGAGCCACAGCACCAGCACGGCCGTCAACAACAAGGCACCGCACGCCAGATCCAGCAGCGACACGTACAGGCTCTCGCTCATCGGCATTCTCCTTCAGGCCAGGAAGAACGAGGCCGCGACGGCCAGCAGCGCCAGCACGAACGACCCGGCCAGCAGCTCGGGCACCCGGAACAGCCGCAACTTCGCGACGAACACCTCGCCGGCCGCGAGCAGGACGCCGAGCACACCGACCTTGACGACCAGGGCCAGCACGCCGATCAACAGCGCCGGCGGAGTGGCCGTGGTGGCGATTCCCCACGGTGCGAACAGGTTCGCCAGCAACCCAAGGAACACCGACAGCCGCATCGCCGATGCCAGTTCCACCAGTGCGAGGTCAGGGCCCGCGTACTCCAGCACCATCGCCTCGTGCACCATCGTGAGTTCGAGGTGTGTCGACGGGTTGTCCACCGGCAACCTGCCGGTCTCCGCGATGATCACCACGATCAGGGCGACCGCGGCCAGCAGGCTCACCGGGGAGATCACCCGCGCCGGTTCGTGCAGGGTCGAGGACACGATCGCCGCGAGGTTGGTCGACCCGACCCGCACCGACAACGCGAAGATCGCCACCAGCAGAGTCGGCTCCACCAGCGCGAGAATGGTCATCTCCCGGCTGGCGCCCATCCCGCCGAACGCCGTGCCGGTGTCCAGTCCCGCCAGCGCGAGCGCCACCGCGCCCAGCGCCAGCAACGCCACCACCGCGAACAGATCCGCCGCCGGATCCAGCGCTGAGTCGGTCGTCACGAACGGCGCCACGATCGCGACCACCACAGTCGTGGCCACCAGCACCAGCGGGGCGAGACGGAACACCTCACTCGTGCCGCGCGGAGTGATCGATTCCTTGCGCAGCAGCTTGCGCAGATCACGCCACGGCTGCCAGACCCCGGCGCCCGCCCGGCCCTCCATCCTGGCCCGTACCTGCCGCATCAGCCCGACCAGCAGCGGCGATCCAGCCACGATCAGCACCGGCTGCACGACCCCGCCGACCACCCCGAGCGCGCTCATCGGCTCGTCGCCAAGAGGATCAGCACGCCGCAGACCGTGTAGAAGCCGTAGCCGAGGTAGCGATGCACGCTGCCCGATGCCAGCCCGCGTCCGGCCCGGCCCCACAAGGCGATCAGGCCCAGCACCGGCTGATAGAGGCGCCGCTCGATCCGGTCCGGCACCGTCCTGCGGTATTCCACCGCTCGCACCAGGTACCGGGACTCCTCGTGGTGAGTCACGTCCACGTCCAGCTCCGGCTGCACCACGTCGTCGAACACCCGCTGCAACGGCTCGGCGAACGACGTCGCCGTGTACTCCATCCGCGCTGACATGGGACCCCCGCCGCAGTCCCACAGCCGGGCTTCCCGGCGTGCCCTCCGCACTGCCACCACCCGCACCGCGCCGGCCACCGCGATCATCGCTGCGACGAGCCCGAGCGCGAGCAGCAGCGGCGACAACGCGCCGGTAACGCCGGTCAGCCGCAGCGTCACCTCGCCAGACACCGCGTCCCTGCCTGCCGCGGCCTGCACGGCAGGCAGGATCCCTGCAGGCCAGATGGCGACCATCAGACAAGCGAGCGCCGCAATGCCCATCCCGGCGAGCATGGTGGCCGGGCTCTCGTGCGCGTTCGCCGCGGCCTCGCTGCGCGGTTTCGCCAGGAATCCCACCCCGAACGCCTTCACGAAGGTGGCCACCGCCAACCCGGCGGTCAGCGCCACGGCCGCCACCGCGACCGGCACGGCGATCGCCGCCGCCACCCCGCCTGCGGGCAACCCGTGTACCAACGACTGCAGCAACAGCCACTCCGACACGAACGCCGTCCCCGGCGGCAACGCCGACGCCGCCAGCGCCCCCAGCCCGAACGCGGCCGTGGTCACCGGCATCGTCGGCCGCAACCCGCCCAGCGCATCGAGATCCCGGCTGCCGGTGGCGTGCAGAACCGACCCCGCCGCCAGGAACAACAACGTCTTGAACGCCGCGTGGCCGACCACGTGCACCAGTGCGGCGGTCAGGGCGAGCCCGGCCAGAACACGATCCCCGGAGGAGGCGAACAACCCGGCCGCGCCGACTCCGACCAGCACCAGGCCCATGTTCTCCGTCGTCGACTGCCCCAGCAGCCGCTTCAGGTCCGAGCTCATCGCTGCGTGCAGGATCCCGTACACGGCCGACACCGTGCCCAGTGCGAGCACGAGCAGCCACCACCACGCCACACCACCGCCGAGCAGGTCCACCCCGACCCGCACCAGCCCGTACACCCCGAGGTTCACCATCGCCGCCGACATCAACGCCGACACGTGGCTCGGCGCTTCCGGATGTGCGCGCGGCAGCCAGGCATGCAGCGGCACGATCCCCGCCTTGGACGCGAATCCCGCCAGCGTCGCCACGAACACGACCGCCGCCACGGCGGGAGAGAGGCGCGGACCTGCTTCGCGCAGCGCGGTGAACGAGTCGTCGCCGGTGTGCGCGACGAACACCATCAGTCCAATCAGGACGGACATGAAGCCCAGATGCGTCATCACCGCGTACCACCGGCCCGCCGAGGCCACCTGCGGGCCACGCCGGTGCTCGGCGACCACCAGCACCAGCGACGCCAGCGCCATCAGTTCCCAGCACACCAGCAACGTGCCCACGTTCGCCGCGGCGGGCACCAGCACCATCACCACCACGAACAGCGGCAGCGCCATCTGCACACCACGTGCCCGCAGATCCGCAGTGTCCGCATAGGACATCCCATAGATCCCGGCGGCCACCGCGACACCACCGGTCACCGCCACGAACAACCCACCCAGCGGATCCAGCGCCAGCGACACTCCGGACAGCGGCAACAACCCAGGCAGCACAACAGAAAACGACTCCCCGGCCAGCGCCGCGGCTCCCGCGACCGTCGCCACCACACCCGTCAACGCCGTTCCCGCGCCCAACACGACCGTCCGCGCCGGGACGACGAATCCAGCCAATGCGGTCAACAGCCCGATGGCCACCACCGCGGCCACACCTGTCGCGGCGAGGTTCATCGGCCGGTCAGCTTCCGAAGTCCCTCGATGATCGCCTCCGGCCGCGGCGGACACCCGGCGATCTCCAGGTCGACCGGCACCACGTCGCGCACCGCACCGGCCACCCCGTAGGCACCGGCGAACACTCCGCAGTTGCGTGCACAGTCCCCCACCGCCACCACCAGCTTCGGCGCTGGGACCGCGTCGAACGTACGCCGCAGCGGCTCGGCCATGTTCCGCGTCACCACACCGGTCACCAGCAACGCGTCCGCGTGCCGAGGCGAAGCGACCAGCCGCGCCCCATAGCGCTCACCGTCGTAGACCGGCCCGAACGCCGATCCGATCTCGACCTCGCAGCCGTTGCACGATCCCGCGTCGACGTGCCGGATCTGCACCGACCCGCCCAGCACCGCCGCCTGCGCCGGTCGGTCGCCCACGGGCAGCGGCGGCGCAGGTTCGGCCACTCGCCCGGTCCGGCGGATCTTGCGCCACAAACTCAGCACGCTGTTTGCTCCCGCGGTGGAGTCGGTAGTTCGTAGGAGGGTGTGGCCACCCCGCCTCCGGTGAGGGGCACGGGGTGACCACGGCTCAACCGCCGCGCGGCACCGGCAGGCTGGCGGTGCGGAGGTCCTCGAGCAGTTCGACCTTCCCGGACAGCACGGCCGAGAGGATCCGCCGTGCCACGACCAGCAGCTCGGCCACGTGCGGGCTGGTCAGCGAGTAGTAGACGGTCGCGCCCTCTTTGCGGGTGGTGACCAGGCCGGCCCGGCGCAGCACCGCCAGCTGCTGGGAGAGGTTCGCGGGCTCGACACCCACCTGCGGCACCATCTCCGCGACCGCGTGCTCACGCCTGCCGAGCAGCTCCAGCACCCGGATCCGTGCCGGATGCCCCAGTGTCTTGAAGAACTCCGCCTTGAGCTGGTACAGCGGCTTGCTCATCCGCTCACCCTCCTTGCTCATGCGAAGCCCGACAGCTGGTCGCATGCTTCAACACTTGCTAACCTTAGCAAGTGTTGAAGGCCGCACAACCCGACAGGACCACACCGTGACCGGAACTCCCGACCAGCTGAGAGTTCTCGTCGCCGACGCCTCCCCGTTCTTCCGGGACACGCTGCGGGACGTTCTCCAGGGCGCCGACGACATCGATGTCGTCGCGGTCGCGGGAACAGCGGACGACGCGATCCGGCTGGCGGAACAGCACCTGCCGGACGTCGCCGTGGTGGACGTACACCTGTCCGGCGACGGCTTGCACGCCATCCGCCGCATTCATCAACGGGTGCCGGCCATCAGGCTCGTCGCGTTGTGCGGCTTCATCGACGCCCCGTCCGAGTCCGAACTCGCAGAACTCGGCGTGGTCGAGTACGTCATCAAGGGCGTGCCGAACCGCAGGATCATCGCGGCCATCCACCGAGCGGCCGAGGAGAACGCGGACCGATGACACTGCGTGGAACCAGACCCAATCCGGCCCAGTGGCTGTGGTACGCGGTCGGCGGACGACTGCCACAACGATGCAACCCGTGGGTGCTGCACGACGTCACCTGCCGCACGTGGGCGGTACGGCACTTCGTTCGCGGCTTCGTCCAGATGTCGCCGATCCTGCTGCTGCTCCTGCTACCCGGACCGCTCTACATCCGAATCCTGTCGATCCTGCTCGGCATGTTCGTCGGCTACTTCTACTCGATGACCTACATGTGGCACACCACCGAGCAACGCCTCGTCAAACAAGGCTTTCCGCGCGGCCTCGGCGAGCAGACCCGCCGAGCCAAACATGCTGAGACTGACGCGCGCGCCAAAGCCGCCTACGAACGGCTTTACCGCGGCAACTCCTGAACCAACAGGTGAAGTACCTCTACTGCTTGGGCGACGCTGCGCCGTCCGCGCGTGACGGCTGTTGCTGGCCACCCCGGCTGAACACCGTCACGAGGCTGAGTCGCGGACCCAGGTACGACATGTCGTTCGAGTCCAGGTCAGGCTGGATGAAGTGCTTGCGGACGAACTCGTCCATGAGTTCCTCAGCGATCTTCCGATCGCCGACGCGGCCGGCGTCACGCCGCTGCTTGGCGAACGCTTCGATCGCGGACACCCTGAGCGAACTCCGCCGACGGTCGAACTCGTCGGGAACCACGGGCGGGGTCACCGGTGTGACCTGCAGGAGTTCCCGGAACGGAACCGACACATCGATCCGGGGACTGTCGCTGCGGCGCACGTGCAGCCGAACTGTCCACTCGACACGGTCGCGCTCGACGACGATCCGTGCCGAGACGAGTTCGGGTCCGGTGGCCGCGGCGCGCACTGGGAGTGTCAGACGCAGGTCTGCCGATCCCAGCTCGGCCACAAGGGGTGTGAGTAGTGCGCGGCTGGCTCGGTGAGCGGACACGCATGTCGCGACCGCGACCGCCCAGCTGAGGAAGAACAGGATGGCCGGTCCTGTCAGTGCGTCGGAGGTCCGGCTCGTGGCGATGTCGTAGGCGGGAACCGCGACGAACAGCAGTTGCACTCCCACCGCGAGGAACGCCGCGGGCCGCCACAGCTGAGGATCAAGAGGTGCCTGGTGCCGGAGCCACAGGCGCAGCACCACCGCTGCGATGGCCACGGGCGCCAACGAAATCACCGTCGGCCAGATGCTTCCGTCTCCGGCCGTCACAACGATCATCGTGCACAGCAACAACTGCAGCGCCGGCAGGACGACGGAGAACACGGTGATGTGCCGCTGACTGCGTGACCAGCGTTCGCGCAGAGCCGCTTCTGCGGCTTCGTCAAGACTCACTGCGATCTCGCTGCTTGGTGTCCTTAGGTGGTTTGACGAACCACAGCCACAACATGCTGACGCCGGTCACGGCAAGTCCGAGCGAGTCCGTCCAATGGCCGGTGAACTCGCCGTCGAACCACACCAGCACCCAACCGAGGGCCGCAGGCAGCTGCACGTACCAGTAGCGGCGCGGGATCGCTGCGAAGGACAGCAGCACGAGCGCTGCCCAGATCAGTGTCGGGTTCAGCGACTCCATCACGGTTGCTCCCGAACAGGCCTCTCAGGCTGCCCTGTGGGTAGTCCGTCCGGTGGCTCGACGCTCAACGCCTTCGCCACGGGCACGTCCGTCGACGAGTGCAGGACGATCGACAATGCGATGGTGATCGCGACCAGGTCGAACACGTGCTCGCCGGCGGGTATCCCTGCTTGCAGCACGAGGAGCCCGTAGACCACGGACGCGAAACCCTTGGGGCCGAACCACGCGGCCACGGACCGTTCGCGTGCGGGCAGCGGCGTGCGCAGCAGCGACAGCATCATCGCCGCCGGACGTACGAGCAGGATCGCGATGATCGCGACCGCCCAGTCCCCCACGCTCAGGTGCGAGATGCGCTCGGGCGTGATCAGTGCGCCGAAGACGAGCAGGGCGGCGAACTTGGTGATCTCGGAGAGCAGGTCGCCGAAGTGCTCGAAGTGTTCTGCCGCGACACGGTCCAGCGTCGCAATGGTCGATCCAGCGGCGAACGCGGCGAGGTAGGGGTTGGCGTGGGTGAGGTGGCAGGTCGCGTACAGCATCACCGCGATCGCCAAAGGGCCGAGCGCCTGCAGCCGCGGTTCGGCGGTGAAGATCCGCAACCGCCACGCCAGCACCACGATCGCGGGGATCACGACGCCCAGTGCGAGTCCTGCGGCCAGTTCGATGCCGATGGTGAGGAAGTCGGTGTCCCTATTAGCCGCGGTGGCCAGGAAGATCAGCACGAACGGCAGGGCCAGACCGTCGTTGAGCCCGGACTCGACGTTGAGCAGGCGCCGCAACCGCATCGGCACGTCGGTGCGGCCGACGATGGCGGAGGCGAACACCGGGTCGGTCGGCGAGAGGATCGCGCCGATCAGGAACGAGGTCGTCCAGTCCAGGCCGGTGAGGAAGTGCGTCGGCACGGCGATGCCGACCATGGTCAGCGGCATGGCCAGGCCCAGCGCCCTGCCCGAGAGCCGCCACCCCTGTTTCAGGTCGGGCAGGCCCGCTCGCTGGCCGTCGGTGAACAGAACCGTGAACAGTGCGAGATCAGCCAGAACGGTGACGAACGCGCTGTTGGACGGAATGTCGACGAGCCCGAGACCACCCTGCCCGATCAACGCTCCGGCGACTAGAAACATCAACGCGGTCGACAGGATCGTGCGAGCGGCGAGACCGGACAGCGAGACGCTGATCAGCAGGACCAGACCGAATGCGAGCACCAGCGCCATCGACGAACCCCGTCCACGTCAGCCACACCCACCACGGTCTCGTGATGGGCATTGCCGACCAGACTTCCCGGCGCACCGCGCGCAAAGATGCCGCAAAGGTCTGCTCAAAGCAAACCGAAAGGTCTCGACAAGAACTGAACATGTGTTTAGTGTTTTGAACATGCGTTCAGCCTCTGATCTGACTGCGCGGGCTCGCATCCGCGACGCGGCGCTGGCCCGGTTCGGCACCGACGGCATTGCCGGCACCTCGGTCCGCGCGGTGGCTGCGGACGCCGGGGTCTCACCGGCGCTGGTCGTGCATCACTTCGGTTCCAAGGAAGGACTGCGGCAGGCGTGCGACGACTACGTCCTCGACTCGATCCGCAGCGGCGGCGAGGCGTCTGTCGAGGCCTTGGACGAGATTCTGCAGGCGGCAACACCGGTTCGGCGTTACTTGGCGAGGGCGTTGCTCGACGACACGCCCGCGGCCGGTGCTCTGTTCGCCGAGATCGTCGAACGCACCGAGGCGTGGCTCGCGACCGGCGAAGAGGAAGGCTGGGTGCGTGCTTCAGCAGACGCCAGGGCACGGGCGGTCACCTACGTGTCGTGGTTGCTGGCACCCCTGGTGCTCGGCGACCAGGTGGGTCGTCTGCTGGGCGGCGACCCCGCCGAGACCGCCACGGCGGTGCGCGGAGCCCGTGCCGGTCTGGAGATGTTGACTCACGGCCTGTTCGCCGATGACCGCTGGCTGAAGGCGTTCACCGACATCAATGAGAGGACGCGGCCGTGAAGGTCTTACTGGTCGCCCATGGCACACGCGGAGACGTACAGCCGCTGCTCGCGTTGGCGGTGGCGCTCAAGAAGGCGGGTCACAAGGCTGTGGGTGCCGAAAATTACGTCCACGCAGGTCAAGGAGCATGACGATACTTGTGGTGCCGCACCAGCGAGTGATCGTCATGTGCCGCACTCGTTGTAGTGCCGCTCGTACTCGCGTAGCGCTTGCCGCAGATGGGCCTGACTCCGATATCAGCGAGCGATCCAACACGTCGCCGCGAAATTTCCTGACCCAGTTGATAGAATTCGGCGGCGAAAGATTGAATTGCATCGACTGGCCCTCTATACTGGGTTCGAGCTATCCAATAGCGCATGAACACACGAACTGCGCAAGCTTGCTACGTATGGGAACTCAAGTCCCCCCTCGGACACGAAAATGTCGCAAATTTGCGACGTCTACGTGGCAGGTGCTCAAGTCCACTTGAGCACCTGTTTTGCGTTTCCGTGCCACGTGAAGGTGGCGTTCGATGACGATTTCCTACATCCGCCCGATCGTCCCGGACACCACCTCCGAAAAGACACCGGGCACATCCACGCGCGCGGCTGGCCAGCCTCTCCCCCTTATCGCTGTCCCCGTATCGCGACCACTCCGGCTGACCAACGTCTTGTACCGGATGGCCGCCGTCGACCAGCGCGGCCGAGTCGCAGACCGCCACGTCACGGCCGCGCTGGAGTGGAACGCGGGCACGCGGCTAAGCATCCGCGAACACGACGGCCTCCTGGTCGTGGCCGCCGACCCACACGGCCTGTTCCAGCCGACCAAGCAGGGCTACCTCCGTCTCCCGGCTGATGCCCGCCGCAGGGCGGGCATCAGCTCCGGCGACCGCGTCCTCCTGGCGGCCCACCTCGACCGCCGGACCGTGACAGTGTTTCCGCCCGTCGCCTTGGACAACCTGGTGCTGCCAGTCCTGCCCGGCGGTGAGGACGTATGACCGGCGCACCGTGTACCGCCCGGAAAGTCATCGCTTCAGCTCAAGCCGCATATCGGTACTCGTTGATCACCCCGCCGAGGATCCGCGTGCGGACGGGGCGACGGCCAGAGACGTCAAGATCGTGCACCGTTCCGGTGTGTTCGTGAACGTCTGGCGGTAGCTGGTCGCGGGCCTGGTGGGGCCGGTGCTCGTTGTAGTGCTTTTGGTAGGCAGCAAGTACATGACGCGCGTGACCTTCTCCCATGATGAGGACGTGGTCGAGAATCTCACGGCGGATGCTGCCGATGATCCGTTCGCAATGCGCGTTCATCCGCGGGGCTCGCGGTGCAGTCGCAATCACACGCAGTTCCTCTGCCTCAAATACGGCGTCGAACGCGTCGCCATACTTACCGTCGCAGTCACGCAGCAAGAAGCGGAGAGACTCCATGCGCGCTCCGAGCTCGCCGGCCAAGTTCCTCGCCTGCTGCACCGTCCACTCTCGCGTCGGATGCGCGGTGACGCCGGTGATGTGCAGGCGCCTGGTGCCGTGTTCGAGAAACGCCAGCGCGTACAGGCGTGCTCCGAGCACGGTGTCAATGTAGAAGAAGTCCGCCGCGATGATCCCCTCGGCCTGCGCGGTCAGAAACTCCCGCCACGTCAGGCCGCCTCGCCGCGGCGCCGGATCGATGCCCGCGCGGTTCAGGATCTCCCAGACCGTCGAGGCACCCAGGCGATGACCAAGCCGAACCAGCTCGCCATGGATCCGCCGATGACCCCACCGCGGATTCTCTCTAGCGAGTCGGAGCACGAGCGTCTTGATCGCTGCTGCGGTTGAGGGACGCCCGGTTCGCCGGCGCGTGGTGTGATCCCACTTCCGGGCGATGAACCTGCGGTGCCAGGCGAGCAACGTCCCAGGGGTAACCGGGAAGACCTCCTGCCAGCGCGAGCGATGCACCAGTCTTGACAGCACCGCGAACCAGAACCGGTCCGCAGGCTCGTAACGAACCGGCCCCGCCAACTGCCGACGAAGCACAACGTTCTCGTGCCGCAGAACAAGAAGCTCCGCATCCTTAGCGCCTCACCTCGAAGCAGCACCGCCGGAACAGCCACCAACTTGCAGACCACCCGATACAACAGCGAACCGACCACCCAGACATGCTCTCAGCTGGGAATACCGCACCGCTCAGAGCACCGATGACTTTCCGGGCTGCACAAGTTCGTGATGTCGCAGGCGAAACACGCTGTGCAGGTGAGGACGCTCCAGCGGCCACAAAGGGCCATCTTCGACCCGGCTGAGGACTTCCCTCTTCTGATGGCCGACGCGACACAACTGCGAACGTTCGCCGTGGACACGGTGCTGGCCATCTTCCAACTCGTCGAATACATGACGGCAACGATGCAGCGCGACGGCCCGACCAAAGCCGCGCAGCTCTCGCGCGTCAGAGAGACGTGGGCAACGCGATCGAACAGCGACGATCCCGTTGCCGTAGAGGCAGTGTTCCCGGAAGCGGTGTTGTGCCAGGTTGTGGGTGGCGGGCGTGTGTTGAAGGCACAACTGTTGCGCCTCATGGAAGTGAGCGAGCTGCCAGAAGTGAGCGTTCGAGTCGTGCCTCACTCGGCCGCTGTCTACCCTTCGATGAGCTGCCCGTTCACGTGGCTGAGTTTCCCGCACCGACAGCACAACGATGTCGCATACGCACAAATGTTCCTGCGCTCCGAGTACGTGGAAACTCAAGCCGAGATCGAGCTGGTGGCGGAGCGGTTCTCAGCGTTGCGTGCGCTGTCGCTCGACGAAGGCGCGTCGTTGGAACTCATCGCCGAGGCAGTTACGCGCGTCTAGCTCATCCGACCTGGCAGCAACCCTCCGCCCAGGGTCGCCGCAACGGATGAACGGGCCTCCCTCAGGAACCCCGTTCAGCTCAGGGCCTACTCGGCAGCGCGCTTTGTGGCCTCGAGGCCGGCTGGTTCGGTCGGCCCCGTGCCGGCACTCTCGACGGAAGGGTGGCGCCGCCGTTGGAGCTCATCGCGTTCGGCGTCCGGGATCGTCATCGACTCGGCGAGCACGGCGGCGAGCGCGGCCACTTGGGTGTTGTCGACGTCGGCGTGGAAGAGCCAGCGGATGTTCTCGTCGCGTGTGATGAGGTCGATCGCCGAGCGTGAACTGCTGTCCGGTGCGGTTGGGGCGCGGACGTAGCGCACCTGGTCTGTCGGGATGTCCTGGTGGATCTCGGCCTGCTCTAGCAACGTGTTCGTCGTGGCCAGGATGATGCGGCGATCCGTGACGGCGACCAGTGTCCTGTCCGTGGTCTTGTCCATCGCTGCCGCGAAGATCCCCATCGCTCCGCCTACGATCGCGGAGATGGGGCCGTCGTCGTCCAGCTGTTCGGGGAAGCCGAGGGCGCGGAGGGCCTCGCCATCTTCGAAGAGCCAGCGCAGGACGCGAAGGTACGGCTCTGGTCCAGTGATTTGGGTCCGCAGATGACGTCGGGGGCGTCGAGCGGTGGGATCGGCGGGTGGAGAGCGTCGGCTAGAGGCTCGATGACTTCCAGGAGCCGGGCAGAGGTTTCGCGGGCTGCCTTCACGTCCTTGCGCTTGCCCGACAGCGGCCATGCGTCGGGGTGGCGGAGCTCGACTGTGAGCCGGAGTTCGCGGACCAGCGCGTCTACGAGGCTTGTCATCTCGGCGAGGGTCGAGTCGAACTCCACGCGGGTGTCGCGGGCGATGACCTCGGCGTACTGCGCCTCGGCGGCGTCTTCGCGTCCGGCGGTTCTCGCCCTTGCGGCGCGGAGCGCGTGATACCCCGTCCACGCGTTGAGGGAGGACAGCAGGGCGCGAACGTCGAAGGCGATGACCTCGGCGTTGGTCTGCAGGTACTCGCGGTGGGCGCGTGCGTCGGTCCGGCCGATCTGCTTGACGTGAGCGCGGACGTTTCCCTGGTAGAGCTCGAGTTGCTTCTGCAGCAGCGCTCCGCTGCCCGCAATGTTGTCCCACAACGACGCTGGGACCGACTCGATCTCTCTGGCCTGGTCGACCGCGCGATCGACGACGGCGACGAGTCCCGTCAGTTCGGCCCACTGATCCTTGCGGACGGTGGTGAGGACCTGGTTCGTCACCGCGAGGTTGGTCCTGACGAGGCCCGAGACCTCGTTCAGCATCATCTGCAACGCGACCATGGCCAGTGCCGGACCGACCGAGGCCGCGATCGACGCCTTGCTCGCCGCAGTCACTGGGACCAAGCGTGCCTGGTGCACGATGCGGCCTGAACACATTACAGTTCCGAGGTTCGCGCCGTCCTTGACGGCGAGCGTCGCGCCGCTCCTCAGCCGGGCCTGTGTCGTGTGCCGAGCCTGTAGAGCCCCTGGACGCTGGCGAACGCGTTTCCGAGGTTGCCGGCCACGGTCGCCGTGTTCCCGATCGAGGCGAGGATCGCTGAGATCTGTTTGCGGTCGGCGGCCGGCACGATCCCGAAGTCGATCAGGTCGGGCTTCAGGTCCGACGGGACCTCACCGGCGACAACAGCCACCCCTGGGAGCACCTCCACCAGGAGCGTCGACGTCGAGTCATCCGCAACGGGCGAGTCTGCGGTATCTGTCCGACCACTCTCCTCGGGCTCGGCGATCTCCATCGAGCCCCAAGGGTCCTGCATGCGATCGTCTCCCCACCGGCGCGCAACGGCCGGGCCTCGTCGGCGCTGACCGCAGGAGTCCACGGCTCCATGCCTTGGGGACAGCCCGAGTCCACCGGGATTGAGCAACCGGTGGTGGCGAGCTCACTCCCAGGGGTTGCTGCCGGCCACCGTGGTGGGGGTCGTGTCGGTGACGGCGTGGGCGGTCGTGGCGCCGAGGGTGGTCAGGGCCGCGAGGACGAGGGTGGCGGCGGCGATTTTGGCGATGACGGTGCGGGTCATTTGGGGCTCTCCTAAGTTGTTTTCTCCGGCGACGAGGCAAACGTTATGAGACTCGATAATCTCGGAGCTATCACGTGGTTTATCCCAGCACTATCACCGCGACAATGGCGCCATCAGACAGGCTCTGAACTGGGAAGATGCGGGATTGTGCCGGTGTTTTGTGGTCGGGATATACGCGGGGATGTCAGCGTGATAGCGAGGGTGCAGACGATTGGCACGACAAAATCGCCCCCGTGAAAGAGGATGCCGAGATGGCCATTCCGCCCGCCTTGGACCCCGGACTTCCGCCCTTCGCCCGGCTGTTGCGCAGGCACCGCAGCCGGGTCGGGTTGACGCAGCGGGAGCTGGCCGATCTGTCGACGGTGAGCGTGCGGGCCATCCGGGATCTGGAGCAGGGGCGGGCGTTGCGGCCTCGGCCGGACACCGTGCGGTTGATCGCCGAAGGGTTGCGGCTGGGCAGCCGGGCTCGGCACGACCTGGAGGTGGCCGCTGACCCTGACCGGCGCCCTGAGGTCGACTCAGCCGCTGCGGTGCCGCCCACCTCGTTGGCCGCGCAGGTGGGGCGTGACCTCGAGACCGGTGTGCTGGCGGCTGAGCTGGCCGACGGGTGTCGGCTCGCTACCGTCGTGGGGTTGCCCGGTGTGGGGAAGACGCGGTTCGCTGCGGCGGTGGCCGGGGTGATGCACGCCAGGATGCCGGTGCTGTGGGCAGGGCCGGATGGCACGCCGTTGCGGGACCCGCGCCTGGCCGAGTTGGTGACGGCGTGGTCTACGGCCGTGCGCACGGGTGGACGGGTGGACGACGACCTCGCCGAGGTGGTCGGCGCTCGGTCCGCGCTGGTGGTTCTCGACGGGGTCGACGGGCCGGTCTGCGGGGACAGCGTGCTGCGCCTGCTCGCCGACTGCCCCGGGGTGCGGGTGCTGATCACCGCGCCGGCGCCGCTCGGGCTCGCCGGGGAACGGGTGTTCCTCCTCTCGGGCCTGGAGCCCGCCGACAGTGCCCGGCTGTTGCTCGCCGACCACGGTGGCGCGGCGGACCCGGTGGACGTCGATCGCCTGTGCCGTGCCCTCGACGGACTGCCCGCGGCGCTCGCCGCCGTCGGTTCGTGGCTGTCGGTCTACCCGTTGCCGGAACTGGCCGCGACCGACCCGACCTGCCTGCTCGACGACACCCTGTTGCGCGCCCTGGCCGGCGCCGCCGAGCCCTACCGCCGGATCCTGGAGAACCTTCCGCCGCGCTTCGGCCCGTCGGCCGACACCGGCCGCCTGCTGCGCGACCTCCTCCAACGCGGCCTGGTGCGGCCCGTCGAGACCGATACCGGCCGCAGCTTCACCGTCTCCCCTCTGATCCGCTCGGTGCTGGCGGCCACGCCGCCGACGCCCTGACACGCCCCCGGTCTGCCTCCGCGACTGCCGAGGACGCCGCCTTCCTCGTGGTGGACTGGTCTTCGGCGCCGAGCACGGGAGCGTGACCATGGCCCACATGACCGACAACGGTCCGATAGGCGTCGCAACGGCATCCCCTGTGCACGCCTTTTTCGTTCCCTCCGGCCCGGAGGTCCTCAGCGTGTGGCCACCCACCCCGCACGCCCGCCGGGCGGCGGCGTGGGCCCTGCGGACGCTGGGGTACAACCACCTGGGCGGCCTGGTCTGCCTGATCGCCCCCACCTCCGACGCCCGCGCGGAGTGCCTGGCCACCGCACTGGCCGTCGCCGACGCGGCAGCCGGCGGGCACCGACCACCGGGACCACTCCCGGACCTGGCCGTCCGCCTGCGCGCCGACCCGGTCCACCTGTGCGGCCTTCGTGCCGCCGCGGGGCTCGACTGAGCCAGGAACACCACGTGCCCGCACCGGACATCGGTGCGGGCACGTGGTGTTCCCAGGACACAGAGGACGTCAGCTATCCCTGCGCCACCAACGGTCTGCCGGCGGGGACCGACCAGCCGTCCGGGGACCACAGGTCCTCAGTGGACAAAGCAGCCGGGTCGTACTTGCCCAGTGCGCTGATGAGGAGACGCAGTTCCAGGATCATCGCCTCCACCAGGCGGGTCAGGCCCGAAGCGGGGTTCTCGTCGACCGCCAGCAGGGCCGCCCGACCGAGGCCCGTGGCGGTGGCCCCGGCCGCCAGGCACTTCACGGCGCGCAGCCCCTCCCAGACCCGGCCCGACACCAGGAGACAGCCACGCGGGGAACCGATGCGGCGCAGGCATTCCGCGAGTGGGAGGCCGACGCCCGCCAGCGACGCCGTGGGGGCCCAACCGCTGCCACCCTCGGCACCGTCCACGGTGACCGCGTCCGCGCCCGCCTGCCACGCCACGTCCGCCGCCGCGGCGACGTCGCGTCCCGGCGGAAGCTTCACCCACACCCGCGCACGCGGATAGTTGTTGCGCATCAGGCGGACCTGCTGCCGGAGGATCTCCTCGGTGAACGTCCCAGGGCTGGCGCAGCGCAGCACCCGGTCCCCCGCGGGGTCGATCAGCGTTTCCAGGGCGAACTGGTCGGCCAGCCGGTCCGCCTGGGCGCGATCGACGACGGTCAGGCCGCCGATCCCGGGTTTCGCGCCCTGACCGACCTTGAGCTCGAAGCCCAGCCGTCCCGACTCCAGCAGGGAACGCGTCGCCGGGTCGCTGTAGACGCGGTTCCAGACCTCGGCGTCGGCGTCCTCCGTGCTCTGCTGCACCACGACGCCGCCCACCCCGTCCGGGACGTGGCCGGCGTAAGCGGAGATCCTGGCCAGCAGGGACCGTTCGCCGGTGTAGCCGTCGACCGGGACGACGTTCTCGCCGACGACCATCGGTATGCCGAGGGCACCCGCCTGGGCGGCGGCGGCACGGCCCAGGTCGGTGCCCACGGCACGGGTCGACCCGAAGGCGGACAGGTACAGCGGTAGCCGTGCGGCGAAACCGCCGACGGTGGTCTCCAGATCGACGTCGCCGTGCAACGGTTCGCGGGCCAGGTCGATGAGCTTCTCCAGGCGCCGCGGCATGAACACCGGCGGCACCAGGCGAACGGCGTCGAGGGCGTCGCCCGGCGAAGAGCCCTCCGGCTCGCCCAGCAGGGCGCGGCCGTAGTCGGTCAGCGGGGGGAACGCCGCCGCCGCACCGGTGCGGGCCCGCTCCCGGACGGCCTGTTCCGGGAAGGTGTCCGCGCGCAGCGCGGTCACGGGGACACCACGCCGGGGATCTTCGGGAAGGCGCTCGCCTGCCAGACCGCGTCCAGCCCGCACAGGTAGCGGACCAGCCGCTCCAGGCCGATGCCGAAGCCCGCGCTGGACGGGACGCCCTCGCGCACCATCTTCAGGTACCAGGCGTACTTGGCCGGGTTCTCGCCGGTTTCGCGCATCCTGGCGATGATGGCGGCGTACTCGTGTTCGCGTTCGCTGCCGCTGCACAGCTCGCCGAAGCCCTCGGGGGCCAGCAGGTCGAAGTTGAGCAGGTGGCCGGGGTCGGCCGGGTTCTCGCGGTCGTAGAAGCCGCGGGAGCCCTTGGGGTAGTCGGTGAGGAAGAACGGCCTGCTGGCCTTGGACGACAGGACCGCCTCCCCGACCCAGTCGATCTCGGCGTCGGGGTTCTGGGCGTGCCCCGTGTCGTGCAGGTCGGCGACCGCGGCGGCGTGGGTGCGTCGCTCGAAGGCGCGGCCGGACAGCAGATCCGCGAAGGCGTCCGGGTCGCGGCCCAGGACTTCCAGCTCGGCGGCGCAGCGCTCGACGACCCGGCGCACGACGTGCACGACGAGGTTCTCGGCCACCCGCGTGGCGTCGTCGCGAGAGGCGCCGGCGACCTCGACGTCGATCTGGTGGAACTCGGCGAGGTGCCTGCTGGTCGAGCTGGTCTCGAGCGGCTCCAGACGCACGTTGGGGGCGATGCAGAAGATGCGGTCGAAGGCAGTCAGCGACGCCTGCTTGTAGAGGATCGCGCTGGTCATCAGTTTGTAGCGGTGGCCGTAGTAGTCGACGTCGACCTGCTTGGCCCCGCGCGCGCCGGGGTCGGTGACCGGGCCGATGACCGGGGGAAGCATCTCGGTGAAACCCTGCCCGCCCAGGTGCTCGCGCACGGCGTCGAGCACGCGGTGCTGCACGCGCAGCACCGCGCGGGTGGCCGGTGAGGTCAGATGGGCGCGCGGGTCCGCCGGCGCCGGGGTGGTGGTGTCCATCGTGGTCACTCCTTGGGGACGGGGGCGGGGATTTCAGCCTCGGTCGAAGGTGCGCTCGACGTGGGTGAGCGAGCGCAGCAGTTCGTCAGCGGTGGGTGTGGCGGCGGGGACGGCACGGTCCGCGGGCAACGGCAGGGCACCGAGGCGCGACCACTGCAGCCGCCCGTCGCCGTCGACGAACGCCCGCGTGCGGCCGGCGTTGTCCTGGTGCAGGCAGTAGGGCACGTCGAGGTAGCCGCGCTCGACCGCGCGGACCAGGGCGATGCCGACGTCGGGCGCGAGATCCAGCACGGCCTCCACGAGCACGCGGGCCTCGGCGAGCACGCCGGTGTCCTCGACCACGCCACCCGGCTCGGCACGCGCCGCCGCTGCCCCGGCGGCCACCAGCGCCGCGACGTTCTCGGCGACGGTGGGGATGCGGTGCGCCTCCGCCGTCGTCTTGACGATCAGCCTCTCCGCGCCGGTGCGCACGGCCAGCTCCGCAGAACGTTCCAACAGGGCGGTCGCGCCGCGCGGGGTGCGCGGGAACACGCCCATGTACGTGTAGAGCACGACATGCCAGTCCACATCGGACAGATGTTCGGCGGCGAGGGCGCGCAGTGCCGCCACGGCCTCGGCGTCCTGGTCCTGGTCGGTCTGCTGGGCGTAGCTCAACGACATGCTGTCCACGCCGTGCTGGCGGAAGAACAGTCCCTCCAGCACGCTGATCGCCACCAGCAGGCTCGGCGGGCACAGCTGGCCCATCATGCAGCCGCCGAAGGACTCGAGGTGTGGCCGGGCGCCGCGCTCGCGGGCGTCGGACAGCAGCAGGCAGGACTCGGCCCACGCGCGCACCGACTCGGCGACCGGGACCCTGCTGTAGGGCAGGCAGTACGACAGCGGCCCGCCCTCCGTCGCATCCAGACCGGCGGCCAGTAGAGCCGCGACGATCTTCTGCGGGCACGCCGAGCCGTGGCGCACCTGCACCGGGAAGTCCGGTCCGTGCAGGCCGTTCAGCACGGACCGGGTCATCTCGGGCGAGTGGGTGGCGATGGGATAGCCGTTGAGGTCGGCGCCGACGGCCAACGCCTTGCGTACGGCGACGTGGTCCCCCACGCGCGTGAAGCTGTCCACGGTGATCGTGCCCGCTGCCCGCACCCCGGCCCCGTGCACCGCGGCGAGACCTGCCCGCATCTCCGCCGGGCCGGGCACGCCCATCCTGGGCTGCACGACCAGTTCGCCCGCGGCGGCGGCACGGGCGACGAAGTCGCCGAACGAGCCACCGGTCACGACCGCACTCCCACGGCGAGCCGGTCGACGTAGCCGCGGAACGACGTGATCGCGTCGGCGTCCTCGAACACCGCGTCGAACCCGGCGGCCAGCAGCTCCTGCGCGTGGCCGCCGCTGCCGTCGACGCCGAGCTTGCCTCCGATGACGACCGGGGTGCTCGCCAACCGTGCGCGCAGCGGTCCGATGACGCGCCTGGCGTCCTGGAACCCATGTCCGTTCACGCTGCTGAGCACGACGAGGTCCGGTGCCACCTGTCCGCACCGGGACGTGAGCAGTCCGTCGGGGACGCACGCACCCAGGTTGGTCACGCGGTGGCCCATCTCCTCCAGCACCAGCTGCAGGTAGACGAGGTTCCAGGTGTGCGCGTCGGAGGCGAGCCCGGAGACCACGATGTCGAGGCGGGCTGCGTCCGGCCGGGCGGCGTCCAACTCCATGGGGCGAGCTCCCTGTGTCGCGGGGTGGTTCCCTGCCCCGAAACTAGAAGCCCCGCCCCGCGCCGCCAGGCAGCGGCGACGGCAGCCGTCCGGCAGTTGGCGCTATAGGGACGGCGGATCGAAGTAGTAGAAGCGCCGGCTGCACAGCAGCAGTCCCTCGTCCGACAGGGTCACGACGTCGGCGAACTCGGACGGAGTGCCGCTCTCCGCCTCCGGAGGCGGGGTGTAGCGGCCCACGACGACCACGGTGTCCTTGCAGGCCACGACTTTGTGGATGTGGTGCCGCCCCCGCAGGGCGGGAATGGCGTTCAGCAGCCGGACGGTGTCCTCCCGGCCGTGTCCCGGTGGCGCGTCGTGGCGTTTGAGCTGCATGTCCGGGTGCAGAAGCGAGGCGTAGCCGTCCAGGTCCCCCATGTCGAGGTAGTCGTAGGAGAGGCGGACGTGGTCGGCGCCTGCGGCGGAGCTCATGGCGGTTCTCCTCACGCGATGAACGACAACCGTCCCGCCGCCGGGCAACCTGCCGATATCTCCACGCTATCGCCGGGTTGTACTTCTTCGTGACCGTCTGATTACCTCGGGGTGTCTCAGACCTCGAAGGGTGGCCGCATGTCTCCAGGGAGGTTCCGGGTTCTCGGCCCGGTGGAGGTCGACGGTCCCGGAAGCGCGGCGCGGATCCCGCCCGGCAGGCAGCAGATGATCCTCGGGCTGCTGCTCGTGGAGGCCAACCGGATGGTGAGCACCGAGACGCTGGTCGACGCCCTGTGGGAGGAGAACCCTCCGGACACCGCCCGCACGCAGGTGCAGATCTGCGTCTCGCGGCTGCGCCGCACCTTGGCAGGGGCGGGCATGTCCGCGGTCATCGACACCCGTCCGCCGGGCTACGAGCTGCGGCTCAACGGGGACACGCTGGACCTCGCCGACTTCCTCGCCCGCACCACCGAGGCCCGCGTGCTGGTCAAGGAGGGCCGCACCGCCGAGGCGGCCGCGCTGCTGCGGGAGGCCTCGGCGTTGTGGAGCGGGCCGTGCCTGGGCGGGGCCCCCAACCGGTCGCTGCGCACCCGTGCGCTGCGGCTGGACGAGGAACGGCTCACCTGCGTCGAGGACCACCTGGAACTGGAGCTGGAACTGGGCCAGCACCACCAGCTCGTCGGGGAGGTCACGCGCCTGGTCCACGAGCACCCGTTGCGGGAGCGTCCGCGCGCCCTGCTGATGGTGGCGCTGCACCGCTCCGGCAGGCAGGCCGAGGCCCTCGACGTCTACCGCACCGGTCGTACCCTGCTGATCGACGAGCTGGGTCTGGAGCCGGGGGAACGGTTGCGCGGCCTGGAAGCGGCGATCCTCTCCGGCGAGATCCCGGCCCAGCCCCGTGCCGGCACCGCGGCGCCCGCACCGCAGAGCACCGACACCACACGACCGGTTCGGCCACGGCAGCTGCCCGCCGACACCGCCGACTTCGTCGCCGACGAGGAGATGTTGCGCGGCGCGGAGTCCGTGCTCGTCGGGAGCACCGCGCGCACGGCCGTGGGGGTCGTGGTGATCACGGGGCGGCCCGGCGTCGGCAAGAGCACGGTGGCCGCCCACCTCGCGCACCGGGTGGCGCAGGAGCACTTCCCCGACGGGCAGCTCTACTGCGACCTGCACGGCACCGACCAACCGTCCGCTGTGGACGATGTGCTGGGCCGTTTCCTGCTGGCACTGGGAATTCCAGGGCATGTGATCCCCGACGGCCTCGACGCCAGGCTGGAGATGTACCGGACGCTGCTGGCCGACCGGCGGGTGCTGGTCGTGCTGGACGACGCGGCCTCGGAGGGACAGGTCCTGCCGCTGCTGCCGGGCAGCAGCACGTGTGCGGTGGTGGTGACCAGCCGGTCGCGGCTGACCGGTCTCCCCGGTGCCCGCCAGGTCGAGCTGGACGTCCTCGACGCCGGGCAGTCGCTGCGGTTGCTCGGCCTGGTCGTCGGAGAGGATCGGGTGGCTCGCGAGCCCGAGGCCGCCGCGGCGCTGGTGCGCACCGTCGGCGGACTGCCGCTGGCGCTGCGGATCATCGCCGCCCGCCTGGCCGCCCGGCCGCACTGGACGCTCGCGTCGATGGTGCAACGGCTCGCCAGCGAGCGGCACCGGCTCGACGAGCTCGCCCACGGCGAGCTGACCATCCGCGCCAGCCTCTCGCTCACCCACGACGGCCTCGACCGCCGGTCCCGGTTGCTGTTCGGGCTGCTGAGCCTGGCCGAAGGGCCCGCGGTGCCCGGCTGGGTCGCGGGCGCGGTCCTCGACGACGACCGGCCTTTCCCGTCGGACCTGCTCGAACCACTGGTGGACGTGCAGGTGCTCGACGTGGTCTCGGTCGAGCCGACCGGCGAGTTCCGCTACCGCTACCAGGACGTCCTGCGCCTGTTCGCCAGGGAGAAGGCCGCGCAGGAGATCCCCGCCGACGATCGCGCCGCCGCGGTGTCCCGTCTGCTCGGCGGGTGGCTCGCGCTGGCCGAGCAGGCGCATCGGGACATCTACGGCGGTGACTACACCGTGCTGCACGGAACCGCGCCGCGCTGGCGGCCCCCGTCCGTCCTCGCCGACCCCCTGGAGTGGATGGACGGTGAGCTCGCGAACCTGTGCGCGGCCGTCCAGCAGGCGGCCGCCGCCGGCCTGGACGAGCTGTGCTGGGACCTCGCGGTCACCTCCGTCACCCTGTTCGAGTCGCGCGGCTACCTCGACGACTGGGAACGAACCCACGCCGTGGCACTGAAAGCCGTGCGCGCGGCGGGCAACACCCGCGGCATCGCGGCGGTGCTGAGCTCGCTGGGCACCCTGCACATCAACCGCGGCCACCTCGACGCGTCCCGTGCCGTGCTGCTCCCGGCCGCGGAGCTGTTCGAGGACCTGGGCGACACCCACGGCCTGGCCCTGTGCCACCGCGACCTGGCCCTGATCGCCCGCAACACCGGCGACGACACCACCGCGCTCGGCCTGTACGACCGCTCCCTCTCGGGCTTCACCGAGGTCGGCGACATCGTGGGCCGCGCGATCGTCCTCACCCAGCGCGCCTTCATCCTGGCCAGGAACGGCGGGGCCGACCAGGCCCGCACCGACCTCGCCGAGGCGATGGCGGTGCACGAGTCCGTCGGCTACACCGGAGGCGCCGCCCGCACGCTCAGCCGCATCGGCCAGGTCCAGGCCATGGCGGGCGAACACACCGCCGCCACCACGACCATGCGCCGCGTCCTCGACATGGTCCGCGAAGCCCGCGACGTCATCGGCGAAGGCCAGCTCCTGCGCAACCTGGGCCAGGTGAGCACCGCCGCCGGTCGCTACGCCGAAGCCCGCGGCTACTTCGAGCAGGCCCTCTCCATCCGCGAACGAATACTCGACCACACCGCCGCGACGTCGATTCGCGCCGAACTGGCCGTCCTGGCCGCACGGGAGACCGAGCCCCACTCCCTGGTCCCGACGGGCTGACCGGCCGGAGGGAGGTCGGCAGGACGGCGACCTCCCCCACCCGATCACACCCCGGCGGGAACGGACTCCAACGCCGGGATGAACTGAGGCAGCGACCGCCACACCTCCTCGGTGTAGAAGTGCCCGCCCGGCAACTCGACGTGCCGGTACTCGCCGCCCGCCAGCGCCCGCCACTGCGCCGCCGTGTCCGCGACGATCACGTCGTCGTCGGCCCCCGTCAGGACCTGCAGCGGCACGCCGACCCTGGTCCCGTCCGCGTAGGTGAACGTGTCGCGGACGCGGATGTCGGCCCGCATCAGCTCCAGCGCCATCTCCCGCAGCTCCTCGTTGCCGAGGACGTAGTCCGCGAGCAGGCCGTTGACCGTCATCCACGACAGCAGCCCCGCGTCGGTGTCGCTCTGCGCGGGGAACATGTCGCGCGGTGTCAGTCCCCGGCTCGGCGCGTTGGCCGACGACACCACCAGGGCGTCCGGGCGGCGGCCGCCGGCCTGCTCGATCCGGGCGGCGACGTCGAACGCCATCCACCCGCCCATGCTGTGTCCGAAGAGGACGTACGGCCGGGTCGCCGCCGCGAGCACCGCCTGCGTGGCGTCGGCCGCGAGTGCCTGCCAGTCCTCGGCGTGGTCCTCGAGGAACCGCCCGTCCCGTCCCGGGTAACAGATCGCGGCGAGCTCCACGTCGGCCGGCAGGACGTCAGCCCACGGCAGGTACGGTCCCGCGCCGCCGCCGCAGAACCCGAGGCACACCAACGCCCTCGTGGCCTCCGGTTTGCGGCGGGGGCGGACCACCACGTTGTCGATGTTGTCCACTGTTCCTCCTAGACGCGCAGGGACTCGACGTGCCGGGCCAGGTCGGTCAGGCGGGGGTGGCGGTAGACGTCCTTCGTGGACATCTTGAGGCCGAAGGTCTTCTTCACCTTCGACACCACCCGCAGCGCGACCAGGGAGTGGCCGCCGAGGGCGAAGAAGTCGTCGTCGGCGTTCACCGAGTCACGGCCGAGGACCTCTGCCCACACGTGAGCGATGAACTGCTCGAACTCACCCTCCGGAGCGGTACCGGCCGCGGCGGGCGGCGCGGGCAGGGCGGCGGTGTCGAGCTTGCCGCCGGGGGTCAGCGGCAGCGCGGCGACCTCGACGAACGCGGCCGGGACCATGACCTCCGGCAGGGACGCAGCGGCGTGCTCGCGCAGCTGCTCCGCGCCTGCCAGGCCCGAGGGCACGTAGTAGGCGACGGGCTGGCCGGCCAGGTCGTCGCGGACGACGACGGCGGCCGCGGCGACGGCGGGAGAGGACCGCACGACGGTCTCGATCTCCCCCAACTCCACCCGGTGGCCGCGGATCTTCACCTGGCGGTCGGCGCGGCCGTGGAACTCCAGCAGGCCGTCCGCGGTGCGGCGCACCAGATCGCCGGTGCGGTACATGCGCGCGCCCGGTTCACCGGAGGGGTCCGGCAGGAAACGGGCGCCGGTCAGGCCGGAGCGGCCGAGGTAGCCGTGGGTGACACGAGGGCCGGCGACGTACAGCTCGCCGATCTCACCGTCGAGGACCTCGCGCAGCGCGGTGTCGAGAACCAGGAGTCTGTTGCCGGGCAACGGGTTGCCGATGCTCGGGTGGTCGCCCTCGACGACGGCGACCGTCGCGTCGACGGTGCACTCGGTCGGGCCGTAGAGGTTGAACGCCTCCACGGTGCCGGCGGCGGCCAGCTCCCGCCACACCGGCACGCTGATCGGCTCGCCACCGATGAACAGGCGCAGTCGCCTGCCGTCGGGGCGTCCGGGCAGCAGGTGCTCGCGCAGCATCTCCCAGTGCGTGGGCGTCATGTCCACATCGGACACACCGCACTCGTCGAGCCACGCGGCCAGCTTGGCGGGTTCGGTGCGGTGCGCGTCCTCCAGGACGACGATCGTGTCGCCGCGGCAGACGCGGGCCCACTGCTGCACGGACGCGTCGAAGGACGCGCTGGCGTTCCAGGCCACGACACGGGGCTCGGCCGCGTACACGGCCATCTCCTCCAGTCCGTCCACAAGGGACACGACGCCACCGCGGGTGGCCTGCACTCCCTTGGGCAGACCGGTGGAGCCGGACGTGTAGATCACGTAGGCGGCGTCGTCGGCCGACACGGCGACGTCGGTGTGCGCGCCGTCGTGAGCCCCGGCCAGGTCGTCCGGCGTCACGGTCGTGCGCACGGCGGCGTCGGTGGTCATGTGGTCCAAGCGGTCGGCGGGGTAGGCCGGGTCGAGCGGCACGTACGCCGCGCCGGCCCGCCACACCGCGAGCAGCGCGACGAGAAGTCCGCTGCCACGCGGCACGCTCACGCCCACGCGGTCGCCGCGGACCACTCCGCGCTCGGCGAGCACGGCGGCCAGCGCGGCCGTGCGGGCTTCCAGTTCGGCGAAGGTCAGCGCGCCCTCGGTGTCGCGCACGGCGACCCGTTCGGGCGCGGCCCGCACGACGTCGTGGAAGCGGGACACCAGGTCCTGGCCCGTCATCGGTCCTCTCCGCTCATCGGGGTCGCCGACGGGGCGACGGTGGGCGCGCAGTCCAGCACGGAGACCGGCTCGCCCATGGCGACGACGATCTTGCGGTCGCCGCGGAACGGGTCCCGGCCGTGCGTGGACAGGATGTTGTCGACGAGGAGCAGGCCACCGCTCTCCCAGCGGCGGCGGGTGGTGGCGGCCTCGTAGGCGGCCTGGATGGTGGCGAGCTCCTCGCGGCTGAGCGCGGTGCCGTCGCCGAACGCGGTGTTGAACGGCAGGTCCTCGACGCCGAACTCGTCGACCAGCGCGTCGCGCAGCTCCTCGTCCAGCGCCCACTCGTTCCAGAACGCCATGTGGTTGAACCACACCTCGGCGCCGGTCACCGGGTGCGTGATGATCCCGGGACGCAGCTGGGTGGTGCGCAGGTGGCCATCGGACTGCCACTGGCAGGACACCAGGTTCTCCGCGCCGTACTCCTCGACCTCGTCCTTTGTGGACGCGGCGAACGCGGTCTGCCACGACGTGGAGATGTGCTCGGAATAGCTGCGGTTGAGCAGCCAGCCGACCTTGCGCATCTTCGCCACCAGCTCCGCCGGCAGCGACGCGAGCACCTTGCGGCAGTCTGCCACCGGGGTCGCGCCTCCCTCCGGCGGAGCGATCAGGCAGGCGAACATGAGCAGACCGGGGAACGTGAGGGTGTAGCTGTTCTCGTTGTGCATGTGGATCGGCTGCGCGGCGGGCAGGTCGGTGGAGGAGAACACACCGTTGCCGAAGTCGCTGCGCGGAGTGGCCTTCTCCCGGTACGGGGTGCGCTCGGGCATGAGCGTGTCGCGCACGAGGCCGAAGTCGTCGACGTCGTGCACGGGCAGGCCTCGCACGTACACCGCGGCGTGCTCGTGCAACAGGCCGCGCAGGGCGTCGGCGTTGGCCCGCAACCACTCCGTGGCCTGCTCGATCGAGTGCACGTTCTCGGCGTCGACGGTGGCGGGCGCGCCGGGCTCGAACGTGCACACCAACGGCGTCGTACCTGACAAAGCGGTGGGGCTCATCGCACTTTCCTCTCTGCTGGCGTGGTGCCGACGCTAGGCACGCGGCGTTCCCTTGTGCGGCAGGCGGTGCGGCAGCTGCTGGGGCAGGTGCGGGCTTCCCCCAAGGTGCCGCTCGACCTGCCGATCCGGCCACCGGCGCGCGCCTAGCTTTCGACTCGAACGTCCACCGCGCACACCGATCCGGAGGGTGACATGTCGCTGCACGAGGAGGTCGGCCGCATCGCGACCGCCACACCGGATCGCACCGCGGTGCGGACCGGGGGAAGGTCGACCGGCTACGCCGAGCTCGACCGGCTGGCGGGCGCGCTGGCCGCGGCACTCACCGGCGCGGGGCTGCGGCCCGGCGGCGTCGTCGCGGTGCGCAGCAGTGCGCGGGCGGACTACGTGACCGCGATGCTCGCCGTGTGGCGGGCGGGCGGGGTGTACCTGCCGCTGGACCCCGAAGCCCCCGCCGGGCGCACCCAGGACATGCTCGACGACGCGGGCGCGGCCCTGCTCGTCGAGGAGGGCGTGGTCCGCGAGACCGGCATCGCCGCCCGCGGCGCGACCGCCGGCCTGGCGTACCTGATCTACACCTCCGGTACGACCGGCCGTCCCAAGGGCGTCGCCGTCGACCACACCGCGCTGGCCGCGCACGTCCCTGCCGTCGCGGAACGCTTCGGGATCACCGGCCAGGACGTGGTGCTGCAGCTCGCGGGCCCGTCCGTCGACGTCGCCGTCGAGCAGATGCTGACCGCGCTCACCTCGGGTGCCTGCCTGGTGCTGCCCGAACGGCGGTTGCTGTCGGTCGACGAGCTGTTGCGCCTCATCGAGGACGAGCAGGTCACCGTGGCCAACCTCCCCGCCGGCTACTTCCACGACTTCGCCGCCGCTCTGGACCGGGTGCCGCCGTCGTTGCGTCTCATGGTCTCCGGCAGCGACCGGCTGTCCCCGGCCGCAGCGGCCGAGTGGACCCGGCGCACCGGCGTGCGGCTGCTCAACGCCTACGGCCCCACCGAGACCGTCATCACCGCGACCGTGCACGAGACGGCCGGGGAGACCGGTTCGGTGCCGATCGGCACGCCGGTCGGTGGGCGGCGCGCGCACGTCCTCGACGGTCTGCGCCCGAGCGACGAGGGCGAGCTGTACCTCGGCGGTCCCGAGCTGGCAGTGGGCTACCTCGGTGGTGCGGCGCTGACGGCCGCGCGCTTCCTGCCCGACCCGTCCGGCCCCGCGGGGTCGCGCATGTATCGGACGGGTGACACCGTCCGCCGTGGCCCTGACGGCGTGCTCGACTTCGTCGGCCGCGGTGACGACCAGGTCAAGGTCCGCGGCTACCGGGTGGAGCTGGGCGAGGTGCAGCACACCCTCGCCGCGCACCCGGCCGTGGAGACCTGCGCGGTCGTCCCGCACGGCACCGGCCTGGCCGCCTACATCACCGGCACGGCGGACACCGCCGAGGTGCGCGACTTCCTCACCCGTCGGCTGCCCGCGCACATGGTCCCCGCCTCGGTCACCGTGCTCGACCGGTTGCCTCTCACCGACGGCGGCAAGGTCGACCGTGCTGCGCTGCCCGTTCCCGCCACTTCCGAAGCCGTCCCCGATGACGACGCTCCTCGCGACCACACAGAGCAGTTGCTCGCCGGGATCTGGGCCGACGTCCTGGGGGTTCGCCGGATCGGTCTGCACGACAACTTCTTCCACCTCGGCGGCGACTCCCTGACCGCCGTCCGGGTCGCGAGCCGCGTGTTCGAGGCGTTCGGCCCGGTCTCGCCCTACCTGGTCTTCGAGGCCCCCACACTCGCCGAGTTCGCCGCCGCGCTGCGCGCCGGCTCGACGCCCGCCCGGCCCGGCCCGGTCGCTCTGCCCGGCTCCCCCGCGCCGTTGTCCCGGTTCCAGCGCGGCCTGTGGCTGCGGGAGTGCTGGGAGCCCGGAGGCTCGGTCTACAACGTGCCCTGGCTGTTCCACTTCTCCGGTCCGCTCGACACCGCCGCGCTGCGCCAGGCCCTGCAGTCGGTGGCCGACCGGCACGACGCGCTGCGCTCGACCGTCGGCACGGACGCGGACATGGCACCCGTGCTGGTCGTCCACGACCGCGTGGAGGTCCCGTTCACCGAGTCCCACGCGGAGCTCGAGCACCAGGTCGCCGACGTCGCGCAGCTCCCGTTCGATCTCGCCGAAGGGCCGCTGCTGCGGGCCCGCCTGGTCCACACCGGCCCCGGCGAGGCGACTCTCGTGCTCGTGCTGCACCACATCGTCTGGGACGAGGGTTCGCTGCGGGTGCTCGACCGTGAGCTCCGCGAGTGCTACCTCGCCACCGTCGAGGGCCGTGCGCCTCGCCTGGCCGATTTGACCGTCCAGTACAGCGACTACGCACGTTGGTCCACCGAGGACTCGCTTGAGTCCGATGTGGACTACTGGGTCGAGCACCTGCGTGGTGCGCCGTCGGCCCCCGCCATCAGTCCTGACCACGACGGCACCGCCGCCACCGGACGTGGCGGAGTCCTGCCCTTCGCGTTCGAACCGGAGCTCGCCGAGGGAGTGCGTGCCCTGGCCCGTGCCGCCGGCGCCACCCCGTACCTCTTGCTGCTGGCCGCCCTCGTCGAGGCGCACCGTCGCCGCGGGGTCGCCGACGTGGTGATCGGCACCCCGGTCAGCGTCCGCGACCGCGCCGAACTCGACGCGCTCGTCGGCTACTTCATCAACCTCGTCCCGCTGCGCTTCCGGCCCGACGGCGAGGAGCTGACCGGCCGCGACCTCCTCGACCACGTGCGTTCGGTGGCGCTGGACGGCTTCCGCCACCAGGGCGTGCCGTTCGAGGAGATCGTCGCCGCGACGTCCGGCGAGCGCAGCGGCGCGGGCACCGTCCTGTTCCAGCTGGTCTTCGAGATGCACACCGCCGACGCCGCGACGGCCCCGTACGGCGCGGTCGCCGTCGAGAAGCGGTTGCACTCCAACGAGTTCTCCCGGTTCGACCTGTCCTGGTCGGTCGAGGACGACGGCGTCGGCTTCCACGGCCGCGTCGAGTACGCCGCCGACCTGTTCGACCCCGCCACCGCCGAGGCGCTGGGCGCCCAGTGGCGGACGGTGGTCGAGGAACTGGTCGCCGACCTCGACGCGGAACTGCCCGCCCCGGCCGAGCCCGTCGACATCCACACCCCCGTGCACTTCCGCATCGCCGAGCAGGCCGGGCGGACCCCTGACTCGACCGCTCTCGTCTCCGGCGCGGAGTCGCTGACCTACGCGGAACTCGACGCCGCCGCCAACCGCGTCGCCCGGCACCTCGCCGCGCTCGGGGTCGTCCCCGGCGACGTGGTGGCCGTCCGCATCCCCCGCGACACCGCCCTGGTCGTGGCGCTGCTCGCCGTGCTCAAGGCGGGTGCGGCCTACACGCTGCTCGACCCCGACCTGCCCGCCGCCCGCCAGGAGCAGGTGATCACCGACGCGGGTGTGCGGCTGGTCGTCACCGCCGACACGGTGGCAGGAGCTTCGGACGACACCGGCGAGTTCGCGGTGCCGGTCGACGCCGATGCCGTCGCCTGCGTCATGTACACCTCCGGCTCCACCGGCCGTCCCAAGGGCGTCGCCGCCACGCACCGGGCGCTCGCGGCCACCTACAGCGGCCAGGACTACGCCGGTTTCGCCTCCGACGAGGTCTGGCTCCAGTGCTCGCCGGTGTCGTGGGACGCGTTCGGGCTGGAGCTCTACGGGGCCCTGATGTTCGGTGGGACGTGCGTGCTGCACCCCGGCCAGCGGCCCGACCCGCAGACCATGGCCGAGCTGGTCGCCCGGCACGGGGTCACCCAGCTGCAGCTGTCGTCGAGCCTGTTCAACTTCCTGGTCGACGAGCTCCCGGAGGTCTTCGCCGGCCTGCGGGTGGCGTTCACCGGCGGTGAGCGCGCCTCGGCCGCCCACATCGCCCGCCTCGCCGAGCGGTATCCGCACGTGCGGGTCGTGAACGGCTACGGGCCGGTGGAGAGCATGGGCTTCACCACCACCCACGACGTGGCTTCGATCGATCCCAGCGCGGCGGTGCCCATCGGCCGGGCCGTGGTGCACAAGGGAGTGCACGTCCTCGACGAGAAGCTCCAGCCGGTCGGCGGCAGCGAGCAGGGCGAGATCTGGGTGACCGGCGCGGGCCTCGCGCTGGGCTACGTCGCCCAGCCGGGGATCACCGCCGGACGCTTCCTGCCCGACCCGTTCGGTCCGCCGGGGTCCCGGATGTACCGCACCGGCGACATCGGCGGCTGGAACCAGGACGGCACGCTCGCCATCACCGGCCGCGCCGACGACCAGGTCAAGATCCGCGGGTTCCGGGTGGAGCCCGGCGAGGTGGCCACCGTGCTCGCGGGGTGGTCCGCGGTCGGTGACTGCGCGGTCGTGGCCCACGAACCGGTGCCCGGACAGCCCCGCCTCGCCGCCTACGTCACCGCCCGCGGCGACGTCGTCCCGGATCTCGCCGGCGTGCACGACTTCCTGGCGGGCCTGCTGCCCGACTACATGCTGCCGTCCAGCGTGACCGTTCTCGACGCGCTCCCGTTGACCCCCAACGGGAAGCTCGACCGGGCCGCGCTGCCCGTCCCCACCGAGACCGTGGCCCCTCCTTCAGGCGGACCGGCCGCGACCGACGCCGAACGGCTGGTGGCGCGGGTGTGGGCCGAGGTGCTCGGGCTCGCCGAGGTCGGGCCGCACGACAACTTCTTCCGCGTCGGCGGCAACTCCCTGGCCGCCGTGCGGGTCGCCATGCACCTGTCCAGCGCGACCGGGTCCCGCGTCCTGCCACGGCAGGTGTTCGCCGCACGGACCGTGAGCGCACTCGCCCGCACGCTCGACACGACTGGAGCAGCACAGTGAGCACCACGACGCCGGTCTCCGGCCTGCAGCGCGGCCTGTGGTTCATGGACCGCTGGAACCCGGGGTCTCCCGCCTACCTCGTGCCGTGGGTCTTCGAGTTCGACGGCACGGTCGACGCCGATGTCCTGCATCGCGCGCTGCGGTTGCTGGTCGGACGGCACGAGGCCCTGCGCACCACGTTCGACCTCGGCCCGGATGGTCCGGTCAGGACGGTCCACAGTGGAGTCCGACTGCCGTTCGCCTCGGTCGCCGTCGACGGGCAGGCCGCCCTGAACGCCTTGCTGGACTCCGAGACCCGCACCGGGTTCGACCTGGCGGAGGGGCCACTGCTGCGGGCCACCCTGGCCACCGGACCGGGGGTGCCGGACACGCTCGTCCTCGTCGTGCACCACATCGTGTGGGACGGCTGGTCAGCCGGGGTGTTCGAACGCGAGCTGGCCGCGGCGTACACCTCCCTCGCCGCGGACCGGGAGCCCGACCTCACCCCTCTGGCCCCCGTTCACGACATCGCGGTGTCCACAGAGGACTCGCTGTCCTACTGGGCCGAGCGGCTCGCCGGTGCGCCCGCCGAGCTGACGCTTCCCTCGGACCGGTCCCGCCCGTCCAGCCGGACGTTCGCGGGTGGCACCGAGGCGTTCGGCCTGCCGGTGGGCACCGCCGGCCGCGTCCGCGACCTGGCCGCCGACCTCGGCGCGACGCCGTTCGTGGTGCAGGTGGCCGCGTTCGCCGCGCTGCTGCACCGCTACACCGGCGCCAGGGACCTGGTGGTCGGCACCCCCGTCACCACCCGCGACCGCCCCGAACTGGCGAACGTCGTCGGCTACTTCGTCAACATCGTCGCCCTGCGCGTGACCGTCGACCCCGCCGCCACCTTCGCGGACCTGGTCGAGCAGGTCCGCGACGCGGCCTTCGACGCCTACGCCTACCTCGACGTGCCCTTCGACGAGGTCGTCGACGCGCTGGCGCTGGAACGTTCGGCCCGGCACGCGCCGCTGGTGCAGGTCGTCTTCGGCGCGCACGCCGAGGACCCGGCCCCACTGCGCTTCGGCGCGGCCACCGCGACTCGGCGCATGCACCACAACGGCACCAGCAAGTTCGACCTGACCTGGTCGACCTTCGACGACGGCGAACTGCGCGGCGAGGTGGAGTACGCCACCGACCTGTTCGACCGGAAGACCGTGCTGCGCATGGCCGGCCACTGGCGCTCCCTGCTCGCCGCGGCGCTGGACGCGCCGGAGGACCCGCTGTGGCGGCTGAGCCCACTCGACGCCGCCGAGACGGCCGCCGCGCTCGCACCTCCGCGCGCCGCCTTGCCGTCGTCGGCCACTCCTCTTCCGCTGCACCGCGCGTTCGAGGCCGCTGCCGACGCCCACCCCGACCGCCTCGCGCTGACCTGCGGGGAGCGGTCGTGGACGTACGCGGAGCTGGACGCGGCCGCCAACCGCGTCGCCCACACGCTGGCCGCCGACGGCGTGCGCCGGGGTGACCGGGTCGGGGTGCTGCTGGAGCGCGGCGAGCGGGTCGTCACGGCGATCCTGGGCGTGCTCAAGGCGGGCGCGGCCTACGTGCCCGTCGACCTGGCAACTCCCCGCGACCGCGCCGAGTTCGTCTTCGCCGACACCGGCGTCGACGTGGTCGTCACCGACGACTACCTGGCCGGGCCGCGGCTGGCGCAGGCGCCGTCGCACCGGCCGGAGGTGTCCGTCGAGCCGGCCGACCTGGCCTACGTGATCTTCACGTCCGGCTCGACCGGCAGGCCCAAGGGCGTCGCGGTCTCGCACGAGCACGTCGGCAGGTTGATGCGGTCGGGCGCGGACCACTTCGCGTTCGCCGAGACCGACGTGTGGACCCTGTTCCACTCCTATGCCTTCGACTGGACGGTCTGGGAGCTGTGGGGGCCGCTGCACCACGGCGGACGGCTGGTCGTGGTGCCCCGCGTCGTCAGCCGCTCGCCCGAGGCGTTCGCTGATCTGCTGGCCTCCGAAGGTGTCACCCGGTTGTGCCTGACCCCGTCGGCGCTGCGGACGCTCGAGGGCGTGCTGCGCACGTGGCCGCTTCCGTTGCCCGCGTTGCGTTCGGTCATGCTCGGCGGCGAGGCGCTCGACCCGGCCGTGGTCCGCCGTTGGTTCGCACTGGAGCACTGCCCGCCCGCGGTGCTGTGCAACCTCTACGGCATCACCGAGACCACGGTGCACGTCACCACCCTCGACCTGCCCGACGCGGCCGCGTTCAGCCGCAGCCTGGTCGGCGAGCCCATGCCGCACCTGTCGGCGCTGGTGCTCGACGAGCGCCTGCAGCCGTGCCCGGTCGGCGTCGCCGGCGAGCTGTACATCGGTGGCGGGTCGCTGGCCAACGGGTACTGGGGACGGCCGGGGCTCACCGCACGGCGGTTCCTGCCCGACCCGTACGGCGTCGTGCCCGGTGGCCGGCTCTACCGCACCGGGGACGTGGCGCGGCGGCTGCCGGGCGGCGGCCTGGAGTACGTGGGCCGCTGCGACGACCAGGTCAAGGTCCGCGGGTTCCGCATCGAGCTCGGCGAGGTCGAGAACGCCGTCGCCGCCCACCCCTCGGTCACCTCGTGCGTGGTCACGGTGCACGACGACAGGCTTGCCGCCTACGTCACCGTCGACGGCACGCCGCCGTCGTACGCCGAGCTGCGCGCGTTCCTCGCGGGAACGTTGCCGGAGCACATGATCCCGGCGACGGCGACCGTGCTCGCGGTGATCCCGCTGACCGTCAACGGCAAGGTCGACCGGGCCGCGCTGCCCGCCCCCGACCTCGGGTCCGTGCGCGACACCGACGCGCACGTGGACCCCGCCACGCCGCAGGAGCACGCGCTCGCCGAGGTCTACGCCGAGGTGCTCGGTGTCGACGGGGTGGGTGCCCGGGACAACTTCTTCCACCTGGGCGGCGACTCCATCCGCGCCGTGCACCTCGCGGGGAAGCTGCGCGAACGCGGCTGGACCCTGTCGCTGCCGGACCTGTTCGGCGCGCCGACGCCGGCCGAGCTCGGCCCGCTGCTGAAGGCCTGCAGCGGCCGGGAGAAGCGGTCAGCGCCGTTCGACCTGGTGTCCGAAGTGGACCGCAACGCGCTGCCCGCCGACGTCGTGGACGCCTACCCGATGGTGGCCATGCAGATGTCGATGATCTTCCACATGGAACTGTCCGACGACGCGGGCGGCTACCACAACGTCAACAGCTACCGGGTCGCCGGCACGCTCGACGAAACCGCGCTGCGGCAAGCAGTCGGCGACGCCATGACCCGGCATCCCGTGCTGCGGACCACCCTCGAAGTCTCGCGCTACAGCGAGCCGTTGCAGCTGGTGCACGCCGAGGCACCGATTCCGGTGCACGTGGAGGACCTGCGCGGGCTGAGCCCCGACGAGCAGGACGCCGCGGTCGCCGAGGTGTTCGACGACAACGTCGCCGCCCGGTTCGACCTGCGCACCGCCCCGCTGTTCCGGGTCACCGCCCAGCACCTGGCCGATGACGCCTTCCAGCTCACCGTCGCCGAGCACCACGCCATCCTCGACGGCTGGAGCTTCACCTCGTTGCTCGCCGAGGTCCTCGAACGCCACAGCGCTCTCTCCGCCGACCCCGGCCACAAGCCGCTGCCCGAACCCAGGTCGACCTTCCGCGAGTTCGTCGCCGTCGAACGGGAAGCGCTGGCCTCGCGGGACAGCGAGCGGTACTGGAAGTCCACACTGGACGGAACGAGCGGCGCGATCTGGTCCAGCGGGCCACCGGAGCTGGACGAGCCGGAGATCCCGCGCACGATCGAACGCGTCGTCCCCGGCGCCGACGCGATGCTGCGCGAGACCGCCCGCCGGCACGGCGTCACGGTGAAGACCGTCGGCCTCGCCGCGCACGTCGCCGCGCTGCACCGGGTCACCGGCCTGCCGCGCTTCACCACCGGACTGTCGGTCAACGGCAGGCTGGAGACCGACGGCGGCACCGAGGCGTACGGCCTGTTCCTCAACACCGTCCCCCTGGTGGTCGACTTCGCCGAGACCGGCGCGGACGCCACCCGCCTGATCACGGCGATGCACGAGGCCGAGGCGGCGATGCTCCCCCACCGCCGCATGCCGTTCGCCCGCATCGCCCGCCACCTCGCCGACACCCGGCTGGAGGCCTGCTTCGCCTTCCTGCGCTTCCACTCGCTGGGCAGGCTGGCCGACTCCCCGACCCGCCTGCTCGACGACCGCATCGGCTGCGAGCCGACCATGCGCTACGAGCCGACCAGCTTCGCCCTCGGCGCCGCCCTGGTGCAGGACCCCTCGTCGGCACGGGTTCTCCTCGCCGTCGACCACCTGCCCTCGGTCGTCCCCGACGACGTCGCCGACGCCTACACCGACGCCTACGTCGAGGCGCTGCACGTGCTCGCCGGCGACGCCACCGCGGACCTGCGGGCCCCGGAGCTCACCCGCTAGCCCCAGATTTTCCCGTCAAGGAAAGGAAAACCCATGGACGCGTTCACCGACTTCGCCGTGGTGATCAACCACGAGGAGCAGTACTCGATCTGGCCGACCGAGCTGGACGTGCCGGCGGGCTGGCACACGGTCGGCAAGAGCGGCGCGCAGCAGGAATGCCTCGACTACATCGACGAGGTGTGGACCGACATCCGCCCGCTGAGCCTGCGCACCGCGCTGGGGGTCTGACATGACCGCCACCACCGACATCGAGGACGTGGTCGCCGCTGTGTGGGCGGACGTGCTCGGCGTCGAGCGGGTCGCGCCGACCGACGGGTTCTTCGCGCTGGGCGGCTACTCGCAGCAAGCGGTGCGCACCGTGCACCTCCTGCGCGACCGCCTGGGCGTGGCCGTCACGCTGCGGGACCTGATGTCGGCGAGCACGCTGGCCGACTTCACCGCCGCCGTGCGGGTCCGTGCCGAGGCGGGCGCGCCCGCCCGGCCGATGCCGCGCCTGACCGGCAGGCGCGGCACGCGATGACCACCGCCGTCGCCCGCCCGGTCGTGCTGGACGACTGGTCCTACCTGCCCTGTCCGCAAGGGCCGCGGGCCCGGCGCCTGGTGTGCTTCCCGCACGCGGGCGGCGACGTCGGCACCTTCGCGGAGCTCGCCGCCGCGGTCGGACCGGACGTCGAGGTGCTCGCCGTCCGCCTGCCCGGCCGGGGCGGGCGCTTCACCCACCCGCTGCCGGGGACGTTCGCCGAGCTGACGTCCGCGGTCGCCGCGGGCGTCGGCCCCCGGATCGGCCAGGACGCGGTGTTCTACGGCCAGAGCTTCGGCGCCCTGCTCGCCTACGAGGTGGCGGTGGCGTTGGGGCGCAAGGGTCCCGCGGCGGTCGTGGCCGCCTCGGCTCCCGCCCCGGCCGACTGGGAACGCACCGTCCGGGACGTCGTGGCCGACCCCGCCGCCGGAGCCGAGCGGTTGCTCGCCGAGTGCGGGCTGCCCGTGCCCGACGACGACGCGGTCCGCGCCATGGTGCTGGCCGTGCTGCGCGCCGACATCGCCGTCGGCGCGACCTACCGGCACCGGCCGGGCCCACCGGCCCGGTTCGCCGTCCACGCTCTGGCGGGCGCCGCCGACCACGGTGCCAGTCCGCCCGGGACGTGGGCGAACACCACGGCAGGCCCGTTCACCTCGGCGGTGCTGCCCGGCGGGCACCTGCTCGTCGCACCCGGCGACCCCGGGCCGGCCGACCTCCTCCGAACCCTCTGCCTGGGAGCGCGCAGTGACCACCACGACCGTTGACCTGACCGACGCCCGCCTCTGGGCAGACCCCGGCATCGGCGCCCTCGTCGACGACCTGCGCGCCCTCGCCCCGGTGCAGCTCACCCACACCGCCCAGGACGGTCCGGTGTGGTCGGTGCTGTCCTACGAGCACTCCTCCGCGGTGCTCACCGACGCCGCCACCTACGGCTCCACCGGCGGGTCCCTGCTCGGCACCGGTGGCGCACCCGCCGGAGCCGGGAAGATGATGGCGCTGACCGACGGCAAGCACCACCGCGACCTGCGGGCCCCGCTGCTGCCGTTCTTCTCCCCCAAGGGCGTGCGCGGCAGCGCCGAGCGCATCGACGACCTCGCCGCGCAGGTGGTCGCCGATGCGGTGGCCAAGGGACAGGTCGACCTGGTCGAGGTCATGGCCACCGTCCCGCTGGTGGTCATGTGCGACGTCCTCGACATCCCCGAGTCCGACCGCGACATGGTCGTGTCGGTGTGCGACGCGGCGTTCCTGGGCACCACCCCGCAGGACCGCAGGGCTGCCCACCAGCGGCTGCTGCCGTACCTGTTCGACCAGGCGATGCGCCGCCGGATGGCACCGGCCGGCGACCTGATCAGCGTCCTCGCCACGCACAAGGTCAAGGGCAGGCTGCTGCCGATCGAGGACGTCGTCCTCAACCTGGACAACATCATCGTCGGCGGCGTGCAGACCGTCCGGCACACCGCGGCGATGAGCATCATGGCGCTGCTGGACAACCCCGCGGAGTTCCAGCGGCTGAGTGAAGGCGCCGTCGACGTCGACTCCGCCACGGACGAGCTGCTGCGCTACACCTCCGTCGGCCTGCACGTGCTGCGCACCGCCACGCGCGACGCGGTTCTGGGCGGGGTCGACATCAAGGCCGGCGACAAGGTCGCGGTGTGGACGTGGGCCGCCGACCACGACGCGGCCGCGTTCGACGCCCCGCACGAGTTGCGCCTGGACCGCTCGCCCAACCGGCACCTGGCGCTGGGCGTCGGCCCGCACTACTGCATCGGCGCGCCGCTGGCCAAGGCCGAGCTCGGCGCGGTCTACCGGGCGCTGCTGGACCAAGTCGCCGAGATCGAGGTGACCGGGGAACCGGTGCACAACCAGTCGATCATCAACTTCGGCTTCGACCACCTGCCCGTCACCCTGCACGCGCGCTGAGAGAGGTCCCTTCCCATGTCCCAGACGACAGTCAGCGACGCACGCCCGTCCCCACCCCGAAGGCCCGGCTGGCCGCGCGTCGGCGTCGTGCTCGGCGGCCAGGGCGTGTCGCTGATCGGCGACCAGGTGTTCTTCATCGCCGCGGTGTGGGCGGCCGCCCAGATGGGCGGGACCACCGCCGTCACCCTGGTCACCCTGGCCGAGTCGGTGCCCCGCGCCCTGGCGATGATCTTCGGCGGGGTGCTGTGCGACGCACTGGGACCGCGGGTCGTGTTGCTGCGCACCACGTCCGTGCGGATCGCGGTGCTCGCCGTGGCCACCGTGATCGCGCTCAACTCGCCGTCGGTGTGGCTGCTCGTCGTCGTGGCGGCGTTGGAAGGCGCGCTGCTGGGCCTGGGCACGCCGTCGTTCGGCACGCTCATGCCCCGCATGGTGGAGGGCGACCAGCTCGGCAGGGCGAACTCCATCCGCACCATGGTGGCCCGGTTCGCTCCGATCATCGGGTCCCCGTTCGGTGCGTGGCTCGTCGCGGAGGGACAGCTCCCGATCGCCCTGGGCGTGGTGACGGTGGGCTGTGTGGTCGCGCTGCTGTGCCTGGCGCCGGTCACCAAGGAGATCTCCGCACCCACCGCGGCGCCGAGCGGGGTGCCGATGTGGAAGCGCACCGGCGACGGGCTGAAGCTGCTCCGCTCCGACCGCAAGCTGCGTCTGCTGTTCCTCTCCGCGCTGTGCCTCGACTTCGCCTTCGCCTGGCCGATGAACCCCGGCCTGCCGGTGCTCGTGATCGAACGCGGCTGGCAGGTCTCCGCCGTGGGCCTGGTGATCGCCTGCTGGGCGGGAGGTGCGCTGGCAGGAGCGGGGATCAGTGCCGTCGTCGGCGAACGGGTACCGCTGTCGATTCGGCTCGTGGGCAGCGGCGTCGGCATCGGCGTGCTGCTGGTGGCGATGGTGTTCGCTCCCACCCTGGCTCTGATGGCCGTCCTGTCGGCGGCTCTCGGCGTCTGCTCCGGGCTCAACGGGCCCGCAGCCGTCACGCTCTACCAGAAGGCCGCCCCCGCCGACCGGCTCGGCACCGCCATGGCGATGCTCGCGCTGGCGGGCATCGGCTGCGCCCCCTTCGCCTACGCCCTCTCCGGCGCCCTCGCCGGCCTCACCTCGCCCGAGCTCGCCTGGGCGGTCACCGCGCTGGTCGCGTTCGGCGGGCCCATCACGGCCGCCCGCGCGCTGCGGATCCCGTCGGTCTAGAAAGGAAAGCCCACCATGTCCGCACTGTCGTTCGGCCAGCAACGGCTGTGGTTCCTCGACCAGCTCGACGGTCCCGGGGCCGCCTACAACGTCCCGGTCGCCCTGCGGCTGCGCGGACCACTGGACGTCACCGCCCTGCGCGCCGCCGTCGCCGACGTGGCGGACAGGCACGAGGTGCTGCGCACGGTCATCCCGATCGTGGACGGGACGCCGGGGCATCGCGTGATAGAGGACGCGCGACCGCCCTTCGAGGTCGTCGACGCCGAGTTGCCCGCAGCGCTCGTCGCGGCGGCGTCGCGGCCGTTCGACCTCTCCACCGAGATCCCGTTGCGCACCACGCTGTTCCGCGTCTCGCCCGACGAGCACGTGCTGTTGGTGCTGCTGCACCACATCGCCGCTGACGGCGGTTCGTTCGGCCCGCTGCTGCGCGACCTCGACACCGCCTACACCGCCCGTGCGACGGGCGTCGCCCCGAACTGGGCGCCGCTGGAGGTCCAGTACGGCGACTTCGCCCTGTGGCAGCGCGAGGTGCTCGGCGCCGAGGACGACCCGGACAGTCTGCTCGCCGAGCAGCTGGCGTACTGGGAAGGCAGGCTGGCCGGCCTTCCGGAGCGGATCTCGTTGCCCGCCAACGGACAGGGCACGGGCGCCGGGATCGTCGAGGTGGAGCTGCCCGCGCCGCTCTGCGCGAGGCTGGCCGACGCGGCGCGCGCGGCAGGCTGCACCCCGTTCGTCGGCCTGCAGGCGGCGGTCAGCGCCCTGCTGGGCCTGAACGGCGCAGGGCAGGACGTCGTGCTGGGCACCCCGGTCTCGGGCAGGCAGGACCCCGCGCTGGACGACCTGGTGGGCTTCTTCGGCAACACCCTGGCGCTGCGCACCGACCTCGCCGGCGACCCCGGCTTCGCCGAGCTGCTGCGCCGGGCCAAGGAGACCGCGTTCGACGCCTACGCCCACCAGGACGTGCCGTTCGAACGGGTCGTCGAGCGGCTCGGCGTGGACCGCTGCTCCCCCGCGCACCCGGTCTACCAGGTCATGCTGGTCCTGCAGGAGGACTCGGCCCCGCCGCGGCTCGACGGGCTCGGCGTCACCGTGGAACCGCTCGACCTCGCCGCGGCCAAGCTCGACCTGAGCGTGGTGTTCGCCCGCCGCACCGACGGCGGCATGGACTGCCAGCTCGAGTACGCGGCCGACCGGCTCGACCGCGCCTTCGTGGCGCACCTCGGCGACACCCTGGTGCGTCTGCTCGACCTCGCACTGTCCACTCCGGACGTCCCGCTGTCCCGCCTCGGCCTGCCCGCCGCGCCGGCCGCCTCGGCGCACGTGGAGAAGCCGGCGCCGGCCGAGGAGACCCCGGTCCGCCGGGAGCCGCGCGACGAACGCGAGCGCGTCCTCTGTGGACTGTTCGCGGACGTGCTCGGCCTGGAGTCGGTCGGCGTCCACGACGGGTTCTTCGCCCTGGGCGGGCACTCCCTGCTCGCGACGCGGCTGATCAGTCGTGTCCGCGCGGCGCTGGGCTTCGAGCTGGGCCTGCGCACGTTCTTCCGCGCGCCCACCGTCGCCGGGGTCGCCGCCGCCCTCGACAAGGCCTCCGGCACGGCCCACCCGCCGCTGGTGGCCCGCCCACGCCCGGAGGCGGTGCCGTTGTCACCCGCCCAGCAGGGCCTGTGGTTCCTCGCCGGCGTGCGCGGCCAGGACCGCGCCTACACGATCCCGTTGACCCTGCGCCTGACCGGACGCGTCGACGTGCCCGCCCTCGCCACCGCCCTGCGCGACGTCGTCACCCGTCACGAGAGCCTGCGCACGGTGTTCCCCGCCGTCGACGGGCAGCCGCGCCAGCACGTCCTCGCCGAGTTCGGCGACGTGCTCACCGCACGCCGTTGCGCCGCGGCCGACCTCGACCGGCTCGTCGACGAGGCCGCCGGCGCACCGTTCGACCTCGCCGCCGACCTCCCGCTGCGCGCCACCCTGCTGTCCACGTGCGACACCGAGTCGGTGCTCGTGCTCGCCCTGCACCACATCGCGGGCGACGGCGTGTCGACCGGTCCGCTGCTGCGCGACCTGGGCACCGCCTACGAGGCCAGGCTGGCCGGCTGCGCACCCGGTTGGACACCGCTGCCGGTGCAGTACGCCGACTACACCCTCTGGCAACAGGAACTGGACCTCGACGGCCGCGTGGACTTCTGGAAGACCGCGCTGGACGGCCTGCCCGAGGAGATGGCCTTGCCCTACGACCGGTCCCGCCCAGTCGACCCGACCCACGCCAAGGAAGCCGTCACCGCCCAGGTCGGCGCCGTCACCCACGCCGCCCTGGCAGCCCTGGCCCGCGCCAACCAGGCGACGCTGTTCATGGTCGTGCACGCCGCACTCTCCGCCGCGCTGACCCGCATGGGCGCGGGCACCGACATCGTCATCGGCACCCCGGTGGCCGGCCGCGCCGACGAGGTCCTCGACGACCTGGTCGGGTTCTTCGTCAACTCCCTGGTGCTGCGCGTGGACACCGCCGGCGGGCCCGCGTTCACCGACCTGCTCAGCCGCGTCCGCGACACCGACCTGGCCGCGTACGCCGCCGCCGACGTGCCCTTCGACCGGCTGGTCAAGGAGCTCAACCCGCCGCGCGTGCTCGCCCGTCACCCGCTGTTCCAGGTGGCGCTGTCGCTGACCGGCGGCGAGGAGGCCGGACCTCGGCTGGCCGGACTCGACGTCCGGCTGGCCGACGGCACGCAGGGCAACGCCAAGTTCGACCTCACCCTGACCGTCGACGAGAAGCCCCACGCCGGAGGCCTGGACTGCACGCTGGAGTTCAGCACCGACCTGTTCGACCCGGCCACCGCGCGGCGTCTGCTCACCGCCCTCACCCTCGTCCTGACCGCCGTCGCCGCCGACCCCGGCAGGGCCGTCGACCGCCTGCCCGTGCTCGACCCCGCCGACAGCGCACTGGTCCTGCACGAGTGGAACGACACCGGCGCGGCCTTCCCGGACGAGACCGTGCACGCCCTGTTCTCCGCCCACGCCGCCGCCCGCCCCGACGCCGTCGCACTGATCACCGACGACGCGCAGATCAGCTACCGCGAGCTGGACGAGCGGTCCAACCGCGTCGCCCGCCACCTGCGCGACAGTGGCGTGCGGCGCGGGGACGTCGTCGGCATCGCGCTGGAACGCGGCGTCAACCTCGTCGCCGCCGTGCTCGGCGTGTTCAAGGCGGGCGCCGCCTACACCGTTCTCGACCCCGCGCTGCCCGCCGCGCGCGTCCGCGAGATCGGTGCCGACGCCGGCGTCGGCACCACGCTCACCCCTGAACGGATGGCTGAAGCCGCCGGACTCTCCGCCGCGCCGGTCGACATCCCCGGCGCGCCCACCGACGCGGCGTGTGTCATGTTCACCTCGGGCTCCACCGGGCGCCCCAAGGGAATCCTGGGCTCGCACCGTTCGATCGTGGCCAGCCTGCTGGCGCAGTCCTTTTTGGACTTCAACGCGGAACAGGTGTGGCTGCAGTGCTCGCCGGCGTCGTGGGACGCCTTCGTGCTGGAGCTGTTCGGACCGCTGCTGTCGGGGGCCGCCTGCGTGCTGCACCCCGGATCGCGACCCGAACCCGCCGTCGTCGCCCGGCTCATCCCCCGGCACGGCGTCACCACCGCCTACCTGTCTGCCAGCCTGTTCAACTACCTGGTCGACGAGCACCCGGAGGTCTTCGCCGGGCTGCGCCAGGTGATGACCGGCGGTGAGGCCGCCTCCACCCGCCACGTCGGCGAACTGCTGCGCCGCCACCCGCACGTGCGCCTGGTCAACGGCTACGGCCCGGTGGAGAACATGATCATCGGCACCAGCCACGCGCTGACGCCGGCCGACGCACTCGGCCGGTCGGTCCCGATCGGCCGCTCCCTCGCCAACAAGCGCACCCACGTGCTCGACGCCGCCCTCCAGCCGGTACCGCCTGGCGTCATCGGCGAGGTCTACCTGTCCGGTCTCGGCCTCGCGGAGGGGTACCTCGGCCAGTCCGGCCTGACCGCGGGCCGGTTCCTCACCAGCCCGTTCGACGGTCCCGGCGAACGCATGTACCGCACCGGCGACCTGGGCCGCTGGCGCGCCGACGGCGTGCTGGAGTACGTCGGCCGCACCGACGACCAGGTCAAGATCCGCGGCTTCCGGGTGGAGCCGGGCGAGGTCGGCGCGGTGCTCACCCGCCACCCCGCCGTCGCCCAGGCCGCCGTCGTCGTCCGCGAGGACCGCCCCGGCGACAAGCGTCTGGTCGCCTACCTGGTGCCCGCGGACGGCGCGCTCGACACCGCCGGAGTCCGCGCGCACGCCGCCGCCGCGCTGCCCGACTATCTCGTGCCCGGCGCGTTCGTCGTGCTCGACGCCCTCCCGCTGACCCCCAACGGCAAGCTCGACCGCCGCGCCCTGCCCGCCCCGTCGGCCGAGGCCGCCACCGACCACACACGGCCGCGCACGGCCCGCGAGGAGATCCTCTGCGGGATGTACGCCGACCTGCTCGGCGTCGACGGCGTCGGCGTCCGCGACGGCTTCTTCGACCTCGGCGGCCACTCGCTGCTGGCGGCCAAGCTCATCGCCCGCGTCCGCACCACCTTCGACGCGGAGATCGCGCTGGCCGACGTGTTCGCCGACCCCACCGTCGAGGGCGTCGCCGCCGCCGTCGACCGCGCCGCGGGCAGGCCCGTCCGCCCCGCCCTGGTCGCGGGCCCCCGGCCGCGGGTGCTGCCCCTGTCGCCCGCCCAGTCCCGGCTGTGGTTCCTCAACCGCCTGGAGAACCAGGGCGCGGGCTACGCCGTCCCGTACGCGCTGCGCCTGACCGGTGCGCTGGACCGCGGCGCGCTCAAGGCCGCCCTGCACGACGTCGTCGGCAGGCACGAGGCGCTGCGCACGGTCTTCCCCGAGGTCGACGGCACCCCCTGCCAGGTCGTGCTCGACGAGTGGCGGCCCGCGCTGGACGTCGTCGGCCACACCAACCTCGACGCCGCGCTCACCGATGCGGCACGCCAGGAGTTCGACCTCGCGGTCGAAGCGCCCGTGCGCACCACGCTGTTCGTCACCGGCCCCGACGAGCACGTGCTTCTCCTGCTGCTGCACCACATCGCCGTCGACGGCGCGTCCCTGGGCCCGCTGGTCCGCGACCTGCGCACCGCCTACACCGCGCGGCTGGCGGGCGCCGAGCCCGGCTGGACGCCGTTGCCGGTGCAGTACGCCGACTACACCCTCTGGCAGCGCGACCTGCTCGACTCCCTGCTGGCAGGCCAGGTCGAGCACTGGCGCGGCGCGCTCTCGGGCCTGCCCGACGAACTGGCGCTGCCCACCGACCGCCCCCGCCCCGCAGTCGCCTCCCACCGGGGCGGCACGGTGCCCGTCCAGATCGACGCCGCCCTGCACGCCCGGCTGCTGGAGCTGGCCGGGAAGCACCGGGTGACGCTGTTCATGGTCCTGCAGGCCGCGCTCGCCACCCTGCTCACCCGCGTCGGCGCGGGCACCGACATCCCGATCGGCACCCCGGTAGCCGGCCGCGCGGACCGCGCGCTCGACGACGTCGTCGGGTTCTTCGTCAACACCCTCGTGCTGCGCGTCGACACCGCGGGCGACCCCGCCTTCACCGACCTGCTCGCCAGGGTCCGGGAGACCGACCTGCGCGCGTTCGAGCACCAGGACGTTCCGTTCGAGCGGCTCGTGCGGGAGTTGAACCCGGCCCGGTCCCTGGCCAGGCACCCGCTGTTCCAGGTCTCACTGGTGCTGCAGAACACCGACCAGGCCGACCTGTCCCTGCCGGGCCTCTCAGTCGCCGAGCACGAGATCGGCGCCCAGAGCGTCAAGTTCGACCTGGGGCTGGGCTTCGCCGAGGCGCCCGGCGGCGGGCTGGACGGCTCCCTGGCCTACGCGGCCGACCTGTTCGACGCCGGCACCGCGCGGAGCCTGGCCGACCGATTCCTCCGCGTGCTGGCCGCGGTCGCCGCCGACCCCGGCCTGCGCACCCGCGAGATCGACGTCCTCGACCCGGCCGAGCGCACGCTGATCCTTCAGGACTGGAACGACACCGCCGCCGACGTGCCCGCCACGACCCTGCCCGCCCTGTTCACCGCCCAGGTCGCCCGCACCCCGCACGCCCCCGCGGTCGAGTTCGACGGCACCGGCCTGACCTACGCCGAACTGGACGAGCGCGCCACCGCGCTGGCCCACGCCCTGCACCGCGCGGGGGCAACCCGTGGCCGCACGGTCGGCGTGGCGCTGCCGCGTTCGCTGGACCTGATCATCGCGCTGTACGCCGTGCACAAGACGGGCGCGGCCTACCTGCCCGTCGACCCCGGCTACCCGGCCGACCGGGTGGCGCACATGGTCGCCGACGCCGCACCGGTGCTCATGCTCACGCCGGAGTCGCTGGCCGCTCTTCCTATTGCCACCGAGGAGATCCCGCTGCCGACGGCGACGCCGGACGACGCGGCGTACGTCATCTACACCTCCGGCTCCACCGGCAAGCCCAAGGGCGTGGTCGTCCCCCACTCCGGCATCGTGAACCGCCTGCTGTGGATGCAGGACCGCTACCACCTCACGCCGTCGGACCGCGTCCTGCAGAAGACCCCGTCGAGCTTCGACGTGTCGGTGTGGGAGTTCTTCTGGCCGTTGATCACGGGCGCGGTCCTGGTCGTGGCGAAACCCGAGGGCCACAAGGATCCCGACTACCTGGCCGGCCTGATCGAGAGCGCCGGCGTCACCGTCGCCCACTTCGTCCCGTCGATGCTGGAGGTCTTCACCGCCTCCGTCGCCCCCGGCCGTTGCCGCAGCCTGCGCCAGGTCGTCTGCAGCGGTGAGGCCCTGCCCACCCCGCTGGCCGAGCGCTTCGCGGCGGGCTTCACCGCTCACCTCGACAACCTCTACGGCCCCACCGAGGCGTCCGTCGACGTGACCTGGCAACGGTTCCAGCACGACCCGACCCCGTCCGTCCCCATTGGACGTCCGGTGTGGAACACCCAGGTCTACGTCCTCGACCCCGCGCTGTCCCCGGTGCCCGCCGGCGCGACCGGCGAGCTCTACCTCTCCGGCACCCAGCTCGCCACCGGCTACCTCAACCGCCCCGCCACCACCGGCCAGCGCTTCGTCCCCAACCCCCACCGCCCAGGCGAGCGGATGTACCGCACGGGTGACCTGGTCCGCTGGCACGACGGCGGGGTGCTGGAGTACCTGGGTCGCACCGACGACCAGGTCAAGATCCGCGGCGTGCGGATCGAGCTGGGCGAGGTCGCCGCCGCCGTCTCCGCTCACCCGTTGGTGGCCCAGGCGGCCGCGGTGGTCCGCGAAGACCGCCCCGGCGACAAACGCCTGGTGGTCTACACCGTGCCCGCGGGGTCCGTCTTCGACCCGGCTGCGGTGCGCGAGTTCGCGGCGCGGTCGCTACCCGAGGCCATGGTCCCCGCGGCCGTCGTCGCGCTGGCGGAACTGCCGCTGAGCCCGTCGGGCAAGCTCGACCGCAAGGCCCTGCCCGCCCCCGACTTCACCCGCGCTCCCACCCGCCCGCCGCGCGACCACCGCGAACGCGTCCTCTGCGCCGTGTTCGCCGACGTCCTCGGCCTGGACTCCGTCGGTGTCGACGACGACTTCTTCGACCTGGGCGGCCACTCCCTGCTCGCCACCCGCCTGGTCGACCGCGTCCACCGCGCCCTCGGCGTGCGCGCCACCATCCGCGCCGTCTTCGACGCCCCCACCCCCGCGGGACTGGCCACCCGCCTCGACGAGACCGACACCGATCCCCTCAACGTCCTGCTCCCGTTGCGCTCCAACGGTTCCAGGGCACCCCTGTTCTGCGTCCACCCCGCCGCGGGCATCGGCTGGGTCTACTCAGGACTGCTCCGCCACCTCGACGACCGCCCCGTCCACGCCCTGCAGTCCCGCGCTCTCACCGAACCGTGGACCGGCACCCTGGACGAGATGGTCAAGGACTACGTGGCCGAGATCCGCGCCGTCCAGCCCGAGGGTCCTTACCACCTCCTGGGCTGGTCCTTCGGCGCCCAGGTCGCCCACGCCATCGCCACCCGCCTGCAGGCCGAGAACGCGGAGGTGGCCTTCCTGGCCCTCCTCGACGGCTACCCCGGCACCCCCGCGGACTCCTCTCCTGCGATGCCCTCCGACCCCACCGCCGACCTCCTGGCCTCCCTGGGCCGCACCTCTCTCGACGACCTCGTCCCCGTCCTGGGCGCCCGCGCCGTGGCCGCCCTGCCCGCCGTCTTCGCCCACAACCGCCATCTCTCCGACACGCACACCCCCACGACCGCCTACCGCGGCGACGCCCTGTTCTTCCAGGCCACCGAGGGCCGAACCGACTCCTCACCGCACCCAGAGGCGTGGGCCCCCCACATCACCGGCACTCTGCACCTCCACCCCGTCGCCACCACCCACGGCGACATGACCCATCCCGTCCCCATGGCGGAGATCGCCAGCACCATCGCCGGCCACCTGAACCGCTGACACCCCAACGGAACCGGCGCACTCAGCCGGCGGTGGTCGGGGCCGCACCGTCGAGCATGTCCGGCGGTGCGGCAACGGGTGTCAGGATCCGGTGCTTCACGTGGCGGGCGTACTCGTCGACGAAAGTCTCAAGGCCGACGTAGAGCTCAGAACCGATCTCGGCCCGGCACTTGGTGATGTAGGAGCGGCAAAGGTCGTAGCACCGGGTCATGGCTCCGCCGCGAAGATCGATGAGAAGGGGGATCTCGACGAAACCGCGAAAAGCCAGCGCGGAGAGGAACTCGTAGTAGTCCAGCAGGGCGATCACGTGCTGCATGTCCTCGGCCGGGACCTCGTCGTCGATCTCGCGGTGGGCCGCGATCCGCTGGGCCATCCACAGGTCCGCGGCCGACAACGTCAGCGTGCTCTGCAGGTTCATGAGCAACCCGACCGTGTACTGCCGGCGCTGGGCCTGCCGCAACTGCAGGACGGTCGCGACGCCGAAGACGACCGCCACCAGCACCGACGCCGCCGTCTCGTTGATCACGTTGCCGATGCTGAGGAAGGCGAACCCGACGACGGCGGCCACCGCCACGACGCCCGCCTGGGCGAGCAGGCGGAACAGCGGGCCTGCCAGATGCCACCTGAGCCGGAGCTGACGCGACCGGTAGTTCCGGGGACCGGTGCTCATGACATGTCGTGGAGCTGTCTGTGGAGCTGGCGGAGCCGGATCAGCTCGCTGATCGGTGCCGGCGCGTCGTCCACGCGGAGGTCCACCTCGACGTGAGTCCCGTGGCCGATTCCGTTCAGTCCCACGACGAACACGGCCGCGCTCTGCCGGCCGCGCCGGTCGCCGCCCGCTTCGTCTCCGGCGGCGAGCGCGGCCAGCAACTGGTCGGCCAGCGGAGTGGCGGAGTCAGCGCTGAGCCAGGCGGACTCCATCGCCTCGAGAACTTCCTCGCCCGCCAACAGGTTGCCCAGGACCGCGTACCCCTCGCCCAGCCTGGCGCCCGCGAAGGCCCCGCACTGCGCGCCGGTCCAGGCCGCGGCCATGCCGTCCCGGTCGACCACGCCGACCTGCCGTTCGCCCGATCGGTCGTCGTCGCCGACGAGCGCCTCGACGACCTCCGTGGCGCCGAGTCCCGCGCGCAACAGCGAGAGCCCGTCCTCGCGGTAGGCCATGTTGGTCCGGGCCTGGGTCGCCAGCGCCCCGACACCGAACTCCGCCGCGGGCACCATGGCGCCCACCGCGAGATACCTGCTCGCGACGGCCACACCCCACGACTTCTCTGCCCGACTGTGAGCCACAATCGAAAGCGTCATGCGATTCACCATAGGGGGCCTGGCAATCGCACCGGCGCGATGTTCCACGGCGACTGTGGTTCCAGCAGCGGCAGTCCGTCACCACCGCAGCGCGCTGAGCTCACGGGTCAGGACGAGCGAGAGGGTCCCGTCGGCGGTGACCATCGCGTGGCCGACAGCGGGGAGCACCACG
>NZ_JAXAVU010000005.1:0-88678 GCF_033949975.1 Lentzea sokolovensis
CCTGGCTGCAGCAGGAGCTGTGGCACGACTCGTGACGAAGCCACCCCACCCGGACCGCGCGGTAAGGACGGCTCGCCTCCGGCATCGCGGGCGGGCGTGGGTTTGCCGTGCCGCGCGCTCTGTCTGCTCGCCTTCGGCTTCGCGGGAGTGTCAGGCCCCGTCGCTAGGTTGGGTCGCGGGGGATCCTGAATCCAAGGGGACCCCTGCGCGAGCCTGCCTGCCGTTGCCCTGGCATGCGCTCTGTGGCTCGGCTTCGCTTCGCTGGAGTGTCAGACCTGCTCGCTAGGTTGGGTCGCGGGGGACGCTGAACCCGAGGGGACCCCTGCGCGAGCCTGCCCGTGTTGTGGCTGACCCCTCCTCCGGCAAAGGAGGAGCCCCCGGCGGGGGGACCGGGGGCTCCGAGGGTGGTGCGGCTGGCTTTAGATGTCGAGCGTCCACGAGTCGATGTGGCCCGTGTCCTGGCGGTAGAGGTCGCGGACTCGCAGTTGCCAGGTGCCGTTGGCGTCCTCGGCCGCCACGTTCACGCTGTAGGTGGCGTTGAGGTCGTCAGCGGCGTCGGAGCCGTTGGGGACCTTCAGGACCTTCACGGTGCCTGAGGGGGCGATGAGGGACAGTTCCAGGTCGCCTCGGTAGGTGTGCTTGATGGCCACCTTCACGGAGCCGGTGGTGCTGGCCTTGCCGTTGCAGTCGGCGATGGTGATCGGCGACTTGACCTCGCTGGCGTCCGGGATGGCGGTGTCGGTGTCGTTGGTGACTGCCGGGCACTGGCCCGGGGGGTTGCCGGGGGCCGTGCCGGTGATGTGGAGGAGCTTGTTCGGGGAGCCGGTGCCGGGGCTGGTGACGACGTCGGAGGTGGCGTTGTCGACGAGGGCGTCCCGGACCTGCTGCGGGGTTGCGGTGGGGGCCGAGCCCAGGTAGACGGCCGCCGCGCCGACTACGTGAGGAGTGGCCATCGAGGTGCCGCTGATGGTGTTGGTGGCCTCGTCGTTCGTGAGCCAGGCGCTGGTGATGTCGCGGCCCGGGGCGAAGATGTCGAGGCAGGTGCCGAGGTTCGAGAACGAGCTGCGGGCGTCGGTGCGGTCCGTGGAGCCCACGGTGATGGCTGCTGGGGTGCGGGCCGGGGACGTGTTGCAGGCGTTGCCGCCGTTGTCGTTGCCGGCTGCCAGGCCGTAGGTGACGCCTGCGGCGATGGAGCGGGCCACTGCGTCGTCGACGGTTTGGTTGGCGCCGCCGCCCAGGGACATGTTGGCCACCGCGGGCTTGCGGGCCGGGTTGGCCTGGACGTCGGCGGTGACCCAGTCGATGCCCGCGATGACGCCCGCGAAGGTGCCGGAGCCCGAGCAGTTCAGGACTCGGACGGCTACCAGCTTCACGTCCTTCGCGACGCCGAACTTCGTGCCGCCGACGGTGCCCGCGACGTGGGTTCCGTGGCCGTTGCAGTCGGTCGCGTCGGCATCGTTGTCAACGGTGTCCGTGCCGGACACCGCGCGGCCGCCGAAGTCGGTGTGGGTGAGGCGGATGCCGGTGTCGATGATGTACGCGGTGACGCCCGCGCCGCGGTTCGGGTAGGTGTAGCTGTTGTCCAGCGGGAGCGCGCGCTGGTCGATGCGGTCGAGGCCCCAGGACGGGGTCGGGGTCTGCGTGTCCGAGGCGCGGACCTCGCCGTCCTGCTCGACGTAGGCGACGGCCGGGTCTGCCGCCAGGCGCTTGGCCTGGGTCTCGGACATCTGCGCCGAGAAACCGCGCAAAGCGGACTTGTAAGAGTGCTTCACCTTCGCGCCGTACTTAGCGCTGAGGTTCTCCACGCTTGACGTGCTGATGTCCTTCAGCACGACGATGTAGTTGTCCTTGACCGCGTTGGACGCACCGAGGTTGCGAATCTCCCCCTCGGGCGCAGCGGTGGCGGAGACGGACGACAGGACGAGCGCAGTGCCCGCCACCAGTCCGATTCCGGCCGCTCGTCTGGCCCACGATTCTCCCATAGCAGCAAGCTCCCTCGTCGCAGGGTTGTGCAGTGAGAGTTTTCTTAGTGGCGCGGGCGGATTTCACACAAGACGGTCCACGAAATTGCCTTCTAATGGCGAATCAACAGATTTGCTCGGTGATGTGAATTAGTTGGTGCAGCTGATCTATTTACAAAACAATTGCGCCCCGAACGGTTGTCCGTTCGGGGCGCAAGTTTCGCCTATATTGCCGAGCGTCTCAATCGCCTCGGCGCACTGCTCCGAGGATCTGCTGTTCGGCCGGGGTCGTGTAGAGGCGCAGGTGCGCCCACATGTCCTGGCCCATCGCGATGACCTGGTCGTCCTTGAGCTGGGTCAGCTGCTGGAACATCTGCGGGCGCAGACGCCACATCTGGCCGGCGAGCTGGGCCTGGCCCATCGGGAGGCGCTGCAGCAGCACGAGGTCCGCGTTGTTCGCCGTGGACGACGCCTGCGGGTGCAGGTACGGCAGCACGTACATCGTGGTCTGCCACGGCGCGCGCGGCGGGAACAGCTCCTGCGGGACGTGGCCGCCGTCGTGGATCACGAGCAGCGGCATGTCCTCGGTCGGGCGCGGGAGGTCCGCCGGGGACAGTCGGCGCAGCTGCACCAACTGAGACGGACGGCCGTCCGGACCTTGGCCTGCGGCGCGCACGACCGGCTGCCACGCCTGCGGGCGGCCCGTCGCGATGATGATCCACGCTCCGGTCGCCATGGCGCGCAACGCGATCTGACGGGCCAGGTACAGGCCGCCGACGACCACCATGCGGGTCGGCGTCGGGCGCAGGACGGACACGGCGAGCGGTTCGCCCTTCACGCCCTGGCCGAGCATCATGCCGCCGCGGTCACCGCTGGGGCTGACCAGGTCGAGCATGTTCGGCGACACCAGGAACTCCGGTGCCACCGCGCCTCGGCCGCGCGTGTCGAGCAGACGGGACGACGAGCTCATGCCACACCTCCCAGCGGCAGCGTCGCGGCGAGGCCCGCGAGCTGCATGCCCCGCAACGGGGTCAGCGTGATGTCGAGCTTGTCACCCAGCTTCGAGAGCTGGTCCTCGGCCCGGTCCAGCTCGCTCGGCGTGCGGGCGCTCACCCGCACCAGGCCGCGCAGGGAGACCTGACCGTCCTCACGGGACGGTGAGATGGACATCGCGAGCGTCGACGAGAGAGCGCGCACACCGGTCAGGGAGTTCAGGTTGCCCTTGAGGCCCTTCGACGGCCAGCCGGTGATCGCGTAGCTCGCGTGACCGACGCCACCAGCGGTGACGCCCTTCCACTTCTCCCGCAACGACACCGGGTTCGTGCTGCCGACGGCCGCGGTCAGCTCGGCCGACGAGATCGCCGCACGCAGCAGCTCGTCCGAGTCGAGCGGGCGGATCGTGACACCGGCGGACTCCAGGGCGTTGCGGACGCGGGACAACGCGCCGATCAACGCGCGGTGCGCGCCGACGACGCCGCCGCCGCGCTCCCGGATCGCCTCGCCACAGCGGCGCGGGTCCAGCCGGACCGTGATCCACGTGGTGCGCCGGGCCGCCGCGGGCAGCGGGCCGAGCACCTCCATGTACGAGCTGATGGCCGGCGAGTTCGGCGGAAGTGCCGCGCTGCCGGGGTAGCAGTGCCAGATCACCGTGATCGCGTCGAGCACGACACCGCGGTCCTCCAGGCACGGTGTGAGCGCTCCCAGCGGCAGTGACGGTGCCGAGCCGACCGCGGAGATCAGCGGCGGCGTCGGGTCGACCAGCAGCACCGCGGTCCACACGCCGTCGTGCCACGACAGCGCGAGCGGACGGCGTTCGTGGTCGACGCCCTTCGCGATCACCAGGTCCGGGATCGCGAGGCGCAGCAACGCGACGCGCGGGTCCTCCGGGCCGAGCACCTGCATCTCGTCGTCACCGGGCTTGGACTCCTGCGAGTCCAGGCGCTTCGCGGTGCGGCCGTGCGACCGGAAGTTGTAGCGCAGACGGACACCGATCCACTGGGTGAGCCAGCGGCCACGCGATCGGGTGAACGCCAGGATCAGTGCGATGAAGAGCACACCGCCGGCGATCGAGACGGAGACGACGTTCAGCGCGCCGTTGGCCTCCTTGACGCCCATGATCGCGAGCACGAGGAGGGCGATGGCGAGACCGACCTCGATCGTGACTACGTTCGAGACGGGCAACGAGCCGAGGCTCACGCCGGCGGCTCTGCGACGGACACGCCCGACCGGACGCGGAGGCGCGGGTGCCTGCTGGCCAGGACCTGCGGGTCCCTGCGGCCGTGCCATCCCTGGGTTGGGCCGGGGCGGATGTGGAGTGGTCACGGACATCCGTTGTGGTCTCTTTCCCCTCGATGGTCGGTGGGCTTGGCGAACCGGCCCACGGAGCAACCTGCGTCCGGCTATCCTGCCGAACCGTACCGCGACTGGGAGAGCAGCGAGCCGAGAATGGCATCAACACCCACGACCAAGTCACAGGTCCAGGCCTACCAATTCGTCCTGCGGCGGATGCAGTCAGCGCTTGTCCGCAGAGACGCAGTGATGCTGCACGACCCCATGCGCAACCACTCGCGCGCGACAGCGGTGGGTGTGGTGCTGGGCGTAGTCGGTCTGATCGGCTTTCTCGTGGTCGGTCTTTTCAGCCCGGCACCGCGGCTGGACGACCAGACTCAGATCGCCATCAGCAAGGAGACCGGCCAGGTCTACGTCGTCGACAGCGCGCCGCGGCGGCTGGTCCCGATGACGAACCTGGCCTCGGCCCGGCTGCTCTGGTACTCGCGCAACAACCCGGACGCGCAGCAGGGTCAGGGCGGCGGCGACGCACCGGCCGGCACCGCGGGCGCTCCGCAGGAGGCGGCCGGCGGCACCCCGAAGCTCGTGAGCGAGTCGGCGCTGGCGAACCTCCCGCGTGGCAGGCTCACCGGTCTGCCGGACGCGCCGGACGTGCTGCCGAAGCCGAACCTGCGGATCGACGCGCAGTGGTCCGTCTGCGACACCCTGAACCTGGACGAGTTCCGCGAGAACCAGGCGGCGGAGAACCAGATCAAGACCTCCGTGATCGCGGGCGTCAGCGAGGGCAACTCCCAGCTGGGCGAGGAGGCCGTGCTGGTGCAGCAGCGCACCGGCGCCAAGAAGGCCTACCTGATCTACAAGAAGCCCGACAGCCGCACCGACATCTCGTCGTCGACGGTCCGCGCCGAGGTGGACCTCAAGAACGACAAGGTCGTCAACGCCCTGAAGCTGGGCGGCAAGCAGGCGCGGTCGATCAGCACGGCGCTGCTCACGACGATCCCCGAGGTCGCCCCGCTGGCCGCGCCGACCATGCCGAACCAGGGCAAGCAGGCCACCTACGTCACCGAGACCAACGTCAAGATCGGTGAGGTCGTCCAGGTCGAGCGGCAGAACGGCTTCGAGTCCATGGTGGCGCTCGAGGACGGCTTCCAGACCGTCGACGAGACCGTCGGCGACCTGCTGCGCTGGGCGTACTCGAACAACAACAAGTCGGTCAGGCTCTCGCCGAGCGCGATCGCGAACCACAAGGACCCGAAGAACCCGCTGAAGCTCGACTCCTACCCGAAGCAGATCCCCGCCACGCTCGAGGCGAACGCCGGCAACACCGTGCTGTGCCTGGGCTGGAAGGCCGACAACTACACCGAGCAGACCAAGGCCGAGCACACGACGGTCACGATCGGCTCGAAGCTGCCCGGCCCCAAGGACATGGCTCCGGTGGAGCTGAACGCCGCGGGTGCGGCGGGCGAGATCATCGACCAGTTCCTGATGCTGCCGGGCAAGGCCGCGGTCGTGCGGGCGAGCCAGGGCAAGGGCGACTTCGGCACCGGACCGGTGCAGGTCGTCACGGGTCGCGGCGTGCGCTACGGCGTTCCGGACGGCGGCACCGCGGCGGCGCTGGGTCTCGACGGGACGTTCCCGCCGGCGCCGAACCAGATCCTGAGCCTGTTGCCGATGGGACCGCAGCTCAACAAGAACGAGGCCAACCGCAGCTACGACTCGATCCCGGCGCCCAAGGGCACCATCAAGGATCCGCAGGCGGCCGTTCAGAAGTAGCGGAACCGCTCCGGGTGCATCACCGTCAAATGCGACGAAAGCGTGGTGGGCACTAACCGCCGCCGCGTGTTTCGCCGGTCAGACGGGTGCATCGCGGCGTCGGCCCCCGCCCTGCATATCGGGCATATGGGGGGCGGGGGCCGACGCCGCGAGGTGCCCTGCTGAGCGCCGAAACACGCGGTGGCGATTGTGGCCACCACGCTCAGCACCCGGAGTTTTTGTAGGGGGGACAGAGTCTTGGCCGGTCGTATCAGCGTCGATGCCGAGTGGTTGGAGAAGTACGCCGACCGCATCGACGGGACGACGGACGATCTGAGGCGGGTGCGGGACGCCATGAAGGTGTCCCCGTTGCGCCCGCAGTCGTTCGGCGAGATCGGCAGAACCGTCGGTACCGCCCAGGGGTACGCGCGCGCCGCCGAACTGCTCAACTCGCAGCTCGGCCGCGCCTGTGACGCGCTCGACGCGGCCTCGAAGGGCCTGCACGCCGTCGCCGAGCAGCACGGGCAGGGCGACGAGGAAAGTCTGCAGGCCATCAAGAAGGCCGACCGGCGGTAGGGGGAGCTGTGGCCAAGGACGGCAAGCAGATCGCGGCCGAGGTGGGTCCCGAGCTCGACTACCTCTCACGGGTGAGTCGCAAGCTCGGTGTCGTGGACCTCGTGCACGACTTCTTCGACCCGCTGGTGGGCGACTGGAACGACCTGCGTGAGGAAGCCGAACGCTGGCGCAAGGCCGCGAAGGTGACCGAGGCGGTCAACAAGCACGTCTCCGAGCCGCTGGGCGGGGTCGACGCGCGGTGGGAGGGCAAGGATGCCGACGCGTTCCTCGACCACATGCGCAAGGTGGGCCTCGCGGGCGGCGACCTGTCCGACGCGATGAACGCGATGGCGGACGCGCTGGAGGAGACCGCGGACGGCGTGCGCGTCATCGTGCAGGACATGGCGCACGTGCTCGCCGACGCCGCTGACTCGGTGTCCGGCACGGCCTCGTTGCCGATGGAGGGCGACCAGCGCGCGATCAGGCACATCGAGGAGCTCAAGGACCCGGTCCGCGAGCTGCACGAGTCCGCGCGTCAGGTGCTGGAGGCGTTTCTCAAGCTGTGCGACGGGGTTTCCGGTGAGGCCGGCGGCTTCGAGGCCGTGCGGATGGAGCACAGGTACCCCGAGCAGAACTGGACCTACACGGCGCCGGCCAAGCCCGAGACCAGGATGCCCGAGCCGGCGAAGGCCTCGGCCACGGCCGCCGCGGGCAGCGCCGCGTCGGGCGGTGCCGCGTCCGGTGGCGCCCCGGTCGGTGGCGGTGGCGGCGGTGTGGGTGCCGGTGGAGTCGGCTCGGTCGGCGCGCCTGACGCGGCGGCGCAGCAGCCGATGCAGTTCGGAGGCGCTACCGGCGTCGCTGAGCAGGTTCCGCTGGCGGACAAGGGTGCTGGGACCGGACAGGCCGCCGCGGCCGCTGGTGGCCGTCCTGGGGCCGCTTCCGGCGGCATGATGGGCGGTGGCATGGCGCCGATGATGGGTGGCATGGGCGGCGGGCAGCAGGGCGGCGACAAGGAGCACAAGCCGAAGCAGCGGCTCAGCGGCTCGATCGACGATCTGCTCGGCAAACCCAAGAAGGCCGCGCCGAAGACCATCGGTGACGACGACTGACGTTCTTCCCGGACGACGAGAAGGGCCCCGCCGGTGAGTTCCGGCGGGGCCCTTCTCGTTGAGTCTTGAACGCTACGCGGTGCTTCTGCGCTTGCGGTTGAGCGAGTTGCGGACGAACAACGTCAGGGCCAGCAGGATGCCGCCGGCACCGATGCCGCCCAGCGCGACGATGATCGGCGGCCAGTCGAGCCCCTGCGGCGGAGTGACGCTGGTGGTCAGCTCCTTCGGCTGCTGCGCCTTGAAACCGGCGGCCTCGGCGGGCAGCACCGCGGTCAGCGCCGCCACCGGGTTGATCATGCCGAAGCCGACCTTGTTGTCCTTGCCGGTCAGCCCGCCGGGGTGCAGCGCCGTGGCCTTGAGACGCTCCATCACCTGGCGTGCCTTGAGGTTCGGGAACCGCTCGCGCACCAGCGCCGTGATCCCCGCGACGTACGGGGACGCGAAGCTCGTGCCCTTGATGTCCTGCACGCCCTGCGCGGTGACGTTCGCGTTCGTCAGGCCGGTGCCCTTGGGGTCGACGGAGATGATCTCCTCGCCAGGTGCGGCGATGCTGACCCACGGGCCCCAGACGCTGAACGACGAGACGTCGCCGGAACGCGCGATCGACCCCACCGACAGCACGTCGTCCGCGAACCACGCCGGCGACGACACCGAGTTGACGTTGGCCGGGTCCAGGTTGTTGTTCTGGGCGGCGCAGCCGGTGCCCTGGTCGCTCAGGTTGCCGGCCGCCGTGACGATCACCACGTCCTTGACGTCCACGGCGTACCGGATCGCGGCCTGCAGCTTCCGGTCGTCCGCGCTGAAGCCCTTGGGGGAGCTGCAGTTCGTCAGCGAGATGTTGATGACCTTGGCGTCCTGGTTCGCCGCGCGCACGATGGCCATCGCCAGCGTGCCGACCTTGCCGGCGGAGGCGCGCTTCTCGTTGTTCGCGTCGCCCTTGAACTCGAAGCGGTCGCTGGTCTGGCGGATCGCGAGGATCGTCGCTTCCGGTGCGGCGCCGACGAAGTCGCCCTCGGTCTTGGCCGCGGCGGCGACACCGGCCACCTCGGTGCCGTGGCCGTCGCAGTCGTCCGTGCCGTTCGCGTTGCCGAAGACGTACTCGCCGCCGCCCTGGACCCTGCCGCCGAAGCGGGGGTTGCGCGGGTCGACGCCGGTGTCGATGATCGCGATCTTGATGCCCTTGCCCTTGGCGAACCGGTGCGCCTGCTCCAGGTTCAGGTAGACCTGGCCCCAGGGCATGTACTCGATCAGTTCGCTCTTGGTGTCGGACTCCACGCACCCCTTCGAGGTGCGCTCGTACTTGACGTCCGCCTTGCCCTCGTCGACGGGCGGCCCGACATCGGCTGGCAGGTCCGGCGGCACCGAGTTCGGCCGTGCGGCCGACGGTGTCGAGGACGGCTGAGCGGAGGCCTGCGGCAACGCCCCCGTCAGCAGAAGCAGTCCGGCGGTCGCTGCCGCCGTGGTGCGCCTGATGCCCGCCCTCATAGCGTGATCAGGCCTCGGAACACCTGGTACATGTCCATGACGGCCAGCGCCAGCGGCAGCACGGAGGCGATCAGGATCGCCTCGATGATGTCGACGGTGCGGCGCAGCGGCGGCGAGAACTTCTGGCCGGGGAAGATCACGCCGAGCACCAGCGCGAGCGCGCCCAGCACCAGCAGCGCGCCGAAGACGAACGCGATGCGGTCGAACGACGTCGACGCGATCAGCCAGCCGATCAGGATGCCGCCGCTGGCGAACATGCCGGTGGACAGCAGTGCGACGGCCTGCGCGCCGTTCGCGTACGCCCGGCCGCGCATCATCAGCACGATCGCGACGACCACGCCGTAGATCGGGCCCCAGACCGTGTCGGCGGACGCGGCGACGATGGCGGCGAGTGCCGCGACCACGCCGGTACCGATGATCATGCCCGTCAGGTACTCGTGCGCGACGGCCGTGCGACGCTCGATGACCGCGTACTCCGGGAAGCCGCTGTCCTCCTTGAGGTCCTCGGCGTTCGTCGGCACGACGGGCGGCGGGATCTTGGCCAGCCGCAGCGTGAGACCCGGCAGCAGCGACAGCGCGGCGAGCGCCACGGCACCGGTCGCGGCGGCCACACCGGACAGCGGGTGCTCGACGAACGTCGAGACGAGGAACGCCAGCGCCACGAGCGTGCCGCCGGTCGCCGCGGCGATGAACACCGTGATGCCCTGCCCGATCAGCAGGATGCCGCCCCACGCGAAGATCATCATCAGCGCGGAGGCGAGCAGCATCTTCGGGCTGAAGCCCACACCGGGCACGGCGTGGAAGCCCGCGACGAACGCCAACGGCAGCGAACCGCACGCGGCGATCAGCACACCGGTCGACGCCGAGCTGTAGGCCCGCGAGATGGTCGCGCCCGCCGCCAGCATGGCGATCGCGCCGACACCGCCGGCGATGGCGGCCGCGAGACCGCTGCCGGCGTCGCCCTGCGAGATCGGGCCGGACAGGAACAACGCCACCGCGGACGCGATCAGCGCGAGCGCGCCGGCCAGGTGACCGAACCGCTGCGCGGTCTCCTTGGTCCAGGGCCGGAACGAGTCCGGATCGGACTCCGCGATCGCGTCGACGACGTCGTCGTACAACGGCGGCGGCGGATTCTCGTTGCGGCGCCGCAACTGCAGCAGCTCACCGTCGACGACGCCGAGCGACGCGAGCGTGCGCGCCGGGTCGAGCGGGTTGTCGCCGAGCTTGGCGAGGCACCAGCCACCGTGCCGGACGCCACCGTCCGGAGTGGCCTCTCTCGCCATGTCCAGCAGCATCGGCAGGAGATCGGCCACCGCCACGTCGGCAGGTAGCGCGACGTCGATACGCGTCCGAGGTGCCACCACCGTGACACGGCTGAACACCGTCGTACCGGTCGCCACCAGGGCCCCCTAAGTCAGATCAGCCTTGCAAACAATGTGCCCGACCTTATTGGTCCACTCGGACGGTTGCCGGGCGGCCCTAGTATGGCCGCACCGACGTCTCTTGCACGTGTCGTTTGCAGAACACGTTCGACTGGGTTTTTTCCCGACCCACCTTCGTGACGCGCGCGGATGCGCAATAGTGTCGGTTGCTACTGGTGGCGTAACGAGTCGAAGAGGTGCCTGTCAGTTGAGCACGCTGCAGTTCAAGCGAACGGCACGCCTTGCTGCTCCCCGGCCTCCTGGCGGTGAGGTACACCTCGAACCGCCACCCGAGGTCCCCCGGATCATCCCCGGCAACATCATGATGAAGGCGATGCCCGTCGTCATGATCGTCGCGTCCATGGGCATGATGGGCATGATGCTCGTGTTCATGCCGCGGCAGCCCGCGGCGATGATCATGCCCGGCATGATGATGATCTCGACCATCGGCATGATGGCGAGCGGCATGGGCTCGGGCAAGGGCCAGAAGAAAGCCGAGATGAACGAGGACCGCAAGGACTACCTGCGGTACCTCGGCCAGATGCGCGACCGCGCCCGCGAAGCCGCCGACGAGCAGCGCGCCGAACGCGAGTGGGTGCACCCGGACCCGCAGATGCTGTGGTCGCTCGCCACCACCCGTCGCATGTGGGAACGCCGCCAGAACGACCCCGACTTCTGCCACCTGCGCGCGGGACGGGGCTCGCAGCGCCTCGCCACCCGCCTGGTGCCGCCGCAGACCGGTCCCGTCGAGGAGCTCGAACCGATCGCGACGCTGGCGCTGCGCCGTTTCGTGCGCGCCCACTCGCTCGTGCCCGACCTCCCGATCTCCATCGCACTGCGCGGGTTCGCCGCGGTCGGCCTGCTCGGCGAGATCGAGGACCGCCGCGACCTCGCGCGGGCCTTGCTCGCCCAGCTCGTCACCTTCCACGCCCCGGACGACCTGTTGATCGCGGTCGTCAGCGCGGGCCGCACCAAGCAGCTGTGGGAATGGGTGAAGTGGCTGCCGCACGCGCAGCACCCCACCGACATCGACGGCATCGGCCAGCGCCGCATGATGGCGAACTCGCTCGCCGAGATCGAGGCGATGCTGGACGAGAACCTGCGCGACCGCCAGCGGTTCACGCGCAACGCCCCGCCGCCGCCGGACCAGCCGCACATCGTGATCGTCATCGACGACGGCGACATCAGCCGCGAAGAGATGATCATCCTCGAAGAGGGTCTGGTCGGCGTCACTCTGCTGGACCTCAACGAGTGCCTGGGCAACCTGACGGCACGCCGCGGCCTGCGCCTGGTCGTCGAGAACAACCAGCTGGGTGCCCGTTCCGCGAGCGGTGTCGAGTGGTTCGGCGCCCCGGACCGGTTGTCCGTCGTCGAGGCGGAGGCGCTGGCCCGCAGGCTCTCGCCGTACCGCATGGGCGCCGCCGGTGAGGCCGGTGGCGACTCGGGCGAGGACCCGTTGGCGATGACCAACAACCCGCCGCTGCTCGAGTTCATGGGCATCCCCGGCGACCCGATCACGTTCGACGTGCAGCAGGCGTGGCGGCCGCGGCCCAAGCGCGACCGCTACCGCATCCCGTTCGGCATCGGCGAGCACGGCCAGGCGGTCGAGCTCGACATCAAGGAAGCGGCCGAGGACGGCATGGGCCCGCACGGCCTGTGCATCGGCGCGACCGGTTCCGGCAAGTCGGAGTTCCTCCGCACCCTGGTGCTCGGCCTGCTGGCCTCGCACTCGTCGACGGCGCTCAACATGATCCTCGTCGACTTCAAGGGTGGTGCGACGTTCCTCGGTCTGGACAAGGCGCCGCACGTCGCCGCGACGATCACCAACCTCGCCGGCGACCTCAGCCTGGTCGACCGCATGAAGGACGCCATCGAGGGCGAGGTGTCGCGTCGTCAGGAGGTCCTGGCGAAGGGCAACTACAAGAACGTCTGGGACTACGAGAAGGCCCGTGAGAACGGCGCCCAGCTCGACCCGCTGCCCGCGCTGTTCATCTGCATCGACGAGTTCTCCGAGATGCTGACGGCGAAGCCGGACTTCATCGACATCTTCCTGCAGATCGGTCGTGTCGGCCGGTCGCTGCAGATGCACATGCTCCTCGCGTCGCAGCGACTCGAGGAAGGCAAGCTGCGCGGTCTGGACACGTTCCTCTCGTACCGGATCGGTCTGAAGACCTTCAACGCGGCGGAGTCCCGTGCGGCGATCGGTGTGCCGGACGCCTACGAGCTCCCGCCGATCCCGGGCTCGGGCTACCTGAGCGTGCAGGGCATGCCGCTGACCAGGTTCAAGGCGCTCTACGTCTCGGGCACCTACCGTCCCGCCGGCATGCAGTCCGCCGGTGAGTCGGTGGCCGTGCGCAGTGACAAGCGGCCGCGGTTCTTCGTGCCGGACTTCATCGAGATCCCGAAGGAGCCGGAGCGTCCGGTCGAGCCGGTGCAGGTCGTGGCCGCGCCGGTCAAGGAGGACGCGAACGAGCCGACCCAGCTCGAGCTCATCGTCGACCGCCTCGTCGGTCAGGGCCCGCCCGCGCACGAGGTGTGGCTGCCGCCGCTCAACGAGCCGCCGACGATGGACACGATGCTGCCGCCGCTCGACGTGACGCCGGACCGCGGTCTGACGTCGCCGGGCTACCCGGCCAACAGCACGCTGCAGGTTCCGCTGGGCGTGGTCGACAAGCCGTTCGAGCAGCGCCGCGACCTGCTGTGGGCGGACTTCTCCGGTGCGGCCGGTCACGGCGCGGTCGTCGGTGGCCCGCAGTCCGGCAAGTCGATGATGCTCAGGACGCTCGTCGCGTCGATGGCGCTCACCCACACGCCGGAGGAGGTGCAGTTCTACCTCATCGACCTCGGTGGTGGTTCGCTCGCCGCGATGGAGGACCTGCCCCACGTGGGTGGCTTCGCCGGTCGTCTCGACGTCGACAAGGTCCGCCGCATGGTGGCCGAGCTGCAGAGCCTGATCGCGGAACGCGAGCTCCGCTGGCGCGACCAGCGCATCGAGCTGGGCGAGTTCCGCGCCCGCAAGCGTCGCGGTGAGATCAAGGACGACAGCTTCGGTGACGCGTTCCTGATCGTCGACGGCTGGATGAACTTCCGCCAGGAGTTCGAGATGGTCGAGCCGCAGATCCAGGCGCTCGCCGCGCAGGGTCTGTCCTACGGCGTGCACGTGATCGTCGGCGCGAGCCGGTGGGCGGAGATCCGGCCGGCCATGAAGGACCTCCTGGGTACGCGCTTCGAGCTGCGGCTCGGTGACCCGAGCGAGTCCGAGGTCGACCGCAAGGTGGCGGTCAACGTGCCGCCGGGCCGGCCTGGCCGCGGTATCACCATCGACGGTGCCACGGGACGCAAGCTGCACTACCTCGTCGGTCTGCCCCGCATCGACACCTCGCAGGACGCGAGCACGGTGGTCTCCGGTGTCCAGGACCTCAGCCACAAGCTGAACCAGGCCTGGCAGGGCCCGCGCGCCCCGCAGGTCCGGATGCTGCCCGACCTGCTCGACCACGGGCAGTTCATGGCGCACGTCCAGCAGATCCTGCCCAACCGCGGCCACCTGGTCCCGGTCGGTGTCAACGAGGACGAGCTCGCGCCGGTCTACCTGGACTTCGACGCGGACCCGCACTTCCTCGCGCTGGCCGACGGCGAGTCCGGCAAGACCAACATCCTGCGCACGATCGTCCGCGGCATCATGCAGAGCTACACCTCGTCCGAGGCGTTGATCCTGCTCGCGGACTACCGCCGCACGATGCTCGGTTTCATCGACACCGACCACCTGCTCAGCTACGCGGTGTCGGGCACGCAGTTCACGCAGAACGTCCAGGAGGTCCGCGGCTCGCTCGCGAACCGCATGCCCGGCCCGGACGTGACGCAGGAACAGCTCAAGAACCGCTCCTGGTGGAAGGGCCCGGAGGTCTTCGTCATCGTCGACGACTACGACCTGGTCGCTCCGCAGGGTGCCGCGAACCCGATGCAGCCGCTGGCCGAGTTCATCCCGCAGGCGAAGGACGTCGGTCTGCACGTCGTCGTCGTCCGCCGCATGGGTGGAGCGTCCCGCGCGATGTACGACCCGATCATCGGCAAGCTGAAGGAGATCTCGGCGCCGATCTTCGTCGGTTCCGGTTCGAAGGAGGAGGGCAACATCATCGGCAACCTGAAGCCGTCGCCGCAGCCTCCCGGCCGGGGCACGATGGTGACCCGCAAGCACGGTCAGCAGCGCATCCAGTTCGCCTGGATCCCGTCGGACTAGAAGCAGTGCACGGACAAGGGCCCGCGGCATCAGCCGCGGGCCCTTGTCCGTGTGCCGGATCGGCACCCCGGCGCGGCCAAGAGGGAGGCGGCCGCACCGGGGCACTGGATCCGGTTCCGTCGAGTCACCCCCAGGTCTGACTCCTCCGAACCGGCTGACGAGGACTCTGCCGGACGCCGCTCACGCGCCGCTCACGCCTCGATGACAAGTAAAAAGGCCCGCAGCCGAAGCCGCGGGCCTTCACCGAACAGCAGGGGACTGTCCGGTTCCCCCATGACCGGATTCCTCCCGGACCGCACCACTGGGGAGGGGCGGCCCGGAGGGTGCGCGGCGATCGTGACAACCCCCCAATACTTCGCTGTCACTCTCGTCGCTCCGGCTGATGACCACTTTGCCCGGTGGCGCTCACACTTCGGTCACACCGAGTCCTCGCCCCTACACTCGGCGCTCGGTCACCGAGCGGGAGAGGGGCGACGTGCGAGTCGAGTACCGCGTGCTGGGGCCGCTCGAGGTACTGCTCGACGGTGTCCCGGTCACCGTCCCGGCCGGCCGGTGCCGGGTTCTTCTCGGCACGCTTCTCCTGCGCGCCAACGAGTTCGTCTCCGTGGACGAGATCGTCGAGCGGCTGTGGGACGGGGTGCCGCCCAGTGCGGACCGCGCGGGCAAGACGTTGCACATGGTCGTGACCCGGTTGCGGCAGGCGCTCGGCGTGGCGAGCTGCGTGCGGACTCGTCCGGGCGGCTACGTGGCCGTGGTCGAGCCCGAGCAGCTCGATCTGCTCAGGTTCCGCGCCCACCTGAAGACCGGTGAGCACGCTGCGGCGACGGCGTTGTGGCGCGGGCCGGTGCTGGCGAACGTCCCGTCGGAGTCGTTGCACCGCGACCTCGTGCCGGCGCTGGTCGAGGAACGCCTGGCGGCGCTGGAGAAGCGGATCGACGACGACCTGGAGCTGGGTGTCGCGGCGGAACTGGTGCCGGAGCTCAGGACGCTCACCACCCGGCACCCGGTGCACGAGGTGTTCTGGGCGCAGCTGATGCTCGCCCTGCACCGCAGCGGGCAGCAGGCGGACGCGCTCGCGACCTACCAGGAGGTCACGGCCGTGCTGGGCGAGCAGCTCGGCGTCACGCCGGGGCCGCGCCTGCGCGAAGCGCAGCAGCAGGTCCTGGCGGGAGAGATCCCCTCTGGGGCGGTGCTCGTCCCGTCGCATCACCACGTCCCCCGGCAGCTGCCGACCGCGTTGCCGCACTTCGTCGGCAGGGAGCGGGAACTCGACCGGCTCGACGCCGTGCTCGCGTCCGGGCAGCTGGTGATCAACGGCAGCGGGGGCATCGGCAAGACGTCGCTCGCGGTGCAGTGGGCGCACCGGATCGCCGGCCGGTTCCCGGACGGGCAGCTCTACAGCGACCTGCGCGGGTTCGATCCGACCGGGGCCCCGGTGAACCCGATCAGCACGGCCCGCGACTTCCTGCTGGCGCTCGGCGTGCCCGCGGACGAGATCCCGGCCGCCACCGAGGCGATGCTGGAGAGCTACCGGACGCTGCTGTCGCGGCTGCAGGTGCTGGTGCTGCTCGACAACGTCCGGGACGTGGCGCAGGTGCGGCCGCTGCTGCCGGGCGGGTCGCAGAGCCTGGCCGTGATCACGTCCCGCAACCGCTTGCGCGGCCTGGTCACGCAGGACCGGGCGTTTCAGCTCGACGTCCTGGGGCCGGAGGAGTCGATGATGCTCTTCGGCGGCAGGGTCGGCGCGCACCGGGTCGCGGAGGAGCCCGCGGCGGCCGCCAGGCTCGTCGAGCTGTGCGCGGGACTGCCGCTGGCGCTCGCCGTCGTGGCGGCACGGGCGACGCTCGACCAGCACCCGCTCGGCATGCTCGTGCAGGAGCTCGAACACGCCGCGCTCGACGCGTTGGACACCGACGATCCGCTGACCAGCGTGCGGGCGGTGTTCTCGTGGACGTTCGGGTGGCTGAGCCCGGTGGCGGCGCGCCTGTTCGTGCTGCTGGGCCTGCACCCCGGCCCGGACGTGACCGAGCCCGCCGCGACCAGCCTCATGGCGCAGCCGTCGGCCGACGCACTGGACGAGCTGGTCCGCTACAGCCTGATCAACAGCCAGAACGGCCGCTACCGGCTGCACGACCTGATGCGTTCGTACGCGGCGGAGGAAGCGGCTCTGCGCCTGTCGGCCGCTGAGCGCGCGGATGCCCAACGGCGGTTCTTCGACCACCTCATGCACTCCGCACTGGCCGCCGCGGTGAGGTCCGACCCGTTGCGCCAGCCCATCACCACGCCGGACCCGGCTCCCGGCGCCGTCGTGCTGGCGTTCGAGGTGAGCACCGACGCCGACCGCTGGTACGCCGAGGAACGCGCGGTCTTCGGTCCTGCGGTCGTCGCGGCGGGCGAGGCGGGCTTCGACGGTCACGTGTGGCGCACGGTCTGGGCGATCCGGCACTTCCTGCTGGCCACCGGACGGTGGCGCGAGGGCGAACGCCTGCAACGGCTCGCCGTCACCGCCGCGCGCCGGGCGGGTGATCTGGAAGGGGAGTGCCGGGCCCGCCGCGGCCTGGTGTCCTGCCTGGTGCCGGGCCGGGAGTTCGACGAGGCCGAGCGCCAGCTCCGCGCGGCCGTCGCCCTGGACGAACGGCTGGGCGACCTCATCGGGTTGTCGAACGACCTGCGCGGCCTCGCCTACCTTTTGGCCAGGCAGGACGAACACCTGCGTGCGCTCGACCCGCTGCTGCGGGCGCTGGACGTGGCGATGCGCAGCGGCGACCGCATCGAACTGGCGAGCGTCTCGGCGTCGCTGGCGTTCGTGCACCACGAGCTCGGCGACCACCACGAGGCGGCGGCGCACGCCGAGCAGGCCCGTGACATGTACCTGGAGCTGGTGCCGGACGAGCGGGACACCGTGGTGGCCTCGAACCGCGACACCCTCGGCAGCATCTACCGCGCGCTGGGCCGCTACGAGGAAGCGGAGGCGAACTACCTCAGGTCGGTCGAGCTGCAGGCAACGTTGTCCTACCGCCACTACCAGGCGGACACGCTCGTGCGACTGGCCGACATGAAACGGGACCTCGGCGAACTGGACGCCGCCCGCGGTTACTACCTCGCGGCGCTCGACGTCTACGACGACCTGGGCAACGCGCAGGCGGACGACGTGCGCGAACTGCTGGCCTCGCTGAACTGAGACCGGCCCCTCCGCGGTGAAGAGGGAGGTGACCGCGGAGCGGCCGGCCGTTCACAGAGTCGCTGGTCGCGCTCACACTCCGGTCACGGGCCCGACCCCGGAAACTGATGAGCGGTGCTGGTGGCCCCCCAGGTAACTCAGCCACCAGCACCGCTGAGAAGTACTCTGCCCGACCCCGCTCACACTTTGCTCACACCGCGATCACACGCCGCTAAACTGGCCGCGACCTGGGAGGATCTGTGCGAGCCGAGTACCGCGTGCCGGGTGAGGCGGACCGCGTGCGCACGGGCGAGGCCTTACCGGGTCTGGATCGGCGTGACGAAGTTCCCGCGGTGTGGCAACGCTCGGGCGAACTCCGGCGTGATCTCGGCAGCCGGCGGGCGGAGTACCTCGCCGAGAGGCTGACGGCCTTGGAACAGCCGGGGCGACAGCGACCCCCCAGGCGAAGCCCTGCCGCTGTCGTCCCCGGCTGATGATGAGCTTGCCGAGCGGCGCTCACACTTCGGTCACATCCTCGAGAATCCACTGTGGACGAGCAGGTGAAGGAGCCCATGAACGTCGAGTACCGCGTCCTCGGGCCGTTGGAGGTGCTGCGCGACGGTGTGCGCGTGCCGGTTCCCGCCGGGCGTGGGCGCGTGCTGCTCGCCACGTTGCTGTTGCGGCCCAACCGGTTCGTGTCCGTCGACGAGCTGGTGGAACGGCTGTGGGACGGTGAGCCGCCCACGCTCGACCGCGCGCACAAGACGTTGCAGATGGTCGTTCGGCGGCTGCGGATGGCGTTGGGGGACGCCAACTGCGTGCGCACGGCCACCGGCGGCTATCTGGCCGAGGTGGACCCGGAGCGGCTCGACCTGACCCGGTTCCGGCGGCTCGCCGCCGAGGGCGAGTTCGCCGCCGCGCTGGCGCACTGGCGGGGTGAGGTGGCGTCCGACGTCGCCTCACAGCACCTGCACCGCGAGGACGTGCCGCCGCTCGTCGAGGAACGGCTCGTGGTGCACGGCCGGCGCATCGAGGCCGACCTGGCGCACGGGCGCGGTGCCGAGCTGGTGGACGAGCTGCGGGAGCTGACCGGCGAGCACCCGTTGCGCGAGGGGTTCTGGGCGCAGCTGGTGCAAGCGCTGCACCAGGCGGGGCGGCCGGCGGAGGCGCTTGCCGCGTACGAGCAGATCCGCGACCACCTCGACGACGAACTGGGCGTCGAGCCCGGTCAGCCGTTGCGCGACCTGCACGCGCGGCTGCTCGACCCGGCCTCGCGGGCCGGCGTGCCGCGGCAGTTGCCCGTCGGGGCCGTGCACTTCGCCGGTCGCGACGCCGAACTGGCCAGGCTGACCGAGGTCACCACGGGCGGGGCGGCGGTGGTGATCACCGCGATCGACGGCACGGCGGGGATCGGCAAGACCGCGCTGGCCGTGCGGTGGGCGCACTCGGTCGCGGACCGCTTCCCGGACGGGCAGCTGTACGTCGACCTGCGCGGCTTCGAGCCGTCGGCCGATCCCGCCGACCCCGCCGAGGTGCTGGCGGCGTTCCTCGGCGCGTTCGGGGTGTCCGGCGGCCGGGTTCCCGTGGACCTGCCCGAACGCGCGGCGCTCTACCGCAGCGTCGTCGCCGACCGCCGGGTGCTGGTGCTGCTCGACAACGCCCGCGACGTCGAACAGGTCCGTCCGCTGCTGCCCGCCGGACGCGGCTGCCTGGTCGTGATCACCAGCCGCAACCGGTTCACCGGACTCGTCGTCCGCGAGGGCGCGGTCCCGGTGACGCTCGGCCTGCTCGGCGAGGACGACGCCGTCGCACTGCTCACCGCCCGCCTCGGTGCGGGCCGCGTGGCCGCCGAACCGGACGCTGTCGCGGACCTGGTCGCGTTCTGCGGCGGCCTGCCGCTCGCCCTCGCCGTCGCCGCCTCCAGGGCGGCCGACGATCCCGGCCTCGGCCTGCGCGCGCTCGTCGACGAGCTCAGGGCCGCGGACGGCCTGATGACCCACGTCGAGGCGGTCTTCGCCACGTCCTGCAGCCGCCTGGACGACGACACGGCGAGGCTCTTCCGGTTGCTCGGCCTGACGACAGGCCCGGACATCTCCCTGGACGCGGCCACCGCGCTCGACGGCCGCCGTCGCGCCGAGGTGCGCAGGTCGTTGCAAACGCTGGCGCGCATGCACCTCCTCGTCGAACGCTCGCCTGGCCGGTACACGTCCCACGACCTGCTGCGCGAGTACGCGCGCTCGCTGCGGGAGACGGATCCGGCCGCCGAGCGGCTCGCGGCGGTCCGCCGGCTGCTGGAGTTCTACCTGCACTCGGTGGACAGCGCCGACCGGCTGTTGCGCCACAGCCGGGTCGCCATCACGTTGTGCCCGTTGTCCGACGGCGTGCAGCCGGTGTTGTTCGAGGACTCGGCGGTGGCCGCCGCCTGGTGCGAGACCGAGCACGAGAACCTCCTTGCCGCAGTCGGGCTCGCCGGTGAGCGCGGCCTGCACCAGCACGCCTGGCAGCTCGCGACCGTCATGTTCGGCTACCTCTACCTGCGCGGGCGGCCGTCGGAACGGATCGCGCTGTACCGCGTCGCACTCGCGGCCGCCCGCGCGAGTGCCGACAGGTACGCCGAGGGCATCACCCTGCACTCGCTCGGCAACGCCTTCTCCGCCCTGGGAGCGTTCGCCGACGGCGCCGTCCACTACGCCGAGGCGCTGCGGGTGCGCGAGGAGATCGGCCACCTGCACGGCATCGCGGTCACCCTCGACCAGTGGGCCATCAACCACGCGATGAGCGGCGACCTGCAGTCGGCGAAGGCCCTGCACGAACGCGCGATCGAGAAGCGCCAGGAGCAGGGCTCGCCGTCCGGGCTGGCCATGGCGCTGAACAACTACTCGATGACGTTGGTGGGCCTCAAGGAGTTCGACGCCGCACTCGCCGCGAACGACGAGGCGTACGCCGTCGTCACCCAGGAGGGCATGGCCGAACTCGCGGCCTCCACTTTGGACACTCGCGGTCTGCTGCACCTGGAACGCGGCCACCTCGCCGAGGCCGTCGCGACGTTCCAGCGGGTGCTCGCACTGCCCGACGACCAGCTGCCGGACGCCATCAAGACCGTGACGCTGGAGAACCTCGCCGACGCACACGCCCGTGCGGGACGCGCGGAGGACGCCGTGGCCGCGTTGAAGGAGGCGTTGCTGCTCCGTGAGGACATGGGCAACGAGAAGGCCGCGGAGAAGCTGCGTGCCCGCATTGCTGAACTCTCTTAGATCCACGTCGGATGTCACACTCGTCAGGAGAGGGGTGAGCCTGCGGTGAGCGTCGAGTTCCGGGTGCTGGGCCCGCTGGAGGTGCTGGCCGACGGGAAGCCGGTGGCGGTGCCGGCCGGGCAGGTGCAGACGTTGCTCGCGACGTTGTTGTTGCGGCCCAACGAGTTCGTGTCAGTGGATGACCTCGTGGAGAGGTTGTGGGACGGCGAGCCGCCGGCGGCTGATCGCGCGCACAAGACGTTGCACATGGTCGTGGCCCGCCTGCGCAAGTCGCTCGGCGCCGCGAACCGCGTGCGCACCGTGCCAGGGGGTTACCGGTTCGACGCCGACCCCGACGAGCTGGACCTGCTGCGGTTCAGGGCTTTGTCGGCTGCTCAGGACTTCACCACCGCCACGGCGTTGTGGCGTGGTCCGGTGCTCGGCAACGTCGCCTCGGACTCGCTGCACCGCGAGGACGTGCCACGACTTGAGGGGCAACGGCTCGACGCGCTGGAGTCGCGCATCGGAGCCGACCTGCACCGCGGACTCGGCCGCGAGCTCGTCGCCGAGCTGCGATCGCTCGTCGCCGACCACCCGTTGCGGGAGTCGTTCTGGCGGCAGCTGATGCTGGCCCTGTGCCGCGCGGGCCAGCAGGCCGAAGCGCTGGCCGCCTACCAGCGGGTGCGCGAGCAGCTGGCGGACGAGCTCGGCGTCGATCCTGGTCCGGCGTTGCAGGAGCTGCACCAGCAGATCCTGCGTGGCGAGGTGCCCTCCGGCGGTCGTCAGGTGCCGCGGCAGCTGCCCGCCGGTGTCCGGAACTTCGTCGGCCGCGACGACGAGCTCCGCCTGCTCGGCGAGACGAGCGGTGTCACCGTCGTGCACGGCGTCGGCGGCGTGGGGAAGACCGCCCTGGCACTGCGCTGGGCGCGTGAGGCGCGGGACGACTTCCCGGACGGCGACCTGTACCTCAACCTGCGCGGGTTCGACCCGGAGGCGCAGCCGGTCGATCCGGCGGCCGCGGCGGAGACCCTGCTGGTGGGGCTGGGCGTGGAGAAGGTCCCCACCGACGCGGACGCGCGATTCGCCTTGCTGCGCACCACGTTCGCCGACCGGCGGATGGTGCTGGTGCTCGACAACGCGGCCGCGCCTCGCCAGGTGCTGCCGCTGCTGCCCGGTGTCGCCGGCGTGCGCGTGGTGGTCACCAGCCGCAACCAGCTGCGCTCGCTGGTCTCGCAGCACGACGCCACCTCGATCAGCCTGCGCCAGCTGGACCTGGACGCGGCGCTGGAACTGCTCACCGCCGTGCTCGGCGCCGAGCGGCTGCACGCCGAACCGGAGGCCGCGCGCGAGATCGTCGAGCGTTGCACCGGGCTGCCGTTGGCGCTGCGGGTGTTCGCCGAACGGGTCGCGCGCTTCCCCGACGTGGCACTGCGGGAGTTCGTCGCGGAACTGGACGAGGCTCGGCTCGACGCGCTGACCGACTACGACGACATCGACGTGCGCGCGGTGTTCTCGTGGTCCTACCAGGCTTTGGACGCCGGCTCGGCGCGGATGTTCCGGTTGCTGTCCGTGCATCCCGGCCCGGACTTCGACGTCGGCGCCGCGGCCGCGCTCGCCGGCGTCTCCGTCGCCCAGGCCCGTCGTCTCCTGGAGCGGCTGGTCGCTGATCACCTGGTGCAGTCGCGGACTCCGGGACGGTACGAACTGCACGACCTGTTGCGCGTGTACTCGGCGGAACTGTGCGGTGACGAAGAAGAAGCGGCGTTGCGACTGACGGAGTGGTACGTCCACACGCTGGAGAACGCGACCTCGCTCGACTCGGCCAAGATCGTCCTGCGTGCCGACGCCGTGACGTCCGGTGTGGTGCCGCAGGAGTTCTCGTCGTGGTTCGTCGCGCAGAGGTGGCGCCGGGAGGAGTGGGCCAACCTCAAGGCCGTCACGTTCGCCGCGCTCGCGCGGGGCCTGCACCGGCACGCTCTGCTGATCCCGGTCCACCTGCACAGCTACCTGACCGTCGACAGCACCCACTGGCACGACGCGGTCGACCTGTTCGAGGCGGTGCAGGGGTTCGGCTCGGTGGCGGAGCAGGGCATCGCCCGCACCAAGCTGGCCGCGATCTACGAGTGCGTGGGGCGCTTCGACGAGTCGCTGCGCAACTTCGAGATCGGGCTGGCGCTCGTGCGGGCGGAGGGCGAGCGGGTCTCGGTCGCGGGGGTGCTGGGCAACATGTCGAAGCTGTACAGCACGCTCGGGCGCCGTGAGGAGGCGGAGACCTACCTGCGCGAGAGCCTCGGCATCGCGGCCGAGATCGGCGACCTCAACCTGCAGATCGTCAGCCACTGCAACCTGGCGGCCAGGTTCAACCGCGACGGGCAGTGGGAGAAGGCACTGCGGGAGGCCGACCTCGCCGCGCCGCTCGCCGCCCGGCACGGCGACGAGTTCCTCGTGGTTCGCGTGCGCGCCTACCGCTCCGCCGCGCTCGCCGGGTGGGGCAGGTACGCCGAGGCCGAGCCGGAACTGCGGGCGGTCGTGGCGTTCATGAAGGACGTCGGCGACACCGACGGAGTGACCGAAGGGCTGGTGCTGATCGGCGACGTGCTGGTCGGTCAGGGCAGGCTCGACGAAGCCGCGGCGACATGGCAGGAGGCCATCGACGTCTACCGGTCGAGGAACGACGCACGGGCGGACGCGCTGGCCGCGCGGGTGGCGGCGCTGAGCTGAACTCTCGCGGCGACCTTTGCCATCCGTGTCGTCCAGGTCAGTCGCATCGGGTAAGCATGTGCCCGGAAGAGGGGAAGGTGCATGAGCCTGCACGTCGCGGTCGACTTCGGCACGTCGAGCACCTGCGTCGCGATCTCCGCGCACGGCCGGGAGCCGCAGGTCGTCGTGTTCGACGGCCAGCCGCTGGTGCCGTCCGCCGTGTTCGCCGCCGCCGACGGGACGTTGTTCGTCGGTCAGGAGGCCGAGCGCCAGGCCGCGGTCGACCCCGCCCGTTACGAGCCGCACCCGAAGCGCCGCGTCGACGAGGGGGAGTTGCTGCTCGGCAGCACCGTGCTGCCCGTTGTGGACGTTGTGCGCGCGGTGCTGTCCCGAGCCGTAGGGGAAGCACGGCGCGTTGGCGGTGGAGCGCCTGTCGACCTTCTCGTCCTCACCCACCCCGCGGACTGGGGCACGGTCCGCACCCGCGTCCTGCTGCAGGCTGCCCGCGGGCTCGGCCGCGAACTCGTGCTGGTGCCCGAACCGGTCGCCGCCGCCGTCTTCCACTCCGCGAGCCACTCCATTCCGGACGGTGCCGCCCTCGCCGTGCTCGACCTCGGTGGCGGCACGGTCGACGCCAGCGTGGTGGCGCGCGCGGGCAAGAGCTTCCGGGTGCTGTCCGCCAAGGGCGACCCGAGCTTCGGTGGCGCCGACATCGACCAGGCGTTGCTCGAACACGTCGGCGGACTGGTCGCGGCCAAGGACCCCGAGGCGTGGCGGCAGCTCGTCGAGGGCCGCGAGATGGCCGACCGGCGCAAGCGGCGGGTGCTGCGCCAGGACGTGCGGGGCGCCAAGGAGACGCTGTCCCGGCACGCCTACACCGACGTGCCGATGCCGCAGCCGTTCCCCGACGCGCACGTGACGCGGTCGGACCTGGAGCAGCTGATCACCGCGCCGCTGAGCCGGGCGGCCGCGCTGGCCGCCGCCACCGTCCGCGACGCCGGTCTGCGGCCCCAGCAGCTCGCCGGGGTCTTCCTGGTCGGCGGGTCGAGCCGGATCCCTCTCGTCGCGCGCCTGGTGCACGACCAGATCCGCGTGGTGCCGACGAGCATCGACCAGCCGGAGACGGTGGTGGCCCGCGGCGCGCTGCGGGCGGTCAGTCTCGATCCGGAACGGACCGGCGGCGTCGCCCAGTCGCCGAAGGGCCCGTCGGGTGAGGTGACTCACAACCTGCGGGTCGGCGACGACACCACCCGCAAGATCACCCGCCGGATCACGCCGCCGCCTCCCGGGCAGTTCCCCGTGTCGTTCGCGACGGCCTCGCCGTCGTTGCCGCCGAGGAAGAAGAGCAGGGCGCCGCTGTTCATCACCATCGGTGTCGTGATCGTCCTCGCGGCGGCGGGTGTCGGTGGCTACTTCTGGCTGAACCGCAAGCCGCCGCAGCAGCCGACTCCGCCCGGCGATCAGATCGCCGTCTACGACTACAGCTTCACCCGGCCGGACGGGTGGGAGCAGACCGGCGGCGCGGCCGGTGATCGGCAGGTGCTTTTGCAACCGATTGAGCGCAAGAATTCCGAAGGCAAACAACCGGACGCGCGCATTGCTGTGCAGGAGCAAACTCTCACGTACAACAGCGACCAGGACCGAGTTCGTGCGTTGAGTGAGTTGAAGGGCCTGTATCAGCAACGCAAGGACAATGGAGACGAGGTCGCCGACTTCGTCGACAACACCACATTCGCGGGCAAGTCTGTTGTTCACTATCGCGAAGTGGTCGAAGTGACCGGGGTCGAGTGGTACATCCAGTTCGCCGGCGACGTCCAGGTGAGCGTGGGGTGCCAGGCGACGGAGGCCACCAGGGCCCAGGTCCGCACCGCCTGCGAGCGGATCGTCAGCTCGCTCGTCATCAAGTGACAGTCGCAACGTCAGGGAGTCGCCGATGTCCGCCACCGAGGTCCTCGCCCGGTTCCGCGCCGAGGTAGGAGCCGCGGTCACCCGCGCCCGTCGCGCGTCGGGTGAGGTCGGTGAACGCAACGCCAAGCTGCGGGAACGCACGCGTGACCTCGCCGCGCAGGCACGTGAGCGCAAGGTCGAGCCCGGCGCTCAGGCCACCTCCTCCGAGGTCCGGGAGACCGCCGCGGGCTTCCGCGCGGACCGGGGTCTGGCCGTCGAGCAGGTGCCGAGTGCCGCCGACCTCACCGCGCCCGTTCCAGTTGAGACGGAACGGGTGACTCTCGGTTCTTCCGCCGTCGCCGGTCCGAGTGGTCAGCTTCCCCGTGTGAGTGACGATGACGAGGACTTTTCGCAGTCGCGAATCCTCTACTGACGCCTGGTTTCACCCGGAGCCGTTTACTAGCGCAACTACTTCGAAAGAAATCGCGACAGGACGGAACCGACGTGGCAGGGTCCTCGTCGGAAGAGACGTACGCACCAAGAAGTACGACTTGAACTTCTCTGAAGGGGGCATCTCCCAATGGCATTGACCGTTACCGCTGAAGAGCTCGACGCCCTGGCGAAGCACATCGCCGACGTCAACGAGCAGACGCAGGGCACGCTCCGCCAGGTCGGCAACACCGTCGACACGCTGGCCGGCACCTGGAAGGGCAACGCGGCCACCGCGTTCGCCAACCTGATGGCGCGCTTCCACGACGACGCGTCGAAGGTGCAGGAAGCGCTGATGGCCATCGCCGAGCAGATCTCGAGCTCCGCTGACGTCTACGCCCGCAACGAGGAAGAGCAGTCGCAGAGCATGACCGGCATCACCGGCCGTCTCAGCAGCTGATCTCGCTTTCGTTCGTTAGTCGCTTCTCGCGTTTCCAGACTTCAAAGACATTCCAGGGGAGATAGCAATGACTGGTGAGATTCAGGTTACCTTCGCCGAGGTGGCGAACGCGGCTTCGCAGATCAGCAGCTCCGCCAAGAGCGTCGACCAGCAGCTGGACGACCTGCGCTCGAAGGTGACGAGCACGCTCTCCGGCTACACCGGTGACGCCGCCACGCAGTACCAGGCCGCGCAGGACAAGTGGGACAAGGCCGCCGCGGACCTGCAGGCCGTGCTCGCCGCCATCGGTACCGCCGTGCAGCAGGCCGGCGAGGCCTACGAGCAGTCCGAGCGCATGAACGCTCAGCGCTGGTAAGTCATCGCAGTAGGCAAGATCTCGCGAGCCCCGGAACCACGTGGTCCGGGGCTCGCGTATGTCCATGGTGAGGTGGCTTCGGAGGGGCCGTTTTGGTCCCGGAGCCACCCATCCGGTATCTTCTGACGTTGTTGTGCGGTAGCTGGCACCCCTATGTGTCGCGCCTGTCTCGGAACCTCCGCTTGGTTCGTCCAAGATCGGTCTGGGGCAACCGCCGCAGTGACCCCAGACGCAAGTGACGACGAGGTAGATCCGTGCGCACGTACAGCCCGAAGCCCGGTGAGGTGACCCGCACCTGGCATGTGATCGACGCCCAGGACGTGGTGCTCGGCCGGCTCGCCACCCAGGCCGCGACGCTGCTGCGCGGCAAGCACAAGCCGACTTACGCACCTCACGTTGACACCGGTGACTTCGTTGTCATCATCAACGCTGACAAGGTCGCTCTGACCGGTGCGAAGCGCGACCAGGCGTTCCAGTACCGCCACTCCGGCTTCCCCGGCGGTCTGCGCAAGCAGTCCTTCGGCGAGGTCCTGGACACCCGTCCGGACCGCCTGGTGGAGAAGGCGATCAAGGGCATGCTGCCCAAGAACCGCCTTGGCCGTCAGATCGCGAACAAGCTCAAGGTCTACGCAGGCGCGAGCCACCCGCACGAGGCGCAGCAGCCGCAGGCCTTCGAGATCAAGAAGATCGCCCAGTGAGCGACGAGAACACCGAGGAAGTTCCTGTGACCACCCCTGAGAACGAGACCCCTGAGGTCGAGACCCCCGAGGTCGAGGCCGAGGTTGTCGAGGCCGAGGTCGTCGACGCTCCTGAGGCCGAAGAGGCTCCCGAAGCCGTTGAGGCCGAGGCCGTCGAGGCTGACGCCGACGACGCCGAGGTCGAGGAGACCTCCGCTCCGGTGGTCGCGCCCTCGCTGAACGGCGCCGCGCACCTCGCGCAGACCGTCGGCCGCCGCAAGGAGGCCGTCGTCCGCGTCCGCCTCGTGCCCGGCACCGGCAAGTTCACGCTGAACGGCAAGACCCTCGAGGCCTACTTCCCGAACAAGGTGCACCAGCAGCTCATCAGGGAGCCGCTCGTCACCACGGAGAAGCCCGAGACCTTCGACGTGATCGGCAACCTGCACGGCGGCGGCATCACCGGCCAGGCCGGTGCGCTGCGTCTCGCCATCGCGCGTGCGCTGATCGCCATCGACGCCGAGGACCGCCCGGTCCTGAAGAAGGCCGGCTTCCTCACTCGTGACCCGCGGGTCAAGGAGCGCAAGAAGTACGGTCTGAAGAAGGCCCGCAAGGCGCCTCAGTACTCCAAGCGCTGACGGGTCAGTCGCTGGGCGAGCTGTGTCTGCTTCGTCAGACCACTGCTCGAACCGGCGACTGCGGGGACACCCCGCACCCCGAGTGCGTTACAGCTGTACCTGCGGGAGCAGCAGTTCACTACGAACTGCTGCTCCCGCAGTGTTTTCAAGGGTTTCCGGGTTTTCCGGGTCAGTCCCCGCCGCCTTGCAGTGTCCACTTCGGAGGTTCCATGGCCCGCCTGTTCGGCACCGACGGTGTACGCGGTCTCGCCAACGCCGATCTCACCCCTGAACTCGCGATGTCCGTCGCTTCCGCGGCGGCGCGGGTGCTCGCCGAGCACGACCGCACCCACCGCCCCATCGCCGTCGTCGGTCGCGACCCCAGGGCGAGCAGCGAGATGCTCGACGCCGCCGTCACCGCGGGCCTCACCTCGGCCGGAGCGGACGTGCTGCGCGTCGGCGCACTGCCCACGCCCGCCGTCGCGTACCTGGTCGCAGCCCTCGGCGCCGACATCGGCGTGATGATCTCCGCGTCGCACAACGCCATGCCGGACAACGGGATCAAGCTCTTCGCCGCCGGTGGCCACAAGCTGCCCGACTCGGTCGAGGACGAGATCGAGCAGCACATGGGCGCCGGGTTCGACCGGCCGACCGGTGCCGCGATCGGCCGGGTGCGTGATGTTCCCGACGCCGAGACCCAGTACGTCGAGCACCTGCTCAAGGTCACACCGCACCGCCTGGACGGTCTCAAGGTCGTGGTGGACTGCGCGAACGGTGCCGCGTCGGTGGCCGCACCGGACGCCTACCGCCGCGCGGGGGCCGAGGTGATCGCGATCAACGCGAACCCGGACGGCCTCAACATCAACGCCGGCTGTGGTTCCACCCACATCGACGTCGTGGCCGCCGCGGTCCGCGAGCACGGTGCCGATCTCGGGATCGCGCACGACGGTGACGCCGACCGCTGCCTCGCCGTGGACGCCCAGGGCGAGCCGATCGACGGCGACCAGATCCTCGCGGTCCTCGCGCTCGCCATGCGCGACGCGGGTGAGCTGTTCGAGGACACGCTCGTCGCCACCGTGATGAGCAACCTCGGCCTGCACATCGCCATGCGCGAGTCCAAGATCCGGCTGCGCACCACCGCCGTCGGCGACCGCTACGTGCTGCAGGACCTCAAGGCCGGCGGTTTCTCGCTGGGCGGCGAGCAGTCCGGCCACGTCGTGCTGCCCGCGCACGCCACCACCGGCGACGGCCTGCTCACCGCGCTGCGCCTGATGGCCCGCATGGCCGAGACCGGCAAGTCGCTCGCCGACCTCGCCTCGGTGATGCGCCGCCTGCCGCAGGTCCTGATCAACGTGAAGGTCACCGACAAGGCGGCGGTCGCCAAGGCGTCCACGGTCAGCGAGGCCGTCGCCGCCGTCGAGGCCGAGCTCGGCGACACCGGCCGCGTGCTGCTGCGCCCGTCCGGCACCGAGCAGCTCGTGCGGGTGATGGTCGAGGCCACGAGTCACGAACAGGCCGAGTCGGCCGCGCAGCGCCTCGCGGGTGTGGTTTCCTCGGTGCACTGAGGACAGATGGGGGCTGGGGAATGACCATGTTGATGTTGCTCGTACTCCTGGTGTTCCTGGGAGGTGTGACAGCGGTCATCATCGCCGTCGTCACGACGTCGAAGCGCAAATCCGTCGCCCAGCCCCCGTTCCCGCCCGGTCACGGCCATCCGCAGCAGCCGTACGGGCAGCAGCACCCGCAGGGATTTCCGCAGCAGGCCCCTCCCCGGCAAGGATTTCCCCAGCAGCAGCCGAACCCGTCCCACGGGTACCCGCAGCAGCCCCCTCCCGGCACGCAGCCGCCCGCGCCCGGCGGCTGGTGACCAGGCGCCACCCGTTCAGCGGTGATCATCGGCGTCTTGCGCCGAATGGCTGTTTACTAAGGCAACCGACATCCTGGAGCTCCGGTCACCGCGTGATCCGAGCTGGCACTGTATGGCGGAACCCGATGAGGCCGAATTGCGTCAGATCGGGGACTAGGGGAGGCGAGCAGATGTCCGGGTTCGGCGTTCAGTCCGGCGATTTGACCAAGGCTGCGGGGACGTACGAGGCAGAGGGATCAGCCCTGATCCAGATGAAGGCCGCGGCCGTGCCGGGTGTGGGAGCCGGGCAGGTCGGCCGCAAGTTCCAGGGCGTCGCTGCCGAGTACAAGGCCTGCTTCGACCTCTTCGGCCAGGACTTGGAGAAGTTCGGCAAGGAGGCGACCGGCATCGCCACTCGCCTGAAGGACGTCGCCAAGACGTACGAGTCGAACGAGGCGCAGACCTCGAGCCAGTTCAAGGGGTAACGAGTCGTGGCGGATCAGACCGAGATCAAGAAGCTCCTCGACGACCCGAACGTCACTCCGGAGACCAAGAAGCAGCTCGTACCCGCGCTCGCCGGTGCCGGCGCCTCGGACGAGGACGTCGAACGGTACGCGAAGGCCAACGGAGTCGATGTTCCGAGCGATCCCGGCGTCGGCAGCTACCTGCTCGGCGCGGCGTTGGCCGTTCCTACCGCCGGCCTGAGCATGGGGGTGGTCGCCGGCAAGGAGGTCGACCGCGCCCAGTGGGAGAAGAAGGGCGGCGACGCCGACAAGCTCGTCGACCAGGCCAAGGTGGAGCGCGAGCTCGGCTCCACCCAGAAGGTCCTGAACGAGCAGGGCGACGTTCCGAACAGCAACACGCTGCTCGACGCCGGCGCCCCCGGTCTCAGGTTCTTCGAGAAGTTCATCCCGATCTACCCGAAGGCCGCGCAGGCGTGCGGTCACGGTGGTGCCGCGCCGAACCTGCAGAACGACATCTACCGGCAGTACGACGAGGTTCGCGACATCGACTTCGCGAAGTTCCGCGAAGACGCCCACAAGCTCACCGAGAACGTGAAGAAGGCGGAGGCGCACGACAACGCGCTGGGCTCCGCCTGGAACGGGCTCGGTTCCTGGGAGGGCTCCGCCGCGAAGGCCGCGGGCGAGTACCGGACCAAGTTCGCCGGCGCCTCGAAGACGTTCGTGCAGCAGGCGGGCACGGCTCCCGGCGCGATCACCGCCGGCGTGACGAACATGCAGAAGCACGTCAAGGACTTCGCGCAGCAGATCCACGACCAGTACTCGGAGAAGTGCGGCGGTCTGACGGTCGAGGAGGCCGAGACCGCGATCCGTCAGGCGAACGGCGACATCTTCGAGAACGACGCGGGCATCCTCGACGGACTCTCCGGCCTGCCCGGTTGGGTCGTCGGCGGCGTCGTGGGCGCTCTCACCGGCGGCATCCTGTCGGGCGTTCTCGCGGGCCTCGGCTGGGATTCCTGGGTCAAGGGCCGGCGGGAATCCATCATCAACGAGGCCAAGCAGAAGCTGAAGGCGCTCTGCGAGGAGTTCGACGGCAAGAAGAAGGCGTTCGACGGCTACTGCCAGGCCGTGCAGGCCGGTGTCGACGCCGACTACAAGGCCATGTTCACGGGCTTGAAGAACGCGTTCAAGGACACGTTCGGCCCGATTGGCGACCCCCCGGCGTTCTCCGATCAGGGCGGCGGCCGCAAGAACGTCGACAACGGCGGCGGTGGCGGTGGCGGCAGCCCGAACGGTGGCGGCGGTGGTGGCAGCCCGAGCGGCGGTGGCGGCGGTGGCGCGCCGGAGATGCCGAAGCCGGAGAACCCGCTCGACAAGGACGGCGACGGCAAGCCCGACGTCCCCGGTGACACCGACGGTGACGGCAAGCCCGACGACCTCGACGGCGACGGCAAGCCGGACCAGCCCAAGCCGGAGGAAGAGCTCGAGACCGTCACGGTCACGGCGGGCGACAACACGATCAAGGTCACGGAGCCCGACTCGAACGGGCACGTGAAGATGACGATCGACACGCCCAAGGGCGAGCCGAAGACCTACGACCTGGACTTCAGCAAGAACCCCGAGGCCGCCAAGGCCCTGATGGGGCAGAACGGCACGCAGGCCATCACCAACATGGCCAACCAGCTCACCGCCTCGAACCAGACCGCGGGTGCCCAGACGCCGGGCGCGCAGACGCCTGCCGCGGGTGGCACGCCGGCACCCGGTGGCGGCGCCGCCCCGACGACGGGCCCGCTGGGTTCGGAGTCGAACCCGATCCCGGTCGAGGTCGGCGAGGACGGCAAGATCCACATCGAGCAGGACGGCGTCAACTTCACCGCTGAGGTGGACACCAAGACCGGCGAGATCAACCTGACCGCGGACAACGGCGACGGCACGCCCGACAAGATCGGTGTGGGCTTCGGCGAGGACGAGAACCCGGCCGCACAGACGCCGGGCTCCGAGTCCGGTCCCGGCGGGGGCGGTTCCGACGGCGGCAGGCTCGAGGACGGCCTGCGCACGCCGGAGTCCGACTTCCCGCAGCCCGTCGAGGACGCGGTCACGACGCTGCCCGCCGAGGCCGGCTTCCAGCCGATGCCTGCCGAGGCCGGCTTCCAGACGATGCCCGCACCCGCGGGAGACCAGGTCTGGAGCCCGCCGGGGGAGACCGCGCCGAACGTGGCGGAGCGCTTCCAGGAGTCGATGGGCCGCAGCTACATCGAGGACAACGGCATCATGCCGAACGTCGGCGAGCCCAGGATCTCTGCGGAGAGCGCCCCGCAGTTCGCCCAGGCGTCCGACAGCACGTCGACGTCCGGTGTCTCGTTCACCGGCGGCGCGGGCAGTGGCGAGTCCGTGCTCGGCGGCTCGAACGCCGACAGCGCGTGGAGCAGCCCGAACTCGAGCGACAGCAGCGGCGGCTCGTTCAACACGAACCCCTCCGAGGCGGGCCAGGCGGGTTCCGCGAACCTGCCGTCCCTGCAGGAAACCCAGGGCCAGGCGCCGAGCGGTGCTGCCTCCGGCGGCATGATGGGTGGCGGCGGCATGATGGGCGGCGGTGCCGGAGCCGGCGCCGGCGGTCAGCAGGGCGGCGACACCGAGCGCGGAGCCAGCCAGTGGCGCACCACGGGCACGTTGTTCGACGACGACAACAGCAACCCGTTGAGCGCCATGCAGACCACGCTGGGTGAAGACCGAGGAGAGGCCGCCAACCCATGGCGATGATCGGAGAAGTGGACCCGCGCGTTCAGGCGTTGTTCGACGAGAACATCGCCAAGACCCGCCGTGCCACCGCGGAGGTCTCGGCGGAGCTCAAGGCGAGCCAGGACAAGGTGGCCGCCGACATCGCGGCTCGCGAGGAAAAGCACAAGCAGGACGTCGCGGAAGCTCAGAAGAGCGCCGAGAACATCGTCAAGCAGGGCGAGAAGCAGCAGCAGCGCAAGCCGCAGTGGGAACGTCCCGAGCGCGGCGCGGGCGAGTTGGCGTTCGGGCCGGAGGACGACGACGGCGGCTACACCCCGCAGGGGTTCACTCCGCCGCCCGTGCCCCAGCCCGTCGCGCCGCCTCCGGTCGCGCCGCCGCCTCCGCCGGCCCGGCCGCGCAGGGCCGCCCCGGTGGACGACGATGACGACCTGAGCGGCCAGACCTGGCTCAGCTGACCGGATTTCTCCGGCCGAGAGGCCCGCACCGACGCCGGTGCGGGCCTCTCGCCGTCAGCGCTGCCGCAGGGCTTCCCGCTGGAAGATGAGATTCGCGCTCTTCAGATCGGTGTCCAGCAGGTCGTCGTACGTCCTGTCGCCGGTCAGCACGCGGAGCAGGAACGCCGTCACGAACGCGCGTCCGAGCTTCTGCGCCCCCCGCTCGCCGCTGCCGTCGAGCATGAGCTCGCTCCAGTGCCTGCCCTCGGTGAACCCGAGGTGCGAAGCCTTGGGCAGCAGCCGCAGTTGCACGGGGCCGCCCCAGGCCTGGGCGATCGCCTCGGCGTGGCCGACGGGCGGTGCGATGCGGTCCTCGCCCGCCGCGAGGTGCAGTCCGGGCGCGCGCACCTCCCGTGCCGCGTCCAGAGCGGAGGGCCGCGTCTCCGTTGCGGCCAAAGTCACAACGGCCCTGATGCGGTCCGCGGTCGACGCCGCCAGCACCGCCGCGCCGCCGCCCATCGAGTGCCCGGCGAGGGCCAGCCGCGACGGGTCGACGCTGATCTCCCCGGTGCCGAGCCGCACGCCGGTGCAGATGTCCAAAGTGGTCAGCAGGTTCGCCGCCAGCACCCGCGACGACAGCAGCGGGCCGCGCTCCACGGCCGGTGCCGCGGCGACCACGCCCCACGACGCCAGGTGCCGCAAAAGGCCGTGGTAGCGGCGCACGGGCTGCATCCAGCCGTGTCCGAACGCGACGGCGGGCAGACCGAGGCCGGACTGGGGCGTGAAGATCACGCCCGGCAGGCCGACGAGCGCGAGGTCGCCGCGCAGCACGGGGTGCGGGCCAGGCCTGCTGAGCTGCTCAAGGGCCTGTTTCGCGGTCAGCGTGATCACGCGGCGAGCCATGCCGTGAACCGTAGTCGATCCTGTCGCGCGCACCACACCTGAGATTGGTCTACACCACATGGGCGTGTGACCTGCGCAAACAGAGCCCCCTCACTCATTAGGGTTAGCGGCGTGGTCTAGCTAGTCTGTTTTCCGTGTGCGGAATCGTGGGATACGTGGGTCACCAGTCGGCGCTCGACGTCGTGCTGGACGGGCTGAGGCGCCTCGAGTACCGGGGTTACGACTCGGCGGGCGTCGCGGTCGTGACAGGCGACGACCTCGCCGTCGAACGCAAGGCCGGACGGCTGCAGAACCTGGAGACGAGGCTCGACGAGGTGGGCCGCGACAACTTCGTGGGCACCGTCGGCATGGGCCACACCCGGTGGGCGACGCACGGCGCGCCGATCGACAAGAACTCGCACCCGCACCGCGACGCCACCAGTCGCGTCGCCGTGGTGCACAACGGCATCATCGAGAACTTCCTCGCGCTGCGCGCCGAGCTCGAAGGTCTCGGCGTCGAGATGGCGTCCGACACCGACACCGAGACGGTCGCGCACCTCGTGGCGTTCGCCTACGCCGAGGGCGACACGAAGGGCGACCTGCCTGCCAGCGTGCGCAAGATCGTGAACCGCCTGGAGGGTGCGTTCACGCTCGTCTTCACGCACGCCGACGAGCCCGACACGGTCGTCGCCGCGCGCCGCAACTCCCCGCTGGTCGTCGGCGTCGGCGAGAACGAGTACTTCGTCGCGAGCGACGTCGCCGCGTTCATCGCGCACACCAAGGAAGCCGTCGAGCTGGGCCAGGACCAGATGGTCGTGCTGACCCGCTCCGGCTACGAGGTCACCGACTTCGCCGGCGAGCCCGCCGAGGCCAAGCCGTTCACGGTCAACTGGGACCTCAGCGCCGCCGAGAAGGGCGGCCACGAGTACTTCATGCTCAAGGAGATCGAGGAGCAGCCGGAGGCGCTGGCGAACACGCTGCGCGGCCACTTCGCGAACGGCCGGATCGTCCTCGACGAGCAGCGCCTCTCCGACCAGGACCTGCGCGACGTCGACAAGGTCTTCGTCATCGCGTGTGGTTCGGCCTACCACTCGGGTCTCGTCGCGAAGTACGCGATCGAGCACTGGACCCGCCTGCCCGTCGAGGTCGAGCTGGCCTCCGAGTTCCGCTACCGCGACCCGGTTCTCGACCGCGACACGCTCGTCGTCGCCGTGTCGCAGTCCGGCGAGACCGCGGACACGCTTGAGGCCGTGCGCCACGCCCGTGAGCAGAAGGCCCGCGTTCTGGCCGTCTGCAACACCAACGGCGCGCAGATCCCTCGTGAGTCCGACGCCGTCCTCTACACGCACGCCGGTCCGGAGATCGGTGTCGCGTCGACGAAGGCGTTCCTCGCCCAGATCGCCGCGAACTACCTGGTGGGCCTGGCCCTGGCGCAGGCCCGCGGCACCAAGTACCCGGACGAGGTCGCCCGCGAGTTCCACGAGCTGGAGGCCATGCCCGAGGCCGTGCGGCGCGTCCTCGCGACGGCCGACCAGGTCCGTGCCCTGGGCCGGGATCTCGCCGACTCGAAGGCGGTGCTGTTCCTCGGCCGTCACGTCGGCTACCCGGTTGCCCTGGAAGGCGCGCTCAAGCTCAAGGAACTCGCCTACATGCACGCCGAGGGCTTCGCGGCGGGCGAGCTCAAGCACGGCCCGATCGCGTTGATCGAGGAGGGTCTCCCGGTCGTCGTGGTCATGCCGTCGCCGAAGGGGCGCGCCGTCCTGCACTCGAAGCTGGTGTCGAACATCAGCGAGATCCAGGCCCGTGGCGCCCGCACGATCGTGATCGCGGAGGAGGGCGACGAGACCGTGCGCCCGTTCGCGGACCACCTGATCGAGATCCCGGCCGTCCCGACGCTGCTGCAGCCGCTCATCTCGACGGTGCCGCTGCAGATCCTCGCGGCCGAGATCGCGTCCGCCCGCGGCTACGACGTGGACAAGCCTCGCAACCTGGCGAAGTCCGTTACCGTCGAGTGAGTGAGAGGCGTCTGGCACACCGAACGCGTCAAGTCCGCTGAAGAGGAGCTCATGGCGGTGGTCCCGCCTGGCTCGTTGATGCGCAAGGCCGCGTTCGGTGTGGCCACCCACGCCCTCCGGCTTCTTGCCGGACGTCGCCGCGTCACGTTGCTCGTGGGTGCGGGCAACAACGGCGGCGACGCCCTGTGGGCCGGCTACTTCCTGCGCCGCAGGGGAGTCGCGGTGTCCGCGGTGTTGCTCAACCCGGCCAAGGCGCACGCGGAAGGCCTGGCAGCGTTTCGGCGTGTGGGCGGGCGGATCGTCTCCGAGGTCGGGTCGCCGGACCTGGTGATCGACGGCATCGTCGGCCTCTCCGCACGCGGTCCGCTGCGCCCTCAGGCAGCGGCACTCGTCGACACGGTCACAGCGCCGATCCTGGCCGTGGACCTGCCGTCCGGCATCGACCCGGACACCGGCGAGATCTCCGGACCGCACGTCAAAGCGCACACCACCGTCACGTTCGGCTGCCTGAAGCCGGTGCACGCGCTGGCCGACTGCGGTGAGGTGCACCTGGTCGACATCGGGCTGCGGCCGGTGGATCCCGACTTCGTGCTGCTGGACCGCGAGGACATCGCCTGGCCGGTGCCGGGCCCGTCCGACGACAAGTACACCCAGGGCGTCACGGGAGTGGCGGCCGGCAGTGCCACATATCCAGGCGCCGCAGTGCTTTCCACCGGCGCGGCCGTGCTCGCGACGTCCGGCATGGTCCGCTACGCCGGTCCGGCCGCCGACGCCATCCGCGCCCGCTGGCCGGAGACGATCTGCACCGGTTCGACCACCGACGCCGGCCGCGTCCAGGCCTGGGTCGTCGGCCCCGGTATGGGCACGGGCACCTCGTCCGCCGAGGTCGTGAGGTTCGTGCTGGACGCCGGGGTGCCGGTGATCGCCGACGCGGACGCCATCACGCTGCTCGCCTCGACCCCGTCGCTCTGGGACGCCCGCGATCCCGACGCCGCTCTGGTGCTCACCCCGCACGACCGCGAGTTCGAACGCCTGGCCGGCCCGGTCGGTCCGGATCGCGTCGCGGCCGCCCGCAAGGCCGCTCGGCGGTTCAACGCCGTGGTGCTGCTCAAAGGACACCGGACCGTCGTGGCGGCGCCGGACGGACGGGCGCTGGTCAACTCGGCGACCTCGTCCTGGCCCGCGACGGCCGGATCGGGCGACGTCCTGTCGGGCATCATCGGTGCGCTGCTGGCGAGTGGCCTGGATCCGTTCCTGGCCGCGGGCTACGGGGCCTACCTGCACGTCCTGGCCGCCGAACTGGGCGCGGACGGGGCTCCGGTGCCCGCGTCGGGCCTCATGACGGCCATACCTGACGCCATCAGGGCACTTCGCCGGTCCTGAGCGCTCGCTCACACTTGTGGCCTGCGAAGTCATGGCACGATGCACAGGTTATGGCCCGTTCAGAAGTGGTAGTCGACCTCGGTGCGCTGCGGCACAACGTCGCGTTGCTCGCCGGCCTCGCTCCCGGTGCGGAGACGATGGCCGTCGTCAAGGCGGACGGCTACGGCCACGGCGCGGTGGAGGTCGCCCGCGCGGCCCTGGAAGCCGGCGCGACCTGGCTCGGTTCCTGTTCGACGCAGGAAGCCCTCGCCCTGCGCACGGCGGGCATCCAGGCCCCGATCCTGGCCTGGCTCGACGCGCCGGACGAGGACCTCGCCGCCGGTCTCGCGGCCGACGTCGACATGTCCGTGGCGTCGATCTCGGACCTGCGCCGAGTCGAGGCCGCCGCCGAGGAGGCCGACGCCCGGCCGCGGATCCACCTCAAGATCGACACCGGTCTGAGCCGCAACGGCTGCCAGCCGCACGACTGGCCCGAGTTGGTCGAGGCCGCGCGCAAGCATCAGGTGGTGGCCGTCTGGTCGCACCTCGCGTCCGCGGACGAGATCGGCGATCCGTCCATCGACCTGCAGGCCAAGAGGTTCGACGACGCCTACGAGGTGGCGAAGAGCTTCGGCCTGACCCCGAAACGGCACATCGCGAACTCCGCGGCCTTGCTGACCAGGCCCGATCTGCACTTCGACATCGTCAGGCCCGGCATCGCGATGTACGGGCTGAACCCGGTGCCGACCGACCACGACCTGAGGCCGGTCATGAGCTACCGGTCGCACGTGGCTCTCACGAAACGTATCCCCGCAGGTGAGTCGGTCTCCTACGGGATGACATGGACAGCGCAGACCGACACGACGCTGGCACTGGTGCCCGCGGGGTATGCGGACGGTGTCCCGAGGGCGCTCTCCGGCCGGATGGAGGTGCTCCTGGACGGGAGACGCCGCCCGGTGGTCGGCCGTGTCTGCATGGACCAGATCGTCGTGGACTGCGGGGACGACGAGATCGCGGAGGGTGCCGAGGTCGTCCTGTTCGGCGACGGGCGCCGGGGGGAGCCGACGGCGACGGAGTGGGCGGAGCTGACCGGGACGATCGACTACGAGATCGTCTGCGGGATGTACCGGCCCAGGGTGCGGAGGATCTACACGTGAAGCCGGTGTGGAAGGTCGTCGGGTGGGTCGGTGGCGCGGTCGGTGCCGTCGTCGCCGGTGCGGCCGTGGCGCAGACCGCGAAGGTCTCGCACGAGCGCAAGACCGCGTCCGACAGCCTCGCTGACGAGCCGCTGGGGCAACTGAGGCCTGACCGTGAGTCGACGGTCGCCGCCGAGGACGGCGTGCCGATCTCCGTCGAGGAGGTCGACCCGGCGGACGGCGGCGAGCCGGACATCACCGTCGTGCTGGTGCACGGGTTCGCGCTGGACCGCCGCTGCTTCCACTTCCAGCGCCGCGATCTCGCCGAGCTGCTCGACCCGCGCGTTCACCAGGTGCTCTACGACCAGCGCAGCCACGGCCGTTCCGGGAAGTCCTCCGTCGAGAACAGCACGATCGACCAGCTCGCGCTCGACCTCGACTCGGTGATCCGCGCGGTCGTGCCGGAGGGCCCGTTGGTTCTCGTCGGTCATTCCATGGGCGGCATGACGATCATGGCGCTGGCCGAGAAGCACCCGGAGCTCTTCGAGGAACGGGTGCGCGGCGTCGCGTTGATCGGCACGGCCGCCGGAGCCGTGGGCGGTGCGGGGCTGCCGAAGTCCGTGCTGTCGCGGTACAACCCGGTGACGCTCGGCGTCGGCCGGATCGCGGGCATGCAGCCCGGACTCGTCGAGTGGGTGCGCAAGGGCACGAAAACCCTGACGTGGAGCGGTATCCGCGCGCTGGCGTTCGGTGACCGCAAGGTCGCACCGTCCCTGGTGGACCTGATGGAGAAGATGATCAACGGGACCACGGTGAAGGTGCTCACCGACTTCCTGGAGACCCTCGGCACGCACGACCGCTACAAGGCGCTCGCCGGGTTGCGGCACTGCGAGGTGCTGATCCTGAGCGGTGACGCGGACAAGCTCACGCCGTTCTCGCACGCCGAGCGGATGGCGGAGGAGATGCCGCACGCCACTCTCGTGCGGGCCCCCGGTGCCGGGCACATGGTGATGATGGAGCAGGCTGATCTCGTCAACGACCACCTGGTCGCGCTCGTCGAACGCTGCGCGACCGATCGCGGAGAGAGTCGGAAGAAGTGGTGGCGCCGAGCGTGAAGACCGTCGAACTGCCCCTGGTGGAGGACACCGAGGAGTTCGGCCGCAAGCTGGGTGAAGTGGTGCGGGCGGGCGACCTGCTGCTGCTCGCCGGGCCGTTGGGAGCGGGGAAGACGGCGCTGGTGCGCGGCCTCGCGCGCGGCCTCGGCGTGCAGGGCCGGGTGTCCTCGCCGACGTTCGTCGTCGCCCGCGTGCACGAGCCTGCCGAGGACGGGCGTGGCGTGCGGCTGGTGCACGTCGACGCATACCGGCTCGGAGGACACCTGGACGAGCTGGACGATCTTGATCTGGACACGGACCTGGTCGACGCCGTGGTGGCCGTCGAGTGGGGCGAAGGTGTCGCGGAACGCCTCAACGAAGATCATCTGTTGATCCGGCTCGAACGCGGAACCGACGACGTTCGCACAGCTCAGCTGATCCCGCACGGCGAGTGGAGCTCACGTCCCCTGCCTGTGTGACGTTCTCTCACTCATGGGGTGACGTCCATTAAGGACAGAGCGTGACCGGTCGATGAGACTCGCATGATCAAGAAGACGCTCTTCGCAACCGCAGTCATCGGTGGCGCGCTCCTCGCGGCCGCTGCTCCCGCCTCCGCCGGCGAGCACGACCGCCACGGTGGCATCAGCGTTGCCGACAACCTCTGCGCCGCGCCGTGGCAGTGGAACGGCCCGATCTCGCTGCTGCACGAGGGCCACGCCCCGGGTTACGCCGCGTGCAACGACAACCACGCCGCCGGTGGCTCTGACATCAGCGTGCTGAACAACGCGTGTGTCGCGCCGTGGCAGTGGAACGGCCCGCTCGAGGTCTTCACGGTTGACCACTCGCCGTCCTACGTCGCCTGCAACGGCAACTCGGCTGGCTGACAGCCCGGAACGTCGTGGGGGATGGCCGGACGAGCCCGTCGGCCATCCCCCACGACAGTCCTTTCAGGACAACTCTCGTTTGAGGACCTTGCCCATCTCGTTGCGCGGCAGGGCCTGCAGATAGCGCACCACTCGCGGCCTCTTGTGCGGCGACAACAACTTCGCGACGTGATCGCTGAGGGCTGATGGTTCCGGCGCTTCGCCCGCTGGAACCACCCACGCCACGATCCGCTCGCCCAGATCGTCGTCCGGCTCGCCCGTCACCGCCACCTCGGCCACCGACGGATGCTCCAGCAGGACGTTCTCGATCTCGCCCGCGCCGATCTTGTAGCCACCGCTCTTGATCAGGTCGGTGGCCCGCCGCCCGACGATGCGGATGTAGCCGTCGGGATCGCGCACCGCCATGTCGCCGGTCCTGAACCACCCGTCCCGGAACGCCGCTTCCGTCGCGTCCGGACGGTTGAGGTACTCCAGGAACAGGTTCGGCCCACGCACCTCGATCTCGCCGATCGCGCCGTCGTCCACGCCGTCGCCCTGCTCGTCCACCACCTGGACGTCGACGCCGTCCACCGGCAACCCGACCGCGCCCGGCCGGCGATCGCCGTCGAACCGCACGCTGACGTTCATCAGCGTCTCGCTCATCCCGTACCGCTCGACGATCCCCTGCCCGGTGGCCTTGGCGATCCGCTCGTGGTCACTCGCGGGGAGCGCGGCACTTCCGGAGACCAGCAGCCGAGCCGTGCGGAACTGGTCGGCCAAGGTGGCGTCGTTCTCCACGGCCTCCGCGATCCGGTGGTACATCGTCGGGACGCCGAACATCATCGTGGCGCCGGTCGCGAACTCGTGGCCGATGGCCTCCGGCGAGAACTTCACGTGCCGCACCGCACCGCCGAGCCGCAGCGGACCGAGGATGCCGATGCCCAGGCCGTGCACGTGGAACAACGGCAGCCCGTGCACCAGCACGTCGTCGCTCGTCCACTGCCATGCCTTGGCCAGCGCGTCGATGTTGGAGGTCAGCGACCGGCGGGGCAGCACCACGCCCTTGGGCGGGCCGGTCGTGCCCGAGGTGTAGATGACCAGCGCGGGAGTCTCCGGGTGAGGTTCCCCGAGACGAGACGTCTCGTCTCGCCCGGGTTCCGCCGGGTCGCTCACGAGACGGACCGTCTCGTCTCGCAGGATCAGGTCGGGCCGGCTGTCCCCGAGGATGTGCTCCAGTTCGCGCTCGCCGAGCTTGGGGTTGAGCGGCACGATCGCCACGCCCGCCAGCAGTCCGGCGACGACGGACACGCAGGTTTCGAGAGTGGACGTCGCCCAGACGGCTACGCGCGTGTGGCCTTTCAACCGTTCCGCCAGAGTGCCCGCGGCCTGGTGCAGCTCGGCGTAGTTCAGGGACTTCTCACCGAAGCGCAGGGCCTCGCGGTCACTCGGTTCAGCGAACATGGATCCAGGGTCGTACCCATCCCTTGAGGACGCATCGGAAGTGTGGGTTCAGACACTGTGTTTGATCGCCCCTGCTCCGCAGATGGCGACGAGGTCGCCGGGAAGTTGGTCATCCGGCCACCGCTTGCCGCCGAATCGCCTCCGACGGTTGACAGCGAGAGGTGACCGGATGACCAACACGACCTCGTACTACTCTGGACAATCGTGCTAGTGCTCGCCGTCGACACGGCCACCCCCGCAGTCACCGCCGGTGTGGTCGAACTCGCGCCAGACTCCCCACCGCGCCTGCTCGCGAAGCGGGTGACGCTCAACGCCAAGGCGCACGGCGAGCTGCTCACCCCGCACATCAGCGCCGCGCTCGCGGAAGCCGGGAAGACGTTCGCCGATCTCGACGCCATCGTCGTGGGCGCGGGCCCCGGGCCCTTCACCGGCCTGCGGGTCGGCCTCGCCACCGCCGCCGCGCTCGGCCAGGCGCTCAACCGCCCGGTCTACCCGGTCGCCACCCCGGACGCCATCGCCAAGGACGCCGCCAGCGGCCACCCGCTGCTCGTCGCGACGGACGCGCGGCGCAAGGAGGTCTACTGGGCCGCCTACGACGCCGCCGGTCGCCGCACGGACGGCCCGCACGTCGAGCGCCCGCAGGACCTCGCCGAGAAGCTGCCCGGCCTGGGCGTGCGCCAGGCGACCGGTGAGGGCGCCGAGATCTACGCCGAGATCCTCGGCTTGGAGCTCCTCCAAGCCAAGCACCCGAGTCCGGAGGGCCTGGTCGCCGCCGCGGCCGCCGAGGTGCTCGCCAAGGCTCGTCCCGCCGCGCTCACCCCGCTCTACCTGCGCCGTCCCGACGCCGTCGAGCCCACCGGGCGCAAGCGGGTGACCAGGGCATGACCACCGGCACCGTCACGCTCGCGCCTCTGCGGCACGCCGACGTGCCCAGGTGCCACGAGATCGAGCTGGCGTTGTTCCCCGGCGACGACCCGTGGAGCGAGAACGCGTTCCACAGCGAGCTCGACAACGGCAACTACTACATCGGCGCGTACGCCGACGCCGAGCTGATCGGGTACGCCGGGCTCGCCGTCAGCCAGTACGAGGCCAGCGTGCACACGATCGCCGTCATCGGGCACTGGCAGGGCAGGGGCGTCGGCAAGACGCTGCTGAAGGACCTGCTGGCCCGCGTCGACGAGATCAACGTGCCGGTCTACCTGGAAGTCCGCACGGACAACGAGCCGGCGATCGCGATGTACAAGGCGCACGGCTTCGACCAACTCGGCCTGCGCCGCCGCTACTACCAGCCGTCGGGTGCCGACGCGTACACGATGGGAAGGCCTGCTCAAAGTGTCTGATCGTTTGATTCTGGGCATCGAGAGCTCGTGCGACGAGACGGGCTTCGGCATCGTCCGCCTCGGTCCGGACGGCTCGCTCGAACTGCTCGCCGACGAGGTCGCCTCCAGCGTCGAGGAGCACGCCCGCTTCGGCGGCGTCGTGCCGGAGGTCGCCTCGCGCGCCCATCTCGAAGCGCTGGTCCCGACCCTGCGCCGGGCGCTCGACACCGCGAAGGTCGAGCTCTCCCAGATCCACTCCATCGCCGTCACCGCCGGACCGGGTCTGGCCGGCGCGCTGCTGGTCGGCGTGTCCGCCGCGAAGGCGTACGCGGCCGCGCTCGGCAAGCCGCTCTACGGCGTGAACCACCTCGCGGGTCACGTCGCCGCGGACACGTTGCAGCACGGCCCGTTGCCGCAGCGCTGCCTCGCGCTGCTGGTCTCCGGCGGCCACTCGCAGCTGCTGCTGATCGAGGGCGGTCTCGCGAACTCGATCACCGAGATCGGGTCCACCGTGGACGACGCGGCGGGTGAGGCGTACGACAAGGTCGCGCGACTGCTCGACCTGCCGTACCCCGGCGGTCCGCCCATCGACAAGCTCGCCAAGCAGGGCAACGGCTGCGCGATCGCGTTCCCGCGCGGCCTCACCGGCCCGCGCGACGCGAAGTACGACTTCTCGTTCTCCGGCCTGAAGACCTCGGTCGCCCGCTGGGTCGAACGCGCCGAGCGGGCCGGCGAGGAGATCCCGCTCGCCGACGTCGCCGCGTCGTTCCAGGAGGCAGTCGCGGACGTGCTGACCGCCAAGGCGATCCGTGCCGCGAAGGACCTGGACGTCGGCACGCTGGTGATCTCCGGCGGCGTCGCGGCGAACTCGCGCCTGAGCGGGCTCGCCGCCGAACGCTGCGCCGAGGCGGGCATCGAACTGCGCGTGCCGAGGCCACGGCTGTGCACCGACAACGGCGCGATGATCGCGGCGCTCGGCGCCCACCTCGTCGCGGCGGGCGCCAAGCCGTCCCCGATGGACATCTCGACCACGCCCGGCCTTCCGGTCAGCACGGTCCAGATCTTCTAGAGCCTGTTCAGCCCGGGGTTCCGGTCCTCGACGGCGAACGACGCCTTCGTGGTCACCGGGGCTCCGGGCTTCGTCACGTAGTCCAGCCCGCGGAAGTCCGTGCGCAGCTCATCGGCCGTGAACCGCGACAACGTGTAACCGCGCCGGTTGTTGAAGTACTTCACGTGCGGGTTCTCGCGCAGCCACAGCGGTGTTTCGGCGTACACCTCCGACCCGTCGCCACCGGCCGTGATCGACGTGGTCACCAACTCGGTCGCCAAGGTCTTCGACGACGGGTCGTTCCACCGCTGTTTGACCTCCGCACCCCACGCCGCGTGCACGTCCCCGGTCAGCACGATCGGGTTCCGCACGTCCGCGAGCGCCGCCACGACCCGGTCCCGGTCGGCGACGTAGCCGTCCCACGCGTCGAGCAGGAACTTGTCGACCTCGCCGGGGATGTAGTCGTACTGCGAGAAGAACACCTGCTGGCCGAGCACGTCCCAGCGCGCCCGCGAGCCGCGCAGGCCGTCGAACAGCCACTCCTCCTGCGCGGCGCCGAGCATCGTGCGTTCCGGCTCCAGTCGTTCGGGACAGAGCTGCAGCCCGTCGCCGCAGGCCTGGTCGGTCCGGTACTGGCGGGTGTCGAGCATGTGGAACGTCGCGAGCGAGCCCCAGCCGATCCGCCGATACAGCCTCGATGACCTGCGCAAAGGCATGTTCTCGTAGTACGCCTGGATGGCCGCGGCCCGCCGCGCGGGAAAGTCCGGCTGCGGCTTGTCCGGCAGCAGTCCCGCCCAGTTGTTGTCGACCTCGTGGTCGTCCCAGATCACCGCCCACGGCGCCACGGCGTGCGCTTCCTGCAGGTCGGGGTCGGTCTTGTACTGCGCCTGCCGCCGCCGGTAACCCGCGAGTGTCACCGTGGTCGGACCCTCGACGTGCCGGACGTTGCCGCTCGGGGCGACGTGGATGCCGCTCTCGTACTCGTAGGTGTAGTCGCCGAGGTGCAGCACCAGGTCGGGCTCGTCCTCCGCGAGCCTGCGGTAGGCCGTGAAGTAGCCGTGCTCGTACTGCGCGCACGACGCGAAGGCCATCGTCAGTGGGACTTGCAACGAGTCAGTAGGCGGTGTCGTGCGCGTCCGGCCCGTCCGCGAGAGGTGGTTGAGGGCCTTGAAGCGGTAGAAGTACTCGCGGCCGGGCTCCAGCCCGACGAGCTCCACGTGGACGCTGTGCGCCTCCTCGGGTCGAGCCGTGGTGGAGCCGCGCTGAACAATTCGGGTGAATCGTTCGTCGTCGGCGACCTGCCACTGGACCTCGATCGGACGGCTCGGCATGCCTCCCAGGCCGTCCTCCGCGAGGGGTTCGACGGCCAGCCGCGTCCACAGAACCACTCCGTCGGGTGTCGGGTCGCCCGAGGCCACACCGAGTGTGAAAGGGTCGCTCGGCCGGGCCGAGGCGGCGGTCGAGAACGCTGTGACTCCTGCCACGCCTGCGAGCAGCAGCGTTCGGCGCGTCAACGGGGACATGCCCTGAATACGGCTCCCGGATGGTGATCGGTTCGGGGGTCTCGTTGAAGGCTTGGCACTCTCGTGGGTAGAGTGCCAATTGCACGGCACCAGTACCGCCCCGACCCCCGCGACGGCGGGGTGGCAGGAGCCGTTAAACAGACGAACCTGCCAACGACCCGTGGAGGTCATCCCGGTGAGCGTGAACATCAAGCCGCTTGAGGACAAGATCGTTGTCCAGGCCTCCGAGGCTGAGACGACGACCGCCTCCGGCCTCGTGATCCCGGACACCGCGAAGGAGAAGCCCCAGGAGGGCAAGGTCCTCGCGGTGGGCCCCGGCCGCATCGACGACAAAGGCAACCGCGTCCCGCTGGACGTCGCTGTCGGCGACGTCGTCATCTACTCGAAGTACGGCGGCACCGAGGTCAAGTACAACGGCGAGGAGTACTTGATCCTCTCCGCCCGCGACGTGCTGGCCGTCGTCAACTAAGACGCTCGGCTGTCATGCCTGACGCCCCGGCGCCCCATCCGGGGTGTCCGGGGCGTTTCGCTACTCAGAGAGGCTTCAGTCAATGCCCAAGCAGATCAGCTTCGACGAGGACGCTCGTCGGGCGCTTGAGCGCGGCGTCAACAAGCTCGCCGACACGGTCAAGGTCACCCTTGGCCCGCGTGGGCGGCACGTCGTGCTCGACAAGAAGTTCGGTGGCCCGACGGTCACCAACGACGGTGTGACCATCGCTCGCGAGATCGAGCTGGACGACCCGTTCGAGAACCTCGGCGCGCAGCTCGCCAAGTCGGTCGCCACCAAGACCAACGACGTCGCGGGTGACGGCACCACCACCGCCACCGTGCTGGCGCAGGCGCTGGTCAAGGAAGGCCTGCGCAACATCGCCGCGGGTGCGAACCCGACCGCGCTCGGCCGTGGCATCCAGGCCGCCTCCGACGCCGTCGTGGACGCGCTCAAGGCCAAGGCCACCCCGGTCAAGGGCCGCGAGAACATCGCGCAGGTCGGCACCGTCTCCTCGCGTGACGAGTCCATCGGCGCCCTGCTCGGCGAGGCCATCGAGCGCGTCGGCGAAGACGGTGTCATCACCGTCGAGGAGTCGTCCACGCTCGCGACCGAGCTGGTCATCACCGAGGGCGTGCAGTTCGACAAGGGCTACGTGTCGACGCACTTCTCGACCGACCTCGAGGCGCAGGAGGCCGTCTACGAAGACGTCCGCATCCTGCTGCACCGCGAGAAGATCTCGGCGCTGGCCGACGTCCTCCCGATCCTCGAGAAGGTCGCGGAGTCCGGCAAGCCGCTCCTGATCGTCGCCGAGGACGTCGAGGGCGAGGCCCTGTCCACGCTGGTGGTCAACGCCGTCCGCAAGACCCTGAAGGTCGTCGCCGTGAAGGCGCCGTTCTTCGGTGACCGCCGCAAGGCGTTCCTGGACGACCTCGCGGTCGTCACCGGCGGCGAGGTGATCTCCTCGGAGATCGGTCTCAAGCTGTCCGAGACCACGCTCGACCAGCTGGGCACCGCCCGCCGCGTCGTCGTGACCAAGGACGACACCACGATCGTGGACGGCGGCGGCACCAAGGCCGACATCGCCGGCCGCGCGGAGCAGCTGCGCCGCGAGATCGAGGCCACGGACTCCGACTGGGACCGCGAGAAGCTCCAGGAGCGCCTCGCGAAGCTCTCCGGCGGCATCGCCGTGATCAAGGTCGGCGCCGCCACCGAGACCGAGCTCAAGGAGCGCAAGCACCGCATCGAGGACGCGGTCGCCGCTACCAAGGCCGCGGTCGAGGAGGGCATCGTCCCCGGCGGTGGCTCCGCTCTCGTGCACGGCGCCAAGGTGCTCGACGGTGGCCTCGGCCTGTCGGGTGACGAGGCCACGGGTGTCGCGCTCGTCGCGAAGGCCCTGTCCGCGCCGCTGTTCTGGATCGCCGCGAACGCCGGCCTCGAAGGCGCCGTCGTGGTGAACAGGGTCCGCGAGGGCGAGTGGGGCTTCGGCATCAACGCGGCTTCGCTGGAGTTCGGTGACCTGCTCGAGCAGGGCATCATCGACCCGGTCAAGGTCACGCGTTCCGCCGTGGCGAACGCCGCCTCCATCGCGCGCATGGTGCTCACGACCGAGAGCGCCATCGTCGAGAAGAAGGCGGACGAGCCCGCTTCCTCCGCGGCCGGACACGGCCACGGCCACGGGCACGGCCACTGAGACCTGCCGAGTTCTTCGAACTCAAATAAAACCGGGGCGGTGCCATTTCGTTTGGCACCGCCCCGGTTTTATCGTCTACACAATTGCCAATTGCCGCTTTCGTGCCTTGATGATGTGGTCGCGCTCCGATTCCGAGAGCCCGCCCCAGATTCCATACGGTTCCTGCACCGCGAGCGCGTGCCTGCGACACATCTCCAACACCGGGCAGGCGAGGCAGACGGCCTTGGCGCGAGCTTCCCGCCGAGATCTCGCCGGGCCCCGTTCACCGTCGGGGTGGAAGAAGAACGCACTGTCCATGCCCCGGCACGAACCGCGCATCTGCCAGTCCCACAGGTCTGCGTTGGGACCGGGGAGCCTTCGGGTGTCCGCCATCGAGACCGCCTCCGTGACGACTGCTCCATTCGGCTTAACGATGATCCACCGTAGAACCGCGTCAAAACTTGTTCAAGAGGCTGAAGACCCTTATCAACTGATGGGTGACGGCACGCGTGTTCGATCACTCACCGCCCGGAGTTGCCGCCCGGATGAGGTGAACGGAACATGGCTCTCGTGATGACACCGCCGGAGCACACCTCTGCCGGGAGTCACACGAGTGAGCCCCTTCTCTCAGTGGCCGCGGTGGCCAGGCGACTCGGCGTGGCACCCGCCACCCTTCGCACCTGGGACCGCCGCTACGGACTCGGTCCGACCGGCCACACCGTGGGGCGGCACCGGAAATACGGGCCCCCGGACGTGGCCCGGCTCGAATTGATGCAACGCGCTCTTCTTCGTGGCGCGTCGTCCGCGGAAGCCGCCCGTTTCGCGCTCGACTCGAAATCGTCGATGACACACGGAGTGGCTCCTGTCGCACCATCGGGTGGACGTGGACTGAAATTGCCCGGAGCGTCTCGATTGGCGCGCGGATTGGGCCGCGCGGCCGTCGCGATGGACTCCATCGCCGTCCAGGGGATGCTCGCCGACTCGCTGGCGTCCGACGGCGTGATCACCACCTGGAACGAGGTCGTGCGGCCGGTGCTGACGGCCGTCGCCGCGCGGTGGCAGCTCTCCGGGGCCGGCGTCGAGGTCGAGCACCTGTTGAACGAGTGCGTGCTCGCGGCGTTCGTGCGCGCGACACCGCTCGTCACGTCCGGACGCAACCATCGGCCCGTGCTGCTGGCGTGCATGCCGGAAGAGAGGCACAACCTTCCCCTCTACCCGTTGGCCGCGGAACTGGCGCACCGAGGAGTCGTCGCCCGGCAGCTCGGGGCGGCGTTGCCGATGGACGCGTTGGCCGCCGCCGTACGCCGTACCGCGCCCGCCGCGGTGGTGCTGTGGGCGCAGTTGCCGCGCTACGCCGATCCGGGGGTGATCACCGCTCTGCCGCGCACCCGGCAGCAGGTGAGGTTGTTCGTGGGCGGGCCAGGCTGGCGACGGGGTGTGGTGACGGCTCCGGCGGAGCGGGTCGAGGACCTCGCCACCGCTGTCGAGGCCGTCGAGGCCGCGGTCACCTGACCCCACGCCCGCGGTTCCTCATCTGACGGCAGACTCCTCGCCGTGATGGAAGAGGAGCTGCGCCGAGCCGCCTTCGGTGACTCACCCGATCTCGACGTCTGGTCCGCGCTCGCGTCCCCCAGCTCTCGCGCCCGGTGGCTCGCGGCCGTCGTTCTGGGTGGTCGGGGCCATTACGCGGCCGCTGCCACCACATTGGACGCGCTCCGTCACGACCCCGACCCGGTGATCGCGTCCCTCTCCCTCTCGACTCGCGCGTCGCACCACCGTCAGCTGGGCGCCCATCACCTCGCCCGTCCCCTCGACGGCGCGGCGCTCGCCCGCGTCCAGTCAGCGGACCGCGGTGACCCGGACGGGATCGACGCCGCAGGCGCCCGGACGGACGCCCTGCTCGGTCTCGCGGCCGATTCGCTGGGTGCTCAACGCCTGGAAGAGGCCCGCGGGTTGCTCGCACGAGTTGAGACGCACTCGTGGAGGAGTGAGGTCCGCAAGGGCTGGGTATCCGCAGAGATTGAGCTGGCGTCCGGCCGCGCGCAGGCCGCGGTGGCGCCCGCTGAGGTCGCCCACGCCGTGGCGACGAGCAGAAAGGCGCTCCGGCACGAGCTCAAGTCGGCACTCGTTCTGGGCACCTCGTTGGTCGTGTGGGGGACACCCGACGGCCTGAACCGCGGGGTTGAACTGGTCGAGTGTGAGCTAAATCACAGCGCCGCGAAGGGACTTCATCCGTTGATCTGGCCGAGCGCTCTCGTCCTGGCGGGCCATGCCCCCACGGTGGGCGCAATCGCCATCGACCGGGCGACGGAGGCCCTGAGCTGCGTGTTACGCAGAGCTGATGCCGTCAGCCGACAGGTCGCCCTTGACTCCCCGTGGGTGCCGACCGGGCTGCTCCGTTCCGGGGAACCCCCGAACGCAGACCCTCAGACGAACTTCTTGACGGATTAAGCACCGGATCGTGTCAAGGTTGGGCCGCCAGCGTCCGATAGGGGAGATGGAACGTCACTCGGCTGCAGGAAAGGAGTCCCCGTGACCACGGTCCTTATTTGCGACGACCGGCGCAGTGTGCGGGAGGGTCTCACCCGCGTGATGTCGGCTGTCCCCGGGGTTAGCCGCATCGACTGCGTAGCGCACGGTGACGAGTTGTTGGCTCGCTTTTCAAGGCAGCCGGTCGACGTCGTGCTGGTGGGAACTCAGCGCGCTGTCCCGACCGGGGTTGAAGCTACCCGTCGGCTCGTCTCAGCGAATCCGCAGGCAAACGTCATCGTCTTCGGAGCCCCCGACGACGCCGGGAGCATCGCCGCGGCGATCGCCGGCGGTGCTCGTGGCTATCTGAGGTGGGACGCGTCGCGTCCCGAGCTTGTGGCGGCCCTCGCGCACACGCTCGCCAGCACCTCGGTGCCGGCACCTCGTCAGCCCTCCGACCCGGGCGTGCAGCTCACGGAGCGTGAGCTCCAGGTGCTGCGTGGCATGAGCCAGGGCAAGAGCAACGGCCAGATCGGCCGCGAGCTCTACCTGTCGGAGGACACGGTCAAGACGCACGCCCGTCGTCTCTTCCGCAAGCTCGGTGTTCGTGACCGCGCTCAGGCGGTCGCGCACGGCTTCCGGCGAGGCCTCGTTCAGTAGTCGCTCTCGCCGCACCGGCCCCGCGTCCTCATATGCCGCATGTGGGGAAGCGGGGCCGGTGGCGTGAGAGGGCTCACTCACGCGGCCGGTGGTTCTTCAGGTCGCGCAATTAGCCCAGCCCGGTGACAATGTCGCCGGGCTGTCAGTCGTTCGGGCGTGTCTGCTGTTCACGCGGGGTGTCCATACCCCGCCTATGAACAGAAGTCCTGAAGACCGGTACGGTGAAGGCGCTGCAACGAGTCGCTGTGAGTGACTCGTGCTGTTCTATGTCGGTACGCCAACAAGTAACACCAGGGCTGTTGTCTGCGATGACCAACTTGGGGGACGGACTGGACGCCGAAGTGGGCGCGGCCGTCGACGGCGACCGCCAGGCGATCGAACGCCTGCTGGCCTCCATTCGTCCTCTGGTGGTGCGGTACTGCCGCGCCCGAGTTGGAAGGCAGGAGCGAAGCTTCGCTTCGGCGGACGATGTGGCCCAGGAGGTGTGTCTCGCGGTGCTCACGGCATTGCCCAGCTACCGCGATCAGGGTCGGCCCTTCCTCGCGTTCGTGTACGGGATCGCGGCGCACAAGGTCGCCGATGCACATCGGTCTGCCGCCAGGAATCGCTCCGAGCCCGTTCCCGAAGTTCCCGACGCGCCGGAGACCGAAGCTGGTCCGGAGCAGCGGGCGATGCAGGGCGAACTCTCCGACCGGATGGCCGTCCTACTGCGCGTCCTGCCGGAGAAGCAGCGGGAGATCCTGCTGTTGAGGGTGGTGGTCGGACTGTCCGCCGAGGAAACTGCCGAGGCGGTTGGTTCGACTCCGGGTGCGGTTCGGGTGGCGCAACACCGTGCGCTGGCTCGGCTGCGCAAGTCGCTGGCAGCGGAGGAGGTGGTCTGAGTGGCCGACGAACACGGGAAGGACGACGAGGAAGTGCGCGGACAGGACGATAGAGCCCCGCACGAACCCGTCGCAGATGATCTTTCGGCTGTACAGGCTGATGACAGGCTGCTGGACGCGCTGGGGTCGGCGACACCGGGCGCGGCCGGCAATGTGGCCGACGACGAGCTGAACGCGTTGCTGCTCGCATGGCGCAACGAGGTGGAGACCGAGCCGTTCGGCGAGCTCGTCGACACCGACACGGCGATCGCCACGATCCAGGCCGCGCGCCCGCAGCCGGTGAGCAGGCACCGCTTCCTGATCCCGCTGGCGAGCGCCGCGGCGGTCCTGGCCATCGCCTTCACCGGCGTGAGCCTCGTGGCCCGCGACGCCCAGCCCGGCGACGCGCTCTGGGGTCTCACGCGAGTGCTGTACTCCGAGCACGCGAAGTCGATCGAGGCAGCGGCCATCATCAACACCGACCTCGAGTCGGCCCGCCTCGCCCTGCGCGAGGGCAAGGTCGACGAGGCCCGCGAGAAGCTGAACAAGATCGGCGCCAGCCTCGAGTCGGTGTCCACGGCCGACGGCAAGCAGAAGCTCGAGGAGAAGCACAAGGAGCTCGAGAAGGAGCTCGACACCAACACCTCGACGCCGCCGTCCACGACGACGCCGAAGCCGCCGAAGCCGACCAGGTCTTCGGAGCCCACGACGCCGTCCTCCACGCCGTCGACCGAGCCGTCGACCACGCAGCCGTCGACGCCGCCCTCGTCGGAGACTCCGGCACCGCCGACGTCGAACGGCGGGGAGAACCCGCCGCCGCCTCCTCCGCCGGACCCCGGTGGCGAGAGCGGGTCGACCGGCACCGCCGGTGAGACCATCGGCGAGACGACCGGCTCCAACTGAGACGCAGTGTGAACGGCCCCTGATCCTTCGAGGTCAGGGGCCGTTCACATGCTCAGGCGTTCACACGTCAGGTGGAATGTGACCGGTCCTGCGGTCAGCGGGCCGACTCGCTGGCCGTGACGCCGTCCGCGTATCCCCGGCAGTACTCCCAGCTGACGTAGGCGCCGGGGTTCGGGTCGAAGGCCGGCTCGTGCGGGCGCATGCGGCCGTCGGCGAGGAGTTGTTCGAGTGAGGCTCGCAACAGTGCCCAGTCGTGATAGTGCGGTTCCTCGCACTCGCCGCAGTCCACGACGATGCCGCGCACGCCTCTGTGTTCCAGCAGCGCTTGGTAGACGGCGAGGTCGCTCAGGTCGCTGACCAGCTCTGTTCGCTCGTCTTCGTCCATCGGGGGGTGGTCGTGGTGCGGTTCGCCCAGAGAGAGTGCGGGGTCTTCTGGGTCACCCGCGAAGGGGTCTGGTGGCAACGCGTCGTGCGGCACGACCCCGCACGGTACCCGCCGTACCCCCTCGGTCGTCCAGATACCATGGGTCGCACCGCCTCCGCCTGCGGAAACTGGACACGCAGGACCCCAAAAGGGCAGGCAGAGCGCAGACCGCACGACGGAAGGCATGTCACCCGCTATGACCAGCGAGCTCAACGCTGATGGAGTCCCGCAGAAGTTCGCCATGCTGGGACTGACCTTCGACGACGTGCTCCTGCTGCCTGCCGAGTCCGACGTCGTTCCGAGTGGCGTCGACACGAGCACCAGGATCTCGCGCAACATCACCCTCAGGATTCCGCTGGCCAGCGCCGCAATGGACACGGTCACCGAGGGCCGGATGGCGATCTCGATGGCACGTCAGGGCGGCATCGGCGTGCTGCACCGCAACCTGAGCATCGAGGACCAGGCCCGTCAGGCCGAGACCGTCAAGCGGTCAGAGGCCGGCATGGTCACCGACCCGGTCACCTGTTCTCCCGACGACACGCTGGCCGAGGTCGACGCGCTGTGTGCGCGCTACCGCATCTCCGGCGTGCCGGTCACGGACTCGAACAACAAGCTCGTGGGCATCATCACGAACCGCGACATGCGGTTCGAGCTCGACCACACCAAGCGCGTGATCGAGGTCATGACCAAGGGCCCGCTGGTCACCGCGCAGGTCGGCGTGTCAGCGGAGGCCGCGCTCGGCCTGCTGCGCCGGCACAAGGTCGAGAAGCTGCCGATCGTCGACGGCGACGGCAAGCTGCAGGGCCTGATCACGGTCAAGGACTTCGTCAAGACCGAGCAGTACCCGATGGCCACCAAGGACCCGGACGGTCGCCTGCTGTGCGCCGCCGCCGTGGGTGTGGGCGAGGACTCGTTCGTCCGCGCGATGACGCTCGCCGAGGCCGGCGTCGACGTGCTGATGGTCGACACGGCCCACGGGCACTCGCGCGGCGTGCTGGAGATGGTCGCGCGCATCAAGAAGGAGCTCGGCGACTCGGCGGACGTCGTCGGCGGCAACGTCGCGACGCGGGCCGGGGCCCAGGCTCTGGTGGACGCGGGCGCGGACGGCGTGAAGGTCGGTGTCGGTCCCGGCTCGATCTGCACCACGCGCGTCGTCGCCGGTGTCGGCGTGCCGCAGATCTCCGCGATCTACGAGGCGTCGCTCGCCTGCACCCCTGCCGGTGTGCCGGTGATCGGTGACGGCGGCATCCAGTACTCCGGCGACATCGCCAAGGCCATCGCGGCCGGCGCGTCCGCCGTGATGCTCGGCTCGTTGCTCGCGGGCACCCAGGAGGCGCCCGGCGACCTGATCCTGGTCAACGGCAAGCAGTTCAAGACCTACCGCGGCATGGGCTCGCTGGCCGCGATGCAGTCCCGTGGCGAGAACAAGTCGTTCTCGAAGGACCGCTACTTCCAGGACGACGTGCTCAACGAGGACAAGCTCGTCCCCGAGGGCATCGAGGGCCGCACGCCGTTCCGCGGCCCGTTGTCGCAGGTCGTGCACCAGCTCAACGGCGGCCTGCGCGCGGCGATGGGCTACACGGGCTCCCACACGATCGCCGAGCTGCAGAACCAGCAGCTCGTGCGCATCACCGCGGCGGGCCTGAAGGAAAGCCACCCGCACGACATCACGATGACCGTCGAAGCCCCGAACTACACCACCCGTTAGGGTCTGCGGGCCGTTGGGCTCGCTCAGGGCGACGTGTGTCCGCAGAAAGCGCGGACCACGTTCGCTCGCCGTGTTTTCTCTGGGGGCGGCCCCCAGACCCCTGGACGAAGGAGAACCACAGGTGCGCGATCTGGTCGAGATCGGCATGGGCCGGACCGCGAGGCGGGCCTACGAGCTGGACGACATCGAGATCATCCCGTCGCGTCGGACGAGGTCGTCGAAGGACGTCTCCACGACGTGGCAGATCGATGCCTACCGCTTCGACATCCCGCTGATCACCCACCCGACCGACGCCATCGTGTCGCCGGGCACGGCGGTCGCGATCGGTGAGCTCGGTGGCCTCGGTGTGCTCAACGCCGAGGGCCTCTGGGCCCGCCACGGCGACGTGGACGAGGCGCTGTTCCGCCTGGTCCAGGCGACCGAGGACAGCGACGACCCGGCGGCGGCCGTGAAGGTCCTGCAGGAGCTGCACTCCGCCCCGCTGCGGATGGACCTGATCGCCGAGGCGGTCAAGCAGATCCGCGAGTCGGGCGTCACGGTCGCAGTCCGCGTCAGCCCGCAGCGCGCTGCCGAGCTGACGCCGGACCTGCTGGCCGCGGGCGTCGAGATCCTGGTCGTGCAGGGCACGATCATCTCGGCGGAGCACGTGTCGCGTGACGGCGAGCCGCTGAACCTGAAGTCGTTCATCGCGGACCTCGACATCCCGGTGATCGCCGGCGGTGTCGGCGACTACCGCACCGCCATGCACCTCATGCGCACCGGCGCGGCGGGCGTGATCGTCGGCTACGGCTACACGCCCGGCGTCACCACCACCGACTCGGTGCTGGGCATCGGCGTGCCGATGGCCACCGCGATCGCCGACGCCGCGGCCGCGCGCCGCGACTACCTCGACGAGACCGGCGGCCGCTACGTGCACGTCATCGCCGACGGCGGCGTCACGACCTCGGGCGACGTGGCGAAGTCCATCGCCTGCGGTGCCGACGCCGTGATGCTCGGCGAGCCGCTGGCCGCCGCGACCGAGGCACCGGGCCAGGGCCTGTACTGGACGGCGTCGTCCGCGCACCCGTCTGTGCCGCGCAGCCTCGTCGCCGACGCGGTGGACCAGGAGCTCGACCTGCGCAAGCTGCTGTTCGGCCCGTCCGCCGACCCGCGCGGCGTGACGAACCTGTTCGGCGCCCTCAAGCGGGCCATGGCCAAGACCGGCTACTCGGACCTCAAGGAGTTCCAGAAGGTCGGCCTGACCATCCGCGGCTGAGATCAACTGGTCGAGGGGCGCGTTCCAGCTGGGACGCGCCCCTCTGCTTTGCTGGACGCCGTGCCGCTCGTCGAGATCACCTACGCACCCCACGTCCCTCACGCAGTGCTCAAGGAACTGGCGGCAATGCTCCCGCACGCCGTCTCGGTGGCGGTCGAGTGCCCGGAGGAGCCCTACGACGGCGACCTCCAGCCTGGCGACGTGGAACTGCGCTTCCGCCCGCGCGGCCCGTTCGACGTCAGCGGCATGGACATCGTTGTCGAGGTCCGCTCGAAGTGGTTCGAGAGCCGCGCCGCCAACCGCCAGGACCGAGTCGACGACCTGTGCAAGACCATCGCCGACGCATGTGGCCTCGCTGACGTGGGCGTTTACCTCAGCCTCCCGATTGCCGCGTGGGCCCAAACCTGATCTTGCAACCAGACGGCTACTCCGCGCGTCCTCTTGTGCGTGGAATTGGATGCCTTGTTCGGCGACGGCAAGAACAGTGATGTGGACACGATCGACCCGGACGCCGAAGTCCAAGAGTTCGAGATCGAGGAAGCGCCCGAGGAGGTCGACGAGCGAGTCGGGGGCATCGGCTGGAAGATGCTGACCCTGTTCGTCTGCGGTGGGCTGGTGATCACGGCGCTGGCCGTGGCGTTCATGGTGTGGGTGATCGAGGGCCTGGTTCTCTGAGCTGTCCGGAGTGAGCGTGGATCTGGATGACGTGCTGGCGGCGAACGTGCCCAGCAGCGGCTCGGCAGGGCCGAAGGGCGGGAAGCGAGAGAAGCCTCCCAAGGTGAAGGTGCCCTGGACCTGGGCCCACTACGCCGCCTTGGCGGTGGGCGCGTTCGCTCTCGTGTGCATCGCCTACGCGGTGCTGTCCGAACTCGTTGTGCCGAGCTGAACCGATCGGGGACTAGGCGTTACCGGAAGTAACGCCTACTCTCCGGTTCGGCGGAAGCGCTGCCAGCACGCCCTCGACTTTCTGTGCAGATTTTCTGTACAGTTCTGTAGGTGACCGCAATTCACGAGGCTCGCGAGCTGACCGTCACGGAGGCCACGAAACGTGGCGTCGCCGGCTTGGTCGCTGACGCCGAGCAGGGTGGCCCGGTAGTCGTCACGCGGCACAGCCGTCCGGTGGCGGCTGTCGTCGCGATGAGTCGCCTGGCTGAGATCGACGAAGCGGCGGCGGATCTGAGGGATCTGGCGCTCGTGCTGGCGCGGTCGGCTGCCGACTCGGGGCGGCGCACCTCCTTCGACGACGTGCTGGCGGCGTTCGGGCACACCCGTGAGTCGCTGGCGGCGGTGGAGGACGACGACTCGCTCGATGGCTGAAGTTCTGTTCACCGACGCGGCTGTCGATGACCTGCGTCGCCTTGGCCCTGATGTCGTGCCCAAGGTTCTCAAGAAGATCCAGATCCTGCTCGACAACCCGGAGGCCGGGCATCCGCTCGGTGGCGAGTTGACCGGATTTCGCAAGTTGGTGGTGGGACGCAACCACTGGCGGATCGTCTACCGGGTCACGTCTGACGGCGCGATCGAGATCTGTGAGATCTGGTGCGTGGGCGCGCGCTCGGATGCCGAGGTCTACGCCGAGGCGTCTGCGAGGATCGCGTCGATCGCTGATAGGGACTCCACGCTGGCCAAGCTGGCCGATGTCATCGGCAGGCTCGGTCGCCTCGCGGGCGACGTGGTCGTGGAGGTGGTCCCGCCGCGGGAGCCGGTCCCCGACTGGCTGGCGCAGCGTCTCGTGCACACCGCCGGGATTCCTCTGGAGCAGGTCGCGGCGCTGAGTCTGGAGCAGGCGGTGGACCTCTGGACCGCCTTCATGAGCGTTCCTCGCCCGTCTGAACCGATCGGGGACTAGGCGTTACCGGAAGTAACGCCTACTCTCCGATCCATGGGTGAACTCGCCGGTAACTTCGATGTCGTCATCGTCGGCTCCGGGTTCGGCGGAAGCGTGGCCGCGCTCCGCCTGACCGAGAAGGGCTACCGCGTCGCCGTCCTGGAGGCGGGGCGACGGTTCGCCGACGACGAGTTCGCCAAGACCAGCTGGGATCTCCGCAGGTACCTGTGGGCGCCGCAGCTCAGGTGCTTCGGCATCCAGCGCATCCACACCCTCCGCAACGTCATGGTGCTCGCCGGTGCGGGCGTCGGTGGCGGAAGCCTCGTGTACGCGAACACGCTGTACCGGCCGCTCAAGCCGTTCTACGAGGACCGGCAGTGGGCGCACATCACCGACTGGCAGGACGAGCTGGAGCCGTTCTACGACCAGGCGAGCCGGATGCTCGGCGTCGTCACGAACCCCACGACGACCCCGAGCGACGTCGTCATGCAGAAGGTCGCGAAGGACATGGGGGTCGAGGACAGCTACCACGCGACTCCCGTCGGCGTGTTCTTCGGCGAGCCCGGTCAGAAGGCGGCGGATCCCTACTTCGGGGGCGCCGGGCCGGAACGCACCGGGTGCACCGAGTGCGGCAGCTGCATGTCGGGTTGCCGGGTCGGCGCGAAGAACACCCTGGTCAAGAACTACCTTTACCTCGCGGAGAAGCTCGGCGCGAAGGTCTTCCCGCTGACCACGGTCACGCAGCTCAGCGAGAACAACGGCACCTGGACCATCGACACGAAGATGACCGGCGGGAAGGCCAAGGCCACCTTCACCGCCGACCAGGTCGTGATCGCCGCCGGCACCTGGGGCACCCAGCAGCTCCTGCACAAGGCGAAGGCCACGACGCTGCCGAAGATCTCGGCCAAGCTCGGCGAGCTCACCCGCACCAACTCCGAGTCGATCATCGGGGCCGCGCGCTACACGGTCGACCCGGACAGCGACTTCACTCAGGGCGTCGCGATCACGAGCTCCATCCACCCCGACGAGATCACGCACATCGAACCCGTCCGGTACGGCAAGGGCAGCAACGCCATGGGCATGCTGCAGACCCTCGCCACGGACGGTGCGCTGAGCACGCCGCGATGGTTGCAGTTCATCAAGCAGGCGGTCAGGCACCCGCTCCGGCTGCTGAGGCTGCTCAGCGTGCACCGGTGGAGCGAGCGGACCGTGATCCTGCTGGTCATGCAGAGTCTCGACAACTCCATCACCACGTTCCTCAAGCGCGGCAAGCTCACCAGCAAGCAGGGGCACGGCGACCCGAACCCGGCGTTCATCCCGGCCGGTCACGAGGCGAACCTGCTGGCCGCCAAGCACATCGACGGCATGGCCGGCGGTACTTGGGGCGAGCTGTTCAACATCCCGCTGACCGCGCACTTCATCGGCGGCTGCGCGATCGCGAGCGACGAGGGACAGGGCGTGATCGACGCGTACCACCGGGTCTTCAACTACCCCGGACTGTCCGTTGTGGACGGTGCGGCGATCAGCGCGAACCTCGGCGTGAACCCGAGCCTCACGATCACCGCGCAGGCCGAGCGGGCGTTCTCGCTGTGGCCGAACAAGGGTGAGCAGGACCAGCGGCCGGAGCAGAGCCTGCCCTACCGCAGGATCAATCCGACGAAGCCGAAGAACCCGGCGGTTCCCGATCAAGCTCCAGCCGCTTTGCGGTTGCCGATCGTGAAGGCGTCCTGACACGGTGGAGGCATGGCCAAAAAGCCTTTTGCCTCCAGCGCCGACCTCGCCCCCAAGGACGAGGTCTTCGTCGAACTCGCCGAGGGCGTCTACACCCTGACCGCCGAAGGCGACCCCAACGTCGCGGCCATCGAGGCCGAGGACTTCCTGATCTGCTTCGAGGCGCGCGCCACACCGGCGGCCGCGCGGCGGTGGCTCACGCAGCTGCGCAAGCACACCCGCAAGCCCGTCCGGTACCTCGTGCTCAGCCACTACCACGCCGTGCGCACGCTCGGGGCCAGCGCGTTCGACGCCCAGGAGATCGTCGCGCACGAGATGACGCGGGTCCTGATCGCCGAACGCGGGCAGCAGGACTGGGAGAGCGAGTTCGGCCGCATGCCGCGGCTCTTCGAGTCGCCGGAGGAGATCCCCGGCCTGACGTGGCCGACGCTCACGTTCTCCGACCGCATGACGATCCCGCTCGGCGACGAGCGCGGCGACCTGGTGCTGCAGTTCCTCGGACGCGGGCACACAGCGGGCGACATCGTGGCGTGGCTCCCGCAGCAACGCATCCTGTTCGCCGGCGACCTGGTCGAGTCGCAGGCCGCTCTCTACACCGGTGACGCGTTCCACGACGAGTGGGCAACGTCCACTTTGGACGAGGTCGCGGAACTGGGCGCCGAGGTCCTGGTCGGCGGACGCGGCAAGGTCGCCCGCGACCGCTACGAGGTCGAGGCCGCCATCAACCAGAGCAGGCACTTCCTCAACGAACTGCGCCGCACGGTCGGCGGGGTCCACGCCGAGGGCGGCACGCTCAAGCAGGCCTTCGAGCTGGCGCACCAGGCCCTCGTGGCCCGCTACGGGCGCTGGCCGATCTTCGAGCACTGCCTGCCGTTCGACGTGAAGCGCTACTGGGACGAGTGCGACGGCAGGGACTGGCCGGAGATCTGGACCGCCGAACGCGACCGCGCCGTCTGGGACGCCCTGCAGTGACGGTCCTGGTGGTGGGTGCCGGACCGGTCGGCCTCGCCGCCGCGCTGTTCCTCGCGCGAGCCGGTGTGCCCAGCATCGTCCTGGAGAAGGAGCCGAAGCGCTCGCAGACGGGCAGCCGGTCGATCTGCGTCCAGCGCGACGTGCTGGAGATCCTCGAACGGATCGGCGTCGGGCAGGCCGTCGCCGACGCGGGCGTCACCTGGTACACCGGCCGCACCTACCACCGCGACCGCGAGGTCCTGACCCTGACCTTCCCTCCGGCCTTGGGTTTCCCGCCGTTCGTGAACACCCCGCAGACCGTCGTCGAGCAGCTGCTGGAAGAACGCGTCCGCGCCGAACCGCTCATCGAGCTCCGCTACGGGCACGCACTTGAAAACCTTGCCCAGCAAGATGACGGGGTGTCCACAAAGGATGGAATCAGGGCGAGTCACTGCATCGCGGCGGACGGCGTGCACTCGACCGTCAGGCAGCTCCTGAACATCCCGTTCGAGGGCTTCTCGTTCGACGACAGGTTCATCATCGCCGACGTTCGCGTCGACCTGGACTTCGAGACGCCCGAACGCCGTTTCTACTTCGACCCGCCTTGGAATCCTGGCCGGCAGGTCCTCCTGCACCCGCAGCCGAAGGGCGTCTGGCGGATCGACTGGCAGGTCGCCGAGGACGTCCAGCTCACCGACGACCACGTCCGCGCGATCGTCGGCGACCGGCCGTACGAGATCGTCTGGCAGTCCACCTACCGCTTCCACCAGCGCCGAGCCGCGCGGTTCCGCGAGGGGAGAGTCCTGCTCGCCGGTGATGCCGCGCACGTGATGAGCCCGTTCGGCGCCCGCGGCCTGAACTCCGGCATCTGCGACGCCGACAACGCGGCCTGGAAGATCGCCGCCGACCGCAGGGGCGAGGCAGGTCCGCGCCTGCTCGACTCCTACGACACCGAACGCGGTGCCGCCGCCGACGAGAACCTCCGCATCACCGGCGACACCATGCGTTTCCTCGTGCCGCGCACTCGCGAAGAACGAGCCCACCGGCAGCACGCGCTCGAAACCGGCGAGGGCATCGACTCGGGCAAGCTCTTCACCCCGTTCGCCTACGAGAACGGCGGTGTCCTGGTCGAAGGATCACGTACGGCGGGTCCTGGCTTCACGGTCCGGGACGGCCTGCTGATCCGGCCGGACGGTCACGTCGCCGGACCGGACGACGAGGAGACGAGACGTCGTGCACTCGGCTGGTGACCCGCAGAACACCCTTTACGCGCACCGGAAACCGCTTGCGGTGGTGAGGTGCACACGGGTCGAGGACATCCAGGCGGGCCTGGAACGCGCGGCACGCCAACGCATTCCGGTCGCCGCACGCAGCGGCGGCCACAGCTACGCGGGCTACTCGTGGCCCGACGGAGGCCTCGTCCTCGACCTCGCGGAGTTGTCGGACGTGCGGATCGACGGCCGGACAGCGGTCATCGGCGGCGGGGCGCGGATGTACGACGTCTACGAGGCGCTCGGTGCCGCGGGCCAGGCGTTGCCCGCCGGCACGTGCCGCTCGGTCGGCATCGGCGGACTCGCGCTCGGCGGCGGCATCGGCGTGACCGCGCGCAAGTACGGCCTGACCTGCGACCACCTCGTCGAGGCGCGGATCGTCACCCCGGACGGCGTTCTGCGCACGGCCTCGGAGGAGCCGGACCTGCTCTGGGCGTTGAAAGGCGGCGGTGGCGGCAACTTCGGCGTCGTCACGGAGTTCACGTTCCGCACGGATCCCGCGCCGGGCCTGACCGTGTTCGGCCTCGACTACCCCGAGGGCACGGCGGACGTGGTCGACGCTTGGCAGGAGTGGATCGCGGACGCGCCGGACGAGCTGTGGACGAGCCTGCGCGTCGACTCCGGCCCGAAGTCGGTGCCGAGCGTCAGGGGCGCGTACGTGGGACCGGCGAAGGACCTGCACCGGTTGCTGGACCGCATGCCGCCGGCCGAGCGCGAAGTCGAGGAGATGACGTACCTGCAGGCGATGCGCCACTACGCGGGACCTGCGGAAACCGGCGAACCGTACGTGGCGTCGTCGCGGATGTTGCACGCGCCGGTGCCGGGTTCGAAGGTCGCCGCGCTGATGGACGGGCAGCCGCCGTTCATGATCCAGCTCGACTCGTTCGGCGGCGCCGTCGGACGGATCGCGGCCGACGCCACGGCGTTCCCTCACCGCGACGCCACCGCGAGCGTCCAGATCTTCGTCCACCTCGGCGACCTGACCGAGTCACGGGCTCGCGCACTGCTCGCCGGCGTCCGCGACGGGCTCGGCGCGGGCACCACCGGGTACGTGAACTACATAGACCCGGAGATGCCCGACTGGCCGACCGCCTACTACGGCCGCAACCTCGCGCGACTCAGGGAAGTCGCGAACAGGTACGACCCGGACCGAGTGCTGGCGTTCCCGCAGGGCCTATAACTGGATGCCGGTCAGCACGGTCACGCGTTCCTCGGTGAAGTCCTCCATCGCCGACCGGACGCCCTCGCGCCCGGTGCCCGATCCCTTCACACCGCCGTACGGCATCTGGTCCGCGCGGTAGGACGGCACGTCGCCGACGATCACGCCGCCGACCTCGAGTTCGGCCGCGGCTTCGAACGCCACCTGCACGTCCCGCGTGAACACCCCGGCCTGCAGCCCGTACTTGGAGTCGTTGGCCTGCTCGAACGCGTCGTCCACACCGTCCGCTACGGACACCACGAGCACCGGCCCGAAGATCTCCTCGGTCCAGACCTTGGCGGTCTTGGGCACGTCCGTGAGCACCGTCGGCTCGACCGTCGACCCGGTCCGCTTGCCGCCGAGCAGCACCCGTGCGCCGACGTCGGTGGCCATGTTGATCCACTCCTCGACGCGGCGCGCGTTGTCCTCGTCGATCAACGGCCCGACCTCGACCTCGGGGTCGTGCGGGTCGCCGGTCTTCAGCGCGGCAACGGCTTCCACGAGCTTCGGCACGAACTCGTCGGCCTTCGAGCGGTCCACGATCACCCGCTGCACGGCGATGCACGACTGCCCGGCCTGGTAGTTGCCGAACGTCGCGATGCGCTGCGCCGCGTGGTCCAGGTCCGTCCAATCAGGACAGATGATCGCGGCCGCGTTGGAACCCAGCTCCATCACCACGTGCTTGCGCGGCGCGGCTTCCATCAACGACCAGCCGACCTTCGTGGACCCGGTGAACGAGATCACCGGCAGTCGTTCGTCACGCACGAGAGCGTCCATGTCCTTGCCGCGCACGGGAAGGATCGAGAACACGCCCTCCGGCAGTCCGGTCTCGGCCAGGATCTCGCCCAGCAGCAACGCGGAGAGCGGCGTGGCCGAAGCGGGCTTCACGATCACCGGCGCACCCACCGCGAGCGCGGGCGCGACCTTGTGCGCCACCAGGTTCAGCGGGAAGTTGAACGGCGCCACGGCCAGCACCGGCCCGCGCGGCGCGTGCCGGACGATCGCCATCCGCCCCACGCCACCGGCCTCGGTGTCGAGCCGTTGCAGCCCACCGGTGAACCGGCGCGCCTCCTCGGCGGCGAAGCGGAACGTGTTGACCGCGCGCGAGACCTCGATCTCGGCCCACTTCAGCGGTTTGCCGTTCTCGGCGGTGATCGTCTCGGCGATCTCCTCCGCGCGTTCGGCCAGCGTCCGCGACACCTGCAGCAGCGCTTCGGCGCGCACGTGCGCGGGTGTTCGCCGGAACTCCTTCGCGACGGCCGCGGCCGCCGCGATCGCACGTTCCACCTGATCTCTGCCCGGTACGGCCACCGAGGCGACCTCGGTGCCGTCGAACGGGTGGAGGACCTCCAACGCCTGCTCGCCCTGCTCGGGGCGGCCGGCGACCCAGCACGGCCTGGGTTGCGGTGTGAACGCGTCCATGGAAACCACGTTAAGCCCTAGTGGCCTGGACGTACCTGATGAGACCCAAGTAGTGGTCGACATGCCCTTCAGCCCGCTGGAGCACGAACCTCGGATCCTCCCGGATCGTTTGGATCGTGTCGTCCAGCCGGGTCAACACGTGCTCGGCGTTGTACGCACATCCGTACGTCTCGCAGAACAGCCGGGTGCGCCGTTCGCGGTCATCCGGCAGACCCAGCACGAACTGGATGATGGCCCAGCTGACGTCCCACCAGCGCGGCCCGGGATGAGCGGTGTCGAAGTCGAACACGCCCACCGGAAGGCCATCGCGGTAGACCGTGTTGTACGGCGCGAAGTCGCCGTGCAGCACCACCTCGACCGGTTCCCTGGCGGCGTGCTGCCATCCGTCGAGCTGATCCACGAGCGGGATCGTGGCGTCGTGCAGCCTGCGCAGCATCAACGCCGACTCGACCAGCGACGCGTCGTCGGACGGGAACACGTGGCCAACGTCACCGGGCAGGTAGGTGAGCAGCTCGTGCTCGTCGTCGAGCGCCAGCGGGACCGGCGCGATCCCCAGCGGTGCCAAGCGCCGCAACAGGTCGTGCACCCGAGGCGCCCACGGCCCTGCCGGTCTGCGCACCGCGTCACCCACCCTGAACACCTGGTTCAGCCCGCCACCGGTCAGCAGTTCACCGTCCACGCATGAGATCCTTGGCGACGTGTCCGACACCAGCAACCGCCCTGTTCTCGTCGTCGACTTCGGCGCCCAGTACGCGCAGCTGATCGCCCGCCGCGTCCGCGAGGCCCAGGTCTACTCCGAGGTCGTTCCGCACACCGCGACCGTCAGCGAGATCCTCGACAAGAACCCGCTGGCCATCGTTCTGTCCGGTGGCCCGTCGAGCGTGTACGAGGAGAACGCCCCGCAGGTCGACCCGAAGCTGTTCGAGACCGGTGTCCCGGTCTTCGGCATCTGCTACGGCTTCCAGGCCATGGCGCGCGCACTTGGCGGCGCGGTTGAACAGACGGGCACCCGCGAGTACGGCCGCACGGACCTGAGCGTGCCCACCGAGGGCGGCGCGCTGCACCAGGAGCTCCCCGCGAGCCACCCGGTGTGGATGAGCCACGGCGACGCCGTCACGAAGGCGCCGGAGGGCTTCACGGTCACCGCGACCAGCGAGGGCGCGCCGGTCGCCGCGTTCGAGAACAGGGAGCGCCGGTTCGCCGGCGTGCAGTACCACCCGGAGGTGCACCACTCGCCGCACGGCCAGGAGGTGCTGCGCCGGTTCCTGCACGAGATCGCGGGCATCCGTCCGCAGTGGACGACGTCGTCCATCGTGGACGAGCAGGTCACCCGGATCCGCGAGCAGATCGGTGACGGCAAGGCGATCTGCGGCCTGTCCGGCGGCGTCGACTCCGCCGTCGCGGCCGCGCTGGTCCAGCGCGCCATCGGCGACCGCCTCACGTGCGTCTTCGTCGACCACGGCCTGCTGCGCTCCGGCGAGCGCGCCCAGGTCGAGCGCGACTACGTGGCCGCCACGGGCATCCGCCTGGTGACGGTCGACGCCCGCGAGCGTTTCCTCAACGCCCTGGCCGGCGTCACGGACCCCGAAGAGAAGCGCAAGATCATCGGCCGCGAGTTCATCCGCGTGTTCGAGCAGGCGGAGCGCGACCTCAAGGCCGAGGGCGACTACAAGTTCCTCGTCCAGGGCACGCTCTACCCGGACGTCGTCGAGTCCGGCGGCGGCGCGGGCACCGCGAACATCAAGTCGCACCACAACGTCGGCGGCCTGCCGGACGACCTGCAGTTCGAACTGGTCGAGCCGCTGCGCGCACTCTTCAAGGACGAGGTCCGCCGCGTCGGCACCGAGCTCGGCCTGCCCGAGACGATCGTGCAGCGCCAGCCGTTCCCCGGCCCCGGCCTCGGCATCCGCATCATCGGCGAGGTCACCCAGGACCGACTCGACACGCTGCGCCAGGCCGACGCCATCGCCCGCGAGGAACTGACCCTGGCGGGCCTCGACCGCCAGATCTGGCAGTGCCCGGTCGTGCTGCTCGCGGACGTCCGCAGCGTCGGCGTCCAGGGCGACGGCCGCACCTACGGCCACCCGATCGTGCTGCGCCCGGTGTCGTCCGAGGACGCGATGACCGCGGACTGGACCCGCCTGCCGTACGAGGTGCTGGAGCGGATCTCGACCCGAATCACCAACGAGGTGGCCGAGGTCAACCGCGTGGTCCTGGACGTGACGTCCAAGCCGCCGGGCACCATCGAGTGGGAGTAGAGACGTGAGAAGGGCCCCGGTCAGCTGACCGGGGCCCTTTCTCATTCAACGCTGCTGGTGCTGCAGGAAACTAGAGTCGACGGCCACCGGACCTGTCAGACGCCAGGCTCCTCGCTCGAAGGCCAGATTGCCGGTGACCGTGAACGGCAACCGGTTCCGGTGAGCGAAGATCGCCCAGTCGTAGTCCTCGCCGCTCAGAAGGATGTGGATCTTCCGCGTCCTTCCCCGGACCTCGGCGCTCAAGATGATCGTCGTTTCCTCCTGGTCGTCCCCACCGGAGTCTTCTCGGGTGAGAGACCGAACCTGACCGACGATGGTCTCCGTGCGCGGCGGCTCTTCACGCCGGACCAGGCGTTCCCGAACGCGTGACAGACCGGCCATGGCGTCACGGTTGACCACGATGCGCGAGGCGGGAACCTTCGGCCGAGGTTCGCCGGCCGCCCAGTCGAAGGACAGGTCCAGTTCGCGCAACGAGTCCGACTCCGTCAGGTCTTGGAGCGACTCCACGAGGTTCGCGCTGAGGCCGCGCTCAGCGGCGCGTTCGACAGCAAGAGCGTCCCAGTTCAGCGACAGGTCTCTGGCCGCGTGCAAGCCTGTGGCCAGCGTTTCCATCACACGTCGCGGGAACGGGGTTGCACGGGAGCCGTCGTCGTGATCGGGCAACGGATCTCCGAGCCGAGTGACGACGGTGAAAACGAAACTGCCGCGCTTCGTGTGTCCGAGACGTATGTCCTCGTCGAGGAAGTCGGTCACGGTGCTGGAGCGGCGTCCGCGATGGGAATGGGTCGGATCGTCAGCCGAGGTCGCGGCCGCTTTCATCATCTTGAACAGGCCGTCCAGCGCCGTCTCCGCCTGTTTGAACGGAAGGGTGCCGTCGACCATCGCCTGGTCGAAGCGGACGAAGAACAGGTCGGCACGGGTGGCGGTGATCTTCTCGGCCAGGTGTTCGGGATCCCAGTCGTACACGGTGGCCAGGGCGCGCAGAGTGTCGCGGAACCGTTGGGCGAAGTCGACGAAGTCCGTGGCCAGCGGGAGCATGACCCGCGCCTCGTCGTTCAGGCGCCAGATCTGCCGTACGTCGGGAACCTGCGCTTCAAGCTGCCAGTCGTTGGCGGCGAGGTACTGCTGCACGGCCAACGGGTGAAGGCTGTTGGCGAGCTCGCGGTAGTCGTCGACTGATGGGCTGCTCACCACACACCTCCTTCGCCAACCCTTTGCATGGTGCTCCGCAAGCTCTCTACGTCGAAGAGGTTAGTTCTCGGTAGATGCACTGTCTTGCTGGTGGCGCCGTCGTTGATGTCACCCAGAAGCCTGGCGTGTTCCCAGTACATGCGACTGGAGGAGAGGAGACCCTCCTCGCTCAGCTTCACCAACGGCTCATCGTCGCGAGGAATCACGAGCACACCGAGAAACGCCTCGTTGTACCGCTTGCCGTGGGTCAGCTTCAGGAACGGATCACGCTCCATCTTCCACGCGAAGTGCGCGTCACGGAGTCGGTCGTGCTGGGTGGTGCATTTGAGCTGAAGTTCGAACTGCGGGCAGTAGTACGTCTCGTACTCGGTCGATGAGGCGATCGTGATGTCCACGCCGTCGTAGTCCGTCTCGTGCGACTTGATCGAACAGCCGGCAGCGGCGGCGATCATCCTCACGAACGCCAAGCTGAACTGCTCCTGGCGGGCGGTCATCGGCAGGCCTCCGTCGAGCGGAGTCACCGATTCCAGACCGTCGCCTCCATCGGTCATGAGCTCCCTCCTCGTAGCGGCAGACCGGGAGCACATTAGGAGCAGCCGAGACGGGCGAAAGGGGGATCCGTGCGGCAGCCACCCGAAAGTGGAAGGGCCCCGGTCAGCTGACCGGGGCCCTTTCTCATCAGTGGGTCTTGCGTCTGATCGAGTTCGTCAGCAGCACCAGCCCGACCACGATGGCCGTCCCTCCCAGCGCCCACCGGAAGTCGAACCAGAACGACCCGTTGCTCAGCACGTAGGCCGCCATCAGCCCCCCGCCGATCCCGAAGACCAGCGTCACGGGGTCGATCCGCCTGCGCATCCCCTGCTCAGTCACGGAGCACCTTCACCTCTCCGACGCTGGCCTGCACGTCGAGCTCGATCTGGAGGCCGCCCTCGCCGTTCTCGCCGAGGTCGCGACCGCTGACGTCCACGCTGCTGCCTTCGGCACGCTTGCCCAGGCAGTCGAGCTCGCCGATGGACGACGCCTCGCACCGGTACGTCACGTCCGCGTTCTTGGGCACGCGCACCTGCACCTCGCCGAGCTCGACCTCGATCGCGGTCTTCACCGAACCGGAGTCGGGCAGGTCGCGGAGATCGAGCTGCACGCTGCCCACGCTCGTCTCGTACCGGTCGCGCACGTCGGTCACGGACTTGGGCTTCTCGTCGTAGCTGCTCAGCTTGGACGGGCTGCCGTCGAAGTCGATCGCCGTCATGCCGAAGCCCACCACGGACAGCGGGATCATCAGCCAGATCAGGCCACGGCCGCCGCCGGTGAACGAACCGAGGAGCAGGCCCGCCGCCAGCACCGCGAGCACGAGGCCGATGACGTGCGGCACGGTGAACCACGGCGCCCAGGCACCGGCGATCGCGGAACCGGCGACCACCAGTGTCGCCACGCCCAGCGTCATCAGGCCGATGCGCGGTCCGCGAGGCGGCCTGGGGGCCGGTGGCTGCGGCTTCGGGGTCGGTTCCGGCAGGTCCCACGCGAACGGCGCGGCACCCAGCGGGTCCCAGGCCGGCGCCCCCGGCACCGGTGGCGTCACGGGTGTCACGGAGTCGGAGAGCGTCGTCGCCGGCTGCAGGTGCCCACGGTTCTTCTGCAGCAGGTAGACGCACGCGACCGCCGCGGCCAGCGTCACCACTACCTGGAACCCGCCGCTCCCGACCGTGAAGGCGAGCGCGGGGAACATCAGGAAGCCCAGCAGCACCGTCTGCGCCTGGGGCATCGAGCTGTGACCCTTGTTGATCAACGACTCCAGGGGCGAGACCTCGTCGCCCTCCTCGGGCAGCAGCAGCCAGCCCGCGAGGTACAGCGGAACGCCCACGCCACCCGACAACGCGAGTGCGACGAACGCGATCCGGACGATCACCGGGTCGATCTGGAAGCGCAGGGCGATCCCGGTGGCAACGCCGCCGGCCTTGCGTCCTGCACGGGGCCGCACCGGACGGTGGGCCCAGAACTCTCTGAGCGTGTCCGCCACGCCCTGCATCGCCTTCTCAGTCCCGCTCACGATGACAAGGTTGCGCTGTCACGCCTGGAACCACATCAGGGACCAGCCCTGATTCGCGGAACCGGGGTCATCCCTGATGAACAACTCGCCGGGACGTGTGACGATCGGATGGTGAGTGCACGCATTGAGCCGATGCGCCGTCGCCGCACCGGCCGGGTGGTCGCGGGCGTCGCGAGCGGACTGGCCGACCATCTCGGCGCACCTGTCTTCTGGGTGCGCGCGATCTTCGCCGTGTTCGCCGCGTTCAGCGGGGTCGGGATCATCGCCTACGCGTTGCTCTGGATGTTCGTGCCGCAGTCCGCGGTGGCGGAGCCGGAGACCGACAAGGACCGCAAGGAGTGGCAGCAGGCCGTCGGCCTCGCCGCTCTGGGCGTCGGCGTCGCGGTCTTCACCGGCCTGATCGGCGGGACGTGGAGCGGGTGGATCACCGGTCCGATCGCCGTGGCACTCGTGGGCGCCGCGCTCGTGTGGCGCGAGGCGGACGAGGCACAGCGACGCCGCTGGAGGGACGGGGCCTTCTCGCAGGGGAAGACGGGGATCGTGCGGACGGTCGCGGGAGGCGCGCTGGTCGTGGCGGGGGTCGCCGCGTTCCTCGTGGTGAACGACACCGTCCAGAACCTCTCGACCGTCATACTCTCCGTGCTGGCCACGTTGATCGGCGTCGCGGTGCTGACCGTGCCGCTGTGGATGCGGCTGGTCCGCGACCTCGACTCGGAACGCCGTGCGCGCATCCGCACCGAGGAACGCGCCGAGATCGCCGCCCACCTGCACGACTCCGTGCTGCAAACGCTTGCCCTGATCCAGAAGCAGTCCGAGTCGCCGCGCGAGGTCAAGCGCCTGGCCCGCAGCCAGGAACGCGAGCTGCGCGGCTGGCTCTACGGCCGTGAGGTGGGCGAGCAGCCGCATTCCGTCAGCGTCGCGATCGCCCAGGTGTGCGCGGAGGTCGAGGACGGCTTCGCCATCGCCGTCTCGCAGGTCGTCGTCGGGGACGCCGAACTGGAGGACGGGATGTTCGCGCTGGTTCAGGCGGCGAAGGAGGCGATGGTCAACGCGGCCAAGCACGCGGGGGTGGCCGAGGTCAGCGTCTACGCCGAGGTCGAGCCGGACAAGGTCACCGTGTTCGTGCGCGACCGGGGCAAGGGATTCGACCCCGACGCGGTGCCGGACGACCGGCATGGTCTCGCGGGCAGCATCAGGGGGAGAATGACGAGGCACGGCGGGGAGGTGCGACTGCGCACGGCTCCGGGAGAGGGGACCGAGGTGCAGCTCGAGATGCCGAGGAAGACGGAGGCCAGGACATGAGCGTCAGGGTGTTCCTGGTGGACGACCACGCGTTGTTCCGCGCAGGCGTGAAGGCGGAGCTCGACACCATCACCGACGAGGTGGACGTCGTCGGCGAGGCCGGCAGCGTCGGCGAGGCGGTGGCGGGGATCGCGCACCACAAGCCGGACGTCGTGCTGCTGGACGTGCACATGCCCGACGGCGGCGGCGCCGAGGTGCTGCGGCAGATCCGCACCAAGATCCCCGAAGTCACCTTCCTCGCCCTGTCGGTCTCCGATGCGGCCGAGGACGTCATCAACGTCATCCGCGCCGGTGCGCGCGGCTACGTGACGAAGACGATCTCCAGCCAGGAACTGGTCAGGGCGGTCGTGCGGGTGTCGGAGGGCGACGCGGTGTTCTCGCCGCGGCTGGCGGGGTTCGTGCTGGACGCGTTCGCCGACCGGCCTGGTGCCGCGCCGATCAGCGACCCCGAACTCGACCTGCTGACGCCGCGCGAACGCGATGTCCTGCGGCTGCTGGCGCGTGGTTACGCTTACAAGGAGATCGCGTCCGAGCTCTTCATCAGCGTGAAAACTGTGGAGACGCACGTGTCGAGCGTCCTGCGGAAGACCCAGCTCTCCAACCGGTATGAGCTCTCCCGCTGGGCCACTGATCGCAGACTGGTCTGAGGGGATCTTGATCAAAAAGGTCGCCCGCGGTGCCACCGAGGTGCTGGCGCCGTGGGTCTGGGTGATTTTGCTGCCGTTCGGCGTTGCCGCCGCGACGGAGAACGTCTGGATGACGCTGCTGTGGGGGTTCGTGGTCGCCTTGACGGCGTCCGTCATCCCCATGGCCGTCATCATGCGTGGCGCGCGCAAGGGCAAGTGGGACGGCCACCACGTCACGAACCGCGAAGGCCGGGTTGTTCCACTGGTCACGGCAGGTGCGTCGCTGGCAGCCGGCACGGTGATCATGTTCCTGGGCGACGCGCCCCGGAACATGCTCGCGCTGGCGGGCAGCATGTTCGCGTCGCTGGTCGTCAGCATGGCGATCACGTTCGGCCTGAAGTGGAAGATCTCGCTGCACGCCGCTGTGGCGTGGGCCGCGGTGGTGACGCTGGCGATCGTCTACGGGCCGTGGTGGCTGCTTCTCGCGCTGCCTGCCGCCCTGGTGGCGTGGTCCCGCGTCGAGCTGGGTGATCACACGACGGCGCAGGTGCTGGCCGGGTCGGTCATGGGCGTGGTCGTCGGTGGCGGCAGCTTCTGGCTGCTCAGCTGACCCGCTTGGTGCTGACGATCTTCATCTGGTTGTCGACCGCGGCGACCTCGATGTCGTAGACACCCTTGTCGGCGACGCCGTTGCTGATCGTCACGAGGCCGATGTTGACCACCCAGTTCCGGCCCTCCGACCGCACCGTCCCCGGTCCCGCGATGGTGACGCTCGTGTAGGTGCTCCAGCGGTTCAGGTAGTCCGCCAGCGGTTCGGCGGCCTGGCCGTAGAGGTTCCGCCACGCTGTTTCCGCGTTGCTCGGCAGCAGGCGGTAGTGGTCCTGCACGAAGCCGTTCGCCTGGTCCGCGGAGAAGTAGACCGGCTGCTGCTGGGTGAAGTCGGCCTGGTTGACCGGGGTGCTGCCGTTGCCGGTGCCGCCCCAGTACGCGGCCGCCGCGCCACCGCCGATCGCCAGCACCGCGATGACCGTGAGGATCACCAGGATCCGGCGGTTCGGTGCCTTGAGCCTGCGTTGCGGCTGCGGGATCTCCAGCGGCTGCGACGGCTGCGGTTCGGAGGCCAGCAACTCGGCGGCCTCCTGCATGCTCGGCCGGTCCTCGGGGTCCTGCGAGAGCAGCCGCAGCAGCAACGGCGTGAGCTCGCCCGCGTTCTTGGGATCGCGGAGCTGGCCGCTGGCGGCGCGGTAGAGGAGGCCGAAGCTGTTGTCGCTGGGCCCGAAGACCGACTCGCCCTCGATGGCCGTGTAGATCGTGGCACCGAGCGAGAACACGTCGGACGCCTCGCCGGGCTGCTCGCCGCGCGCCACCTCGGGTGCGAGGTAGGCGGGGGTGCCCGAGATCATGCCGGTGTCGGTCATCGTGCCGTCACCGGTCGCCTTGGAGATGCCGAAGTCGGTGAGCTTGACCGTGCCGTCGTGGCCGATCAGGACGTTGCCGGGTTTGACGTCGCGGTGGACCAGTCCGGCGGCGTGCGCCGCGGCCAGTGCCGAGGCGACCTTGCCGCCGATGCTCGCGGCCTGGGCCGGCTTGAGCGGCCCGCGCTCGGCGATCAGCGCCGAAAGGCTGTGCGACGGCAGGTACTCCATGACGATCCACGGCTCTTCGTCGTCGCTGCCCACGACGTCGAACACCGCGATCGCGTGCTGGTGGTGCAGCCGCGCGGCGTTGCGTGCCTCCCGCATCGCGCGCTGGTGATCACCGGTCACGAGCTCCTTGACCGCGACCTCGCGGGCCAGCACCTCGTCCCGTGCCCGCCAGACCACCCCCATCGCCCCGCTGCCGATGCGCTCCAGCAGCGTGTAGCGGCCCCCGATGGTTGTCACACCCTGAGACTAATCAATCGCGCAGACGAGCATCGAATGATCCGGTCTGCCCGTCGAAGATCGGTGAAGTGCTTCACGCCGAGCCCAGGTCACCGGTGGGGACTGTCTGTCTCTGTGACCCGCTCTGCCTGTTGAGACGTGCGTTCGCCGCTGCCCACGACGTCGTACATCGCGCCGTTCCCGGTGGTCTCCGGTGACGAGCTGGTCGGCAACGCTGCCCCGCGTGCCGGCACCTCGTCCCGCGCCCGTAGAACCACCCCGGAACATCGCCAGGGGACTAGTCGATCGTCGAGACCAGCTTCTGCAGCTCACGGTCGAAGTCGATCCACAGGTCCTCCTCGCCCGGCTGCACGACGTCGTAGGAGTTGTCCAGGAACTCCGCCACGTCCTCGGCGACGGCGCTGAGGATGGCGAACCCGGTCGGGGCGTTCAGCTCGACCAGGACGCGCTCCGGGTCGTCGGAGGCGGGCCGGACGAGGATGTCGCCCTCACCGGACGGCGTCAGCAGACCGTCGGCCAGCAGGTCGCGGGCGAACATCCACTCGACGCGGCCGGAGCCCGTGAAGAAGATGACCGCGACCGCGTAGGGGTCCTCGGGGTCGTAGACGAGTTCGGCCTCGACCGGTGCCGGCGCGGCTCCGGGGGCCAAGAGCTGAAAAGTCGTCCGGTTGGTGACCTTCAGGTTCTCGTTGTTCATGTCGATGTCCTTCCCAGGCTGGTCTCCATTGCCGCTCACAAAGAGGAGACGGCCAACCAGCCCGTTAAGGACGCGATTCGTCTCGGAACCATCCTAACGGGGGAGACGTGCGTCTCACCCCTCAGCGTTTGACCAGGTCGCGTGTCTCGTTTGGTGAGACGGTCTGACCTGCCGCGACGGGCTTCCTCCGGGTCAACGCGACCCCCAGGAGCACCACCACCATGCCGGCGACGACCCTCGCGTTGAGTTGCTCTCCGAGGAAGATCGCTCCAAGGAGTACCGAGACAACGGGCAGAAGGTAACCGACGGTAGTTGCCGTCGTGGCGCCCTCGTCGGCGATGACGCGGTAGTTGAGGATGAACGCGACGCCGGTGCCGAAGACGCCGAGGATCATGACGGCGACGATGCCGACCCAGTGCAGGTGCAGCGGCTGCAGGCCGCCGAACGGCGTCGCCAGGAGCAGCATCCCCATCGCGGTGGTCAGCTGCATGGCGGCGAGCTGCGTCGAGGTGGCGCCCGTGTTGACCAGGTAGCGGCCGGCGTAGGAGTAGCCGATGGCGTAGCTCGCGGCGCCGATGAGGCACAGGACCGCGCCCCAGCTCGCGATGCTGTTGGCGGACTGCCACGGCGCGAAGATCACCAGCACGCCCGCGAAGCCGAGCCCGAGGCCGAGCATGCGAACCAGGTTGCTGATCTTCTCCGAACCGAGCACGAGGCCGATGGCCAGCGCGAACAGCGGCGTCGTGGAGTTGAGCACCCCGGAGACGCCCGAGTCGACCGTCTGACCACCGAACGCGAACAGCGTGAACGGGACGGCGCTGCCGAAAAAGGCCACGAAGAGCATGTGACCCCAGATCCTTCGGTCGCGCGGCAGGCTCATCTTCGCCAGTGCGAGCACGACGAACAGCACGAGCGCCCCGAAGAACGTCCGCACGAGCGAGATCTGCAGTGGCGCGAGACTCCCGAGCGCGAGCTTCATCCACAGGAAGCTGGATCCCCACAGCAGGGCGAGCACGCCCATCCTGATCAACGTTCCGCGTTGGTTCACGTGTCAACCATGCGCCCGCCGACACCTAATAACAATTTAATTGTTGTGCTGAACCTTTAAGCGCAGCTGTAAGGTCGAGGCATGCTGGACGTGCGACGAATGCAGGTGCTCAGGGCCGTGGTGAGCACGGGTTCCATCACCGCGGCCGCGACGAACCTCGGCTACACCCCGTCCGCCATCTCGCAGCAGGTCGCGGGCCTGGAGAAGCAGGCGGGACTGCCGCTGCTGGAACGCGTCGGCAGGGGAGTCCGCCCCACCGCGGCCGGGCGCCTGCTCACCGAGCACGCCGGTCGTCTCGCCGAGCAGCTGGCGGAGGCCGAGAGCGCCCTGACGGCGTTGCGCAACGGCTGCGCCGGCACCCTGCGCGTCCGCTACTTCGCCACGGCCGGAGCGGCGCTCGTGCCGCCCGCGGTGGCGACGTTCCGGGCCGAGCGCTCGGGCGTGGAGCTCGACCTGAAGCTGACCGAGCCGACCGACCCGTTCGTCGAACTGGCGGCGGGCCGCGCGGACGTGGCCATCACCGTTCTCGAACCCGACGCCCCCGCGCCGGAGGGCATGGTCGCGCGGCACCTGCTCGCCGACCCGTTCTACGCCGTGCTCCCGCGTGGTCACGTCCTGGCTCGCAAGCGCGTGCTCGATCTCGGCGAACTGGCCGACGAGCCGTGGATCGACGCGGACTGCGGCGCTGCCGGCCCGTGCGCCGACCTCGTGCGCAATGCCTGCGCGGGCGCCGGATTCTCGCCGCAGGTGGCCGTGGAAAGTGACGACTACGCGACCGCGCAGGGATTCGTGGCGGCAGGACTGGGCGTCACGATCATTCCGCGGCTCGGGCTGGGATATGCGCACCCCGGCGTTGTTCTGCGGAAGGTGCGCAATCCCGAACCCGTCCGGCACATTCACGTGGTCTATCGCGAAGATGCCGCGTGGAATCCCGCTGTGCTCACGCTCGCGGAAGCCCTGGAGAAGGCCGCAAGGGCCTCCTGACCAGGGCCGCGATCAGTAGGAGCCGAGCGACTTGTCGCTGTGCATGAGGAAGTTCGGGCTCTTCCACTCGAACGAGATGCCCCGGCGTTCGCTGGTCGTCCCGCCGCTCTTCTTCGTGTACTCGACGTCGACTTCCCAGTAGAAGCCTTCTTTTTCGGTGGCCTTGATGATCTTGGCTTCCTTGACGCCCGACCAGAAGCTCTGGAAACCGCTGTAGCCGCCCGGGAAGCTGCCCTGGAAGTTGCCGTTGCCCAGCTTCCAGGCCTCTTCAGGGGACTTGGGAGCGGTGTCGAAGTACTCCTCCAGGAACGCCTTCATGTCGTCCGGCTGGGGCGAGCTCGTCCACTGACCGGCCTTGCCCGCGGACTTCGGCGGCGTCGACTGCTTGGTCGGGTCGTTGCCCTGGGTCTGCTGGGTCGAGGTGTTCGCGCCCGCGTTGTTGTCGTTACCGCCGTCGCCGCCGTTCGACAGCATGCTCGCGAACATGATGCCCACGACCGCCGCTGCCACGATGGCGAGCGCGGTGTAGATCGTCGACTTCTTGCTCTTCGACGACGACGATTGCGCCGCCGGCCTCGGGCGCTGCGAGTACTGCGGCGCGGCGGCCGGGCGGTGGTTCGACGGCGGCTGCTGGTGCGCGGTGCGCGGCGGCGGCGTGTGCATGTCGACCCGCGTCGCGTTGGGCGGCGGCGACTGCTGCTGTCCCTGCGGCGGCGTCAGGGCGCGCGTGGCGGCCTGCTGCGGCTGCTGCTGCACCGGCACACCGCGCCACGACGGCGGGTGGGTCGGCGCGACCACGGCGGGGGTGAAGGCGGGAGCGGCCTGGCCGTTCGCGACGGCGGCGAGCGCGTCGCGGGCCTCGGCCATCGTCGGGCGGTCTTCCGGCTCTGCCCGCAGCAGGCGCATCAGCAGCGCGGTCAGCGGCCCGGCGTTGCGCGGCGGGTTGACCTTGCCGGACGCGACCTTGTGCAGCAGGGCGATGGTGTTCTCGCTCAGTCCGAACGGCGGCTCGCCCTCGATCGCGGCGTACAGCGTCGAGCCCAGCGAGAACACGTCGGACGGCGAGCCGGGGTCGTAGCCCTTGGCCACCTCGGGCGCGAGGTAGGCGGGGGTGCCCGCGAGCATGCCCGTCGCGGTGACCGTGACGTCACCGGTCGCGCGGGAGATGCCGAAGTCGGTGATCTTCACCGTGCCGTCGTCGCCGAGCAGGATGTTGCCGGGCTTGATGTCGCGGTGCACGATGCCGGCGTTGTGCGCGGCGGCCAGTGCGGACGCGACCTGCATGCCGATCGACGCCACGTCCCGCGGCGGGAGCGTGCCGCGTTCGGAGAGCACCGCGGACAGGCTCTTCGACGGCAGGTACTCCATGATCAGCCACGGCTGGCTGTCGTCCTCGGCGACGTCGTAAACAGCGACGGCGTGGGGGTGTTGCAGGCGCGCGGCGATACGGCCCTCGCGCATGGCACGTCTCTTGGCCTCGTCCGTGTCAGCTTCGGCTAGTCCAGGCTGCAGGAGGAGCTGCTTGACCGCGACTGTGCGGTGCAGGCGTTCATCATGTGCCGTCCAGACGACGCCCATGGCGCCGCTGCCGATCCGCTGGCTCAATCGGTAGCGACCAGCGACCAATCGGCCATCGTCGGTCACAGTTGCTCCCCGCTGTGCGGTCACTTGCTCTCTGTTCAACGGCTGATCACACCTTCGGGTTCAGATCACCCATCGGTGCGGGTACCCACCTTACGAGATTTCAACGACGTAATGATGCTTAGCCCGGCTGGCTCGACGGTGCGGCCGAACTCGGTTGTGACGAGGGCGGTGCCGAACTCGAAGGCTTTGAGGGCGTTGTAGTCGTTGTAGTCGTCGTGGTGGTTGTAGTTGTAGTCGTCGTCGTTGTAGACGTCGTTTCGCGCGTCGTCGTTGCCTCGGGCGTGGTTGTCGTCACCTCGGGCAACGAACTCGTCGGTTCTACCGTCTGCGACGAGCTCGCCGGCGGCGCGGACGGGTTCTGCGGGTCCTTGTTGAACACCCCGAGCGCGACCATCAAACCACCGATGACCAGCAACAACGCCAGCACCACCGCAGCGATCACCAGCGGCCGGTTGTCTTGGCCCCTGGCGGGGGCCATCGGCGGTGCGGTGCGCGGTGGCGCGGTCCGGGCCACCGGCCGGACCACGCGGGTCCGGTCGGGCTCGACGATAGTCGTCGGATCGGGTCCGGCGGTCACCGCCAGGCCGCTGAACGACGGCGAACGGCCGTGCGCGACGGCGTTGAGCACCTCGCGCGCCTGGGCCATGGTCGGCCTGTCGTCCGGTTCGAAGTTCAGCAGGTACAGCAGCGTGTCGGAGAGCGGGTGGTCGACGGTCGGCGGGTTGATCCGCCCGGCCGCGACGGCGTGCAGAACACCGAGAGTGTTCTCGCTCACTCCGTAGGGCGGCTCGCCCTCCATCGCGGCGAACAGCGTCGAGCCGAGCGAGTAGACGTCGGAGGCCGGCGTCGGGTCCTGGCCCCGCGCGATCTCCGGCGCGAGGTACGCGGGCGTGCCGGCGATCAGGCCGGTCTTGGTGACCGTGATGTCGTCGGAGGCGCGCGAGATGCCGAAGTCGGTGATCTTGACGACGCCGTTCTCGGCGATCAGCACGTTGCCGGGCTTCACGTCGCGGTGCACGATCCCCGCCGCGTGGGCCGCGGCCAGCGCCGCCGCGCACTGGGAGCCGATGCTGGCGACCTCGACCGGGTCCATCGGGCCGCCCTCGGCCAGCGCGTCGGCCAGGCTGTAGGACGGCAGGTACTCCATGACCAGGCACGGGACGCCGTCTTCCTCGACGACGTCGTACACGGCGATGGCGTTCGGGTGGTGCAGCTTGGCGGCGATGCGGCCCTCGCGCATGGCGCGTTGGATGGCCTCGTCCTGCTCGGTCTCGTCCAGGCCGGGCGCCAGCAGCAGCTGCTTGATCGCGACCTCGCGGCCGAGGCGTTCGTCGTGGGCGCGCCAGACGATGCCCATCGCGCCGGAACCGATGCGATCGAGGAAGCGGTATCGGTCGGCGATCAGACGGCCGTCCGAGGTGCCGGACGTCGTCACGAGCTCACCTCAGGGGTGCACGAAGGCGTGACTGCGGCTGTGGCAGCAGATCCCACGCTCGTGCTCCTCGTGCGGTAGTCAGCGGGTCGTCCGGAATGCCCGCACAGGGTACCTGTCGAGGGCGGCCGCTGAAGCTACGTGTCGTACGTCAGTTCGCCGGGGCGAAGAAGTCGAACCCGCCGACGGTGTCGCCCACGGTGTTCAGCACCGGGTCGAGGATGCCGAGGTCCACGCTCACGTCGACCGGGTTGGACGGCGGCGGCAGCGGGGTCTCGGAGGTGGGCGGCGTGCTGTTGCTCGGCGGGACGGCCGTGGTGGAGCTCGGCGGCGGCGGAGGCGTCTCGCTCGACGGCGGCGTGCTCGGCTGGCTGGTCTCCGTGGACGTCGACGGCGGTGTGGTCGGCGTCGAGGTCTCGGAGGTGGGCTGCTGCGTCTGCTGGGTCTGCGTCTGCTGCGTCGGACGCTGCTGCTGGGGCTGGACGTTCGGCTCGACGCGCCTGGTCGGGCTCGTGGTGGTCGGGTCGGCCTGCTGGGTCTCGGTGGCGTCGGACTGCTGCGTCTTGTTCGACGGCAGCTTCACGACGCCTTCGGTGCCGGAGCTGGCGCCACGGGCCTGGGCGCGCTCGTCGAACCGCACCTCGGCGAGCGGGCGCTCGTCCGGCGAGGACAGCCACGAGGAGGCGGCGAACGCCACCGAACCGCAGATGATCACGCCACCACTGGCCGCCGCGGCCAGCTTGCCGACGGTGAACCCGCCGCGGTGGGTGTCGTCGGCGAGGCCTTCCCGGCGCAGCAGCTCGGTGATGTGCAGCTCCTTCATGGGCTGCTTCTTCTTGCTGCCAGGAGCCTTGACCGGCTTGAACTTGACGGTCGGCTCGAACGACTCCGGGGTGATGTCGTCGGCGAGCATGTCGGCGGTGATCACCGGAATCTCCACGGTTTCCGCCTCGCGGCGGGCGATCAGCTCGGCGACGGACAGCTGCCCGGTCGACTCAGCCGACCCTGTCAGCCGCCGACGATGGTCCTCAATCGACACCGCTCGTTCACCCTTCCAAGTTCGCGTTCGCGCACTGGCGGGGATATGGATACCGAATCGTGACCCGAGATGTAACCCCTATGGGGGAATTTTCACGATCGAACCTGGGTTTTCGCGACGAGCGGTCACCGTTCGACTGCGAACGGCGATCCAGTTGGGTGCGACTTAAGTTCGCGGCTAACTGCGTTGCGCCGAAAGGACCTCGGTGCCGACGATGCGCGGCTGGCTCGTGCTGGTCAGCCAGAAGAGCTGCTCGATGCGCAGCCAGCTGCCGTCGACCTCCTGCATGGAGACGACCGCGAGCACCGATCCGTCCGGCCGCACCGACGTCTGGTCGACGTTCACCGTCTTGACGGTGCCCCAGGACCGGACGAACTCCGCGGGGCTCGCTCCGACCAGCTCCGGCGAGAGCAGTTTGGCCGCCGAGGCGGGCTTGGTCGTGAGCAGTTCGTAGAACCTCTTCACCACGTCGACCTGCGGTTGAGGGCCGACCGAGACCTCGGGCGTGGACGGTTCGGGGTCGGCCGTCTGCAACAGGAGTGCGGACGGCTGCGGCATCGGGACGGCGGTGGTCTGCACCGGCGTGCGCTCGTTCGGCAGCTGGGCCGACAGTACGTCCGGGCGCAACGCGCTCGACCCGGACAGCGCGACGGGCCGTTCGGTGACCGGGACGCCGTTGTTGGCGGGGCGCTTGTTCGCGAGGACCGCCGCGCCCGCGATCGACGAGACCAGCACGATCGCGCCGGTCAGCAGGCCGGCGGCCCTGGCGAGGCTGCCCGACTTGGTGCGGCGGCGGCGACCGGGCACGACCGGGATCACGGTCGTCGTCGCGGTCATGTTCTCGGTGGGGCCGAGCAGAGAGGTGACGAGAGCGTCGGTGGCGGCTTCCTCGTTCGACAGGATGCGCATCGGGGCTGGCTGCTGCTTGATCAGCTCGGCCACGCTGATCGCGCCGGCGCGGGCGTGCCGCCGTCCGGTCGTCGCCGCGGGACGCTGCACTGCTCTGGCCCTCCGTACTGTCCGTGTTCACCTGAAGACGTACCGTGGCCGCACCTGAAGACGCCAGTTTCTTGGTGGAGTTCACTCGTCCGTGGCGGTCAGCGGTGCTCAGGATTCGCTCAAAGGTGCTACCTACTACGTTCGGTAGCTGCGGGCGTGACCTTTAGCCACTTCAGCCGCCGGCCTTCAACCGTTCACTGTTGATCAGCGGCAGGTCGTCGAGCGTGAAGCTGAGCTCGCGCTTCTCGGTGCTGACCGAGCCGTCCTTCTTCGTCACCTGCAGCAGGCTGATGGTGAGGCCCTTGCTCGGGTCGACCGCGATCTCCTTCACCTCGATCAGCGAGATGTCGGCGAGCCTGCCCTCCAGCAACGCGTCGGCGTTCGAGCGCACGGTGTCCGTGGTCATGGCGAGTGCCGTGTCCGCGTTCGTCGCCATCGCGCGGTAGAAGGTCTCGGTCTGCTGGGCGATCTTGCCGCCGTCGACGACCGGGGCCTGGGTGACCGGCACGGTCGTGATGACCGGCGGGAGCGTTCCGGACGGCTTGGGATTCGGCGCGGACGCGGAGGTCTGGCCGCTCGTGGCGGGTGCGCTGGTGCCGCTGCCCGGCACGGGAGCGCCCCGCCCGGTCTTCGCGGCCGACGGCGCGGTGCCCGTGGCGGACGGGGTCGTGCCACCGGTGGGCAGCTGGGAGATGAGCGGCACGTCCGACGGGTATCCGGGCAGCCCGACCGTCTCGGTCGTGCCGCCACCGCCGACCAGCTTGGCCGCGGCGACGCTCAGGCCGACCAGCACGAGCACCGACGAGACGACGGCGAACCAGGCCGCGCGCTTCCAGGTGCGCGGTGGCGTGACCGAGGCGGGCACCAGCCCGATGTTGAACTTGCGCAGCCCGTCGGTGTCCTGCAGCGGATCGATCTGGCGGCGGCGCGGCAACGGGATGCGGTCGCCTCCGACGACGGGCCGCGGCTGCGTCTCCGGCGGCAGCGCGACCCCGTCGTCGAGACGATGCTTGCCCGGCAGTTCGTCCATCCCGACACCCCTCTGCGACGCAATCAGCGTAGGGCCGTCTGGAGGTACCGAACCAACCAAAAGGGGGTGTTCAGGACGAGTGACACTCTTTTGTGTGAAGTTTGTCAGCGCGGCGGGAGTTGAGCTTGACCGCTGTTCAGCTGCTTGCGCGTGTTCTGGACGCCGTTGAGCGCGACCAGACCGCTGCCACCCGCGATCAACGAACCGATGACGTCGGCGCCCAGCGAGTCGCCGTTGGTGATCAGCAGGCCGATCACCGCGCCCGCGGTCGTGATGATCGCGGTCTTCCAGCGGCTGCGGACGAACTGCGAGACGGGCGCTCCGGCGAGGCCCTTCTTGTTCGCGGCCGAACCGAGCAAGCCCAGGTAAGCGTCGTGCGCCAAGGCGGCGAGCAGGCCGGCGATGGCGATCAGTGCGGCGATGAGGCCCATGTGTCCAGTGTGCCCCCAGAACTTTTCGGTGGACCATCCGTGATCGCCCTGATATCCGATTCGGGTGGACATGTTCTGGCACGACGACTGCCTCGAGCACGACGCCGGTGAGGGCCTGTGGGAGCTGCCGGGCTCCTGGCCGTGGCTGGACGTCGCCGAACCGCACCCGGAGACCGCCGCGCGGCTGCGCACGTTCCGGCACGCGCTGACGCACGGCCCCGTGGCGCCGCATTTGAATTGGCACGAGGGGCGCCACGCGTCCGTTGACGAGCTTCTGCGCGTGCACACGGCGGGGTACTTGGACTCGTTGCGCGTATCGGAGCGTGTGGCGCTGGAAGTGAACACGGTCGTCGGGCCGGAGACGTGGCGTGCGGCGTCCGCGGCCGCGGGCACCGCGTTGGCGGCGCTGGAGTCCGGTGCGCCGGTGGCGTACGCGCTGGTGCGGCCGCCGGGACACCACGCGCAGCCGGACATGGCGGACGGCTACTGCTTCGTGAACAACGCGGCGCTGGTGGCGGAAACCGCGCGGCGCCAGGGGATGCGGGTCGCCGTCCTGGACTGGGACGTGCACCACGGCAACGGCACGCAGGAGGTGTTCTACGACCGGGCGGACGTGCTGACGATCTCGGTGCACATGCGGCACGGCTCGTGGGGCACGAACCATCCGCAGACGGGCGCACCATCAGAAGTGGGCGCCAACGGCAGGAACGTGAACATCGAACTGTCGCTCGGTGCGGGTGACACGACGTACTTGCGCGCGCTCGACGAGATCGCTTTCCCGCTGCTGCGCGACTTCGAGCCGGACCTGCTGGTGTGCGCGTCCGGGTTCGACGGGTCGGCGTTCGACCCCAACGGGCGCCACAACCTCACGGCGGACGGGTACCGCGAGATCGGCCGGCGGGTGGCGTCGTTCGGACGGCGTTCCGTGCTCACCCAGGAGGGCGGCTACCTGCGCGGATACTCCGCGCTGTGCCTGCACGCGCTGGTGGAGGGCCTGCTGCGGCTGCCGGAACCGTTGCTCGAGGACCCGCTGGCCTACGTGCCGGACGACTCCCAGCTGGCGGACGCGGACTTCGAACGCGTGCGCGCCGCCCTGAAGCCTTTTTGGCCCGGCGTGCTGTGACGCCGGGCCCGTGGGGTGCTGCTACCTGCCGAGCGGGCCGCGACCCATCTTGAGCAGGATCATCGCGAGGTCCTTGCCCTCGGTGCCGAGCGGCCGGTACCGGTTGAGGACGTCGATCTCGCGGTTGTGCACGATCTTCGTGCCGCCGGCCGCCATGCGAGCCGCACCGATGATCTTCGACACCTCGACGCGCCGTTGTACGAGGCGGAGGATCTCCGCGTCCAGGTGGTCGATCTCCTCGCGCAGCGCGTTGATGTCGGGTTCGGTGGTGGTGTCCATGGTGGTGACCTCTCGACTCTTCGAGTCCTGGCCCGGAAGCGACGAAGCCCCGGTGTCCGAGGACTCCGGGGCTTCGTGGTGGCTTTTCAGCGCTAGACGACCACGGGAGCCGGAGTCCGGGTCCCGTAGAAAAACTCGAAGAACGTCGCGCGCATGGATTCAGTGTGACACAGAACCTCCCGCACCCGCCAAGTCCGCGCGGTTGGAAGGCTCACCAGGTGGGAAACCAACGCTCGAAGAATTCCTTCTTCTGCTCTAGCTCCACGTCGCAAGTGTGGACATAGAGTCATGCCGTGCTGAGACCAAGACCTGGGGTTCCTATGAAGTACGCACTCGGGATGGCGACAGCTCTGGCGCTGTCCTCGACGGTCGCGCCGGCGGCGACGGCAGCGGAGCCGGACTTCGCCACCATCAAGATCACCAGGGTCTCCGGCTGGTTCGGCCAGGAGGACTTCTGGACCACCAGGGGTGGGTTCGTCCCCCGGCAGAAGTTCGCCGTCGACATCACGAACGTCGTGGGTCATGACGAGCGGAGCCTGAAGCTCTTCATCTCGTTCCCGACCGACCGCCTCGAGGTCACGGCCTACGAGGGTGAGGGCTGGACGTGCCGCGACGTCAACGAGGGCATCGGCGCCGAAGGCCTCACGTGCACGCAGGATCACCTGATCGTGCACGAGGAGGCGTGGCCGACGCTCACGATCGAGACCAAGGCCGAGGCCATCTGGACGCAGGACTCCATCGACCTGTACGCCGAGGCAGACGGCCACGCGGCGGTGCACGCGGCGAAGCCTTTCAGGATCGACACGAGCACCTGATAGCTCCTGCTCGTCGAACACATGGTCGGGCGGTACCGGATTTGTCGGTGCCGCCCGGTACCGTGGATGGACGATGAGCGCCTTGTTCGACTTGCCCTCAAGTCCCCCCGTTTCCCGCGCGGGCCACCTGCTCGACGACCTGAACCCCGCGCAGCGCCGTGCCGTCGAGCACGCCGGTTCACCGCTGCTCGTGGTGGCGGGCGCCGGCTCCGGCAAGACGCGCGTCCTCACCAGGCGGATCGCGTACCTGCTCGCGGAACGTGACGTGCACCCCGGCCAGATCATGGCCATCACGTTCACGAACAAGGCCGCCGCCGAGATGAAGGAACGCGTCGCCGACATGGTGGGCGCGCGCGCCCGTTCGATGTGGGTGTCGACGTTCCACTCGATGTGCGTGCGCGTGATGCGCCGCGACGCGAAGACGCTCGGCATGTCGTCGAACTTCTCGATCTACGACAGCGACGACACGCGCCGCCTCGTCACGCTCGTGGCCAGAGACCTCGACCTGGACCCGAAGAAGTACGCGGCCCGCACCCTCGCCGTGCACATCTCGAACCTCAAGAACGAGCTCATCGACCCGGAGACCGCCACCGCCCAGGCCACGAACGACCTGGAACGCCGGGTGGCCGAGGTCTACACCGTCTACCAGCGCCGCCTGGCCGAGTCGAACTCGCTCGACTTCGACGACCTCATCATGAGGACCGTCGAGCTCCTCCAGCGCTTCCCGGACGTGGCGGAGCACTACCGCCGCCGCTTCCGCCACGTCCTGGTCGACGAGTACCAGGACACGAACCACGCGCAGTACACCCTGGTGCGCGAGCTCGTCGGCAAGGCAGGCGGCGAGATCCCCCCGGCGGAACTCTGCGTGGTGGGCGACGCGGACCAGTCCATCTACGCCTTCCGCGGCGCCACGATCCGCAACATCGTGGAGTTCGAGCGCGACTACCCGGACGCCACCACGATCCTGCTGGAGCAGAACTACCGCTCCACCCAGAACATCCTCACGGCCGCCAACGCGGTGATCTCCCGCAACCCGAACCGCCGCGACAAGTCGCTCTGGTCCGACCTCGGCGAGGGCGAGAAGATCGTCGGCTACGTCGCGGACAACGAACACGACGAAGCGGCCTTCGTGGCAGGCGAGATCGACCGCCTGGTCGACGGCGGCGAGGTCAACAACTCCGAGATCGCCGTCTTCTACCGCACCAACAACCAGTCGCGAGTCTTCGAGGAGATCTTCATCCGCCTCGGCCTCCCGTACCGGGTGGTCGGCGGCGTCCGCTTCTACGAGCGCCGAGAGGTCCGCGACGCCCTCGCCTACCTGCGAACCCTGGCGAACCCGGAAGACACGGTCTCCCTGCGCCGAATCCTGAACGTCCCGAAACGGGGCATCGGCGAACGAGCGGAAGCCTGCGTCTCGGCCTACGCGGAACGCGAACGAATCAGCTTCGCCGCGGCCCTCCGCGAGGCCGTGAACGACCGAGTCCCGATGCTGAACCCGCGCTCCCGCAACGCGATCGCCGGCTTCGTCGAGATGATGGACCAACTCGGCGAGATGGTCGCGCGCGAGGACGACGTGGCCGACATCCTCGAAGCGGTCCTGGAGAAGTCCGGCTACCGCACCGAACTGGAAGCCAGCGAGGACCCGCAGGACCACACGAGGATCGAAAACCTCAACGAACTCATCACCGTCGCCCGCGAGTTCACCGAACTGGAACTCCCCGAAGGCGCGGAACCGATCCCGTCGCTCCCGGCCTTCCTGGAACGAGTCTCGCTGGTGGCGGACGCGGACTCGATCCCGGACGCGGACTCCGACGGCGTGGTCACCCTCATGACCATCCACACGGCCAAGGGCCTCGAATACCCGGTCGTCTTCAGCACGGGCTGGGAAGACGGCGTCTTCCCGCACATGCGAGCACTGGGCGACCCGGCCGAACTGGCAGAGGAACGCCGCCTCGCCTACGTGGGAATCACGAGGGCCCAACGCCGCCTCTACCTCTCCAGGGCCCTCGTCCGCTCAGCCTGGGGCCAGCCGTCGGCAAACCCGGCCTCCCGCTTCCTGGGCGAGATCCCGCAGGACCTCCTGGACTGGCGCCGAGTAGAACCATCACGCTCAGGCCCAGCAGCGGCCACGACGTGGGGCCGCTCAGCCTCAGGCGGCATAGCCTCCCGAGGCCTGTCCCGCCCAGCCCCGGGCAAAGCGGGCTGGAAGGACGGCCCGGCGATGAAGCTGGAAGTGGGCGACCGAGTAACCCACGACAAGTACGGCCTGGGCCGAGTGATGGCAGTGGACGGCGAGGGCCTGCGAGCCACCGCGACGATCGACTTCGGCGGCTCGGGCACAGTCCGCCTGATGCTGATCGGCAGCGTCCCGATGACAAAACTCTAACGAGGCACTCCAGCCCCGCCCCGCCCGCGAAGCCGAAGGCGAGCAGTCAGAGGGCACGCTCACGGCAAGCCCACGCCCGCAGCGATGCCGAAGGCGAGCCGTTCTTACCGTGCGGTCT
>NZ_JAXAVU010000003.1:0-54147 GCF_033949975.1 Lentzea sokolovensis
CGGAACCGTGGTGACAGCCAGGATTCCGGCCAGCACCAGGTACGTTCCGCGCCAGTCCAGATGCGTGTTCAGCACGGCCGTCAGCGGCGCGAACACCGTGCTGGCCAGCCCCGCCACCAACGTGAGCGCGGTCAGCGCCGACACCCGCCTCGCCCCGAACCAGCGGGTCAGTGCCGCGAACGCGGGAGCGTAGAACACCCCGGCCATCGCGACACCGATCAGCAACCATGCCGCCGTGAACCACGCCAACGACTGCGCGGTCGCCACCATGACGAGCGCGGGGACCGCGATGATCGAACCGGCGGTCATGACGGCGCGAGGACCACGACGATCGAGCAGCTTGCCCACCGGTACTCCGACGAGTCCCGCCACGATCTGGCTCGCGGAGAAACCCGCGGTGATCGCGGCCAACGACCACCCCGTCCGCGCGCCGATCGTCGGCAGCAGCACGGGGAACGCGTAGTAGAGGATCCAACAGCTGATGATCTCGGTGCCGCACAACACGATCAGCACGCGGCGCAGCCCGGCGTCGATGCCGGGCTGCGCCGTTGTTTCAACGTGCGCTGGCAACGAGCCCGATCGTCACGTCGACAGTCTCGGGCGCACTGCAGCATCCGCCGCTGTTCTTCTGCTCCGCCGGCGCATCGAACACACCCGCACCGCCGCACACGCCGGTCTCGGGCAGCACGAGCTCCACTCGTCCCGCCGACTCGTGGTCACCCGCGATCGCCGCCACGACTGATCGCGCCTGCTCGTAGCCGGTCAGCGACAGGAACGTCGGCGCGCGCCCGTAGCTCTTCATGCCGACCAGGTAGACGCCCGGCTCGGGGTGACGCAGCTCGGCTTCCCCGTGCGGGTAGACGGTGCCGCAGGAGTGGACGTTCGGGTCGATCAGCGGTGCGAGCTTCGTCGGCGCCTGCAGCACCGGGTCGAGGTCGAGCCGGATCTCCGACAGCCACGACAGGTCCGGCCGGAACCCGGTCAGCACCACGACCTCGTCGATGCCCTCGACGGTCTGGCCGTCGAACGACTCCAGCGTCAGGCTGCCGTCCGCGGCCCGTTCGACGGATGCTGTGCGGAACCCCGTTACGGTCGCGATGTGACCGGCCTTGGCGGCCTTCTTCGCCCGCAGCCCGAGCGCGCCGCGCGCCGGCAGCTGGTCCGCTTCGCCACCCCCGAAGGCGTTGCCGACCACGCCCCGTCGCAGCAGCCACACGACCTTCGTGCCGGGTTCCTGCTCGGCCAGCTCCCCCAGCGCCACCAGCGCGGTCAGCGCCGAGTGCCCGCTTCCGGCGACCGCGATCCGCTTGCCCGCGTACCGCCCCCGTTCGGCCGCGAGGTCCGGCACCCGGTAGTTGATCCGCACGGCCGCCGCCTTCTCCCCCACCGCAGGCAGGCCGTCACCGCCCAACGGGTTCGGCGATCCCCAGGTGCCAGACGCGTCGATCACCGCACGCGCCGAGATCCGCTCCTCACCGTCGGCGGTCTGCACGTGCACCGTCAACGGCTCGTCCTCACGTCCGGCGTCAACCACCCGGTCCCTGCCGCGCCGCGCGACGCCCACTACCCGTGCACCGAGCCGCACGCGGTCACCGAGCACTTCGGCCAGGGGCCGCAAGTACGAATCCGCCCACTCCGCACCGGTCGGGTACGTGGCACCGTCGGGACGCGCCCAGCCGGTCGGCGTCAGCAGTCGCTCAGCCGCCGGGTCGACCAGTTCACTCCACCGCGAGAACAGTCGGACGTAGTTCCACTGCGCCACGGCAGCACCGGGCCGATCCCCGGCCTCCAGCACCAGCACCTGCTCGCCCCGCTCGACCAGGTGCGCTGCCGCCGACAAACCCGCAGGTCCCGCACCCACCACGACGACTGGCAACTCGTTCACGACATGCCCCTTGTATTGACGGATTTCGAATCAATACCAGGGACTGTATCGACCGGGATCGATTGACGCAACCATCGATCTGTGTCGATACTTTAGGCATGACGACGACAGCGGCATCGCCGGCAGTGCTGCCCCTCGACGACGCCGCGACCTACGCCGACTGGTTCGCGTGTCTCGCCGAACCGACCCGCGTACGGCTGCTCCACGCCATCGCGACCTCGGGACGCGCGATGACCGTCGGCGAACTGACCGACCTTCTCGGCATCAGCCAGTCCACCTGCTCGCACCACGTGCGCAAGCTCGCCGACATCGGCTTCGTGTTGATGCACAAGGAAGGCACCGCCACACATGTCAGCGTGAACCCGTCGTGCTGCACCGGTCTCCCCCACGCCGCCGACATCGTCATGGGCGTGCTTGCGCCCCAACCGTGCTGCCCGGTCAACCTGCCAAAAGACGTGACAGTCCGTGCCATGCGCAGCGACGACTGGACCGCCGTCCGCCGCATCTACGCCGAAGGCATCGCGACCGGCGATGCGACGTTCGAAACCGAAGTCCCCCAACGCAGAACGCTCGACGCCAAGTGGCTGCCCAAGCACCGCTGGATCGCCGAGATCGACGGCGCGGTGTCAGGCTGGGCAGCGGCCACACCGGTGTCCGCACGGGACTGCTACGCGGGTGTCGCCGAGCATTCCGTCTACGTCGGCACCGACTTCCGCGGCCGAGGCGTCGGCAAAGCCTTGCTGCACAAGCTGGTCACCGCCGCCGACACCGCAGGACTCTGGACGTTGCAGACCTCGATCTTCCCCGAGAACCGCGCAAGCCTCGCCCTGCACCACTCGATGGGCTTCCGCACCCTCGGTGTCCGGGAACGCATCGCGCAACACCACGGCGTGTGGCGCGACACCGTCTTCCTCGAACGCCGCACAGCCAACTAACACCCATCTGACCACTCATCCGTCGCCGTACTCGGCGACGGCTACTTCGAGGTGCCCATGAACAGCCACGACGCCATCGTCATCGGCGCCGGCCAATCCGGCCTCGCCGCAGCCCACGCCCTCATCGCACGAGGCCTGCGCCCGCTCGTGCTCGAAGCAGGAGACGAGCCGGTCGGCTCCTGGCCGCACTACTACGACAGCCTCACGCTCTTCTCCCCCGCCCGGTACAGCGCACTGCCCGGGCTGCCGTTCCCCGGCGACCCCGAGCACTACCCGCACCGCGATGAAGTCGTCGACTACCTCCGCAATTACGCCGCACACCTCGACACCGAGATCCGCACCGGCCAGCGCGTCGCCGAGATTGTGAGTGACAACGGCTTTCGAGTCACCACGACGGATGGCACCAGCTTCACCACACCGATCGTCATCGCCGCCACTGGCGGCTTCGGCAACCCGCACCGGCCAGCCGTGCCCGGTCTCGACAACTTCCCCGGTACCGTCCTGCACGCCGCGCAATATCGCTCGCCTGAACCGTTCCACGGACAGCGCGTCATCGTGGTCGGCGCCGGCAACTCCGCCGTCCAGATCGCCGCGGAACTCGCCGACCACGCCCACGTGACCCTCGCGACCCGCAAGCCGGTCAAGTTCTCCGCGCAACGCCCGTTCGGCCACGACCTGCACTTCTGGCTCGACCGCACCGGCCTCGACTATCTCCCGATTGGTCCCTGGCTACCTGATGGCTTCACGACGCCCGTGCTCGACACCGGTCGCTACCGCACTGCCCTCGACCAACGGCGCCCGGACCGCCAGCAGGTGTTCATCGCACTGGAGGACTCGAAGGTCATCTGGCCTGACGAACAGCGCGAACACGTCGACGCGATCATCCTCGCCACCGGGTACCGCCCTGACCTGCCGTACCTGAGCACGCTGGGCACCGCGCATGACCGCGGCGTTTCTCGCCACCACCGCGGACTCGGCTTCGCAGGCCTCGAATGGCAGCGCAGCCTCTCTTCCGCCACCTTGCGAGGCGTCGGACGCGACGCCGCCCACGTGGTGCGCCGCCTGCTCAGGTGAACGAAAGCTGATCGTGGTGGAAGTCAAAGTGCGGCACAGGGAAGTGGTACAGATCCGCCAGAGGACCTGAACTTACGGAAGCAGCAATCCCACCGCCTCTGGGACAGCATTCCGGCCGAAGGCTGCTTTCACTCTCACAATCAAGGTACCGGTGCAATTCTGCGATGGTGCGGTCACACAGAACCACCATCGGCCCGCAGGACATGACGCTCACACTGAGCCAGGAACTCACGAAGTTGACGACCATCGAACAGCTTCGTGCCGGCGTTGAGCAACCTCGAGCAAAACCCCGGTCCGAGATCGCTGGCAACATAAAGTTCTTGTGACACAAGAACTTTGCCATCACCGATCTCTCCCCCACAAAATGCCGCGCCCTTCAGCCTGATCATGACGACGTCGCTGTGACGGGACACGATGGTTGGCACTAGTAGAACCCGTGACCTCCCGTTCGGCAGCAGTGATCCGCCGCATCTGGCACCGGCTGGCCAGGTTGATTGGTGCCAATCACGACTGAGGGGGTTCGTTGTCCGACCCGAGGTTGTGTCAAGCGGGCAGTTCAGGGGCTGACAACCCGCCCTGATCACGTAGCCAGGTCACCAACGTGGTGGCATCGCTGCGGCTTGCCGCGTCCAGGGGCGTGAGGTCTTCCCAGGGCGGAATCCAGTTCACTTCTGCACCGTGGTCGAGTAGGTATTCAGCGCACGTGTGTTGCCCGCCATGGCACGCGCCCCAGAACGCGTGGTTGAGATCGGCTTGGCTCGGCGTGGATGTGGTGAAGAACAGTTCGAGGCGGTCTTGCAGTCCGAGTGTCGCGGCATCGACGAGCGTGGTGTGAGCGCCGCGTTCGACCAGGCGGTGTGCGGCGCTCCATTGTCCGAAGGCTCTGGCGTCCGCGAGCGGGGTACCGCCGCCGATGACCGCGCCGGGTGCGTCGATGTCGGCCCCGGCGTCAAGGAGGGCATCCAGTACAGCAACGTCGTTGCTGCTCGCCGCCCAGTGCAGTGGGGTCTCGGTGTGGCCACCGTGGAATCGGGCATTGACGTCGGCGCCTGCTGACACGAGGGCGGCAACGGTTTCGGGGCCATGCGGGAAATGTCCTGGCCAGTCGGTGGCGACGTGCAGCAGTGTGCGGGACATGTCGCAGTCGCCGAGACGGACGGTGGCCAGAACTGGGTGTTCCGCGAGCAGGTCGACAAGGGCTTGGACGTCGCCGGTGTGGATCGCCTCGACTGCTGTGACAGCGAGCGGGTCCTCGGTGCTGAGCGAGTTCACGGTGGTCCTCCTCGTCCGCCGCCATTCTTGCGCGAACGGCGACGTCGTGGTGGTGGACAGGGTTAGGCAGCACACCGTCCGGGTGGCGGTTCAGCCGCAGTGTCGAGGCCTGGGGACTACTCGACTCCAAGGACAATCGGGGGTTGTCGGCCAATAGTCGACAACCTACCGTTGTCGGCATGGCTGTGGTGAGCGTGCGGGCGCTGGTGGATGCCGTGCAGGAGCGGGCGGGCAGTGACGACCCGCTGGTGTTGCTGGAGGCCGCGGTCGTCGTGGCCGGCGAGACCAGCGAGGCCGCCGACGGCCTCGTCGAGCACTACGTCGGAGCGGCCAGGGCGGTGAACGTGTCGTGGACGGTCATCGGCGAGCGTCTCGGGGTGTCCAAGCAGGCGGCCCGGCAGAAGTTCGCGCACCGTCTGGGGGCTGGCGACCTTGTGGGTGAGGGGGCCGAGTCGATGGTCATGGCGCCGCGGCTGTCGGCATGTCTGCAGGCGGCGCAGGCCGCGGCGGATACCGACGACAGTGTGGTCGGCACACAGCATCTGCTGCTGGGCCTGCTGCAGGTCGGGGCGGCCGCCACCATCCTGGATCGGCTCGGCGTCACCCGTGACCGGGTCCGTGAAGCGGGTGTCCGGCTGTTCGAGCCCGCAGTGCTTGTCGACGGTGAGGGGCTGGAACGCCGAGTTGTGGGAGATGGCGAGGCGGAGTATGCGATCGCCCAGGCGCGGCGGTTGGCGGCGCGGCGTGGGCAGAGCCAGTTCCGGACCGAGCACCTGCTGTTCTGCCTGGCGGTCGATCCGGGTTCGTCGGCCCGTCGGGTTCTCAACGATCTCGGCGTCGATGTCGCCAGGGTGAAGAAGGAGCTCGAGGAGTGGCTCGGTCCCGTTCAGCGTCGGCACCGCCGTTTCGGCAAGGGCAAGGCTGCCGACCGGGCCTGCTCGTTCTGCGGTTGCCAGGACGCGGGCCCGTTGGTCGCCGGACCTGGTGTGTGGATCTGCGGCGACTGCGTCCAGACCAGTGCGGAGATCCTGCGCAGCGACCGAACCGGTCTGCGCACCGGATGAAGGACACAACGAGGCGCCAAGTCGTTCAGCGGTGATCAGGAAGGGCTGGTCCCGGCGACGGGTGCGCTGCGCTGTGTTTTGCGACCTTCTGATCGCGGTCCTCGGACCGCGATCAGAAGTCTCCAAGGGTGTGACGGGGTGCCCACGGTGGCGTTGAGGATCGGCGGGCGCGAAGCCGGACGGTAGCGTGGGCACGCGACATCGCCGCGCGGTGCGCGAACGATGTCGTGCGCCGGGCTGTGGACCCGTGAGGGCCCAACTGCCCGGTGTTGAAGGTGGTGGTGAGCGGGTCAGGTTCAGGCTGACCCGCTCACCACCGCGTCACATCAGCAGGTGATGACCACTAAAGCGGTCCTCTCCTAGCAGAAACAGACGCCGTCGGGCGTGGTCGCGCAAACCGGCTGCACGGCCGCACCGCCGTAGATCTCGTCGAGTTCGGTCTCGGTGAGTTCGATCGTGGTGGTGGTCTCTTCCATGGGAATCACCTCCTTTCCTCGGTCGATGGGACCGGCCTGCGAGGGCCGGGAGCTGTGGGTGGGCCGGCGCCGAGATCACCGAAGTCGCCGTCGCCGTTGTGGTCGGCGCCGCTCATCTGCGCGGCCACGAGTCGCGCGTAGTGCCCGTGAAGGGCCACCAGGTGGGTGTGGGTGCCGGATTCGACGAGCCGCCCCTGGTCCAGGACGACGATGGTGTGGGCGTCCTGGACGGTGCTCAACCGGTGCGCGATGACGACCTGCACGCAGTCCAGCCCGGCGAGGTTGTGGCTGATCCGTGCTTCGGTGGCGGCGTCGAGATGGCTGGTCGCCTCGTCTAGCAGCAGGATCGCGGGTCGGCGCACCAAGGCCCGTGCCAGCGCCAGACGTTGACGTTGGCCGCCTGACAGTCCCACGCCGCGTTGTGCCAGTTGGGTGGCGTACCCGTTGGGCATCGCCAGGATCTCGTCGTGCAGGCAAGCCAGACCGGCGGCCCACGCGACGTCCTGCGCGGTGATGGCTGGGTCGTGCAGGGTGATGTTGTCGTGGATGCTGCCGCTGAACACAAACGGCTCCTGCAGCACGACACCGATCTGGCTGCGCACCACTCGCGCGCTCACCGCGTCCAAGGTGAGGCCGTCGAAGCGGATCTCGCCGTCGGTCGGCGCGTACAGGCCCAGCAGCAGCATGCCCAGGGTGGTCTTGCCCGACCCGGTCGTGCCCACGATCGCGATCCGTTGGCCCGGCTCGATGTGCAGGGACACCGCGTCGAGGACCAGCGGGTTGTAGGTGTCGTAGCGGAAGCTCACCTGTTCCAGGTCGATGCGACCCAGCAAGCGGTGCCCGGTGTGCGGGGACGCCTCGGCTGGTTCGGGTTCGCGGGGCGTGTCCAAGACGTCGGACAGCCGCTGCAATTGCGCCCCGGCCATCTGCAGTCGCTGCCCGTTGGACACCACGGCCGCCAACGGGGTCACGATGGCCGCGGCCAGCCAGGTGATCGCGAGCATCGTCCCCGGTGTCATGGCGTTCGCGAGCACGCGAGTCGCGCACAGCCACAGCACGAGCAGCGGGGTCAGCATCCGCAGTGCGGTCGTGATCGCCTCGATCAACGCGGCCAGGTAGCTGCGGCGCAGCGTGGTGGTCATCCATGCTCGCATCAGCTCAGCCAGGCGGCCCTGGACTCGATCCTCGGCTGCCGCGGCCTTCAGTGTGGTGATGCCTTCGAGGGTTTCCACCAGATGCCCTTGCATCTCCGCTTGAGTGGCCAGGTCGGTGGCCATGCGTTCGCGGACCTGGCGGGTGGTGGCCCACAACAGAGCCACCACGACGGCGAGGACCCCGGCCACGGCCAGCGCCACCGGCACATCCAGGAACGCGAGCACGACCAGGTAGGACAGCACGAGCACGGCGTCGAGCAGGGAACCGAGTGTCTGGCCGGTCATCAGGTCGCGGACCACGGCGATGCTGCCGAAGCGGTTCATGATGTCGCCGGTGCTGCGCTGCTCGAAGTACCGCAACGGCAACCGCAGCAGGTGCGCGGTGAACGCAAGCAGCGCGGTGGTGTCCAACCGGCCTTGCAGGTACACCAGCAAGGAGGATCGCAGGAGACCTGTCGCCAGTTGGGCCAGGGCGACCACGCCGATGCCAATGCCGAGCAGAGTCAGCAGGGACGACGTCCGCAGTGCCACCGTCTCGTCGACCACAGTTCGGGTCGCCAGTGGCATCGCGAGCACCAAGCCTTGCGCCACGATCGTCACGGCAAGCAGTTGCAGCAAGAGCCGGGTGACGCCCGGCAGCCGCAACAAGGAACGTGCATAGCTGTGCCAGAACGGTTCCCGCGTGTTCGCGGCGGGAGCGAACCCGGTGCCAGGGGTCATTGTCAGGGCGACTTTGCCCAGCCCGTCGCGGAAGGCGGTGGGGCTCAGGCGGCGGCGGCCCTGGCTGGGGTCGACGATGTCGACGTGGCGGGCGGTCATGTGCTCGACGACGACGAAGTGGTTGTCGCCCCAGTGGGCGATCAGCGGCAGCGGCAGCTTGGCGATCGCCTCGGGTGTGGCCCGGTATCCGGCCGCCTGCAGGCCCATGGATTTGGCGGCACGTACCAGCGAGCCCGCGCTGACCCCGTCACGGCCGGGCGGGCACACCTCACGCAGTTCGCGCACCGTCGTGGAGTGGCCGTGGTAGCCCAGCACCATCGCCAGGCTGGCCATGCCGCACTCGGCGGTGCTGGCCTGCAGCACCAACGGAAGGCGTCGCCATCGTCGCCGCGCCACGGCGACGAGCGCGGAGATCGGCCCGGTACTCACAGGGTCCGCCCGATGGCGACGGCGAGGACCAGCAGGGCGACGAGTACGAGGCCCAACCCCAGCCATAACAGCCGCAACGCGGCCGGCCGCACCGCGACCGGGAACATGCCGTGGTCGGTTGCGAGGGAATGAGCGGTGTCCTCGGTGAACACCACCCGCTTCTCCGATTGCCGTTTCCTGGTCACCGCTCACCCCCTCCCCGTGGTGCCGCGAACGCCGTACCGTGCGGGCCGTCGCGTCAGCCGATGCCTTCGGCGACCGTCTCGCCCAACTCCACGACGACACCGAGGTTGCGCATGGCGTCGCGGTTCACCGAGTAGTACGCCCAGATCCCGCGTTGCTCGCGGTTGAGCAGCCCCGACCCGACGAGCTGCTTGAGGTGATGACTCACAGTGGACTGGGCCAGGCCCATGGCCATGGTCAGGTCGTAGACGCACACTTCGTGTTCGCTGCCGACCAGCAGGTTCATCAGCTGCACCCGAGCGGGGTGCGCCAACGCCTTGAACAGCGTGGCGATCTGGCCCGCCTCGTCGCTGGACAGCCTCGGGGTGGTCAGCGGCACGCTGCAGTGCGGTGGCCGTGCCGGGTCCACGTACGCCTGCTCGTTCACGCCCCACCCCTCGGATCGATGATCGGCGATCTAATAGATCGAGCCTTCTCGATGTGACCGACGGTAGTGAGGCCGGGCCTATTGCGCAACCCCTTCGTGGGGCGTCGAGCCGGACCGGCCGGCTCGACGCCCCACGACAGGCCGGTCAGGCCAGAGCGGCCTTCTTCGACTGGTAGTAATCGCTCATCGCGGCGTTGGAATCGGCAATGGCCGACAGGGCAGTCACGAACTCGTCGACCTTCGCGCCGGGCAGGACCGCGAGCAGGCGGTCACCGGAGATCTCGGTGAAGGTTCGCATTCCCTTGCACCCCAACGACAGTCGCGGCTCCTGCGCGTTGAGGGCCAACGGCAGCGCGGCGCACCCCGGGCGACCCGAGACCGTCATGGAGTCACCGGTCCAGGCCGCCGTGCCCGCGGCCTCGCTGTAGAGCATCGCCTGGTCCGGGGTCAGCCACATCAGCACGACGTCCGGCGCCACTGGCACATCGGCCAACGGCCCGTACACCGCGCCCTTGCTGCCCGTGGGCACCGAGGGCAGCGACGCGGCCTCAGCCGGGTCGAAGTACCCGACCTGGCTCATCGTCCCCACCGCCGCGCCCAGTTCGCCCTGGGTCTGCTCGGGCAGTTCGAAGCCCATGACCATCGCGCCGACCGGGCAATTGAAGTGCTGCTCCGCGGTGGCGTAGAAGACGCTCTTCTCCCCCGCCCGCCAGAACGAGCAACTCGACGGCACTACCTGGTCGGCATCCGCCACGCCGTCAGGCGCCTGGTCACGGAAGGCCACCGCCACGGGCGGAATGGTCAACGACAACAATTCCACGAGCTTGGCGGCAGATTCATGCTGTTCCACTGTTCATATCCCCTGTCAAGATCATCAGTTCGGGAATGTGAGCGATCGTCGGAGTTCAGGTCCGACGAGCACACGGAGCGGGCACGCGATACCGCGTCCGTGACCTCCGTCCTGTCGGCGCGCACCCGGTGGTGGACCTGTGCGGTGGAGTGAGGGGCACGGGCTGTGTCGACCCGCAGATCGACATGGCCGAGATGACCTCGGCAGTGAGGCAGTGCGGTAGCGCGGCACGCGCACGGAAACGATCAATGTGAGCCCCCTACCCCAGAACGCCCCGAAAGTCTGCCGCCCGCCACGCTCCTGACGCACTCGACCATTTGAGTGCACTTGGACGATTTTCAGGTCGAATTGCTTTTCTGTTCGACTACCCGCATTTCGGGACCGGAACGGCCGCGAAATGCGCACGGCCGCGGTTTCACGATGCCTCCGGATCCGCTGTCGACGAGGGGATACCGGCGGTGACGACCGGCATAGCTCCGCTGCTCCGGCCGTGCGCCACGAGTCTGGGCGGATCGACCCAGGGTCGGCGTCTTTGCGTCACATCGCAATCGGATCCAGCGGATGGCTGGGGTGTGCCGCTGCCGCGCCAGACGAGGTTGGCCACTGTTCGGCACGCTTGACCCTGTACCGCGGTACAGGGTTGAGAATGGGGGCATGCGCAGCGGTGAGGTGGCAACCCACGCGGGGGTGAACCTGCAGACGTTGCGGTACTACGAACGACGCGGCCTGGTCGAGGACCCGCCGCGATCGGCATCGGGGTACCGCTCCTATCCGGCCGAGACGGTCGACATCGTCCGCTTCGTGAAACGAGCCCAAGGGCTGGGTTTCACCCTCGACGCCGTGGCGGAGTTGCTGCACCTGGCCTCGGGCGGCCCCGAGGGCTGCGACGCCGCGCTGACATTGGCCCAGACCAGGAAAACGGAGTTGGACCGAAGGATCGACGACCTGACGCGGATGCGGGACTCTCTCGCCGAACTGGTCGCCACCTGCGATCGCCCACGCACCGACCGGCAATGCCCACTGCTGCAGAGCCTGCACATCGATCGAGACGAGTCCCGATGAAACTGCGGATACTCCACGTACCGGACTGCCCGAACCTCGCACGGCTGGAGGACGCGATCGGCGAAGCCTTGACCGGCACAAGGGGTGACGTCGAACTGGTCCGCCACGTCGTCAACACGCCTGAGGAAGCAGCCGCAGTGGGCATGACCGGTTCGCCAACGCTCCTCGTGGACGGGGTCGATCCGTTCGCCGAACGCGGCGCGGTACCGAGCCTGTCATGTCGCCTGTTCCGCGACGAGCACGGCCGCGTGCGCAACGTCCCGTCGGTCTCCGAACTCCGACGCGGCCTAGGCATCGCCACCGACAAGCTTCCGTCCCTCAGCGACTCGGGTCGTCACCCGCTCGATGAGCGCGGTGCGGAGGTCACGCCCGGCCCTGCGGCGGTCTTGATCACCTGGCGGGAGCGCACGACTCCGACCGATCCTGCCGAACGAGCGGTGCACCATGCCATCCTGCGGGCGTTCGCCACGAACGGCGCACCACCGTCGCCTGCGGAGCTTGACCAGGTCGCCGCACCGTTCGACGTACTCGCCGACAGCGTGCTGGCCCGGTTGCACACGACCGACGTGATCCGACTCGACCCGGACGGGCATATCCAGGTCGCCTACCCTTTCTCAGGAATTCCCACCCGCCACCGGGTCCGCCTCGCCGACGTGGTGGACACCTTCGCGATGTGCGCGATCGACGCCCTGGGCATGCCCGCGATGCTCGACGTCGACGCGGTGATCACCACCTCCGAACCGGCCACCGGCCACCTGATCACCGTGACAGTCACCGACGCGCGGTCTAGGTGGGAACCGGAGACGGTTGTGGCCTTCGTCGGCGCGCGACCGGGCGACGGCCCGTCTGCGGACTCCTGTTGCGACTACCTCAACCTGTTCACCGACCGCCTAACCGCGCAGGCATGGGCAACGGCGCACCCCGGCGTCGCCGGAGAGATCCTGGACGGCACCGACGCCGAAATCCTAGGCCGGAAGATCTTCGGCGAACTGCTCAACGACCGATGACACCATCGGGCGTGCGGCCCGCACCGGTCACGATCTAGCGTTCGACAACATCCCGCTGCGGCCAGCCGGCCACATCACCTCCGTGTATTCCTCGACGTGGTGCACGCGGCCCCTCGCCGAGTCGCGCCGCGAGTCCACAATCTTCAACTTCGCAGGCTCGCCACGTCCGATGCTGTCGCCGAGTTGCATTGGTCCAGCGTCGCGCCAACGCTCACACACGACGGCCTCAGGCCGTTACCTCCGAAGAGCATCGCACACAGATCAACCTGCGGTGATATACCCCGCTGGGGTATTCTGCACGCGCCTTGACTGGACGATGTGAGGTGCAGCGATGGTGTCGGAACTAGCTCACGACAAGGGTGTGGCGGTTCTGTTGGTGGGTCTGCAGCACCGGGTCCAGGTCGAGGCGAACCTCCGACAGCCACGACAGATCCGGCCGGAACCCGGTCAGCACCACGATCTCGTCGACGCCCCTCGACCAGGTGACCGTCGAACGACTCCAGCGTGAGGCTGCCGTCCGCCGCACGTTCGATCGCAGCGGTGCGGAACCGGTGGCGGTCTCGATGTGGCCCGCTTCAACAGCCGTCTTGGCTCGCAGCCCCAACGCGCCGCGCGCCGGCAGTTGATCGGCCTCCACTCCACCAAACGCGTTGCCGACGGCACCGCGGCGCAACAGCCACACGACCTTCGTGCCGGGCTCCTGCTCCGCGAGCTCTGCCAGCACGACCAACGCGGTCAGCGCCGAGTGCCCGCTACCGGCGACCGCGATCCGCTTGCCCGCGTAGCGAGCGCGCTCGGCCACGAGATCCGGCACGCGATAGGTGATCTTCTCTGCGGCAGCCCGCTCGCCCACCGCGGGAAGCCCGTCCCCGCCCAGAGGGTTCGGCGAACCCCACGTACCGGAAGCGTCGATCACCGCGCGCGCCGTGATCCGCTCTTCCCTCTCAGCGGTCTGCACGTGCACGGTCAGCGGCTGGTCCTCACGCCCGGCATCCACGATCCGGTCCCGCCACGCCGTGCCACACCCACCACGCGTGCGCCGAACCGCACCCGGTCACCCAGGACCTCGTCGAGCGGTCGCAGGTAGCTCTCCACCCACTCGATCATCACCCTGCGGGGCACGACGCTCCCGCCCAGCCGCGAACCAAGGAAGTTGAGGAGATCGAACGACTTCGTGGCCGCGTTGAGCAACCTCGCCCAGCCGCGATCTACCGGGCTCGGCAGCCGCGCGACAAGCCGTGCCAGCGCCAGCAACGCACGCATGATCAGGAAACCGAGCAGCATGTGGAACAGCAACTGTCGGTTGCTCCACCGCGTGCCGTTCGAACGGCGCCGAAGCGCAGCACCAGCGGCATCATCCAGCAGCGCGCGGAACGTCGCACGCGCACGCTCGAGGCCTTCGTGAACCGGCTGTCTGTCCACGGTTCCAGTGTGCACCTGCGACAACCACCGCCGCCGCTGAATGCATCTAGCGCAGCTGGTCGGTGGCAAGCACTGTGCTCGAAACGTTGCACCTATTCCTCCTAATAGGTGAACTTGGACTAGCCCGGTTAACGAAAAGACCTGTTCAGATCGATGGCTCGCACACAGGGGGCAAGCGGGGTTCTCCTGTAGCGCGGCCGAACTGGAGGGGCCACGGTGACGGAACTGCAGTCGAACCTCTGGTCGTTCGAGAACATCCGATTCACCCTGTACGAATCGGCGACCACACCTCGATGGCGCAACCCTCAACGCGGCGCCTTGGCGGCTTTGCTCGCCCACTGGTCCCTTCCAAGAACCACACCCGCCTTGATCTCGTTGCCCACCGGCACCGGAAAGTCCGCCATCGCCTTGGCCGCACCGTTTTTGATGTCCGCGAAACGAGTACTTGCCGTTGTCCCTTCGATAGAACTGCGTCAGCAGCTCAGCAGCGCCTTCTGCGATCTCTCCCTGCTGCAACGCATCGGCGCCATCGATGGCGGCGCACCGCGAGTTCTCGAGCTCAAGGCTCGCGTCCAGGACTGGACAGACATCGACCAGTACGAGGTCGTCGTCGCTTCACCTGGAACCATCAGCCCTGTTCACTACATCGACTCGCCGCCACCTGCCGACCTCTTCGACCTGATCATCGTTGACGAGGCACATCACAGCACCGCTCCCACGTGGCGCGCGATCCTCGAGCACTTCGACCAAGCGAAGTCCGTCCTCCTCACGGCAACGCCACGGCGACTTGACGGTCAAAGACTTCCTGGCGAGCACGTCTACCACTACCCCCTGCGACAGGCACTCGAAGAGCACATTTTCAAACCGATCAAGCCGGTCATCGTCGACCAGGCCCACTGGGGAACCCGCGACGAGACCGATCAGGCCGTGTTGGAAGCCATGGTCGAACTTCTCAGAACCGACGAGCACAAGACCAGCACACTGCTGGTACGCGCAGCGTCCAGGCAACGAGCGGCCCAGCTCGCAGAGGTCTACCGGGCCGCCGGCGTCGACATCGAAGTGCTCCACTCAGGACTGTCCGCCGCCCGCCAGAGACAGATCACTTCAGACCTTCGGTCCGGCCGACTACGAGCTGTATCAGTGGTCGGCATGCTGATCGAGGGTTTCGACCTGCCAAGCCTGAGACTCCTCGCTTATCACGACAAGCACCGGTCGTTGCCCGCCACAGCACAACTGATCGGAAGGCTCGCCCGAGTCGACGACAGGTACCCACAACCCTCCGTCCTCGTCACCGCCAAGGACATCGACGTCTTCCCCGAGCTGCAGGGCGTCGTTCGCAACCTGTATGGAGAGGATCAAGACTGGGCAACCGTGCTGCCCGGCATCATCGACGACGAGATCCAAAACCACCGCGAGAACCGTGAGTACGCAAGGCAGTTCGGTGATGCTCCCCCCGACCTCGCTCTCGACGCGGTGCAACCACTTCGCCGAGCCGTGATCCGCGAACTACGCCCACGAATCGACACGACACCCCGCGCGTTCGAGGACGGCGTCATCCACGAAGATCTGCGCGTGGGCAAAGCTCTCAGAGGAAAGCTGATCCTCTACTCGGGCTTGAACCCTGCCGGCACCACCCTCATGGTGATCACGGAGTCCGTCGAGCGGCCGGCATGGCACAACGCACCCGGCCTTGATGCGCCTCGATACCAGCTGCACCTGGTGTCCCGCCGAGACGCCACCAGAACTGACCGTCCCGATCTTCTGTTCGTCAACGTCGAAGACAACGGGCTCGGCCGCGACCTTCTCGACCTCATCGACGTCCGAAAGCGCAGCGACCTCGCCGACCCAGGCACGCTGCAAGCCGCGTTCGACAGCTTGACCAGGCAATCCGTCTCATCCGTCGGCCTACGCAACAACTACGGCGGCTCCACAGGTACAACCAGCTACCGGATGTTCGCCGGCAAAGGCGTCGACCGCGGCCTGCGCGAAGTCGACACCGCCTACGGCTCCCTAGGCCACGCAATGATTCAGGTAGCCGACGACGAAGGCACCTTCACCGCAGGTGTTGCCACAGCCAAAGGCAAGTACTGGGAGACCCGGTACAGCGCACTGCTGCGCTATGAGGCGTTCCTAGACGAACTCGCTGAGCGCTATTGGTTCCCGCCAGGTGCCCAGACAGGCCAGTTGCTCCCCCAGGTCAACCGCGGAACAAGGCTGACGGCATGGCCGATCGAGCTACCGATCGCGGTCGAGCTCGATCCCGCGCTGATCGGGATGGGCTGGACGATCGAAGACGTCGGGCCCCTGGACGCGCTCGATTTCGAAGCAGACATGGTCCAGCCCGGCCGAGACCGTCTCGTACTCCGCGCCCTGATCGCATCGGAGGACACTCGCCGCGTGGTGTGGACCGGAGAGCTCGACCTCACAGCAGAAGCCACCGCTGTTGGAGATGACCTCCTGGTCAGCCGTGGGTACGGCGTGGCCGTCAGCTTGAGCGACCTGCTGACGGATAGGCCTCCCACGATCTTCTTCGGCAATGGCGACACCGTCCACGGCAGCGTCATCGTCAACAGCAGGTCGACGACCCGACCGCTGCCGAACATGGAGTACAGCTCGCTCAGCTGGACTGGAGTGGACCTTGAGGCTGAGACTCGTAAAAAGGCCGCAGAGAACGGCAAAGGGCGGTCCATCCACGAGGAGTTGGAGACCTACCTCAACGGCCAACCGAGACGGGGTCGACACCGATGGATCGTGCACAACGACGGCGGTGGCGAGTTCGCCGACTACGTCGTCATCGAGATCGACGGCACAGCGGTTTCAGTGGGGCTATGGCACGCCAAGTACGCCGGCGGTAAGAAGGCGTCGGTGCGCGTCATAGACCTTCAGGAAGTCGTGGCGCAGGCCATCAAGAGCCGGCGCTGGATCACCGATCCTGGCTTCTGGACCGAGCTCGGCAAACGCCTCACCGGAGCATCAAAGCCAAAGGCGACCGTTGTGCACGGCCGAATCAGTCAACTGCTCGTGATCTGCGGCGCCGCAGACAGGGCAGATCACCTGTCCTTCGCACGAAGCCGCCCACTCGTCCAAGGCACTGTCGCGATAGTCCAACCTGGGCTCAGTTACAAAAAGCACCGCGCTCAGTTGACCGCAGAGAAGTTGTCAGCCGTGCAGGTCCGCGACCTGCTGACGGTCTTCCATGACAGCGTCTTGCAGGTCGCGCGACCTGTGATGCTCTGCTCGTCCTAGAGCTCAACTGTTCATCGAACCAACTAACTGAGCAGCGCGCGGATCGCGAGGACGTACTCTTCGGCACATCGCCAGAGGAAGGTACGTGAATGCAGCGACAACCGAAGGTCTAGCCATACGCAGTATAGGATCCTCAGACCAGAACTCGTGATCGAGGTAGCCGCCGATGGTCAGCAGCAAGGCCGCATCCACTGTGTCGCCAGAAGCCACGGGCGGCGCTGGCACGATCGACGAGTACCGGTTCGCAGCCGTCAACCTGGTGAAGCTCCTACGCGGGGACATAGCCCCGGGACTGCCGGCTCCCATTATGGCTGTCGGGCTGCAACGACGGGAAGCAGGTAACATTCTCGACGACGTCGTCCTTCAGGCGGCACCGGAGAGCAATGCACTACGGATCGAGTACCAGGTCAAGCGAGCCATGTCTCCAGTGCAGTCAGACACCGCATTCATCGACTCACTGAAGCAATGTCTCCAATCATTGGAAGATAATGCGGAGGAGATCGAGTCGGGGCAGCTGCGTCTTGGGTTGGCAACTAGCCCCTCACAGCAACTTAATCAGTTGCGCAAATTGACTGAAATAGCTTGGCAACATCTCACCTTGGAGTCGTTCGAAGCGATTGTCAGGCCCGGTGTAACCGATCGGAAGGTCTGCGACCGTTTCGAGCGCGTTGTCGAATCCGTTGCCGTAGCCCAGCTCAGCCGGGGCAGGTTGCTCAAAACGCTTGACTGCCGATCGCTGGCGCTGACAGTGCTTCGCTCCTTGCAAATCTGGCAATTCGAGATTGGTCAGGACGGCCGGGATACGATCGATGCCGTGGGCCGCCTGGCCGACGTGCTGCCCTCGGACGGACACTCGGCCCTCTCTGTCTTCACGTACCTGGCTGAAATCGCACACGAGGTGGGTCCTAAAGCCGGCCTGATCGACCGGGCGATGCTGCGGGCGAAGCTGATGCGCCGTGAGGTGGCGTTGACGGTCGAACCGAAGCAGCGCGTTGCGTTGGCAAAACTGGCGGCAGCGACGCAGCGGGAGCTCGGCGCCACGACTTGGGCCATCGCTGACCGTCTTGAACTGCCGCGGAAGAAGGCACTCGACCGTATAAAGGCCGCCGTCGAAGCGAACTCCTTTGTCCTGGTCTCCGGCTCGGCCGGTGTCGGTAAGTCCGTCCTGGCCCGACGCGTGATCCACGGTATGACAGCAACAGCGAGCACCGTCATCGTCAACCTAACGGGCCGTAGCCAAGAGACTCTGGCCGATCTCCAAGCCGAACTCGATGTAGAGCTGGCTCCTGCACTGCAGGCGGCTGCCACCACGGGCCCTCGAGTGATGCTCATCGACGGTGCGGAACACGCACTCACCGATAACGCCCGCTTGCTGACCGCCGTGCTTCAGGCCGTGCCGGTCGACCTGGAGAAGGCACCTCCGTGGACCGTCATCGTGACAGCCCGTACGGAGGCTGCAGCAGCGGTAAGCCGCCGCCTTCCGTCCCCGCCGGTGCGGATCGATGTCGGTAGCGCCGATACTGATGAAGTGGACGCGATCGTTAACGCGTTTCCACAGCTGACACCATTGACACGGCACCCGCGAAGCAATCGGCTTCTTCAGCTGCCCTATCTGGTGGATCTGTTGGTCCGGGTCGACGCTGGACTCGATGACCGCCCTCTCGGCGAAGAGGACGTGATGGACCACGTGTGGGAACAGGTGGTCCGCCGCGGTAACGGCGAGCGGCCAGGCGCCGGTACACCTCACGGCAGGGCCGCAGCTTGCTTGGTACTGGCCGAGGCGTCCCTGGACGCGGACGCCGGCTCGACACTGGTTTCCTGCGAAGGTGATGCAGTCAGCGGGTTGATCAGCGACGAGGTACTGATCAGACACCGCAGCCGTCATCGCTTCGCGCACGACATCCTGTTGGACTACGCGGTGGCCAACAGACTGCTGGAGAACGATCATCAACATCGGCTGACCGGGGTTGACGAGCCGCGTCGTCTCATGCGTGCCATCCGGTTGGCGATGCAGCGTCGGCTGGGGGACGCAAAGGTCGGCGGCCCGGCGGTGGTCTGTCAGCAGTGGAGCGAAGTCGTCGAACTCGCCCGGCAGTTGGAGGAACAGGACGGGCCGCGCTGGCGCAACATTCCCTACGAGGCGCTGCTCGCGATGAGCGATCCCCGGCCGTTGCTCGATGCCCTTCGCTCCACCCTATTGACCAACGACGGCGAGCAGCTTCGTCAGCTCCTCAAGGTGACACGCAGTTTTGCGGCAACCCTCGTCAGAGAACCCGAGATCGACGGCTTGCAACTCGATGTCGTACTCGCCGCCCCTATAGCAGACTTCGTCTGCACAGCAGGTCAAGCCTTGCCACAGAAGGCGACCTACCTTGCCGCGGACGTGGTCCATAGGTGGCTACTCGCCGCGTGGCGTGCCTGTGTTCCGATCGAGGTCCACATCACCGACCCACAACAGCTCGCCCAGGTCACTGCTCTGTGGTCAGAGGATGACATCTACGGGGACCGGCTGAAAGCCGTCCTGCCTGCCCTGGCAATGCTCGGCCGGTACCCAACGCCGGAAGCCCAGGCGGTGTTCGACCGTCTGTCCGACCGCAACAGCGAGCTGTCCGTGATCGTCGAGATGTCCGATGTGGCCGCAGCAACGGCGCGAGCAAATCCCGGACTGCTCCTTCTGCTCGCAGGCCGCTATTACCTAGATCAGGATCTCCGTCTCGACCCGGCGGAAACTCCACCTGCTGCAAGGCGCAGACGTGGTCGGCGCAGGCCCAGGTTCGACTCCAGCGAGGAGTTCGAAGGCGGAGTGCGCGACCACACGCCCACCTACTTCAAAGCGCGGAACACTGGCTTCGCGGCACCGCACTACGGTCCCTTCCAAGCGCTGCTGACGATCTCGCCAGAACACGGCCTCCGCCTAATCGGCGCGGTCGTCGACAGCGCCACCGCAGCCAGAACCGCCGTAGAGCGCTCGTTCGAGGACCGCTCGGACCCCAGCTTGACGTTGACGATCCACCGCCCGGCGTGGGCCGAGCCAGTCTCCTACAGCGGCACCGCAGCGACGTGGGGCTGGCTCCGTGGAACAACCAGCGGCGCTTATCCGGCGATGTCGGCCCTCATGGCACTGGGGCAGTGGGCGTTGCAGGAATCGTCTCAGCGTCCCCTCGGTGACGTCCTGGACCAGGTACTGGGAATCAGTCGCAGTTTGGCGATCCCGGCCGTCGCCATGTCGCTGATCACCGCCCGTTTTGAAGCGGTCACCGATGAGTTGGATCCGTTCCTCGTACAGCCGCTTGTGTGGGATTTCGAAGGGGATCCACGGTTGCAGAAAGCCGCAGTCATCCTCGTCGGCCGCGGCGATCTCAAACGTCGGAACCAGCTTCGTGCACTCGGCCATGAACTTGTCGAGCTGACTCGCCGTGAGCTCACGGTGCTTCTGGGCCAGCCGGCAACCGATGATCACCCCAAGATGCTTGTCGCCGCGAAGCGGGCGCGAAGTCTGGACGTCGACGCCTACCGACTGGAGCGGTCATCGGAACGAGAAGGAACGCTGGAGGTGTCCCTCGACTACCCCGAGGAACTCGAACGCGGTCTGAGGCAGCACGGACTGCCGTTCCGACTCCAGCTCCGAGTCGCCAACATCACCACTCGCGCCGTGCAGGCTCGTGACGAGCACCAGGATGCGGATCCGGTCGCCTTGTGGCACGAGCTCATGGACATCTTTCGGCAACTCGATGAGCTTGACAACCCTCATCTCGGGGCCATCCATCCTCGAGGTGAGGTGGCGTCCACCGTTGCCTCAGCGGTGCTGCTGGCGGCCGCTCGCGACGGTGATACCACAGACCGGCAGGTGGTCGAGGACACCGTGCTGACACTTCTTGATGCCGTCGAGCATTCACCTGTCGACGATCGCGACCAGCACGTCGAGGACCGAAGTTCGCAATGGCCGATGGGTGCCGACCGCGCTGCGGCTACAGCCCTTCCCGGTGTGCTTGCGAACGCGGAATTGCGCGATCGATGCGCCCACCTCATTGATCGTATTGAGGCCGCGATCTTGGCCCTGGCCGAGTTCCGTCCCTTCGAAGTGAGGCGGCGGCTTGCCGACGCACTAACCGACGTGCTCACGCTCTCCTGCGACGACGAGCACGAAGCCCGTATCCACTCGCTCACCGTCGCCGTCCTGAAGAAGATCGTCCTCAACGCTGGCATCGGACCCTCGATTGACTACCAACGAAACCGGTTTGAACTGGCGGAGCCCTTGGCAGAGGTTCTCGGGTCAGGTGAGGATCTCCTTCACATCGGCGAGGCCTCGGATGCCCTGTCTGCTCTCAAGTGCACCATCCGCCTAACGTGCGTGCACGGACAGGCTGCAGTGGAGGTGCTGCGAGCGCTAGTGGACTATGACATTCTCGTGTGGCCAAGGCACTACGCCCGACGCCTCTACTCCGACATCAGGCACTGGCGCAGCGAACTTGATCACTATGTCGCCGCACAGGCTCTCGACGGCGACAGTGAACTGCTCGACCGCTACCTCGGCGGTTTCGCCCCTGTCGGAGAAGAACTCCGCGGTCTGCTGACCGAACTCGCGAAGCAGGCCACGACACCCGAACGCGGCGCGCTCCTGCTGGAAACCTACTGGCCGCGCATCCTCGATCACCTGCTCCCGGCCAACCGGAACCTCTGCAGCGACGACGACCGCGAGCATCCGCACCACAGTCACGAGGAGGACCTCGATCGGGCTCTGCTACCTGAGTCTCCAGTGGACAGAGGCTGGCCACTATGGCCACTCGGCACCATTCTGAAGCGTTGGGCGCAGGCGTTCAAAGGTAAGCCCCACGTCGCGGATCACGCCGTCACATGTCTGGCGCAGTACCGCCTGCTCGGCTCACCTACTTCCACGGGCATGGTCCTGGACATTCTGGGCGACAACGTCCGCATGATCCGTCAGGACTGCCGAGCTGTCACCGCTTGGCTGTACGTCATCCTCATCGCCAACAAGGACGCAAGCGTTGGCCATAGGCGCCGACTGCTCAGGCTGCTTGACGAGCTCGCAGATGTCGGAGATACGGACGCCATCGAGCTGCAGCGAGAGCTGGAACTCCAGTAGCCGGAGCCGAGATACCCCTCGGGCATCAAGAGCAATCCTCCCCAAGATCCGTTAATACAAGAGGTTCGGACACATGGTCAGTCGGCACGACGACGGAGCCGGCGCCGCTTCCGCAGGTGGATCCCGTGCCGCCGGAGGCATGCGCTTCCAGGCCGAGGTCTTCGCCTGGTGGGCCGCTCTCGCGGTGTCCGACCAGGGCCCTGGGTTCGACTTGGATCCGGCAAGCCGAATGCAGGCTGTCGGCTGCGAGACGGGCCTGCCCGTCGATGACGTCGGGATCGCGTTGCACGACGGGGGCTTCATCCTCATTCAGGCCAAGCGCGGAATGACTCGTCTCGACGCCGGCTCCAGCGACCTGTGCAAAGCCGTCGACCAGTTGATCGACGCCTTCCGCAGCGGTCTACGCACCAGGGTCGAGGTTCGCGGAGTCGACCTGACGCGAGATCGCCTGGTGATCGCAACCGATGCCACGTCGAGCGGCGCATTCGATGATCTCGCAATGGTCCTTGCCCGTCTGCGGGGCCATCCGGACACGTTGCCATTGAAGGGCGCCGCAAGCACTGACAAACAGCTCACCGTTTGGACGCGTTTCCACAGCATCGTCGAGCAGCGATGGACGGGGGCATCGGGGACAGCGCCCACACAGGAGGAGCTGCGCCGGTTCTACCGCGTCTTGGAGGTCCAGCGGCTTGACTTCAACCCTGACACCGGAATGCACCGCAGGCAGGCAGCTCACCTGCTGGACCGCGCCAATGCCGCGGACGGCACGCTCGACCGCCTGATCAGCCTAGGATTGAAGCTCGCTCATCAACGGTCCTGGCGACTCACCCATCAACTCAGAGCGGCAATGGGCATCCCCTTCGACCCTCTGGCGAATACGCCGAACCAGCCGAGAGGACATGCTTCGTTCGAGTGGTTGCATCACCGCCTCGACGAGGCGGTAGACAACCTAGGTCCCCGGTACAACCGCGAGTTGACCGTCGACGTGCCCGTGGGACGTGTGATGGCCGGATTCGCGCGCTGGGAGGACGCATTGTCGCCGCTGCGCGCCCAATTGCACCAAGCGCACACCGCACTCGGGCGGGCGGCAGCCATGGAACCCGGACAAGGGCGCCTTCACGACCTGCTGGTAGACCTCAAGGCTCTACGTGAGCTGGTCGACGCTCCTGCCGGACCCGACGCTCTACCGGTTGATCTGTGGCGTTCCCGGTGCTCAGCGATGCTCGACTCACTCCGACAAGTACCGGATGATCCCACCCTCCAAAGCCGGGAATCGTCCGACTTTCGCGACACCGTCGACTCCGGCTGGGAAAATCTGGAACAAGCCATCAGGTCGTTGGACGGACCGGCCTTGAAGGCGTGGAACGCACCTACTCTGCTCATCACAGGGGAACACGGCCGAGGCAAGAGCCACCTCCTGGCCGACACGGCCGTCTCCGCGATCAACGACGGCCAACCCGCTGTGCTGCTGCTGGGACAGCACTTCCTCATCACGACGGAACCGTGGGCCCAAGCGACAGCCAACCTAAGATGGCCGGGCACCAGCGACGATTTCCTCGCCGCGATCAACGCTCTGGCCAAGTCCGCGGGTCGCCGGGCACTGCTGATGGTGGACGCCCTCAACGAAGGTGATGGCAGGAGAATCTGGCCAGCACACCTGGCAGGCTTCCTGAAGCAAGTACGTCGGCACGACTGGATCGGCGTGGTTCTGAGCGTGCGGACCATTGCCCAGGATGCCTGCGTTCCCGCCTATGTTCGTGAGGAAGCGCTGGTCGTCCCGCACCTCGGGTTCAACGGTGTGGAATTCGACGCCGTACGGGAGTTCTTCCGCTACTACAAGCTCATCGGCCCAGCCACACCGTTGCTACTGCAAGAGTTTCGGGAACCTTTGTTCCTGGAGCTGTTCTGCCGCACGGCTCAACGACACCCCAGCCTGCTAACCGGCGTCGCACCGGGCCTGAGCTCCGTTCTCGACGAGTACCTCGCCACCAGGGACGAGGTCGTTTCCGAGCGACTGGACACCGACCCGCACGATCGCGTGGTCGTCACCGCCTGCCGTGAGCTGGCCAAGGTCATGCACAGCCAGGGCAGGCGCTGGCTGAGCAGGCAAGAGGCCAAGGAAATCACCGAACGGGTGTGGCCGACCACAGGTGGACACTCCCGCTCGCTGTTCCTGGCACTGCTGACCGAACGAGTTCTCATCGAGAGCTTTATCGGCTGGCGCCAGCAGACACCCGACGAGCAGCCGGTGCAGTTCGCCTACGAGCGCCTTGCCGACCACCTGGTCGCCACCAACCTCATCGACTCGGTGCGGCACAACGGCCGCTACGACCATGACGTATTCACTCGGATCTTGGCAGACCTGAACGCCGGCGACACGACACTCGATGCGCTTACCCTGCTTCTGCCTGAACGCGTCGGAATCGAGCTGACCGACTTCACCGACGTCCTGGCGCCGGAGATGAGCACGATGCTGCCGGACCGGGTGATCACCTCACTACCGCTGCGAGCCCCCGACGCGATCACCGACACCGCGGCCAAACTGCTGGAGCGACGGCTCTTGGGCGATGACCGACAAGCCGCCCGAGCCGCCGCACACATCGCCGTGTCATTGGCGTGCCATCCAAACCACCGCCTCGATCACCAGTGGTTGCACACGACATTGGCAGCGATGCCGATGTGGCGACGGGACATGACCTGGACCGCAGCCACCGCCGGACGACGAGCACAACCAAGCCCTTACGCAAGACTGCTCACGTGGGTCGACGCCGAGGATGACCGCATCCTGGCCGGGCTGAGCGGGGAGTCGGCCCTCGCAAGTGCCGTAACCCTGACATGGGCATTCACCAACTCCGACCGGTTCGTGCGCGACACCGCCACCCGCCGCCTAGTCAAGATCGCCTCAATTCATCCGACCGTGCTGCCCACACTGATCCACCATGCCGCGGAGGTGGACGACCTCTACGTCTTGGAGCGGGTCTGCGCGGCCGCCTACGGCGTCGCACTACGCCGCCTCCCCGACGCCTTCCTGCTCGAGATTGCCACGGCGACCCTTGACACCGTGTTCAGCCAGGATGATCCGCCGCCCCACATCCTGATCCGCGATTACGCGCAGGGCATCGTCCGGCTCGCCCGCCAGCGCGGTCTGCTCACCGACGCCCACTGGGCCCGAGCAGCAGGCCCCTGGTCGAGCCCATGGCCCGGCAGAGACATCCCTGACCAGGACGAGTTGGAACGTCTCTATCCCCTATTCGCCGATGAAAAGCCCGCCCGAGATGGAACGCTGTGGGCCTCGATCCACCTAAGCGCTGGCGAGGGCGGCGACTTCGGCCGCTACATCATCGGAACCAACCATCCCTACAGTTTCCCCTTCACCACCCGGCTTTGTAACGCCCCCGAACAAGAGATCGCCACGGACGAAACTGCGGCATCAGATGACACCGAACCTCCACGTCCCAGCTTGCTGGAGCAGCTCGCCGACGCCCTACCCGAAGATCACCCACTCCACGAAAGCATCACCGACCTACTCGCCTACGCCGAAGGCCTAGCGGAGGACGAGCCACATCAAGAGTCGACCCCTGTTGACGCCAGCCTCGTATGCCGCTTCGTCGTCCTCGGAGTCGCCGACCGCGGCTGGACACCCCAACGCTTCCGCGAACTCGACTACGAACTCGACGAAGAACAGGACGTCGGACGCGCCTCACGCAAGCGGGAACGAATCGGCAAGAAATATCAGTGGCAGGCATGGCACGAAGCCCTCGCCCGGCTCGCCGATACCCATCTGCCTAGCGAGAACAAGAACCGCCAACCCGTTACAGCCGCGCGAATCTCCTTCACCCGCGACATCGATCCCTCGCACCTACTCACAGGAAATCCCGCCAGCCCGGCCAACGACCAGTACATCCCTACAGACGCCTGGTGGCTGCCACTGTCCAGGCCGGAGACACCCAACCTATCCAGCTTCGACCTCCAGTGCGCCTGGGTCGCCGACGACACAGCACTGCTGGACACCAGCGCCCTCGTCGTCGTCCCCGGCGCCACAGCCGCCGACTCACTCGCCGGCCGCACTCTGCGCCTGCGCCACAGCGACGAGTGGATCCTGCTCCACAGCACCGCTGCCTGGTACTGGAACGCCTACGGCCCGGCTCCACGCCTGGACAGCAAGGGCGTCTGGGCAGACCAGGCCGTCGTGTATCACACGGTCCTCATCCGCCGAACCGACGTGGCCGACGTTCTGAGATCTCCGCTCCGGCCCTACGGTCCACACCACTACAACCAGAGCTTCACTGACGGACCGTTCCTCGGCGAGTTTCCCGACCAACCCGCGTTCAACGAACTGCTCGACGACCGCGGACACGAGCATGGGTGGATCACGGATACCAACATCTCCGCACCGGTCCTGCTCACCACGGACCACTACCTGTGGGAAGGCAACATCTACGACTGCTCCCTCACCGACTCGGTGTCCGTGTCCCTTCCCTCAGCGCACCTGCTCAGGCTCCTAGCCCCTGATGCCTTCGCCCGCGACGCTGCCGTGTACGGGGAAGACGGTGAGGTCATCGCCTTCGCTCCCAACGTCTTCGAGCCTGGAAACTCCACACTGCTCATCCGCGCCGACATCCTCCACACCCGCCTTAAGGCCGCCGACCTGACGCTCGGTCAAGTCACCTACCAGGAACGTCGCTCAGCAATAGCCCTGGAGCACGATGTCTGGCCCGGCCAGATCACCCGTACCAGTCTCCATATCCACCAAACCACCTCAGATGGATGGATCGTCGCCGGCACCGTTAATTACGATCACAAGTACCCGCCACGTCGACCACGCAGGGAAGCAAAGCCCAGATATGACAGCGATAGTTTGGGCGGCATCCAGGTGGCTGATCTTGGTAGCGTCCCGTCTTCGAACATCGCATTGCGAGACGATCCGGGAGCCGACCGCCCATGAGACCACCGGGCCACCAGCTGATCACCGAGTCCGAACTCATTGACCTGCTGGCAGAGATATTCGACGCCGAAGGCCTAGATGTAGAGTCAGACCATACGGTGGGACCTCGGATCAGGGTGGATCTACTCGGCCGCGGCGACGGACGCGGGCGTCCGGACATATTGTTCGAGGTCAAGAACATCCCGCCACAAACACGAACACGGCTTGCGGACGCCGTGGAACAGCTTCGCCACTATGGCAAGGAATACGCTGAACGGACAGGGCGGCGGCCTGTGTTGGCGCTTGCCACACCCGGCACGTTGTCAGCCGCCGCGCTGGACTATCTGAAGCAGCAGGGCGTTGAGGGCTACGACCGGCAGCGGCTGGTGGAGCGGGCGGCCCAAGTCGGGCTCAGGGACCGTGCGATGGACCTGCTCGGCCCCGTTGACGTCTACCCCGACGAGGACAAAGACGAAAACACCCGGCGCGGCGTCCTCCGGCACGTCGAACAGGAGTTGGCCGCTCGGCTCCGGAACATCTTGCCGGGGAGGGCTCACTGGAACCCCTATCAGCGCGTGTGCCTGGAGATCCTCGACCATCTGTTCAGCCCTCCGCTGAACCAGGGCAAGTGGGAGCGCCCCAACGCCTCGCGAATCAACAGGCGCGACATCATCATGCCGAACTACAGCACCGAAGGTTTCTGGTACCACCTCCGCCAGGCATACCAAGCCGACCACATCGTCGTTGAGGCGAAGAACTACGCAGGCAACGTAGGCAAAGACCAGGTGGTGCAGATGGCCAACTATCTGTCACGCCACGGCACCGGCCTCTTCGGAATCATCGTGACGCGTACCGGCGGAGACAAGTCCGCACTTGCCATCCGTCGTGAACAATGGATCCTCTACAACAAGCTGATCCTGGTGCTCAACGACGACGATCTCGTCCAGATGCTCACGGACCTTTCGCAAGGCGACTCCCCTGAACTGCTGATACAACAGAAAATCGAAGACTTCCGCCTGGATATCTGATCAACAGCGACTGTAGCTCGCGTGCAACATTCATGCCCGCCCCACACTCGATCATCCCCATCAACCCAGTTGGGTGAGGCTAGCCACCACGACAGCCCCACGCTCGGCGACACGGGGCGATCTCCTATGGGTGCCGCGCGGCATCCGCGTCAACGCCCACGAACCTGAACCACCCGCGACGACCACGGACGACCCCGAAACTGATCCGGCATGCCGGGCGCCACCCGGTGGCGCCGGAGGGATCACGTAGCCTTCTACGACCGGTGCCCTGGGCAGGCACAGAAGTTGGACGGCGGTGTAATGCGACAAGCAGCTCGCGCATGGAATACGCGGCGCGCTGAACCGGGGTTCCTCTGTCGACCATGCACGGGCTTGAGATTCTGGCGAGAAGCCGCGAGCAGCAGCATCAACAAGCGACATCGGCACCAGTGCGGGTTGGCATGACCGACAGCTCAGACATCGAACGGCTTGGCGTCGGCCTCACCGATACCGCATTCACGAGGTGGGGATGGGTATTTCGCAACCAGCCCATCGGTGACTACGGCATCGATGCACACGTGGAGCCCAAGACGGACGGCGTGCCGTCGGGGCGCCCTGTGGCCTTGCAGATCAAGACCGGAAAGTCCTACTTCGAACCGACTTCCGAGGGGTGGCGGTATCGCGCGAAGGGGAACGAACGGCACCTGCACTACTGGTTGGGGCACACCCTCCCCGTCTTGATCATCTTCTGTGATCCGGACACGGAAACCTTGTACTGGCAGCACGTCACCGCCGAGCGAATCAGCTACACACCGAACGACTGGACGATCGTCATCCCACGCGATCAGACGATCACCTCTGGCGCCAAAGACGCGATCGCCGCCATCGCCTGCGCGGCAGTCGGTGCGACGGAAGACCCTCTGGATGAGACGATGCCGCACTTGCCGCCATCGGTGGCGGAGGCCGTTCGTCGCGTCGCGGCTAGCGAAGCGCGCGGGGCGTTGCGGCTCGCCGTCGCGTTGGCGCGCGGACGTCATGAACCGCGATTGGCGGTCGAGACAATCCTGGCCAGCCAGCCAAGCTGGTTGGTCCGCGGCGGTGGACAGTTCGAAGCGATCCTGGGTGCGTATTCGGTGGAGCACGGCCACCCCGACCTGGCGGCTCGGGCGTTCACGCTAGCCGCCAGCCAGGTCAATGCAATCGCAGGGCGGCTATACGCCCTTGCCGCAGTTTTCACCGCCGGCGCCGGCGACATGCCAAGGGCAGCTGACCTGCTGAGGAACTCTGAGGCCGCTGGTGGATCGTCTCTGCTCCTGGAGGCCGTCCGTTGGCACGTGCGGCGGCTGAGCGAAACCGGCCAGGTGCCGGTTCCGGAAGCCCTCAGGACTGCGTCGCCACACGAACTGGCCAGCGAAGAAATGTGCCTGCAGATTCTCGGCGAGGATGCGCGCAACCGCCGTGACATCAGCGGAGTGGTGTCCTACGCCGAGCAGGCACTGGCCGCTGGATCGGACAACAGCGGTTTGCAACTGCGGCTGGCAGAGGCGCTGTTGTGGCGCGTGACGGATGGCTCTGCGGCGGTGCCGGCGGAAGATCTACGCCGCGCTGAGGACCTGGCTACAACCGCGTGGCAGCAGCGACGCCGCTGGTCCGGACCCAGCGAGCAGGCGCTGACGGTGCTGCTGCGCAAGCACCTCCTTGTCGGCGCGTACACAACCATGATCAACCTCGCCACGCCCTCGCCCGAGGGACATGCCAGCGAACACGAAGCAAGCGAAGAGAACGTCGCCTACCTCGCCACCATCGCAGCTCTCTCCCAAGGCCAACGGGACAAGGCCACCGAGTTCGTCGACCGGGTTGAGGGAAAGCCGATTGCCGCAGGTCTACGCGCGTTGATCGCCGACCCTGCTCTTCCACGCGACGAGCAGATCGAGTTGTGGCGACAGGCACTGCCGACCATCGAGCAGCACGACTTGCTCTTGCGCGGCCTCTACCTGATGGCGACGTTGGGTGCCTGGCCGTATCCCGAACTCGATCAGGCTCGCGAATCCGGGATAATCGATCCGGTCACAGCCGATCTCCTGGGTGCTCGCAGTGAAGCCGGCCGCGGCAACGTTCAGACCGCCGTGATGCAATTGCGTCGGTACGTCGCTACGTCGGCCGCTGCGGTGGAGCTACTGGTCGAGGTGTTGGAGAACGACGGCCAATACGATCAAGCACTGCAGGAATGTGCGCGGGGAATCGCTCGCTTCGGAGACGTCGCACTGGACGCGATGCGGTTGAACCTGCTGCTGCGGAGCGACCAGCCTGATGCCGCTGCGGAGTCGGCTGTCCAGCTCCTGTCTCGCCCCGATCTTCCAGCTGAGCGGCGGCTGGCGCTGCGTCGCGGGTTGATCGGGTTCTACTCGATGCGCGGGGACTGGATGAACGTCGAAACCCAGAGTCGAGCGGCGCTTGGCGAGCATCCACAAGAGACCGACCTTCAATGGGTGCTGATCGGCGCAACCATCAACCAAGGTCGTCTCGCCGATGCATGGGCACGCTTGCAGCAACTCAATCCGCCGATCATCCATCGCGCTGCTCTGGGCGGGTGGATGGGGTTGCATGCGCAGTTCGGGTTCACCGAGGCCGACATCGCCACTGCTCTGGACAGCCTGGACCGCTGGTCCGACGATTTCGAGGTTTGTGCGCAGGTCCTTGCCACGTTGATGCACGCGAGCGGCCGACGCACCCCGGATGGCCGACCGATCCTGCCCGAACTTGACGAGGCTGGGCAGCAGAGACTTCAGGACGCCCTCCTCTTGCACACCACCCGCCATCCCGACGGCCCGATCCGCGCGATCAACATCGACGGACTGAACTTCGCCGAGATGATCCGCGCCCATCTGGCGCCGCGCGCTGAGCAGGATCGGCTGTTGCTAAGCCTGGTGAGGCAGGGACGGCTGCCGCTCGGATTGGTTGCCGCATCCCGCGCACGGCCTTATGCCCAGGCGCTGATCCAACGCGCCTGCGGGCCACTAGTGGCAATGACCGTGGACCCCAGCCGCTTCCATTGGGAAATCGCCGCCGCGACGGCCTCACTCAATCAGTCCGTCGTGGTGGAGACCAGCGCGTTGACCACTGCCACATTGCTTCCTGACCGGTGGCCCTCCCTGCGAGCTGCGTTCGCCGAACTCGTGGCGCCGCGCAACGTGCTACATGACATCCAGGCAACCGGTGCCGAACTGCGCCGCGATCCTGACAGCGTGAGCTGGATCGGATTCGACCCCGACCAGAGCACTCTGACGGTGACCGAGCATTCCGAGCAGCAAGCCGGTGAGTTCATCGCCCGGATTGCCGATGTCGACGCTGCAGCGCGTGATCTTGTCGCTGTGGATACTCCTGCTCGCGATGTCTTTCCTGACCGGGGTGGTTTGGGCGATCGAGAAGTTTGGGTCAGTTCGCTCGAAACGGCTGCGCAGACGGGCAAAGCGTTGTGGAGCGATGATGTCGTAGTGCGCGAACTGGCTGTAGAGCGTGGAATACCCTCGTTCAGCACTCTCGCCCTGCTGCACGTGCTGATCGAGGAGGAACTGGTCGAGGACACGCTGCGCGCCGACGTGCAGACATTGGCCCGCGCCCACGTCGTCGATCTGACCCTGACCGCCGAGGAACTCCTTGGCCTTGCTCGCGACGAGAACTGGTCGGTCGGCGCGGCGGCTACCTACGTGCAGCGCGGCGGCTTCTGGTCCGACTACGACAGCGCACTCACCGACTGCCTGCCCATCCTCGAGAACGTTCACGCACACGAATCTGACCTACTCGTCGCATGGTTGGCCAACGTCTGCATGGGCGTCGCCGAGCACGTAGCGAACAGCGCATTGGAAGACGCGCTAGGCATGGTCACCGACACAATCGCTGATCATCTAGCCGTCGACACACCAACTCGCGACGTCTTGCACGACGCTGCGCGCGGTGCCGCCGAAACCATTCGGCGTCACCGGGACGAGCGTCGTCAATGATCTGGTTGGTTCTGCCGACGAAATCGGAGAGCACTTCTCTGTGAAGCTCGGCAGGTTCTGCGCAAGAAAGAAGACCCCCGAGCCTTAACGGACCCTGCCGTCTGGCGCTTCGCGAACCAGCCGCAACACCTCTGGCTTCAAAGTTAAGTGACGAAAGATTGAATCGTGCCGACTGGCCCTCTATACTAGGTTCGAGCTATCCAATAGCGCATGAGCACACAAACTGCGCAAGCTTGCTACATGTGGGGGTTCATGTCCCCCCTCGGACACGAAAATGTCGCAAATTTGCGACGTCTACGTGGCAGGTGCTCAAGTCCACTTGAGCACCTGTTTTGCGTTTCGGTGCTACCTGCGGGTGGCGTTCGATGACGCTTTCGTACATCCGCCCCATCGTCCCTGACACCGCACCAGGGAATGCACCGGGCGCGTCAGCCCGTGCCATTGGCCAGCCGCTCCCGCTTATCGTCGTCCCGGCGTCACGACCGGCCCGGCAGACGAACGTTCTGTACCGGATGGCCGCCGTCGACCACCGCGGCCGAGTCGCGGACCGTCACATCACGGCCGCACTGGCGTGGGACGCAGCCACCCGTCTGAGCATCCGCGAACACGACGGCCTCCTGGTCGTGACCGCCGACCCACATGGCGTCTTCAAGCTCACCAAGGAGGGCTACCTCCGGCTGCCGGCAGACGCCCTGCGCGTGCCGAAAATTACGTCCGCACAGGTCAAGCGGCATGCCGGTACTCATGAAGGACTCCACCGAGACGGTCCCGCTGAGTACCGCTAGGCGTTCGATCCGTTCAGTCTCAAGGGGTTGAAGTCGGGCTCGCAAGGGTGCTGCGGCGGCGAGGGTGTGCCTGGCAGCTGGGAGACTTCGACCGCTGCTCACGGGAGGAGGCGCGCGAGCTTCGCCGGGGCGAGCTCGCGGTAGCTCTCGGTCAGCAGCTCCTTGATCTCGGTTCAGTCGCATGGCTACCTCCGCCGGCCGGCTAGGACGATGTGCTACATCCGTCGAGGGCACCTCCGAACGCGTTAACGGATTACGGTTGGTTCATCCGTTCGGGCGATACTTCATGACGGCCGCACGCCGCATCCAGCGGTGATAGCTAGGTCTGAGAAGTAGTCAGCAAACCGTCGTGCCTGCTGAGCCCTCCAGGATCGCCCCCGCCTCTGTGAGTGCGCCGATGGCTGCCACCGCCCCTGTTGCCTTCACGAACCGGCGACAGGCCTCTATCTTCGGTCCCATCGATCCGGCGGGGAACGTCAGCTCCTCCAGCTCCGCCAACTCCAAGCGCCGCAGCGGCACGGCGTCAGGCATGCCGAAGTCGGTCATCACAGCGGGTACGTCGGTCAGCAGGAGCAGGCGGTCGGCGTTCAGCGCGATCGCGAGCTCGGCCGAGGTGAGATCCTTGTCGACGACCGCCTCGACACCGTGCAGCCGACCGTCGTCGACCACGGGTGCTCCTCCCCCTCCAGCACAGACCACGATGGTCCCGCCGCTCACGAGCTGCTCGATGGAGTCCTGTTCGACCAGCCGGAGCGGCTCCGGCGAGGGCACGACGCGGCGCCAGTGGGAGCCGTCTGCCGCGACGGTCCAGCCGTTCTGCTCGGACAGCCGGGCGGCCTGGACGCGGTCGTAGAGCGGGCCGATGAACTTGGTCGGCGCGGCGAACGCCGGGTCGGAGGCATCGACCACCGTCTGCGTCACGACGGCGAGCACCGGTTTGCGCACGCCGGCGTTGCGCAGGGACTGGGCAAGCCAGTAGCCGATCATGCCCTGAGTTTCGGCGCCGAGGGTGTCGAGCGGGTACGGGCGGCTCAACGACGGGTCTGCTTCGCTTTCGAGTGCGAGTAGGCCGATCTGGGGGCCGTTGCCGTGGCACACCACGAGTTCGTGTTCGGCGGCCAGCGGCGCGAGTGCTCGCGCCGCTGCTTCGACGTGGTGGAGCTGGACGGAGGCGTCAGCGTGTTCGCCGCGCATGAGCAGGGCGTTGCCTCCGAGTGCGACGACGATGCGCATCAGGAGGCCAGTCCGGCGACGATGACCGCCTTGATGGTGTGGAGGCGGTTCTCGGCCTGGTCGAAGACGACCGAAGCGGGAGACGAGAACACCTCGTCGGTGACTTCGGCGCCGTCGAGGCCGTACTGGTCGTGGACCCGGCGGCCAACGATCGTGGTGCGGTCGTGGATGGACGGCAGGCAGTGCAGGAACTTCGTGGTGGGCTTGCCGGTGGCCTTCATCAGCTCGGCGGTGACGCGGTAGGGCGTCAGCAGAGGCACGCGGTCGTCCCAGGCTTCGGGTGAGTCGCCCATGCTGACCCAGACGTCGGTGTAGATGAAGTCGACGCCGGCCACGGCCTGTTCGGGGTCGCCGGTGACGAGCACGCGGGCGCCGCTCGTCGCGGCCAGTTCCTGGGCCTTGGCGATCACGCCGGCGGGCGGCTGCAACGTGGAGGGGGCGGCGATGCGAACGTCCATGCCGAGCAGGGCGCCGGTGATGAGCAGGGAGCGGGCGACGTTGTTGTGGCCGTCGCCGACGAACGCGAAGCTGATGTCCTCGATCTGGCCGTCGAAGTTCTCGGTCATGGTGAGGATGTCGGCGAGCATCTGGGTGGGATGCCAGGAGTCGGTCAGGCCGTTCCACACGGGCACGCCGGCATGCTCCGCGAGCGTTTCGACGGTGTCCTGGGCGAAACCGCGGAACTCGATGGCGTCGAACATGCGGCCCAGCACTTTGGCGGTGTCCGAGACGGACTCCTCGCGGCCCATGTGGGAGCCGGTCGGGTCGAGGTAGGTGACGTGGGCGCCCTGGTCGTGGGCGGCGACTTCGAACGCGCAGCGGGTGCGGGTCGAGCTCTTCTCGAAGACGAGGGCGATGTTCTTGCCCGTCAGCAGCGGGTGCTCGGTGTGGGATGCCTTGGCGCGCTTCAGTCCGCGGGCATGGGAGACGAGGTCGAGGAACTTCTCCTTGGTGAGGTCGAGTTCCTTGAGCAACGAGCCGGGGTGGCGCATCAGATGTCCTTTCAGATTCCGTCGCGCTGGATCGGGCAGGTCATGCAGCGGGCGCCGCCTCGGCCGCGGCCGAGTTCGTTGCCGGGGATGGAGATGACCTCGATGCCGTGGTCGGCGAGCATGGTGTTGGTGACGGTGTTGCGTTCGTAGCCGACGACGACGCCGGGTGCGAGTGCGAGGAAGTTGTTGGCGTCGTCCCACTGTTCACGTTCGGCAGCGCGGGCATCTTCGTCCGCGCACAGCACGCGCAGCTGGTCGACGCCGAGCAGGTCGGCGATCGTGGCGAACAGCGAAGTCCGCTCCTGCACGCGCAGGCCGGCCGAGCTGCGCTCGATGACCTCTTCCGCGTCGGCAGGGGTGATGACCCACGTTCTGAGGGACTCGGGATCGAGGCCGGGATAGCGGATGAACGTGTCCAGGTCGAGCATCGTCATGACGGTGTCGAGGTGCATGAGCGCGTGCGAGCGGGGCAACTGCACGGCGATCACGGAACTCGCCTGGCCCGTGCGGAACAGTTCGCGGGCCAGGATTTCCACGCCCATCGGGGTGGTCCGCTCCCCCATGCCGATCAGCACGGTGCCGCGGCCCAGGACGAGGATGTCGCCGCCTTCCAACGTGGCGGGCTGGTGGTTGGCGTCGTCGGCGCCGTAGTAGATCGGGAACGTGGCGTTGGCGAACAGCGGGTGGAAGCGGTAGATGGCCTGGCAGTGCAGGGATTCGCGGCGGCGGGCGGCCTTCGCCATCGGGTTGATCGTGACACCGCCGTAGATCCACGCGGAGCTGTCGCGCGGGAAGAGCGTGTTGGGCAGCGGTGGCAGGACGAAGTCGTCCAGGCCGAGGCTGTTCCAGCGCAGGCTCGGCACGCTGAGCGGCGACAGGTCAGCGCGCGTGACACCGCCGACGAGCAGTTCGGCGAGTTGCGGGGCGTCAACCTTCTCCGCGAACTCGCGGACGGGCACGGCCAGCGTGGGTCCGAGCAACTCCGGCGTGCAGACGCGGTCCAGGACGAAAGCCCGTGCTTCCGGCAGGGCCAGTGTCTCGGCGAGCAGCGTGCCGGTGTGGTGCACGGCGATCCCGCGGCCGCGCAGCACCGAGGCGAAGACGTCGTGTTCTTCCTGAGCCTTGGCGGCCCACAGCACGTCGTCGAACAGCAGCTCGTCGCAGTTGCGCGGGGTGAGCCTGCTCAGCTCGAGACCTGGGCGATGCACGATCACCTGCCGGAGCGTGCCGACCTCCGATCCGACGCCGAGGTTCACAACCTCACCTCGCCGTACTCGTCACGGCTGACCTTGAGCCAGATGTAGAGCGGCACGCCCAGCAGCAGGCAGATGACGCCGTAGTACACGGCCTGGTAGCCACTGCCGGCCAGCGCCCAGAACGCGAACACCAGGGCCAGAACCGAGACCGTGCAGTCACGCACGAGGTGCGGCCATTCGGCGCGGCGGCCGCGGACCAGCAGCCAGTACAGCTGTGCGGCGGCGCTGAACAGGTACGGGACGACGGCGGTGAACACCGACAGCAGCACGAGCGTGGTGAAGACCTGCTCGAAGTTGGTGTAGCTGACGATCACCAGGGCTGAGGCGAGCACGGTGGAACTGATGATGCCGAAGCTCGGGATGTCGCGGCGGGTGCGCAGGAACGCTTTGGGGAACAGGTTGTCCTTCGCGGCGGCCATCGGCATCTCGCCGATGATGAGGGTCCAGCCGATGAGGCAGCCGAGGCCGGAGACGACGGCGGCGATCGCGATGGTCTGCCCGGCCCACTGGCCGCCGAAGATGGCGTTGGCGGCGTCGGTGAACGGGGCCTTGGTGTCGCGCAGCGCCGCGTTCGGCACGGTGCCGAAGACGGTGAGCGTGCCGAGGATGTAGACGACCGCGCAGCCGATCGTGCCGAACACCGTGGCGCGGCTGACGTTGCGCTCGGGATCACGCACCCGGCCGGCGGCGACCGAGGCGGTCTCGATGCCGATGTAGCTGAACAACGCGATCGCGCCGGCGGCCGAGATGGCGCCCCACACCGAGGTGCCGCTCGCGTTGAATGGACCGAAGTTCGCGGACTTCACGAAGACCAGGCCGACGGTCGCCATGAACAGCAACGGAACGATCTTCAGCACGACGGAGAGGATCTGCGTGACGGCCATGTTCCGCAGGCCGGACAGGTTGATGAGTGCCGGAATCCAGAGGCCCGCCAAGGCGATCGCGATCGACCAGACCACCTCGTGGTCGGTGTTGACGAACACTTCGACGTATCCGACCAGCGCGACGACGATCGCCGCGTTTCCCGCCCAGGCGGTGATCCAGTAGCACCAGGCGTTGAGGAAGCCGGCGAAGTCGCCGAACGCGTCGCGCGCGTAGACGTAAGGGCCGCCGGAACCGCTGATGCGTTTCGACAGCGCGCCGAACGTCAGCGCGAGTGCCAGCGCCCCGATGCTGACGAGCACGAACGCGACGAGGCTGATCGGGCCGAACGCCGCGAGTGCCGTGGGCAGACCGAACACTCCGGTGCCGATCACGGATCCGACCACCAGCGCGGTCGCGGTGGGCAGGCCGAATCTGGACGGTCGCGGCTGGTCGCTGCCCGGTCCTGGAGGCGCGGTGGCCTCCGGTCCGGCGGTCTCTGTGCTCACGGCGCACTCCTCACTCCGATGTGGACTGTTCAGCACTGAGAAGCCTGCGCCAGGCGAAGAAGATCCCCCACCTCCCCAGGTCTCGCGAGCACCGGGCACTAGGTCCCCAGTCGTGCGGGACCCCGGTCTCTGCGCGCTGGCCAGCGCGCAGAGCAGCCTGGAACGGACGACTCGACAGAGGAGGCCCGATGAAGGCGCTGGTGTACCACGGTCCTGGTCGACGCGCGTGGGAAGAAGTGCCCAAGCCCGAGGTCAACGAGCCGACGGACGCGATCGTGCGCGTCACCGCGGTCACGATCTGCGGCACCGATCTGCACATCCTCAAAGGCGATGTGCCCGAGGTCGAGCCTGGGCGGATCCTCGGTCACGAAGCGGTCGGCGTTGTCGAGGAGGTCGGTGCGTCGGTCACCGGACTGAAGGCCGGCGACCGAGTGCTGATCTCGTGCATCACCACGTGCGGGCGTTGCCAGTACTGCCGCACCGGCAGCTACGGGCAGTGCCTCGGCGGGGGTGGCTGGATTCTCGGGCACACGGTCGACGGGGTGCAGGCCGAGTACGTGCGGGTGCCTTTCGCCGACACCTCGACGCACCTGCTGCCCGCCGAGGTCAGCGACACCGCCGCGGTGGTGCTCGCGGACATCCTGCCCACTGCGTACGAGGTCGGTGTGCTCAACGGGCAGGTCAAGCCCGCGGACACCGTGGTCATCGTCGGCGCCGGGCCGATCGGGCTGGCGGCGATCCTGACCGCGCAGCTCTACAGCCCCAGTCACATCGTCGCGGTGGATCTCGCGCAGTCGCGGCTCGACGCCGCGAAGCAGTTCGGCGCCGACGTCACGGTGGCGAGTGCCGAGGAAGCCGAGCGGGTGGTGCGGGAGCTCACGAACGGGCTCGGCGCCGATGTCGCGATCGAGGCGGTCGGGGTGCCGGCGACGTTCGAACTGTGCACGAAGCTGGTGCGGCCGGGCGGGCACGTGGCGAACGTCGGCGTGCACGGCAAGCCCGTGACGTTGCACCTGGAGGACCTGTGGATCCGCAACGTCACCATCACCACGGGCTTGGTCGACACGGTCTCCACGCCGACACTGCTGCGGATGGTCGCGGCCGGCCGGATCGACGGCGAGCGGTTCATCACGCACAGGTTCGCGCTCGGCGAGATGAAGCAGGCGTACGAGGTGTTCGAGAACGCGGGTGACAGCGGGGCGTTGAAGGTCGTCCTGCAGGCCTGACCGGACACGCGAAAGCCGCCGGGGTGGATCCCCCGGCGGCTTTCGCGTGGTCAGATCTTCCTGCCCCAGCGGAAGTAGGTCAGCGGGCCGGCGAAGCTCACCAGGATCGCGAGCGCCCACCAGAGTTTGCGGCCCCGGACGAACTCGTCCGGCCGCATCGCCAGATCGGTCCATGCCGCACCGGCGAGCAGCAACTGCACGACACCTGCCGCTATCAGGCCTTTGTGCTGTGCCGCGGTCAGGTCGCTCCACTTCTTCTTCGCCATGGTCAGATCCGTTCTGGCGCGGCGACGCGCACGTCGGTCACGCCGGCGACAGCGCGGGCGAGCACCTCCGCCACGTGCCGGTCGGTGTCGTTGTCCATCTTGTCCACAATGGACACCCTGCCGTCGCTGACCTCGACCGTCCATCGGTGGGCGTCACCCACGATCGCGAGCCGGTGACGGATCTCCGCTTCGATGATCCAGTCCGCGCGGCTGATGGACCGCAACAGGTCCCGGCGGGTCACGATGCCCGCGAGGTGGCCTTCGTACACGACCGGCACGCTGCGCACGCCGCGTTCGAGCATCAGATCGGCGACTTCGGCGAGGTCGGTGTTCGGGGTGACCGTGGCAGGTGTCCGCATCACCTGGCTGACCAGGTCGGCGGGAGCCTTCCTGGCTTCCACAGGTTCCCCGTGCACCAGCGACCGCGGGTCCTGCGGCAGCCTGTCCCTCAGCAGTTCGGTCTCGCTGACGATGCCGACGAGTTCACCGGAGTCGTCGACCACCGGCAACGCGGTGAAGCCGTGTTCCGCGAGCAACCGCGCCGCGTCGCGCGCCGCCGTCTTCGGGCCGACCACCACGACGTCCGTCGTCATCACATCTCGGGTCCTCATGGGCGCTCCTTCAGCCGAGGATCGTGGTCTGACGGGTGCGCGTGGTGTCGTTCCACTCCGGCCGCAGCTGGTTGTGCACGTCGACCACGCCCGGCAGTGCGCGCACGAGATGCTCGGCGATCTCGACCTCGCTCTGGCGCTCGAGCTGTCCCTGCAGGGTGACCACGCCTTCGGACACCTCGACCTCGACGCTGAACGGGTCGACCCACAGCATCCGGCCGAAGATCTCGTCGCGGATGATCGTCTTCAGTTCGTCGTCCTCGCGCAGGAAGAGCTTCAGCAGGTCCCGCCGGGACAGCACGCCGACGAGCGCGCCGTCGTCGTCCATGACGAAGAGCCTGCGCACACCGGCCGAGGCGAGTTCTCGTGCTGCCGCACTGGCGGCGAGGTCCGGAGCCAGACTCTTCACCGGCGTGGTCATGACGTCGCGAGCGGTCAGTCCGCTCGCCTGTTCCCACCTGTGTTTCACAGCGCTTCGTGCGAAGACGCCGGGCGCCTCCTCGGTGCCGCCGCGGAACTCCTCCTTCGGCAGCAGGTCCGCCTCCGACACGACGCCGACCGGATAGCCGCCATCGAGCACAGGTAGAGCGCTGATCCCGTTGTCCTCCAGCAGGCGCACGAGGTCCTTGAACGGGCTGTCGACGTCGGCGCTGATCACCTCACGCGTCATCAGCGAGGCAACTGTCGGTTCACGCATGACACACACCCTCCGGTGATCGGTGGTCGGTACCCCTCCAGCGTTCTAGCGGGCCGTCCCGCCGGACACCTCCTTAAGGCGCTCCTGGGCAAGGACAGCTGTCCCGATACGCCGGTGACCTAGGCCCCTCACCTCCGGTCGCCGGGGCTGCGAGGTTCGACCTGGGGACTTCTACCTGGAGGTGAGCCGGATGGACCGCGGTCGGCCGGACGAGAACACGCTGAGGGCAGCGGTGGCACTCGCGTGCCGCGCACCGTCAGTGCACAACTCCCAGCCGTGGCGCTGGGAACTCGGTGAACACAGCCTGCACCTGTACGCCGACCGCGCGCGCAACCTGCCGGCGGTGGACCCGCTGGGCGCGGACCTGACGGTCAGCTGCGGAGCGGCCCTGCACCACCTGCGTGTGGGACTCGCGGCCCTCGGCTGGCGGACCGTCGTGCACCGCCTGCCCAATCCCGGGATGCCCGACCACCTCGCCGCGATCGAGTTCGAAGCGCACGAGCCCACGGAGTCGCAGGTGGCTCACGCGGCGGCGATTCCGCGCAGGCGCACAGATCGCCGGGCGTTCTCGTCGTGGTCGGTGCCTGACGGCATTCTTGATCAGCTCGTGGCGTGCGCGCGTGCCGAGGGAGTGGACGCTCGGGTCGTCACAGGCCGCGCACGCGACGAGCTGCTGATCGCGATCGGCAAGGCCGCCGCCGCACAGGAGGCCGATCCGCAGTACCGGGCCGAGATCCGCGAGTGGAGCGGCGTCTACCCCGGTGCTTCCGCGGGTGTGCCCGCGGCGAACATCCCGGCTGGGTCGCGGCAGTACGGAGACCTCCGCATGCGTGAGTTCGCGCCAGGCGAGCTTCTGCAGTCCGGCCAGAAACTCCTCAGCGAGGACGCCGGGTCGCTGCTGGTGCTGAACACCTCGTCGGACGACGAGCTGTCGCGCCTGCGCGCCGGGGAGGCAACGAGCGCGGTGCTGCTGGAGGCCACCGCGGCGGGCCTCGCGACCTGTCCGATCAGCCAGCCGCTGGAGGTCGTGGAGACCAGGGAACTGGTCCGCGACCAGGTGCTCGGTGGCTCGACCTGCCCGCAACTCGTCATCCGCGTCGGCTGGGCGGCGTTCAACGCCGACCCACTGCCCGCAACGCCCCGCCGTCCCGTCATCGATGTTCTCAGCCACCAGGAGCAGCCGTGACCACGTACATCCGCGACTTCAGCACACTCGGCAAGAACGACACCGACGTCGCCGGCGGCAAAGGGGCCAACCTCGGCGAACTGACCCAGGCGGGACTGCCGGTGCCCCCAGGCTTCGTGGTGACCGCGGAGGCGTTCCTCACCTCGATGAGCCAGGTCCGTGACGACCTGGCCACCGAGCTCGCGATCGCGCTCGACCGCTCTGCGACACCGCAAGCGCTCGAAGAGTCCGCCGAGCGCATGCGGGAACTGGTGCGCAAGGCAGGGGTCTCCGACGAGGTGCGGCACGCGGTGCTGCAGGCATACCGCGGCCTCGGCCAGGACGAGTCCGTGGCGGTCCGGTCCTCGGCCACCTCCGAGGACACCGCCGGTTCGTCGTTCGCGGGGATGAACAGCACGTTCACCAACACCCGAGGCGCGCACGGCGTGCTGGACCGGCTGCTGGACTGCTGGGTGTCGTTGTTCGGCACGCGCTCGATCGCCTACCGCGCCGAACAAGGCATCACCGGCGAGCCCGCGATCGCCGTGGTGGTGCAGAGGATGGTGAACTCCGAACGCTCCGGTGTCATGTTCACCGCCGATCCGTCCACCGGTGACCGGGACAAGCTCGTCGTCGAAGCGTCGTTCGGGCTGGGCGAGGTGGTGGTGAGCGGATCGGTCGAGCCGGACACGTACGTTTTGCGTCGCAACGGTGACGCGGTCTCCCTTGTGGACACTCGCGTCGGCCGCAAGACGCACAAGATCGTGCGTGGCGCGGACGGAGCCGACGAGCGGATCGAGCTCACCACCGAGCAGTCGCACGCGCAGGTGCTGACGGAGTCCGAAGCGATCGCGATCGGGCAGTTGGGCGTGCGGGTGCAGCGGCACTACGGCGAGCCGCAGGACACCGAGTGGGCCATCGCCGGCGGCAAGACCTGGTTGGTGCAGTCCCGCCCCATCACCACTCTGCCCGCGCAGGAAACACCGTCGAGCGGCCCGCTGGTGTCCGGATTGGGTGCGTCGCCGGGCATTTCCTCCGGCCGGGTGCGCGTGCTGCGTTCCCCGGATGAGGGTGGCCGGTTGCGGGACGGCGAGGTGCTGGTCGCGGAGATGACCAATCCCGACTGGGTGCCGACGATGCGCCGGGCGTCCGCGGTCGTCACCGACGGCGGCGGCATCACCTGCCACGCCGCCATCGTGGCCCGCGAACTGCGCGTGCCGTGCGTCGTGGGAACCGGTTCGGCCACCACGGTGTTGAAGGAAGGCCAGCAGGTCACCGTCGACGGTAGTGCTGGAGAGGTGCGTGCCGGTGCCGCGGCGATCACCACCGCGCAGCGCATCGTCGCGCCTGCCGCACCGTCGACCGAGGCACTCGGCACCCGCGTGTACGTCAACCTGGCACTCCCCGAGCACGCCGCCGAAGTGGCCGCCATGCCGGTGGACGGTGTGGGCCTGTTGCGGGCAGAGTTCATGCTCACCGAAGCACTCGGCGCGGAACACCCGCGCAGGTTCCTCGCGCAGCACGGCACCGAAGACTTCCTCAACGCCATGGCGTCCGCGTTGCTGCAGATCACTCACGCGTTCGCGCCGCGTCCGGTCGTTTACCGGACGATGGACTTCCGCACCAACGAGTTCCGCGAACTCAAGGGTGGCGACGAGTTCGAGAAGCACGAGCACAACCCGATGATCGGTTACCGCGGCTGTTACAGGTACGTCGACGACCCGATGCTGTTCGGCCTCGAACTCGAAGCTCTGGCGCGCGTCCGGGAGCAGACGCCGAACCTGCATCTGATGATCCCGTTCGTGCGCACCAAGTGGGAACTTGAAGCCTGCCTGGAGCAGATCGACCGCAGCCCGCTCGGCCGCCACCGCGGCCTGCACCGGTGGGTCATGGCCGAGGTTCCCTCGGTGGCGTACTGGATCCCCGAGTACGCGCGGTCCGGCATCGACGGGGTCTCCATCGGCAGCAACGACCTCACGCAGTTGATGCTCGGGGTCGACCGCGACTCCGAACTGTGCGCGGACCTGTTCGACGAGTCCGACCCCGCCGTGCTCGACATGATCGGCCGCATCGTCGGCGCCGCCCGCGACGCTGGCATCACCTCGTCGCTGTGCGGACAGGCACCGTCCAACAAACCGGAGTTCGCCGAGAAGCTCGTCGAGTTCGGGATCACCTCCATCTCGGTCAACCCGGACGCCGTTCCTGCCGCCCGCGCCGCCATCGGCTCCGCCGAACGACGCCTGCTGCTGCGCCACGCCCACTGACACCGCACTCATCAGGGAGAACCACCATGGCTGTACGGGTAGGGATCAACGGCTTCGGCCGCATCGGCCGCGACGTGCTGCGTGCCGCCTTCGACCGCCAGGACGCCGCGTTCGAGATCGTGGCCGTCAACGACGTCACCGACGCGGAGACCTTGGCGCACCTGCTCGCCTTCGACTCCACCTACGGGCCGTGGCGCAGGAGCATCACGACGGAGCACGACACGATCACCGTGGACGACCGCAGCATCCTCGTGTCGAGCCACGCCGATCCCAGCGACCTCAACTGGGGATTGCTGGGCGTGGACATCGTCATCGAGGCGACCGGACGGTTCCGCACCCGTGAGGCGGCGGGAATCCACCTCGAACGCGGCGCCAGGAAGGTGCTCATCACCGCTCCGGGCAAGGACGTCGACGCCACCATCGTCATGGGTGTCAACGACGACACGTACGAACCGGGCAAGCATCACGTCATCTCGAACGCATCGTGCACGACCAACTGCGCGGCACCCATGGCCGCGGTGCTGGACGAGGCGTTCGGGATCGTCGAGGGCCTGATGACGACGATCCACAGCTACACCGGCGATCAGGCACTGCTCGACCGCCCGCACAAGGATCTGCGGCGAGCGCGCTCCGCGGCGGTGAACATCATCCCGACGTCCACCGGAGCCGCCAAGGCCATCGGGCAGGTGATTCCTTCGCTGGACGGCAAGCTCGACGGCCTGGCCGTGCGCGTGCCCGTCGAGGACGGTTCCCTCACCGACCTCACCGTCCGGCTCGCCGAGCCGGCGACGGCCGACCAGGTCAACCGCGCGTTCGCGGAGGCGGCCGACCGGCAGCTGAAAGGAATCCTTCGCTACACCACGGACCCTGTCGTGTCGCGGGACATCATCGGCGATCCGGCGTCGTGCGTCTTCGACGCCTCGCTCACCAAAGCGCAGGGCCACGTCGTGAAGGTGATGGGTTGGTACGACAACGAATGGGGTTACGCCAACCGCACGCTCGATCTCACCGACCGCATCGCGCGGGCGCTGCCCTGATCCTCACCCGCTTCGCTTCATCAGAAACTATTGGGAGGCAACGATGTCTGCTGCTGTGCACACCCCTGCCCGCACCCGTGCGGACGCGGGTGCCATCTCACTCGCGGTGCTCCGCATCGCGACGGGCCTGCTGTTCCTGTGGGCGTTCTTCGACAAGGCCTTCGGGCTCGGTTACGCCACGCAGAGCAAGAACGCGTGGTTCAGCGGAGGCTCGCCCACCAAGGGCTTCCTGGGCCGGGTCGACGTGGGCCCGTTCCAGTCGGCGTTCCACGCCATGGCCGGCACCTGGTGGGCCGACACGCTCTTCATGCTGGGACTACTGGCGATCGGCGTCGCGCTGGTGCTCGGCATCGGCCTGCGCATCGCCGCCGCCGCAGGCACGGTCATGATGCTGCTGATGTGGGCCGCGGAATGGCCGCCCGCACAGCACAACGCGGCAGGCGAGGCGACGATGTCGACCAACCCGCTCATCGACTACCACGTCGTGTACGCGTTGGTGCTGATCGCACTGGCGGCCACGGCCTCCGGCACCGCCTGGGGTCTGGCCCGCTGGTGGTCGGGTCTGCCACTCGTGCAGCACAACTCCTGGCTGCGTTGAAACGACAGGGAAATGGGGCGCCGCGATCGCGGCGCCCCATTTCGTTCCGGCTCATCCTGTTTCTTCCATCTGCTCGGCCAGACCAGGCCTCACGAGCAGGACGGGGCACGGAGCGTGCCGAATGACCGCCTGGCTCGTCGAGCCGAGCACCATCCCCCGAAGCCCTCCCGTGCCGCGCGAGCCCACCACGAGCAGAGAGGCGCCTGCGGCGAACTCCAGGAGCCGGTGGGCGGCGGAACCGTGCACCACGTGCCGCTCGACCCGCACACCGGGATGCCGTCCCGCACAGGAGGCCAGCCGCTGCTCCACGCGTGCCTCACGAGCGGCGTCGAGCTCCGGCCACGCGATGCCGACGGCGGCCGCGATCTCCTCGGTCCCCAACGGCGGGTGCCAGGCGTGCACGGCCACCAATGCGGTGCCGCGGGCCTCGGCCTCCTCGAACGCGCGGTCCAGGACCAGCCAGTTCTCCGGGGCACCGTTCACTCCCACGACCACCGGACCGTCAGAATCCGACTCTCCTCCCCTGACCACGAACACCGGGCACATGGCGTGGCACGACAACGCGAGAGCGATCGAGCCGAGCAGCAGTCCCGTAAAACCCCCGAGACCGCGTGATCCGACCACGACGAGTGCGGCGGTCCGTGACTCCTGCTCGAGCAACCAGGCCGGAGTGTTCACCTCGACGCGCACCTGGATGTCGATGCCGGGCGCGATCTCCTTCGCAGCCGCGAAGGCCTCGCGCACCCACCCCATCGCCTCGTCGTGCAACGCGCTGCGCGCCATGCCCGTCATGTCCAGTGCGTCGGCGGGCAGCGGCAGTTCCGCATGCACCAAACGCAGCTGTGCCTCTCTCCTGGCAGCTTCGCGGGCGGCCCAGCGGACCGCCCGCTGCGCGGACTCGGAGCCGTCCACGCCGGCCACCACCACGTTCGAATGTCCGATCGGGACGGTCATCCGGCTCACCTCCCAGTCCACTCGGGAGCGATTCGCGCCCATTCGTCCGCCCAGCGGCCCATGCGGATCCTCTGATGCGTGAACCTCGCCGCCAGGTACAGCAGAGCCGCCGTGCCGGCGACCGCGCTCCACAACAGGAGGGCGAGGAGAATCGCGTTGAAAGCGGCGCCTTCCTCCGTGGTCGGGGCTTCGGTCATGGCGCCGTCCTGGTCGATCCAGATCGGTACGACGGCGCCGGCCTCCGCGTCGTGGTGCGCCTGCACCACGCCTTGCCGGGCTGAGCCGTCGGGTAGCCGCCACCGCGCGAGCACGGGAGTCGACTCCACCACTCCGCCACGTTCGGTGGATCCGATCGTCGGCGGCGCGTCTTCGACCAGAACAGCGTCGACCTCGTGCCTGGCGGCCTGGTGAACCGGGATCTGCGCCCGGCGCGTCGCATAGCTCTCAGAGGCCGCCGCACCGGCGATCGGGATGGCGAGCAACGTCACCGCGATCGCCAGCGCGAGCACCGCCCCCTCGATGCGGTCGCCCGCCGTGGCGAGTGGGTTGCGACCTGGAAAGACGTGATGAACAAGTCTGGACACCGGCTTGACGGTCATGGTCCACCTCCGCCCCCAAGATTTCCGGGTCCGCGCGGTGGACCCCAGGGTCCTTCGTCCGGTCGCCGACGGGCCCGCGGACTCAACGGAAGTGGAGTCCCCCTGCCGTGTTCGCGACGATTGCGCGAAAGCAGCCTGGACACAGCCACACCAGGCGGACGCGGTGACCACGCCACTTCACGTCCATGTCGGTTCTTTCTCAGCGTGGCTGGGCGAGCACGAAGTAGCCTTCTTCCTCCTGCGCGAAATGCAGGCGCAGCACCGCGTCCAGTCCGTAGAGGGTGGCGCGCAGGTCGTCGACCTGGTCACCGGTCATGCCGGAGGGCTCGGCGAGATGCCTGCCCAGTCGGCGCACCAGCCGTTCGATTTCGGCATGGCCGCGGCTCATCGTCACCGTGGCGTTCTGGTCGCCGAACTCCGCTGACAACGCCGGATAAAGCTCGGTCTCCTCGGCGCGCTCGTGCGGCAGCAACCGCTCGGTGACAAGCTGGTGAGCGCGCCGCACCGTGTGCGCCGCCTCGGTCGTCATGCCGGAGCGCAGTGCGTCCGCGGCCACACGCACCGCCTCTCGCGCGTCACTCAGTTCGGCGTGCTCAGCGTCGAACCGCTCCAGCAACCTGGTCGTGTCTGCCCGCATACTTCCGTGCCGCAACGGAAGAAGCGCGCGCAACGCGTAGAGGATCACCGCGACGTCGATGGCCTCCTGGACCACCGCGCCTCCTACCGCAGGCAGCAAGCCGAATGCAGCGAAGCCCATCGCCACCAGCGCGAGGCCCATGCCCGATGCCGCACTCTGCACGGCGATCCGCCTGGCCCGTGCCGCGATCTCCACGCCGTCCGCGAGCCGGTCGATCCGATCGTCCAGAATGATCGCGTCCGCCGCTTGTGCCGCCGCCGCGCTACCGCGGTTTCCCAGGGCGACACCCACGTCGGCGGCGGCGAGCGCCGGTGCGTCGTTGATGCCGTCTCCGACCATCACCGTGATGCCGCCGGTCTGTTCGGCGCGGACCCGCGCGACCTTGTCCTCAGGCGCGCACTGCGCCACCACCTCGTCCAGCCCCAGCAGTCCCGCGACCTCCTCGGCGGCCTGCTGCCGGTCCCCGGTCAGCATGACCAGCCGGCGGAGCCCCGCCGCGCGCAGCCGCCGCATGGTTCTGGCCGCCTCCCGGCGCACCGGGTCGCGCAGCAGCAGCGCACCGACGAACTTCTCGTCGGCTTTCACCCACACCGTCGTCGCCGCGTCCAGCCGTGCCTTCCCGGCGGCAGCCCGTTCCCAGTCCTCGGTCAGCTCCTCATCGCGACTGCCCACGAAGACCCGAACACCTTCGACGTGACCCCAGGCTCCGTGGCCAGGCTGTTCATGCACCTCGCGCGCCGGCTCCAAGTGCAATCCCGCTGCCCGTGCGGCCCCCAGCACCGCCGACGCCAGGGCGTGTGTGGAGAGTTGTTCCACCGAGGCGGCGACGGCCAGCACGCCTGGAGCCGTCCACCCACGAGCGGGAATCACGTCGACCACAGCTGGTCGCCCAACAGTGACGGTGCCGGTCTTGTCGAGCACCGCGATCTGCGCGCCGCCCAGCGTCTCCAGCGCTTGGCCGTCGCGCAGCACGACACCGGCTCTGGCCGCACGCGACATCCCGGCGGTGATCGCGACGGGCACCGCCAGAAGTAGTGGGCAGGGGGTCGCGGTCACGAGCACGGCGACCGCTCTCGTCAGTTCGCCGGTCACCACGGCGGCGGCGCCTGCCATCGCGACGGCCACAGGCAGGAACACCGCCGCGATCCGATCGGCGACCCGGACGATCGGCGCACCCGTGGCCGATGCTTCCTGGGCCAGTCGCACCAGCCCGGCGTAGGTGCTCTCCTGCGCTGTCGCAGTAGCTCTCACGTCGACGACAGCCCCTGTCGCCACGACACCGCTACGCACCCGTTCGCCGCGCGACCGCGTCACCGGTTCCGGTTCGCCGGTGAGAGCGGACTCGTCGAAGGTCGCGTCCCCGAGCCAGAACCCCGTCCACCGGCACCACCTCACCGGGCCGCACCACCACCTGGTCACCAGGCTTGACCGCGTCCACTTCGACCCGGCGCAGCCCGTCGTGCTCCCGCAGATGCGTCTCCCTGGGCGCGCGGTCGAGCAACGCGCTCAGGTCACGCCGCGCCCGGCGACGGGCGTAGTCGTCCAGGGCGTGCCCCGTGCCCACCATCACCGCGACGACCGCGCCCGCGAGGTACTCCCCCACCGCGAGCGTTCCGACCAGGGCGAGCACGGCAAGCACGTCGGCGCCGAACCTCCTGGCCCGCAGGTCGTCCACCACCCACCGCACAGCGGGAACCACAGCTGTCGCGGTGGCAACGGCCCACAAGATCCGCGCGTTGTGCGGATCTTGGAGCCACACAACACCTCCAGCGGCGGCGACGAGCACCACCGCGATCAGGAACAGATGGTCGAAACGCGGTTTCACAACAGTGGCCCAGGCGTCAGCGGTACGGCCGGCCTGGGCATGGATCGTCGTGTGCTGCCTTCGCCTCCCTGATCACGACGACCGGGCACGAGGCGTGATGCACGCAGTGCGAACTGACCGAACCGAGGATCGCCTCGATGATCGGCCCGTGTCCGCGGTTGCCCACCACGAGCAGTTCAGCGGACGTGGACGCCTCGGCGAGCGCCGTCCTGGGGTCGCCCTCGAAGAGGATCCGGCGGATCTCCACGCCGTCGAACTCCTCGACCGCCTGGTCGAGCATCCTCTGCTGCTCGGCGCGCAGGTACTCCGGCGACAACCGCATGCCGACCTCCGCGGGCATCGGCCCGATCACCATGCCTCGGTCCGAGTGCCAGGCCGAGATCGCGTCCACTCGGCATCCACGCCGCCGCGCGTCCTCCACGGCCCATCGCAGTGCCGCCTGCGCGGCGGCTGATCCGTCCACGCCGACTACGACGGGCCGGGACTCGCTCTCGCTCATGCAGTTCAGCCTTGCGGCCTCCTTCGCGATCGGTGAGTGCCCGCGGTCCCGCTCGGCTCAGGACTTTCGTCCTCGGCCACCAGGCATCCACTCCGGCGTTCTTCCCGGCAGGCAGGAAAGGTCGTCTGGTCCTCCGGTGCACAGGACTCGTCGGAACTCGTCCTCGCGGTCCGCAGTTCGGCGGCGAGCGCATCGAAGATCGGCGTACTCGTCATGCCAGCCACTCTGTGGCATCCGTCCTCACCGCGTAAGGGGCCGCTGCGCAGGGTGGAGGGAGCGCAGCCGCCGTGCCAGCACGCCCTTCACCGCGGCATCGGCCAGCACCACGACCGGCACCGTCGCGGCGGCGAGTGCCCAGCCGAGCGCCGACGGACCGTGCCCGCCGAGCAGTTCCGGCAGAGGTGGCACGAACAGGAACACCACGAGCACGGCGAGCTCGAACGCGACCGCCCACAGCAGCAACCTGTTGCCGCGCAAGCCTGTTCGCCACACGGGCCGACTCACGCTGCGGCACGCGTAGGCGTTCGCCAGCTGGCCGAACACGATGGCGGCGAACGCGGTGCCCGACGCGGTCGCGAGCAGCGCGGCGTCCGGGGCTTCTCCGAGCCGCCAGCCGCCGGCGACCAGCACGATCAGGAAGGCGAGCATCGACATCAACGCCTCGGCAGGACCTAGCACGCCGAAAGCCCGGCGCAGCAGGGATCCGTCGACGAGTGAGCCGGTGCGCAGCTTGCCGCGCATGGTGTGCTTGTTCGGCGGCTCGGCGCCCAGTGCGAGGGCGGGCAGCAGGTCGGTGCCGATGTCGAGCGCCAGGACCTGGAGCACGGTGATCGCCAGCGGGATCGAACCGCCGGACAACGCCCACACCACGAAGGGAGTGAGCTCGGCGACGTTGTCGGTCAGGTGGTAGGTGAGAAAGCGGCGGATGTTCGCGAACGTGGCACGGCCCTGCTCGACCGCGGCGACGATCGTGCCGAAGTGGTCGTCCAGCAGCACCAGATCCGCCGCCTCGCGGGCCACGTCGGTGCCCGACGAGCCCATGGCGATCCCGACGTCGGCGGCTCGTAGCGCAGGGCCGTCGTTCACGCCGTCACCGGTCATCGCGACGACGTGTCCTCTGCGCTGCAACGCCATCGCGATGCGCAGCTTGTCCGCCGGCGTGACGCGGGCGACCACGACGCCGTCGTGGTCCAGCAACGCGCCCAACTCGTCCGGGTCGGCCGGCAGCGCCGCGCCTTCCACCACCAGCCGGTCGGGACCGAGCAGGCCCACCTGTTCGGCGATGGCGCGGGCGGTGGACGGGTGGTCGCCGGTGATCATGGCGATGCGGATGCCCGCGGACCGGCACGACGCAATCGCCTCCTTCACGTCGTCACGGGGCGGGTCCTGCAGTCCGACCAGGCCGAGGAGCTCGAGGTCCTGTTCGGCGTGCTGCCAGGACTCCTCGTCGCCCGGCCGCGCCGGCCTGCGCGCGACCGCGAGCACGCGCAACCCGCGCTGAGCCAGTGCCGCGATGGCGTCCTCAGCACCCTGCGCCGACACGCACAACGGCAGGACCGTTTCCGGTGCACCGGTCACATGCACGCCATCGGGGTCCACAATGGACGATCGGCGGCGCCTGGGGTCGAACGGGAACCGCACGGAGTCCGCAGACGGGTTGTCCACACCTACACGTGCGGCGAGCACGTGCAGGGCGACCTCCATCGGGTCGCCGACCGGGAGCCACCTGTCGTCCTGGTGGAGCACGTGGGCCACAGGCGAGCAGCGCTTCGCGCTGGAGGCGAGTTCACGCACCTGCTCGATCGCCTGCGGAGATCCGCTCACGGTGGCGGTCGGCTCGTAGCCGGTGCCGTGCACGGTCACCTCACCACGGGTCGTCCACACGTGCACGACCGACATCTCGTTGCGGGTCAACGTGCCGGTCTTGTCGGTGCAGATGAAGGTCGTCGCTCCCAGCGTCTCCACCGCGTCGAGCTTGCGCACCAGCGCGTTGCGAGCCGCCATGTTCTGCGCCGCACGGGCCAGCGACAGCGTGACGGTCGGCAGCAGCCCTTCCGGCACGAGCGCCACCGTGACGCCGATCGCGAACAGGAACCCTTCCGCGAGCGGGAGCCCGAGCAGGACAGCGATGCCGAAGAAGACCGCGCCCATCACGACGGCGAGTACCGCGACGACCACCACTACCTTGTGCAGCTGGGTCGCAAGGGGGCTGCGCGGCGGCTTGGCCTCCTGGGTCAGCGCCGCGATGCCCGCGAGCTTCGTGTGCCCGCCGGTCGCGGTCACCAGCACCGCCGCCTCGCCTTCCGTGACGTAGGTGCCCGCGTAGACCTGTTGTCCGGCAACAGGTCTCGTCGGCACGCTCTCGCCGGTCAGCATCGACTCGTCGACGGCCAGCCCCGCCGCGGTCAGCACCTCGCCGTCGGCACAGACCCGTGCGCCGGGTTCCAGCAGCAGCTCGTCACCGGCGACCAGCTCGGAGGCGTCGATCTGGCGAAGGTGGCCGTCCCGGTGCACGGTTGCGCGCAGCGGCATCAGGTCGCGCAGGCGCTGGGCAGCGCGGTCGGCCCGGTATTCCTGCGCGAACGCGAAGGCGCCGTTGAGCACGACCACCACTGCGATCGCCACGGCCAATGCCGGCATGCCCGCGATGTACGCCAGCACCGCGGCCGCCCACAGCATCAGGGCGAAGAAGTGCACCAGCTGCTCGACCAGCAGCAACAGCGGGTGCCGCCGACGGGCCTGCGGCAACTCGTTCGGCCCGTCGTCGTGCAGTCGCCTCGCCGCTTCGGCTGAGGAAAGTCCCGTTGTCGCGACAGTCATGAGTGCATCCCAGCGCGGACGGCGAGCAGCAGACAGGGCACGACGTCCCGCCGGGCCGGGACCGTTGCGCACCGTCCCCGACCGGGCACACGACCCTGTTCCCGCAGTCGTGCCGCCTCGACGCTGGACGGTATGGACAACGACAGCTACATCGCCTTCCTCCTCATCAGCACGCTGCTGGTCGTCGTCGACGCCGCGATCATCACCATCAGCGGCCGCAAGTACCTCGGCAACGCCGCGAACCGCGGCATGAGCGTGGCCGCGAGCTGGCTGACCACCACGTTGTTCATCCTGATCGTGCTCGGCCTCGTCGCCCTGGTCTCCACGGTCGACCTGCCGGTCGCCGGCGAGTTGCAGAAGCTCGTGACCAAGCTCGGCCTCGTGCTGCTCCTGCTGGCGGTGGCCCACGCGATCACGATGAGCGTCCTCGCCCGTTACCGCGGCGAGGAGCGCCAGGAACAGTTCGCCGAGGAACTGACCGAACAGCGTCGCGGCCACACCCACCCACCCGAGGTGACGCAGTCCATCGAGCGCCACGAGCCGTATTCGACGACGTAGAAGCAGAGGTGAGCGGTGATGACAAAGCCGATGACCGAGCTCGATTCAGTTCCGCTGTTCGCGAAGCTGTCGCACACCCAACGTGCGGCGATCGCGGGAGTGAGCCGGGTCGTGACCTACCCGCCGGAGACCCGGCTGTTCGACGAGGGTGGACTGGCCGACCAGTGCTGGGTGGTGGTGTCCGGGTGCATCGTGGTGGACGCCGCCGCGCCGGGGTCGGGACGCGATCGGGTCGGAGTGCAGAGCATCGGGCCGGGTGAGCTCGTCGGATGGTCGTGGCTGGTGCCGCCGTACCGGTGGCACTTCGGCGCGACGGTCGTGTCGCCCACACGGGCGGTGGTGGTGGACACCGCGGCGCTGCGCGACCTCGCGGACGAAGACCCGTCGTTCGGCTACCAGCTGTCCCTGATCCTGATCGACGCTCTGCTGAACCGCTTGCAGGCCACCAGAATACGGATGCTCGACCTCTCCAGGAACCCGTTGTGAGGACCAGACGAGAACGTGTGGTGGTGC
>NZ_JAXAVU010000022.1:0-12915 GCF_033949975.1 Lentzea sokolovensis
AGGACTGTGGTGTGGTGCTCGTGGCTGACTCCCCGTCGGCCAGGCCCAAGCACCGGGCCACTATTACACAGAACCATGTAATTAGGTAGTTAGAATGGAAGCCATGGCGACTCCGATCCGCACCTCCGGCCAAGCCGAGGCCGCACCCCTGCGCGACCGCCCACTGCTCGACGACCACGAAGCAGCCGGCGTGGCAGCCCTGTTCAAGGTGTTGTCGGGGACAACACGACTGCGTCTGCTGCACGCGCTCAGCCGAGCAGAGGAAGTCCGTGTCAGCGATCTCGCGGCGGCGGTGGACATGAGCCAGCAGGGCGTGTCCAACCAGCTGCAGCGCTTGGTGGACCAGAAGATCCTCGCGACCCGCCGCGAAGGAACCAGCATCTACTACCGGATCGTCGACCCGTGCGTGCCGCGGATGCTGGAGTTCGGCCTGTGTCTGCTGGAAAGTCCCGGGAACGCGTGCGGGCAGCCGTGACGACGGACGATTCCGGGTGGTGGCACACGTTCTTCGACGAGTACTACCTGCGGACCTACGGACCGCGACAGACCTCGGAGGTAGCTTCACAGGAGGCTCTCGCGGCACTCGCCTTGGCCGACACTCCCCGCGGCGGGAGAGTGCTCGATCTGCCGTGCGGATACGGCCGGCACACCAGCGCACTCGTCGCCGCGGGCTATTGCGTGGTCGGCGCCGACTACTCGTGGGCCCAGTTGACCGAGGCGCGGCGGCGATGGCCACGTCCAGAGCTCGAACAGCTGGTGCGCGCCGACTATCGGCACATCCCGCTGAAGACCGGCGTGTTCGACACGGCCTTGTGCCTCTACAGCTCACTTGGCTACGTGGACGACACCACTGACCAGCAGGTCCTACGCGAGTATCGGCGCGTGCTCAAGTCGGACGGCAGGCTCGTCATCGAGACCATGCACCGCGACCGCACCTTGCTGACGTCACAGCCGAGAACGTTCTACGAGCTTCCAGATGGCGCGGTCCTGCTCGAGGAAGCACAGTTCGATCCGATCTCCGCGACACTCCACATCGGACAAACGTTCATCGCATCAGGTGAGCCATCACAAAAACGTCAATACTCCGTGCGGCTGTACACCGTCAGCGAACTCGTCAACATGCTGCACACCGCAGGGTTCCCGCGCGTCGACTGCTTCGGCGATCTCGAAGGTGCACCCTTCACACCGCGGACCCTGCTGACGATCGTCGCGCGCGCCAGCTGAAGTTCAGGCGAGTCGTCCGACTCGCTCAAGCACGTGCACGCGGGTCTGCTCGACCAGTGCCGTCGATCGGCACTCGGAGGTGCACACCTGACCGCACGAGTCGCAGAAGGTCACGCGCCCAGTCCATGCACGCCTGCGGCGGAACCACGAGAACATGTCGCCACCTACCTAGATCGTTGCTCCAGTACCTCCGAGCGTCCTCCTTGATTAGATGAGTGTCAACTTAGATCGCTATCTAATCAACTGTCTTCCTGACCGAATAGGGTGATCCCGTGCTTGTCCACCTTGCGATCGGCGACGCGTACGGCGCCGGATTCGAGTACGCCGACCCGGACTTTGTCGCCGCGCACAACACGGTTCGCGGATACGTGCAGAATCCGGGCCTGTCGGGCTTGCGGCCTGGGCGGTACACCGATGACACCCAGATGACCATCGCCATCGCCGAGATGCTGCTCTCCGGCGCATCGTGGACCCCGGCGAACCTGGCCGAGCAGTTCGTCCGAACCTTCCACCGGGATCAGCGAGTGGGCTACGCGAGCAACTTCTACGACCTGCTGTGCGAGGTGAGTGACGGCACCGAGCTGCTGAGGAGGATCAGGCCGCACAGCGACAAGAGCGGAGCGGCGATGCGAGCCGGCCCGATCGGTTTGCTGCCCACCGCGTCCGAGGTCGTTCAGCACGCCGAGGTGCAGGCGCGGATCACCCACGACACGCCGTTGGGCATCGAAGCAGCACAGGCCGCCGCTCTGGCCGTGCACTACTGCCACTTCGAACTGGGCCCTCTCGCCGATGCCGGTCGGTGGATCGACCAGAAACTGGGCTCTGCAGACCGCTGGTCGGAACCGTGGAGCGGGCCGGTGGGCGCACAGGGCTGGATGAGCGTGCGGGCGGCACTCACCGCGTTGAGCTCGAACACCAGCCTCACCGAGATCCTGCACACCTGCGTGGCCTTCTGCGGCGACGTGGACACCGTGGCCACGGTGGCGCTCGCTGCCGCATCCCGGTCGTCACAGGTGGTCGACGATCTTCCTGCGGCGCTGCGCGCAGGCCTGGAGAACGACCAGTTCGGCCGCGACTTCCTGCATACCCTTGATGCCCGGCTTCTCGCCTGGGCGGAGAACAGGTAGGCGGCTTGCTTACGCCGTCAGCACAGTGTCAACTTAGACGCATGTCGAAACAGCGGGCGCGGTCCACGGCATCTCTGGCCGAGCGGCCGGTCACGCCCGAACGAGCCGCCGAGCTCGCCCAGGCCTTCAAAGCGATCGCCGATCCAGTGCGATTGCGCCTGTTCAGCCTCATCGCCTCTCACCCCAATGGCGAGGTGTGCGTGTGCGACCTGACGGAGGCGTTCGACCTGACCGCGCCCACCATCTCCCACCACCTGAAGGTGCTGCGCAACGCCGGGCTGATCGACAGCGAACGGCGGCGCACCTGGGTCTACTACCGAGCCCTGCCTGACACCCTTGGGCAGCTGTCCGCCGCGCTCGCACCCGCCGTGGCCACCGCCGTCTCCTGACAGCGCGACGTCCAGCCCTACTTCGGGACCGCCGAGGGAGTGAGCATCATGGCGAGCTTGTTCACGGTGTCGGGCATCAACCAGTAGTACACCCAGGTGCCCCTGCGCTCGCCATCGATCAGTCCGGCCTGCCGGAGGATCTTCAGGTGGTGTGAGATCGTCGGCTGCGACAGCGTGAACGCCGACGTGAGCGCGCAGACGCACTCTTCCCCGTTCTGGTGCGACGCGATCATCGACAACAGCTTCAACCGCACCGGATCACCGAGCGCCTTGAACGCTGCCGCCAGCTCGACCGCTTCGTCGTCAGCCAGTGGAGCCGACAGCATGTCTCCGCAACACATCGCTGCCAAGAGGTTCGGCGTGCTTTGCTTAGACATCCATCTATATTGACGCTCATCTAGGTTGGGGCGCAAGATGAAGGTTGGCGAACGCCGTGTCCGAGCCGCTGTGGCATCGAGGAGGACATCCTGATGGACGAGCAGGCTGCCGACTTACGTGAAGTGGTGCGCGCGAAGTACGCCGCCGCTGCCAGCGCCGTCAGCGCAGGCGGCACCGCGTGTTGCGACCCGCAGGGAATCGAGGTCGGCGAGAACTTCGGGGCGACGCTGTACGCCACGTCCGACCACACCGAGTTGCCCGCCGAAGCAGTGGCCGCGTCACTGGGATGCGGCAATCCGACGGCCGTCGCCGAGCTGCGCGAGGGCGAACGCGTCCTTGACCTCGGTTCAGGCGGCGGCATCGACGTTCTGCTCTCGGCGCGCCGGGTAGGCCCGACCGGTAAAGCCTACGGCGTCGACATGACCGACGAGATGCTCGCCTTGGCCAGGGAGAACGCGGCCAGGGCCGGCGCGACCAACGTCGAGTTCCTCAAGGGCGCGATCGAGGCCATCCCGTTGCCTGCCGACAGCATCGACGTGGTCATCTCGAACTGTGTGATCAACCTGTCCGTGGACAAGTCGGCGGTGTTCGCCTAGATCTTCCGCGTCCTGGCGCCCGGTGGCCGCATCGGTGTGTCGGATGTCGTGGCCGAGGACGACCTGACAGCAGAGGAACGCGCCGAGCGAGGTTCGTACGTCGGCTGCATCGCGGGCGTCCTGTCGTTCACCGAATACCGTCGAGGCTTGGAGAGCGCGGGACTCGCGGACATCGAGATCACTCCGACCCGCGAAGTCACGGACGGCATGCACTCCGCGATCATCCGGGCTGTCAAGCCTTCATGAGCGAATGAGCCTCGGTGGCGGCCGGTCACCACCAGCCGCCACCGAGGCTCACGACGTCAGAGTTCCGCTCGGGCGGCCCACCGGCGCCGCAGCCAAAGGCTCACGTAAACCAGGCCGACGAGCACGGGCACCTCGATCAGCGGCCCGACCACTCCGGCCAGCGCCTGGCCCGACGTCACGCCGAACACACCGATCGCGACCGCGATGGCCAGCTCGAAGTTGTTGCCCGCCGCGGTGAACGCCAGCGTCGTGGTCCGCTCGTAGGAGAGTCCCGACGCCTTGCCGAGCGCGTACGAACCCGCCCACATGATGGCGAAGTAGACCAACAACGGCAGAGCGATGCGCACGACGTCCAACGGCCGGTTCGTGATGGTCTCACCCTGCAACGCGAACAGGATGACGATCGTGAACAGCAAGCCGTACAACGCGATCGGGCCAACGCGCGGCAGGAACTTCGACTCGTACCACTCGCGGCCCTTGGACCGCTCCCCCAGCTTGCGGCTGAGGTAGCCGGCCAGCAGCGGGATGCCGAGGAAGATGAGCACGGACTTGGCGATCTCCCACGCGGAGAAGTCCACCGACGCGGTGTCCAGGCCGAGCCAGCCGGGCAGCAGGTCGAGGTAGAACCAGCCGAGCACACCGAACATGACCACCTGGAACACCGAGTTGAGCGCGACCAGCACCGCGGCCGCCTCGCGGTCACCACACGCGAGGTCGTTCCAGATGATGACCATGGCGATGCAGCGCGCAAGGCCGACGATGATCAGACCGGTGCGGTACTCGGGCAGGTCGGCCAGGAAGATCCACGCCAGCGCGAACATCAACGCCGGACCGAGCACCCAGTTCAGCACCAGCGACAACACCATCGTGCGCTTGTCGCGGGTGACGGTGTCGAGCTTGTCGTAGCGGACCTTCGCGAGCACCGGGTACATCATCAGCAGCAGACCGAGCGCGATCGGCAGCGAGACGCCGTCGATCTTCACCGCTTCCAGGACACCCTGCAGGCCCGGCACGAAGCTGCCGAGCCCGAGGCCGGCGACCATGGCGAGGCCGATCCACGCCGGCAACCACCGGTCCAGAAAAGACAGCCGGTGCAGGACGTCCTGCTCCTCCGTCGGGTTGGTGGTGCTCAACAGGGCCTCCTGGCATCGGAGTTGGCACGGTCGGCCAGCTCGTTAAGACTGTCGGCGATCCGGCGCAGTGCGTCGGGTCGCAGGCGGTAGTACGTGAAGCGTCCGCACGGCTCGGTGTCGACGAACCCGGCCTCTCGCAGCATCTTCAGGTGGTTGGACACGTTGCTCTGCGTCGCGCCGGTCTCGTCGACGAGGTGGCGGGTGCACAGGGCCTCGCCGGACAACAGCTGCAGGATCTGAGCGCGCAGCGGGTCGGCGAGGACCTTCAACACATCAGCATCGAGTGACATCAGTCCGGAATGATACATCAGTCGGTTCTGATGAGACGCAGGGGCAGGACAGCTTGTCAGTCGCAGCGGGAGGCGGGCGCGTCGCGGAGCGGCCCGCCGGGGCGCAGGAACTGTTCCATGGTGTCCAGCACTTCGTGGTCGACGCGGTACCAGCTCCACGTGCCGCGCCGTTCACGTTGCAGCACACCCGCGCTGACCAGGATCTTCAGGTGGTGGCTCAGCGAGGACTGCGGCATGTCGAACTCGTCGGCGAGGTCGCAGAAGCACGCCTCGCCGCTAGCCGCCTGTCTCACGAGCACGACCAGCTGGACCCTGATGGGATCCGCGAGAGCCTTGAAGAGACGTGCGGCGGAGGCCGGGTCGTCAGGCACCGCCACCAGCGCCTCCCTTCGCGCATCCAGGTCCGTTGTCGCCATGGTGACATGTTCATCAAACAGGATGAACGTCCGGTGAACGCGACCCTACCGGCGGCACGTTGAACTGGTAGCCAAGGCCTCTCACGACACGAATCCACGTTGGATTGTGGTCGTCGTCACCCAGCCGCTTGCGCAGGCGCATGATGTGGACGTTCAGCGTGTTGCTCTTCGCCGAGGGCCGGTCCGCCCACAGAGCGGCGACGAGCTCGTTGCGGCTGACAACCGCGCCAGGTCTCTCGGCGAAGTAGCGCAGCATGAGGAACTCCATCGGCGGCAGCGGGACCAGGACGCCGTCGAGCCAGAACTGCGGCACCGCACCGTCGACACGAAGCCGGCCGAGGTCGATGACCATCGGCCGGATCTCCACCGTGTCGGTCTTCGGTGCGAGCGATCCGAGGAACGCGAGCAGTTCACGGGTGCGGTAGGGGCGCGGCACCACCGCTGACACGCCCACCTCCGCGGCCCGCGCCGCGAAGTCGCCCGAGCCCGGTCCCGCGCCGACCACGATCGGCACGTCCGGATCGTCGGCGCGCACGATCGTGAGGAAGTCGATCGGGTCGAGCTTCCCCACCGCGGGACCGAGCAGCACAGCGTCCGGACACGTCCGGCCGAGCACCAGCAGGGCCTCCGCAGGGTCAGGGCAGACCCGTGGCTCCACCGGCTGACCGGTGAACCCTTCGAGGAGCTGGTGCACGACGTCGGCGTCGTGGTCCACCACGAGGACGGCGAGCCGGTTCTGGACCCGGCTCTTGTTCGCCATGCAGGCTCGCCGCCGCGTGTGGAACTGTGAGCTGTCGGACTCCCAAGCCCCCAACGCAGAGCCCGTCATGGCTTAACCGAATCGTCCGGTGATGTACGCCTCGGTCCGGGCGTCGGAGGGGTTGCCGAAGATGTGCTCGGTGGTGTCGAACTCGACCAGCTTGCCGGTGCGCTGGCCCTTCTCGTCGGCCTCCGCGGTGAAGAAGCCCGTGCGCTGCGAGACGCGGGCCGCCTGCTGCATGTTGTGGGTGACGATGATGATCGTGTAGGTCGAGGCGAGCTCGACCATCAGGTCCTCGATCTTCGCGGTGGCGATCGGGTCCAGCGCCGAGCACGGCTCGTCCATCAGGATCACCTCGGGCGAGGTGGCGATGGCCCGGGCGATGCACAGTCGCTGCTGCTGACCGCCGGACAGGCCGAACGCGTTCTGCTTGAGCTTGTCCTTCACCTCGTCCCACAACGCGGCACCGCGCAACGCCCGTTCCACCACGGTGTCCATGTCGGACACCTTCATGCCGGTGACCCGCGGACCGTAGGCGACGTTGTCGTAGATGGACTTCGGGAAGGGGTTGGGCTTCTGGAACACCATGCCGATGCGCCGGCGCACCTCGATGACGTCGACGTCCTCGCCGTAGATGTCGACGCCGTGGTAGGCAACGGCTCCTTCGACGCGGGCGCCGGGCACGAGGTCGTTCATCCGGTTCAGGCACCGCAGCACGGTGGACTTGCCGCAACCGGACGGGCCGATCAGGGCGGTGATCTCCCTGCTGCCGAACGACATGTTGACGTCGGTGACGGCACGGAAGTCGCTGTAGAAGACTTCCAGGTCCTTCAGGGTGATCACGCCGTCCGGTGCTCCCTCCACGGGCGCGATGGTGTTCGAGCGCTCGATGGTCACCTGGTTCTCCGGTGTGGAGTCGCCCTTGGTCGTGCGCTGTCCGGTGGACACGGTTCGCTGCTCCGATCTGGTCATGAGTTCTCGCTCCTTCATTCGCGTGTCACCAACGGCGCTGATAGCGGTTGCGCAACCAGATCGCGAGCGCGTTCATGACGAGCAGCACGATCATCAGCAGCAGGATCGTGGAGTAGGCCAGGTCGCGGAACTCGATGCGATCGAGCGGCACCAGGCTGTAGATCTGCGTGGGCAGCACGGTGTAGCGGGAGAACACACCGTCCGGGTTGAACGTCAGGAACGTCGTCGCACCGACGAGCAGCAGCGGTGCCGCCTCACCGATCGCACGGGACAGCGCGAGGATCGAGCCGGTCGCGATGCCGGGCACCGCCGAGGGCAGCACCTGCTTCCACGTGGTCTGCCACTGCGTTGCGCCCAGTGCGAGCGAGCCGGAGCGGATCTCCGACGGCACCGCGCGCAACGCCTCCCGACAGGTGATGATCACGACCGGCAGGATCAGCAACGCCAGTGCGATCGCGCCCGCGAGGAGCACCGCGCCGATGGACAGTGGGCCACGGACGACGAACCCGAGCGTCAGGATGCCGTAGATCACCGACGGCACCGCGGCGAGGTTCTGGATGTTGAGCTCGATCAGGCGGTTCCACCAGCGGGTGTTGTCCGCGTACTCCTCCAGGTACACCGCGGCCGCGATGCCCAGTGGCAACGCGATGAGCGCGGTCAGCACCATGATCCAGATCGTGCCGAACAGCGCGGACTTCACGCCGGAGGTGTCGGGCCGCAACCGGGACGGGTGCTCGGTGACGAGGTTCAGGTCGAACCGCGCCAGTCCTTTCTGGATGATCACGGCGAGCACGAAGAACAGGAACGCGCAGATGATCGCCAGGCACGCCCACAGCGCCACGGCGAACACGGTCGCCCCCACGCCCTTGCGGCGGCCGGACTTCAGGCTCTGGTCAACGACCAGTGTCGTCGCGGTCATCAGTAGGCCTGCCTGTACTTGCGGACCAGCCGGATGCTGATCATGTTGATCAGGAGGGTGATCACGAACAGCAGCGCGCCGATCGCGAACAACGCGTAGTACGACGGGCTGCCCTGCGGGGTGTCGCCGCTCGCGGCCTGCGCGATGAAGCCGGTCATCGTCTGCGCACCCTTGAGCGGGTCCGCGGTGAACAGCGGCATGTTGCCCGCGGCGATCGCGACGATCATCGTCTCGCCGATCGCGCGGGAGATGCCGAGCACGATCGCGGCGACGATGCCCGACAACGCGGCCGGGAACACGACGCGGACCGTCGTCTGCATCCTGTTGGCGCCCAACGCGTAGGAGCCCTGCCGCAGTGCCAGCGGAACGGCCGACATAGCGTCCTCGCTCAGGGAGGCGACCGTGGGCACGATCATGAAGCCCATCACGATGCCGGGCGAGATCATGCTGTAGATGCCCTCGATGCCCAGCAAGGGCTTGAGGATCGGCGTGATCGCGGTCAGCGCGAGGAAGCCGTAGACCACGGTCGGCACGCCGGCGAGGATCTCGAGGATCGGCTTGAAGATCTTCCGCACCCGCTGCGAGGCGTACTCGCTGAGGTAGATCGCGGCGCCAAGACCGAACGGGACCGCCACCACCAGCGAGATCAGCGTGATCATCAGCGTCGCGGTGACCAGCGGCAGAACGCCCCAGGACTTGTCGTCCCAGTTGAACTTGTCGCCGAACAGCGCCGTCCACTCGGTGCCGAACAGGAACTCACCGAGGCTGACGTGGGTGAAGAACTCGGCGACCGGCGCGAACAGCGACGCGACGATGCCGACCGTGACGAGAACCGACAACGCGGCCGCGCTGACCAGCACGGCCTTGATGATCTTCTCGCCGATGCGCGGGCTCTGCGCGGTCAGGTCGACCGGCGGCCCGTCCCAGACGACGGGGTGGCCGCCCGAACCGGGGCGGCCACCGTCGCGAGTCTTGGTGCTCACTTACCGGCGGCCTTCGCCTGCAGCGCGGCAAGCTCGTCCTTGGCCTTCTTCTTCTGGTCCTCGGTCAGCGGCACGAACCGAGCGGCCTTGACGATCTCGTCGTTGCTCGCGAGGTAGAACTCGACGAACTTCTCCACCTGAGCCTTCTTCAGGCCGGCGTCGGAGGGGTAGATGAACAGCGGACGCGCGAGCGGGGCGTAGGTGCCGTCCTGCGCCGTCTTCACCGACGGTTCAACACAGCCCTTGCCTCCGTCGATCTTCACGGCCTTGAGCTTGTCCGCGTTCTCCTCGAAGTAGGAGAAGCCGAAGTAGCCCAGACCCCCCTTGGAGCCGCTCACACCCTGGACGGTGATGTTGTCGTTCTCGGTCGGGTTGTAGTCCTTGCGGCTGTCGCCTTCCTTGCCGTTGATGGCACCGGTGAAGTAGTCGAACGTACCGGAGTCAGCGCCGGCGCCGTAGAGGTCGAGCTTCTGGTCCGGGAAGGACGGGTCGACCTCTTTCCAGTTGGCGACCTTCGAGTCCGGCTCCCACATCTTCTTCAGCTGCGCGACCGTGAGGCACTCGGCCCAGGTGTTCTCCTTGTGCACCACGACGGTCAGCGCGTCGTTGGCGACCTGCAGCTCGGAGTAGTTGACACCCTTCTCCGTGCAGACCTTGCCCTCCTCGGCCTTGATCGGGCGAGAGGCACCGGAGATGTCGGTCTCACCGACGCAGAACTTCTTGAAGCCACCGCCGGTGCCGGAGGCGCTCACCGACACCTGGACACCGCTGTTCTTCTCCATGAACAGCTCGGCCGCGGCGATCGACAGCGGTTCCACGGTGCTGGAGCCGTCGATGACGACCGGGCCGGAGAGCTGTTCACCCCCGCTCTCGGAGCCACTGCCGTTGTTCTGCCCACCACAGGCGGACAGGGTCAGCGCGGCGACAGCCACGACGGACAACACGTGCGCACGCTTCACCTGGCGGATGGTCACTGACGTGCCTCCTGCTCGGGACCCGGATCGGGACCGGGATCTTCGACGAGAACCCTCGTTCGAGGGCCACTGCATCGAAGAATCCCGTTCTAAACAGAAGGTGAACGTGGAGTGACCAGAACAACTATGGTTGAAAAATCTCGATCCAACCCGTGTTCACATTGAGCCAATCGGCTGACCGAGCAGCCGCCCGACCTCTTCCAGGCGCTCCGGGATCGCGACGTACCAGCCCCAGGTGCCGCGGCGCTCGCCGCGAACGAGGCCCGCTTCCGCGAGCACGCGGAGGTGATGACTCACGGTTCCCTGACTCAAGCCGACACTGTCGACGAGGTCGCAGACGCACGACTCACCGCTCGGGGCGAGCTGAAGCAGGCGGAGGAGTTCGAGGCGGACGGGACTGGACAGCGCCTTGAAGATCTCGGCGATCCGGCGCGCTTCAGCGGGATCCATGCCCTGGCCGAGTGGCACGCAGCGCTTGTGGCCGCCGCTGTCCATCTGGAGTTCATCCCGACGCTCCACCATGGCCCGAGGGTACGACCTAGATTGACAAAAGTCGATGCAAACGGTCTGCTTTGCATCGGTAATTCTCGGTCCAAGGAGACCTCATGACCCGCGCAGGCGGACTTCCCCAGCACGAGCTCACCGCCCAGCTTCTCCGCATCACCGATGAGCTGGCTGACAAGTTCCACGGCGTGTTCGGCCGGGAAACTGTCGAGCGCTTCGTCGACGAGACCTACGCCCTGCTCAACGAGAACGCCACGGTGAAGACGCACCTCGCGACGCTGACAGCCCGATTCGCCAAGCAGCGCCTGCACGACTACGGCCGCGCCCAGGGCCTGACCAAGGTCGAGGTGCCGCAGGTGTTGTTCATCTGCGTGCACAACGTCGGCCGGTCGCAGATGGCATCGGCGCTACTGGAGCACCACGCGTTCGGCAAGATCGCCGTGCGTTCCGCCGGCAGCCAGCCGAGTGGCTCCATCCCGTCGCAGATCACCGAGGTGCTGGCGGAGCTGAACATCCCGCTCACGCAGGCGTTCCCGAAGCCGCTCACCGACGAGGTCGTGCGTGCCGCGGACGTCGTCGTGACGATGGGCTGCGGCGACTCGTGCCCGGTCTATCCCGGCAAGCGCTACCTGGACTGGGAGGTGGCCGACCCGGTCGGCGCTCCGCTGCACCGCGTTCGCGAGGTGCGCGACGACATCGACCGGCGGGTCAGAAGCCTGCTGTCCGAACTTCTGGGCGACTGATGTTGCAGGTCTTGCTGGTCACGCTGATCGGGACGGTCGGGATCGTCGCGACGTTCGCGCTCGGCGTCTCGAACCTCTCTCAGGCCCGCAAGACCTTCGCCTGTATCTGGTTCACCGTGTGCGGAGCACTGGTTGTAGGCGGTCTGTACCTGTATGTGACGTGAGGAATCGTGTCACCAACCGTTCACCTGGATCGGGCATTATCGAACCAAGGAAACGCCCGCCAGGAGGAGATCGACGTGTCCAAGACCCCCGAAGTGCTGTTCGTCTGCGTGCACAACGCCGGCCGCTCCCAGATGGCCGCCGCGTTGCTGCAGCACTACGGCATGGGCAGGATCGCGGTCCGTTCCGCCGGCTCGGCCCCGGCCGAGAAGGTCAACCCCGCAGCGGCCGAGGCGCTCGCCGAGTGGGGCCTGGACATCACCGCGGAGGTGCCCTCGAAGCTGACGACCGAGGACGTCGAAGCCTCTGACGTGGTGATCACGATGGGCTGCGGTGACACCTGCCCGGTGTTCCCCGGCAAGCGCTACCTCGACTGGGAGCTCGAGGACCCGGCGGGCCAGGGCGTCGATTCCGTCCGTCCGATCCGCGACGACATCGACCGCCGAGTGCGCGGCCTGGTCGCCGAGCTGCTGGACTAACGCGGAACGCTGGCGGTCGACAACGCGGCCGCCAGCACCCCAATCGCCCCCAGCACGACGAACACCGCCGGGTAGCCGCCGAGCCACGAGGCCATGGCACTGCCCGCCCACGGCGCGATCGCGGCGGTCAGCATCACCGGCACCGCGAGCAGCCCGCTCAACTGTCCGTAGTGGACCGCACCCCAGCGATCGGTGATCGCCGTCGCCTGCACCAGCGTGAAGATCCCGCGTGCGACACCGGCGAGCACCGAGCCCGCGATGAGCAGCAATGCCGGGCCGGGCACCACACCCAGCAACGCGGTCACCACGGCGCTCGCCAGCAAGATCAGTGCTGTTCTTGTGCGCACCGACGTCTTCGCGGTCAACCTCGCGTACCCCAGCCGCCCGAGGACCTGGCCCACCCCACCGAGGCCCAGGGCCACCGCGGCCATTGACGTGGACATGCCGCGTTCGGTCAGCAGCGGCACGAGGTTGACCACCACCGCGTAAACGCTGAACGCCGCCAAGCTCATCGCCAGCGTCAGCACGAGGAACGGTCTGCTGCGCGCGATCGCGGACGGTTGATGCTCCGCCTCGTGCTCGATCTCCGGCCACGGCAGTCGCAAGCCGAACAGATGCAG
>NZ_JAXAVU010000023.1:0-8899 GCF_033949975.1 Lentzea sokolovensis
TTCAACACCCAGCTTGCTTCACCCGAGGGTGTGCGCCGTCAGGTCGTGGAGGTGGAGGTCGCCGGGACGAACGGAGACCGGTATCGCGACGAGATGGTCCGCCTGATCAGGGACAGGGCGCCGGCGGCCCGGGTCGTCGTGACCGCTCCTGCCGCGGACGGGTTGACCGAGCGGCAAAGCGCCAAGCGGCGTGACGCCGCGGACGGGCGGGTGGTGGTCACCATCCGGAGCTCGAGCGTGGTCGAACCGGTTCCCGAGGTCAGGCCGGTGCCCGACGTTCCGGTGAGACCGGACCTGTCCCTGTCCACGCGACCAGAAGGTGCACAGCCGGTTTCGCAGGCCGGTCAGCAGGATTTGACGGAGTGGAGGAATCCGTCGGACGGCAACCAGGGCGAGCCTGTCGCTCCGCAGTCGTGGCTCAACGCCTCTCAGGTGTCTGCTGATCTGGTGGTGGTACGAGACGTGGGGGAGCGGACGTGGCTCGTGCTGATGCCGAGCGACGGGAACCTCGACAGCCACCAGGTGCCGGCCGAGTTGCGGGACGAGTTGAACGAGTTCCTGGTCGAGGCGTCGAGGCGTGACGAGGACGGGACGCGCGCGCGTTTCGTCGTCGAGGCCAGCGGCTTCCACAGCGGCTCCGAGCGGGCGAAGGACGTGATGGGCTGGCTGCTCGGCATCGATCCGAGCCCCGTGAGAGCGCGCACGTCCCAGCGCGTGGTGGCGACGTTGTTGCCACGTGTGCCCGATCTGGTCATCCGGGCCAAGACTCAGTCGGGCGACGCGGGAAACCGGTTCGGTTCGATCGGTCTCGGGCGTGCGGCGCGCACGGAAGTGGCGTCCAGGGTGGTCCGGTTCACCATGCGCCGGGAAGCCGTGCCAATGGCGACGGCAATCCTCCAGCCCGATTCGGATGAGCGGAACCACGATGCCGAGGCCGGGACTCGGCCGGCCGGGAGCGGTCAGTCGTCGGCGGATCCCATCGACGTCGACATGGTGCCGGATCCGTTGCCACCTCTGGAACCTGAGCTGCCGTCGTCGAACGAGAACCGTGACGACGTGCCGTCCGACGACGACATGTACATCGGCGACGACATGGTCGTGGACCGGCCGATCGTGCCGGAACCGCGGCCAGCACAGGCGCCTCCGGTTCTCGACGCCGATGACCCGATGGGTTTCGGTCTGATCGAGCAGGACAGGCCGACTGATGTCGAGATCGCGGACGCCGGGCCGCTGGACGTCCTGGGCGCCCTGGACCCCTTGGTGCACAACGCCGACATGGTTTTGATCAACTCGGCGATCGATCTCCTGGATCGGGCCGGCGCCGTCGACGCCATCCTCGGCAACCTGGCCGGCGGGGTCGTGAGCCCGGAGGAATTGATCTGGCGGTCTGCTCTGCTGGTGAGCAGTGATCTTGTAGCCGACGAGCCTGCAGCCGAGCGGTCGGCCCGATCCGTGGCTCGATGGGCCCGGTCCGGTGACATCGCGAGCCTGACGGCAGCCTTCTTGCCCGAACCCGGTCAGGACGCCGAGGTTCCTGCTGCCGAGGTACCGCGCGCCGACGTTCCTGCCGGCCAGGGCATTCGAGACGTCGGAGCCCAGATCGTTGCCGGCTCGGGGTTGGCGGTGGTGCTGGCGGGCTTCGACGGTGACACCTCGGAGGTCGAGCGGTTCGTGCTGGCGTCGGCCCGCGTCGCGGCGGCCCAGGTTGGCGAGGCGGGCGCGCGTCAGTGGGTTGGTGCGTTGACGGATGCTGCGCGCTTGGTGGCGGACGCTGGTCTGTGGACGTTGTTGCGTGATCGTCCCGCGGGGCCGCAGGCGTTCTTCGAACTGGTGGCGCTGGTGGCGAACGACGTGTACTGGCATGGCGGGAACATGGCCATGGCGACGGCGGGCGGGGTTGCGTCGGCGGTCGGGATGCTCGACGACCGGCATGTCACCGAGTACTTGTTGCGTGAGCTTTCGCCTGAGCGTGTGGGGCAGTCGCGTTGGCGGGATCTCGTGAACGAGATGCAGCTGAAACTGCCGAGGAACGTGGACCACGCGGAAACGTTGGCGGACAACGAGGCGCGACGTCGTGGTGGCACGGAAACCAGTGACCACCTGATGTGGGTGGCCGAGCGGCTGGAGTCCGGAATGGACTCCGGGAATGTCGTGTGGTTCACGGCGGCTGACGTGGAGTTGATGCCACTGAGGGGTCCCGGTGGTGCGGTGGCGGGCTCGATGTTGTTGTCGCGCAACGACGGTGATGCGGCGGGGTTCGTCGGTGAGCGGTTCAACGCGGTGACGTTCACCCACGCCGCCGACCTTCCGGCCGAAGGAGCCGACGAGCGGTTCGAGGAACAGCACGCGGCGATTGATCGTGGGGAGTACACGGCGTCGTGGTCGCCGTGGGCGCGGAACGAGGACGGTGTGTACTTCGTTGTTGCCCGTGGCACGCGCGGGACTGCGCAACTCCAGTTGAGGGACGGCCGGCTGGTGGACGTCTCGGGTGAGGTGCTGGGGCGGCTCGTGATGAGCTCGGGGTCGTTGCCCGCAGATGGCCGATTCGGCTCGGTCGCTCTGGTCGTCACGGATTCGGCTCTGCCCGGCCCGGACGGAAGGTCGGTGGCGACAGGATTTACCGGCGCTGCGAACGCGGTGGGCGTCCCCGTCCGCGTGCACGCTCTCGCTGGGACGGGCAACGCGTTCGTGCACAGTTCGGCCATCGGGGACGAGAACCCGGTCGACATCGGTGTGGTCGCGCTCGACAGGGGTTCGAGCTGGGTCACTCTCGGCCCGAACGGCGCACCACAGCAGCAGCCTGATGGTGCGGAGCGAGCGCTCGACCGCCTGTTGCCGGACGATGTCGCGGGCTTTGTCCAAAATGGACTGAGATCCCACGTCCAGCGCCTCCACGAGTCCGAGGGCGCGCAGCGCGCCACCGAGTTCGCGCGGACGATCGAGCCGGTGGCCGGCCAGCTCGACGCGCTGGGCCTGTTCGACCTGGTCGCGCTCCGTGAGCTGCCCGCGCAGGTGCGTGCGTCGGTGGTGGCCGACGTCGTCGAAGTGGTGACCTGGGAGTCGATGACCAACGAGGCCGAGTCGGCGCTCCGGCTGGCCAGCAGGTTGACGACGGCGCTTCGGCTGGTGGCGGGCACGGGAGTGCTGGACCAGTTGCTGGCCGAGTCCGTTCGCAGTCAGGAGGCGACGGACTTCTTGTGGCAGACCTTGCTGGGTCTTGTTCGCGCCGTCGCGACGGAGACCGATGAAGGGGACACGTCAGCGGATGTCGACGCCGACGCCGAGGTTCTCGCCATCGTCGTTCGCAGTGGTGTGGTGACATCGATGATCACCGCGGGTGACTTCGCCGGGCTGAGGCAGACGATGGAGGCACTGCGCGAGGTGTACGACGAGCACGGCCGCGAGACGGCGATGGTGGTGCTGGAGCGGCAGTTCAGCAGGGATCAGCTGGTGGACGCCGAGCAGTGGTTGCTCGAGGCGGACTCTCAGCCGGTGATGCCGGTGCCGAACCCAACGCCTGAGCAACTGCGCAGGCAGGAGGAGCGCGAGGAGCATCGCCGTCAGATGGCCCAGGCGGTGGCGGAATTCGAGGCGGGTGTGCGCACCTGGGAATCCCTCAACGCGTTGGTCGCCGAACTGGCGGGCAGGAGTGGACCCTGGACGTCCGCGCCGCTGGGAGCCGCGCCTACCCGGCGCACAGGCCGGCAGTCGAGGGGCTCTGCCGTCGGTTCCACGGGCCCGGAGGCTGGTTCGAGCAGGCGGTCCGGTGGTTCGGCCCAGACGGGGCAGGGGGCCGCGCGGCCGCAGGCTCGGCTGGGTGGGCTGAACCTCGGTGTGTTCCACGGTGAGCGGTTCACGATTCCGTTGCCGCAGAGGAGCACTGGTGTGTCGGACGCTGCGGGGTCGCGTCAGATCGCGGACCTCGCGGATCAGGTGGTGTCGGGACTACCCGCACGTTTGCCCACTGCCGCGAGCCCGCGGGCGAGTGTGCTGGTGACCGGCTCCACTTTGGAACGTGCGGAGATCGTGCGGGATCAGCTGGTGGCGGATCTGGTCGATGCGCACCGCGACAGGTACGGCGCGGTGGGCGACGGGGCACAGGCCCATCTGGAAAGTCTTGTCGTCGCCGGTGTGGATGCCGGTCTGATCGATGAGGTGCAGATCCGTCCGGTGCCGGCCTCGTTCGAGCCGAGTGGGACCGGGGGCACGGTGGCGTTCTCCTCGGCGGACCAGTTGGCGGATTTCGTGGCGGCACCCGACATCGCCTTCGACGCGCTGATCGAGAACCTGAACACCCAGCTCGCTCCGTCCGGGGGTGTGCGCCGTCATGTCGTCGAAGTGGAGGTCGCAGGGGCGGGAGGTGACCGCTATCGCGACGCGGTGGTCCGCTTGATCACCGCCAGGGCACCCGCGGCTCGGGTCGTCGCGAGTGCTCCTGCCGCGGACGGGATGACCGCGAGGCAACGCTCCAAGCAGCGCGACACCACGGACGGGCAGACGGTGGTCACGATCCGGACCACTGCCGTGGTCGAACCGGTGCGGGAAATGCCGCCGCCGGTCCCCCGAGCAGACACGGGTGACCGCGCCGATGTGCCGTCCGGATCCACGATCGTGCGGACGGAGAGGCAGCACGGGTGGCTCCTCCTGTCACCCGACCGTGCGCACGCCGGGAGTGTCGACCGTGGGTCCGAAGCCGGCTTCCGGGAATTCCTGGACCACGTCGTGGCACTGCCGGCAGCTACCGATGACGGTCGCGCGATCACCTGGGCCATGCACCTCACCACGTACGGCGATGATGTGGCGACCCGGACGGAGCGGACGACCGGCTTGCTGGAGTTCGTGGCCGTTGACGTTCTCGGAGGCGTCGAGCTCCCACAGCACCTGGAGTTCGTCAGGCACCAGGACACCGCCATCACCCTGACCGAGTTGCTCTCCGACGAACGCATGGCGACGGAAGTCGTCGACCTGCTGTCTCCACGGCTAGTGCGAATCGTGATCGTCGGACATACCGGGGACCAGCAGGTGGCGCTGCCCCGGCTACCGGCTGCTCCGGCACGCCCGGACTGGCTGCGGTCCACGCGGCCGGAAGGCTCGCAGCTCGCCGTGCGGACAGATCAGCCGGACCCGGTCGCGTGGTCGGTTCCGTCGGACGTGCCGAGAGACTTGCACGTGAGACGCAATCCAGCGACTGGAGCCTGGCTCGTGCTGGTGCCGCGTGATGTGCCGCTGGCGGGTCTTGAGGTTCCGGGCGCGTTGCGGGCCGAGATCGACGCCTTCGTGACAGCGGCGCGCGACCATGCCGAACCGGGGCAGGTCTCGCAATGGACCGTCGCCGCGACCGGCTTCGGCGACGGCACGTCGCGTGCGCGCACCGTGCTGGCGTGGCTGCTCGGCGTCGACCCGAGTGTGCTGCCGACGCGGAGCGCACGGGGGCGGGGGGCACCACAGTCGCGCCTGTCCCATCTGGACATCTCCCTGAGCAGCCGCGGGGTGGGAGAGGTCGGCAACGTCGGCTCGACCAGGGTCGGGGACGGGGCGCGCGTCGAGGTGGCGGACAGGTTGGTCAGGGTCACCACGACCAGGCCGGCCGTGGCGCCGAGCGAGGTTGGAGACTCGCTGGCGCAGGAGTCGGCCCCGGTGATCTCCGAGCTGTTCCTGCCGGAGACGTGGACGGCTCGCTCAGACGTGCCCGCAGGCCTGGAGGTGGTGGAGGGCAGCAGAACCGCTGAGTCATGGCGGACTGAATCGTCATGGCGCGTGCTTCTGCCGCGAGGAGGGCGGCTGGACGGACTCGAGGTGCCGGCCGCGTTGCGGGAGGCGGTCGCCACGTACCTGGATGCGGCGGCGTCGCCCGGCCAGGACGAAGGGGGCCGATCCGAGCGGTGGCGCGTCACCGCCACCGGTTTCGTGCGGGGCAGCGACCACGCGCGTGCGGTGATGGCATGGCTGATGGGGGTCGATCCGAAGAACCTGACGACCAATCCCCGGCGGGAGCTGGTCGAGAAGAAGATGCCGCATCTGCCTCCCCAGTTGAACCTCCGGCTGACCAGCGTGAAGCCGAACACCATGGGCCGGACCCTGGGTTCGGTGAATCTCGAGGGCGCTGCGTTCGACGAGGTGGCGTCCAGGGTCGTCAGGTTCACCATGGTCGGGGTGCCCGTGCCGCAGCGAGGGCCCGACGAGCGGGTGGATGACGGTGTCGAGAATCTCGTGTCGCCCGAGTTGAGGACGAACGATGAAGTGGTCGTCGATCCGCCCAGGCCGGTTGCGACGGTGCTGCCGAACGAGCCGGGCAGCTGGGACACCGCCGCGGACGTGCCGGCGGGGCCGCTGGTCGCGCCTGGCTCGGACCCCGGGACGTGGCGCGTGTTGATGCCGAGTGACGGTCAGCTCGATCGTCACGGCGTGCCGGAGGTTCTGGCGGCCGAGCTCGGCCGGTTCCTGGCAGCCGCCCGCCAGACAGGCGAGGGAGGTGCTCAGCCGTGGCGCATCTGGGCCTCCGACTTCGACGGTCGCGCGGTGCGGGCGCGTGCGGTGATGGGATGGCTGCTCGGTGTCGATCCGAACGTCATCAACCAGCCACGGGTCCCGCAGTCGGTGATGCAGACGGAACTGCCCGATGTCCCGTCCCACCTGGATCTGCGGACGGACAGCAGGAGAGGGCGCTCCGCCGGCAACAGTTTCGGCCCGGTCGTGATCGGGGACGGCGCACGTGGGGAAGCGTTGTCCAGGATGGTGCCGGTCACCCTGTCCGGACCGCCCGGCTGGCAACGGGGTGTTGTGGTGGAGCAGCCCGGAACCGCGGGGACGCAGGACGTTGCCGATGACCGTGAAAACGCGGACCTCGATCCCGCGAACGACGGACCAACGCCGGACACGGATCCGATCCCGGACGCGCCGGCGAGGTGGGCCATTGCCTCGGACGTGCCCGCGGGCCTGCTGGTGAGGCCGGGCGCTTCCCGCGGCACGTGGCTGGTGCTGGTACCACGGGACGGCGACCTCCGCGGCCGCAGGGCGCCGGCCGCACTGAGGGGCGCCCTGGGCGACTTCCTGGCCGAAGCGGCGAGGCCGGCGTCCGAACGGACTGGGCCAGGGGCCTCTGACCTCTTCCGCGTCGCCACCACCGGCTACTCCGGAGGCACTCAGCGGGCGCGTGCCGTGATGGGATGGCTGCTCGGTGCCGGTCCGACCGCTTTCGCCGAGGTCACCTCCCGGCAGGTGCCGACCGCCCTGGTGCCTCGTCTGCCGGGCGATCTGGTCGTCGAAGCGTCCACGGCCTCGGCCAAGAACATGGGCGAATCCTTCGGCCCGACCCGGTTCGAGCCCGACGCGCGCACTGAGGTGGCGTCCAGGTTGGTCCGGTTCACCATGTCCCGGGTCGCCGTCGCCGACGAGAACGCCGACGTGGTCACTCGACCACCTGGGGTTCCCGAGCCCATGCGGCTCGACGACGTGCCCACCGACGACGACATGCACGTGGACGACCCGACGGACGTCGGCTTCGTCTGGGGTTCCGAGACCGGCGAGGCGCAGGACTTCATGGCGACCGAAGCTGCCCTCACGGTGATGACTTCGGCGTACGGCGTCCTCGAAGACGTCGAGGCGCTGGAAGCGATTCGTCTCGGCCTCGCCGGTACGGACGCCGACGTGGAGGTCGTGATCTGGCAGTCCGTTCTGCTGGTGAGCCGTTTCATCGCCTTGAACGACCACGAGACCGCCGTGCAGTGGGGCCAGTTCGTGGCTGCGACAGCCAGGATCGGCGATCTCGCGACACTGACGGACGTTCTCTCAGTCGATCCTGTGCAGCGCGCCGAGACGCCGGCTGCCGACGACATCCCGCCTGTCGTGGATGCGCCGGACCTGGCTGCCGTGATCGTGGCCGCGTCGGGGTTGGCGGTGGTGCTGACCGACCTCGATGGTGACACCTCGGAGATCGAACGGTTCGTGCTGGCCTCGGCCCGCCTCGCGTTGGCCGAAGGTGGTGAGGCGGCGGCGCGTCAGTGGGTGGGTGCGTTGACGGATGCAGTGCGCTTCACGTCAGACGTCGGTTTGTGGACGTCGTTGCGTGATCGCCACGCGGGTCCGCAGGCGTTCATCGAATTGATGACGTTGGTGGCCAACAACGCGTACTGGCGGGGCGAGAACGCCGCGATGGTCACGGCTCATGGGGTTGCCGTGGCGGTGAAGATGCTGGACGCCCGGAGTGTCACCGAACGTCTGTTGATCGAGCTCGATCCTCAACGGGTGGGCCAGTCGCGTTTGCGGGATCTCGTGGACGAGATGCGTACGCACACGCTGAGAGACGCGGAAGCGTTGGCGGACAACGAGGCGCGTCGTCTGGACACCACTCGGACCGGCAGCTCCGGGAGGTTGGTGGCTGAGCCCACTCTGGCCCACGAGATGGAGGCTGAGCGGTTGTTGGTGCGGGCGGGTTCTCAGCTGGTGATGCCAGTGTCGGATCCGTCGCCTGAACGGGCGCGCAGGCTGGTGGAGCGTGAGGAGCTTCGTCGTCAGGTGGCTGTGGCGGTGATGGAGGTCGATCTGGGTGTGCGTAGCCAGGAGTCGCTCGACGCGTTGGTCGCTGATCTGACGAGAGGGAGTGGTCCTTGGACGGCCCCGCCGATGGGGGCGGCGCGGTTCCGTCCCGGTGATCGGCAGGAAGGGGGATCCGGCGGTGGTTCCTCACGCCCGGAGGAGGCGGGGCCGAGCACGCGGCCCGGTGGTTCGGCTCAGGTGGGGCTGGGTGCCGGGCGGTCGCAGGTGCCGCTGGGTCGGGGGAGTGGGGGTGTGTTCGGCGGTCAGCGGTTCTCGATTCCGTTGGGGCGGCGGGACTCTGATGTGTTGGACGCCGCGGGGTCGCGTCAGATCGCGATGTTCGGTGATGACGTGGTTGTGGGTT
>NZ_JAXAVU010000024.1:0-7300 GCF_033949975.1 Lentzea sokolovensis
CTGCATCTGTTCGGCTTGCGACTGCCGTGGCCGGAGATCGAGCACGCAGCGGAGCATCATCCGTCCGCAGTGGCGCGGAGCAGGCCCTTCGTGATGCTGACGGTGGCGATGAGCCTGGCGGCGTTCAGCGTCTACGCGGTCGTGGTCAACCTCGTGCCGCTGCTGACCGAACGCGGGATGTCGACGTCGGCTGCCGCGGTGGCCCTGGGCCTCGGTGGGGTGGGCCAGGTCCTCGGGCGGCTGGGGTACGCCAGGCTGACCGCGAAGACCTCGGTGCGCACGAGGACAGCACTGATCTTGCTGGCGAGCGCCGTGGTCACCGCGTTGCTGGGTGTGGTGCCCGGCCCGGCCTTGCTGCTCATCGCCGGTTCGGTGCTCGCAGGCGTCACGCGCGGGATCTTCACGCTGGTACAGGCGACGGCGATCACCGACCGGTGGGGTGCGGTCCACTACGGATAGTTGAGTGGGCTGCTCGCGGTGCCGGTGATGCTGACAGCGGCGATTGCGCCGGGGGCGGGTAGTGCCATGGCGTCGTGGCTAGGTGGCTACCCGGCGGTGTTCGTGGTGCTGGGGGCGATCGGGGTGCTGGCGGCCGCGTTGTCGACCGCCAGCGTTCCGCGTTAGCCGAGCAGCTCGGCGACCAGGCCTCGGATGCGGCGGTCGATGTCGTCGCGGATCGGGCGCACGGCGTCGACGCCCTGCCCAGCCGGATCCTCCAGTTCCCAGTCCAGGTAGCGCTTGCCGGGGAACACCGGGCAGGTGTCACCGCAGCCCATCGTGATCACGACGTCGGACGCCTCGACGTCCTCTGTCGTGAGCTTGGAGGGCACCTCGGCGGTGATGTCGAGGCCCCACTCGGCGAGCGCCTCGGCGGCGGCCGGGTTGACTTTCTCGGCCGGTGCGGAGCCGGCGGAACGGACCGCGATCCTGCCCATGCCGTAGTGCTGCAGCAACGCGGCGGCCATCTGGGAGCGGCCCGCGTTGTGCACGCAGACGAACAGCACCTCGGGGGTCTTGGACACGGTCATCTCCTCGTTGCGGTGGTTCTCATCATGCGTGATCCAGGTGAACAGCGGGGTGGTGTCTCAGTCCTGGAGAAGTTCGGACAGCAGGCCGCGGATGTGGCGGTCGATGTCGTCACGGATCGCCCGGACAGTGTCGAGCGAGGCGCCTGCGGGATCGGCGACGTCCCAGTCGAGGTAGCGCTTGCCGGGGTAGACGGGGCAGGTGTCGCCGCAGCCCATGGTGACCACGACGTCGGCGGCGCGCACGACCTCGTCGGTCAGCGGCTTGGGATACGCCTCGGTCAGCTCGATGCCGAGCTCGGCGAGCGCATCGGTGACGGTCTGCGGGATGGTGCCGGTCGGCCTGCTGCCTGCTGAGCGCACGGAGACCTTGCCGAACGCGTGGTGCTCCAGCAGGGCGGCGGCGATCTGGGAGCGCCCGGCGTTGTGGACGCAGATGAACAGCACCTGCGGCACGGTGACGGTGGTCAGGCCGTCGGCGCGGCCCTGGTCGGTCAGCCGCTGCTTGGTGAAGCGCGCGGTCAGGACCGGCAGGTAGGTGGTGATGGTGGCGTTCTCGGCGAGCAGGTCGTAGGTCTCGTCCACGACCTTGGCGACGGTCTCGCGGCTGAACACGCCGTGGAAGCGGTCGGAGAGTTCGTCGGTGATCCGGAGCAGCTGGGCGGTGAGCTCGTGCTGGGGGAGTCCTCTGGTGCGGGACATCAGATCTCCTTGAACCGAAGTTTGTCGATGCAGATCACACCCCGTGTATCGACTTTTGTCAATCCAAACCGCTATGGTCATCGTCATGACCAGTCCAGACCAGACGCTGCTCGACGCGGCCACCGCCGCACGCCTGTTCAAGGCGCTCGGTGATCCGATCAGGGTCGAGCTGGTCGGGTTGGTGCGTCGGACGGAGGGGCAGGAGGCGTGCTTCTGCGACCTCGCTGACCAGTTCGACATGCCGCAGTCCTCGCTGAGCCACCACCTCAAGATCCTCGTCAACGCCGGTGTTCTCAGTCGGGAACGCCGCGGCACCTGGAGCTGGTACCGCATCGACAACGCAGCGATCGACGCCCTGGCGGCGGTGCTGGCGCCTGGAGGCCCGCTGCGCGACACGAGCGCCTGCTGCGACTGACCTGACATACCTTCAACCGCCGACGACCCGTCGGCGGGCGGTGACGCCTGCACACCTGGAGAAACTGTTGAGCACCACCGAATCCGCAGCACCCGACGTGCTGCATCGACTGTCCTTCCTGGACAGGTTCCTTCCTGTGTGGATTGGCGTCGCCATGCTCGCCGGGCTGGTGCTCGGCCGGTTCGTGCCAGGCCTGCAGGGTGTCCTGGAAGCGGTGAAGATCGACGGGGTCTCGCTGCCGATCGCGCTCGGTCTGCTGCTGATGATGTACCCGGTGCTGGCCAAGGTCCGCTACGACAAGCTCGACACCGTGACGCGCGACAAGCGCACGATGGTGCTGTCGCTGGTGCTGAACTGGGTGCTCGGCCCGGCGCTGATGTTCGCGCTGGCCTGGATCTTCCTCGCTGACCTGCCGGAGTACCGCACCGGCCTGATCATCGTCGGTCTCGCCCGGTGCATCGCGATGGTCATCATCTGGAACGACCTCGCGTGCGGCGACCGCGAAGCCGCCGCGGTGCTCGTCGCGCTCAACTCGGTGTTCCAGGTGGTCATGTTCGGCGTGCTCGGCTGGTTCTACCTCGACCTGCTGCCCGGCTGGCTCGGCCTGGACATCGCGTCAGTGGACTTCTCCGCGTGGGAGATCGCCAAGTCGGTGTTGATCTTCCTCGGTATCCCGCTGCTGGCGGGTTACCTCAGTCGCAAGCTGGGGGAGCGGTCCAAGGGCCGGGAGTGGTACGAGTCGAAGTTCCTGCCGCGCGTTGGCCCGGTTGCCTTGTACGGCTTGCTGTTCACGATCGTCATCCTGTTCGCGTTGCAGGGCGAGACCATCACGAACCGGCCGTTGGACGTCGCCCGCATCGCTCTGCCGCTGTTGGTCTACTTCGCCATCATGTGGGCTGGTTCGTACGCGCTCGGCAAGGCGTCCGGGCTCTCGTACGAGCGGACCACGACGCTGGCGTTCACCGCGGCGGGCAACAACTTCGAGCTCGCCATCGCCGTCGCGATCGGCGTGTTCGGTGTGACGTCGGGACAGGCGCTGGCCGGAGTCGTCGGGCCGCTGATCGAGGTGCCCGTGCTCGTCGGCCTGGTCTACGTGAGCCTCTGGCTGCGGCGTCGGTGGGCCGCCCGAGCGGAACTCTGACGTTGTGATCATCGGTGGCGGCTGGTGGTGACCGGCCGCCACCGATGATCATCCGCTCCCTGAGGGCTTGGTGGCCCGGATGATCGCGGAGTGCATGCCGTCTGCGACTTCGCGGGTCGGAGTGATCTCGATGTCGGTGAGTCCCGCGCTCGCCAAGCCTTGGCGGTATTCGGTGAACGACAGGACGCCCGCGATGCAGCCGACGTACGAGCCTCGCCCGGCGCGTTGCTCCGCGGTCAGTTCGTCCTCGGCCACGACATCCGACACGCCGATGCGGCCACCAGGCGCGAGAACGCGGAAGATCTCGGCGAACACCGCAGACTTGTCCACCGACAGGTTGATCACACAGTTCGAGATCACCACGTCGATGGTGTCGGCGGGCAACGGTATGGCCTCGATCGCGCCCTTGAGGAACTCGACGTTGGTCGTGCCGGCCTTGGCCGCGTTCTCCCTGGCCAAGACGAGCATCTCGTCGGTCATGTCGACGCCGTAGGCCTTGCCGGTTGGGCCTACCCGGCGCGCTGACAGCAGCACGTCGATGCCGCCGCCCGAGCCGAGGTCGAGCACGCGTTCGCCTTCGCGCAGCTCGGCGACGGCCGTCGGATTGCCGCATCCCAGTGACGCGGCCACTGCTTCGGCGGGTAGCTCGGTGTGGTCGGACGTCGCGTACAGCTTCGCGCCGAAGTTCTCGCCGACCTCGATCCCCTGCGGGTCGCAACACGCGGTGCCACCTGCAGTGACCGCGCTCGCGGCGGCGGCGTACTTCGCGCGCACCACTTCACGTAAGTCGGCAGCCTGCTCGTCCATCAGGATGTCCTCCTCGATGCCACAGCGGCTCGCGCACGGCTTTTGCCAACCTTCATCTTGCGCCCCTACCTAGATGGGCGTCAATATAGATGAATGTCTAAGCACGGCACACCGAATCTCTTGGCAGCGATGTGTTGCGGAGACATGCTGTCGGCTCCGCTGGCTGACGACGAAGCGGTCGAGCTGGCCGCTGCGTTCAAGGCGCTCGGTGATCCGGTGCGGTTGAAGCTGTTGTCGATGATCGCGTCGCACCAGAACGGGGAAGAGTGCGTTTGCGCGCTCACCTCGGCGTTCACGCTGTCGCAGCCGACGATCTCCCACCACCTGAAGATCCTCCGGCAGGCCGGACTGATCGATGGTGAGCGCCGGGGCACCTGGGTGTACTACTGGTTGTTACCCGACACCGTGAACAAGCTCGCCATGATGCTTACTCCCTCGCCAGTGCCCAAATAGGGCCGGACGTCACGCTGTCACGAGGCGGCGGTCGCCACGGCGGGTGCGAGCGCGGCAGACAACTGCCCAAGGATGCCAGGCAGAGCTCGGTAGTAGACCCAAGTGCGTCGCCGTTCGCTGTCGATCAGTCCGGCGTTGCGCAGCACCTTCAGGTGATGGGAGATGGTGGGCGCGGTCAGGTCGAACGCCTCCGTCAGGTCGCACACGCACACCTCGCCGTTGGGGTGAGAGGCGATGAGGCTGAACAGGCGCAATCGCACTGGATCGGCGATCGCTTTGAACGCCTGGGCGAGCTCAGCGGCTCGTTCGGGCGTGACCGGCCGCTCGGCCAGAGATGCCGTGGACCGTGCCCGCTGTTTCGACATGCGTCTAAGTTGACACCGTGCTGACGGCGTAAGCAAGCCGCCTATCTGTTCTCCGCCCAGGCGAGAAGCCGGGCATCAAGGGTGTGCAGGAAGTCGCGGCCGATCTGGTCGTTCTCCAGGCCTGCGTGCAGCGCCGCAGGAAGATCGTCGACCACCTGTGATGACCGGGATGCGGCAGCGAGCGCCACCGTGGCCACGGTGTCCACGTCGCCGCAGAAGGCCACGCAGGTGCGCAGGATCTCGGTGAGGCTGGTGTTCGAGCTCAACGCGGTGAGTGCCGCCCGCACGCTCATCCAGCCCTGCGCGCCCACCGGCCCGCTCCACGGTTCCGACCAGCGGTCTGCAGAGCCCAGTTTCTGGTCGATCCACCGACCGGCATCGGCGAGGGGGCCCAGTTCGAAGTGGCAGTAGTGCACGGCCAAGGCGGCGGCCTGTGCCGCCTCGATGCCCAACGGCGTGTCGTGGGTGATCCGCGCCTGCACCTCGGCGTGCTGAACGACATCGGACACGGCGGGCAGCAAACCGATCGGGCCGGCGCGCATCGCTGCTCCGCTCTTGTCGCTGTGCGGCCTGATCCTCCTCAGCAGTTCGGTGCCGTCACTCACTTCGCACAGCAGGTCGTAGAAGTTGCTCGCGTAGCCCACTCGCTGATCCCGGTGGAAGGTTCGGACGAACTGCTCGGCCAGGTTCGTCTGGGTCCACGATGCGCCGGAGAGCAGCATCTCGGCGACGGCGATGGTCATCTGGGTGTCATCGGTGTATCGCCCAGGATGCAAGCCCGACAGGCCCGGATTCTGCACGTATCCGCGAACCGTGTTGTGCGCGGCGACGAAGTCCGGGTCTGCGTACTCGAATCCGGCGCCATACGCGTCGCCGATCGCAAGGTGGACAAGCACGGCGTCACCCTATTCGCTCATGAGGACGCTTGATTAGATAGCAGTCTAAGTTGACACTCATCTAATCAAGGAGGATGCTCGGTGTTACTGGGGCACCGATCTAGGTAGGTGGCGACATGTTCTCGTGGTTCCGCCGCAAGCTTGCATGGACGGGGCGCGTGACCTTCTGCGACTCGTGCGGCCAGGTGTGCACCTCCGAGTGTCGATCGATGGCACTGGTCGAGCAGACCCGCGTGCACGTGCTTGAGCGAGTTGGACGACTCGCCTGATCTTCAGCTGGCGCGCGCGACTATCGTCAGCAGGGTCCGAGGTGTGAAGGGTGCACCTTCGAGATCGCCGAAGCAGGCGATGTGCGAGAACCCTGCGGTCTGCAGCATGCTGACGAGTTCGGTGACCGTGTACAACCGCACGGCGTATTGACGTTCCCGTGATGGCTCAACTGATGCGATGAACGTCTGTCTGATGTGGAGCGTCGCGGAGATCGGATCGAACTGCGCTTCCTCGAGCAGGAACGCGCCATCTGGAAGCTCGTAGAACGTTCTCGGCTGTGACGTCAGCAAGGTGCGGTCGCGATGCATGGTCTCGATGACGAGCCTGCCGTCCGACTTCAGCACGCGCCGATACTCGCGCAGGACCTGCTGGTCAGTGGTGTCGTCCACGTAGCCAAGCGAGCTGTAGAGGCACAAGGCCGTGTCGAACACGCCGGTCTTCAGCGGGATGTGCCGATAGTCGCCGCGCACCAGTTGTTCGGGCTGCGGACGTGGCCATCGCCGCCTCGCCTCGGCCAGTTGGGCCCACGAGTAGTCGGCGCCGACCACCCGATAGCCCGCAGCGGCGAGTGCGCTGGTGTGCCGGCCGTATCCGCACGGCAGATCGAGCACTGTCCCGCCGCGGGGAGTGCCGGCCAAGGCGAGTGCCGCGAGAGCCTCCCGCGAAGCCGCCTCGGAGGACTGTCGTGGTCCGTAGGTCCGCAGGTAGCACTCGTCGAAGAACGTGTGCCACCACCCGGAATCGTCCGCCGTCACGGCTGCCCGCAGGCGTTCCCGGGACTTTCGAGCAGGCACAGGCCGAACTCCAGCATCCGCGGCACGCACGGGTCGACGATCCGGTAGTAGATGCTGGTTCCTTCGCGGCGAGTCGCGAGGATCTTCTGGTCCACCAGGCGCTGCAGTTGGTTGGACACGCCCTGCTGGCTCATGTCCACCGCCGCCGCGAGATCGCTGACACGGACTTCCTCTGCCCGGCTGAGCGCGTGCAGCAGGCGCAGTCGTGTTGTCCCCGACAGCACCTTGAACAGGGCTGCTACGCCGGCTGCTTCGTGGTCGTCGAGCAGAGGGCGGTCGCGCAGGGGTGCGGCCTCGGCTTGGCCGGAGGTGCGGATCGGAGTCGCCATGGCTTCCATTCTAACTACCTAATTACATGGTTCTGTGTAATAGTGGCCCGGTGCTCGGGCCTGGCCGACGGGGAGTCAGCCACGAGCACCACACCACAGTCCC
>NZ_JAXAVU010000020.1:0-3164 GCF_033949975.1 Lentzea sokolovensis
GCGTCTTTGTAACAAGTCCTCGGCCTATTAGTACCAGTCAGCTCCAACCGTTACCGGTCTTCCACCTCTGGCCTATCAACCCAGTGGTCTAGCTGGGGGCCTTAACCCACGAAGGGTGGGATACCTCATCTTGGAACGAGCTTCCCGCTTAGATGCCTTCAGCGGTTATCCCTTCCGAACGTAGCCAACCAGCAATGCTCTTGGCAGAACAACTGGCACACCAGCGGTCCGTCCGTCCCGGTCCTCTCGTACTAGGGACAGCCTTCCTCAAGTATCCTACGCGCGCGGCGGATAGGGACCGAACTGTCTCACGACGTTCTAAACCCAGCTCGCGTACCGCTTTAATGGGCGAACAGCCCAACCCTTGGGACCTACTCCAGCCCCAGGATGCGACGAGCCGACATCGAGGTGCCAAACCATCCCGTCGATATGGACTCTTGGGGAAGATCAGCCTGTTATCCCCGGGGTACCTTTTATCCGTTGAGCGACCACGCTTCCACAAGCCATGGCCGGATCACTAGTTCCGACTTTCGTCCCTGCTCGACCCGTCAGTCTCACAGTCAAGCTCCCTTGTGCACTTGCACTCAACACCTGATTGCCAACCAGGCTGAGGGAACCTTTGAGCGCCTCCGTTACTCTTTGGGAGGCAACCGCCCCAGTTAAACTACCCACCAGGCACTGTCCCTGATCCGGATCACGGACCGAGGTTAGACATCCAATACGACCAGAGTGGTATTTCAACGATGACTCCACACTGACTGGCGTCAGCGCTTCACAGTCTCCCACCTATCCTACACAAGCCGAATCGAACACCAATACCAAGCTATAGTAAAGGTCCCGGGGTCTTTCCGTCCTGCCGCGCGTAACGAGCATCTTTACTCGTAATGCAATTTCGCCGGGCCTGCGGTTGAGACAGTCGAGAAGTCGTTACGCCATTCGTGCAGGTCGGAACTTACCCGACAAGGAATTTCGCTACCTTAGGATGGTTATAGTTACCACCGCCGTTTACTGGCGCTTAAGTTCTCAGCTTCGCCCTTGCGGACTAACCGGTCCCCTTAACGTTCCAGCACCGGGCAGGCGTCAGTCCATATACATCGTCTTGCGACTTCGCATGGACCTGTGTTTTTAGTAAACAGTCGCTTCTCGCTGGTCTCTGCGGCCGTCTCGCCCTAGCCTGCAAGAGGCTTCAAGCGCTACGGCCCCCCTTCTCCCGAAGTTACGGGGGCATTTTGCCGAGTTCCTTAACCACAGTTCGCCCGATCGCCTTGGTATTCTCTACCTGACCACCTGTGTCGGTTTGGGGTACGGGCCGCGTGAAAGCTCGCTAGAGGCTTTTCTCGGCAGCATGGGATCACTCTACTTCGCCTCAATCGGCTACGCATCACGTCTCAGCCTATATGAACTGCGGATTTGCCTACAGTTCGGCCTACACGCTTGCACCAGTACTACCACTCACTGGCGGAGCTACCCTCCTGCGTCACCCCATCGCTTGACTACTACAAGTTCAGGTCCCGCGCTCCACAATCCGCTAGCTCCCGAAGGAGTTTCGCAGGTGCTTTGGGCGGTTAGTATCACAAGGTTCATCATGGGCGCGTTCACACGGGTACGGGAATATCAACCCGTTGTCCATCGACTACGCCTGTCGGCCTCGCCTTAGGTCCCGACTTACCCTGGGCGGATTAGCCTGGCCCAGGAACCCTTGGTCATCCGGCGGACGAGTTTCTCACTCGTCTTTCGCTACTCATGCCTGCATTCTCACTCGCATAGCGTCCACGGCTGGATTACTCCGCCGCTTCAACCGCTACACGACGCTCCCCTACCCATCCCAGCACAAGGCTGAAATGACACAGCTTCGGTGGTGTGCTTAAGCCCCGCTACATTGTCGGCGCAGGACCACTTGACCAGTGAGCTATTACGCACTCTTTAAAGGGTGGCTGCTTCTAAGCCAACCTCCTGGCTGTCTGTGCGACCCCACATCCTTTCCCACTTAGCACACACTTAGGGACCTTAGCTGGCGTTCTGGGCTGTTTCCCTCTCGACTACGAAGCTTATCCCCCGCAGTCTCACTGCCGCGCTCTCACACCACGGTATTCGGAGTTTGGTTGATTTCGGTAAGCTTGTAGGCCCCCTAGACCATCCAGTGCTCTACCCCCGTGGTGAAACACACGACGCTGCACCTAAATGCATTTCGGGGAGAACCAGCTATCACGGTGTTTGATTGGCCTTTCACCCCTAACCACAGCTCATCCCCCAGGTTTTCAACCCTGGTGGGTTCGGGCCTCCACGCGGTCTTACCCGCGCTTCACCCTGGCCATGGCTAGATCACACCGCTTCGGGTCTAGACCACGCGACTCAAGCGCCCTATTCAGACTCGCTTTCGCTACGGCTACCCCACACGGGTTAACCTCGCCACGTAGCACTAACTCGCAGGCTCATTCTTCAAAAGGCACGCCGTCACCCCTAAAGGCTCCGACGGATTGTAGGCACACGGTTTCAGGTACTATTTCACTCCCCTCCCGGGGTACTTTTCATCTTTCCCTCACGGTACTAGTCCGCTATCGGTCACCAGGGAGTATTTAGGCTTAGCGGGTGGTCCCGCCAGATTCACAGCGAATTTCACGAGTACGCTGCTACTTGGGAACACTCTAAACAGACGATAGGTTTTCGAGTACGAGGGTTTCACTCTCTACGCCCGTGCTTTCCAGACACGTTCCTCTAACCACACGTTTTCTGACTGTTTGCTAGCTCGGCAGAACTAGCCAAGAGGTCCCACGACCCCGCGAATGCAACCCCTGCCGGGTATCACACAGACGCGGTTTAGCCTCATCCGCTTTCGCTCGCCACTACTCACGGAATCACGGTTGTTTTCTCTTCCTGCGGGTACTGAGATGTTTCACTTCCCCGCGTTCCCTCCACATACCCTATGTGTTCAGGTATGGGTGAACCCACATGACTGGGTCCGGGTTTCCCCATTCGGAAATTCTAGGATCTCAGCTCGGTTGACAGCTCCCCTAGACTTTTCGCAGTCTCCTACGTCCTTCATCGGCTCCTGGTGCCAAGACATCCACCGTATGCCCTTACTAACTTGCTACAAAGATGCTCGCATCCACTGTGCAGTTCTCAAAGAACAATCAGATCCCTCCGCACTACTGCGAACGCCGGCC
>NZ_JAXAVU010000025.1:0-2763 GCF_033949975.1 Lentzea sokolovensis
CTGACGCTGGTGGCGGGAATTCACGTGTTGGAACGCTGGGTACGGACTCGAAGGGGGGCCATGGCATGAAGGTGATCTCACACAGACGGTGCTGGGGGATAGTGGCGTTGCTGGCGGCGCTGCTGGCTGTGGCCGGCTGCACATCGTCAGCGGGTTCCACAGCCGGAGGCAGCACCCTCGATCACGTCAAGAAACAAGGCGTGCTGAAAGCCGGCATCCGGTCGGACAACCCACCACACAGCTCGATCGACGCGAACGGACAGCACGTCGGATTCGACGTTGACATCGCCAACGCGGTCGCCAAGAGCCTCGGCGTGCGATTGGAGATCGTCAAAGTCGACGAGCTGACCAGGATCAGCTTTCTTGAGAAGGGCACCATCGACATCGCGGTGGCCAGCATGAGCAAGACCCGCAAACGCGCCGAGAAGATCGACTTCAGCCAGACCTACTTCCGGTCCTTCCAGACGTTCCTCGTCCGCAAGGACACCGCGCGCTCGCTCGAGGACCTGGTCGGCAAGTCCGTCGCCATGGACCGCGGCAGCAGCGCGATCGGCAACTGGAAGAGCTGGCTGAGCGGGAAAGGGCACAGCGGGGAACCGAAGATCGAGGAGTTCAGCGACAAGCGGGCTGCGGCCGAGTCGGTTCGGCAGGGCAACCTCGCCGGCTACGCAGAGGACTACGAGATCCTGGCCGGCTTCGCCAAGAACGATCCCGGGCTGGTCGTGCTTGACCAGCCCATCGGCGTGAAGCTCGACGGCATCGGCATCCGCCGAGGCGACTCTCAGATGCGGGCAGCCGTCGACTTCGCGCTTCAGGACCTGTCCGCCGCCGGCGAGTGGCAAAAGATCTACGACCGGTGGTTCGGCCCCTCGTCGAACACACCCGTGCCGGTGCAGGGTGAGCTGGAGGTGTGGCCCCGTGGCTGAACCGTCGATCGCCCTGGAGGACGTCGAGGTCCGGGTCAAGGACTGTTGCATCCTCGACGACGTCAGCCTCACCAGCGGTACGTGCGAGTGGACGCTGCTGGTCGGTCCGAGCGGCTGTGGCAAGTCCACAATCTTGCGCACCATCAATGGCCTGTGCCCGCCGAGCAAGGGCCGGGTGCTCAACCTCGGCACCTGGCTGCCCGGTCGCAACCGCCACGAGGCGCGCAAGGCCTGGCGATCCACCGGCACCGTGCTGCAGGAGGTCGCGCTGTTCGAGACACGCACCGTGCTGACCAACGTCGAGCTCGGTTGCCGAGCCGCTGGATTGCCTGCTGACAAGGCACGCTCAGAGGCACTGACCTGGTTGGACCGTCTCGGCCTCGTCGATCGTGCCGCGGACTATCCCGCCTCGCTGTCCGGTGGACAACGTCAACGCGTCGCGCTCGCTCGAGCGTTCGCTCCTCGTCCGCGGTTGCTGCTGCTCGACGAACCCACCTCCGCTCTCGACCAAGTCACCGCGCAGGTGGTGCTCGACGGAATCAGCGAGCTCGTCGAGAACGGAACCTGTGTGGTGATGTCCAGCCACCGTCCCGAGGAAGTCGGCATGCGATGCACCCGGTGTGTCGTGCTGGACGGCGGCCGCGTCGTCCAGGTCACCTCCGGTGTGCCAGATCTCGCCGTGCCCTAGGCCCAGTCCTTGTTCGACCACACGTGAGGTCATCATGACGACAGATCCAGTGTCCGACACCGACCTGATCGACATCCCGGAGATTGCGCGTGACGACGTGGCCGCGGGTGTTTCCTCGGGCGCGGTTGTGCTCGTCGAAGCCCTTCCAGAGGAAGTGTTCGCGACCGGGCACCTTCCAGGAGCACTGAACATCCGGCCTCGGCGCGCCAAAACGCTCCCACAAGTGCTACTGCCCGATCTGGACGCCCGCATTGTCGTCTACTGCGGCAGTGACACATGTGACGCTTCCTTGCGGGTTGCGAGAAGTCTGCACGTGCTCGGCTACCGAGATGTGCACCGTTACGTCGGAGGCAAACAGGATTGGGTCGCAGCGGGCCTTCCTCTGGAAACAGGCGAGGCCGCGTCACAGGATTAGGCGACGGCTGATCTCTGGGTAACCGGCAGCGGCTGGTCCTATAGTCGAGGCTGTGAGCGCCTCCGCAGGATTGTCACCCGCAGCGACCCGCGACACGCAGGACCTGGCGAAGGTCTTGCGTGTCATCGCCGATCCCGTGCGCCTGCAGTTGATCGCACTGCTCGCTGACGCGCCTGATCAGGAAGCGTGCGTGTGCGACCTCGTCGAAGGCACGGGGTTGACGCAGCCGACGATCAGCCACCACCTGAAGAAGATCCACGAGGTGGGACTGCTGGACCGCGAACGGCGCGGCGTGTGGGTCTACTACCGCCTGCGTGACGGGGCGATGGACGCCGTTGCGCAGCAGTTCAGCGCGCTCGGACGGCCAGGCGCCTGAGTTTCCCGGAGATCCGGTGTTCAAGACATTGACAGCCGTCGATGTCTCGGTAAGACTCGATTCACCTCGCGTGGGGAGCGAACGAAGGGGAATCGTTGTGCATGTCGTCATCGAGCTGCTGTTATACGCGTTGAACCGGCTCGTGGGGCTGATTCCTTGGTTCATGTTCGCAGTCGTCTTCAGCGTGCTGCTTCAGCACATGAGGGTCGACGTCCTCGTTGGTAGATCATTTCGCAAACGGACGGTCATAGCCATCGTCCTCAGCACGGCCGTTGGCGCGTTCAGTCCATTGTGCTCCTGCACCGTGATCCCGTTGATCCGCGGTTTTCTCGCCGCCGGTGTGCCGGTCTCGGTGGCT
>NZ_JAXAVU010000026.1:0-2664 GCF_033949975.1 Lentzea sokolovensis
CGCCACCGAGACCGGCACACCGGCAGCGAGAAAACCGCGAATCAACGGGATCACGGTGCATGAGCACAATGGGCTGAATGCACCAACGGCCGTACTGAGAACGATGGCTACGGCCGTGCGTTTACGAAATGATCTACCAACGAGGACGTCGACCCTCATGTGCTGAAGCAGCACGCTGAAGACGACTGCGAACATGAACCAGGGAATCAGCCCGACGAGTCGGTCAAACGCGTATAACAGCAGCTCGATGACGACACGCACAACGATTCCCCTTCAGTCGCTCCCCACGCGAGGTGAATCGAGTCTTACTGAGACATCGACGGCTGTCAATGTCTTGAAGCGCTGGATCTCGGGGAAATCAGACGCCTGGGCGGCCGAGCGCGCTGAACTGCTGCGCAACGGCGTCCATCGCCCCGTCACGCAGGCGGTAGTACACCCACACGCCGCGTCGTTCGCGGTCCAGCAGACCCACCTCGTGGATCTTCTTCAGGTGGTGGCTGATCGTCGGCTGGGTCAACCCCGTGCCCTCGACGAGGTCACAGACGCACGCCTCCTGATCAGGCGCGTCAGCGAGCAGCGCGATCAACTGCAGACGCACGGGATCGGCGACGACACGCAAGACCTTCGCCAGGTCCTGCGTGTCGCGGGTCGCTGCGGGTGACAATCCTGCGGAGGCGCTCACAACCTCGACTATAGGGCCGCCGAGGTCGTGTCACCCCCTTCGATCGGAAGGCCGGCCGCGCTCCAATCCTGTTTGCCTCCGACATAGCGGTGCACGTCGCCGTAGCCAATTGCCTTCAGACGTTGCGCGACGCGCAAGGAAGCATCGCAGGTGTCGCTGCCGCAGTAGACGACAACGCGGGCATCTTGATCAGGAAGCAGAACGGGTGCGAGTTCTTCCGTGCGCCGAGGCCGAATGTTCAACGCCCCCGGCAGGTGCCCCGTCGCGAATACCTCTTCCGGGAGCGCCTCGACGAGCACAACCGTGCCGTCGCGCACACCGCTGGCCACGTCCTCGCGCGCAATTTCCGGAATGTTGACCATTGAGGAACCTCACCTGGGTTGAGGGCTGACACCGGAGGTCACTTCGACGACACGGCCGTTGTCCAGCACGATGCAGCGGGTGCAGCGCATGCCGACCTCCTCCGGACGGTGACTGGACATCACCACGCACGTTCCACCCTCGACGAGCTCGCTGATGCCGTCGAGCACCACCTGGGCGGTCGCGTGATCGAGCGCGGAGGTCGGTTCGTCGAGCAGCAGCAGCCGCGGACGTGGTGCGAGAGCTCGGGCAAGCGCCACCCGCTGACGCTGGCCCCCGGACAGCGACGCGGGATGGTCCGCCGCACGGTCGACGAGTCCGAGCCGATCGAGCCAGGACAGCGCCTCGGCACGTGCTTTGTCGCGGGGCATGCCGGCCGCCCGGCAGCCGAGTTCGACGTTCGTCAGCACCGTGCGCGTCTCGAACAGTGCGACCTCCTGCAGCACAGTGCCCGTCGATCGCCACGCCTGGCGCGCCTCGTGACGGCTGCGGCCGGGCAGCCACGTGCCGAGGTTGAGCACCCGTCCCTTGTTCGGCGGGCACAGGCCGTTGATGGTGCGCAGGATCGTGGACTTGCCGCAGCCGCTCGGGCCGACCAGCAACGTCCACTCGCACGTACCGCTGGTGAGGCTGACGTCGTCGAGGATGCAGCAGTCCTTGACCCGAACCTCGACGTCTTCCAGGGCGATGGACGGATCAGCCACGGGGCCACACCTCCAGCTCACCCTGAACCGGTACCGGCGTGTTCGACGACGGCCCGAACCACCGGTCGTAGATCTTTCGCCACTCACCGCTGGCGGACAGGTCCTGCAACGCGAGGTCGACCGCCACGCGCATCTGGGAGTCGCCGCGGCGGATGCCGATGCCGTCGAGTTTCACGCCGATGGGCTGGTCGAGCACGACCAGGCCGGGGTCGTTCTTGGCGAAGCCGGCGAGGATCTCATAGTCCTCGGCGTAGCCGGCGAGGTTGCCCTGCCGCACCGACTCGGCCGCGGCCCGCTTGTCGCTGAACTCCTCGATCTTCGGTTCCCCGCTGTGCCCTTTTCCGTTCAGCCAGGCCTTCCAGTTGCCGATCGCGCTGCTGCCGCGGTCCATGGCGACGGGCTTGCCGACCAGGTCCTCGAGTGAGCGCACGGTGTCCTTGCGGACGAGGAACGTCTGGAAGGACCGGAAGTAGGTCTGGCTGAAGTCGATCTTCTCGGCACGTTTGCGGGTCTTGCTCATGCTGGCCACCGCGATGTCGATGGTGCCCTTCTCCAGGAAGCTGATCCTGGTGAGCTCATCGACTTTGACGATCTCTAATCGGACGCCGAGGCTCTTGGCGACCGCGTTGGCGATGTCGACGTCGAACCCGACGTGCTGTCCGCTCGCGTCGATCGAGCTGTGTGGTGGGTTGTCCGACCGGATGCCGGCTTTCAGCACGCCTTGTTCCTTGACGTGATCGAGAGTGCTGCCTCCGGCTGTGGAACCCGCTGACGATGCGCAGCCGGCCGCAGCCAGCAGTGCCGCCAGCAACGCAACTATCCCCCAGCCCCGTCTGTGTGAGATCACCTTCATGCCATGGCCCCCCTTCGAGTCCGTACCCAGCGTTCCAACACATGAATTCCCGCCACCAGCGTCAA
>NZ_JAXAVU010000021.1:0-2472 GCF_033949975.1 Lentzea sokolovensis
TTGTTCATGGAGCGGCGCGGGTGGCTCGACCAGCCGTTGCGGCTGGAGATGGCCACGACGGCGAAAGCCGCTGACCCGGTGACCGTCGGATCGGCCTCGCGGTCGGCGACAGGAACAGCTCTTTCGGACCGTGCGGACGACTCCGCCGAGTCGGGAGGCTGCTGCGGATCCGAGTCCGCGAGCCCGCCTGTGGAGCAGAAGCCAGAGCCGTGGTGGCCGCAGGCTCGTGCCGGGCTGGCACAGATGGGTGCCCGGCGGTTCGGTAGCGAAGTGCTGCGCGACGTGTGGTTGCTCGGACGCTGGATGATGGTCGCCGTGATCGCGGAAGCGCTCATCGTCAAGTTCGTCCCGACCTCGATCGTGTCCGCCGGCTTCGGCGACAACGTCGTGCTGTCGGTGGTGCTTGCCGCCGCCATCGGCGTGCCGCTTTACCTCAACGGTGTCGGCGCGATTCCCGTGGTCGGCGGTTTGATGGCGACGGGCATGAACCCCGCGGCCGCGACGACATTCCTGCTCGGCGGTGCGGTCACGACCGTTCCGGCCATCGCCGCGGTACGCGTGCTGGCCTCCACCCGGGTTTTCCTGCTGTATCTCGGTATCGGCTTCTTCGGCAGCATGCTGGTCGGACTTGTCACAGCGGTCTTCGTGCACTGACGAGGTGTCTGGGGGAGCGGTGACCGCAACCGCAAGACTGACCGACAGGCCGTCCCTGATGTGGCGCGGCGACGCGTTGATCGCGGTTGACCAGACTTTGCTTCCGAACGAGCACCGCCTCATCATCTTGTCCACTGTGGATGCGGTGGTCGACGCGATCCGCCGGTTGGCAATCCGGGGTGCGCCCGCGATCGGCGTGGCCGGAGCGTTCGCGGTCGTGATCTCCGCACGCAGGAGGGCCGACCCAGACGCCGTCAGAGCAGACGCCGCACGCATCACGGCCGCACGGCCGACGGCGATCAACCTGACTTGGGCGGTCCAACGCGTGATGACGCGTCTGCCTGAAGGCCCGGACGCGATGTTGCTCGAGGCCTTGTCCATCCTGCACGAGGACGCGACCATCGCTGCCGCGGTGGCGTGCAGAACCGCCGATGTGGTGCTCGAGCTGACCACACGACGACCTCTGCGCATCCTCACCCACTGCAACACCGGCAGATTCGCCACAACCGGTGTGGGCACGGCGCTCGGGGCGATCCGATCTCTTGCCGACGCGGGCCACGTGGAATCGGTGTTGGCCACGGAAACCCGCCCGCTGCTGCAAGGCGCTCGACTGACCGCCTATGAACTGGCCGAGGCAGGTATCCCGTACCGAGTGTGCGTCGACTCCGCCGCCCCGGCCGCCATCGCGGCCGGGGGAATCGATGTTGTCGTCGTCGGAGCGGACCGGGTGACGGCCAACGGCAGTGTCGCCAACAAGATAGGCACGTACTCGCTCGCGTTGGCCGCCGCACGTAGCGGTGTCCCCTTCATCGTCGCCGCTCCCGAATCCACACTGGACGCCGGCACGGCGATCACCATCGAGGAGCGCGACGAAGAGGAAGTCCTCAACTTTGTAGGCGGCCGCATTACTCCCCCAGGTGCGGCCGCCTACAATCCCGCCTTCGACGTCACCCCGGCGGACCTGGTCAGCGCCGTGGTCACCGAACTGCGAGTGCTGGCCGCAGGCAGCGCACATCGTGTGGCCGCACTGGCACATCAGCTGCACGCCCGCGGGTGGATGGACGGAACAGCGGGCAACCTGTCGGTCAGGTTGCCCGGCGGCCAGGCGCTGATCACGGCAAGTGGGCGCAGCAAAGGAGAACTGACAGCCGCCGACGTCGTTCAGATGCACGCCGAGTCCGGTCTGCCGCTCCGATGCCCGGGACCTCCTCTATCGGCGGAGGCAAGCATCCACGCGGCGTTGTACCGCATGTTTCCGGACTGTGGTGCCGTTGTACACGCTCACCCGCCTCACGCCACCGCGGTCGCCGCCTTGGCAGCGGAAGCCGGCGCGGTGACGTTCACCGACTTCGAGATCATCAAAGGGCTCGGCGCCACGTCCGTCGTACAGGTACCCGTCTTCGCGAACTGGGCCGAGGTCCCGAGAATCGCGGCGGAGATCTCCCAGCGGCTGACTGACCAGCAAAGCCCGCCGGTGCTGTTGATCGCCCATCACGGCGCCACCGCCTGGGGCTCGACGCTGGACGAAGCACGCAACCGGCTGGAAAGCCTGGAAGCGTTGTGTCAGCTGCACCTGCTCACAGATCAACGATGACTGTCTGCGTACGGAAGGCAACGATCATGGCTCTGTTACAGGTCATTCCCGAGAACGACGGAAACGCTGTCCTGCTGCGGACCACGGATGTCGGTCTGATCGCCGAAGAACTGGCGCGGTTCGGCATCTCGCTGGAGCAGTGGCCCACGGTCGAACTACCCGCTGAGGCGGCGCAACCGGAAGTGCTCGCCGCCTATGCCGCAGAGGTCGACCGCTTGCGCGCC
>NZ_JAXAVU010000027.1:0-2471 GCF_033949975.1 Lentzea sokolovensis
CTGTTCATGGAGCGGCGCGGGTGGCTTGACCAACCGTTGCGGCTGGAGATGGCCACGACGGCGAAAGCCGCTGACCCGGTGACCGTGGGATCGGCCTCGCGGTCGGCGGCAGGGACAGCTCTTCCGGATCGTGCGGACGACACCGCCGAGTCGGGAGGCTGCTGCGGATCCGAGCCGGCGAGCCCGCCCGTGGAGCAGAAGCCCGAGCCGTGGTGGCCGCAGGCACGTGCAGGCCTGGCGCAGATGGGCGCACGACGGTTCGGCAGCGAGGTGCTGCGCGACGTGTGGCTGCTCGGGCGCTGGATGCTCGTCGCGGTGCTGGCCGAAGCGCTCATCGTCAAGTTCGTCCCGCCCTCGGTCGTGTCCGCCGGCTTCGGAGACAACGTCGTGCTGTCGGTGGTGCTCGCCGCCGCCATCGGTGTACCGCTGTACCTCAACGGTGTCGGCGCGATTCCCGTGGTCGGTGGTTTGATGGCGACGGGCATGAGCCCGGCGGCCGCGACGACGTTCCTGCTCGGCGGCGCCGTCACGACCATTCCCGCCATCGCCGCGGTACGCGTGCTGGCCTCCACCCGAGTTTTCTTGCTGTATCTCGGTATCGGCTTCTTCGGCAGCATGCTCGTCGGGCTTGTCACAGCGGTCTTCGTGCACTGACGAGGTGTCTGGGGGAGCGGTGACCGCAACGGCAAGACTGAGTGACAGGCCGTCCTTGGTGTGGCGTGGTGACGCGCTGATCGCGGTCGACCAGACATTGCTGCCGCATGAGCACCGGCTCATCACTTTGTCCACTGTGGATGCGATAGTCGACGCGATCCGCCGGCTGGCCATCAGGGGTGCGCCCGCGATCGGCGTGGCTGGAGCGTTCGCGGTCGTGATCTCCGCCCGCAGGAGGTCCGGCCCAGACGCCATCAGAGCGGACGCGGTACGCATCACGGCCGCGCGGCCGACGGCGGTCAACCTGACTTGGGCGGTCCAGCGGGTGCTGACGCGTCTGCCGGAAGGCCCGGACGCGATGCTGGCCGAGGCGTTGACCATCCTGCACGAGGACGCGGACATCACCGCCGCGGTGGCGGACAGAACCGCCGAAGTGGTGCTCGAGCTGACCACACGGCGACCGCTGCGCATCCTCACCCACTGCAACACCGGCAGGTTCGCCACAACCGGTGTGGGCACAGCGCTCGGGGCGATTCGATCTCTTGCAGATGCGGGTCATGTGGAATCGGTGCTGGCCACGGAAACCCGCCCGTTGCTGCAAGGTGCTCGACTGACCGCCTATGAACTGGCCGAGGCAGGTATCCCGTGCCGGGTGTGCGTCGACTCCGCCGCGCCGGCCGCCATCGCAGCCGGGGTGGTCGATGTGGTCGTCGTCGGAGCAGACCGGGTGACGGCCAACGGCAGCGTTGCCAACAAGATAGGCACGTACTCGCTCGCGTTGGCCGCCGCGCGCAGCGGTGTCCCCTTCATCGTCGCCGCTCCCGAATCAACACTGGACGCCGGTACGGCGATCACCATTGAGGAGCGCGACGAAGAGGAAGTCCTCAACTTTGTAGGCGGCCGCATTACTCCCCCAGGTGCGGCCGCTTACAATCCCGCCTTCGACGTCACCCCGGCCGACCTGGTCAGCGCCGTGGTCACCGAACTGCGAGTGCTGGCCGCCGGCAGTGCACATCGTGTGGCAGCACTGGCGCGCCAGCTGCACGCCAGAGGGTGGATGGACGGAACAGCGGGCAACCTGTCGGTCAGGTTGCCGGGCGGCCAGGCGCTGATCACGGCAAGTGGTCGCAGCAAAGGAGAACTGACCGCCGCCGACATCGTCCAGATGCACGCCGAGTCCGGTCTGCCGACCCGATGCCCGGGACCTCCTCTGTCGGCGGAAGCAAGCATCCACGCGGCGCTGTACCGCGCGTTTCCGGACTGTGGTGCCGTTGTACACGCTCACCCGCCTCACACCACCGCGGTCGCCGCCTTGGCAGCGGAAGCCGGAGCGGTGACGTTCACCGACTTCGAGATCATCAAAGGGCTTGGCGCCACGTCTGTCGTACAGGTGCCCGTGTTCACGAACTGGGCCGAGGTCCCGAGAATCGCGGCGGAGATCTCCCAGCGGCTGACCGACCGGCAAGGCCCGCCGGTCCTGTTGATCGCCCATCACGGCGCCACCGCCTGGGGCGCGACGCTGGACGAGGCACGCAACCGGTTGGAAAGCCTGGAAGCGTTGTGCCAGTTGCACTTGCTCACAGACCAACGATGACCGTCTGCGTACGGAAGGCACGATCATGGCTCTGTTACAGGTCATTCCCGAGAACGACGGAAACGCTGTCCTGCTGCGGACCACGGATGTCGGTCTGATCGCCGAAGAACTCGCGCGGTTCGGCATCTCGCTGCAGCAGTGGCCGACAGTCGAGCTGCCTCCGGATGTGGGGCAGGCGGAAGTGCTCGCCGCCTATGGCGCCGAGGTCGACCGCTTGCGCGCT
>NZ_JAXAVU010000028.1:0-1725 GCF_033949975.1 Lentzea sokolovensis
AGGCGCTTCAGAGAGCGAACTGTCCGGTGTGGACAGTTCGGAACAGACTGGCCTCCGCCGCGGCCACCGGGCCGTAGGCGTCGGCGAACCGGTCGGCGAACCGCGCGGGATCCACCGAGTACTCCTGCGAGCCCTGCGACTCCAGGACGAAGGTCGCGAGCGTGCAGCCGAGCTGCATCGAACGCTCGGCCGGCAGTCCCCGGTCGAGGCCCGCGAGGAATCCGGCGCGGAACCCGTCGCCGACACCGGTCGGGTCCACGACCTGCCGGGCCGCGACGGCGGGAACGTGCACGGACGGCAGGCCGGCCATCTCCAGCCTGACGCCCTTCTCGCCCGCGGTCGTGATCCACGCCCCGACCCGGTCGAGCACCTCCGCCTCGGACCAGCCGGTCTTGGACAGCAACAGGTCGTGCTCGTAGTCGTTGGTGAACAACCACGTCGCGCCGGTCAGCAACGACCGGATCTGGTCGCCGTCCATCCTGGTGAGCTGCTGCGAGGGATCGGCCGCGAACGGGTGGCCGGCACGCACGCACTCCGCGGTGTGCCGGAGCATCGCCTCGGGGTCGTTGGGCGAGACCAGCACGAGGTCCAGTCCCCCGAGCCGGTCCGCGACGGGCGCGAGGCCGATGTGGCGGGCCTCCGCCATCGCGCCGGTGTAGAAGGACGCGATCTGGTTCTGGGCGTCGTCGGTGGTGCACAGGAACCTTGCGGTGTGGCGGGTTCGCGAGACCAGCACCGACGCGGTGTCGACGCCGTGGTCCTCCAGCCACGCCCGGTACTCGGCGAAGTCCTGGCCGACCGCGCCGACGAGGGCCGGCCGGGAGCCGAGCAGGCCGAGGCCGAAGCAGATGTTGGCCGCGACGCCTCCCCGCCGCACGTCCAGCGTGTCCACCAGGAACGACAGCGACACGGAGTCGAGCCGGTCGGCGAGGAGCTGGTCGGTGAAGCGGCCGGGGAACACCATGAGGTGGTCGGTGGCGATCGAACCGGTGACGGCCAGCCGCATCGTCAGCCTCCGTTCACGAGGTCGCGCAGCGCCTCGGCGCGGTCCGTCGACTCCCAGGGCAGGTCGACGTCGGTGCGGCCGAAGTGGCCGTACGCGGCGGTCGGGGCGTAGATCGGGCGGAGCAGGCCGAGGTCGCGGATGATCGCGGCCGGACGCAGGTCGAACACCTCCGCGATGGCCTGCTGGATCTTGGTCGGGTCGACGGTCTCGGTGCCGAAGGTCTCGACGAACAGGCCCACGGGGGCCGCCTTGCCGATCGCGTACGCGACCTGGACCTCGACGCGCGACGCCAGTCCGGCGGCAACGGTGTTCTTCGCGACCCAGCGCATCGCGTAGGCGGCGGAGCGGTCCACTTTGGACGGGTCCTTGCCGGAGAACGCGCCGCCGCCGTGGCGGGCCATGCCGCCGTAGGTGTCGACGATGATCTTGCGGCCGGTCAGGCCCGCGTCACCCATCGGGCCACCGATGACGAAGCGACCGGTCGGGTTCGTCAGCAACCGCACGTTCGCGGTGTCGATGTTCAGCTCGGCGAGCTCGGGAGCCACGACGTGCTCGCGCAGGTCGACGCCGAGCAGGTTCTCCAGGTCGATGCCGTCGGCGTGCTGGGTGGAGATGACGACGGTGTCGAGGCGCACGGGCTGGTCGCCCGCGTACTCGATGGTGACCTGCGTCTTGCCGTCCGGGCGCAGGTACGGAACCGTGCCGTCCTTGCGCACCGC
>NZ_JAXAVU010000001.1:0-1208550 GCF_033949975.1 Lentzea sokolovensis
CGGAACCGTGGTGACAGCCAGGATTCCGGCCAGCACCAGGTACGTTCCGCGCCAGTCCAGATGTGTGTTCAGCACGGCGGTCAGTGGCGCGAACACCGTGCTGGCCAGCCCGGCCACCAACGTGAGCGCGGTCAGCGCCGACACCCGCCTCGGCCCGAACCAGCGGGTCAGTGCCGCGAACGCGGGGGCGTAGAACACCCCGGCCATCGCGACTCCGATCAGCAACCATGCCGCCGTGAACCACGCCAACGACTGCGCGGTGGCCACCATGACGAGTGCGGGTACCGCGATGATCGAACCGGTGGTCATGATGGCGCGAGGACCACGACGATCGAGCAGCTTGCCCACCGGCACGCCGACGATCCCTGCCACGATCTGACTCGCCGAGAAACCCGCGGTGATCGCGGCCAACGACCACCCCGTCCGCGCGCCGATCGTCGGCAGCAGCACGGGGAACGCGTAGTAGAGAATCCCCCAGCTGATGATCTCGGTGCTGCACAACACGATCAGCACGCGACGCAGCCCGCCGTCAACGCCGGGCCGCGTCGTTGTTTCAGCGTGCACTGGCAGTGAGCCCGATCGTCAGCTCGCCGTGCTCCGGTGAGCCGCAGCAGCCACCCTCGTTCTTCTGTTCCTCGGGCGCGTCGAACACGCCAGCTCCGCCGCACACCCCGGTCTCGGGCAGCACGAGCTCGACGCGCCCGGCGGCCTCGTGGTCGCCGGCGATCGCCGCGACGACGGACCGCGCCTGCTCGTAGCCCGTCAGCGACAGGAACGTCGGCGCCCGGCCGTAGCTCTTCATGCCGACCAGGTAGACGCCTGGTTCCGGGTGGCGCAGCTCGTTCTCACCGTGCGGGTAGACGGTGCCGCACGAGTGGACGTTCGGGTCGATCAGCGGCGCGAGCTTCGTCGGCGCCTGCAGCACCGGGTCCAGGTCGAGGCGAACCTCCGACAGCCACGACAGGTCTGGCCGGAACCCGGTCAGCACCACGACCTCGTCGATGTCCTCGACCTGGTGGCCGTCGAACGACTCCAGCGTGAGGCTGCCGTTCGTCGTACGTTCGAGTGCCGCCGTGCGGAACCCGGTGGCGGTCTCGATGTGACCGGCTTCCACAGCCTTCTTGGCTCGCAAGCCCAACGCACCGCGCGCCGGCAGCTGGTCGGCCTCCCCGCCACCGAAAGCGTTGCCAACGGCGCCACGGCGCAATAGCCACACGATCTTCGTGCCGGGCTCCTGCTCCGCGAGTTCCGCCAGCACCACCAACGCGGTCAGCGCCGAGCGCCCGCTACCGGCAACCGCGATCCGCTTGCCCGCGTAGCGAGCGCGTTCGGCCACGAGGTCCGGCACCCGGTAGGCGATCTTCTCGGCCGCCGCCTTCTCCCCCACCGCTGGAAGGCCGTCTCCGCCCAGCGGGTTCGGCGAGCTGTAAGTGCCGGAAGCGTCGATCACCGCACGAGCCGAGATCCGCTCCTCGCCATCCGCAGTCTGCACGTGCACCGTCAGCGGCTCGTCCTCGCGCCCAGCGTCAACGATCCGGTCCCGCCCACGCCGAGCCACCCCAACCACGCGCGTGCCGAGTCGCACCCGGTCACCGAGCACCTCGGCCAGCGGCTGCAGGTAGCTCTCCACCCACTCCCCACCGCTCGGGTAGGCGTCACCGTCCGGCCGCACCCAGCCGGCTTCCTTCAACAGGCGCTCGGCAGCGGGATCAACGAGCTCGCTCCACTGCGAGAACAGCCGGACGTAGTTCCACTGCGACACGGCTGCACCGGCACGATCGCCCGCCTCCAGCACGAGCACCCGCTCGCCCCGTTCCACCAAGTTCGCCGCCGCGGACAAACCCGCAGGTCCGGCACCCACCACGACGACTGGCAACTCGCTCACCGCACACCCCTTGTATCGACACATTTCGAATCAACACTGGGACTCTATCGACCCCTATCGATTGACGCAACCATCGATTTGCGTCGATACTTCACCCATGACGACCACAGCGGCCACGCCGGCCGTGCTGCCGACCGACGACGCCGCGACCTACGCGGACTGGTTCGCGTGTCTCGCCGAACCGACCCGCGTTCGCCTGCTGCACGCCGTCGCCACCGCGGCACGGTCGATGACCGTCGGCGAACTGACGGAGCTGCTCGGCATCAGCCAGTCCACCTGCTCACACCACCTGCGCAAGCTGGTCGAGGTCGGGTTCCTGCGGCAGCACAAGGAAGGCACCGCCACACATATCAGCGTGAATCCTTCATGCTGCACCGGCCTGCCCCACGCCGCGGACGTCGTCATGGGCGTACTCGCACCACGCCCGTGCTGCCCAGCCAACCTCCCGGCAGACGTGCTGGTCCGTCCGCTGGAGGTTGCGGACTGGAACGCCGTGCGCCGCATCTACAGCGAGGGCATCGCCACCGGCGACGCGACCTTCGAAACCGAGGTGCCCCTGCGCAGGGCACTCGACGCCAAGTGGCTGCCAGACCACCGCTGGATCGCCGAGATCGACGGCGAGGTCGCAGGCTGGGCTGCCGCGACCGCGGTGTCCACACGGGACTGCTACGCAGGCGTCGCCGAGACGTCCGTCTACGTGGGCGCGGACTTCCGTGGCCGAGGCGTCGGCAAGGCCTTGGTGCACAAGCAAGTCAGCGCCGCCGACGACGCTGGCCTGTGGACGTTGCAGACCTCGATCTTCCCCGAGAACCGCGCCAGTCTCGCGCTGCACCACTCCATGGGCTTCCGCACCCTCGGCGTCCGCGAACGCATCGCGCAACACCACGGCGTGTGGCGCGACACCGTTTTCCTCGAACGCCGCACAGCCAACTAACACGCCATCTGACCGCTCATCCGTCGCCGTGCTCGGCGACGGCTACTTCGAGGTGCCCATGAACAGCCACGACGCCATCGTCATCGGCGCCGGCCAGTCCGGCCTCGCCGCAGCCCATGCCCTTGTCACACAAGGCCTACGGCCACTCGTACTCGAAGCCGGCGACGAACCCGTCGGCTCCTGGCCGCACTACTACGACAGCCTGACCTTGTTCTCGCCAGCCAGATACAGCGCCCTGCCAGGCCTGAAGTTCCCCGGCGATCCCGAGCGCTACCCGCGCCGCGACGAAGTCGTCGACTACCTCCGCACCTACGCCGCACACCTCAACACCGACATCCGCACCGGCCAACGCGTCACAGGGGTGACACGCGACAACGGCTTCCGAGTCACCACGACCGACGGCACCAGCTTCACCGCACCCATCGTCATCGCCGCCACCGGCGGCTTCGGCAACCCACACCGGCCCGCACTGCCCGGCCTCGACACCTTCCCCGGCACCGTCCTGCACGCCGCGCAGTACCACTCGCCCGAGCCGTTCGACGGCCAGCGCGTCATCGTGGTCGGCGCCGGCAACTCCGCGGTTCAGATCGCGGCAGAGCTCGCCGAGCACGCCCACGTCACTCTCGCGACCCGCAGACCGGTGAAGTTCTCCGCCCAACGCCCGTTCGGCCGCGACCTGCACTTCTGGCTCGACCGCACCCGCCTCGACCACCTGCCGATCGGCCCCTGGCTGCCCGACGGCTTCACCACGCCGGTTCTGGACACCGGCGTCTACCGCGCCGCCCTTGAACGACACCGCCCGGACCGCCGCCCGATGTTCACCGCCCTGGAAGGCTCGAAGGGCATCTGGCCGAATGAGCAGCGCGAACATGTCGACGCGATCATCCTGGCCACGGGCTACCGCCCCGACCTGCCGTACCTCCGCGGAGTCGGCACCGAGCACGACCGAGGTGTGTCCCGCCGGCATCCGGGTCTTGGCTTCGTCGGACTGGAATGGCAGCGCAGTCTCTCGTCGGCGACCCTGCGAGGCGTCGGCCGCGACGCCGCCCACGTGGCGCGCCGCCTGCTGAAGGGAGTTAGCTGAGCGAGAGCTGGTTCCGGTGGAAGTCGAAGTGCTGCACAGGAAAGCGGTACGGGTCCGCCACCGTCATGAACTCGCGGAAGCACCGCCCGGCGAGGCATGACGCTGCCACCAAGCCAAGAACCGGCGAAGTTGACGACGTCGAACGGCCTCGTACCCGCGTTGAGCCGTCGCGCCCACGCCGAACCGGCCCATCGCGGCACGCTCGCGACGATCCGGACCAATACCAGCAACGCGCGCATGATCAGGAAGCGGAGCAGCATGTGGAACAGCAGCTGGCGGTCGTTCCAGCGCGTGCCGTTCGAACGGCACCGCAACTGCTCGGCGACGGCACCGTCGAGCAATTGGCGGAACGTGTCGCGTGCTCGGTTGAGGTCCTCGTGAACTGCCTGCTTGTCCACGTTGCCACTGTGCGCCTCGCAGCTCAGTTCCACGAACGGCATCGAAGCGACCCCGTCAACGTGACATAGGTCTCCTTGAATCCTGTACCTAGGTATCGGCTTAGCGTTGTGTTGTTGGCCCTGGTCGGACCTCCGGAGGTAGGGGATATGGCGATCGAAGTCACCGATGCGACGTTCGAGCAGGAGGTCGGGCTGTCGCAGCAACCGGTGGTGATGGAGTTCTATGCGACGTGGTGCGGAAACTGCCGGAGGATCGCGCCGGTTCTCGACGAGCTGGCCGTCGAGTTCACGACGCGCGTACAGCTGGTGAAGGTCAACGCGGACGAGAACCCGGAGCTGGTGTCCCGGTTCGCGGTGACCTCGACCCCCACGTTGTTCGCGATGGCAGGTGTCCGGCAGGTGGCGTCCACGGTTGGCGCACAACCGACACCGATCTTGCGCGCCCTGTTCGAGTCCGCCGCCGATACCACCAGTAGCGGGACCGTCTCGGGATGCGGATGCGGACCAACCTGCGGATCAGGTTCCAGCGAGATCGCCAAAAGGGGAACCGACCTGATCAGCGGATGGGCGCCCGCGGAAGCCTGCACGTTGCCAACCGCTGATCAACCGGCGCGACTCGCCGAGTTCGATCGGCTGTTCTCCTCGTCGCTGCGCGAAGTACGCCGCGAGGAGCCAGGCTGGCTCCGCCTGCGTCTACACGGCGGTGCGGAGGTGGAGGCCACCGCACGGGACCTGACCGCACGAGAGGCCGAGTGCTGCTCGTTCTTCCGCTTCACAGTCAGTCGCACCGGCGACGAGGTGCTCGTCGACGTACGGGTGCCTGCGGACAAGGAAGTCGTGCTCGACGGCCTCGCCGCCCAAGCCGAGACAGCGCTGGCCGCACGGGTATGAGGAGTGAACAACGATGAGGTCTGGAGAACTGGCCGCGGCGGCCGGCGTGAACGTACAGACGCTGCGGTACTACGAACGGCGAGGTCTGCTGCCAGAACCAGACCGCTCACTCGGCGGGCACCGAGACTACGACGAGGACGCCGTCGCCCTGCTGCGAGTCGTCAAGGCGGCCCAGCGGCTCGGCTTCACCCTCGACGAGGTCGCTGAACTCATCGACACGGGCAGGCAACGCCACCCGTCTCCAGACCTCCAGGTCCGGGCACGCGCCAAGCTCGAAGAGGTCGACCGGCGGATGGAAGACCTCAACAAGATCCGCGAAGGCCTAGTCCGAGTCATCGACGCCCGCTGCGACAGCCTGACCAACTGCACCTGCCCGGACTGCCCCATCCCGTTCATCGCGCTCACCACCGTCACGAAAGGTCTCACATGAGCACCCCGGCAACCCCCGGTTCCGACTCCGTCCTCCCCGTTCACGTCGACCAGCACGAACAGGCCGGTCCGCCGAAACGAAGCAAAGTGGTCGCGTTCCTCGCCGCGATCGCCTGCGTCGGCTGCTGCGCATTGCCATTGCTGGTCCCGCTCGGCCTGCTCGGCGGCGCGGGCGTCGCCGCGGCCACGACCGGCTTGCTCGTCGTCTCAGCCGTCCTGTTCGGACTCGCCGGCCTGCTGTGGTTCCTCCACCACCGCCAGAAGTCCAAGCACTCCTGCGCTCAGGGCAACTGCTCGTGCTGACCATCACGTGACCGCGTCCGTCCATCAACGGAGAGCGTCGGGAAAGATGAACTACCGCAAGTGACACATGGTCGAAGGGCAGCTTGATGCAGGGCACACGCGACCTGGTCTCGCAGATGGAGCGCCACCAGGTCCCGATCTACGTCGGCGCCATCGCGGCCGGCATCCTCGTCGGCCTCCTCGCCCCAGGCGCCGGACCAGGCCTCGAAACCGCGATCAACCCGGTCCTCGGCGTCCTGCTCTACGTGACCTTCCTGCAAGTCCCGGCACGCGAACTGCTGCGATCACTACGCGCGGGCCGCTTCCTGGCCGCGGCCCTGGTCGTGAACTTCGTCGTCGTGCCCCTCGTCGTCGCGGCCATGTTCGGCTTCCTGCCCTCCGACGACGCGGTGCGAATCGGCGTGCTGCTCGTGCTGCTCACACCATGCGTGGACTACGTGATCGTGTTCAGCGGTCTTGCCGGCGGCAGCAGCGAGCGTCTCCTCGCCGCGACGCCGCTGCTGCTCATCGCCCAGATGCTGCTGCTACCGCTGTTCCTGCTGCTGTTCCTGGGCTCCGATCTCGCGAACATCGTCGAACTCGGCCCGTTCCTCGAAGCGTTCCTCGTGCTGATCGTGATCCCGCTCGCGCTGGCCTGGGCGACCCAGGCATGGGCGGCACGGCACCCTTCCGGAGTCACCTTCTCCAACAAGGCCAGCACCACCATGGTGCCGCTCATGGTCGCCACGCTGCTGGTGGTCGTCGCCTCGCAGATCCCCAAGCTCGGAGACGACGTCAGCGCCGTCTTCGGCGTGATCCCGTTCTACGTGGTGTTCCTCGTAGTGATGGCCGTCCTCGGCCTTGCCGTCGCACGCGTGTTCCGGCTCCGCACCCAGGACGGCCGCGCCATCGTGTTCACCGGCGCCACCCGCAACTCGCTGGTGGTGCTGCCACTCGCACTCGCACTGCCCGACGCCTTCGGGGTCGCGGGCATCGTGATTGTGACCCAAACCCTCGTCGAGGTCGTCGGCATGGTCATCTACGTCCGCGTCATCCCCAAGCTCATACCCGGACATAGCAAACCTTCGCCTTGAGTTTGGCCCCAAGAACAGCTCGACTCGTCGACGGCCTAGTCGAGCGCAAGCCCTCGGTGACTGAAGCCCACACGGCAGTTCGTCTCCCTGCCTTGGCCGTCCGGGGATCCGTTTCCGAGCCCTGTTCGCCGATGACACAAGCGCCTTGATGCGTTCGCAAAAGAGAGGCACGCAGCTGCTCATCACCGCCGCAATCGTCAACTCACAGCCGTGGCTGGACACCCGCAACCGGGTGACTCAGCTCAGTAGACACGAGGGCCGTCTCCGGTGCCGCGATCATTGATCGAACAGCATCCGAATCGGACTCAAGCAGATCGGGCGAACCCGAGTTGGGCTGCTGTCGTTCTGAAGTCGTTGCCGCAGTTCGGCGTACGCATCAGCGCGGGCGAGGTCTTTGGGCCGTGGCGGATCCGGAACGCGTTTGAGCACCTCGCGGGGATCGCACACCCACACCGGAGTCCCGGCCAGTTCCAGTTCGGTGGCGCCCGTCCGCAAGTGGGCGTACGTGCCGGTGAGCTCCGGTGGCACGTCGAGCATGCCCAGGCGCGTGACGAACAGATGATCCAACTGCTCCAGTGTCACCGGTTCCGGCTGCCAGCTACGGCATTGTGCTTCTGTGAGCCCGTTGCGCCAGCTCGGGTCGTAGGCGGGCACCGCTTCCAGTTCCACCAGCAGGTCCGCGATGCGCTGGAGGTTGTCCGGGGCCGGCGACGGCACGACGTCGAGATCGTTGGGCTGCACGTCCGCGCCGTAGACGGCTAGAACGACGGATCCGCTCATCACCCAGTCGACGTTGTGGCGATGCAGCGCCTCGAGCATAGCTCGCAGACGCAGCCGTGGACGGTCTCGTGGATCAAGCACAGAGCGACAGTAGCGATCCGTTTCCTCCAGGTGCAGCGCCGCACGACAACTCAGGTCGACCGCCTGCGTTGTCGTGCCTGCCACTCTTTCTCGGCGTCGCGCAAGATCTCGGCCGCGGCATCGCCAAGATCGCGCACAGCTCCGCCGCCTGCCAGGAACACCTGCAGCGGAGATCGTTCGGGAGTGGGCGTGGGGCCGAGGTCGTCACGAGGATCAGTCATTCATTCTACTCTAACGTGAGGGTAGACTCCGTGCGACCTGGAACCCGGAGATGGCCTTGACCGACGAGCACATTCGAGATGACGAACAAGAGCGGGAGCATCTGGAGGCGACAGTTCGCCTGTTGAGAGCGGAACTGGACCTGCTGAATAACTCCATCGACAAGTCCGCCAGGACGATCAAGGACCAGAAGGAGCACATGTGGGCGTACTGGCGGGATATGGACAGCGCGGAGAAGGCCGGCTTCCGCACTGAAATCAACATGTCGGTCCTTCAGGGCGAGCACGCGGTGCTGCGGCGGCAGCGCATAGAGCGCCTGCTCGAGTCTCCGTACTTCGGGCGTGTCGACTTTCGCCGGGTCGAGGACGCGACGACCAGGGCCTACTACATCGGTGTGCACAACCTCTCCGCGCCCGACACTCAGGATGTCGTTGTCCACGACTGGCGGGCCCCCGTGTCGAGTCTCTACTACGACTTCGAGTCCGGGGACGCGTCGTTCGCGGCGCCGAAGGGCATCGTGCACGGTGAGATCACCGGCAAACGGCAGTACAAGATCCAGGGCGGGCGCCTGGAGTACATGTTCGAAAGCGCGCTGAACATCGGTGACGACGTTCTGCAGCGCGAACTGGGCCGGTCGGCCGACGACAAGATGAAGAACATCGTCGCGACCATCCAGCGCGAGCAGAACGCGGTGATTCGCAACGAAACCGCGAACGTGCTGATCCTGCAGGGCGTAGCTGGCTCCGGTAAGACGTCGATCGCTCTGCACAGGGTGGCGTTCCTGCTCTACCGGTTCAAGGACACCCTCTCATCGGACAACGTCATGATCCTGTCCCCCAACAGGGTTTTCGGCGACTACATCGCCAACGTGCTACCCGAACTGGGCGAAGAGCAGGTCAAAGAGATCCACTTTGACAAGATCGCGGAGAGGTTCCTCGCCAAGGTCACCGCATACGAGACGTTCAGCGAGCAGGTGGTGAAGCTGCTCGATCATGCTGACGAGGCTTCCGCCGAACGGATGCGCTACAAGGCCACGCCGGAGTTCGTCGCCCGCCTCGACGCCTGGATCACTTCGCGTACCGACGAAGAGTTCGAGGCCGCGGACATCGAGCTGAAAGGCACGCGGCTCACCGCCGAGTGGGTCGCGGACATGTTCCACGAGTCACCGGGTCTACCGGTCTTCACCCGGCTCGACCGCGTGGCGAACAGCGCTGTCCACCTGCTCAAGCACAAGGTTGTGGACAAGGGCGGGAAGTGGGCCGCCGCCGACACAGCGAACATTCGCAAGCAGGTCGGTTCCATGTTCCCGTACAAGGACGCATACGCGGTGTACAAGGCGTTCTACGACGATGCGGACCGCAAGGGTCTGTTCAAGCCGTTGGGGCGCAAGAGGATCGAGTACGCCGACGTCTTCCCGTTGATCTACACGATGATCAGGACGGCCAGGCAGGACACCTACGGCCACATTCGCCATCTGCTGATCGACGAGATGCAGGACTACATGCCCGTCCAGTACGCCGTGGTGCGTGAGCTGTTCTCCTGCAAGATGACGATCCTCGGTGACGCCAACCAGTCGGTGAACCCGTTCAGCTCCTCGTCGCTGCCGACGATCCGCAGCATGTTCCCGGAGGCCGACTGCCTGGAGCTGTGCAAGAGCTACCGTTCCACCACCGAGATCACCGAGTTCGCCCAGAAGATCTCCCGCAACGACAAGCTCGTCCCCATCGAGCGGCACGGACCGCCGCCTCAGGTCATCGCTTGCGCAGACCAGGCGGCACAGATCCTGAAGCTGATCAACGAGCACGAGAGCAGCGATCACCGCTCGCTCGGCATCATCTGCAAGACGGTCGATCAGGCGGAGAAGCTGTACGGCGCACTGTCGGAAGACGGCGTCGAGCTGACCTTCATCGACTACGACAGCACGGCCTTCGCCGGCGGCATCATCATCACGTCCGCGCACATCGCCAAGGGGCTGGAGTTCGACGAGGTGATCGTCCCGGGCGTGGATGACACGAACTACGCCACCGAGATGGACAAGTGCATGCTCTACATCGCCTGCACCAGGGCCATGCACCACCTCCACCTGACCCACGAAGGGTCAGCCTCGCGTTTCCTGGAGTTCACCAGATGACATCAGAGCCTGTTGTCCCCAGCCACGACATGGCGTTCGGCCTGCTGGTCGGCGGCGCACTGGGCGACGCTTTGGGGGCCCCTTTCGAGGGCCGGGAGACGGTCGAACAGAGCGACTTGGACGCACATGAGGGGGGCGGCCACCCGCCTGACTCATACCGATGACACAGCACTGGCGCTGGTTCTTGCCGCCCACCTGGCGAGGCGCCGCGTCGAGCGTGGGCTTGATCGTGACGTGCTGGCCCTCGAGTTCGCGGCGGCGTGGCGAGCCGAGCCGTGGCGTGGATATGGCTCGGGTGCCGCACAGGTGCTCGGCCTGATCGGCGATGGGGCGTCGTGGCGCAGCGCGGCCCGCGCGACATTCGGAGGGCAAGGTTCCTACGGCAACGGCGCTGCCATGCGCGTGGCGCCGGTCGCGCTGGTGGCAAGCAGCGTGCATCACGCGGCCGAGTTGGGACGACAGAGCGCCGAGGTGACGCACGGACACGAGCACGGCCAGTTAGGTGCTGCGTGCCAAGCGGCAGCGGCGTACCTGGCACTGCACGGCGATCGGAGGCACCGGCTCGATGCCACCCGGTTCCTCCAGGATCTTGCCAGGGTGATCCGGTCCCGGCCGTGGCACGAGCGGTTCGACCGCATCAGCGAACTGATCCGGCACGACGCCTCGCCCGCACACGCGGCACGCGCTCTCGGCAACGACGTGTCCGCGTTGGGGTCGGTTCCCCTGGCGCTGCTGGCCTTCCTGACACGACCTGACGATGCGGCGGCGGCAATCCGCTTCGCGGTGCTCGGTGGGGGCGACGCCGACACCATCGCGTCCATGGCTGGAGCACTGGCAGGTGCTCGCAACGGTGCACAGGTGTTCTCCGAGTCCTGGATCACGCGGCTCGAAGCGGCTGAGCCGCTTTCCCGCCTGACGGATCAGATGGCCGGACCACTCCCGGCCCGGCCTTGACCGCGAACCCGCACCGGCCATCGCCCGGAGGAGGCGCATGCAGGTTCAGATGCCGCCAGGACGTGACGCAGTGCGCGCACTGGCCGCGGCCGACGGCCGCTTCCTGCTGTCGGAGAACGACTCGATGCGGATCACGGCCAGCGCTGTGCTGCCAGTCAACAGGGACGCTTTCGTGGTCACCGTGTCGAGCGACGGCCGGCGCACAGAGCTGATGTTGTGGTGGCGCAGACATGTCTTGGAACGGCATGAGGGCGAACCTGCCTTGATGTGCCGCCGCGCGCAGGCATGGACGGACGAGTTGGAGCAGGGCCGCGTCCCTTAGCAGCGGCCGGTGCGCAGACGCCGGATGCCTGTTCCGCACAACCGAAGACGCCGCGAGTCCGGGCAGGTGGCATTGCGGTCGAGGCAGCCGCACCGATGGACGTCGGTGCGCCTCATCGTGGACCGAACGAGGTCGGGTTCGGTGCCGGTATCGCGTCCGGCCAAGCGGTGGTGATCCACTTCGCCACCGGTCGTTCCACAGCACGGGTGAGCAACCAGCCGAGAGCGATCGAGGCGGCGACCATCGCAGCGCATTGGGTTGTCGGTGATGCTCCGGCTTGCTGCAGCTGGTACATCACGGTGTAGCCGATGCTGTGGTTGACCAGGTAGATGCCGTAGGAGATTCCGGCCAGCCAGATGAGCGGGCGCAAGGTGGGGTGTGACCAGTCCGGGCCGGTCGCGGCAGTGGCGATCAGGCCGCATGCCATGCCCAGTGCCAGGGATGAGGGCAGGTCCTCGGTGTGGAAGTGGTGTGCGCCCACGGCGGCGGGGATCAGCAGCAGGAGCGTGGGGCCGGCGCGGCCGGTGGCCCACAGCCACAGTGCCGCGCCTGCCGCGAACAGGTGCGTGCGATGTACTCCGAGGTCGCCGTGCAACGCCGCGAGCCTTCCGCTGTCGTCCAGTGGGAGCACGACCGCGCTGATCACGATCGGAGCGATGACGGCCGCCCACAACACCATCCGCAGGCGCCATCCGTTCCGGCTCCGCGTCCGCCACAGCACCGCCGCGGTGACGAACGCCAGCACCTGCAGCGGCACCGTCCAGTAGCTCGGGTCGACCAGGTCGAGCTCGGCTGACAGGCCGGGCGGCAGGACGAGCAGCGTGGCGACCAGGTCGTCGCCGTCGCGACCCAGGGCGTCAGGCCCGAACCATCGGGTCACGGCGTAGGTGATCACGGAAGCCACCGCGAACGGCGGCAACATGCGACCGAGACGGTTGCGCAGCAACAGCCACGCTCCCGACGAGCTCAGTGTCTGGCAGACGAAGTAGGCGGAGATCACCATCAGCGTGCTGGCGCCCACCTGGACGCTCATCTCGAAGGGCCGGGTACCCAGTTCGGGCATCAGCAGCGGACCACCCCACGTCGCATGTTGCAGGACGACCAGCAGGATCGCCACTGCCCGCAGAACATCCCAGCTGCTTCGCCGCGGTGTTGTTGGCCGGGCGCTACTTACCACGACGCTGCCGCGCAAAATAAGAAAATCCGGACATACCGCAACTCTACCCTGACGTTAGATTAGAGTTGCTTGGCGGCCGCCTCCATGGGTGCCGGCTCAATCGGGCGGACCGCAGGCGGCCGTACGAACAACGCGGCCACTCCGAGGACCAACGGCAGCGGCAGCGAGGCCAGGAGAGCCGGGGTGTAGCTGCCGGTGAGGTCGTGCAGGAGCGCGAACATCAGCGGCCCGAAAGCGGTGGCACCGACGTTGATCGCGGTCACGGTGCCGCGGATGCCGCCAAGGTGGAGGGTGCCGAAGTAGCGGGGGAACGTGGCCGCCTCCAGCGTGCGCATGCCACCGCTGCCGGCTCCCAGCAGCAGGCCGAACAGCACCGCGGAAAGACCTGGCGCAATTGCCGTACCTAGCAGGAGAGCACCGAGCAGCGCGGCCATGGACGCCGTCATCAGCACCCGGCTGTCGACTCGGTCGACGAGCAGCCCCATGACCAGCGTGGCGACGAGACTCGCCGCGGTCTGCGGCAGGAAGTTCGCCGCCGCCGCGGTCGCGGTGAGTCCACGTTCGGTGAGCAGGCTGACCTGATGGAAGTTGACCGCTGTGCCGAACAGGCCGCATGCGGAGATGCCACCGGTCACCACCCAGAAGAACGGAGTGCGCAGCGCCACGGCACGGGTCACTCCCCAGGCGATGTGTGGCGGCGAGCCGATGTCCCGCACGGTCCCGTCAGGACGCTGGCCGAGATCGGCTGGCCGGTCGCGCAGCGCGAACCACGCCACCGGCAGCACGACGACCAGCACCACCACGCCTTCGGCGAACCAGACGCGACGCCAGCCCCAATCCGCGATCAGCGTTTCCAGCAGGAGCGGTGCCGATGAGATGGCCGCCGCGCCGATCGCGCTCACCAGGCCGAGCGCGGTTCCCCGGCGACGTTCGAACCACAACGCCACGACAGTGGTGGCGGCCAGGCCCAGCGCGCCTTGACCTGCCATCCTGATCGCGACGAAGCCGATGGTCAGACCGACGATGGAACTGACCGCCGCCATCGCGCACAACGCGGCGCCGAACACCAGCCCGATCACCGCCAGGACGCGGCGGACACCGAAGCGGTCGAGCGCACGACCGGCCCACGGCATCGCGACGGCACCGGTGAGAGTGCCCACCAGGTACGCGGTGGACACTGCGGACCGGCTCAGGCCGAGATCGGAGATCATCGGGTCGACGAACATCGACACGGCGGCGGTCTGCCCAGGCGCTGTGAGCGCGACGAGCAGCGTCGACCAGCCGACGACGTGCCAGCCGTAGAAGCCGGACGGCGTGAGCGAGCGGAATGAGATCAGGACTTCTCCCCCAGCGAAGAACGGTCAGTCGTCTGTTCCTGCGACGAGGGGCTCCAGTCGCACCTCGGGGTGCAGGCGCCGCATGACGCCCAGCGCGGTGGAGTCGACGAACAGGGCGAGGTCCACGCCGTCGGTGCGGGTGAGTACCTCGCTTCGGCCGCTGTCCACGATGGACCGTTGTTTGGGGTCGGCCAGGCGGCGCACGACGGTGTAGGGCAACGGTTCGAGCCGCACCGGCGACTTGAACTCCGCCTCCAGGCGGTGTGCGGCGACCTCGAACTGCATGGGGCCGACCGCGGCGAACACCGGCGCTCCGTCGCCGCGACGCAACGAACGCAGCACCTGTACGACGCCCTCGGACTCCAGTTGCTCGATGCCTTTGCGGAACTGCTTGGAGCGACTGAGGTCCGCCGGTCGCGCGACGGCGAAGTATGCCGGCGCGAAGCTGGGCAGACCAGGGAAACGCACCACGGGTTTGCCCGCGTGCAGGGTGTCGCCCACGCCCAGCGCGGTGGCGTTGACCAACCCGATCACATCACCGGGAAAGGCCGTGTCCAAGGTGGAGCGTTGCTGGCCGAAGACCTGTTGCACGTACTTGGTGGCGAACGGCTTGCCCGTGGCGGCGTTGGTCACCACCATGCCTCGCTCGAACACGCCGGAGCACACACGCGCGAACGCGACCTGGTCTCGGTGCGCACGATCCATGCCCGTCTGCACCTTGAACACGAACGCAGAGAACGGGGCGTCCAGCTCGCGCGGGTTACCGGCGGCGTCCGCCCGCGCGGTGGGGCGCGGCGCGATCTCGACCAGCAGGTCGAGCAGCTGCCGCACACCGAAGTTGAGCACCGCCGACCCGAACAGCACCGGTGTCGCCGTGGCTTCGAGGAATCGCCCGAGCTCGAACCCACCGCCGGACGCGCCGAGCAGCTCCGCCTCCTCGCACGCACGCGTCCACTCCACGCCTTCTTCAGCCTCCGCCTGCCCCGGCGGCAAGTGCTCTTCACCGGCGACCGTGGCGCCACCCGCGGTGCGCTGATAGCGCACAAAGCCCCCGCTGCGCCGGTCGAGCACACCGCGGAAGTGGCCCGCATCGCCCACCGGCCAGGTCAGCGGCATTGGCTGCAACCCGATCCGTTCCACGAGCTCGTCGCACAGGTCCAGCGCGTCGCGGCCGGGACGATCCCACTTGTTGATGAACGTGATCACGGGGATGCCGCGGTAGCGGCAGACGTCGAACAGCTTGAGGGTCTGCGGCTCCAGGCCTTTGGCCGCGTCGAGCAGCATGACCGCACAGTCCACCGCCGACAGCACCCGGTAGGTGTCCTCGGAGAAGTCGGCGTGGCCGGGAGTGTCCAGCAGATTGATCACGCAGTCGCGGTAGGAGAACTGCAACGCGGCGGACGTGATGGAGATCCCACGGGCTTTTTCCATCTCCATCCAGTCCGACACCACACCGCGCCGACCGGCCTTGCCGTGCACCGCGCCCGCCTCGGAGATTACCTTCGCGTGCAGTGCCAGCGCCTCGGTCATGGTCGACTTGCCCGCGTCCGGGTGGCTGATCACCGCGAAGGTGCGCCTGCGTTCCGCTTCCGCGAGCACGGTTGCGGACGAGGCGGTCGCCGGGGTGGCGGTGGTCATTCGCGATCCTTCAGGTAGGCAACATCCGACCAGAACTCTACCCTCACGTCACGGTAAGCTGACTCCTACCCGGCGGCACGAGTGGGGCACGAGCACGGGGCGTGATGCCAGAATGGCTAGTGATCGTGGCAGTTCGGGAAGGGATGTTGTGGGCGAGCACATGCAGATCGGCGAGGTGGCCGAGCGAACCGGTCTGTCGTTGCGCACAATCCGGTACTACGAGGAGGTCGACCTGGTGGTGCCGAGCGCGCGCAGCCAGGGCGGTTTCCGTCTCTACACCGAGCCTGACGTGCAACGCCTCGACGTGATCAAGCGGATGAAACCGCTCGGCTTCCAGCTCGAGGAGATGCGCGAGCTGCTCGGCATCCTCGACGCGCTGTCCGCCGGTGACGATCCCGATCGCGACAAGCATCTCGACCGCCTGTCCGGGTTCTGGACCGCCGCCGACGAACGGTGCCAGCAGCTGCGCGCGCAGCTGCGCATCGCCGAGGACTTCGCCACGACCCTGCGGTCCCACCTGCCCTCGAACTGACGGACATCACGCCTGGCCCGCGTCGCCGATTTCCTCTCACCGGCAACTCTCACGTAACGTGAGGGTGTGACCATGGCTCGAACGTCCACCCCTCCGCCCGCACTCGCCCCGGATGCCCTGCGGGTCATCTCCCTCGGCGGCCTCGGTGAGATCGGCCGGAACATGACCGTGTTCGAGCACGAGGGCAAGCTGCTCATCGTCGACTGCGGGGTCCTGTTCCCCGAGGAGCACCAGCCCGGCGTCGACGTGATCCTCCCGGACTGGAGCTGCATCCGGGACCGGCTGGCCGACGTGGTCGCCATCGTGCTGACCCACGGCCACGAGGACCACATCGGGGGCGTGCCGTACCTGCTGCGGGAACGACGCGACATCCCGGTCATCGGCTCCCGGCTCACGCTGAAGTTCCTGGCCGCCAAGCTGGCCGAGCACCGGATCAAGCCCGTCCTGGTCGAGGTCAAGGAAGGTGAACAGCTCACTCGAGGGCCGTTCGACCTGGAGTTCCTCGCCGTCAACCACTCCATCCCCGACGGTCTGGCCATCGCCATCCGCACCGACGCCGGTCTCGTGCTGCACACCGGTGACTTCAAGATGGACCAGTTCCCGCTCGACAAGCGGATCACCGACCTCCGCGGTTTCGCCCGCCTCGGCGAGGAGGGTGTCGACTTGTTCCTCGTCGACTCCACCAACGCCGACGTGCCCGGCTTCACGACCTCTGAACGCGATCTCGCCCCCGCGATCGACGAGGTGTTCCGCACCACGCCGCGCCGGGTGATCGTCTCCAGCTTCGCCAGCCACGTGCACCGCATCCAGCAGGTCCTCGACGCCGCGGCCGCGCACGGCCGCAAGGTCGCCTTCGTCGGCCGCTCCATGATCCGCAACATGGGCCTGGCCACCGAACTGGAATACCTGAAGGTGCCCGACGGGCTCGTCGTCGACATCAGGGACGCCAACCGGCTTCCCGCCCACCAGGTGACCCTGGTGTGCACCGGGTCGCAGGGAGAGCCGATGGCCGCTCTGTCCCGCATGGCGGCCGGCGAGCACGAGATCACCATCGTCGAGGGCGACACCGTCCTGCTGGCCAGCTCGCTCATCCCCGGCAACGAGAACGCCATCTACCGCGTGATCAACGGCCTGACCGACCTGGGCGCCAACGTCGTGCACAAGGGCAACGCCAAGGTCCACGTCTCCGGGCACGCCAGCGCCGGTGAGCTGGTCTACTGCTACAACATCGTGCAACCGGCCAACGTCCTGCCGGTGCACGGCGAGGCACGCCACCTGCGCGCCAACGCCGAACTGGCCGTCAAGACCGGCGTCGCCCGCGACCAGGTGCTCGTCGCCGCCAACGGCCACGTCATCGACCTGCACGAGGGCCGGGCCTCGGTCACCGGCCAGGTCGAGGTGCACAACATCTACGTCGACGGCCAGACTGTCGGCGGCGTCACCGAGGACTCCCTGGCGCAGCGCCGCACGCTGGGCGAAGAAGGCATGATCACCGTGGTCGCCATCATCGACACCGACACCGGGCGGCTCGACGACGCACCCGACTTCATCGCCCACGGCTTCGAACACGACGCCTCGACGTTCCTGCCGGTGATCCCCGCCATCGAGAAGGCCCTCGCGGGCGCCGCGGAGAAGAACACCACCGACGTGGCGGAGCTCGAACGTCTCATCGGCCAGCAGGTGCAGATGTGGGCACAACGCACCTACCGCCGCCGACCGGTGGTCATCCCGGTCGTCATCGAAGCCTGACCTGCACGTGGTGATGACCATGAGCAGCCCGCGCCGATTCGAAGCGGCGAGCCACTACAACGCCGCCTACCCGCAGTGCGCCCTGCCTGCCGACCCATCCCGACTGCGGGGCTATCACGCCGCCATGCAGGGCGTCGAGGACGATCTGACCGGTGAGTCCGTATCCATGACTGTGGAGTTCCTGCCCGGCGGCGCTCCCGCACCTGGCGAGGCGGACCGCCTCGGCACGGTCGTGGCGACCCATTGGGGGCAAGGCCCGGTGCTCGTGCTCGCCGAGCACGTGTCGCTGCGGACAGCGTGGCAGTTGATCGTCCAGCGGTGGCCTGTGCGCCTGTCCGAAGTACGGGCCGCGCTCGACATGACCATGTCGTGACCGCAGTGTCCCTGAGGTGAACATCGCGGTCGAGCCGGAGAGCTTGCTCACGATCAAGCCGTTCACAATTGGACCTACAGTGACGTCACGGTAGAGTCCACTGGGGTTGCGCCGGAGATGCCGCGGCCCGTCATGTGAGCCCCGATCGCTTGTGACACCACGTACAGCGCGGGCTCTCCCGGACTTCGAGAGGCACCCGGACGCATGAGTACCGCCAGGGAGGGACGCAGGGCCTAGCTCCACGCTCTGCGGACCCGAACAGTTCGCGGCACCACCCCATCACACGTGATGCCGACGTCGACGTCGGCACTCTCCCTGCGCGCACTGGGGCGCGCGGACCCCAGTCCTGTTCACCACGCGAGCCTCTGCCTGCTCGCGCGCACAACCCTGAGGTGTCGATTTGTCCTCACACGTGGCTGCGCCGCGTCCCTCGCTGCTGACGAGGGTCCGCACGACCTGGTTCTCCAACCCCCGCGCCGACCTGCTGTCCGGCCTCGTAGTCGCGCTCGCGCTGATTCCCGAGGCGCTGTCGTTCTCCATCATCGCCGGCGTCGACCCGAAGGTCGGCCTCTACGCCTCGTTCACGATCGCGATCATCATCGCGTTCTCCGGCGGCCGTCCCGGCATGATCTCCGCCGCCACCGGCGCCATGGCCCTGGTGCTCGTGCCGCTGGTGCGCGACCACGGCGTTGAGTACCTGTTCGCCGCGACCATCCTCACCGGCGCCTTCCAGATCGTGTTCGGTCTCGTGGGCGTACACAAGCTGATGCGGTTCGTGCCCCGCACCGTGATGGTCGGCTTCGTCAACGCGCTCGCGATCCTGCTGTTCACCGCGCAGATCCCGCACATCACCCAGGGCGGCTGGCCGGTCATCGCACTGGTGCTGCTCGGCCTGGGCATCATCTACCTGCTGCCGAGGCTGACGAAGGCGATCCCCGCGCCGCTGGTGGCCATCGTGGTGATCACCTCGCTGACGGTGTTCCTGCACGTCGCCGTGCCGACCGTCGGCGGGATGGGTGAGCTGCCCACCGCGCTGCCCGGTTTCGGCCTGCCGATGGTGCCGTTCACGCTGGAGACCTTCACCATCGTCGCGCCGTTCGCGCTGACGCTGGCGGTCGTCGGCCTGATCGAGTCGCTGCTCACCGCGCAGCTGCTCGACGACCTCACCGACACCCCGTCGAAGAAGGGCATGGAGGTGCGCGGGCAGGGCATCGCCAACATCGCCACCGGCTTCCTGGGCGGCATGGCGGGCTGCGCGATGATCGGCCAGTCCATCATCAACATCAAGTCCGGTGGCCGCACCCGGCTGTCCACCCTCGCGGCCGGTGTCTTCCTGCTGATCCTGGTCTTCACCCTGGGCCCGGTCGTCTCCCTGATCCCGATGGCGGCACTCGTCGCGGTCATGGTCTTCGTATCGATCAGCACCTTCGACTGGACCAGCATCAAGCCGGCCGCGCTGCGCCGTGCGCCCAAGAGCGAGACCGCCGTGATGGTCGTGACCGTCGGCACGGTCGTCGCCACCCACAACCTCGCACTGGGCGTCATCGCGGGCGCTCTGCTCTCGGCGATCTTCTTCGCCCGCCGCGTGGCGCACCTCGTCGACGTCTCCAGCGTGCTCGACCCGGACGGCACCATCCGCGTCTACGCCGTCACCGGCGAGCTGTTCTTCGCCTCCAGCAACGAACTGATGCACTCCTTCGACTACACCGACACCGTGTCGAAGGTAGTCATCGACCTGTCCGACGCGCACGTGTGGGACAGCTCCGCAGTCGCCACGCTCGACGCCGTGACCGCGAAGTTCACCTCTCGCGGCATCGAAGCCGAGATCATCGGTCTCAACCCGCACAGCGAGCGATTGCACACCAAGCTGTCAGGACAGCTCGCCGGATCACACTGACAACGCGAAGGGGCGGCATCTGCAGGTGCCACCCCTTCGCATTCGCCCATAACAGGCGAAACGGACTCTACACGACACTAACGTTAGAGTAGAGTCAGGGTCATGGAAGCCGTGCCTACCACGAGCGAACCCGTTCTGACGCAGACCGAGATCATCGACTGTGTCGAGGACGCCTTTCTCTCCGGCGCCGCCACTGTGACAGATTTGCTGGACGCGGCCCTGCGTTGCCAGGCCCGGCCCGCTGTCTTCGCCGCGCTGGTTCAGTTGTCCGAGCGCTCCTACGTCTCCGTCATGGACGTCCTGGCCAACCTGCCGGATCTGCCGTACACAGCGGACTGAACCACCAGCCTCCCCTCGTCCGAGCAGGCTTCCCGCGAACGGAGATCCTTGGCCCGTCCCACCGCCGAACCGCCCCCGGTCGCCGCCGTGCGGATGCTGCTCGCCGCCACCGCCGGCCGACGCCCTCATCCCGCACCGCTCGCCATCGCCCGAGGTGGCGTCATCGCGCTGGTTCGGGAAACCGACACCACCAGCCTGGATGTCCTGCAGGGACTGCGCACGCTGGCCGAGCACGCCGGGCTCGACCTGCTCGACGTCTCCCCCGCGCCGGTGTTCGGCCGGACACCGCGCGCCCGGCGAGTGAGACTGGTCGTCGCCGCGACACCAGCCGTCTCCCTTTCGGCTCAGCGGTGTGCCGCGGCCTGGAACGCTCCGGTGGTCCTTCCCGACGTGTTCGACCTGGACGAGTCTCTCCGGTTGCTGCTGCAGCCGGAACCGGCGCTGACCGTCGAGTTCGGCGAGGGTAGGACCTGCACGGTGCTGCAGGCAGCCCACTTCGCCGGACGCATGCACTGCTCGACCGCCTCCGGCGCCTTCGCTCAGGAAGCCCGAGCGCTGGCGGTCAGCCCGATCCCCGGCGGCATGCTGGCCTGCGCGGTGAGCGAGGAGGCCGGCCCGATCCGGCCTCTTCGCGAACCACTGACCGTGCGCCTGGCCGCTCCGGTCCTCTCGACCGTCGACGGCGTAACCGATCTCTTCCCCGCGGGAACGCACCGGATCGGCCCCGCGCAGCCGCTCTACCGAATCGTGCTCCACAACGCCGCACTGAAATCTGGTGATCTTCGATGACCGCCTCCACCACTCACGTCACTCATGCGGACAAACGCCGCGGGCTGCTGCTGGGCGCCGGGCTCGGCGACGCACTCGGCGCACCGTTCCAAGGCCACACCACCGTGGACGCCGACACCCTGGCCGCCGAAGAACGCGCACCGAGCCAGCTGGTGCACACCGACGACACCGTGCTCACCATCGTGCTGGCCGAACACCTCGCCGCCGGGCACGACACCGACGTCCTCGACGAGAACGCGCTCGCCCGCGAGTTCGCCGCGGCGTGGAAACGCGAACCATGGCGGGGCTTCGACTCCGGCACCCCGCCGGTGTTCGGCCTGCTGCACGCGGGCGTGGCGTGGAGCAGCGCCGCGAAGGCGTTCCTGCAAGCGCAGGCCTCGCAGGGCAACGGCGCTGCCGCACGCGTCGCACCCGTTGCGCTGGTGGGCACCAGCGTGCAGCAGACCAGGAAACTCGCGCTCCGCAGTGCCGCCATCACCCACGCTCACGCCCACGGCAGACACGGCGCCGAATGCCAGGCAGCCGCCGTCTACCTCGCGCTGCACAGCAACCCTGCTCAGTCGCTGGACAGCTATCAGTTCCTCCGCGACATCGTCGAAGTGCTGCCGTCACAACTGTGGCGCGAACAGCTCGACCGCGTCAGCCGTCTCGCAGACAGCGCCGATCCCGCGCGTGCCGCCCGAATCCTGGGCAACGACAGCTCCGCTCTCGGGTCGGTCCCCCTCGCACTGCTGGCATTTCTGCGCAACCCGGACGATCCCGCCGACGCCATCCGCTACGCGGTCCGGGCCGGAGGTGCCACCGACACCATCGCCAGCATGGCTGGAACTCTCGCCGGCGCACGCTCCGGCGGCACCGCGTTTCCCCAGTCCTGGCTGCGCCGCTTCCCCACCGCAGCAGCGCTGTACCGACTCGCCGACCAACTCGCCGCCACGAAGCTGCCCAACGCTTGAGTGCTCATCCCCAAGAGCTTGACTGTGCTTCGCCAGCGCGCAGTGGCCGGAGCGCCACGGATCAAGTTCAACGACGAGTTCCTGATGTCCGGCATGCTCGCCGTCGCCGAGGTGGAACTCTTGCAGGACAACGACTCCGCCACACAGTCGGTCTCGCGAAACTCGATTGATCATCGCTCATCCGGGCTGCCAGAGTCAGTATTGATCTCAGGCAGCGGAGGAGACACGATGCCAGCAGCCGACCCTCTGCCCGACGTCATCCGCGCGGACGCGGGGCTCGTCGTGATCAGCCCCTTGTATGTCGGTGGTACGCGGCAGCAGAAGGAAGTTACCGACGAAGTGCTGACTCGAACGAGACTGCGCGGCAACCCTCGCGCCTTGCGTCAGACCGGAATCATTGTCGGCTATATCTACGCACACTCAGCACCGACCGAGAGGAAACATTGAACACGGCTAGTTTCCGCGAGCTGGTTGAAACTGCACAGCAAGACGGGTGGGCCAGCGGAGGCCTCAACCTTCAGTTTCTGAACTTCTACGCCAACGAGCTTAGCCACACCGCGCTGCAGCGGGACACGCCTCCATGCAGTGACGAGCCAGGTTCACGACCTCACTCGATGGCGTGAGAATCCGCTGACAATTGGAAGATCTCAGGGGTTCATCCCCTAATCTCCGCGTTGTGCGCATTCCCGGACTCACGCGCAACGGTCGTAAGACGTCGAAGGACTTGCGTACGGGGTGAGGTGCCGCTTCCAGAGAAACGTCAGACCAACAACCGTTGCGTTGGTCGCCGCACTCGCCGCGCGACATCCAGCCGGAGCCCTGTCCCTTCGGGCGACGAGGATGATCTTAGATTTCGGACGATTCGGCATCGTTCCCGCAGATCGCGGCGCCGCCAGGAGGATCGCGCACGTGGATCAAACCTGCGGTTGATATACCCGGCTGGGTATTTTGAGAACCGTAGTCGAAAGAAGCGAGGTGCAGCGATGGTGTCGGAACCAGCTCGCGACAAGCGCGTGGCGGCCCTGCTGGTGAGTCTGCAGGTCGTTCTCCTGGCCGCCTTGGTCGTTGCGCCGGCGAGTGGCTGGGTCGCTCCTGACAGGGTGCGTTGGGCAGGGTGGGCAGCAGTGGTCGGCGGGGTCGTGTTGATGGCCGTGACGGCCGTGGTTCTGGGGCGGGGCCTGACTGCCTCACCGTTGCCGAACAGCCGTGCGGAGTTGCGGACGAGTGGGCCGTATCGGTTCTCGCGTCATCCGATGTACACGGGCTTGCTCGCAGCGGCGCTGGGGTGGGCGTTGGTAGCCCCAGGTGTGTTGCGGACCGTCGTGTTCATCGCACTGGTCGTCGTGATCGTGGTGAAGACACGCTGGGAAGAGTCGCACTTGCGGCGACGGTTTCCCGACTACCCGTCCTATGCCCAGCGGACTGGGCGGTTCCTGCCACGCCCGTGTGCTTTCGCGCGCGTGACTCGTCCGCCACAGATGCCGAGTTCGTGAAGTGAGACTCAGGTGCGCGAGCAGTGTTCGCAGCCACCGGTTTCCCGTGGTCAGAGAGGTGACGCTGGTTGATAAATACCCCTAGGGGTATAGTTGCCCAGACAGAACTTCGACGGAGGGCGTTCAACATGTGTCGCCGGGTGACGTGCAGTACGTGCGGTAAGGCCACCTATGCCGGATGTGGCCAACACGTCGAGCAGGTGCTCGGTGGGTTGCCGACCGCTCAGCGGTGCCAATGCGAGTCGCCGGGCCGGGGCCCGTCGCTGCTCAAGCGGCTGAGCGCATTGCTGAGGCGCTGAGGAGGACCACCCGCTGCGGAATCCCCGCCGCATCCCGTGCCGAGCCGCGCGGGTCGGTTCGACTGGGTGATCGTGCACTGTGCAAGAGTCGAGTGATGCGTCGTATCTTGTTCAGCAGCGACGGGCTGCTTCGACTGCCGGTGCTGCTCGCGGTGATGATCTTGGCCGCGGTGACGGTCTTGGCGTTGGCGTCCTGGGGTAGTTGGGTGGCAATGGCAGTCATCGCGGTGATCATCGGAGGCGGCTTGTTCGCTGCGATCAGCATCAAGTGATCGCAGCGAGAGGGATGCCGACGCGACTGCTCGTGATGCGGAATCGGGCTCGTGGCAACCAGGTTGACGAGGCGCGGTGGGTGTCGTACCCGGCGGTCATGTCCGGGCACGACGTCCCCGAGTCCCATGGCACACCAAGACTCGCAACCGTTCTGAGCTGGTTCCGGTCTGTGATGTTCCCCGGCGGTGATCAGGCGCGAGCAGCCAACCGTGCCCGCAACTGCCTGCCCTTCAATGGAAGTCGCAGCAGCGGGCCGATCAGGCAGAAGTCGAACACCCCAGCCGCAACGGGCAGCAATCCCGCCGCGGCGAGGACCAACCAACCGCCACCGGCGAGTGTCCCCACGGTGATCATGACGAGTCCGAGAACGACGCGCAGCGCACGACCTGCCTGGCTGCCAAGGAATCGAACGAGTCTCACGATGTGCTCCTTTTAGGAATTGCCCGCTGGGAAAGACGGGATGTCTGTGACAACACAGGCCACGGCGGCGGACGGCGGACTGACGGGCTGACGCCGCAGGTGCAGAACCGCCCCGACTCCGATGCCGTAGACGAGGTGCACCAGCAGGCTCGGCCAGACCCCTGAGATGCCTCGCGCCCACGGATGGTCATGGCCGAACAACACCGGAAGCGCCAGCGCGTTGACAGCAAGCCAGTAGCCATCGCCGTAGAGCAGGCTGAGCGCCAGTCGACGAGACAAGCTCTGTGGCCAGAGACCGGTCAAGGACAGCAATACGAGAGGACAGGCGCTGACGATGCCGATCAGCACATGCAGCGCCAGCAGCCCGACCCCACGGTCGGAGCCCGTCAACAGAGAGGCCACGAGTCGCCCGTAGCGGTTGACTTCGAACCCCATCGCCGACACGACGAGTCCAATCGGGACCATCGCCAACGCCGCGCTCACGCCCGCCACGACCGAGTCGGTCGCAGCCACGGACGGCCAGCCATGCCGCGGTCGGCACCGTACGCGCCACGCCCACACCATGGCGGCCGCGATCACCACGAGCAGCGCCGCGGCCACGACCGCCGCCAGCGATGGCGGCAACTGCAGAACAGGAGCCACCGAGTCCTGCGTACTCGTCACCCGGTGCCGGCGCCCAGACTGGACAGGGCGGCATCCAGGCGGCGTGCCGCGTCGGCGGCCACGGGTGCCAGATCGGGCAGACCCGTCAGCTCGACCATCGTGGCCGGATCGAGTGCCTGCACCAACGTGCCGTCGCCGTCGGCCCGAACCACGACGTTGCAGGGAAGCAACAAGCCTATGGCCCGGTCGACATCCAGGGCTTGCCGGGCCAGCGGCGGGTTGCAGGCGCCGAGGATCAGGTATGGCTCCATGTCGTGATCGAGTTTGGCCTTGAGGGTGGCGGTGACGTCGATCTCGGTGAGCACCCCGAACCCCTGCTCTGCCAATGCCCCGCGCACCGCCTCCACCGTGTCGGCGAACCCGGCGTCCACTCGCACGCTCCGGTCATACCCCACTGATCTTCCCGCCTTTCGCACTCAGCTGTGTCCACTCGTCGACCTCGGGGTACCCCCAGGCGTATCGGCCGGTGTCAACCAGTGACTCGTGTATACCCCTGGTGGTATCCGGTACTGTGGAAGATACCCCTATGGGTATCTTGAGGCGAGAGGAGGACTCCAGTCGTGCACTTCGTCGAGACGATCGAGGTCGAGGGCCTGGGCAATCGGCACTACCTCGCGGGTTCGGACGCGGTGGCGGTGGCGGTGGACCCGCCCCGCGATGTCGACCAGGTGCTGGCCGCGGCGGCCCGCAAAGGGGTACGCATCGGATGGGTCGTGGAAACCCATGTGCACAACGACTACGTCAGCGGCGGGCTGGAACTGGCTCGGCTGACCGGCGCCCAGTACGTGGTGCCCGCCGGGGCGCGAGTGGCCTTCGACCACACCGCGGTGTCCGATGGTGAGGTCATCGACCTTGCCGACGGGTTGGCGTTACGGGCGGTGGCCACTCCAGGCCACACTCCTCACCACACCTCCTACGTGCTGGCTGACACCGGCCGTGATGTCGCGGTGTTCACAGGAGGGTCGCTGCTGATCGGCACCGTGGGCCGTCCTGACCTGGTCGATCCCCGGCTGACCGAGTCGCTCGCGCGAGCACAGCACGCCTCGGCGCACAGGCTTGCCGACGAACTCGACGACTCGGTGCCGGTGCTGCCCACTCACGGGTTCGGCAGCTTCTGCTCGTCGTCGCAGGCCCAGGGCGAGTCGACCACCATCGGCGCGGAGAAGCAGTCCAACGAAGCGCTGACCAGCGATGTCGACACTTTCGTGATCCAACTGCTCAGCCAGTTGGACGACGTGCCCGCCTACTACACCCACATGGGACCGATCAACGCCACCGGCCCTGCCCCAGTCGACCTCACGCCCCCGCGACGCGCCGACGCCGCCGAGATCGCCGAGCGGCTCGCAGCAGGGGAATGGGTCGTCGATCTCCGGTCGCGGATCGCGTTCGCCGACGGCCATGTCGCAGGGGCGGTCAACATCGAAGGCGACGGCTCGCTCGCTACCTACCTGGCATGGCTGATGCCGTGGAACAAGCCGGTCACCTTGCTGGGCGAGTCCGCCGAGCAGGTCGCCGCGGCCCAGCGCGAGCTCGTGCGGGTAGGCATCGACCGGCCGGCCGCCGCCGGAGTCGGTGCCCCGCAGGACTGGGTGCCCGACGGCGACAAGCCCGTTTCCTTCCCCAGGGCGAGCTTCGGTGATCTGGCCGCCGCGCTCTCCGGTGGCGAGCGCCCGGTCGTGCTCGACGTGCGCCGCGACTCCGAACGGGACCAGAGCCGTATCGACGGCACGGTGCACATCCCGATCCACTCGCTGCCGCAACGGGTGCACGAGGTACCGCCGGGGCGGGTGTGGGTGCACTGCGCCAGCGGCATGCGCGCCGCCATCGGCGCCTCCCTGCTCGACGCCGCAGGTCGTGACGTGGTCGCCATCGACGACGACTACAGAGCCGCAGGCGACCTCGACGGCCTCACCATCCGCACCGACGAGCGGAAGCGACACGCCCGATGACCACTCCCCCGCTCCACGGCGCGACGACGCCGGACGAAGTCGACCCGGCATTCGCCTACCAGCACGTCACCGCCAGGACCGCAGTCCTGCTCGACGTCCGTGAAGACGACGAGTACGCCGCCGGCCACGCCCCTGGCGCAGTCCACATGCCACTGTCGCAGTTACGTGACGGAGCTGAGCTGCCCGTCGATCTCCGTCAGCGGTCCGTCCTCGCGATCTGCCGCTCCGGGGCCCGCTCCGGCGTGGCCTCCCGGATCCTGGCCGAGCGTGGCCACACCGTCTTCAACGTCGTCGGCGGGATGCAGGTGTGGCAACAGGCCGGGTTGCCTGTTGTCGACGAGCGGGGCGGGAACGGCATGGTCGCGTGAGTGCCTTGATCCTCGCCCTCGTCGCTGGAGCGATCGTCGGCCTCGCGCTCGGCGCGCTCGGCGGCGGAGGCGGTGTACTCGCGGTTCCGGCGTTGGTCTACCTGCTGCACTTGGAGCCGGCCGCAGCCGCTACCACGAGCCTGCTCATCGTCACCGCCACCTCGATGACGGCCCTGATGCGCCAGTACCGCGAAGTCGCTTGGCGCACCGGATGGCTGTTCGCGATCGCCGGCCTGCCCACCGCGGTCGCCGCCGGGATCGCAGCTCACCGCATCCCGGCACCCGCACTCACCGCCGCGTTCGCCGTGATCGCCGCCCTGGCCGCCATCACCATGCTCCGCGACAAGACCAACGCCTCTCCGGGCGATCGCGATCACGCCGACGATCGGGGTGAAGGCGCCGTGGCGACCGCCACACGCACCAGCACTGCCAAGGCGTTGTCGGCCGGGGCCGGTCTCGGCGCGGTCACCGGCCTGCTCGGCGTCGGCGGCGGCTTCCTGGCCGTACCGGCCCTAATCGCCACACTCTCACTACGCATGCGCACCGCGGTTGCCACCAGCCTGCTCGTCATCGTGGCCAACTCGGCGGTCGCGCTCACCACCCGCCTGGTGACCACCCCAACCGCCCTCAACTGGGGCGTTCTGGCCCCCTTCGCCGCCACCGCGATCCTCGGCGCCTGGGACGGCAAGCGCCTGGCCTCGAAACTGTCCGCCCGCGCGCTGCAGCGCGTCTTCGCCATCGTGCTGCTCGCCGTCGCAGCCTTCATGCTCACCGAAGCGGCCATCAACACATTCCGCTGAAGCGAGGACGTCAGGCCAGCGACAGAAACAACTTCTCCAGCCGCTTCCTCATGTCCTCGCCGTCAGGTGTCTGCCCCTCGGCGATGCACTTCTGCAATCCGGTCGCGATGATGGCGAATCCCGCCTTGTCCAACGCCCGCGACACGGCCGCCAGCTGCGTCACCACCGCCTCGCAGTCGCGTCCCTCCTCGATCATCCGGATCACCCCGGCGATCTGCCCCTGAGCTCGACGCAGCCGGTTCAACACCGACCGCAACTCCTCACCGGCCAGCTCCAGATCCACGACTTACCTCCGATGTCGATATACCCCCTTGGGTATCATACCCGGACACCGGCCCCAGCCTCGCGACCTGCCCGGAGGCATGAGCGCTGTGCGGTAGCGCGCCATGTTGCAGAGCCTGAGTGCCGGTCGCGTCACCAAAGGACTCGGCACAGCGTGGAACAGAGCCGGTTAGAACAGTGCGCCCTGGGCACTCGTGATCTGACCGAGCCGACGCGAACCTGAGGACCGGACAGCAATGGCCGCACAAGCACCTGTGATGCGGGATTCCGGACGAGCCCGGACGCTGACGGCGGGGTACCACTGGGGCTTGGTGCCGTATCGTTCGTCAATGAGGTCGTCTTCCATCAACTCCTGCACTGGCATCATTTCTACGATAAGTCCTCGACGGACATCGGCTTGGTCTCAGACGGGCTGTTCCACGCCTTCAGCTGGTTCGCCATGGTCACCGCGCTGCTGCTGATCGTGGGGCTCGTGCGCGACCAGGCGTTCGATGGCTTGACCTTCGCTGCCGGATGCTTGCCGGGGGCGGGTTTCTTCCAGCTCTACGACGGGATCGTGCAGCACAAGTTGTGGGGCCTGCACCAGATCCGATCGGGCAGATAGTGCTCCTAGGTGTCGTCGATCTCGAACGCGTGCTCTTCACACAACAGCAGGAGGTTGTCCGCACTTCGGTTGTCCTCTGCGGTCATCTCGTCCTTCCAACGAGGACCGCCCCGCCGGCGCGGGTGGATGTGCGCGACCCTGCCGTTGAGGATCGTCTCGCCGGTCTCGTTGTTCATCCGGTACAGCGGCTTGCTGCAGTCGGGCTTCGCGCAACGAAACACCGTCCCTTACAGCTACTTCGACGTCGTAGGCGAGGGCAGCGGGTGAACGATCGGCCTCGGCCTCCTATACCTGGGCGGTGTCCGTCATGCCGACCTTCTCGTGCCTGCTCCGATCCCACCGGGCTGGGCGCGCCGAAGCGTCCAACTCGCCCTCCTCAGTACGGCGGCACCTCGCCTTGCATGTAGCGGCGCTGCAGGTTCGTCTCCAGCACAGGCCGGGCCATTGGCAGAACGTCGATCGCGGTTTCCCGCTCGAAGGTCACGTACCGGACACACCGGCCGGTCGTCGTGTTCAGCCAGGCCCACAAGATCCCGGGGATTCTCGGCGGAGGATGAAGCCCTTCTCGCGCGTCAGCAGCGTTGGCGGCCTCGAGCCACGTGTGAACATCGCCGGGAAGACTTGGTCTCGTTCGATCCAGACCTCCACGCCTTGCTCCCGAACGTGGCCCAGCTCCCGCAACACCCGAACGCCATCGAACATAGGTTCGATTCTGTGCCGGATGGCATCACGAACATAAGTCAGCCACGGTCGCCATCCAAGCTTCTGCAACCGTCGTTGTCATACCGGCTTGACATCGATCAGAATCTCACGGACGGCGCCGTCCCTCGCTCTGGTGCTGCGGCGAACGCACGTCTTCGCGCGGCTGCGGCACGCGTCCAGGTCCGTCAGCAATCACCCGAGAAGACAAGAATGCCCGCGATCACGGTTCCATCTCCTCGTCGAGGTGTTCCAGGCAGATCGGCAGGCAGAGCATCCAGGGGTGTTCGCATAGGTGACCGGCGTCGGCTCAGCCCGATGCGCCCTCGGTGCGTACCACGTACTTGCAGAAACGTGCTCGCGGTCGGGGAGCACGGTCAGTGTCGTCAGCGGCATCGTGGGCCTCAAGATCACGAACGACTGATCCACCGCTATCAGGCCGACCACGCCGGCGGCCTGGTCGGCCCTACCTCAAGTCCCTGGTCACGACCTCAGCAATCAGAGCCCGCACGACGTTGATGTTCTCAATAGGCAACGGCCTCTGCGATGAGTTCCAGCGACTCCCCTGTCCCTAGCGCCGCGTCCTGCAAGCTCGCGAACCGCTGCGCACACTGGGCTGTCAACTCTGGCTCCTCGACGTACTCAGCCTTGAGGAAAGTCTCGAGATATGCCACGTCGTTGTGCTGCCGGTGAGGGAACTCGAGCAACGTGAAGGGAGAGCCCATCGCCGGATAAGCTCCCGCACTGCTTGGCACCAGGCGCACGCTCACCGCCAGATGCTCGCTGACCTCCATCAGATGCAACAACTGTGCCTTCATCACCCGCGGCCCGCCGACGATGCTCTGCAGCACTGCCTCGGGGAACACCGCCTGCACCATCAGCGGATCCTTGTCGTTCAACCGCGACAACCACACTTCCCGCACCATCGCCAGCCGTGCTGTGCGCACTGGATCTTCCAACTGCAGCACCGCGTTCGTGTACCCGGGAAGCTGGAGCACCGTCGGAATCAGATCGAGAGTAAAGGACCGCAGCAACGTCGCCTCGGACACCAGATTCGCGAAGTCCGCCGCCGGATCGAACACCACGTCGTCGCCCGCGGAACGTGCCCGCGCCCGTTCTGCGGACTGCACACGCAGCACCACGGCCTGCCATTCTGGAGTGGGCACCTTGTAGACGTACCCGAGCGCCATGACGTCCACGGAAGCCGACGGCTGCACCGCGTTCTCCATCATGGACAGCTTGGCGCTGCTGAAGCCCACGCGCTGGCCGGCCTCGGCGAGGCTCAGCTCGCGCTCGTCGCGCCACCCGGCCAACTGCCGCCCGATGGCGCGTTCGAGCGTCGTGGCCCGGAAATCCTTCGGCATGGTGAATTCCAAGATGTTGCGGTGGGGAGCGTTTCAGCTTCCCCGAAGCCAGACAAAGGACGACCGGACCATCGGCGCGCAGTCACTCAGCTATCGGCCCATTGGCTCCAGCAGCTAGCCGCTCTGCGAAATCGATGATCAGCAGCTTCGAGCCCTCGCAGTCCAAACTGGACTCACTGAGTGCCGTAACAACCTTCCCGTAGCCCTCGACTGCGGCCTTGTCCTCCACGAACACAGTGGACGTGTCGTTCTCGATGCACACCAGGGGTCCGTGGGCCTTGAAGGTCAAGCGAGTGAACGGCCCCCTCATGCCCGGATGGGCACCCAAGGCCGCAGGAACGATTCGAATGTTGATCTCAGGTCGGACCGACATCTGCAGCATGTGATGTAGCTGCTCGACGTGGACTTCGTCTCCACCGACGGGAAGCGCAAGGGCAAGCTCGTGCAGGTAAAACGTGTAGGTCAGGCCACGTAGCTGGAACTGCTGGTCATTCAGCTCCAGGCGAGCTGCGATCCATCCGTCCAGTTCCTTGTCAGGGACAGTGGACGAGGCGGTGATCTCAGCACTCATGTGGCCCGGAATCTGAAGCAGAGCAGGCAATCCGTGTGGATTCCAGGTGGTGACGGTGTCGGCCGCAGCGAGATTCTCGGCCAGCGTCCGGGGCCAAGCCAGCGGGCAGATCCCGTGCTGCTGCAACCAGTTCTTCTCACCCATGGTCGGATAGAGACGCTGCAGGTGCTTGCGTTCGGCGGCTTTGAGTCGGCAGACGCCGAGCAAAAGCGCAAGGTCGACGTCGTCAGCTCCACCCCTGCCGTTCACCACGTTCGACAGCTTGGCTTCGTCCCAGCCAACGACACCGGCGAGTTCACGTGAGCTGTAGCCCGTGCTCTCGATGGTCTGACGGAGACTGGCGCCAAACTCGCGCCCCTTGGCCGTGGAGAATCGCTTCGGCATCCCTTTTCCTTGCGGCGACTGGCAAAACACCCGATCTGTTGCGCCTTCAGCTAACCGGCCTGATCCAGTCGTGCACCAGACCGCCGATCTCGCACGGATCCGGCAGCAAACTCACATTCGCTGCCTCTGAGCTGCAAGGACCGGACGAAACGGCACGGGCGACACGATTGGGTGATTACCTCGCCGTCCCCGAAGTTGGGCAAGCGGAGTCGCGAGTTCCCCAACGGGAAGTGGTTCCACAGGATTGGCTAGGGTGCCGGCGTGACCGCATCGCACTCGTCTACTCCTGCCACTGAGGTCCTCCCAGTGGAGCAATACGTGAAGACGCTGGCCCGAAAGCGTATGGCGGCTGGCGTGCTTTTCCACGACAACGCGGGCCGGGTGCTGTTGGTCCAGCCGTCCTACAAGGACAACTGGGAGATTCCTGGCGGCGCGGTGGACGCTGACGAGTCCCCTTGGGCGGCCGCGACCCGCGAACTCACTGAAGAGCTGGGCTGGGAGAGGCCCTTGGGGCGGTTGCTGGTGGTGGATTACGTGCGCCCTCAGGACTCACGTCCTGAAGGCGTGATTTTCGTGTTCGACGGCGGCGTGCTGGACGAGACTGACCTGGTAGGCCTGGCGTTTCCGGACAGCGAGATCCTGTCGGCTGGACTCCACACGATGGACGAAGCCCGCGGCAAGGTGAAGCCGCTCCTCTCCGACCGCCTGGTCGTCGCATTGGAGGCTGCGAAGCAAGGCACGACCGCGTTGTGCGAGCAGGGACAGCGAGTCGCTTGATCGCGACCCACCGCCGCCTACCAGCTTCTCCTTACGCAGTCCGCGCTGCGGACTCGAGCCGACTGCGAGGCGGGGGCACCGTCGTTTTCGCTCCGTCGACGTGGTGTTTCCCCGCAGCCCGGTAGAGGCTGTCATGGATTCCGTCCGCGTAGAGCAGTCCGTTCAGGTCGCGACGGATTTTGGCCGTTTGGCAATCGGCACGGAAGCCAGACGCACCGAGCAGCAGCGCAAGCTCGGCGACGGTCGTGTTGGCCACGTCGATGCCGTGCGCTTTCGTCGCGGCGCCCCACAGCTCCGCTTCCGCGCCTCCTGCCTCGGCGACGTTGGACGCCATGACGGTGCCGAGCAGGGCAGTCGCCAGTTGAACGTGTGCGCGCCCCAGGGTTATCAGTGCGGAATCCCGCAGCCGAGGCAACTCTCCGCTGAACTGCCGGGCGGAGAGCCTGGCGGTCACGGTGTCGAAGACAGCGGCAGCGCCACCTAGCGCGGTGGCCGTGACGAGTGGTCGATAGCCGGCGAAGTGCTGACGCAGCAGCCTCATCCCGCTCCCGTCCAGCACGTCGTCCCGCCTGATCGGCACGGCGTCGAGTTCGAGAACTCCCCACGCCCAGCCGGCAAGCCCAGTCGGTGGAATCGGCTGCCGACGAAGGCCTTCCTCAGTGGCGTCGACCGCAGCAGCCGCTAGGCGACCATCAGGTGTTCGGAAGAACAGCACGAACACGGCCGCTTCGTTCAGCCGGCTGATCCACGTCTTACGACCCGTCACCAGCCACGTTCCACCTGGTCCTGCAACTGCTTGGGTGCGGGTTTCCGCTGGACGAGATCCGCCATGGCACTCCGTGATGGCGATCCCCGCCAACTCCCCCGCCCGCAGTCGCGGAATCCACTTCTGCCGTACCCCCGGACTGCCGTGGTCGGCGATGAGCGACCCGTGACCAAGCCCGAAAGAATCGCGCAGATCGATGTCGCGATAGCCGCACACGAACTGCACCAGCACGTGGAACAACGCGGGATCGCCCTCCGGTCCTGCGAGGCCGGAGGCGGCCAGGTCTCGCCGAATCGTCCGGAGGCGCCTGCTGCGTTCGCCCCCTGCCGGCGGTTCCGCCTCCACGGGGTAGGCCCCTACGGCCCGATCCAGTGCATCTGCGAACGCCTCCAATCGCGCCCAGTCGACCAGGCCGCCAGGGTCCAGCACGCGCCGCAACGGCCTCAGCCAGGCCGTGATCGCTTCGTGCGCCGTGGCCACCTCCCTCGCCAGGATCGGGCTCACGATGCCTCCCCACGCACAACAGCGGGATGCCCGAAAGCCAATGCACCTGGCGGGATGTCGCGAGTGATCACCGATCCCGCTCCGACGAGAGCGCGCTCGCCGACCGTCACACCGGCCAGCACGACGCAGCCGCTCCCGACCTTCGCTCCGGCCTCGAATCGCGGCGGCGCGAGAGAGGGCTCGCGGTGCGGGTCACGCCACGTCAGCGTCTTGTCGTTGATCGTGCGCACGCCGGCACCAAGGAACACTCGGTCGGCGATCACGGTCGCGCTGGTGATGTGAGAGCCGGGCGAACAGCGCACGTCACGACCGATGCGGGTGCCGCGCTCAACGGTCAGGAGGTGGCCGAGTTGCGTGTCTGCGCCGACCTGCACGGCGGTGCGCAGCAGCGTGTGGTGCCCAACCATGGAGTTCACACCAATGCCGACCTCTGCGTACACAACCGCGCCGGAGCGAACCGTCACCCCCGCACCGATGACCGTGCCGCCGCCGACACCAGGTCGGATCTTCCTGACCGCGTAGCCGAGCTCAGGCTTGCCAACGACCGCGTGCTCCTCGACACGTGCCTGAGCACCGATCGTGGTGCCGCCGTGCACGACGGCGAACGGCCCGATCACGGCACCAGCGTGGACCGTGACCGGCCGCGTTGTACCCAGTTCGTCGACCGGTACGAACAACGCAAACCGACTGATCACCGCGTGGCCTTCGACGTGCAGCAGGCCAGCGCGCTCAAGTTCTGACGCGGTCATTTCTTGCACGGTTGTGGTGTTGCTCATCATTGTCCCCTCCCCCGCGGCAGGAGTGGAGACCTACCGCGTCGACGCCCAGGACACGGCCTCTGCTATCTCGCTGACCAGCGGAGTTGCTGAGGTCGACCACTCATTTGCAAGGTGCGCAAACCGGCTGGCACAGTCTGTGATCGTTTGGGTACGCTCATAAGTCCTGCTCTGGGTGAGGAGGGCCGGACATGGATCGGACTTGTGCGATCTGGGAGACCGACGAGGTCCGCGCCGCTGTCGATTCCGGTGACCTCGGCGCGATCGTCCGTGCCGTCCGCCGGGCTGTTCCGCTCACCCTTGAGGAGCTGGCCAAGCGTTGCGGCTACTCCATTTCCACCTTGTCCCGGCTGGAGCGCGGCAAACAGCCTTTGCGGGACGTCCAGGTGCTCCGTTCCCTGGCCACCGCCCTGCAGATCCCGCCGCACCTGCTCGGCCTGTCCGACACCACATCACGGTCCGTGCACGCACCGCGTCCCGTCGCTAGGGTCAACGTCAACTTGGTGCCGGACGAGGAGACAGATCCCATGCGTCGTCGCACGCTGTTGGCGGGACTGACGGGGCTGGCTGGCGCCTCCGTGCTGGGGACCGGGTCAATGTCCTCGGCCGAAGCCGATCCGGTGAGCACGCTCGAGCGCGCCTTGCTCGATCCACCCGCAACGAGTGCCACGCCGGTCGCCATCGCCCAGCTTCGGGCCGACGTCGCCGAGGCGCGATCGGTCTACCAGCTCGGCCGCTACACCGACGCCGCGACACGGCTGCCCGGCCTCGTCTCAACGGCGATGGCCACGCGGGCCGGGGACGAGGACATCTCCTCCGCCAACGCCCTGCTGGCCGACGCGTACACACTGGCATCGGAGCTGATGGTCAAGCTCGACCGCGGGCAGCTGGCGTGGACCACCGCGGACCGGGCGATGCAGGCGGCCCACGACTCGGACGACCTCCTCGCCCAAGCCTCCGCGCACCGCGCCTGGGCCATCGTTCTGCGACGCACCGGACATGCCGACACCGCGCAGCGCCTGATCTTCAGCACCATCGGGACCCTGCAACCCGAACTGCATCGAGGTCCGGAACACCTGTCGGTGTACGGCACTCTGCTGTCCACCTCCGCGTACACCGCGGCCGTCGATGGAGATCGCGATACTGCACGTTCCTTGACCGCCGAAGCGGTCGAGGCCGCCGCGCGCCTCGGCTCCGACGCCAACCACCGGTTCACCGCGTTCGGCCCGACCGGCGTCGAGCTGTACCGCATCAGCGTGGCCAGAGCCCTGGGTGACTACGGCACCGCCATCGAGGTTGCGAAGCAGATCGACCCCACCTCCATCCCTCTCGCGGAGCGCCGCGCCCGCTACTGGTCCGACGTCGCCCACGCCTTCCACGAGTGGAACAAACCCGAACTCAGCTATCGGGCACTGCTCTCCGCAGAACGGGCGTCCCAGGACGAGGTCCGTTACCGCAAACCGATCCAGCGCATCACCACCAGCCTGCTGCAGCACCCGACCGCGCGCTCCATGCCAGGCCTGCAAGCTTTCGCTCGTCGTACTGGCGCTGTCGCATAGCCCTGTCACGGGTTCGCTCGGACGGGCTCGATGCCGTATGAGTGAGACATGGTCAGTGCTGTTGTGTTCGATGTCGGCGAGACGCTCTTGGACGACTCGCGCGAGTGGGGTGCGTGGGCGGACTGGATAGGCGTTTCGCGCCACACGTTCTCGACCGTTCTAGGTGCCGTGACCGCGGCCGGACGGGACAACGCCGAAACCTTCCAGTACTTCCGCCCCGGCTTCGACGTGGCGCGCGAGCGACAGCTGCGAGAGGACGCGGGGCTCGGGGAGCGAATCGAAGAAGACGATCTGTATCCGGACGTGCGCTCAGGCCTCGCAGACCTGCGCGACCTCGGCTTGTGGGTTGGAATCGCCGGCAATCAGACAGCTCGGGCCGGCGAACTCCTCCGTGCCCTCACATTGCCCGCGGACTACGTGGCCACCTCCGGGGAATGGGGTGTCGCGAAGCCCAAGAAGGAGTTCTTCGATCGGGTCGTCGCCGCGGCTCAGAAGCCTGCTTCTGAAGTCGTGTACGTCGGCGATCACCGGGACAACGACGTCGTCGCGGCGAAAGCCGCCGGTCTCCGAACGGTGCTGATCCGTCGCGGCCCCTGGGGCCATCTGTGGGCCGGCGATCCGCTCGTTCAACGGGATGCCGACTGGGTGATCGACTCGCTGGACCAGCTTCCCGCGCTGTTGACCAGCTGAGCTTCGAACGAGTCAGATCGCTCGTGCGCCTGCCCACGCGGCGAGCTCGACCACTCTGCTGTTTCCTGGGCGACGCTGGAGAAGCGTACCGAGGGTGCACTTGACCTGCGGATGTTCCCGTGTGTGTTGAGGAGCAGCTTCCCGCGCCCTCTCGATGCACGCATACGCGTCGTCGTGTCGCCCGAGGTTGAGCTGAGCGCGCCCCAGATCGATGTAGTAATGGGAGCGCCGCTCTGCCGGCAACTCCGAAGGCGGATGCCACGCCGAAGCTCGTCCGACTCCGACGGGGTCGCGCAGCTCAGCAGCCACAGCGAGTTCGTGGATGCGGATCGAATGCGGACCGAACGCCGTGCCGCGGTAGATGCCTTCGCGCACTTTGTCGGCGGCGTGCCGAGCCTCCCGCAAATGGTCCGTTGCCGCCCGGCCATCACCACGTCTTCCTGCAACCACTGCAGCCCTCATGTGGAGAGATCCGTACGCCGCGGCCACGTCTGGCCGGTCTCGATTGGACAGAGCCACCGCGTCAGCCGCTGCGACGAGGGCTCGAGCGCCTGTAGCAAGGTCGCCGTTGGCGAAGAACGTCTCGGTGCGGACATACTCCGACGCTGCCACCAGCAACCTGTCGTTCGCGGCCGCAGCTGACTGTCGCATGAGGTCGATGAGGCGAGCCGAAAGGTCCAGATACCCGAACTTGAAAGCGATTCCGTCCGCAGCACGGAACACAAGGGTGCGAAGCGCGGCTGCTTGATGTAGTTGCTCGTCGCTCTTCACCACCTGGCTTGCCCGTGCCAGCTCAGCGAGCAGCCCGGGAAGCTGGTCTGCCAGAACGCCGTAGCGTGCTTCCAGACGGTGTTCGTTGATGCGTGTTACGTCTGCGGCGATCTCTTCCAAAGGTCGCGCCGGTCCGTCCTCTGGGAGATCGAACGCGTCCAGAACTCGCCGAAGCCGGGGAACCACCGCGTGCACGCGGTCCAGATCATCACTGCCGCGGACGGACATTCCCTGCGAGCTCGACGCCATCCCGGCAGCTTCCTTGGCACCGGACGTGTTCGGCACGGAGGATGGCCCGTGAGGGTGGAGCACCCGCAGCAATTCCCCAACGGTCTTGAGCCTCAGCGCCTTCGCCAGGAGCGGCTGGAGAGTGGGAGTCAGCTTCGCGGTCTGGCCACGCTCCCAACGCCCAATGGTGCCAACGCTCACGCCCACCAACCTGGCCAGGTCTTCCTGGCTGAGACCCAGGGCGCCACGCAGCGCGGCCAGCTCCGTTCTAGGCGTCGCCATCGGTCTCCCCAAGTGCAAGATCTGGCCGCATTGTTGATGGCGAGCCTAGCTTGGAACCTGTCCCAGGCCCGCATCTCCGCCGAGGAACTTCTGTTCCTCGGCGTAGTCGAACGTTCCCGACTCCGCGGCAGCCAGCGCACGTTCAAGCTTGTTGGCCATGTCAGGTCTCAACCGCCGCAGCGCTTCGCTTACTTCGACGATCTCGAACTCGCTGATCTCCGGATCGCTCACACGCAGCGCCTTCAGCAAGTCCGGCCCCAGAACGCCACCATCAAAGACAAAAACAAGCTGGTCGTCCCATGGACCGTGCGGTGCTTCCCAATCGAGCAGCAGGACCCGCCCGATACTGAGTTGGACGCCAAGCTCCTCCAGCACTTCGCGCGCAGCTGCGACGGCCGGCGGCTCGTTGCTCTCCGCCATACCACCCGGCAGATCCCAGAAGGCCTTGTATGTCGGGTTGACCAGTACGACCCGTCCTTGTTCATCACGAAGAAGGACGTCAGCCGCGACTCGTTTGCGAGCCTGTCTGGCGTTTCCCTCCGCGAAGTATGCGAACTGATCTTTCCCGGTCAGATCGGCCACGTCGCAGTTCGACCTTCCTGTGCTCCTGTTCCGCGCGTTCCGGCCCCCTGGGCAGCCAGGAACACCTCGACCTCGGGCACGCGGCGCGCACCTTCAAGGTTACGTGCCAACAGATCGAGCCGACGGACGACTCGGCCTGAACTGAGTGATGAGGCTGTGCCACAGACCTCGGTCCCGACCACTGCGGCTTCGTCCACACGCCCAGCACCCACAAGGACCTTGGCCAAGGTGAGCTGACCGAACACTCGGCTACGCACACGATCCCCGGACCGCAGCCGGATCACCTCCCTAGCCTGGTGTTCGGCCTCTTCGTACTCGGCCAGGTCGAGGAAGCAGAGGGCGGCTTCGCCGGCCAAGGACGCCTCGTCAAAACCGGTGATCCAGTCGGCGCTCTGCTCTCCCGCCGAAATGTCCAGCATCGCTTCGGCTGCATTGAGCTCCTCCGTGCAAGGCCGACGCTCGCCCGCAAGACCAAAAGCCCTGGCACGCATCGCATGCAGGCGGGCCACCAGCCTCAAAGCACCCTCATGGTCACCAGCCCGCGCCAATCCCTTGGTAGCTATGCGAATCGCGTCGTCCGGCTGCCCAAGCTCGATGGCTAGGTGCGACATGGAGGCACATACGTTTGCTGAGAGCAAGTCGTTCTCTCCAGCGGACGCGAGCCTGAAGGCTCGGTCGAAGTAGCTGCGCGCCCTTGCATCGTCGCCGCTGCCGTCGTGGGCCATCCACCCGGCAAGCTCGGTCATCGAGGCGGCCGCAGAGAACAACCGGACGGCGTCAGCCGACGCATTACCCACGTTGAGAAGCTGAGGTGCAACCTCTTGGTTCAGGTACTGCACGACACCCAGATAGAGGACACCACCACCCACGCGGCGGTCTGTTTTTTGAAACGCCTGCGCCGCGAGTTGAATTCTTTGCACAGGGTCGAGTTGCGCCAGATCGGCTGGCTCGCTGATGCCCCACTGGCCAGAGTTGGGCGCACCAGCCGATTGCTCCTGTGCGCGCGGCCGCAGGATGATGATCAGCTCCCGCGTCCCGGTGAGGCCAAGCGCTTTCGCTAGAAGCGGTTGCAAAACTGGCGATAGCGACTTGGTCTCGCCCCGTTCCCAACGCCCAATGGTGCCAACACTGACCCCAACCGCCTCGGCCAGCTTCTCCTGGGTAAGCCCCAGAGCCCGACGAAGCTCAGCCAGGCCGGATCTCGGAGTCGGCATCGGTCACTCCCTGAGCCTGAATCGGGCGTATTGTCGCTGGCCAGCCTAGCTTGGAACACGTCCCAGGCTGGCATTCCAGCCGAAGGACCTTCGTTTCACCCAATCGGTGCATCCGATCGTTCGCGCAGGTCAGAGCCATCGAATGACAGATTCCTGATAGGCGATGGCAGATTGATGATCTGGTCCTCTCTCGCAGCGTCGTCTTGTGTGGATGTCTGCCAAGCCCGCACACGCTCGGGAAGTGACCGGACATGCCTAGAGACTTCAAGTGGCAGCCGCACGACGGTGAACGCCACGCGATACCCCGGACTCTCGTTCCGAACGCTGTAGGTCGCAGCCTGTGCGACATCGAGTTGACTGCAGGCTCCGATGTCTGGCCGCCGCACGCACGGTGGTGGCCCACATGCCAGATCTGCGACCGCGCGTGGCGAGATGCCGAAGGCATTCTGCCTTGGCCACGGCAAGGAAGTTCGACAAAGGTCAACTCGACTGGCAGGACCATTTCGTCGGCTGCCACGGAGCTGGTGTTGCAGCTATGACCGCTACTCCCGACGAACCGGCATGTCCGCCTTCGGGCATCGACCAAATCGCTGAAGACGAGGCTCGGCTTCAGAAAGGCAACATCAGCGAACGCGGCGCGCACCTGTGCTTGCGTGCGATTGGGCACCAGCTGAAGGCCGAGCCCGATGGAGTCGAGGATGCGCTTCAACTCATCATCTCCCAGGCAGACAAGCGGATGGTGGTGGTCGCGGCCGCCGGCATCATGGCCAAGATCCTTCTCGACGGCGTGCCACGCGACCAGTTGCGATCGCCGATCAGGTTCCCGATCTCGTTCTCCCTGCCCGGCGACATCGATCCCGAGGATCGTGACGCGTGGCAACAGAACGTGCGGGCAGCGTCGACCTTCGTCTCCGCATACGCGACGGCCGACCCCGTCGCGATCGAGGAAAGCATCCCGCTCCTCTGTGGTGAAGGCACGTTCGAAGTCCTGGTCGTCCTCGTAGCTGCTGTCGCACGCAAGCTGGAGAGACACGCGCGCTGGTTCACCGAAGCTCTACGGTGCTGCGACGATCAGTCCGATGATCCAGCCAACCAGGCCGTGCAGGAAAGAACGTTCAGCGACTGAGCATCGCCGCGTGGCGAGATGCTTCGAACACCAGGGGCGTTGACCGCGACTTCGTGCTCCGGGTCGGGACCGTGGCTACCGTTCTCCCGTTGAACGCCCGCACGAGACCTTAAGCAACAAGCGTTTCCGTTTAGTGCCTACCGACACGTTCACCACGCTCTCTGGACGTTAGACGAAGTGACCGGCTGAACCTCGGATCGGTGTCGGGCTTCGTGTCACTGCGCGTAGGTGGGTGGCGGAGCCCCGACAGTTTCGCGCAGTGCTGAGTCCAGATCGTCGTCGGTGATGCCCAGCTCTGGCAGGCACGTGGGAACGAACATCTTGCTGGTGTAGAGCTCGCCGTAGTGTGCGTAGTCGAGGCCGGTGTCCACTCCGCGCTCCAAATCCCTGAAGCCGTTGAAACGCATGAACCTCTGGAAAGTTCGTGCGGGCACTTGCCGAACGTCGTCCGGGTTCGGGTGTCCTGCGAGACGCGCGAGCCGTGACACAAGCTCAGTCCACTCAAGATTCGCTTGCGCGACAGGGAAGTCGCCCTCGAGCCGTGAGGTCAGGGCTGTGCAACTCGCTGCCCCGATCGCAGCCGCACTGACGAGTGCGGTGCCGCCAGGAGGCGTCATGAGCGGCAAGCTCGTCTCACCGCGAAACCACGGCAACATGTACTCGAACTGACTCGGCCGACCAGGTGTCGCGCCGAAGACGTACGGGATTTCCAGGACTGCCACGGAGCACGAACCTCCTGCGGCCTTCCGCGCCTGGATCGCTTGGTCTGCGCGGCTGGCGATGTACGGGTGACGATCAGGTAGCCCGAGCTCTGGGCGTTGCCGATTCAACGTGATGTTGTAGGACCCGTGGATGACGGCACTCGTGATTCCAGTCTGCCTCGCGGCTTCCATCATCCGGCCGACCGCGTCGACGTTGTGGTGCTGAAAGTAGGCGCCACTTGGCCGAGACGCTTGAGCGCGGCTATCGACTCCTGCCGCGAACACGAGTGCCTCGTGTCCCTTGAGGATCGGCTTCCAGTCGCTTTGCGGCAGTGAGCTGGCGTCGCCCTCGTAGAACTCAACATCGCTCGGCAGGTTGGAGTTGTGGCTACGTCCGACAACGCTGACGTCGTGGCCATGGCGTAGTAACGCGCCGACAACGTGGAATCCGAGATATCCGGTTCCTCCGACGACGATCGTTTTCACGCTGTTCCTCCGTGGATTCGCACGTCGTCAGCTCGTCGCTGCGCCGCTGGTTGCCGAGGCTCGGATGAGTTCTGGCGCGCGAGTTCGGATCTGCGCCACGACCGGCGACTTGCGTGCGTCATGCACCTCTTGCCACCAGCGCACCTCTGCAGCCTTCTCGCCTTGTCTCGTAAGACGTGACGCCTCGTCTGCGGTCGAGAGTTCGACGCGGACCTCTGTGCCTGTGCGGGCTACCTCAAATCCGACTTCGAGGCACGCACGTTCCACGACGGCCTCGAGCGCGGGTCCCCTCAGCCCTTCCTCGCGGGCGAGTTTGTCAGCTATGGCGCGGGTGCCGTACGGAATCCGCATGCGCAGACGGCCTTCCCACAGCTCGACCAGGCGATCGCCCAGCTGGCGGCTGGCGTCGCGCACGTGCAGGAAGTCCTTCACGGCCGACGAGGGCGGCGGGTCGACGACGATGGACGGAAAGGCCGCGTACATCCGCTGGTGCAACGGGTAGAGCCGGCGGCGGGCCTGATTGGCGTGCGCCCAGACGACAAGCCGGCTGTTCTTGATCCACAGGCTCAGTGCGGTGGCGCTGAGGCCGAGCATGGTCAGCAGGCCCGCGATGCCCTTGATCGGGGTCTCCACGACGTTCTGCGTCCAGGACGGTACGGTGCCGAACAGCAGGGCGAGGTTGTAGCTGACTGAGTGCAGAACCATGCACAGGCCGCCGATCTGGCCCAGCGCGTTGGTGTTGAGCCCCATCGCGAGCCAGCGCGTTCCCCTGGCCTTCTTCACCCACCGCCACCCGAGGCGACACACCACCACGTTCATCACGCCTGCGAAGCCCATCGACAGGACGTAGGCGACGGCGGCGAAAGGATCGCCCGGTCCCCCGGTCTGGTACCTGCCCGCGGACGTGATGTCGTAGTCGCTCGCAGTGGGGTTCATCGCGAACAAGACGACGACGGCGGTGGTCAGCACCGCGTAGATCAACCATTCCCGACGTGCGATCCGGACCGCGGTCGCGCGTTCTTCTACGGAGAACAGGTAGAACATGTGCACGCAGATCACAGTGGAATTGCCCAATGTCATGATCATAGGCCAGTTGAGCCACATGCCGTCAACGTGCAGCAACGATGTGAACGGCGGTATCGCCAGGGCATAGGAAACCGTGGCCAGCACGGCTGCGGCCAGAAGCGCTCGTTTGGCCGGCACAGACGGATCATCGGGTCGCCGCTTGACCCTGCGCAGGTGAGCGAGCACGGCCAGCGCCGACCACAGCATGCCGAAGCCCGTTACCAGTACAAACCACATCGCGCGTCCCCCCAGGCGTAAATGTGCGGTGTTACTCGATGTCGGCCAGCGCTCCCCCGAGCGACCTGACACCGTCTGGATCATCGACGTGTGGGGCGAGTTGCAAGGTGTCACGACCCCGTGCCCGATGGAGTAGTTCGCGGGCGAACAACTCTGCCTCGTTCTCGCGCGGCGAGGCGAAGGTGCTGCGGCACAGAACCTGGTCGTGGACGACGTGCCCCAAGACGCGATGCCCTACCTCGTGCAGGATGATGTCCTGCTGGTGGGTCAGTCCGCTCCTGTTGTCGAAGAAGATCGTGATGGAGTGCTCGGACTCGATGAGCGCACCGCTGAAATTGGTCTCAGGCAGGTCGTGAGGTGCGACCTCTTCGCTCAGCGGCCGAAATCGCACAGGCTTGCCGAACTCCACCGTGAGCAGGCCCGCGTACTCGTCCGCGTTCCACGGCATCGGGATCGGAACCCGCTTGGAGAACTCTGCAGCGCGCCTCCTCAGAGTTCGGCGATCAAGCGGGGCGTCGGTGTTGTCGTGGTTCATGTGCTTCACCGATCCGCCTTGTCGGGTCCTGATCCAGAGGCCGAGTTCAGGCGCACCTGGTTGTCCATCTCCAGGTGGCTGTTGATCAGCCCTGCCAGAATTCGAGCGCTGGCTTCATTGCTCAGGCCGCTGTTGCGGCCGGCGTTCTGGGGGTCGGCCTCCAAGGTCCGCAACGCGACACCGAGCAGTCCGCGCTCATCACTTTTTGCCTGCCGCAGGAGCTCGAGCAGTTTCTCGTCTTCCGACTTGGCGCCGGAGACGTCCTGATCGTCGGCGTAGAGGTAGCTGAGCCGCTGCCCGAAGAACGCCGCCAGGTTGCGCAGCACAGGAACGGACACATCGTTGTCGGTGATCTCGCCGCTACGGAGCCCCCGCACGCGCCAGGGCTTCTCCCCGATCGCGTCCGCCACCTCCTCCTCGGTGTACGGGCGCTGTTCGTGCACCGAGTGCACATGATCGAACAGCCAGTTCAAACGCTCGCACACCGGTCGGGAGCTGTCGGGCATCTCACCGGTGACTAACCAGTGCGGGCTCGACGGGTTCACCGGAAGTTCCTTGAGCTCGCCGTCCTTGAACCGGCGAAGATCGACGTCGTACTGGATCGCCGCCTCGACCCGCGCCGCTTCCGCGTCACTGAAGAAGTAGGCCGTTGGGACCTCGAAGAAGGAGGCGATCCCCTCCAGAACATCCTTCGTCGGATTCGGCTTCGTACCCTTTTTCAGCTGGCTCACGTAGCTCGCTGACACGCCAAGATGCAGCGCAAGGTCCTTGTTCGTATGTGGCTTGGTGTCGCAGTACCGCTGCCCCTCGACCGCAGGCCTGATCGTCTCGAACAGCCACGTGATCTGACCGTGCAGCGTTCGAGGGACCACATCGGCCGCGCGCTGAACCTCGCTCATGCATCCCCCACGGACACCCAGTTGAACCGCAGCGACGTACTCCGTCGCTCCCCCAGACACGTCGAGGTTAACTCAGACTGCATCAGTGCGGCCAACCTTTCAAGGTTGAAGCTGGTCGACGGGCTTACATCGAACCGGCCATTAACCCGAATGGGTGAGTGCGACCAGTTACTGGCCAAGCCACTTGGAGGTCCTCTAAGGTGCGACCAAGGGTGATGCAACTTCAGTTCATTTCGCGGGGAGGCGAACGAAACTGAGGTTGACCAGCGAAGATGCTTCGTCCCCAAAGGATAGTTAACTGAATCTGCGGTCCGCCACCGTTGTGCGGACGCATGCTCGACATCGAAGCGACCCGTACTGCACGCCAATGCAGATGCATGGAGCCGGGTCCGCGGACCTACGGAAGACTCGTCGCACCCCGAGGGGCGCCTGGCGACTTCAGCACGTGTTCTGGGGGAAGCACATGATGATCACTAAGCGACCGACGAACGAGGAAGCCGTCGCCGGCGGCCACGACGTCCCCGCTCCACGGGTGCGTGTCTCAGTGCACGAAAGCCTGCTGCCCGGCGAACTCAGCAGCTTGATCGGAAGAAGCCAGCTCCTGCGGCAAGGCGCCGACACCGTCGGATCGGCTCGCGTGCTGACCTTCATCGGACCTGGTGGCGTCGGCAAGACCCGAGTCGCGGAACGCCTCGTCCACGAGATGAGCCGCAGCAGCGACTTCGAGTGCGGTCGGGTTCACCTGGCCGACCTGCGCGAGGGCGAGGATCGGCTGGCACCCGCGATCGCGCAGGCATTCGGCCTTCGCGAGAACTCTCCCGAGCCCGCCGAGGACCTTCTCGTCGAACACCTGGCTCCCCGACAAGCGGTGCTGCTACTGGACAACTGCGAGCACCTTGTCGGCGAGAAGCCCGGCAGCGGGTCGGTGCCACAACTGCTGCGCACTCTCCTGCAAGCGGCCCCGGGACTGCGGGTGATCGCCACCAGCCAGATCAGGCTCGGCCTCAGCGGCGAGCACCTTCTGCCAGTGCCGCCCCTGTGCATCGGAGCCGAGGAGTCGTCGGATCCCACCTCGCTCACCACGGTGCATGAGGCACTCCAGTTGCTCATCGTGCGCGCTCGCGCCGTCGGCGTCGAGATCGCCGAATCCGACTACCCGGTCGCAAACCGGCTGTGCCAACTGCTGGACGGACTACCACTGGCCATCGAGTTGGCCGCCAGCCAGCTCGACGTGCTGAGCCTGCAGTCGGTCGTCGAACACTCCGACCTTCTCGGGCTCCTCGTCGATGGCACCTCAACAGAGGCGCACCACCGCGGGCTCCGGGTGATGCTCGAGTTGTCGCAGAAGCTGCTCACGAGCGATGAACAGCGGATGTGGGCGTTGATGACGGTGTTCGAATCCGAGACCGGGTTCGACCTGGACGCGGCGCGTGCGGTCTGCGTGGGCGATGACATCGCCTCAGCCGACGTCCAACCGCTGCTATCGCAGCTGGTGCGCAAGTCACTGTTGCTGGTCGATCACCAGGCCGGTTGCACGCGCTATCGCATGCTTCGCGTGATCAGGCAGTTCGGCCAGCAGCTGCTGACCCAGGCTCAGCAGGACGCCGACGGCGGCACTGCGCCGAGGCCGGCCAGTGCGGTCGTTCACGCGGCTGCCGAGCACTTCAGCGATCTGGCCCGACGGGGAGCGAAGCTCTGGCTCGGCCCCGGCGAGGTTGAGTGGATGCACTTGTTGCGGCTGGAACTCCCGAACCTGCGCGCAGCTCAGAAGCACTTCCTCGCACAGCCTGGGCAGCGGCGCCGCGGGGTCGAACTGGCGACCAATGTCACGCAGACGCGATGCCAGATCTTCGCCGGAAAGCTCAACGATTCCCGGCGAATGCTGATGCTCGGACTACAGCACGCCGCAGAAGTCCCTGAGCCGTCCGACGTCGTCGCTACGTCGATGCTCGCGTGGATCGCGATGCTGCAAGGACGCCTCGATCTCGCGGCCCCTCTGCTGCAGAAAGCCAAACGTGACGCCGCAGCACTAGGGCTGAGCGAGACGCTAGCGCCGCTGTTGTACGCCTCGGCGACGGCGGTCTTTCTCGGCGAGCCTGACCTGAAGAAGGCCCAGGCAGCACTCCCGGCCATGGAACGCGCCGAGACTGCGTTCCAGCTCGACGGCAATGCCGGCGACACCTTCATGGTGATCCTGTTCAGAGCGATGGCCGTGGCGTTCCTGGGCGAGCGAGACCAGGCCATGCTGCAGCGCGATCGACTGTTGGCCCTGGCGAACGAGGCTCAGGCAGTGTGGTCGATCTCGTGGGCGACCTGGACCAGCGCTTTGGTCGAGTTCATGCACGGCAGCCCGAGGCGCTCCATCTCTCTCGCCCAGGACGCGCTTCGGCTGCAACGCGAAATAGGCGACACGTGGGGACCGACGTGGAGCGCCTGGCTGCTCGCGGTCGCCACGGCCAAGGTCGGGGATCACGAACTCGCGGGCAAGCTCTTCGGGGCGGTCAGCTCCCTCCAGCGGGAGTCGCAGACTTGCGTGGTGAACATGCAGCCTTTTCTGCGTGTCAACGACGAGATCAGGAACTACTGCCGACACACGATCGGCGAGGACCGCTTCAGTGAAGCGATCACCACCGGCGAAAAACTGTCCATTGAGGACGGAACCGCGCTGGCGCTGACGCCGATCGAAGAGATGCATTCTGTCCGCGCCGGCGAGAACCTGCTGACGTCCAAGGAGATCGAGGTCGTCCGGATTCTCGCGCAGGGCAAGCGGTACGCCGAGATCGGCCGGGATCTCGACATCGCCGACCGCACGGTCGAGACCCACGTCCGCAACGCCAAGCGCAAGCTCGACCTCCACACCAGGTCGGACTTGGTCGCGTGGTACCTCGATCCAGAGTCCAACAAGTCGATCTGAGTCAGCGAATCGGTCGTCAGATCCGTGCATCGCCGCGTGAGTTCTACAGTCCGGCTCGCAGGCCCCGACAGGCCGCGCATCTCGTGAGGCGCACGAACCGGGGCCGCCATGCGTCGATTCCGACACTCCCAACTGCGCAGATTCCTGCGGACCCTGGGGAACATTGTCGCCCCGTAGTTGCACAGCAGAACCCGTAGCGGCCATCAGGTAACCCCGTAGCGCCATGCCTCAGTTCAGCAAGCCCGTGGCGGCCTCCGCGAGGCAACGTCTGGATGCACACATGAAATCGAACGAAGTTTCACGACAAGCCAGATTCTCTCTTCGCAAGTACATCCTTCGTCATCGGCACCAACCGTCGCTTCGCTCGTTTCCGCAGTTCAACAGGTTCCCGCCAGTGCCGCAAGGGCCCACAGCGCGTCGCACTACGGGAAAACACGTAGCTATTCGAACACCTACGGGATAATTCATGCAATCCAATCCTCTAACTACGCGTTGACAACAGAAATGATTGCCATAGTGTTTGTCACGACGGGATGCGGAAACCGAGCGAGACACCTGAGCCACCAGCGACGTCTCTTTTAATCTCGCTGGCCGCGGATAGCGGGGCACCTCACTCGGATGCAACATCGCTCTCGTCCGGACGAGCACCAGGGGGCAGTGGGATGAGTGCGTTGGCGATACGGATAGGCATACGCATTGCGCGCCCAGCAGTCGCGGCACGTCACACCCGCGACGTCACCAGCAACACCTGGTGCACCAAGACCTCGCCGTCGCTTTACGAACGACGACGAGGCGGTGGCCAAGCGGCGGACCGGGGAGGGATCTGCTGCTTGGCCACCGGCCGACACACCGTTGTCGGCATCAGATGAGGCGTCGGCTGTCGCATCGCGGTCACCTGCTCGCTGGTCGACGTGGGGCAGCGCGGCGGCCGACGTCTCGAAGCTTTGGGGGAGGATTGCATTGCCGAAGCATCAACCGCGTTGGGCACACAGCAGCGCAGGCCTGGCAGTCGCGCTGGGCTTGCGAACAGATCCGATACCACCTGCGCTTGCGGGGCACCTGCAGAATGCGACCACCGCTGATCCAGCTGAGGATCTGGTCGAACTCGAAGGCAAGCTCCGCGCCACGGTGGCCACGCTGACGTCCCGCACCAACCAAGCCGAGCACTCCATTGCCGACGCTCGCCGGAAGATTGCTGAGGCGGGGCACAGTTGGAGCCCCGCCGGCTGGCTCCGTCGACGTAGCGCGAAGGCAGAACTGTCCAGTGCGATCGCGAGGCAATCAGGCCTGCGCGACTCGCTCGACCAAGCCGTCATCGCACGGGACACGTTGCGAGAGTTCGTGATCGGCCTGGGCGCGCCGTTCGGCCTACTAGGAGAGTCGTCCGCAGGTTGGCAGCGCTCAGCAGACATACCTGCGAGCGTCGTCGTGTTCGGCCCGGAAGACAGTTTCGTCGCCGCGGACTCACGCCGAATGGACAGCGGCTGGGCCAGCGCACGCGTCGCCGGGGAGATCTACGGCGAGCAGTGGCGTCGCGACGGCGACGACGACGGCCCCTACAGCCAGCCCCTGGACCGCGCTGGGCCGTGGAGGATCGGGTTCATCCCTCACACAGGTGAGGTCTACGCGTCACGGCACTGCGGCTATCTGCCCGAAGAGGTATGGCTGCTGGGCAGGGACTTCGAAGCGCAGCGCGCGCACACGACCTTGGATGGTCTGCTGCCGCGAATGCGTGAACCGAACTCGTTGATCCTGGCAGCGGGAGTCGTGCACGCCGCACGGAGCCTACGCAGCACACCGCAACGCACCGCGCTGCGACTCCGTGGCACCCAGGAGCCTCAGGCACACGTGGCCGAGGCGGGAGATCTGGAATGACCAGCCGGCAGCTGGCCGTCGCCATCGGTGTCGCCATAGCCGCGTCCATTGGTTGCTCAGTCCCGTCCAGACCAGTGCAGCCGTCCACCCCGACGACCGAAGTCGTTGCGTCCGTGCAGATCCCTCCACCGGAGTCGCGGAGTCCTCAGGTCACCGTCGAAGGTGAGGCCACCTGGCTGACAGGCCGGCCGGGATGCATCTCGCTGGTCACCGAAGCCGGTCAGCGTTTTCAGCTGTCCGGCAGCATCGTGCTGGACAACGAGCACCGGGCCCGCGCGGGTGAGCAGCCGCGGGCACAACGGGTGCGTGTGACCGGGTACGTGCCGGAACGCGGAGCCTCGGCCTGTCATCTCGGCCTTACATTCGTCGCGGAAAAGGTGACCGCGGTGAGCAGCTAGAAAATACCGCTGCCGCAATCATTTAGACCCGTTTGCCGTCAGGTTTCGGGAACTTTGCAATGCCTAAATGACGGCCACAAAAGTAATTTCGAAAATACGCTTGAACACGTTGACATCTGCGATCACCGCATTGCAGTCTAGAAACTACCAGCACGTCAGTGCAGGTCACGGGCTCACACGAAGACGCTGGCCCGTGCGGGGGTGACTCCGTCGCCGCGAGGGGCTCGCGTTCCCAGGGCACAAAACTGCCCGCCGCGTTTCCTCACACGCCTTTCATCAATGGCGTTGATATTGCCGTCACACCCGGCCGAGACCGGGTGAATCTATGAATTCGGGGGCTTTACACATGGCAGTACGTCCATCCCGCGCGGCGGCACTCGCCGGCTGCGCGGCGCTGGTCGGGATCCTCGGGACCTCCGCCGCTCAGGCGGATCCGACCCTGGCCAGCGACCGCGCATCGATCGAGGGCAACACACCGAGCTGGGCCACTCCATCGGCGAAGGTCGGCGACGTGAGCGGTGACGAGGTCCGCCGGGTACGGATCGCGTTGACGCTCAAGGATCGGCGCGGCGCCGAGGCTCTGGCCAAGGTGGTGTCCACGCCGGGCAGTCCGTCGCACCGCAAGTTTCTGTCCTCCCAGCAGTTCGTGGACCGATACGCACCTGCCCAGTCCACTGTGGATCGGGTGACCGGCTGGCTGCGGGGCCAGAACCTAACGGTGTCGGAGGTGTCGGGAAACCGGCACTTCGTGACAGTCGAGGGCAATGTCTCGGCATTGGAGTCGGCGTTCCGGGTGAAGCTCGGCAAGTTCAAGCTCTCCACGAAGGCCGGTGCGCTGGAGCTGGCCGCGCCGGAGTCCGCAGTGTCCGTTCCGCGCGAGCTGCGTGGTGCGGTGGAGGCGGTGCTGGGCCTGGACGACAGCGAGCGCACGATCACTCCGAAGCAGGTGGCGATGCGCACGCCCAACGGCGCACCGGCGCGGCCGCGCGGCGACGTCAAGGCGGCGGGCGACCCGAACAGCTGTGCCTTGTATTGGGGCGAGTCGGTCAACACCGCGGTGCCGCGCAAGTTCGCCGGTGACATGCAGTCCAACGCGCTGTGTGGTTACAACACAGCGCAGATGCGGGGCATCTACGGTCTGGGCGGTGGCAACACCGGTGCCGGGCAGACGGTCGCGATCATCGGCGCCTACAACCACGAGCCCATCGTGTCCGACACCAACCGCGCGGCCGCGACGTTCGGTTCGCCGCAGTTAGCACCGGGCCAGTACTCGGCGGTGCTCGCTAGCCGCTGGGACGACATCGAGCAGTGCATCCCCGAGTCGTGGGCGGGCGAGCAGGCGCTGGACGTGCAGGCGATCCACACCATCGCCCCGGCAGCGAAGATCGTCTACTACGGGGCGTCGAGCTGCCGGACGCTCTACGACGCGCTGAACAAGGCTGTGCAGGACAACAAGGCGTCGGTGTTGTCGAACAGCTGGGGCGCCTCGGGTGAGAACCAGCCCGCCGCGGTGCGTCAGCAGATGGACAGCATCGCTCTTCAGGCCGCGATCCAGGGCCAGGCGATCACCGTGTCCTCCGGGGACGCGGGTGACAACGCCGGTAACCCGGACGTGCGCCGGGCCGCTACCGACTTCCCGGCCTCGCACCCGTGGGTGACCGCGGTCGGTGGCACGTCGGTCGCCGTGGACGGCAACAACAAGGTGAAGTTCCAGACCGGCTGGGAGATCTCCGGCTACACCCAGTCCGGCCAGAGCTGGGCGCCGCAGCAGGGCGTCGACGGCAAGTTCGCCGGCGGCGCGGGCGGCGGCGTGAGCTCGCTGTACGAACAGCCCGACTACCAGAAGGGCGTCGCGCCGGGCACCGGACGTCGCATGCTGCCGGACGTTTCCGCGCTCGCGGACGCCTACACCGGAATCAGCGTCGGCTTCACGACCCCGGACGGCTACGTCGAGTACCCCTCCGGCGGCACGTCGGCCGCCGCGCCGATCATCGCCGCGCTCGTCGCGGACTCCCAGCAGGCCCAGGGCGTCGAGCGGTTCGGGTTCCTCAACGGCGCGCTGTACGAGATGGCGGGCAAGACCGGCATGACCGACGTCAAGCCGGTCGCGGCCGGTGTCTGGACGCCGTACATGGTCACCTACGGCCACGTCGACGTCCCCGGCACCCAGGGCTCTTACCTGGCCGAGTTCGACACCAAGCCGCAGTCTCTGCAGAGCGGCAGCGGCTGGGACAACGTCACCGGTGTCGGCACCCCGTCAGCGGGATTCCTCACTGCCTTCGGCAAATGACCCACCAGCGTCAGTCCATCAGGGACTGATCCCCCAGGGCCGCGTCGCCCGCCTCCGCACCCCCCAGGGCGGACTCGCAGTGCGGGCGGCGCGGCCACCTCACCCGGCTCACATACCGGTACTTCTCGAATCTGGAGCAGGACCATTGATCACTCGCAGGATCGTCACCCGCTTGCTGGCCACCGCGACCGTCGTCTCGGCGATGACGCTGACCGTGCTGTCCGGCACTGCCTCCGCGCTGGTCTCCCCCCACATCGGCGGGGCGGGATCACCGACGCTGGCTGCGGCCGACGTCGACGCGCACGCCGTCACCGAATTCGGCGCCGTTGACGTGGCTGTCCGGACCCGAGCCGGCACCGATCAGCCGCCCAGCCGGGCCATCCCCGGATGGATCGCCGATCTGCGCAGCACCGGCGTGCAGGTCTCGCAGGCCGTCCGGCTGCTGCGCGGCTGACCCGCCCAGCCTTCGCTCACTCCCACCCCAGTCTTTCGTGCCACCGGGCACATCCCGTTCGGATCAGGGGGATCACGAACATGGCTCTACGACAACGTTTCACGCTCGCGCTGCTGCTCGGCACGGCGCTGCTGGCCTCCGCGTGCACCAAGGACGCCCCCAGCCCACCTGAGGGCGGCGGGGAAACACAGCCGACGAAGATCGAGGCCGCAATCCCACAGGAGTACCGGGCGCTGGCCGAGGCCGCAGCAGGCTACCGGGCGATCGACGCGTGCGGGCTGCACGACCCGGACGCCGCGAAGGAGATCACCGGCGACGAGCTCGACGAGATCATCCCGTCGCAGGACGGCATGCAGGAATGCGTGCTGCGAACCCACAAGGGCGAGTTCCGGGCCAGCTGGACGATCTATCTGGAGGTGGGCGAGACCTTTGACGCGTCGCAGCGCAAGGACGCCGCCCCGGAGAGCATCGGCGGCCTGGAGGTCTTCGTCTCCGAGGACGAGCGGACGTGCACACTGGCCAAGCCACTCGACGACGACCGGGCGATCGTGCTGCGCACCAGCCCGTCCGGCACCGGGGAGGACAAGCCGGCCAAGTCCAGCTGCCAGCTGGCCAAGGAATACGCCGCCAAGGTCGCGCCTCTGTGGAAGGACCTGCCCAAACGCGGTTCTGAACGCACGAAACCGGAATTGACGCTAGCAAAGCTCGACCCGTGCACCGTGGCGTCGGGTGCGCTGGACATGTTCGGCGCGGACGCAGTGTTGCAGCCCTCAGGGCCCTTCGTGTGCACCGCGAAGCCGCTCAACCCCGGACCGCCGTCACGGGACAAAGGCGTGGGCCGCAACGAGGTCGGCATCACGCTCATGGTCGACGACGACCCGTCAGCACTGGTCAAGCCAGGAGATCAGAGCGCTCGTGAGGTCACGGTCGCCGGCTACAAGACGGTGATCTTTCAAGGCCGCTCAGGCTGCACCAGCTACATCGTCTACGACCCGGACACCAGCATCGTGCAGGACAACCGGGCCACCGAGGGCGGCGTGCTGTACCAGCAGATCCGCATGTCCACGGCGACCTGCGACATCGCGCAGCAGGCGGCGGAGAAGGTCTTGTCCAAGGTGGGCAAGCGATGAACGGCCGCCTGGTCACCCTGGTGCTCGCGGCGACCACGCTGACGGCCACGACGTTGAGCGGCTGCGGCAGCATCGTGCCCGGCACCGCGAAGCCGGAGTCCACACCCAGCAGCGGCAAGGCCGCGGCAGCCGGAGCGTGCGTGCGCAGCAACGAACCGGAGGTGTGCCAGGAGTGGTCGGACACCAAACCGAAAACCGGCCAGGACCTGCTGCGCACCGCTGAGGAGGAGCCGGTCGTCGCGGCGCAGATGCTGTGTTCGGCGCTGCCCGGCGATGTCCTGGACCGGTTTCTGGGTGCTGGCCACTACCGGGTCATCGCAGACAGCCCACGAAGCCCGACGTGCACGATCAGCTCGGACGACAACAAGAAGGGCGCTGACGGCAAGTACGAGTCCGTCATCGAGGTCGAGATCTTCTTGTCGACCAAGGAATCCCTGGCGCGGGATCTGTCCATCCTGCAGTCCAGGCCGGACACCGCCGCGAAGGTCACCGAACTGTCCATCGCGGGCAAGCCGGTGATGCGCGTCGGCGATCCCGAGGACGCCAACGGCCAAGGCCGCGACAAGGAAGAGCTCTCCATCGCGGTGCTGGGCGACAAGGAGAAACCCGGTGCTCTGCGGGTCCGGCAGAACCTGCGACCGCCGCGCGGCACCAAGGTCGACGCCCCGGTGGACCGGGCCCGCCTGGACAGCATCCGCGACCCGCTGGTCGCGGAGCTGCTGAAAACACTTTTCCCATGAGCCTCAACGCATCTTTGTCGGGGGACAAGATCATGACGACTATCAGGAGCTTGACGCGCGGCGTGCTGACACTTGCCGCCGCAACGGCCTGTCTCACCACCGTGCCCACTGCCCACGCCATCGCCACGGTCGCCACGCAGGACAAGCCCAAGCAGATCACCCTGGGTGATCTCGACCCGCGCGTGGACGCCAAGACCGTCGGCGCCCCGTACGACCCGTGCCAGCTCGGGTGGGGAGCCTTCCCGCAGGAAGTGCGGCCGGACAAGGACAACAAGCCCCGGTTGCGTGCGCCGTCCGCCACCGATGTGTTCCGCACGGGATGCAGGTACGACAACGGAGAGCCGAGTAAGGGCGCGGATCCGAGCGGAAAACCTCTTCCGACCAAGAGTTTCATCGCTCTCGTGGTCTGGGCCAAGCCGGGCGAGATGAAGACCGCACAATCCGAACAGGAGGGTTCGCAGCCGCACACCTTCGGCACCAAGCCGGGGTTGATCAAGCCGGGCATCAACAAGTCGAGCAACGAGCCGACCTGCACCGCGATCATCCCGCTGGCCAACGGCACCGCCGCGCTCACGATCACCAACGGACGTTTTCCCGGCGATACCTGCACGATCGTGAAGCACGTGGGCGAGGTCATCGCCGGGAAGACGCCGTGAGCACCCGCCTGGGCGACGAGGTCGTCATCACTCCCCTGTCCGGTCATTTGGCCGTCGTAGGCGCGAGCACCGCGCGGCTGACCGCCGGGCCAGAGACCGACCTGGAAATGACTCAGCCGCTCAAGCCCCTCACCGCGATGATGCTGCTGCGCCAAGCAATGCTGATGCGGCTGGTGGACTGGCGCCGGTCCGGTTTGATGGTGAAGCTGCTGTTGGCCGTGACCTTGGTCGTGCTCGTGGCGTTGTTGCTGCGCATGCACGACATCAGCCGCCCGGCCGCTGCACCTGCACCGGTTCCGGACACGGTGACTGCGACGGCGACTGCCGCCGGGCCGCTGCGGGACCGGATACCCGTTGCCACGCAGCAGGACCCTGCTGAGGTCGCTCCGCGAGCGATCAACGAGCCGGAGATGGCGGCGCTGCCGCGCGCGGCCGTCGGCGTGACTCTGGCGGGCGCGCCCGCCGATCCGGCACCTGGGGCTGATCCGGGCACGGTCGTGCTGCATCCCACCGACGACACCGCCGTATATGCCGAGCCTGGCGGGTGCGCGTTCGCTGTGCTGCCGCCGCGGCAAGTGCTCACGCCGACGTGGACACCGGTCCTTGAGCGCAGGCCGGGTTGGGCGTTGGTGATGCTGCCCTCGCGCCCGCACCCCACCGGTGCGGCAGCGGTCGGCTGGATCCACCTGCGGCCGCAGGTCGAACTGGCCCACGGTGACAGGCGCGTCGAGATCAACACCGTCACCGGCAAGGTCACGGTGCTCGCCGAACTCGGCCACGGCACCGCTGCAGCATCGACCCTCACCGGCACACCGGCGTCGGTCGCGATACCGGCCCGCGCTGGCGGCCGAAGCTTCGTCGCCGCCGGCGGCCAGGCCGATGCGCTGCCGTGGCTGCTGCGGGTGCTGTGGCCGTTCCGCCTCGATGTCGACCGGCTGTGCACGGGCCCGATCGGCGGGATCACGGTGCCGGGCCTGCCCGCCGTGTCCGCGCTAGGCCAGGTCGACTCCACCGGCTGTGTTCCCGCTCCCCCAGGCGTACGCGACGCCCTGCGCGACGTGCCCGCTGGCACCGCAGTGCTCCTGCACTGACCCCAGACCCCCAGTTGCGGGTGCGGCGATCCGCCGCTCGGGGGCGACCGGCACGCCGCACCCGCAGTCCCCACCGAGAAGCAGAAAGGAGGTCGTGATGATCCACGACGGTGACCAGCTCGGACCGGCTGGTCAGGACGACGAGCAGCGGCCGACGCCCGGCCCGCAATCCCCCTCGGGTGAGCGGCGCTACCAGACGCCGCCGACGCAGGCGCGCCGCAGGCCCGCCCTGCTCGCCGGCGCCGGGCTGGTCGCCGTCACCGTGTTCGCTGCCCTGCTGAGCATCGCGCTCACCCGGCCCACCGCCGGCGAGCAGCGCATCGACCCGCTCGGCCAGAACGACACCACCAGCGGCACCCTCACCTCCGAGACAACGCCGGTCGTGGCACCGCAGACGGTGAGCGCCGATCAACTCGCCTCGCTCCCGCAGGCCACCACCTTCGCCACGACCCCGGCCGCCCCGCGCGACCCCGCACCCGAGCAGGTGCCGGGCGGGCTGGTCGCCCACCCCACCACGGCGGTGCCCGTGTACGCCGCGCCCGGCGGCGACGCTGTCGCCGTCGTCCCTGCGACCCAGCCGCTGGGCATCGAGCCGAACATCACCCGCACCGACACGTGGCTGTCCATCCTGGACACCCAGCCGGGGTGGGCGCTGGTCGCGCTTCCTTCACGCCCCAACAACTCCGTCGCCTGGATGCACATCGACACCCCGGACGTCACCGTCGCCAAGAGCCCCAGTGTGATCACCGTGGACCGGCCCGCGTTCGAGGTCACGCTCACCACCCACGGCACCGTCACCGGCCGCTGGAAAGCCGGGATCGGCAAACCCGGCGCGATCACCCCGGCCGGCCGCACGTTCCTGCTCGCCGCGCTGCGCGACAACGGCTCCACGTTCTCCAAGGTCGTGCTGCCACTGGGCACGCACTCCGACACCCACCTGACCTTCGGCGGCGGCCCCGGCACGGTCGGCCTGCACACCTGGCCCACGCCCGAGGTCTACGGCACGGCCTCCTCCGACGGCTGCGTCCGGATCCCGCCGGACGCGCTCTCCAGCCTCACCGAGGCGATGACCCGCGGCGACCTGCCGCTCGGCACCCCGGTGTTGATCAAGTGAATTCCCGTACCCGGCCCCAGGGCCACACCACATCAAGGGGGGACCACGTGGTCCGCACAACCACCCACTCCACACGCCTGTTCCTCGCCGCGGCCGGCATCGGCGCGCTCGCGGCGGCGGGCTCGGCGTCCGTGCTGGCACCGGCGAACGCCCAGGTCCACGGGCTCGCTGCCGCCCAGGCCAGTACGTCGACGGCGTACGGCGTGTCCGCGTCCGGCAACGAGAACAAGGCCGCGCAGCCCTCGGTCGCCTCCGACGGCGAGGTCAAGACCGCGTCGGGCTCGGTGTCCGGCATGGGCTGGTCCGCGAGCGGCATCACCGTCAAGGCCGGCAACGGGATCGCCGAAGCGACCGTCGCCAACGTGGTGGTCGCGGGCAAGGCGATCGGGTCGGTGTCGGCCAAGTGCGCCGACGGCGCCGTGAGCTACGCCCACGGCGGCGCGGCACCCAGCGACCCGAAGCTCAAGGTCAGCTTCGGCGGCGGGGCGGGCGCGACCATCCAGATCCTCGGCGCGGGCGACAAGGTCGCGCAGACGATCACCGTCGCGGTGGTCAAGTGCGGCAAGGCCACCGTGCCTCCCACCAACCCGCCGACCAACCCGCCCACTGGGCAGCCCACGGGCCAGCCGACCGGCAAGCCGCCGGGGCAGCCGCCGACCGGCACGCAGAAGCCGACGCCCAAGCCCGGCACCACGCCGCAGCCCGCGCCGACACCCCAACTGCAGGACGGCCACCACCCGGTCACCGGCTGATCCAGGCCAGGACCGGTTCGCGGACCTAGATCCGGCGTCCCACCCCCACTTCCCCGGGGGTGGGGCGCACCAGCCCCACACCACCAGCGTTGCGAAGGAGGACCAGGTGATTCCGCTCAAGCCCGGCGCGGCCACCGACGAGCTCACCGATCGAGCCGCCCGGCTCGCACGCGGGATCCGGGTCGCGCCGAAGTTCTCCACGATCCTGAGCTGGTGGACCGGCTACCCGCTCAAGCGGGTACCTGTCGAAGCGGACCGGCTGGACGTCGTCGACGAGCACGAGGGCATGCTGCTCGGCCTGCCCGCCGGGACAGAAGTGTTGCGCCGCAACGGCGTGTTCGTCCCACTCAACGCCGACGGACCACACCTGGCGTCGATCAAGTCGCTGATCCACGTGCCGCGCCTGGGCCTGACGCCCGAGCAGCTCGTCCTGCTACGCGACGGCGCGGTCCCGATCGGAGAGCTCATCCCCGACGCACCGCGCGGCACCCACTACGCCATCGAGCTCGACGGCCCGCGCGAACCGCAGGCCCCGGCGATCATGTCGCGCGGCACGCTCTACCCCGGCGGCATGCCCGCCGTTCTTGCGGACGAGATCGTGTTCTGGCGGGTGCTGCGTGATCGCGCCCCGCAACACGGCGTGCTTCTCCCCCGTCCTGTCCCGACTTCCGTGCCCGTGTGGTGATCACATGTCAACGATCCTGACGACCCCGCCGCCCGCCGCCCCGGCGTCCCCGGAACGCCTTCCGTCACCTTCCTCGAGTTCGGGGTGGCTCGCGAGGTACCGCAACGGACCCGGCCCCACCCGGCACACGCTGGTCGCGTTCCCCTGGTCCGGCGCCGGCCCCACCGCCTACAACTCCTGGATTCCGTTGCTGCCCCAGGAAATCGACCTGGTGACCGTGGCGCTGCCCGGCCGCGACGACCGCCGTGACGAGGACCCGGTGACCAAACTGACTCCTGGGCTGGTCGACGCAATCACCGACGCACTGCTCGCGCACACCGGCGACGGCGACGGCACGGTGGCGTTGTTCGGGCACTCGTTCGGCGCGCTGCTCGCGCACGCCGTCGCCGTACGCATGCAGGAGCATCAGCGCACGCCGCAAGCGGTGATCGTCTCGGGCAGCCGCGCGCCGATGGTTCGCCCGCCGCACCCGCTGCACCTGCTCGGTGAGCGGGAGCTGCTGGCGAAGCTGATCGACATGGGTGGCCTGCCGCCGCGGTTGCAGCGCCACGAGCAGTTCCTGCGGTCGTGGTTGCCGCGCGTGCGCGCCGATCTGACCGCGTGCGAGACCTACTGGCCCGGCACGCTCCCGGTCCTGGACTGCCCGCTTTTCGCGTGGTCGGGCGCGGCGGACTGGTACGCGCCGGCGTGCACCACGCACCGGTGGCTGGAGCTCGCGCCCGACGCGACGCACACGACGTTCCCCGGCGGACATTTCTTCATCAGCGGCCAGCGCGGCACGACCGCCCTGCTGCAGGCGTTGCAGTGGCCCCGTCCAGTCGCGGCGCGGCCGTTGCGGCTGCTGCAGTCGCAGCCGCTGCTCGCGCGGAGGTGGGGAGCGTGACCACCTTCGAGGTGTTCGACGTCTACGCCGACGACGACGCGACCATGCAGGAACTGCGCGGGCTGCTGGCCCGCTGCTCGGAAGCGACGCTGCGATCCCGCTGCCACGGCGGGACTCCCGGCGCGGCCCGGCTGCTGCTGGAGGCGCTGCCCTCGCGCGCCGACCAGCTCACCGTCGCCGCGTGGACCGAGCAGAGCATGGTCGGCGTCGCGTCCATGCTCTACGACGCCGGCGGCATCGAGATCGCCGTGCTCGTCGAGGACGCATGGCAGCGCCACGGCGCGGGCACCGCGCTCGCGGCCCGTCTCGCTGAGGAAGCGGCCCGCGATGGGGTGCTCGCGGTCACCGCGTCGGTCGGCACGACCAACACGGCCGGAATCGGGTTGCTGCGCAAGGTGTTTCCCGCGCTCGCGCTCGCGGCACCGCGCGGCGGGCTGATCACCGCGGTGTGCCCGGTCGTGACGGGAGCGGGCCGATGATCACGAACGTGCCGGCGTGGACGTGCCGGCTGGGGTTGGGCACGTCCACGTTCGGCGCCCCCGCCCACCAGCCCCCGATTCCCGGTCCGCGCCGGAGGGTCCGCATGCACGATTTCGGGCCCGCGCCATGAGTTTCGTTCCGCGCGACGTGCTCTCGCCCCTCCCTGACGCGCCCGGTTGCACCGGGCCACAGCGAGATGTCACGCCGCTCCGCCTCGGCGCGCCGCCACCGCCTCATCGGGCGATCCAGCCCGCCCCGCCCGTGATCTACCACCGTCAGGGAGACCTAGTGCATTTCGATACCCGTCAGCTGCAGATCCACGCTGAGCACCTCGCCGGCACCGGTGCCCGCACCGTGCGCGAGCGCCTGGCACGGCCCGGAGCCACTGACGCGACCACCAAGAGCAGCGAGACCGACTACGTCACCGACTGCGACCCGGCCTCCGAAGCCGCGATGCGCCAGGAAGCCACCGAGATCTGGGGCGACGCCCCGCACTCCTTCACCGGTGAGGAAAGCGGTGTGGCGCAAGCACGTCCGGGCGAGCTGAGGTTGATCGCGGACGGCGTCGACGGCACCGCGAACCTGCACGCCGGCGCGCCGGAGTACGGGGTGTCGATCGCCATCGAGGTCGACGGCGTCGTGCTCGCGGGTGCGGTCGCCGAACCGGCCAGCGGCCGTGTCTACTCCGCCGGGCGCGGCAACGGCGCCCGCTTCTACGACCCGGCCGTGCGTCACCAGTGGATCCCGCTGGACGCCCGCAAGGACAAGCCGCTCTCGCAGCGGTTGCTCGCCACCGGCTTCAGCTACCAGGCCGCCGAGCGCGGCCCGCAGGCCGCGGTGGTCGCGCGGATGATCGAGCACGTCGAGGACATCCGCCGCGTCGCGCAAGGCACGTACGGCGGCTACTTCGAGCACTACCTCAACGAATGGGACTGGGCCGCCGGGCTGCTGATCTGCGAGGAAGCCGGTGCGGTCGTCAGCTGGCCGGGCACCGGCGGACCGGCCTCGCACCTGGGAGACCCGATCTTCGCAGCTGCGCCGGAGGTCGCCGACGACCTGCTGGTGCTGCTGGAGAAGGCCGGGGCCGCCGCGCTCGACCGCCGCGGGCCGGTGCCGAAGCGCGAGTGGGTGAGCGGTCATGCCCACTGATCCCACACAGGAGCAGCCCGCCGCCGAGGCCAACGAGTCACGGCCGTTCGTGGTGCGGCTGGGCCAGGTCGTCGTAGGCAACGCGCTCATGGGCATCGCGGTGGGCATGCTCGTCACGGCTTCCATGGGGCTGTTGCCGCTCGACGTTTTTCACCGGGCCGTCGGTGACCGATTCGGATGGACGATCGGCGGCGCGATCATCGCCGTGCAGGCGACGGTGCTTGTGCTCAATCTCGCGCTGCGCGTCAAGCCCGGCATCGGCACCGTCGCCTCGGTCATCATCCCCGCTGTCGTCGCCGACCTCACCCTCGCAATACTGCCCGCGCCGCAAGTGGTGTGGCTGCGGGTGATGGCGATGCTGCTCGGCGGCGCCATGTTCGCCGTCGGCACCGCCCTGTACCTGTCGGCTGAACTCGGCGCGCTACCCCGCGACGGCCTGATGGTCGCGATCGCCCGCCGCACGGACTGGAGCCCGGCACGCATCCGCATGGGCGCCGACGTGCTGTGCCTGCTCACCGGCGTACTCATGATCAACCCGGCGATCGCCGTCGCGAACGGATCACTCGGGGCCGGAAGCGTACTGCTCGCAGTCGCCCTGGGCCCGTCGATCGCAACGCTCGTCCCACTCTTCACACACCGTCCACAAGGGAACACGCGCGTGCGAGGTGAAACCTGATGCCACGAAACACTTACAGGCCCGAACGCATGATCACCCAGAATCGGTGGCTGCGTCCGCACGGAATCCACAACTTCTCGATCCCCGCGCTGGCAGGGAAATTGCCCGACGGCCGCCGGTACGTGACGTGTGAGCAGGCCGGCGTTTGTGCACGCGCATGCTACGCCCGGACGGGAACGTTCCGGTTCCCGCAGGTGCTGGCCAAGCACGAACGCAACCTGGCTCGCATCCTCGACGACCTCGAAAAGTGGACCGCGGACATCATCGCCGAGCTGCGCGCACCGAAGTTCGACGGGGCGGCGCTCCGAGTGCACGACGCCGGCGATTTCTTCAGTGACTTGTACCTGTCCACCTGGCTGGAGGTGGCGCGGGCGACACCGGGGACGCTGATCTACTGCTACACCAAGGAAATCTCCCGATTCGAGCGCATTGCCGTACCGAACGCGCCCGAGAATTTCCGCTGGATCTACAGCTACGGCGGCCGCGAGGACCACCTCATCGACCCGACGCGGCACCGCGTCGCCGATGTCTTCCCGACCGAGGAAGCGATCGCGGCGGCTGGGTGGCACACCAACGCCGCCACGGACCTCGACGCCGTGCTGGGCCCGTCGCCGGTCGGCATGCGGCAGAACCACATCCCGCACATCCAACGGCTCGTCGGCGACCGCACCTTCCGGGAGTGGCAGGCCTCCAGGCCGCGCGGCCGCCGTGCCGTCAACCGCAGTCCCGACGACACCCGACCACCCAAGAGCGGCCCGCCGTGACCGGCCGGCGTGAGCGGGGCACGCAACCCGGCACGCGTCGTCCGCACCCGGCCTGACCGATCGCACACCCCGCTCTGGAAGGGAGAAAGCACATGCGCGCCTGGATATCGACCGGCTTCGGCGCCGTGCTGCTGTGCGCGGGCTGCTCCTCCCCCGCACCCGAACGGACGGTCCCAGCACCGCCCAGGCCGGAACTGAGCGCGTCGACCCCGGCGACCAGCCCGTCACCGCCGCCCGGATCGGGTCTGCGGCTGCCGAGCGTCTCGCCGATCACGCCGTCCGCGCCCGCCGGGACCCCGTCGACGGTGCCGCCGCCCCCAACGGCGCCGACCGCCGCGACCACGGACTTCGCGGACCCCGTCGCGGTGACGCGGGCATGGATGACGCAGTGGTGCGCCTCGGACTACCGCCAGCCCCGCAACAACAACGTCGAGCGGGCAACGGTGTTCTCCACCACTGCAGGCAAGACCGCGGACCTGCGAGCCGGGGACAGCGAGGCCGCGTACCGCTCGGTGGTCGAGCAGAAGCTGTCTACCCGCTGCGACCGGATCACCGCCGAACTCATCCCCGAGGCCCCGCGCGGCGAGGACCAGGTCTACGTGCGGGCGACGGCGACCCGCACCCTGCTCGCGGCCGACGTCGCCTTCCAGACCGAGCACGTGCTCACCACTCGCACGGTGCTGCGCCAGCCCGACGGCCGGTGGCTCGTCGACATCCACGTCGAGGCCGGCTGATGAAACTTCTCCTGATCCCGCTCGTCGCACTGGCCGCCGCGCTGCTGCTCGTGCTGGTGCTGCTGCAACCCCGCCGCGCCGACGCCGACGCGATCATCCCGCCCGCGACGTGCCAGGTGCCCGGCACCGGTCCGAGCGCACCAGCGCCACCGTCGGGTGGTGGTTCGTTCGCAGGGGTGGTGCTCTCGCCGACGCAGACCGCGACGGTGCAGCAGATCCTCGGGGTCGCCAAGGGCATGAGCATCACCCGCCGCGGCGCGGTCGTCGCGTTGCAGGCCGGGATGCAGGAATCCACGCTCAACCCGTTGGCGCGCAACGGAAACGCCGTCGGCGTATTCCAACAGATCGCGCCGGGACCCTGGAACGCCTACGTCGGCTACGACCGCACCGACGCCGCCGCCGCGTCCAAGGGCTTCTTCGCCGTGCTACTCAAACGCGCACCGAGCTACGAGACCGACGCCCGGTCGAATCATGAACTCGCCGAGGACGTCGAGCGCAGCGGTGAGGGCTGGCGCTACGAGAAACACCAGCGGTTCGCCGAGGCGGTCGTGGCCGCGCTCTACGACGGCTCTGGGCCGCCGCTGGACTGCGCGGACCGCTCGTTCAAGGGCCGGATACAGGTCACCGTGACCGGCTCGGACGTCACCCTGCCGCCGGAGGCCGGGGTTGCTGGCGTCGTGCGTGCGGCCTCCCCGCAGGTCGCCACCGCGATCGCGGCTGGTCTGTCATGGCTGGGCATCACCTACTCCTGGGGCGGCGGTAATGCAGACGGTCCCACGAAAGGCGTCCGTGACGGCGGCGTCGCCGACGCGCACGGCGATTACAACAAAGTCGGATTCGATTGTTCGGGATTGACGCTGTACGCGTATGCGCAGGCCGGAGTGCAGATCATCCGGCCCTCGGACGCGCAGCTCACCCGCGCGAAGCTCGTCGTCCCGTTCGACCAGGCCAGGCCAGGTGACCTGCTGTTCTGGGGCACTCATCACGTCGCCATGTACCTGGGCGCCATCAACGGACAACACATGATGCTCGAAGCCCCGCAAAGCGGCGATGTCGTGAAGGTCTCGAAAGTCAGAACCGGCGGGGACTTCCGGAATGTCGGCGCCCGGCCAATTCCGTAAACGCCAGAGAAGGAGTTCGCACATGAAGGTACAGCACCTCGGTTCACAACACGAGTCGACCGCGAAGGGAGATGTGGAATGGAATTCCGGCCAGTAGACATGCCCTCATCGGAATGGGAGGAGGTGCCTCCTATTCGCATCCCACCCGGCTGGAATCCGGAGGAGTGGGGCTGGCAACCAGCGTTCGGTACCTACGTCCCCGACGATGATAAAAGCTTGGAGCTCCTCGTACGGATCGGAGAAGACCCTACTCATGGGTGGAGCTTCGTCACCTACAACGAACCGGGTCCACCAGACGCAGAAAACGGATGGTTGTTGTACAACCCGGTGAGCGTCCAGAAAAACGTCGACGATGTCTCCGACTTCAGGGTCAACTCTGTGGAAGAGCTTCAAGAGCTTCTGACACAGGTCCAACGGCACGGCTATGCAGAAGTCCACGCCGACGGATGGACTGTTCACGCCGCACCGACTGCAGCCATGGCACAGGACGCGGTCGAGCAGGACCATCAGCGCCGACTAGTCCATTGGGATGTGAATGGAAATTACTGGGCATTCACGGACTTCCCGATCCCAGTCCCGGTCACCGGTTCCGCGCCACAGCCGACGCGCCTAGCCGAAGCCCTGGACAACAGTCCGGTATCCCGGACGAGTCCGGCGCGGGAGGCATCCAGCTCGGGCACGTCGCTGAGGGACGTCGCGAAACGCATTCTCGCGGCGGTGCGCCCGAAACGCGGGCCCGATCACGACGTCGCTCCACCACAGCAGGGGCTCTCGCGCGGGGGGCCGCAGTGGTGACCGGCACCGGCTACAACGCCGAGGAACCCGTCGATCTGCACGGAGTCGCCCCGGTGGGGAGCGCTGCAGCTGCGCCTGCGAACCCGGTCAACGCCGACCGTCCAGGTCCGGAGCAGCTGGTGGCCGTGCAGCCGCCGGTGACGGCTGATCCGGCGATGTGGGGATGGCGCGCCCGGCTGCGGAAGGCGACCGGCGGGCTGATCAAACCCGGTCCCGGCCGTGACGAGGCGCGGCACCGGCAGGCCGAGGTTGCGGTGCGCCAGCACCTCGGAGGTGGGCGGCTGGTGATGGTCGCCAACCCCAAGGGCGGCGCCCAGGTCAGCACGACCACGTTGATGCTCACGCACACGTTCGCCGCGTTGCGCGGCGGACCGGTCGTGGCGTGGGACAACCACGAGGCGCGCGGAACCCTCGCGCAGCGCGCCGAGGTCGCCACGCCCGACACCCACGTGTGGCATCTGCTCGGCGCCGCCGAGCAGCTCACCGCCGTCGGCACGGCGGGCGACCTCACCCACTACCTGCGCTCGCAACCCACGCGCGCCGAGGTCCTGGCCAGCGACACCGACCCGGCCCGCGCACAGCAGATCGGGCCCGGCGAGTGCGGCCGGATCTGGTTACTGCTCAGCCGGTACTTCGGGCTGACGGTGATGGACACCGGCAACAACGTCCGCGCGGGGAACTGGCAGTGGGCCGCGGGCATGGCCGACCAGCTGGTCGTGCCGATCACGCTCGAGCCCGATGTCGCGCAGAGCGCGGCGTGGATGCTCGACCACCTCGACACCCGGCGGCCGGACCTCGTCGCCGGCGCGGTCACCGTCGTCGGCCCCGCCACGGCGGCCGCGCCCCCGGCACTGCGGCGGCAGATGCTCGCCTACTTCGCCGCCCGCACCGCCTTGGTGGTCGAGGTGCCGTTCGACCCGCAGCTCGCGGGCGGCCGGCCGATCGTGCACGCCCGGATCAGCGAGGCCTCCCGCCGCACGTGGGTCGGCGCGGCGGCCGCGGTCGCCGACAGGCTCGCGGCCCAGCGGGCCCCGCGCCCGGACCAACTACCACCCTGGGCAGGCAAGTCATCCCCTCCCGCACAGGAGCACCACGAACCCGAGCAGCCCGCCGACACCGCAACGCCGCCACCCGGCGGCGCGCCCGCGCCGGTCACCGAGCTGCACCTTCGAAAGGCCACATGATGTTTCACCGCAACGATCCGGAGGTGACGTTCCTCGCGCAGAAAGAGCCCGGCCCGCCCGGTGCACCGACCGGTTCGCCCAACCCCTTCGACGGCGTCCAACCCGATCTCGGAGTGTGGGGGGATGCGTTCAACTCCACCTGGAAAACGCTGCTCGGCGGCGTGTGGGGCATCGCGTTCCTGATCGTGGCGTTCGGCTTCATCCGGGCCACGGTCGAGCTGCAGCGAGCCAAGAAGGGCGGCTACTCCGCGGACGTGCACGAACACACCGAATCCGCGAAGAAGTCGGTATTCGCTCTGATCGCACTGGCAGGCCTGGGCATGATCTTCGGTGCAGTGATCGCGATCTTCTAGGGGAACCGGAGCCAAGCACATGTCCCACACCACGCCCACGAGCGCGCCGGCCGGTCCCCGGCCGAGGACCTCTCGCGTGCTCGTCCTGATCCTCACCGTCGCCGTCGTGCTCATTGGTGGCGTTCTGGTCGGCCGGTACGCGCTGCCCGCGTCCAGCGAGCAGGCACAGCCCGGACACACGCAGCCCAGCGACGTGCCCAGCGGTGCGGGGGCGCGCGAGCACGGGCCGAAGACGATCACCAAGGGGGTGCCGAGCGGGTTCACCCGCGACCGTGAGGGCGCAGCGAGCGCGGCGATCATCGCCGTACAGCTCCAACCCGCCGTCGCGCACGGCCACGCCGACCCCGAGGTCGTGAAGACCACGTGGATCGCCAGCAGCGCCGACCAGGCCACGCGTCAGCTGTTCTCCCAGACCAAGGCGACCAGCGGGGACGACCGGACCTCCAAGGCACCGGCCGACTTCGCGGTGAAGGACTTCACCGGCGACCAGGCGGTCATCGAGCTGTGGGTGTCCTCGGTCGGCATCGGCCCAGGTCTGGGCAGCCGGGGCGTCATCCGCGCGCAGCGGTGGTCGACGGTGACCTACCGGCTGGTCTGGGAGGCCGACACCTGGAAGGTCGCGACCGTCAAGACCGTCGACGGCCCGCAGCCCGGCACCGACGACACCGCCCCGGCGCCTGAGCGCAAGCAGGTCGCCTTCTACAGCTTCTTCATCACGATCGAGTAAGCGGCAAACCTATGGGGGGAGCATGTTCCGACGCTTGACCGTCCTATGTGGAACGGTTCTGGCGCTACTTCTCACACTCGCGCCCGCGGCGCTCGCACAGCCGCCGACGAACGGCAACACCCCGCAGGGTTTCCCTCCCAACCTTGTGAAGTACGTCGGCGACACCAGCGAGTTCCGCCAAGGACCGTGGTTCAGCACACCAGAGTGCAAGGACAAAGGCGGCGACCTCAGCCTTTACCTCAACGAGGTCATGAAGGTCGAGTCGCGGCTGCTGTACTGGGCCACGCCGCCCAGCGAACGTGCCAAGTTCTGGCCCGACCAAAACACCGCCGACGTCAACCGGGAACCACCGGAACTCCCGGCGACGTTCCCAGCGGTGTTCGGCCCCGACCACTCCTTCAACGTGGCGTACCGCTACTGCGCCGACGAGATACGCGAGTGGACCGCCCCCGTGCGCAACACGTGGGGCCTCACGTGGGCGGCCAAACCGGACGCCGAGTCGCTGGAGCGGATGAAGCCGTACGCCGCCGGCGACAGCACCCTGATCAAGAACTTCAGCGACCCGTGCGCCGACGCCGTGTCGTCCTACTGCCAGAAGGCGTTCTTCGTCGACTGCGGCCGGGCAGTCATGGTGCCGGACAAGAAGGAACGCTGCATCCGGTGGAACGAGTCGATCGCCAACTTCTTCCACGGGTTGTCGCAGTTCATCTCGAACAACACCCACTGGCTCGACAAGATCGGCGCGTTCTTCAAGATCATCGGTGAGGCGCACCTGGCCGCCGGGCGCATGCAGATCGACGCTTTCGCCTCGATCCTGTCGGTCGCCGTCGACATTGCGAAGTTCGTCGCCAACCCGGCCGGCGCGATGGACGAGCTCGCCAACTCTCTGCACGCCTCGGCCGTGGACTTCGCAGTCCGGGTGCTACTCGAGGGACTGGCCACCGTCGGGAACTTCGACCCCGGCTCGCCGTGGTTCCTGGCCACCTACGGCGCGTCGACCGGACTCGGGCTGATGGTCATGGCGCTGATGTCGGTCCTGATGATCTCCCGCACCGCCTCCGGGGGCGGCGGCCGCGAGGACCTGCAGGAGGCGCTGTTCAAACAGCTGCCCCTCGGGATGTTCTTGACCGTGTTCGCGCCCGCGATCGCGACGGTGCTGCACACGACCGTGCGCAAGATGACCAGCGGCATCGCCGCGTGGCAGTCCGACTACATCGGCAGCGCCATCACGAAACTGGCCGCGCTGTCCCAGGTGACCGCCGTGATGATCCCCGGCGGCGCCGGAGTGGGCAGCATCGTGTTCGGGCTGCTGATCTTCGGTACCGGCGCGGTCTTCGTGGGTTTCGCCCTGCAGTCGGTCGCGTTGCCGTTGTCGGGACTGGTGGCGGGGATCGCGTGGGGCATGCGCGTGCACCCGCGGTGGCGGCTCAAGGCGGCCCGGCCGGTCTACACCTACCTCGGGCTGCTGTTCTCCAAGCCGCTGCTGTACTTCTTGCTCGGCGCGGTGTTCGCGCTGATCGACGGCAACCTCTCGATTCCGGCGATGAAGGCCGGCGGAATGCCGCTGCTCGGCCAGATCGTGGTCGTGATCGTCGCGCTCATCGTGGTCGGTTTCGCGCCGTTCGCGTTGTTGAAGTACGCGCCGTTGCTGCCGACCGCCGAGGACTCCCACGACTCGCAGCCCTCCGCAGGGTTCGGCACTGCCGCGGTGGTCGGCGCGGGCATGGCCGCCTTCGAACGCCACCAGCACAGCCGCTCACAGAGCGAGGACAAGGACGGCGAGTCCGGGCAAGGCGGCGCCCACTCCATCGCGCAGACCTACAGCGCTGGCCAGAAGCCACAGGCACGGCAACAACAGCCGTCGTCGAAACCGCAGGCGTCCGGCGGCAGTTCCGGCGGCAAGTCCGGCGTCCCGCAGATGAAGGGCAGCCCGAACAACGCGGTCTCCGCCGCAGGCTCGGGCGGCTCCGCGCCGGGCATCGGGGCGGGCAAGCCGGGAGCGGCGACCGGTCCCGGTGGCAATGCTCCGGCGGGTACCTCCGCACAGGCCTCACAGGCAGGAGCGGCGGCCGGAGGCGCGATGGGGCCGATCGGTATCGCCGCGCAGGCCGCGCTCGCGGCCGGAAACAAGATGCGACAGGGCGCTCACCGCGCCGTCAAGGCCGATGAAGAGACAGTCCGGGGGGACGACAAATGAGGATTTCCGTACTGGGCGGCGAGATCAGCCGCCGAGGTCTGCTGGGCTCGCTGAGCACACCCGCCTACGTCGCGCTCGCCGCAGCCGGAGCGATCGCGTTCATCTTGTGGCTGGCGGTCGGCGACCTCGCCGGGGCGATCAGCGGGTTCGCCGTACTCGCCGGCACCTACGGGCTCGTGCGGCCGTGGGGCCGTCGCTCGGTCGCCGCGCAGGTCCTGTGGTCGTGGCGGTGGCGCCGCCGCCGGATCCGCGGCGAGACGACGTTCATCGCGCCGCAGCTGGCCCGCGAGTCCGATCCAAGCGACCTGTTCGGGCCACTGTGGACGCTGCCCACGCCGCTGGGCCGGGTCGAACCGCTCGACCTGCGTGGCACCCCGTGGGAGCACATGTTCATCCTGTGGCACCACAACCCCGGTGAACCCTCTTACCTGAGCGTTCTCATGGAGGTGCAGGGCCAGGCGTCCGGGCTGCGCGCCGAACGCGCCTACGAGGTCGCGTCCGTCCGCTACGGAGTGCTGCTCTCGCAGCTGGCCAAGGCCGGGTCGTACCTGCGCGGCTTGCAGCAGATCAACAGGATCGTCCCGCACGACGCCACACCGCACCGCGAGTTCATCTCCCAGCGGCTCTCGACCCGGCCCGGTCTGGAACCTCTGATCGAGTCCTATGAGGAACTCGTCGACCTGACCGCGAACACTGCCGAGCAGCACCGAAATTACCTCGTGGCCCGGTTCCCGCTGACCGGCGAGTTCTACGAGGAAGCACGCAGTCACGCCGACGGTCCCTCAGGGTGGGCGGGCCTGGTGCGCGACGAGCTCGCGCGGCTCGCGGACCTGGCCGTGCGTGCCGAGCTCACCCGCCCGCAGGTCCTCGGCGAGCAGCGCACCTGCGCGGTGCTGCGGTCGCTGCAAGACCCGCGGTGGCCGATCGACCAGCACGAAGGCGTGCGGTGGGACACCTGCTGGCAGAGCTACACCACCGAGTCCGACCACATGGTCGTCAACGAGGCGTGGCACACGCGCACCGCGTTCCTTCCTCGCGACGGGATCGCCCCGGCGCCGCTCGGACCGCGATGGCTCGCGCCACTGCTCACGGCGGTCACCCCGTCGGTCATCCGGACGCTCAGCGTGCGCATGGAGTTCGTGCCGGACAAACTCGCCCGCGCACGGGCGCGCGCCGACGTCGCCCAGGACGGCGCGTCGATTCTGGCGGACGCGAAGAAGGGCCGCGTCGACGACGGCACCGACAGCACGATGCTCTCAGCGTCGCAACGCCGCCTGCATGATCTCGCGCCCGGCTCCGGGCATCAGGGCGTCGACTGGTCGATGGCGATCTCGGTGACCGCCGACGGTGCTGCAGAGCTGCGCCGCGCGTGCATGCGGGTCGCAAACGAGGCCGCCCAGTCCGCGCTCACCGAACTGGACTGGCAGGACCGTGCGCAGGACTCGGCCGTCATCGCCACCTACCCGCTCGCGCGCGGGATGGCGGTGGCGTGATGCGCACGCCAACGATCTTCCACTACGCCCGAATCGCCGACGCGCTGCGCCATGCAGGCACCGACTGGCAAGCGCTCGACGAGCTGATCGGTGCCGTGCCCGATCTTCCCTGCCGCGTCAGCGATCCGGATGTGTTCTTTCCCGGCGAAGGGGCTCGGTTCGCGGGAAGGCGGGCGATTCGTGATGAACGAGCTCGGATTGCCGGGCTGTGCAGTGGATGCCCGGTCCGCACGGAGTGCTTGGCCAGCGCACTGCTGCGAGGCGAGATCTATGGTTCCTGGGGCGGCGTGTGCCAACCGGATTTCCAGTTATTGCAACAACTCTGGGAGGAACGTGTCCCCCGGAGTGCGCGGCCTCTGGCGGGTAGTGCCGCAGTGAAAGAGACCCGATGATGTCGCGCCGAGCCAGCGCGTGGACACGTGCTTCTCGTCGCGCGCGACCGGCTCCGCTGGTCGGATGGCGGCCACCGGAGCCAGCTGCGCCACCACCGCAACTGGAGTTCCTGCCGCCACCATCCCGTCGGCGGTGGCTGGACAAGTGGGGCTGGTACGAGCCGCGCAACGAACCTATGTCGACGACAACCCGGCAGGCCGAGGCTCTCAATCTCGCGCTCAGCTCGCCGCCGACGAGTAGCCGAGGGCTGATCGTCGGCACAGATCTGTTGTCAGGCCAACTCGTCGTGCACGACCCGTTCATAAGCTACGAGGACAAGCTGATCAGCTCGGTCAACGTGGCGGTGGTCGGGGATGTCGGCAAGGGCAAGAGTTCCCTGCTCAAGACTTGGGCTTGCACCCGGCAATTGCTGCTGCGGGGCCGGCGCGTCGTCGTGCTCGACAAGAAGCTGCAAGCCGGGCGTGGCGAATACACCGCTCTGGCCCAGTACCTGGGGGCACCGAGCATCCGGTTCACGGTCGATGGCACCGGTAGTCGCCTCAATCTCCTTGATCCGGTCATTGCGCTGGGCAGCGAGCAGATCGACGACGCCGGTCAAACGATTGACCGCACCGATCGGCCAACCGGTCAGATGATGCTGCTGCGCGCTGTGCTGGCCGAAGCGCTCGCGCGGCCGGTCACCGAACGCGAAGGGAAGGCGCTGCGCCTCGCGCTGGTGAGCGCGACCCGCGATGCCCGCGAGCGTGGTCGCGTGCCGGTGATCGGCGATGTCGTGCACCACCTGCTGCACCCTGGAACCGCCGAGGCTCAGTCGCTGAACCGGACGGTGTCCGAACTGCAGGACTGGGGTCTCGACCCAGCGTTCGGGCTGGAGCGGATGATCGAGGAAGACCTCGCGGGCCTGGTTGACGACGAGACCAGCGCAGAGGTCAATCTCGATCATCCCAGCGGCCTCACGCATTTCGACATCAGCGCTCTGCCCACCGAGGGGCCGGCTCTGCGGGTGGTCATGGCGCTGATCACCACGTGGCAGACCAACATGCTCGCGGCGCGTTCTGAGCGCGCCGAGCAAACGATCGATGTCATCGAGGAGGCCTGGCACGTCGCCGAGGGCTCGACCGGCAGGATTCTTCGTCGCAACGCCAAGCTTTCCCGTGGACTTGGTCTGTCGACCGTTGCGGGATTCCAGCACCTCGTTGACCTCGACGCCGACAGTCCCGGTCGCGCGCTGCTGCAGGAAGCGGAGACCAGGTTCATCTACTGCCAGGGAAGCTACGCGGATGCGGCTGCCTGCGTCGCGCTCTACAACCTTCCGCCTGGGACCGAAGAAACGATCATGACGCTGGCGCAGGGCACCTGTCTGCTCCAGATCAGTTCCCGTGACCCGATCCTCGTGCGGCATGAGCGCTCACCTCGCGAGATCGCGCTCACCGATACCGACAGCGCGCTGACCGGGATGCTCTGGCGCGTATGAGCAGGCCCGGCCAGCAGCACCAGATCCCGTCGTCGCCGAGGCCGCTCTACGGGGTCTTCTACCCCTTGCTCGGCGCGGCTCTGGCAACGGTCCTGTTGGCTGGTCTGGTCGGCGGCGCTCTGTCGGGCTGGCTGGGCGGGCATGGCTGGGCGTGGCCGCCACCCCGTCTCTTGCCGTCCACGATCATCGGCTGGGCGACACACCTGTCCGACCCCGCTGCAGGCTGGCCCACAGACCCTCGGCCTGGACCAGCAGTCCTCACCTACGGTTCGGTGCTCGTCGTGCTCGCAGCCGAGTTGGCGCTGTGGACTCGGGTGTTCGCCTGGCGGAACCGGATCTATCAGCGCCGCGCCGAACTCCGGTCCGGTCTGGCCGACCGCCACGCCGTCCAAGAACGTCTCGGTGCCAGGGCCGTCACCAAGGATGCGCCACGGTTGCGCCCGTCACTGGCCAACTTCCTCGACATCAGCGCGGATGACGCGGGCGCGTTGTTCGCTCGGTGGCCAGGCACGTGCGAGGGAATCTACGGAAGCCATGAGGACTCAAAACTCGTAGTCGCCCCTGTCCGAATGGGCAAGACCGCCCGGCAAGCGGTGTCCGACGTGCTGCGAGCCCCCGGCGCGCTCGTGGCCACCTCGACCCGTTTCGACCTGATCGAACTGACGATCATGGAACGCGCGAAGCGCGGACTCGTGTGGGTGTTCGATCCGGAGAACCGGGTGCCCTGGCCGGAGAAACTGCGGTGGGACCCGATTCGCGGCTGCGAGGACTTCGACGTAGCTCTGCGTCGAGCCGTCGCCATCTGCAGCGCTCGGCCGCTCGAGGACACCAAGAACGGCGGGTACTTCAGCGGCAAGAGCGAGGGCGTGCTCGCCGCCATGTTGCACGCGGCAGCATTGAGCGGCTCCGACTTGAGCATCTTGTGGCTGTGGACGACCAGCCAGTCCTACCGGCCCGCGCAGATCCTCGAGACGGACGAGCGAGCGGCGCCTGCGATCGCCGACGGACTCCGCAACCTGCTCGACAGTTTGAAGAGCACGAGCGACACCTCCGGCGCCGGCGGCATCTACTCCACACTCGAACTTCTCCTTCGTCCACTCACCTCACCGACGATCATGCGGGCGCTCACACCCCAGCCCGGTGACAGGCAGTTCGACATCGACGCCTTCATCCGCAGCGGCCACGACACGCTCTACATGGTTTCCCGCGGCCGCAAGAACTCCGCGGCACCGATGGTCAATGCCCTGATGGTCGAGGTGTTGCACCGCGCGGACATCCTGTCTCAACACCCGACCGCCGAGCAGCTCAACGCACCCGCCTACGGCGATCTGCGGCTGGATCCACCGCTGCGGATCGTGATGGACGAGGCAGCCAACATCACCCCGGTCGACGATCTGAGCGCACGGCTGGCCGACTCGGGTGGCCGTGGCATACAGCTCTACGTATACGTGCAGAACTTCTCACAGTTGCGGCAGCGCTGGGGTTTCGAAGAGGCAACCGAGATTTGGGACTGCGCGTCGATCAAGCTCGTGCTCGGAGGCTTGAGCAACTCCAAGGATCTACTGGCACTCTCGGACTTGCTGCCTGAACGCATCGTCGACCAGGCCAGCGTGTCCACCGGCACCGCCGTGCGCGACCAGGTCACGGTCTCCCCTTGGAGGCAGCGTGCTTTGACCATCGACGAAATCCGGGAGCTCGGCGACGGCGAAGGCTTGCTGTTCTACCGCAACCTGCGCGCGGCCAAGGTCGATCTCCCAGGTTGGTGGGAGACTCCGGACCTGGCCGACCTCGTCGCTCAAAGCCGAAACGAGGCGCGGAAGCTACTCGCTGCTTCCCAAACCGGCCTCGCCGCGGACCTCCAGACGCCTGCAGACGATGACTGACACTCCGTTCGACCCACCCGATCCCAGCGACGAGGCGGCCGTCCGCGAGAGAAAGCGAACACACCCGCCCGTCGAGGCCGTGCCGGTTCTGGACGTGGAGTTCCTGCCTGATGTGGTCTCGGACCTCGCTTCAACGAGCGAACTGCATGACCACCAGCTGGCCGAGCTCGCGGGTGTCGTCTCCGAGCTTGGCGGCTCCGTTGCGACGTCGCGCGACCAGATCCAGGCGTTGCGCGAGTTCCTGTTGGAGTTGCAGGAGAGCCTTGTCGAGCGAGTGAACCTAAGCCGTCCCAACCGGTGGGCCTGGGGAGTTCTCACCCGCGATGAGGCCGCCCAGCTATGGGGTGAACTGCGATGGTTCGTTGACCACCTCATCACGCGGTATCCCCTGTCTTCGGACGTGAGCATCCCGCCGTGCTGGTACCGCCACACGGTCGCCGTCGACGAGCTCACCGACCTCTACGCGGCGTGGCGTCACGCCTACTGCTCGGGAGAGCAACCCTCGGACGAGATGACCGCGTGGCGCAACCGATGGCTGTGGCCGACCCTTCAGAACCTTCACGCTCACGCGGACTGGAGGGAATGCAAAGCACAGCGCCAGCATGTCGAACCGGCCGCGCGCCAAGAGCCGACCGACGATGGCATCCTCGACTTCGTCGTGCAGGATCTTAACGAGCGACCTGGTGAACGACGGTCAAGTCTTCCTTGGACAGCCGATCACAGGCCTCCATCTCACGGTTCCAGAACGAGACCTAGCTAGATCTTGTCATTCTCCGACGGTTCCGCGTCCGCTGCGCGATCAAATGCCACGGAGAGAGCGTGGTTGAGTCGGTACATGGCCCAGCGCGAACGCAGCCGTGCCCACTTGCTCGTCTTGGCGTGCAAGGTTGCTGCTTCGAAGCTCCTGTAACCCGCCACCAGCTCGATGTTGGTGCGGTCCACCAGAACTTGAATCGCACGAAGGGAGATGATCGCGTGGGCCTGCCGTGGGTTGATACCGAACAAGACCAGACTCGTCGTGCAGTGCTGCAGAAGCAGGAGAGCCAGATTGGCCGGCTCAACCAAACCTGTCGTGTTGCCGCCTGTCGGCAGCAGCTGCTCGTCGACGGCAAGCAGCGCGAAACGAATGCCCGTTGCGTCGGCGTGGATCTCGTGGCTGGCACGACGGTAGTAGGGCTCCAGATGCCCCAGCTCGGCAAGCCGGGTCAGGTCGGCGAACTCCATCCGGTTCTGGCCTTCGCGTCGCAGATCGTGAGCCCAGCCGTAGCTGCCTCGATAGTGCGGGCCGAACCGGTTCACCAATTCGTCGTGCTCGGCGCGCAGGCGGTCAAGCTCCTCAGCGGCAATAGGTGTTTGTTCCAGTGTCGTCGCATGCTTCTGGTGACGTAGCGCGTCGTTGTATGCGAGCACCTTCTCGTGCAGCACGTAACGCTCGGCCAGATCCGCGTGCTCGGGCTTGCGGCCGTACTCACCGATCACGCGCGCGATCACGGCCAGCTCGTGCAGCGTGCGGCACCGTCCGAGCGCGGCACCAAAGGCTCCGCCTCGCACGCGCGCGTAAGCATCGTGGGCCGCGCTACACGCACGGGTTTGCAGTCCCAGCAGCACTTCTAGTACTTGATCGACACTCGAAGCAGGGTTCTTGTCGCGCTGTTGAACAGTGCGCGTCATCAGGGCATTCGTCTCGTGCCACGCGAGTAAGTAGAGCGTGAGTGCCTTTCCCCAGTGCCGCCACAGCCACTTGCGAAAGCGTCGCTCCTCACGCGCGTAGTCAGTCGTAAGACGACCGGCAGTACGTAGCAATCGGTTGGCGTGGCGTGCCGCAACAGCATCCACATCGACGGCTATCCGGTGGCCATCGGCAGTCACGATGACGGCAGTCATGACACTCCAGGGGCAAGGTCGAAGTTGCGGGCTTGAGCCGCGCGAAGGTGAAAGAACGAACGAAGCCGCAGGGAGCCGAACTCGGCTACCTACCTGCGCTGTTTCAGAACCGACGCGCGTCGCAGCGTTGGCTGCACCGCATCGTCCTGGAGGCCGTTCACGTCGGCGATCATGCCACAGGTGGACTCCCCGCCACGTCCTGACTTCCGCCCACAGCACACGCGATTGGCCACCAGAGCCGGTAAATCCACGAGGAACTGGACGCTGACACGGCCACGTGTCCCTGAGAGTTCAACCAACCAGGTGACCCCATACGAATCTCAGTATCCTCTCGACCAGTCGTCTACGGGCTTGGTCGTGGTCCGCGACGAGGATCGTGCGGCTGGTGATCGAGCTCGCGACGACGGCGGGCGCCTGCCTCCCGGCGTTGCTGGTCGATGAGCCGTTGCCTCTCTCCTGTTACCTTCGTGTGAATCGGCGCAACAGGTGTTCGGTTCGGCGGATCCGCCGTCGAACGGGCTCCGATGGCCAATGCCGGACTCGGCGTCGTGGCACGGCGAGCCTGCTGTTCCGCGCCCTTAGCTGCCTCGAACGCGGATCGGGCCTGATCGCTTGTAGGCGCTCCTCCTAGAGGCTCGGGGCCGGTAAGTCCGTGTTGTTCTCGGTAGGCCGCGAGGATCGCCAGTGCTGCGAGGTACCGAGCCGTTTGGGCGGCGCCTTCGGGTGCGGGGCCGAGTTGTTCAACCCATTCCGGGCGGTCTCGAGCGGCGTCGCGCGCGAGCTGGACCACGCGTGCCTGGATCCGTTTGGCATCTGCGGTTGCTGCTGAGGCAAGTGCGCGGTCGCGGCCTTCCAAGGCGGCCAGCTTTGGCGGACGTGGCAACCATGACGGCCACATGCCGTAGACCCTGACGGGCTGAGGTGCGCTCAAGTTCGTACCAGGGCTCTCACCGGTAACCGGCTGCAAGTGGGCCATCGTACGTTCGTAGCTCGGGATCAGAAGATTCAAGCGCGCGGCGACGCCCAGGCCGGCACGCTCCTGGTCGACAGTGATCGCGCGAGCGTCGGTGGTTGTTGAGGTGCGGATGCGCCACGCGACGAATGCCGCCGGGTTCACCTTTTCCTTAAGTGCTTGGGGATCGATCGCAGCGAGTACGTCCCGCGGGTCATGGCCGGCGTCGGCTGCACGTGCGAGGTTGTGTGCGAGTGCGCCGAAGGCTGAGCCAGCGATGACGAGTTCGATGTTCGGGTGGTCGTTCCATGCTTCGCGGAGGAGGTCCGCTGCCTGGTCGCGCAGCTGTTCTTCATGCGTGAGCGCTGAGGCGCCGTTACCGTGTTCGGATTCCTTGGACGGCTTGGCTATGCGCTTGAGGGCGGCGACGACGAGGCGACTGGCATCCCGCACGTCAGGTCGAACCATCACGGCGGGGTTGATGCGCACAAGTGTGTCCCGAGGATCGACTGTGCTTGAGCTCAATCGGTCGATCAGGCGGGCGACGGTGTCGAACGCGCTTCCGTTTGTTACGGCCTGGACACCCTCGTGGTCGCGCCATACGTCGCGTAGCAGCTCTTCGGCGGTTGCTCGTTGTTCTGCGCTGGCGGCGTGGCGTCCGGCTTGAGGTGTGTTGGAGTCGGAAGGTTTCGGCTTGGGGAAGGGATCTTTGAGTTGCTTCAGGTCGACCAGTACCGGCCGGTCGTTGGCGTTGTTCTCGGTGTCTACGGCCCGTTCGACCATCTTGGTGATGACGCGGCGTCTGCGGGCGAAGGCGGAGTCTGGTTCGCCGAGCATGTATGTGTCTTGCGGGGTCTCGAAGTCCTGCTGGGATGCGAACGTCCAGACCGCTTGTGTGTGCCGTGAGGTCGCGACCAGAAAGCTTCGGTTGTCAGCACCTGGGGCATGGAAGAGCACGGCGCCGCCGCGTTGTTCGTCGTCCTCCCCCGTCCAGGTCTCGTTGATGTTGAGACCTTGGCTCTTGTGGACCGTGAGGGCGTAGCCGTGCGTCAGGCCGCCTTTGGCGACGTAGCTAGGGTCGAAGGTGCGGCTCTCGCGCACGTGTCCGCCGGGGATGGCGCGTGTCCAGGTAACGGCCAGGTGGCCGGTGTCATCGATGTGGTTGATGACTCCGCGGTAACCGTTGAGCGCGTCGGGGTCGTCGGTGTGGCGTTCGTTGATTCGGACGAGGACGTGGTCGTTTTCGTGGAGGTGGAGTGTGTGGCCACCAGGCAGGTCGTAGGTTCGGCCGCGGCCGAGTTCGCCTTGCACTTCGCGTACGGCTTGGGCGCCGGCGTTGAGCCGGTTGACCTGTTCGTTCGTGCTGGCAACCATGAGCAGGCCGAGCATCTCGGTGTGCGGGTCGGGTGCGCCGATTCGTTGGTCGATCCATGTGGCGAGCATGGCGGCAGTGGTGTCCTGGCTTGTCTTGCCGACGATTAGGCGGTCGCGGTCGGCCCAGGAGGTGAGCGCTTCGACGTAGTTGCCCTCGCGCCAGGCCGCGACGGCGGCGCGTTCGTCTTCGTCGGCTTGGCGACGGTTGTCCAGCAGTGCTCCACCGTCGACCATCTTGTGCACGACCGCGACCATTGAGCCGCAGCCGACGCCGCGCAGTTGCTTGGGGTCGAAGATTTCCACGATCTTGGTGCCGCTGTCTTTGGCTGCTCGGTAGAGGGCTGCGCGGTCGCGGTCGTGGGTCATGCCGGCCTCGTCCAGGATCAGGACGTCGATTCCGTTCAGGCCATCCTTGTGGTCGATGCGCCATCTCCACTGGGCCACGGTTCGGCTGGAGATGCTCGACGCGGCTTGAAGGTTCTGTGCCGCAACGCCTTGCGTCGAGGCACCGGCGACGACGAATCCGTCGGCTTCGTAGGCGACGCGCGCTGCTTCCATGAGGGTCGTCTTGCCAGAGCCGGGCCCGCCGATCAGTGCGTCGATTGCCTGGCCGGAGGTGACGATGTTGAGCAGTTCACGGCGTTGTTCGGTGGAGAGGGTGAAGCCGTTGGTCGCCTCGATGGTGTCGGCGGCCATCTCCGCGGTGGTTCGGGAAACGCGGATCGGGGTTTGATCTTCGTGGCTTGCTTGGGCGGCAGCGATGATGGTTTTCTCCGCCGTGACGATGTCCTGGGTGGTGTACAGCTGGGCGTTCGTCATGTGGTCGGCGCCGAGTTGGTGGCGCTCCCCCACGCCGGCCGCAGGGCTGTCGTCGTCGTTGTCGATGCTGATCAGTGGTACGAAGCCGTTGTGTCGCAGAACCTCGTCGGTGAGGGTTTCGACGGTGTGATGTTGAGCGCCGTTGGGAAGTTGGTCGACGACGGCAGCGAGCGCGTCGACGCGGGAGAATCTGCGGGAGTGTGCGGTAAGGCCGCGCTCAACGTCCTGCAGTGCGGTTGCGAGCTCGTTGATGGTTGGTTGCCGGGTCGCTTCTTCTGGCATCCCGGGGATGTGTGCGTCTTGGGCCATCGAGTCGGGGTCGAGACCGGCGTCGATGGCTCGCTGGCGGTTCCGCTCGCGGCGCGTCAACTGCGGTTCGGAGGTGTCGTTTTTCGCCTGGCGGGTTTCTTGTTTGACCATGCGTTTGAGCGATTGTGAGGCGTCTTGTTCGGTGAAGCCGAGGTCGAGGAGCATGGCGTGGATGTCGGCGCCACGCTGGGAGAACTCCTTGATGGCGGCGTCCGGAATGGACGCGATCTCCCACTGGCCGGTGCGTTCGGAGCGGCGCCAGGCGACGCCGTACCGCTGGGTGAGGACGTGACGGACGCTGCCGTCCAGGAGCTTCGCGGCTGCTGGGATGTGACGCATGAGGTCACGGCCACCGGCCGCTACGGTGCTCCACTTGCCGTCGAAGCCCTTGGTCATGTTGGTGATCGTGTAGTGGACGTGCCAGTGCGGGTCGCCGCAGCATTGGCCGGCGGCGGGTCGGGCCGCGGGGTGGATCATGGCCCAGCCCGCGAAGCCGTTGCCAGGAACCTTTTCGGCCGTCGAGCCGTCGCCGTGGTGTCCGCGCATCCCGTATGCGGTGTTGGTTTCCAGCCAGGCGAAGGTGGCGCCACCTTGCTCGAGGTAGATGGCGTCCAGGGCGTTACCGGTGTCCTCATCGACGAACTCGCGCAGGAGAGAGAAGCTTTTCGGCAGGGTGAGGGTGATGTCGTAGCCTCGGTTGCCGATGATGATGCGGTTGTCGACCACCGCGTCGCTCTGGGTTCCGTCCTTGGCGGTGATCGTGATGGTCTTGGTGAGATTTACTGCTGCACCTTCGAATACGCCGGGGTCCCACACGGTGGCGAGGCGTAGTTCGGCGGCGTCGGCGAGCTGGCCGGCGTGGTCGGCGCGGAGCATGGCCGTTTCGCCGTGACGCCCGACTGAGCGCTTGGCGCGGTTGAACATGTCGAGCATGCGTTTGGAGGTTGTTCCGGACCAGCGGCCCTGGCGGTGCCGGAGGACTTCAGAGACGTCCGCTTGGGCCTCGCGCGCGACGCCTTCGATCATGCGAACCAGTTGCGCGATGGGGACTTTGGCCTCGATGGGCACGCCCAGCTTGTGCTCTACGAGCTGCTCGCCAGAGCGCGGGTGGTAGCCGTCCATCATGGCTCGGGCGAGCGGGAAATGCTCCGCGGTCAGCTCGGTGCCCGCCTCGATGCCCAGATCGGCCAGTGCCTGGCCGATCCATATGAGGGGGCGTTCAGCGTCGGTGCGGTATTCGAGCTGTGCGTCGCCGGAGATGCCTGTGACGCAGCCGTGTTGTTGTCCGAGCCGGTAGTCGACCTGTTCTGGTGCACTGCCGATCGGCGTTACCCAGGACACCGGGCATACCTCTCCCGTCGCGTTGCGCGTGGGAGGGTTCGAAGATCATCTTCTTCGTATCGCGATAGCGATACCTTAGTCCAAAGCTGTTGTCCTTCGCAGGCGCAAAGCCTGCCCTGATCGCGTAGCGATCAGCACGAGAACTGCCGGCCCATAGGGCCGTCGATATCCGGCCGCCATGCGACTTCCTGGGGTTGTCAGCTGCTGTGCGTCGGTTGACCTGGTGAGGCAGGTTGGTCGAGCGCTGGAATGTGCGTGTGCATTAGCGTCCATGGAGGGGGTCCGTCCACTCAGGAGGGGTTGACGTGAAGACGGCTGCACAGATCAGAGATGAGGTTCGCGCAGAGGAGCGGCAGCGACGGAAGCTGCGCGAGCGGGCGGTGTTGACGATCGCGGCGGCAGCGGCGGCGGCCGTGAAGGAGCTGGAGGACGTCGAACGTCGCAAGCAGGCGTTGCGCGATCAGCTGGAGCGAGATCTTGCGGCTGAGGACGCGAAGCTGGATGCGAAGGAACTGGCTGCAGGACGGGCGGTGGTCGAGGCGTTGAGTGGCGCCGAGCTCAGTGCCATCGGTGCGACGTTCCGGGATGCGGAGCTTCATCGGCACACCGGTATCCAGGTCGCCTCGTTACGAAGGTGGGCTCGTCGGGCGCGAGACACCGAGGACCAGGCGCTCGATCATGTTGAGGATGCGCGGGCGTCAAGCCCGCGAGCATCCAGAGATTCCCCCGAGGTCCGCACTGATGTTCGGGGTGACCTGAATGTGGTTGGCGCTCTGGGGACACCAGCCACTGTGTCCGAACCGCCCGACGATGAGTTGGGTTAGGCAAGTTCCCAGGCGCGGGTGCCGAGTTGACTCCTGGCCCTGGGGATGCGCGGAGGTGGTTGTCGCGCTGGTGTCAGCGGGCTGTGGGCCGAGGTCGCGTGAGGTGCGCCGCCGCAGGCGGTCCATTTCGCCGCAGGCGGCGGGTGTGCGAGGGCGGCAGCCTTCGCTCGGGGTGTGTCGGGCTCGATGCCCGGCGCACCCCGGCTTCGCGCGCGGCGCCCACCGGGGATGCACCTCCTTGTCGGGCTGTGCATCCCCGGTGTGTGGCTGTGCGGCCTAGGCGGCCATTGCGTAGTGCGTCTCCCGCACTTCGAACCTCTTCGATTCGTCGTTCCAACCGAAGTTGTTGTGCACCAGCCGCTTCATGTCCCACTGGTCGGCCGGGCTGTAGGCGTCGGCTTCCTTGCGGAGGATGGCCAGTGCGGTCGAGCGCGGGAAAGTCGTGGCGATGAACTTGCACCTGGCGGCGATGATTTCGTCTCGCCACGCGGTGGCGGGCAGGGAAGGGAGCCCTGGGCGGCCAAGGCTGCGGCACCGGTCGCAGAGTCCATCGGTGTGGTGGCGGTTGTCCTTTGCGCTGCGTTCCTGCCAGCAGTGGACGCACGCGAGCCCTTGTAGCGCGGGAACGGCCGTCTCGTCGTAGTCGTTCTCGTAGTTGAACGGCCTGTCCTCGATCGGAGGCTGGTCGTCGACACCGGCGCGGCTCCACTGGTAGCGGTGGACAGTCTTGGCGCACTTGATGGCCGTTCGGATCTGCTTCTTGGTCCTGCGGGCGATGCGGGCGGCCGGGTCGACCTTCCGGCGGACGGGGCTGAACTCGACGACGTCCCTGCGGTAGCTCGTGCGCAACTCCGGCGCTTCGGCTCGGGTGGTGGGAATGTGCACGTCGGCGCGCAGGACCTCGGGCTCGGCCGGAGTTGCTTCGTCAACGGGCGGGGTGATCGGATCGACGTACAGGACGACGCACGTCTCGATGAGTTCGCGGTGCTCCAAGGTGCTGCGCTTCCAAGCGTCCCGCATCCGGGCGTTGACGGTCTTGGTGTTGTTCTCACGAACCCAGGCGATGTGAGCGAGTACCTCAAGGGTTTCGGGGTCTGCGGTGTCAAGAATCTGTGCAGCCAGCTCGCGTGCCTCGGCCATTCCGCCAAGGTCGAGGAGCAGGTCAATATCTTCCAACATTTCCGAAACAGACGTTTCATTCGTCATGAGACTCAACCTTTGGTGGTGTTTTCCGGCCGCCGGGGGTCGCGGTCCCCGGCGTTTTCTTGCACTTCGATCCTATAAAGAATAGGGCTGCAATGCAAGCCTTTCGCGGCCGAAAGAGTAATTCTTTGAACTCTTTTTCTTTCTCAGTGCCACGCAGAGGAAGTGATGGAAGGGGCGGCGCGCCACGAAAGGGCAGGCCAGGGGCCTGCCCTTGTCTTCCTGACCGCGGGTCGGTGGCGGTCTGTCAATTCGCCATCTTTGGCCGGTGATTTTTTGGCGCCCGAATTGCGTGGCGGTAGGGGCCCCGCGCCATTCGGGCGCCAAAAAATCATTGGACAGGCTAATTGACAGGCCGTCACCGACCCATACAATGCGCCGCCCCTTTCATCACTTCCGTAGGTGAGTCGAATTTCGGAATCAGCCACAGTTTTCGGAACTGCTGATTATGGCGACCTAAGCTATCGAGGGAACGCTGCCGCTTCAGATTCTGCGACATAAAGGCTGCTAGTCCTCGTGTCCGCGGCTCAGGTTCCAGCCAGGCAGTCGGGGCAGTTCGGCATGTCACTCGGAAACCCGCAGGTCCCGCACCTCTCACCGTTCGCTATCTCTCTCGCGTTCTGGCGCTGGCGCCTGCTCTCGATGGCGTACCGCTCACGTGCGGTCGCCGGCGCCCACGGGGCTTGGGTTGCTCGTTTGGCCTGAGGAAGCCTGCGGATGGTCCTGCTCGCCATTCGGCAACCCCCTGGTGCGCTGTGTTGCTCCGACAAGAACAGGGGCTGGTCCAGCTCTCCCGGCCGACGTACTTACTCGTCTGGTCGTCGCGACCAGGCCCGCGACGTGCGGCGCATTCGTGGTCACGCTCACCGCGACTCTCGCGGTCATGCCTCGCAGGAGCATCACGCGCAACGCCAGGCGCAAGGTCGACAGTGCTCCACACCTCAGATCCACGAACGGTAGGGTGTGAAGGTCTTCAGCAAATCAGGCATGGTGTGCCTCCGGCGCTGAAGCACCGTGCTGGCGGCTGACTGTCGCGGTTCCGTCCTCGGGCGGTGGGCCTCGTGCCTAAGCCGCCAGCACACCCATCCCGTGTGTTCGCAGAGTTCCGTAGCCTTGTACGGCTCCCAGCGCGTGTCAGCGACTCATCGCTCAGCCAAGAGCTGAGGCCTCACTCCTGATCCGGCACGGAACGTGTCGGAGAGTTCGGCTTGTCCGAAGTGAGATTGTGGAGCGCGTTGTCGTCGCCACGCAGCCACTCGGCAATCTCTGCCAGGCGATGAGCACCAAGCACTTCGAGGTCATCCAGTTCAACGATCTCCTCAAGGCACGTCGCCGGCACGATGACCCGGCTGATGCCGTGGGCGCGGGCTGCCCGGACTGCGGCGTAGATGTCGCCCGTTGTGCGGAGGCCGCCGTCGAGGCTCACGTCGCCGATCACGGCAGTATCGGTGATCCGCCGCGTCGAGATTCCTGCCGCAGCCGCGATAGCGGCCACGGCGATGGCCGCCGACGTGACAGGAGGAAGCTTCCGGTGTGGGTCGACGCGCACCGTGATGCTGCGATGGATGACAGGGAGGCCAGAATTGGCTGTCGCCGCCCACAACCGCTCGCGCAGCTCGTTCGTGCTGCCACTACTTCCAACCAGAGCCAGTGAGGTGGGACCGTCGGTCGCCGTAGCGCTGAAGGTGAGAACTTCGCCCGGCTGGCGTTCCACGGACACCGAAGCGACGGTCGCGGCGAGACCAACTGCCAGATGGCCATCTGTTCCGTACTTGGGGCCGACGTCCTGGCAGCAGTGCCGGCAGGCGACGTTGGTCTCGGAATAGGAAGCGCCCTTTCCCGTGGCGTGGCAGCAAGGCGTCAGCGGAACAAGGCGTTCGGTGCCGTCGGCACGCTTGATGTCCTCGTCGCACACGAGAACGTCGCCGTCAGCGTCAACTCCTCGGACCCGGCCGGCGATCACGGGAGCGACGTACAGCAGGCGGCCGTTGGCGAGCCTTAGTTGGAAGGTGCGGCTGGGAGATGTGCGGTAGCTCATTGGACTTCCAGTCAGCTCAGGGCGGAGGAACACAGCGCAGGTCCGTTGCTTCACGGAGGGCGGTCGCCATGCCCCTGTGTAGCCGAGGCATGGCGGCGTCGAACTCTGCGCCAGGAGGCTCGTGTTGATCGTTGCGAGTCGTGTCTCGGTCGATTCGCAGTCGGTGGTTCACGCCGCGGCCGGCGTCTCGACGGCAGGCTCGGTGCGCCGCCGCTGCATCTCTTCAAGAGCTCGGGCGACCTGAGGGAACATGTCGCCGGCGCGGACTGGTTCGTGACGAGCTTTCCGCTCCCTGATCGCTGTGACCGGACCGCGCCGCGCGCTCGGCCCAGCGTGGATCGCCTTGAACGTGAACGCTGGGATGGTCTTGCCGATCTCGTGGTCGAACGAGTCGTTGTTGGTCAGGTGGCCGTAGACCATGATCTTCAGGCCGGTGGTCCAGTCGCTCTCCAACACGTTCTTGGCGAGCGTGCCGGAGCAGACGACATCCAGGAAGGTCGCGGTTCCGTCGTCCCAGCGACCGGTGTCCTTGCTGAAGCGGCGGTCGTTGTTGAAACCAAGGATGAACTTGACCTCGAACCGGTCAGGGTGTCCGACGTCTCGGGGCACACCGCAAAGGTCGCCGATCTGCAGGAAGAGGTTTTCAGGCATGGAAGATCTCCTTTGTAGTGCTGGATGAGTCGGTTCAGAAGCGCGGCGGCTTGGGGAGTGGGCGTGGCCCACTGGCGGCTTGATGCGACGAGCTGGGCAGGTAGCGCGGATCGACTTCGCGTGGGTGCCGACAGCGGCTCAGCGGAGACGATGCGATCGGCTCGTGGCGGAGTTTGATCGTGCACCGCGTGCAGCTGGCAGCGGGGTGGCGCTGGTCATTCCTCCGGCATGCGAGGAGGGACGAAGCGGAGTTCGACATCGCCTCGCGGTCCGGACAGGTCTGAGGTTCGTTCGTGCTGGGCGGTGGGGCGACGGTTGTGCCGGCTTGCGACCCTCGGATCGCTCGCGTAGTCCACGTACATGCGCCGTGCGCCCGGCGAGACTGCGGGCAGAATCAGGTGTCCGAGGCCCACACCGTGTTTGATGATCGGTTCGCGAGTGCGTGGGCTGATGACCGCGACGATGGCCGCGATCGCGCGGAGTCCGACGTTGGCGAAGGCGAGGACCTGTACGCGCTCGCCGAGGTTGATGTCGCCGTGGGTATCCCATACCTCGTTCGTGAAGTCTGTCCACTCGCCAACCGTGAACGGGACTCGGACGATCGCGTCGCGCCGGTAGAACTCGCGGGTCATCTGGTCGACGAGGCCGTAGCCGGGATACTTGCGCTCCAGGGCCTGTCTGGTTGCTGTCGATAGGAAGTGGACGCTCATCTGTCTTCCTGATCGGTGTGCCGAGCGGAGGTGCGCAGGCATGCCACGCCGTCCCTGCCCCTAGCGGATGGTCCAGGTGGTGCTCCCGTCCAGATGACGTCGAGGTACAGCCGACCGAGGATGTCGTCCAGGCGGACCACGCCCGTCAACGGCGGGGCCTGGCACTCAACGGTTGGTGTGGAGGAGTTCCACCTTTCGGCTGGCGCGATTCGCGCCCACACGATGAGCAGGCCTCCCAGGCAAGACACCGCCCGAGGGCGTGTCGCTTGTGGAACGGGCTGCTGAGTGTTCGCCAGCCCGTGCGTGGCAGTACGTTCGTCGGCTCGGCCGTGATGAGCTCACGGGGTTCGAAGCAATTGCGAGCCAACCGAAAAGGTGGTCATGAGCTGAACTTTGATGACGTCGCGCCCGTGCTCGTGCGTCGGCATGAGTCCGACGATCTTGACGGGCAGGTCGCGGCGAACGAGGCGTCGTAGTGGACGAGATCGCCTACGCCGAGAATCGGATGGCCAGGCAGACGGATCATGTTGTCGTTCATCGACTTCTCCTGAACGCGGGTGCGGGCCGTCCCGTGCCGGTGCGTGATGAAGGCACGTCGCATGGCTCAGGCACGGCGCCCCTCAGGAGTCGGTGGTGCTCCGTTGCTGCGGTGGAGTGGCCCAGCTGTCTTCAGGGATCTCGATGTACCGACTGATGCCCAGCTTGCCGGTGGCTTCGCGTGCTGCCCTGGCAGTGCCGCCGTGCTGTGTGCGGGCGCAGTCCCAGCACAAGGGGTGTCGTCGCCACTATCACGCGCGTAGCGCGTGGCGAGGTTGGTGCAGTAGTCACATCGGGGTTGAAGCCTTACCCATTTCACCGCAGCGCGCGGCGCATGCTCGGCCGCGAGAACCAGGTCCACCGCCGAGCGCGGAGAGCTAGCGAGTCCGACAGTGAACGTGATGGTGCCGCGGTCGTGGTGCAGCCGCACCGCGTAGACGTTGTGAACGGAAGAAGCTGCCGACGTGTGCTCGGCACCTGTCTGCTCCGGGCCGTTCAGTCCTGGATCGCTGGGTGCGGTCATTGCGCCGACTTCAGATCCGACGACGCGGTGGTGTCGATCGGTAAGAGTGTCTCTCCAGTGTGGATTGTCGTTTGGTTCTTGTGGGTCTCCCAGCCTGAAGTGGCGAAGTCGAGCAACTTCGTCGCGGCGGGTGTGAACTCTTCGAGGTCCACCGTGCCGCGGTCCCAGCTGTGCTCTCCGCACTGCAGGATCGCTGCCATGCGCACCACGGCCATCGGCAGAGACGGAAGTTCTTCGAACCACTCGTTTGCCACTTGGTCGGACCAGCCCAACTCGTACCGGTCCGATGCCAGCTTGGTGATCTCGATATAGATCGAGTCATCGATGTACGTCAGGCAGACGTCACCGATCTTGTGACCGGCCTCGTCCGCTGTCCCGCTCTCCACGGGCATGAGGTTCTCCTCGCAGAAGGCGATTGAGGTGGGCCAGCCGGATTCAGCTGGGCGGGCCGTTGAGCGTCAGCGGAGTGGCGCAGTTCCCGCAAACGCGGGGCTTCAGCGGTACGGACTCCTCCTCGTCCTGCTCGTGCTGGAGGTTCGCCGGGACCTTAAGAGGTTCGGGGAAATCGGCTGAGTCGTAGTTGGACTCGTCGCTGAGATCGATGCCGCGCAGCGCGGCCTCGTAGTGCCAGGCCGCGTGGTGCAGGCGCCGCAGATCGTCGCTGGCAGGCACCAGCCCAGCTACCGCACGCACACAGCCCATGCAGAACTCGTCGGCGCGATACTGGTAGGCCAGGGCGTGGGGAACGTCTTCCCATCGCCAACCCAGGTTGTCGGCGTAGGTGTCGAGGTCGGCGTCAGTCGGGTTGCGGATCCGGGTGACGGCGTTCATGTATCGGCCGTGGGCGAACTGTTCCCAGGTGTGGCCGGCCGCCAGGGTGTGCAGATCGTCGGTCTCGGTTCCGGCAGGCAGTGGCGTGTAGGCGCACGGCCACGCAGACGTGGCGATGCCGATCACGCGTGCGGGTGGGACGTAGAGGATGTCGCCGTCGTGGATGTCTTCGTGTGACTGCACCGCGTCGTAGGCTTCGCCGCGGCTGTAGAACACCCACACGCGCGGGTTGGGGTTCGCGGGGATGTCCGGGTCGTCAAACGGGTGGATGTAGCCGGCCACAAGGTGTCCTATCGCCTTCTGTTGAGGAGTTGAGGTGGGTGTGCCGCGCGCCCGCACCCGCCTTGGGGGCAGGAGGCGGGGGGCTGCGCGGCACACCCGGCAGGTGGCGCCCGGTCATTGCGTCCGTGACGCCACAAAGCCCTGTCGTGAAACGGTTTCTCGTTGCTGAGTGAGAAGGTCCTCTGCAGCTCCGCAGGTGTGGGGCGCGACCTGCTCGCAGGCGTTCTGGGAGCCGTCAGCCGGGTGAAACGCCGGGCAATGTGCCGTCACAGGTTGCTGAGGTGGTGATGTGTGTGGAGTCGCTCGTCAGGTACGACTCGTCGTTGCCGCGGATGCGAAGCTGCCCGATGCGGTAGCGGAAGGCGGGAGCGGTCAGAATTCCGCTGGCCATCTCGGCGCGCAGCAGGCAGGCGTCAGCTTCGACGTGGCGGTTGCCTGCCAGCAGGCTCAGCACGTGTGTCGACAGCTGTTCGTCATCTGCGATGTCGATCTTGATGCCTTCCTCGGCGCATCGTCGGAGTACGGCCTCGATGCGCTCCACCGGATTGAGCACGCGATGGACGTATCCGAAGGGGATCGTGGCGATCGAGCGGCGACTGACGCGCCGCAGCACCACGAAGTCGTCCTGGTAGGCGGAGAGCGAGTAGCGATCTCCCGACGGGCTTTCGGTGATCTCGACGACTCGGTAACGACCCCACGCTTCGAGGACACTTCCCTCGTAGACGACATAGTCACCGAAAGCAGGTGGCACAGCACCGAATTCGCCGATGCTGGGGCTTGGCAGACCGTACATGGTTACCTCCGGCCGGGCCCTCCCGCGAACCACTTGTCGGTCAACGCGGGTCAAGGGCCGATGCGCGAAACGGACTAGGGTGTGCGATCGCGGAGGTCGTGACGCTCCAGCGCTTCTGGACGAGAGAGCGCGGGTTTGTCTTTACGTACCAGGCGATAGGTGGACCACCGCGTAGCTAGACGTGCTCACACGCCAGTGAGTCGAGGTCGCCGACACTGGTCGGCCAGCCGAAGTACGCGCCTTAGGCGTCGTGAACTCGGCACGAGTGGCAGCTAGGCGATGTCGAGGACTGCGCGTGGTTCCCGGATTCCGCGTGCGATCCCGTTCATGATGTGGTGCAGGGATTCTGCGTATGTCCAGCCGTTCACGCCTTCGTGGCCCGAAGCGGCAATGAGCAGTGCGTCAACGGCATCCTGCTCGTCGAGCCACCGAGCTCCGACGATCTGCCCGAGTTTGATCGCGGCGATGAAGAGCGTGTGAGCGCGGGTTCCAGGCCTCGCCTCCCGCACTTTCGTGGTTTCTCCGCGTATCGCGGCCGCCGCGTATGCGGTCGCACGGCGTGCGGGCAAGATCACGCCTCCGGACGCGCGAGCAGGAAGATCGGCTGCTCGAGGCGGCGTGAGCGCTGTGACAATCCAGAGGGGTAGCGGTGCGACGGGCAGAAGAGGTTGAGCGAGGCGATACAGGCGCCGTTTCCCCGCCACTCGGAGGGCTGACCCGGCCGCGATGATGCAGCCGTGCTGGGCGCGCGTGTCGATGTGCCAGCCGAGGGCCCCGACCGTGTTGCGCAGTGCGACATCGTGGGGAGCCTGGAAGTAGCGGTGCTCCCCTCCAGATGGGGTCCACACGCGGTAGGTGTGGACTGGGTCTGGTTCGCCGAGGTCGTGTGCAAGCAGCCTCAGCACGTCACGCCCGTGACGAGCGCCCCGACGTGCCCATTGGGCGGGTGGGAGTTCGCCGTGGGCGGCGTCGAGGTCGAGGACGACCAGCCCAGCTGCCCGGCACGAAATGGCGATGTTGTAGGGGACTCTCGCCCACCAGACTGAGATCTTTTCCTCGCTGGTGGTTGCCACCGAATCCCAGCCCTCGAACAGAGGGACCTTGCTGTCGACTCCCGCCGGCACAACTGGCCACCCTCGGGCTGCCGCAGCACGCGCTGCCGCGAGTTGCCGGGAGCTCACGATCCGGCTCATTTCTCTCGGGCGGGTAGGGGCCATCCACGCGGTGGCCCCTACCCGTTGGCTAGGCGGCTACCGGCTCAGACGAGCTCGCCGGGTTGGAGGCCTCAACCTGCTCGGCAACGTCGGCCGTGCCAGCGGTGCCGTCGAGTGGACGGCCGTCATCGTCGAGCCCAAGGATGTAGTTCTCGACGGGGCTGAGCCCCATGCCGAGCTCCTTGAGAATGGTCATCAGCAGAACCGTCTCGGGACCGGCGTTCTTCCACGGGCTCTTCTGCTTGGAGATCCTGGCCTCGACCGCGAACGCCCAAAGTCCCAGAGTGAGCATGGCGGCGTGCTCCTCGCTCGCGCCGTCGATCCGCTTCTGAAGTGCGTCCTGACTCAGAGCCGGCTTCACGCCTTCGCCGCTCGTTGCGGCTCCGGCCAGGCACTCCCTCAGCAGCGGGTGAGAGTGCTCGATGGCCCTCTTGAACTCGTAGCCGGCGACGACCGCGAGCTGTGCGGTCCGGCGGTGGATCCGGAAGCCCTTCGGGTACTTCACTTCGCGGAACTTCTCCGCCATCCAGGCCTGGCGCGGCTCGATCGAGAGAGGCCATTCCCCGTTGAACTTGATCGTCAGTCGTCGATCGGCCAGTTCCTCCGGGGTCATCTTGCCGACCGGTTTGAGAGCCGCCACGCCCTTCGGGGCATCGAGCATGGCGTGGCCATACCCCTGGAAATCCCGGCACAGGTGCACGGGAACCGCCTTACGGGTCTCGCCGTGCCCCTCGAAATCGATCAGCACCACGTTTCCGGGGCAGTTCTTGTGCCCCGCAGGAGTGAGGGCGGTGCCGGGCTCGTGAGCGGGGCTGGGACGCAGCGCCGTCAGAGCAGCGGAGTCGTTGTCAGCCGCGAGCTCCATCGCCGTCACGATCGGAGTCTTGTTCTTGGCGAACTTCGCCTGCAACGGCCGAAGCAGATCGGCGTCCCGCCTTTGCTGCATGAGCTCGTATGCCTTGTTCCTCAAGCCGTACCGGTTGGTCTGTGCCGTCTGGGTGAGGGCCTCGACAGCCTCGGGATCATGGTCGACCTCGGCTTCGAAACCCGCGATCAGCAGCATGTCGTCGAGGGTCAGGTTCTCGTTGTTCTGGGACGCCTGGACTGCGGCTTTCGACTGCACCGCGGTGTGGAGCTTTTTCGCGTCCTTCAGCGGCATGTGCCGCTGCGTGGCCAGCTCTTGAGGCGTCACCTCGAGCAGGACGAGCTGATGAAGCGCGGCCATCTTGTCGCCCGTGGTGATGTCAGCGCGGCGCTCGTTGATGCGCAGCTGGCTGAAGATCCTGGCCTTGACGGCATCGCGCTCATCGTCATCGTCGTTGCTCGGCCGCACGAGCACGAGCAACTTGTCCAGGCCAGCCTTGAGCGCGGCGAGGGTGCGCATCTTGCCGTCGTGAACGGCCAGGCGGCCGTGGTGGTCACGGCGTGCTTCGATGACGATGTCGACGCCGAACTGTTCGACGCTGCTGGAGAAGACCTCGTCCTCGATGACGGTCTGCCTGGTGTTCTCCGTGACGTCCTTGCCGAGGTACAGCGCACGCGGGTGGGCGAAGAGCAGCTCGTAGCCGTCCCGCTCCATGATCACCTGGATGGAGTCTCCAGGAGCTTCAGGCGTTGTCTCGGCCGCGGCCGTGGACGTGCCTTCGTCGACAGGCTGGTCGACTCGGTCGTCGGTCTTGGTGCTCACGTGGTATTTCTCCTTGGAATAGAGGGGGAACGTCGATCGGGCGCAGGCGTGCCGAGTGCGTGGTCGCGCGAGAAAGCGGACTCGGCTCGGCCGAATCCGCTGCGTACGAAGGAGTTGCGAGAACTGGCGAGTGTCCTTCAGTCCATGGCGACCGGACGGATGAACAGAAGCTCGGTGACGATCCGCAGGAACCCCGAGCGCTGTATCGACCTGAAGTTGACCGGCACTGCGCCGTCCACATCGCTCTCGTAGAACGCGAGCCCGGCCAACTCATCACTGGACGCCGTGAGGGTTTTGCCCGCAGCAGAGCGAGATCGGAAGCACACAGGAGCCGCGACAATGTGGCGTGGTCGTCTGCGTTCGTGCCACGGCCGCACGGCAGACCGGAGTCGAAGTCTGTTGGCTGAGCCACACCGAACCCCGCACTCGAAGTCACTCCACCAACCGTGACAACACAACGTTGCACCGCGGCAGCGAGGCTTGCTCGGTGTTGTGGCGCAAGGTCGACGAGATAGCCACGCCAAGAGCTATGGGCGGTCGACCGCAGTAGCCGCCTGCCGGCTGGTGACGACTCGCGCCCACTCGGCTGTGAGGCGGGCGTACTCGACGTCGCAGCTACATCCGTGATCCACGCTCGCGCAGTGCGCGTAGAAGCCGTGGCTTTGACTGGCCTCCCTGGTGAGTCCAAGTGTGTCGATGCCGTTGTAGTGGCTGCCGAAGATCTGTCCGAGCAGGTCGTCCGTCGTGCTCTGCAGGTCAAGCACGGTGACGTCGACGCGCATCGCCCATCCCGGCTGCGCACAGTCGAGCCGGGCGGCGCCGCGTGCCACCCGCACGGGAATGCTGTCAGCTCCTCCGCTGGTCATCTCTACCGTCCTTCGAGTCTGCCTCTCACGAAGCCTTCCGGCTCCCGTAGGCGGATGAACGTGGTGTCGTGTGGCGCGATGGCGAGGCCTCACCATGGAGTGGACGGCCGCCAATCCCTTACGGGGACTCAAGTTGGTAGTACTGCACCAGGCCACCCGTACCGCCACTGCCAACACGTGATGACGATGCGTTCGTCGGTGGCAGCAAGCTCGGTGGCGATAGTGCCGGGGCCTCCGCTGCACGACACCGACTCGTCTTCACGGAAGGTCGAGGACAGGAACAAGATCTGTGCGAACCGCAGAATGCGGCCGACTCCCCCGCCAATGACACCGATCGCGGCGCTTCACAGACCACCCCACGGAGCTGTGAGCCGGACTGCGTCACCAGCAAACAGCATCTTTCGACCTGACCGTCCTCACAGGACGGAGATCTGCACCTCAACGAGTTCGAGGAGTGGACGAGACGGCGCAAGCCACACCTGATCCGAGGCGTCGCTCAGCCGACGACGTCGTTCCTTCTCGCGGACACATCGGGGATTTCGGCCTGGTGCAACACCCAGTCACCACCCGAAACCTTGTTGTCCGGGGTGAGTTCGCGCACGACGGCGGCGCCGGCCTCGTACAGCCAGGCGGAAACCGGGCCGGTGTTCGAGCGGACCGGGACAAGCACTCGCACGTAGATGCACGTCGGATCGGCAGGGTCGTAGCCTTCGAGCTCGTCGAGCTGGCGGAGAACGTCGTCGTACTGGTCCGGCCAGACGCTCATGAGTTCACCGACGACACCGTTGGTGTCGCCAGTCCTTCCGACAACGAGGGGAAGCCCGCCGGCGTCGTAAAGGCAGTACCCGTGCAAGCGACCCCGTTCCTCCGCAGCGGTGCGGCCCTCAAGGTGCTTCTGGTAGTTGAACAACCCGCGCCTGAGGGTCCCGTAGACGAAGAACGGACGCTGGATCAGCTCGGTCGGCACGAGGTACCTACTTTCCCTGTGGGCAGGCCGGAGGACGAGGAGTAGTCATCAGCGCGGGAACCGTGCTCCCGGCGGCGAAATGTCTGGGTGTTCAATGAGAGTTGGCGACCAGGCGCGGCGATCGCGCCTACTGGTCAGCCACGAAGGGGCCGGTGCTGTCTGGCGCAGCGGCTATGCCGGCGCAAGACAGCACGACACCTCGTTGTGGATGCGACGGGTCGGTCGATCCGATGTCGCAGAGATTCCTGAACTGTTACTAACTGCAAGGACTCTCTTGTCCTTGCAGAGCCGGCCTCGAATGATCGGGCCCTCAACACTGGATCTTTCGTTCATCGCCAACAGGGCGTTGAACAAACAAAACTAGAGGCGCCCTGAGAAGCTCTCTGATCCGACAACAGCGAGTACGTTGTCAGCCGCTTCGAGCGCAGCCGCGAGAGGACGGCGCATGAGAGGAAGGCAGTAGATCCCTTGCGCACTGATGCGTGCGGCCTCGCACCACGGTGTGCGATCTGAGTCGACCGCGGTGACGAGCAGAATGCCGGTGCGTGCGGGCAGATTCCGCTGTAGGCAGAGCGTCAGGGTCCGCTCGTCGAGAAGTACGACCGACGCCGCAGTCCACGCAGGAAGAGAGGGAGCTTCTGCGCGAACGACTTGCAAGCCCCGTTGTGCGCGGTGACAGCCGAAGGTTGCCGAAATGAAGTCGAGCAGAAGCAGAGAAGATGATGTTCGGACCGCGGCGGAGGTGCCGTTGGTGGCGGGAAACTCACGCATAGCTCCTTCTTTCGGAGAGACGAGCCACCACCATCGCCGCCGTTACGCAGGTGGCGGCCAGAACGGCGGACAGCGCTGCGAGGTGGACCGTGAGGCTCGGGTGGAGCGAAGTCGCTCGATATGGCTAGCTGCATGTCGTAGCGCGATGCGCAGCGTCAGCTGGCTTGGGTGATAGCCGTTCCAGCGCTCCGGGTTGTCGATCGCGTAGCCGGCTATCGGCGCGTTGGGGCAGCGGGGGTCTACGGATCGCACGAAGCTCAGCAATGTCCGTCGGGAGCCGGAACTGCTCAGGCATGTCGAGTACGCGGCGTTCCAGGTGCCTGGCCCAGGATCTGCGTCCAAAGCGCCGATACGATCCCGGACGAGACCTTCCAGGGGCTGCCCGAGGCCATCGACCAACCTGTCGAGCAGCCTCGCCAGGTGGCGTGTCACGCCTGAACCCCGAACACACCTGAAAAGCTGCATTCATGGGCTTCCTCTGCCTCCTGACTGAACTGCCCAGGAGTCACACGGATCTTCTCCCAGCCTTGGGCGGCTATGTCTGTCAAGGCGCGTTGGACCTCCGTCCATGTGCACGCTTCTTCAAGCAGGAGTGCGTACTCTCCACGGCCGATCTTCCGGATGCCGCTGATCCTGTACATCTGGCTGTCCTCATCAATGTGTTGCCGATCCCAGACTTCACGTAGCCCTGGTGGACGTCGCTCACGTGTTGTCGATGCGTGGACGTGACCTGACAGAAGTTCGGGCCCGCCGACATGCCGGCGGGCCCGATGGTGAATCAGAGTTCAGAACGAGGGCTCGTCATCGAAACCGCCGGCGTCGGCTGCCGGGCCAGATCCCCACGATCCGCCAGGCGACTCACTGACACCATCACCACGAGACTGCTGGCCGCCGTCTCCACGGCTGACCTTGTTGACCTTCGCGGTCGCGTAGCGCAGCGAGGGGCCGATCTCGTCGACCTCAAGCTCCACGACAGTGCGCTTCTCGCCTTCCTTCGTGTCGAAGGAACGCTGGCGCAGCCGTCCGGAGACGAGCACTCGCGAACCGCGGGTGAGCGACTCGGCCACGTTCTCGGCGACCTGCCGCCACACGTTGCACCGCAGGAACAGCGCTTCGCCGTCTTTCCACTCGCCCGAATTCTTGTCGAACTTGCGGGGCGTGGAGGCGACCGTGAAGGACGTCACGGCCGCACCGCTCTGGGTGAAGCGCAGTTCCGGGTCGGCAGTCAGGTTCCCGACCACCGTGATCGTCGTTTCTCCAGCCATGGCTGATCCTCTCGTCATAGATCGTTTCGTTCCGTGCGGATCTGTTGTGGACAGTTGCGGGGCGTCGACCCGTCGACATCCCGCGGTTCGGACTAGACGCTGCGACCAAACTTGTTCGATGTAGCCGGTTTGCGTGAACGGGATCGCTCGGCCGAGGGCACGTTCGACCGAACTCGAGTCCGTCAGAGCTCGGCAGATGCCGCGACGACAAAGGTGGATGCGGATGGCACCGCTCTAGTAGCTCTTGACCGAGATCGCGCGATTCGACCGGAAGGCGGGCCTACGTGTCGGCCTGCTCCGCGAAGATCACTGCCGCGTCGATGTCCGCCTGGCGCGCGAGGCAACCAAGCTCTGCAGGTGGGACAGCTGCCGTGAAAGCGGCGCGTAGCAGCCTGGACAACTGGTGTTCCGGGCAAACCTCAACCGCGACGTCCAGCGCTACCGAAGCGAGCGCTCCTTCTCCCCGTAGATAGGCGTAAAACGCAGCCAAGGCTGCAGGCTCAGCACGGTACGGAGCTGGGCACTCCCGGGTGAGCGTGAAGAACAGATGCTCAGCCGCCACGGCCTGCGCGTCCGTGGCGAAGGACAACGAAGCGTCACGGACCCGAACATCGTCCAACGCCAGTGCCATCCGTGCGACGAAGGCGTCGTCCACCTGGAGATCGCCTCGTGCTGAGGCGTCGACGGCGTCCCGGATCATGGTGAGTCCCTCTCGGGAGGAACAAGCCCGCGTCGTGGACATGCCGCCGAGCAGTTCGGCCCTCCGGGCGAGGTCCTGTTCGGAGGCTGCCTCGACGTAGCTCGCCAGCTCCTCCCGGCTGGCGTGTGTCACCTTCCCAGCCGCGACGCTCGCAGCAGCCAACTCGGTTGCCGATGGATCTGGGAGCGTGCCGGACATGCCGCATTCGCCGCAGTAACAGCACCAGCGCGCACCTTCCACACAGGCCTCGGCCCAGAGCGCGACCCCGTCCGGCAGGTGAACGTCGCCCAGGATTCGGTGAAGCGCGGTGATCACCTCGGTGTGCGGAGGTTGCCCGGTGGATGTGAGTTCGCCGCCTCCGAACACCAACACGATCGCAACGACGTTGTCGCCCTGTCCGAGGACCATCTGCGCGATCTGTTCAGCGAAGGCATCAGATTGGGAAGGGTCCGGAAGGTCGACCCTCATAGTCATGACCACGATCCCCTCGTTGCAGACCAAGCAGACCAGGGAGTTCTCCGGAGTGAAACCGATCAAGGGCGGCACGCTGGCAAGCAGCGCCCCGGCGTCCTTGCAGTTGATCTTTACCATCAGCTGTCCTTTTCGGAAGAGCCGCCACTTGTTCGTAGGCGCGCTCGGTATCTGCGCTAATCAGAAAGAGAAATTTGATGCGGGTATCACGCGATCGGATGTCGATCCGAATGACTGGCAAGCGATTGCGCGGAGTTCGGTGCCGCGTGCGTGCCACCACAACGGCGTTCTGGACCGACCGCGGCAACCAAGGCCTGTGCGGCGCGGATCATCCAGTCGCTGGCGTTCGAAGCGCAGACTCGTGCTGCACGAGGGTCCGATAGATCCAAAGTGCAGTCCGGTTAACCAGATGGTTCACGCGGCGCTTCGAGCTGCGACTGCTTGGTCCGTTGAGCTGTGAGCCGGTCACGACTGACATGGTCGACGCCAAGGACGCCGCTCCTACGCCAATCGTGTTGGCACGAAAGAGATGCACTCCATTTGGCGGGACGCGGACGTTGCAGCACTGGACGAGCTGGGCCGGCTCCTTGACGGTCTCATCGAGGTCGGTGAGCCGCTGGACATGAGCGGTGCCTGGAGGTCGAACACGCACACCGAGCCGGGCGAAAGGCGCCACCTAGTGGCGCCGCACCGCACAGCCGCGAGGACAGTCCTGATCGAGCGGTAGCCGTCGATCGAACTTCCAGTTGGCCGCACGCTCGCCGCGGATCATCATCAGTGCGGTGCAAAGCGCAGTTCGTGTCGGGAACGGTGGCGTCCAGCGCTCCGCACCGATGATCAGTGCGAGCCAGTAGCCGGGTGACCCGATGATGCGGCCGATCGACCAGCGAGTCTTGAGGAAGGTGTCGTGGAGCTCGATGACGTACACACGATCAGAGTCCGCGCGCTGTGGAAAGGACTGCGAGCAGTCGCGGAGGTGGACGTGCACGTCCAGACCGCACCTCATGACGCCGCCTCTGGACAGACCGCTTGGGAAGCGAGCATCGTTCGATTGCCGCCCACGCCGTCAGTGCGGCTCTGCAGGGCCTTCAGGATGTCTGCGGTGGAACCGACTGGGATCGCGCGTCCGTCGCGCATCAGTTCAAGACAGCCAACCGAGGTCGCGGAGGTGATAGGTCCCGGCACGGCCATCACAACTCGCCCCAGGACGGCCGTGATCCTGGCGGTGTACGAGGTTCCGCTGCGCCTGCCGGCCTCAACGACCACGAGGCCATCGCTACAAGCGGCAACGATCCGGTTCCGCGCCAGGAAACGTTGTCGTGCAGGCACGACTCCCGGCGAGTACTCGCTGATCAACAGTCCCTCGCGTGAGATCCGCTCCAGCAGAACGGAATTGCCCACGGGATACGCCACGTCAACTCCACACGGCAGCACCGCGACGGTTCGGCCGTCGGTCGTGAGCGCTCCGCGATGTGCCGCCTCGTCAATGCCGTAGGCGCCACCAGCAACGACGGTGACGCCATTCGCAGCGAGGTCAGATCCGAACTCACTCGCTACCTGGACACCGTAGGGGCTAGCTGCGCGTGCCCCGGTTACGGCCACCGCCTTGCCCAGGAACTCTGACAGGCAATGAGGCCCGCGGACCCAGAGCGCGAGTGGCTCACCACTGCCACGATCACGACGGCCACCCTCAGACGGCGGCGCCAACCTCTCCCCGGGCCACTCAGCGTCCTCGGGGACTACAAGCCTCCCGCCGCAGCGTCCGATCTCTTCCAGGTGCCGGCGAGCGAGCCCTACAGCACCGCCGCCCGACATCGCGTTCTTCGAGGCGAACACGAAGTCACCGGAACTGATCCTGTTCGACGCCTCGATTGGACCGACTTCGGCGACTAGGGCAGACAGTGCGGTCAGGTCCGCCTGTTCGCCGACGCAGGATCCAGCTACCAGGGACAGGTGCGCCCTGGCCAGGAGGACAGCGTCGGTCGGCTGACTTGCTGAAATCACTTTGACTCCATTGGGTTTGGTGCGATTGATGTACTTCGTCCGACGATCGACCAGCACACGCTTATAGCGTCGAACTGGAACGTGAGGTCGTGCCTCACGACGGCTGGGCCTGAACCTGAGCGCCAGGCTCGAACTGGAGTCCCTTTCCAGTAACCGAACGGCGTTCATCCTGTTGTCACAGTGCACGATCGACAGTCGTCGGCACCGCCCATCGGCAAGTCCCGCTATGCCTCGTGACGCACTGTTTGGGCGATGTCCGGTGGCCCGACTGTGACGCCCAGCAGGAATGTGAACGTCTTCGTTCGCCTACGGATCTCGAACTCAACCTCGTCACGAACCTGGCCGCGACTGAGCAGCAGATGTGGCTGCGTGTTGCCGATGAATCGAAGGCCGATTCCGTCGCCTGGACGAACGATCTGCGCCACGGTCTTCCAGCGAGAGTCGCTCTGCGCACACGACAGCGCTAGATGTCCCGTCGCATCGGGATGATCGATCAGCGACCACGAGGCGAGACTTCCATGCTCAGTTCCGAACATCTCCCCTACGGCCGCGATGACGCGTACCCGCTGTCCCTGTTCGCTCAGACGAAGGTTGAACAACTCCTCCTCTCGTGCTGTCACTCCCCTGGCCACGCTGCGAAGATCCAGCTCGAGAGCGAGCGACAGGTAGAAGCGGCGTCCTTGTCTCTTCAGCAGCACGGTTTCAGCCGCGCCGAACGCCTCGACATCGTCATGGTTCAGCACAACGGAAAGCATGATTTGCCGTGTCTTCCATGAAGTGTTGCAGGACAGGGTTCTCGTCGACACAAGGAGCTTGACACTCCTGCCGTTCGCGCCGCTCGCGCAGTTGCAACCGCGAGTAGCCGGAGTTCGGTAGCCCGCCTTGCAGACAAACAGTCCTTATAGGACGATCCACAGAGGCGCAATGTGTAGGACTGCGGGAAGGGAGAAGTAGCGATGCCACCGACGGTGGCTCGTATGCGCTCGACCTAACGAGCGAGCCGAGCAAGACGCGCTGGGTCGCGGATCAACACGCTCTTGTGGCCGACTTCCAACCAGCCGCGTCGGGCGAAGTTCGAGAGCACCTTGTTGACGCTCTCCCGCCGAGCACCGATGTACTGGGCGATCTCCTCCTGAGACAGCTCGTGGTCGAGCTGCATGCCGGACCTGCCGGACTCACCGAAGCGCATCGCGAGCTCCAGCAGCACCCTGGCCACACGTCGAGGAACATCCGCAAAGATCGCGTCGCCAACCATGTTGTTGGAGCGCCGGACCCGACGCGCGACAACGCGCAGCATGTACTCCCCGAGTTCGGGATGAGCGTTGATCCGCTTGCGCAACGCAGTGCGCCCCACGCTCACGGCACTCACGTTGGTCACCGCCGTTGCAGTGGAGGCACGAGGTCCTGGATCGAACACCGACAGCTCGCCGAACATGTCGGCCGGTCCGCAGATCGACAGCAGGTGTTCCCTGCCATCCGCGGTGCAGCGGCCGATCTTCACCATGCCCGACTGGATGATGTAGAGCTGATGTCCGGCATCTCCTTGCGTGAAGATCCTCTGACCACACGAGAACGAGCCCTGCTCTCCGACGGACGCGGCGAGTTCGGCAAGAACCGGGTCGGCCTTGGGTACGACGATGCTCATCTTGATTCCCCTACGAGCGTGAGATGGATATGCGACGGGCGCGGGTGCTAAACCCGCGTTGAAACCACAAGCACAAGGACTAAGTGGACTGTCGCCGGATGCGATGAAGCCGGAGTCGGTGACTTGGAGGACATCGGACGCCTTGACACCTCACGGCCCTGTGGGCCCGCTACGGCCCACGTGAACGAGATACAGAAGACCTGAGCGGACGAGAAACCAGTCAGACGCGGCGATGTACCAAGGCGCAACGACGTTTGGGACGATCACCGGGTGTCTGTACAACGCGAGGCTCACCAGTCACATCTGGTCGATTGGCTCTCGACTCAGGTTGAGATCCATGCCGCCTTCGCCAGCACCAGGACCTGGCTGTTCACCTGCGTTGAGGAACTGGTGCTCGAAACCGGGTACTGGGGAGTCCCAACCGAGCTTCCACCTGGTCACGTCCGCGGCGCCGCAGGAAGGTGCTTCGCGAACGCATCGGCGTACGCGACCGTTCACTGCCTGACCTACGTTGAAGGCTTCGCACTGTCGACCGTCGGCATCGCCTATCCGCACGCGTGGGCCGTCGATGACGCCGGCAACGTCCACGACAGCACCTGGCCCGGCACGCGCGGCCTGGCGTACCTGGGCATCCCGTTCTCGGCGGCTTACGTCGAAGCGTTCGACGGGATCCTTGGCGACGCGCGCCTCGTCCACGACGCTCACCTCGACGACTACCGGATGCTCCGAGATGGCCTACCCGATGGGGCAGTCCTTCCCCTTGGCGAACCAGTTGGCGCAGGAGCAGCTGGCTCGAGTCGTCGAGGCGGCATGTCTTAGTCCCGCGTGGTTTGTTCCCGGTGCAAGGTGGCGGCTTAACTTCAGTAAACACTGAAGTAATCGTGCTGGATGAGATTTGGCTGGACCCCGCTTCTTGGCCGTCCATTCCACGGAGCGCGATTGACGCCGTGGCGTAGCGGCGTCTGCGCGCCCACAAGAGCCCCACGGCCCTGGCAGTTGCTCGGGTGAACGCACACGCCGACGCGCCGCACTTCGTCCAGTAGCCGCTCCGTTTGCCCGAGCGGCCGACGACCTTCGACTCCTAACCTCGGGCTTCAACCGAGACGAGACGGGAGTCAACAGGTGAACACAGGCCATAACCCCACTTCGAAGAGCGGGAGTCGACCGGGCAGCGAGACATCGGCGATTCGATCGCTGAAGTACGCCGAGCCACTATGGGATCCCAACGAGGTCGCAGCTTTCTTGAAAATACCCAAAAAGACACTACAAAAGTGGCGTAGCGATAACACAGGGCCGCCGTGGCGACGGTATGGCAAACATGTTCGATACGAACCTCATCTGGTTAGAGAGTGGCTGTCCAACCAGTAGCCGACGATTGACGTGATCACATCCGCAATCAACGAAATCGAGCAGAATGAGTATCAAAGTTGTGACACTCGCCTGGGAGTACGCACCCGTGGCAGGCAACGAGCTTCTCCTGCTTCTGGCGATCGCCGATCAGGCAAATGATCTCGGCACGGATGCATGGCCTTCCATCGACACCCTCGCCCGCAAGACCAGGCTGAACAAGCGAACAGTCCAGCGACTCCTCCAGCGCCTCAGCTCAGCAGGTCTTGTCGCCATCGAGCCAGGCGGCGGCCGACGCAGCAACCGATACACCATCGACCTGGAACTTCTTGTCAGCCCATCATCGAGGACCGCAGATGACGACGACACACTCCCGGCAGAACGCCACCCCGGACAATCTGTCACCCGTGACACCGGCGCCACCCCAGGGGCGACAGTGCTTGACCACCGCAGCCACGACACAGCTATGTCCCCCAACCCGTCCCACACAGCCCTCTCCCCGTCCCCAGCATCTCGCGCTCACCCTGGCGACACCGACGACGCGGCAACGACTGAGTCAGCAAGAGCAGCAGCGGGAATCATCGACAAAATCCATGCCGTTGCACCGATTTCGCATCAGGACCAGAGAGCCCTGGAACTCAAAGTCCGGGATTCCCTGGCGGCAGGACACGAACCCGACCAGATCCTCCGGCACCTGGCGGAGAACCTTCACAGCGCCCGCTCCCCGATAGCCGTGATCCATTCGCGACTGCGGAACCTGCCGCCCAAGCCCACGCACGGCCGGACTTCCATTGCCCGGCCCGAATGGTGTGGAACTTGCGACGGCCCCGAACCGCACCGCAGGTTGATCCAACGCGACGACGGTCGTGTTCAGGCATGTCCCAACTGTCATCCCAAGCACAACGCGAACCCAGCGAGAACAAGCGGCTGACAGCCATATCAACAGGCAGCGCTCGGCAAGGTCGAACCCGGCCACCCCTCCCTCGACCACGCAGCGCGATGCCACAACCCTCAGGACTACTCAAAACTGGTACATCTATGTACCATCGGTACTTAGATGTACCAGAGACGGCCTCGCGAGGCCACCCGCGAGGCATACCGCCAGAATGGGAGGGGTTCACATGCTCGATCACCCACGGGAGGGCCAGGTGCCACGACGCAGCGGCGACCAACCGCCCGCCGCCTACGTGATCGAAGGGACATTCCCTGACGTCAAGCTCCGCGCGGACGCTCCCGTCAGCGCGCACTTCGCCGTCGCGTTCGCCAAGGCACTAAAAGCCGCGGTGCATGCGAGCAGCGGGAGCCTGCGGTCGATCGCCAAGGAGGCCGGCGTCACGCATCCGACCGTGACGAGGATCCTCGACGGGCAGACGCTGCCCGATCTGCGGTCGATATCCGGCCTGGAAGTTGCGCTGCACGCGAGGCTCTATCCCACCGAGCTGTACCAACAGTTCTCGGCGACACGCTCAGGCGCGAACGAGCCTGCAGGCGAAGCCGAGCAGAGCCGCTGACCTGACTGCGCTCAACCATCAGGTATTCGTGCGCTACCAGCTTCATACACCGCCGCATTTGACCGCGACTTAATGATCCGGTCGGCGTTGAGCGCACGTTAAACCGCCAGCAGGCCACACTGGCGTACTCCTTGGGCAAACAAGGCTGATGAGCGACCACTCCCCGTCGCCGAGCCGTGCGCCCATCATTCACATGCTCGACTTGCAGAAGGCATCATGGCGTACATCGACGACCGTTGGTGGCAAGAGAAGAAGGATCCGGTCACCAAAGAAGTAGTCCGGGACGCAAAGGGTCGTCCCGTGATGGAGAAGAGTTCGCGCTACGGCAAAGGCGACCGCTACCGCGTCCGCTGGAAGCTTCCCGGAGGCAAGGAGGACAACAAGAGCTTCCCTGACAAGCAGCACAAGGAAGCCAAGGCTTTCAAGACCCAGATCGAAAACTCTCTGAGGACCAAGGCATACGTCTCGCCCAAAGCCGGGGACATGAAGGTCCGCGAGTACGCGGAGAGCTACAAGAACGGCAGGTCACCTGACGAACGCAGCCGAGCCTCGCTCGACAGCCTGTTCGCCTGCCAGGTCTACCCGTTCATGGGCGACATGTCACTGAACGAGGTCGCGCTCGATGGGACCGTGATCAGGAACTGGCTGGCCTGGATGAACAACGTGTCCGGGATCGCGGTGAACTACCAGTATCAGGTCTGGATCAACCTGTCCGCGATGTTGGACGCAGCGGTCGTGGACGAAAAGATTCACCGAAACCCGTGCAAGCTCGGCACCATCTCGGCACCCAAACCGGTGCAGAAACTGATCACACCTTGGACGGACGAGAAGCTCCAAGGGATCCACGACTCCCTTCCGCCTGAACATCAGGTGGTAGTGCCAATCGGCGGCGGACTAGGGCTCCGACAGGGCGAGATTCTCGCTTTCAACAGGGAGGACATCAACCGCAAGGACATGACCTATCACTGCAGGCTGCAGGTTACTTACATCAACGGGAAGTTGAAGTTCAAGCTCCCGAAAGGTCACAAGACCCGCATCGTTCCAATCTCGGGCGGGACGCTGCACCACATCGACTATCATTGCGAGCTTTATCCGTCAGTGGAAGTCACACTTCCCTGGGGAGAGAACGACAGCAAGGAGACCCACACCGCCAACCTCATCCTGCCGTACCGCGGTGTGACCGCGTGGCGCGGATCGATGTTTCTCAATCAGATCTGGAAGCCAACCTTCTCAGTCGCCGGGATCCCCTACATCAAGGGCGACGACGGGATGCACGCCCTGAGGCACCTGTACGCGTCGCACATGCTCGCCTCGAACGTCAGCATCAAGGAACTGTCGGTGTTCCTCGGCCACTCAAGCGAGGCCTTCACTCTGAAGACCTATGCTCATCTCATGCCGTCGAGCTACGGACGAGCCAGGCTGGCCGCAGATACACTGTTTGCACCGCCTGTTTGAGGACGGTCTCAGGACCTTCTCGCGGGCGAGCGATCTCGAATTCGAGATCTCAACCTCTCGGCCAGGGGCCCCACAGGGGCCCCATGATCATCAACTAGCGCCAAGCTCTCATAAACAGCCAGGTCAGACCGTCCATCCGGCGTGCCGCCGAATCATGTGCGACATGATCCCGAACGCGGAGCACTGGCGGGTGTCGGTGTGGGAGGCGCAGGAGCTGCAGCACGCGATCATGGGCTACCTGCCGGGATACGCGACGCCTCGCATCGTGTGCGATGTGCCGTACGTCGGGAAGCGGTGGGTGCACCAGCTCGCCGAGTACGACCGTGAGCTCGGGATTTCCTACTGGACCAAGAACTACCGGACCGGGATCGAGCTCGAAGACCCCGAGGCGCTGGACCGCCGCTACCCCTACTACGACCCGATCTCCACGCTTGGCGCGGCCGGCCAGAAGTGGTGGACCGACCAGGCATGACAGGTCACGACGGGGCCGTTCTCGGAGCAACTTCCGAAGGCGGCCCCATCGGCATGTTCGCCTGCTCGGGCCCCTGACCCGGCACCAACCTGACCTGCGGATCAAGCTGCCGCAGGTTTGCATGCGGGCGACGGGGGAAGCCGAACAGCCGGTGCAGCCCGGCGAACGTGCAGCAGGCCATTGTGAACATCATCGCCAGTTGACCGGTGAGCTGATGACCGACGGGCAGCAACCGCAGCGATCGGTCGTGCGCGGCAATCACGGCCGCGAAGCTCAAACCCGGATTCAAGCACGGGGTGTGCGACGAGTCAGCGTCGCTGACAGCAGAAGTCAGGCTGGGCCTTCGACCTCACGCGCTTTCTTCCTGACGTCCCGCTGATCGGCCGGCTGAACCTGATCCCTGGTCTGACTGGTGGTGCGGGCAGCCGGTAGAACCGCGACGCTGCCGCGGTTCGCTGCTTCTTCCTGTGGGCTGCGACCTTCCTCAGGCAGTCACGATCCGCAGCACCAATGCGGTTCCCGCGAGCAGCGTGAGCACGACCGCCGGCACGGTCTCGGCGACCTTGTCCCCAGCGCGCACGTGGACGATCACCGCACCCGCCATCAGCAGCGTCAGACCGAGGGCCGCCGCGATACCCAGCGGCGCCCACCACAGACCGATGAGCAGGCCCGCGGCGCCCGCGACCTCGAGCAGGCCGATGTTGCGGTAGCCGTCCGCGGTGAACCCGTGCGTCTCGGCGGCGGCGACCATCGCAGGCACCTTCATGACCTTCGAGACCCCGGCCCCGATGAAGGCGACGGCGAGTAGTGCACTGAGAACAAGCGTTGCGATGAACATACGATGGAACATAGCAGATCGTTGAACCAGATCAATGGTTTAGGCGACGGCTATAGTTGTGGGGTGGACGGGGAACGGGTTGGAATGCTCCTGATGCACCTGGGCAGGGATGTCGACGCCCGGCTGCGCAGGCAGTTGAGCGTCTACGGCCTCACGCCCAGGCACGGCTTCACGCTGTCTCACCTGTGCGACAACGGCCCGACGAGCCAGCAGAGCCTGCTGGACGTGCTGGACGTCGACCCCAGCGTCCTCGTCGCGATCCTCAACGACCTGGAGAACGCCGGACTCGCCGAGCGCAAGCGCGATCCCGAGGACCGCCGCAGGCACATCGTCGAGATGTCCGAACAGGGCCGCACCGCACTGACGGCCATGCAGGGCACCATCGACACGATCGAACGCGAACTGCTGGCCGACCTGTCCCCTGCGGACGCCGACCAGCTGCGTTCACTCCTGTCCAAGGTCCGCTCCCCTGGAGACACCTCCTGCGCGGGCGATTAGCAGAACTCGGCGATCTCTTCGGTCCAGCCCTGCGAAACCGAGCGCCACTCCCCTGACACCGCTAGTTCTGACAACCGCAACCAGACGCGGTCTTGGCCTCCGCGACGGTGACGCCGGGGTCGACGGACTGCTCGTCCGAGGAGCAGCAGGCGCTGACACCGCAGCAGGAGCCTTCGGCCTGCACCGGAGCCGTTGTGGTGACGGGGTCGATGCCGAGTGGCTTCACCGCGCGAACGATGGCCCCGTGCATGCCATCGGCCGCCTCGAACGTCGGTGTGATCTCGATGCCGGTGAACCCCGCGGCTTCCAGGCCCTCGTGGTACTCGGTGAACGTGAGGGCGCCGGCGATGCAGCTGACGTAGGAGCCGCGCTCGGCTCGTTCGGCGGGCGTGAGGTGGTCGTCGGCCACCACGTCGGAGATGCCGATGCGGCCACCGGGACGCAGGACGCGGAACGTCTCAGCGAACACGGCGGGCTTGTCGACCGAGAGGTTGATGACGCAGTTGGAGATCACCACGTCGATGGTGTTGCCGGGCAACGGGATGGCCTCGATGTCGCCCTTGAGGAACTCGACGTTGGCGGCGCCTGCCTTCTCCGCGTTGGACAGGGCGAGCGCGAGCATCTCGTCGGTCATGTCCAGGCCGTAGGCCTTGCCCGTGGCGCCCACGCGGCGCGCGGAGAGCAGGACGTCGATGCCGCCGCCCGATCCCAGGTCCAGCACCCGCTCGCCTTCGCGGAGTTCGGCGACGGCGATGGGGTTGCCGCAGCCGAGTGAGGCGGCGACGGCCTCGGCGGGCAGTTCGTCTCGCTGGGCCGCCGGGTAGAGCGTGGCGCCGAAGGTCTCGTCGACCTGCGCGGTCTGCGGTCCGCAGCACCCGCCTCCCCCTTGGACGACGGCGGTCGCGGCTGCGGCGTAGCGGGCGCGGACGGTCTCGCGCAGCTCGGTCTGCTCGCTCATGAGCGGTCTACCTCCAGGCTGTATCGAAGTTTGTCTATGCAGTGTTGCGCGAAACCCCGAGTGCCGTCAATATTGAAATATGTCGAAGCAAGAGGCTGGCTGCTGCGCACCACTGCAGGAGGATCCGCTGGCAGCGGTTCAGGCTGCGGAGCTGTCGTCGATGTTCAAGGCGCTCGGCGACCCGGTGCGCCTGCGACTGCTGTCGATGATCGCTTCGGGACCCGATGCCGGGGTCTGCGTCTGTGAGCTGACCCCGGCGTTCGAGCTGTCCCAGCCCACGATCTCGCATCACCTCAAGCTGTTGCGGCAGGCGGGGCTGGTCGACTGCGAGCGCCGGGGCACGTGGGTCTACTACTGGGTGCGTCCGGAGACGACCGATCGGATGGCCGCGATGCTGAGCGGCGTGAGCGAACGGCGTGCGATCACGGCCTGATCGTCGCGGCGATCTTCGCGACCGTGGCCTTCGCGGTCGGCCCTACCCCGATGAGGGTCGCGGACGCGGGTCCGGTCCAGCCGCCGTAGCCGAGCAGATGCAGGCGCGGTTCTTCCGCTGCGGTAGTGCCGTCGACGGCGATGCGTCCCTTGGCGTCACGGAGTCGCAACGGCGCGAGGGGGCTCAGGGCGGGCCGGAATCCGGTGCACCACACCACGACGTCGGCCGCTGACAGGGCTTCGCTGTCCATCGAGGTGGCAACGAGCAGTCCGTTGTCGCGGGCTTCGCGCACGGACGGTACGGCCACGATGTCGCCGAGTTCGCCGACGCCGCCGCGCCGCGTCGCGATGTCGAACAGCGCTTTGCCGTCGATCTCGTCCGGCATGTACCGCGGCGGCCGGCGGGTCATCCAGGTCAGCTCGGTGTGCGGCGCGAGGTCGGCGGCGATCTGGGCGCCGGAGTTGCCGCCGCCGACCACCACGACCTTCTGCCCGGCGAACTCCAGCGGGTCGCGGTAGTCCACGGTGTGCAGCTGACGGCCGGGCAGGTCCATCAACGGCCGGAACGGCCGCCACCAGGTGCCGGTCGCGCTGATGACGTGCCGTGCGGACCAGGTCCCGGCATCGGCGTGCACCACCAGCCGGTCGCCGTCGCGGGTCACCGAGCCGACCTGAACAGGACGTTGAACGGGAATGTCGTAGCGCTTCTCGTACGCGGTCAGGTAGTCGACGACGTGCTGCGCCGTCGGGTATCCGTCCGAAAAGGACGGCATGGGCCGGCCCGGTAACGAGCTGTGCCGGGCAACGCTGAACAGCCTCAAGGAGTTCCACGTGAGCGGCCACGCCCCACCCGGCACGGGCTGGGCGTCCAGCACCACGTGGTCGATGCCCGCGCGGCGCAGGTAGAAGGCGGCGGCCAGCCCTGCCTGACCGCCGCCGATCACCACGACGTCAGACCTGAGCACGAGCCACCCATCGACGTCGGAGCCAGAGGCTGACGTAGACGAGCGCGACGAGCACCGGCACCTCGATCAACGGCCCGACCACGCCGGCCAGCGCCTGCCCGGAGGTCACGCCGAACACACCGATCGCGACGGCGATGGCGAGCTCGAAGTTGTTGCCCGCAGCGGTGAACGCCAGCGTGGTCGTGCGCTCGTAGGAGAGCCCGGAGGCCTTGCCCAGCGCGTAGGAACCGGCCCACATGATGGCGAAGTAGACCAGCAGCGGCAGTGCGATCCTGACGACGTCGAGCGGGCGGTTCGTGATGGTCTCGCCCTGCAGCGCGAACAGGATGACGATCGTGAACAGCAGTCCGTACAACGCGATCGGGCCGACACGTGGCAGGAACTTCGACTCGTACCAGTCACGGCCGCGGGTCCGCTCCCCCACCCTGCGGCTCAGGTAGCCGGCCAGCAGCGGGATGCCGAGGAAGAGGAGCACGGACTTGGCGATCTCCCACGCGGAGAAGTCCACCGACGCGGTGCCCAGACCGAGCCGGCCGGGCAGCAGGTCGAGGTAGAACCAGCCGAGCACGCCGAACATGACCACCTGGAAGACCGAGTTCAGCGCGACGAGCACCGCGGCGGCCTCGCGGTCACCGCACGCGAGGTCGTTCCAGATGATGACCATGGCGATGCAGCGCGCGAGACCGACGATGATCAGGCCGGTCCGGTACTCCGGCAGATCAGCGAGGAAGATCCAGGCCAGCGCGAACATCAGGGCCGGACCCAGCACCCAGTTCAGCACCAGCGACAGCACCATCGTGCGCTTGTCGCGGGTGACGGTGTCGAGCTTGTCGTAGCGGACCTTCGCGAGCACCGGGTACATCATCAGCAGCAGCCCCAGGGCGATCGGCAACGAGACGCCGTCGACCTTCACCGCGTCCAGCACGCCCTGCAGACCCGGCACGAACCGGCCCAGCAGCAGTCCGCCGAACATCGCGACGCCGATCCACACCGGCAGGAACCTGTCCAGGAAGGACAGTCGGTGCAGCACGTCCGGTGCCGCGGTTTCCTTGGTGCTCAACAGTTCTCCAGGGTGAGGGCAGGTGTCATCGCCCGACGACGGGTCATCGGTGGGCTCGGCCGTCCGGATCAGTCGCAGCAGGCGCCGGCGTCGCGCAGCGGTCCTCCCGGCGCCAGCACGGCAGCGAGGGTGTCGATCGCGGCGTTGTCGATGCGGTACCAGCTCCAGGTGCCGCGGCGCTCGCGGCTGAGCACGCCGGCCCGCACGAGGATCTTCAGGTGGTGGCTGAGCGAGGACTGCGGCATGTCGAACTGGTCGGCGAGGTCGCAGAAGCACGCTTCCTGACCCTCGGTCCGGCGCACCAGGCTGACGAGCTCGACGCGGATCGGGTCGCCGAGCGCCTTGAACAGGCGCGCGGCGGTCGTCGAGTCGAGCAGCGTCTGGTCCGGGCTCGTCATGACGACGACCATAGCGGCTTGGATTGACAAAAGTCGATACACGCAGTGTGATCTGCATCGACAAACTTCAGTTCAAGTAGATCTGATGTCCCGACGAGGGCGCCTCCCTCGTGAAACGCCACCCGCAACGAGGAGATGACCGTGTCCAAGACCCCCGAGGTGCTGTTCGTCTGCGTGCACAACGCGGGCCGCTCCCAGATGGCCGCCGCGTTGCTGCAGCACTACGGCATGGGCAGGATCGCGGTCCGCTCCGCCGGCTCGGCCCCGGCCGAGAAGGTCAACCCGGCCGCCGCCGAGGCGCTCGCCGAATGGGGCCTGGACATCACCGCCGAGGTGCCCTCGAAGCTCACGACCGAGGACGTCGAGGCGTCCGACGTCGTGATCACGATGGGCTGCGGCGACACCTGCCCAGTGTTCCCGGGCAAGCGCTACCTCGACTGGGAACTCGAGGACCCTGCGGGCCAGGGCGTCGACTCCGTCCGTCCGATCCGCGACGACATCGACCGCCGAGTGCGCGGTCTGGTCGCCGAACTGCTCGACTAACGCGGAACGCTGGCGGTCGACAACGCGGCCGCCAGCACCCCGATCGCGCCCAGCACGACGAACACCGCCGGATAGCCGCCGAGCCACGACGCCATGGCACTGCCCGCCCACGGTGCGATCGCCGCGGTCAGCATCACCGGCACCGCAAGCAGTCCGCTCAACTGTCCGTAGTGGACCGTTCCCCAGCGGTCGGTGATCGCCGTCGCCTGCACCAGTGTGAAGATCCCGCGTGTGACGCCTGCGAGCACCGAACCGGCGATCAGCAACAAGGCCGGACCGGGCACCACGCCCAGCAACGCGGTGATGACGGCGCTCGCCAGCAAGATCAGCGCTGTTCTTGTGCGCACCGAAGTCTTCGCGGTCAACCTGGCGTACCCCAGCCGCCCGAGGACCTGGCCCACCCCACCGAGGCCCAGGGCCACCGCGGCGGCCGACGTCGACATTCCGCGTTCGGTCAGCAGCGGCACGAGGTTGACCACGACCGCGTAGACGCTGAACGCCGCCAGGCTCATCGCCACCGTCAGCACGACGAAGGGCCTGCTCCGCGCGACCGCGGACGGTTGATGCTCCGCCTCGTGCTCGATCTCCGGCCACGGCAGTCGCAAGCCGAACAGATGCAGCGGAACCGTGGTGACAGCCAGGATTCCGGCCAGCACCAGGTACGTTCCGCGCCAGTCCAGATGCGTGTTCAGCACGGCCGTCAGCGGCGCGAACACCGTGCTGGCCAGCCCCGCCACCAACGTGAGCGCGGTCAGCGCCGACACCCGCCTCGCCCCGAACCAGCGGGTGAGCGCGGCAAAAGCGGGAGCGTAGAACACCCCGGCCATCGCGACACCGATCAGCAACCATGCCGCCGTGAACCACGCCAACGACTGCGCGGTGGCCACCATGACGAGCGCGGGGACCGCGATGATCGAACCGGTGGTCATGATGGCGCGAGGACCACGACGATCGAGCAGCTTGCCCACCGGCACGCCGACAAGCCCTGCCACGATCTGACTCGCCGAGAAACCCGCGGTGATCGCGGCCAACGACCACCCCGTCCGCGCGCCGATCGTCGGCAGCAGCACGGGGAACGCGTAGTACAGAATCCCCCAGCTGATGATCTCGGTGCTGCACAACACGATCAGCACACGACGCAGCCCGCCGTCAACGCCGGGCCGCGTCGTTGTTTCAGCGTGCACCGGCAGTGAGTCCGATCGTCAACTCGCTGTCCTCCGGCGAGCCGCAGCAGCCACCCTCGCTCTTCTGCTCCTCAGGCGCGTCGAACACACCGGCTCCGCCGCACACCCCGGTCTCGGGCAGCACGAGCTCGACGCGACCGGCCGCCTCGTGGTCACCGGAGATCGCGGCCACAACGGACCGCGCCTGCTCGTAGCCCGTCAGCGACAGGAAGGTCGGCGCACGGCCGTAGCTCTTCATGCCCACCAGGTAAACACCCGGCTCGGGGTGGCGCAGCTCGTTCTCACCATGCGGGTACACGGTGCCGCACGAGTGGACGTTCGGGTCGATCAGCGGCGCGAGCTTCGTCGGCGCCTGCAGCACCGGATCCAGGTCGAGCCGAACCTCCGACAGCCACGACAGATCCGGCCGGAACCCGGTCAGCACCACGATCTCGTCGATGCCCTCGACCTTGTGACCGTCGAACGACTCCAGCGTGAGGCTGCCGTCCGCCGCACGGTCGATCGCCGCCGTGCGGAACCCGGTGGCGGTCTCGATGCGGCCGGCTTCCACAGCCTTCCTGGCACGCAACCCCAACGCACCGCGCGCCGGCAACTGGTCGGCCTCCCCGCCACCGAACGCGTTGCCGACGGCTCCACGGCGCAACAGCCACACGATCTTCGTATCGGGCTCCTGCTCGGCGAGTTCCGCCAGCACCACCAACGCGGTCAGCGCCGAGTGCCCGCTACCGGCGACCGCGATCCGCTTGCCCGCGTAGCGAGCACGCTCGGCCACGAGGTCCGGCACCCGATAGGTGATCTGCGCGGCCGCTGCCTTCTCCCCCACCGCCGGAAGGCCGTCTCCACCCAGCGGGTTCGGCGAGCCGTAAGTGCCGGAGGCGTCGATCACCGCGCGAGCCGAGATCCGCTCCTCCCCCGTCGCCGTCTCCACGTGCACCGTCAGCGGCTCGTCCTCGCGCCCGGCGTCCACGATCCGGTCCCGCCCACGCCGCGCCACACCCACGACGCGCGCACCGAACCGCACCCGGCGACCCAGCACCTCGGCCAGCGGTCGCAGGTACTGCTCCGCCCACTCCCCTCCGCTGGGGTAGGCGTCACCGTCCGGCCGCACCCAGCCGGTCTCCTTCAGCAGCCGCTCGGCCGCCGGGTCGACCAGTTCGCTCCACTGCGAGAACAGCCGCACGTAGTTCCACTGCGACACAGCCGCACCGGCACGATCGCCCGCCTCCAGCACGAGCACCCGCTCGCCCCGTTCGACCAAGTTCGCCGCCGCGGACAAACCCGCAGGTCCGGCACCCACCACGACGACTGGCAACTCGCTCACCGCACACCCCTTGTATCGACGAACTTCAAATCAACACGGCGGACTCTATCGACCCGGATCGATTGACGCAACCATCGATTTGCGTCGATACTTCAGCCATGACGACCACAGCGGCCGCCCCGGCCGTGCTGCCTGCCGACACCGCCGCGACCTACGCGGACTGGTTCGCGTGCCTCGCCGAACCGACCCGCGTGCGCCTGCTGCACGCCGTCGCCACCGCGGGCCGCTCGATGACCGTCGGCGAGCTGACGGAGCTGCTCGGCATCAGCCAGTCCACCTGCTCGCACCACGTGCGCAAACTGGTCGAGGTCGGTTTCCTGCGCCAGCACAAGGAAGGCACCGCCACACACATCAGCGTCAACCCGTCGTGCTGCACCGGTCTCCCCCACGCCGCCGACGTCGTCATGGGCGTGCTCGCACCACGCCCGTGCTGCCCGGACAACCTCCCGGCAGACGTCCTGGTGCGCCCGCTGGAGATCACGGACTGGACCGCCGTGCGCCGCATCTACGGAGAAGGCATCGCCACCGGCGACGCGACCTTCGAAACCGAAGTGCCCCTGCGCAGAGCACTCGACGCCAAGTGGCTCCCGGACCACCGCTGGGTCGCCGAGGTCGACGGCCAGGTCGCGGGCTGGGCCGCCGCCACCGCGGTGTCCACACGGGACTGCTACTCCGGCGTCGCCGAGACGTCCGTCTACGTCGGCGCGGACTTCCGTGGCCGAGGTGTCGGCAAGGCCTTGGTGCACAAGCAGGTCAACGCCGCAGACGACGCTGGCCTGTGGACGTTGCAGACCTCGATCTTCCCCGAGAACCGCGCGAGCCTCGCCTTGCACCACTCCGCGGGTTTCCGCACCCTCGGCGTCCGCGAACGCATCGCGCAGCACCACGGCGTGTGGCGCGACACCGTCTTCCTCGAACGCCGCACAGCCAACTAACACCCAACCGACCACTCATCCGTCGCCGTGCTCGGCGACGGCTACTTCGAGGTGCCCATGAACAGCCACGACGCCATCGTGATCGGCGCCGGCCAGTCCGGCCTCGCTGCCGCCCACGCCCTCGTCGCACAAGGCCTGCGACCGCTCGTACTAGAAGCCGGCGACGAGCCCGTCGGCTCGTGGCCGCACTACTACGACAGCCTGACCTTGTTCTCTCCAGCCAGGTACAGCGCCCTGCCGGGGATGCCGTTCGGCGGAGATCCTGAGCGCTACCCGCATCGCGACGAAGTCGTCGACTATCTCCGCGCCTACGCCGCACAACTCGACACTGGCATCCGCACCGGACAGCGCGTCGCAGAGGTGGTGCGCGACAACGGCTTCCGAGTCACCACGACTGACGGCACCAGCTTCACCACACCGATCGTCATCGCCGCCACCGGCGGCTTCGGCAACCCGCACCGACCAGCCGTGCCCGGCCTCGACGACTTCCCCGGCACCGTCCTGCACGCCGCGCAGTACCGCTCACCCGAGCCGTTCCACGACCAGCGGGTCGTCGTGGTCGGTGCCGGCAACTCCGCGGTCCAGATCGCGGCAGAGCTCGCCGAGCACACCCACGTCACCCTCGCGACCCGCAAGCCGGTGAAGTTCTCCGCCCAACGCCCGTTCGGACGCGACCTGCACTTCTGGCTCGACCGCACCCGCCTCGACCACCTCCCGATCGGCCCTTGGCTGCCCGACGGCTTCACCACTCCAGTCCTGGACACCGGCATCTACCGCGCCGCCCTCGACCAGAACCGCCCAGAGCGACGGCAGATGTTCACCGCCCTGGAGGACTCGAAGGTCATCTGGCCAGATGAGCAGCGCGACCACGTCGACGCTCTCATCCTCGCCACCGGATACCGCCCCGACCTGCCGTACCTTCGCGCACTCGGCACCGAGCACGACCGCGGCGTGTCCCGCCACCATCCAGGCCTTGGCTTCGTGGGAGTGGAATGGCAACGCAGTCTCTCGTCGGCGACCCTGCGAGGCGTCGGCCGCGACGCCACCCAGGTGGTGCGCCGCCTGCTCATTACGGACGCCCGTCGATCCGGTCGTCATGCACGGCTCTGCTTCCGGTGATTGGCTGGGAAGGTGCCGAAGAGAAGCATTTCCGTTGTCGCAACCGTGCCCGCGCCCGCCGAACAGATCTTCGACGTGCTGGCCGACCCGTCGAGGCATCCGATGATCGACGGGTCCGGCTCGGTCCGTGCTCCGCGACCAGACGCCCCGGACCGACTCGCGCTCGGCAGCACGTTCGGCATGGACATGAAGATCGGTCTCGCGTATCGCATCGAGAACGTCGTGGTCGAGTTCGAGGAGAACCGGCTGATCGCGTGGCGCCACTTCAACGGCCACCGCTGGCGCTGGCGGCTCACGCCGCTGAGCGACGGCACCACCGAGGTGACGGAGACGTTCGACTGGTCCACCGCGCGTCTTCCGCTGCTGCTCGACCTGTCGCCCGTTCCCCGGCGCAACAAGGCGGCGATGGAGCGCTCGCTGAACCGGTTGTCAGCGCTCTTCGGTGCGACCGCCTGAACCGCCCTGCGTTCGGCGACGGTCGTACCCGCGACGGCACGGTTGGCTGCTCGTGTCGTCCTCTCACGGCACTTCGCCTACGGCGCCGCGACCGCGATCGCAGTGATCACGTGGATGACACTGGCAAGAGCAGGAGCCACGGTCATGCGGGCCTCGCGCCGACTTGCGCCGATGGCGGCGTCCCCGGCCTGGACGACCGCGGCGGTGATCAGCACCAGTGCGCTGACCGTTCCGGACGCGAGGAACGGCACCACGCAGACGAGGAGTCCCAGCGGCACTCCCCTGACCGCGTACATCCACGCGTAGAAGCGCTCGCCCGTGGTCGGTGTGCTCTCGTGACTCAGGGCCGACGGCCGGACAACCGCCACGATCGCGAACCCGGTGGACACCAGGGAGACGACGCCGTTGAGCACGGCCAACGAGATCATTCCCGCACTCATGTGACCCCCTGCTCAGCATTGCCCATGATCGGTCGTCAGTCCTGAGACTTCAGGTAGCCGCGGGAGAACGCGGCGGCCACGGCGGCTGCCCGGTCGTTGACGCCCAGCTTCGCGTAGACGTGCAGCAGGTGCGTCTTGACCGTCGTCTCGCTGATGTAGAGCCGCTTCGCCGCCTCGCGGTTCGTCGAGCCCTGGGCGATCAGCGTCAGCACCTCCAGCTCGCGCTGGGACAGCGGCGCCGGGGCTGGTTTGCGCACCTGTCCCAGGAGTCTGGTCGCGACGGCGGGTGAGAGCACCGCCTGTCCGCGTGCCGCGGCCTCCACCGCGCGGACGAGCTCCTCCCTCGGTGCCTCCTTGAGCAGGTAGCCGGTGGCGCCGGCTTCGATGGCCGGCAGCACGTGGCTGTCCGTGTCGTACGTGGTGAGCACCAGCACCCGTGACGGCACCCCGCGCTTCGCCAGCTCCCTGATGGCGGCGACGCCGTCGGTTCCGGGCATCCGCAGGTCCATGAGGATCACGTCGGGGCGGAGGCGCTCCGCGACCGTGACCGCCTCCGCGCCGTCACCGGCTTCGCCGACCACCTCGAAGCGCGGATCGGCACCGAACATGCCTCTCAGTCCGTCGCGCACCACGGGGTGGTCGTCGACGATCAGCAGTGAGATCAACTCTCGCTCCCGACGGGGATCGCGGGCACCGTCACCGTGATCGCGGTGCCTTCACCCGGCTCGGACTCGACGTCCAGCCGCCCCGCGAGACGCTGCACCCGCTGCCGCATGCCGGCGAGGCCGAAGCCCCCGTCCGCGGAGCTGCCGGGGCGCTTGGCGTCGGGCAGGAAACCCACTCCGTCGTCCAGCACGTCGAGCGTCACCAGGTCCTCCATGTACGACAGGGTCAGGGCGACCCGACCGGCTCGTGCGTGCTTGGCGACGTTGGCGAGAGCCTCCTGCGCGGTCCGCAGGAGTGCCACCTCGACGTCGGTGTGCATGGGCCGGGCGTCGCCGGTCGTGGTCAGCACCGCCTCGACGTGGTGCACCTCCGACCAGCGCTTGGCCACGTCGCCGATCGCGTCCGGGAGGCGGGCGTCCGCCAGCGCGGACGGTCCCACCGCGAGCACCGTCCGGCGGGCCTCGGTGAGGCTGTCGCGGGCCAGGTCCATCGCGTTCGCCACGTGCCGGCGCGACACCGCCGGTTCGTCCAGGGCCTGCTCGGCGGCCTGGAGCTGGGTCAGGATGCCGGCCAGGCCCTGGGCGAGGGTGTCGTGGATCTCCCGCGCCATCCGCTGCCGCTCGTCGAGCACGCCGGCCTCGCGGGCACGCACCAGCAACTGAGCGTGCAGGCCCGCGTTCTCCGCCAGTGCGGTCTCCAGCTCGGCGTTGGCCTTGTGCAGCTCGGCCAGCGCCCGCTTCTGCCCGTGGTTGCGCCGGTCGGACATCACGTCGGCGTAGAAGGCCACCGTGGCCATCACCGTGGTGAGCGCGCTGACGGCAGGCCAGGTCCACCACTCGTCAGCCGTGATGTTGTCCGATCCGCCCACGTAGGAGACCGCCGAGACCGCGGACGTGACGGCCACGCCGACGTAGCGCCACCGGCCCTTCAGGTACTGGAAGGCGTGCACGTAGCCGATGAAGGCGAAAAAGCCGAACCAGGGCGTGAGCAGCACCAGGCAGGCGGTCAACGCCACGAGCCCCGCGTAGTAGAGGCCCATCAGCAGGATGTTGCCGTGCAGCTCCGGGTGGAACGTGTGGAACCACATGACCCACGCCGTGAGCACGGCCGCGAGCCCGAGCACCCCTGGAAGGTGCACCGGCGCGTCCCAGAGCGGCTGCAGCAGAGCGAACACGACGCTGATCGCCAGCAACGGGTACGGGAGGACCTTCAGGACCGCGGACTCCTTGCGCTCCCAGCGGTCGAACTCCTCGCGCAACTCGGCCTCTACACCCACGACCTGCATGATCGCACGCCCGCGCCCGGCTACAGCGTTGCCCGTACGGCAGGCACGCGGCGCAGAGCGCCCGAGATCGCCCAGCTCCCGACCGCGGCGATCACCAGCGTCAGCAGGAACTTCGGCACGGGTGCGGCGTCGAGTCGCAGCAACGCCGCCTCGACGCCGACGATGAGCGGCGCGTGCACGAGGTAGACGGCGAAGGCGTTGTCGGCGAGGTAGCGGCGGAACCGCGACGTGCCGGCGGCGAAGCGTGCGAACGCGCGGAGCAGGACCAGGATGACGCCGACCGCGAACAGCGACTCCGACAGGGCCAGAGCCAGGTGGACGAGGTCGTGGCCGGCGAGGGCACCGGACGTCCCGAAGCCGCGGTAGCCGCCCAGCGCCAGCGGCACGAGTGACACCACCACCAGGAGCACGCCGAACCAGCCGGACCTCCGCGGCGGCGTCGCGAGCCAGTGGTGGCGGTACGCCGCGATGCCGACGGCGAAGAGCAGCACGTACTGCGGCATGTAGGCGGGGGTGGGCAGTCCGAGCACCTGCTCCTTGGTGCCGTGAGGGACGAAGATCCGCCAGGCGTAGGTGACCGCGCTGAGAACCAGCACGAAGGCGAGCACGTCCCGCCGCCGCAACGGTCGTGACCGCGCCGGCTCCGCGGCCGCGCGCAGGTACCGCGACAGTGCGTATGCGAGAGAGAAGATCAGCAGCAGTTCGAGGAACCAGGCGGGCCCCACCTCCCAGGTTGTGAAGTAGTGGACCGCGAAGGACGGCCGGGTCGCGGCCGGAAGGTTGACGTAGTCCGGCAGAACGAAGAGCGGACGCAGCAGCACGACGAACCCGAGGAAGGGAATCCCGAGCCGCTTCAGACGTTCGACCGCGAAGTCGCGCGGCCCTCTTCGGTCGACCGCGCCGGGTGCGAAATATCCGGACAGCAGGAAGAAGAACCCCATGAAGAACGTCTGGTTGACCACGAGCAGCAGGTCCAGCGGTCCCGACCCGGGCGACGAGGCGGACGGTTGCCACTTCGGCCAGGCGTCGAGACTGCTGTGGGGAACCGCGGAGTGGTGCGCGACCACCAGGAGGGTCAGGAAGACGCGAAGGTTGTCGATGTAGGAGATGCGTGCCGGACGTGAAGTGCTGATGACGTCGAGGTGTGGAGTCACAGGGCAACGGCTCCCCTGGCGAACTCGATGATGACCATGTGCGAAAGCCTGCTGCCCGCGGCGGCGCGCCGGATCGACCACGCGGGCGGGGATCACCGCGGACGCGGTAGGACCCTCCATCCTCCGATCGGAGGATGGAGGGGAGGGCAGCGACGTGTGTGGAAGGCGCCCTCGAAGGTCAACTCAGGACCAGGCGATCGCTGACCGGCGGGCCTGGCCGAAGCTGACGGTCGAGACCAGGGCATTCAGCACCTGGACGCAGGAGACGATCGACGTGTACGCCGAGGCCGACGGCCACGCGGAAGTGCACGCCGAGCAGTGGTTCGTCATCGACGCAAGCACCTGATCGACCCTGCAGAGCGAAATCGGGCGGCACCGGCAGAACCGGTGCCGCCCGATTTCGTGACGGTCAGGCGCCCGCGCCGCCGTCGACCGGCACGATCGCGCCGTTCACCATCGACGCCCTGTCGCTGAGCAGCCAGGCCGCCACCTCGGCGACCTCGTGCGGTTCGGCCATGCGACCGGCGGGGCTCGTCGCGGTGATGTGCGCGGTGACACCGGGGGTGGCCGCCTCCCACTCGTCGATCATCGCCGTCGCGGTGCCGCCGGGGGTGATGCCGTTGACCCGGATGCCCTCCTTGCCCCACGTCACGGCGGCGCTCTCGGTGAGGCTGTTGAGTGCGCGCTTCATGGCGCCGTAGGCGGGCAGCACCGGGTTCGCGCGGCGGCTGCCGATGCTGGAGGTGTTCACGATCGCGCCTCCGCCGCTGCGCCGCATGAGAGCTGCTTCGGCGGTCATGGCGGTCCAGTGGCCGCGGAAGTTCACCGCGAACTGCTCGTCGATCTCGTCGTCGGTGGTCGTGTCGAGCGGGCCGGGCTGCTGGACGACCGCGCCGTTGTTGAAGGCGCCGTCGAGTCGTCCGTGCAGCTTCTCGATCTCGTCGACGGCGGAACGGATGCTCGCGCGGTCGGCGAGGTCCATCGTGATCGCGTCGGCGGTGCCGCCTTCCGCGCGGATCTCGGTGACGACGCGGGTCAGGGCGTCGGTGCCGCGGGCGGCCAGCACGACGGCCGCGCCTTCCCGGGAGAAGAGCCTGGCGGCGGCCTCGCCGATGCCTCGGCTGGCGCCGGTGACGAGCACGACCTTGCCGGTGAGAAGTCCGTTGTTGTTCATGACACCAGCTTCGGCCCCGCCAGGAGGCGGAGACAGGCACAGGCTGTACCAGGCTGAGCCACCACCCGGCGCGGATACTCGGAGTATGGACAAGCAGCAGCTCGGCGCGTTCCTGCGAAGCCGGCGTGAGCGTCTCCGGCCGGAGGACGTCGGCCTGCCCGCGGGGCCACGCCGCCGGACTTCCGGTCTGCGCCGCGAGGAAGTGGCCGTTCTCGCGCACATCTCGACCGAGTACTACGTCCGTCTCGAACAGGGCCGGGCGCCGCGTCCGTCGGCCGAGGTGCTCGCCGGGCTGGCGAGCGCGCTGCGGCTCACGGACACCGAGTCCGACCACCTCCACGTGCTCGCGGGCACGGCGCCGAGTCGTACCGGGAGGCATCGGCGTGATGTCCGGCCCAGCATTCTCGCGCTGCTGGACCGGCTTCCGCAGACTGCCGGGTTCGTCGTGTCGGCGGCGTTCGAGGTGCTCGCGTGCAACGACCTGATGGCCGCGTTGATGGAGGACTTCCGCGAACTCGCGCCGCAGGACCGCAACCTCGCGCGCCGCGCGTTCCTGGGGCCGCAAGGGCTGTACGGGGTTTCGGACGCCGCCGAGTTCCGGCATCACGTCGTCATGCAGCTGCGGACGACTCTCGCGCGCTATCCGACCGATCCCGTGGTGTCCGGGCTCGTGGACGAACTGCGCGAGGGCAGTCCGGAGTTCGCGCGGCTGTGGGAGCGGCACGACGTGCAAGGGGAAACGGTGCTCACGAAGACCTTCCGGCACCCGCTCGTCGGAGAGATCACCGTCGACTGCGACTCGCTCGCGCTCACGGACAGCGACCAGCACCTCGTGCTCTACAGCGCGCCGCCCGGATCTCGTGACGCCGAGGCGCTGGCGTTGCTGAACGTGCTGGGAGCACAGGACTTCACGGGTTCGAGCTCCTAAGCGACGACGACCTCGACTCCCGCCGCCCGCAACCGGTCCAGCTCCTCCGCGGGCGCGGAGGAGTCGGTGATCAGCACGTGCACGTCGGAGATGGCGGCGATGCGGGAGAACGCGCGCTTGCCGACCTTCGACCCGTCCGCGAGCACGACCACCTTGCCGGCGGTGCGCAGCAGGCAGTTGTCCGTCTGCGCCTCGACCTCGTCGTGGGTGGCGATGCCGGTGCGGGCGTCGATGCCGTCGACGCCGAGGAAGACCAGGTCCAGGCTGATGCCGGCGAGGGCGCGGTCAGCGAGCGGGCCCACCAGCTCGTAGCTCTCCGGGCGCACGCCGCCGCCGGTGACCACCAGGTCGATCAACGGGCGCGGGCACAGGTCCGAGGCGATGTTGAGCGCGTTCGTCACGACCTTCAACGGCCTGGAGACCGCGAGCAGGCGCGCGAGTTCGGTGGTCGTCGTGCCGCCGTTGAGGCCGACCGAGTGGACGGACTCGGTCACGAACCGCGCGGCCGCCTCGGCGATCTGGCGCTTCTCCTCGCGACGGCCGACCCGGTAGCGCAGCGGCAGCTCGTAGATGACCTCGACCGCGACCGCGCCGCCGTGGGTGCGTTTGAGCAGCTTCTGCTCTTCCAGCGACTGGAGGTCGCGGCGGATCGAGGCGACGGACGTGTCCAGGTCTTCCGCGAGCCCGGTCACGCTCACCGAGCCCGCGTCCGCGAGCTTGCCCAGGATCGCAGCAAGACGCTGCTCTTGACGCATCCGATCACTATAACGCATGAATCGTGCTCGATTTGGCACCTATTGCGGCTTATTCACGCACTTTGCGTGCTCGTTATCTCGACGTTCCGCGCGAGTGCCGCTGCTTCGACGAGGGTGGGTTGCGCAGCCACTCCCCCGGCCCCGCGCGTCGACAACGCTCCGGCGGCGGCGCCGAGTGCCATGGCGGCGCGGAGATCCCGCTCGGTCAGCCAGCCCGCGAGGAAACCCGCGTCGAACGAGTCACCGGCGCCGACCGTGTCCACCGGCTCCACGGCGGCCAGACGCACGCTGATCCGTTCCGGCCCTTGCAAAGCGACACAACCGTCCGCGCCCGCCTTGACGACCGGTACGGGTCCGGCGTCCGCGAGCACCGGTAGCGGGTCGGAGGCACCGGTCAGCGCGACCGCCTCGGCCCGGTTGGGCAGCACGAAGGTGCACTGCGCCAACAGATCCGGGTGCAACGCCCAGCCGCCCGACGGGTCGTCGTTCGTGTCGAGCGAGGTCGTGGCACCGGAACCGCGAGCTGCCCGGAACACCTCGGGCAGACCAGCCGCGAGACGAGGCTGCAGGAAGTACGACGCCGAGTGCACGTGCCGGGCCGCGACCTCGGGGAGGTGCTCGGGCCCGAACGCCGCCAGGCATCCCTGCGCCGTCAGGATCGCGCGGTCCCCGCCCGCCCGGTTGAGGCAGACGGTCAACGCCGTCGGCAGGTCCGGGTGGCGGACGCACGCGCTGATGTCGACGCCCGCGGACTTCAGCTCGTCCAGCACGAAATCACCCGCCGCGTCCCGGCCGACCATCGCCGCGAGACCGACGGCCAGTCCGAGCCGGGCGGCGCCGTGCGCGACGATGGCCGCCGAGCCTCCGAGCGCGAGAACCCCTTGCTCCACCAGGGTCTCCGCCTGACCGTACGCGGGAGTGCCCGGAGCACCGAAGACCAGCACGTCCGGGTTCGCGTCACCCACGACCAGCAGGTCCAGCATCAGGCACCTCGCAGGGCAGTGGGCAGCAGGTCTCCGTGCGCGGCCGTCATCGCGGTGACGAGGTCGCTGATCTGGTCGACGGTGAGGGCCGCGGCGGTCGCCGGATCGCACAACGCGGCGTGCCGGACGTGGTCCGGATTGCCCTCAACGGCCGCGGCCACGGTCAGGTCGACCACGTTGAGGAAGCTCCGGTTCACGGCGGCCAGCTGGCGGGGCAGATCGCCGACGCGGTGCGGGTGCACGCCGAGGCGGTCGAGGGTGGCGGGCACCTCCACGGCGGCGCCCTGCGGCAGGTTGGAGATCAGGCCGCGGTTCGCGACGTTCACCTGGATCGTGCGCTGCCGACCGGTGACCAGGCTGTGAATCACCTGCGGCGCATACTCGACGGCGTCGTCGGCCAGCGGAGGCAACGACTCCCCCGCGGCCAGTGCGTCCCTGGTCTTCTCGTACGTGGCGACGTTCTCGGCGCTGATGGTCGCGTAGTTGCGGATCGGGATGCGCAGTCGCTCCACTTCGGACTGATGCTTCAGGTACCACGGCACGTACTCGGAGGAGTGCTCGCTGGTCTCGGTCGGGTAGCGGCCGAGTCTGCGGTACAGGTCGACGCGCACCCTGCGGGCCAGTTCCGGGTCGGCCTCGATGGCGGCGTCGAGCGCCGGGTAGAGGTCGCGGCCCTCGTGCTGCCACCGCAGGATCCACGCCTGGTGGTTCACGCCCGCGGACAGGAAGTCGACCTCCTGGTGCGGAACCCCGACCAGTGCGCTCAGGTCGTGGATCGTCCAGTACACCGAGTGGCACAGGCCGACCGCCTTCAACCGCGGGGCGACGGTCGCGAGGTACTGGATGTTCATCGCCATCGGGTTGGTGTAGTTCAGCAACCACGCGTCCGGGCACACCGCGAGCATGTCGGCGGCGAGCCCGTCGAGGAACGGGAAGGTGCGCAGGCCGCGGAAGATCCCGCCGATGCCGAGCGTGTCCCCGATGGTCTGCCGCAGGCCGAACGACTCCGGCACGTCGAAGTCCCGCAACGTCGCCGCGTGGCCGCCGATCGCGACCATGTTGACGACGACGTCCGCGCCCTCCAACGCTTCTCGGCGCGACAGCGAGGTGCGGATGTGCGCTCCGCCGGCCAGCCGGGCCAGTGCCGCCGCGACCTCCAGCCGTTCCGGGTCGATGTCGTGCAGCGAGATCGAACAGTCGGCGAGTTCCGGGAACGTCAGGAGGTCGCGGAGGAGCTGGCGGGTGAACTCGACGGAACCCGCGCCCACGAACGCGATGGTGAACATTGATCAGCCTTCCAGTACCCGGATGAGCCGAGCGACCTCGGCGGACATGGCCTCACGTCCGGCGCCGAGGTAGCGCCGGGGGTCGACGAGCGTCGGGTGGTCGTCGAGCACGGTCCGCACGCTCGCGGTGAAGTGCTTGTTGAGCTGCGTGGCGATGTTGATCTTCCACATCCCGGAGCGCACGGCGGCCGCGAGGCTCTCGTCGGCGACACCGGAGGACCCGTGCAGCACCAGCGGCACCGGGACGGCCCTGTGCAGCAACGCGATCAGCTCGAAGTCGAGCTCGGCGTCACGGGTCAGCATGGCGTGCGACGAACCGACCGCGACGGCGAGGAAGTCCACTCCGGTCGCGGCCACGTACGCGGCGGCGTCGTCCGGGTCGGTGCGCACGCCCGGTGCGTGCACGCCGTCCTTGCCGCCGATCTCACCGAGTTCCGCCTCGACGCCGACATCGGCCTCGTGGCAGCGGCGCACGACTTCGGCGGTGCGGGCGACGTTCTCGTCGTGCGGACACGCGGAGGCGTCGAACATCACCGACCCGAACCCGATCCGCACGGCCTCGTGCACGAGGTCCTCGGACGTCGCGTGGTCGAGGTGCACCGCGATCGGGGTGGACGCGGAGGCGGCGACCGACAGCGCGGCGGCACCGATCGGACGCAGAGAACCGTGGTAGCGCACGGCGTTCTCGCTGATCTGCAGCACCACGGAAGCGCCTGTCTCCTGCGCCGCGGCGGCGATCGCCTCGGCGTGCTCGACCTGGATCACGTTGAACGCGGGCACCGGTGCGGGCCCGCCGATCATCTCTCGAAGCTGGACCAACGGCATTTTCTAGTCCTCGTGAACTTCTCTGGGCGTGATGTCCGCCCGGTGCTGGTCGTAGAAGGCGCGGTCGAAGTCGCCGGCGAGTGGGGCGCGCACGGCCGCCGCGGACAACGCGACCGCTTCGGCGAGGCGCCGCGGCCACGGCAGGTGCCAGGCGGCGACCAGCGCGGCGACGGCGGCGTCACCGGCGCCGGTCGGGTTGCCGGTGATCACCTCGGGCGGAGCCGCCGTCCACACGCCCTCGCAGGTGTACGCGGTCATCCCTTGTGCACCGTCGGACACGAGTGCGGCGGCCGCACCGAGAGCCAGCGGATCGTCCACTTCGGACGCTGCCGTGAGCTCACCGCGGTTCGGGGTGATGACGGCGGGTCCGGCGGAGGCTCCCGCCGCCAGCGCGGAACCGTCCGCGTCCAGCACCACCGGCACGGACGCCGTGCGCACGAGCGTCGCGTAGGCGTCGACCGGCAGTCCTTTCGGCAGTGACCCGGACAGCACCACGACGTCGGCGACGGCGGCGAGTTCCCGGTAGTGGCCGAGGAAATCCGACCACTCCCCGGAGGTGACCGATGGGCCAGGTTCGGCGAAGAGCGTCGCCTGCCCGGACTCGGCGACCACGGTGACCGTGCGCCGGGTCTCCCCCGCGATCGGGAACATGGCTTGCGGCACCCCGGAAAGCACGAGGTCGTCGCGCAGTGCCGCACCCGCGCCGCCACCGGCCAGCCCCGTGGCGAGCACGGGCACGCCGAGCGCGTGCAGCACTCGTGCCACGTTGACACCCTTGCCACCCGCCCGGACGGCGACGTCGGTGACGCGATGAGTCGCGCCCGGCCGCAGCGCGCCGACCCGATAAGTGACGTCGAGTGCCGCGTTGAGCGTGACGGTCAACGCCCTCATGGCGTGCCGTCGAGGATCACCGACCGGGTCAGGTTGCGCGGGGTGTCGGGGTGCAGTCCCCGCATCAGCGCCACCTCCACGGCGAGCCGGTGCACCGCGACGAGTTCGGCGAGCGGGTCGCGGTCGCGGGCGATCCACCGGCCGCCGACGCCGGCGACGGCGAGTTCGAGGCCTTCCGGCGCGGTGCCGAACACCCAGACCAGCGAGCTCTCGTCGGTGATCGCGATCGGCCCGTGCCGGTACTCGGCGGCCGGGTAGGACTCGGCCCAGCTCAGCGACGCCTCGCGCATCTTCAGCGCGGCCTCGGCGGCCAGGCCGGTGGTCCAGGGCGCGCCGCCGAGGAAGGTGAACTGGTTGCGTTCCACCAGGTCCGGGGTCAGCGGGTCGGCGAGGGCCTGTTCCGCGTCGAGGATCGCGCGCTCCAGGTGTTCGCCGAGGTGGGCGCGCAGCAGCACGAGCGCGGTCGTCGCGAACCGCGTCTGGACGACGGAGCGTTCGTCGGCGAACTCCAGCGCGACCACCTGGTCGGCCAGTTCGGTCACGGGTGTGCCGGGGGTGCCGACGATGGCCGTCGTGGGCACCCGCAGCCGCCGCAGCACGTCGATCACCTCCGTGGTGGTGCCGGACCTGGACAGCGCCACGACGCGGTCGTAGGTGCGGCTGAACGGGAACTCCGAGGCGGCGAACGCGTCGGTCTCGCCCAGTCCCTCGTCCTCCCGCAGCCGGGCGTAGGCCTGGGCCATGAAGAACGACGTGCCGCAGCCGACCACCGCGACGCGTTCACCGGGTGCGGGCAGCGCGGCGACGACGGCGGGGTCGGTGGCGAGCGCGACGGCCCGGCGCCAGCAGGCGGGTTGGGAGGCGATCTCGGCGGTGGTGTGCAGCTGCGCGGCGGAACTGGTGTGCATGGCGGATTCCTTTGGTTGTTCAGTCACTTGATGCCCGCTGCGGCCACCGACCGCACGAAGAACCGCTGGGCGAAGAAGAAGACGAGCAGGACGGGCAGCTGGCTCAGCACCGTGCCGGCCATGAGCTTCGGCCAGTTGGTGGTGTGCGCGCCCTGGAAGCTCTGCAGTCCCAGTTGGACGGTCATGACCTCCGGGCTCTGCACCGCGATGAGCGGCCACAGGAAGTCGTTCCAGGTCTGCAGGAACGTGAGCACGGCGAGGGTCGCGAGGGTGGGTCGCATCAGCGGGAGCAGCACCTGCAGCAACGTCCGCAGCCTGCTCGCGCCGTCGATCCGCGCGGCCTCCTCCAGTTCCCTGGGCAGGGTCGTGAAGAACTGCCGCATCAGGAACACCCCGAACGCGGTGGCCAGGTTCGGCGCGATCAGCGCGCCGAGGGTGTCGATCAGCCCGAGTGACCGCATCATGATCAGCAGCGGCAGCATGACGATCTGGAACGGCACCATCAGCGTCGCGAGCATGAGGACGAAGGCGACCTTGTTGCCGAAGAACGGGATGCGTGCGAACGCGTAGCCCGCCAGCGAGCAGAGCAGCAGGTTGCCGGCCACGCAGACGACGGACACGACGAAGCTGTTGACCAGCCACGATCCCAGCGGCGCGTCCCGCATCGCCGCGAGGTAGTTCTCCCACTCGATCCCGCTCGGCAGGCCGGGCGGGAAGCGCCGCGCCTCCGCCTGGGTGGACACCGACACCAGCAGCATCCACACCAGCGGCGTCACCATGACGACGGAGAGCGGGAACAGGATCAGGTGCAGTGCGCTGGGCCTTCTCATCGAACCTCGTAGTGCGACGTGCGGCGGTTGAACCGCAGCTGGGCCAGGGTGAACACGCCGATGATCAGGAACACCGCGCAGCCGATCGCCGCCGCGTACCCGCCGTCGAAGCTGACGAACGCCTCGTTGTAGAGGTGGTAGACGAGCACGGTGGTCGCGCGCAGCGGCCCGCCCTTGGTCGTCACGTACACCGCGTCGAAGAGCTGCAGACCGTTGATCGTGAGCCACACCAGGAGGAAACCCGTGGCGGGCGCCACCAGCGGCAGTTCGACGTGCCAGAACGACCGGGCCCGGCCGCAGCCGTCCAAGGAGGACGCTTCGAGGAGATCCTTCGGCACGTTCTGCAGTGCCGCCAGGTAGATGATGACCGCGAACCCGAGCCAGCCCCACACCGTCATCGCCACGACGGCGAACAGCGCCTGGCCGGGATCGGAGAAGAACCCCTGCTTCGGCAGTCCTACCGCGTCCAGCGCGGCGTTGACCAGGCCGAACTGCGGGTTCGCCAGCCAGCTGAACATGATGCCGGTCGCGACCGTCGAGGTCACCAGCGGCACGGACACCGCGAGCCGGTAGAACACGACGCCGCGGATCTTCTGGTTGAGCATCACCGCGATCGGCAACGCGAGCGCGAGCGTGATCGGCACGAACAGCACGACGTAGACGAGCGTGCGGCGGGCCGCGTCCCAGAACAGCGGGTCGGCGACGAGCTTGGCGTAGTTGTCGCCGCCCGCGAACGTTCCCGGCGAGGTGAGGTCGGTGTGCTGGAAGGACAGCACGATCGACCACACCACCGGGACGAGGCCGAACACGCCGATCAGGATCACCGCGGGCGCGGCGAACCCCCACCCGGCGGTGTGGTCCGCCAGCCGGCGTCGGTCGAGCGTCATGAGCCCGCCAGCACCTGGTCGACCTCGGTCCGCGCCTGGTCGAGCGCGGCCTGGGGTTCGGCCTGGCCGAGCAGGACCGACTGCACGGCGGTGCCGAGGACCTGCGAGATCTTCGGGTACTGCGGGATGTTCGGCCGCGACTTCGTCACGTTCTTCGCGAGGTTGTCGACGAAGACCTTGGTGCCGGGGTACTTGGCCTCGAACTCGGCGTAGCCCGCGAGGTCCACTTCGGACTGCCGGATCGGCAGGTGACCGGTCTCCAGGGCGAACTCCAGGTGGACCTCCGCCGAGAGCAGCCACTTCAGGAACGGCAACGCGTTGGTGCGGCCGTTCTCACCGAACACGACGAACGTGTCCGGTCCCGCGATCGTCGCGTGGGTGACCTTGCCGGGCAGGATCTGCACGCCGTAGGAGACGTCCTCGTTGATGGAGCCGAGGTCCCACGGGCCCGTCCACAGCATGCCGATGCGGCCGGAGTTGAAGAGGTTGAGGTACTGCTGGTCGCCCGCGTCCAGGTACACCGACTTGTCCGTGACGGCCATGTCCCGCAACAACTGCATGGCCTGCTTGCCGGCGTCGGAGGCGAACGCGGCCTTCTTGCCGTCCGGGGAGAGCAGGTCGCCGCCCGCCTGCCAGAGCAGGGCGAGGAACCGCCAGACGGTGTCCTCGGTGCCGTCGTTGACGTACGCCCAGCCGAACTTGCCGTCGGAGGTGAGCTTCTGCGCGGCGGACCGGAAGTCGTCCCACGTCCAGGACTCGGTCGGGTGCTCGATCTTTGCTTCGTCGAACAGCTTCTTGTTGTAGACGAGCGAGAGGTTGTCGACGAGCGCGGGGACGCCGTAGATCTTCCCGTCCACCGTCGCGGCCTCCCGCCCGGCCGGGAACAGGTCGTCCCAGCCGAACCCGGCGTCGCGCCGCAGGTCCTCGGTCAGGTCCTGGGTCTGCGGACGGCCGGTGAGCCCGGTGATCGAGGAGCCGTACTGGTAGGCGACCTCCGGCGGGTTGCCCGAGGCGAACGACGCCAGCGTCTTCTGCAGCGCGTTGTCGTTGCCGCCGTTGAACACCAGCTCGACCTGCCGGTCGGGGTGCGTGGTGTTCCAGCGCGCCGCGAGCTTGTCGAACGCGGCGGCCTCCTTGTCGGTGTAGCCGTGCCACACCTTCACCTTGCCGTTCCCGCCGGAGCCCGTTCCGCACGCGGCCGTCATGACGAGCGCGGCACCCATCGTGAGCACCGCGCGGCGACTGAGCCCTCTGCCGTCCGCCATGTCGACTCCCTCGCTTCGTGGATGCGGCTGTGTGGTCGCGAACACTAAGCGCGAATCGCTCAAACAAGCAAGAGTTGTGACCGATTGAGATTGGTTACTGGCCTGTCACGACTGATCTCGCTAGAGTCGCTCACACTCAATCACCACTTGTGAGCGATGAAGGAGTTTGGCGCCTATGACCTCCCCTGCCCGCGCCCTCGCCGGTTCCGCGTTAGCAGCAGTCGCACTGGCGGCCTGCGTGGCCGGACCTCTGACCTCGTCCAGCCAGGCGGCCGCCGCGGTCGAGCTACCCCCTGTCAACGCGGTGCTCGACTACCAGCTCGGTGCCGCGTACACGCCACCCCGTGGTGTGAACCTCGTGACCCGCGACAGCACGGCCACGACCGCGCCCGGCATCTACAACATCTGTTACGTCAACGGTTTCCAGACACAACCCGGGGACCGCAACGTCTGGCTGAACCAGCGCGGTCACCTGATCCTCAAGGACTCGTCGGGCAAGCCGATCATCGACCCGAACTGGCCGGACGAGTTCCTGCTCGACACGTCGACGTCGGCCAAGCGCACCGAGCTCGCCGGCATCATCGGCGGCACCATCGACCAGTGCGCGACCAAGGGCTTCAAGGCCGTCGAGGTGGACAACCTCGACTCCTACCTGCGGTCCAAGGGCAAGCTGAGCGTGAACAACAACCTCGCCTACGCGAAGCTGCTCGCCGACCGCTCGCACAACCGCGGCCTCGCCATCGGTCAGAAGAACTCGGCGGAACAGGCCGCGCGCGGACGCTCCGAGGTCGGTTTCGACTTCGCGGTCTCCGAGGAATGCCACCGCTGGGAAGAGTGCTCGTCCTACTCCGACGTGTACAACGAGCACGTGATGGACATCGAGTACACCGATGACCTGCGCGGCACGTTCGAGGACGTGTGCAACGACCCGGACACCCCTGCCACCACGACGTTGCGCGACCGCTACCTCGTCGGGCCCGGCCAGTCCGGGTACGCGTTCGACCACTGCTGACGGGACCGGGGTGGCGGTGCGCGCCGCCACCCCGGAGTTCATCCGGTCAGCACTTCACCCAGTAAGCCGGCGCGGACTGCCGGATCGTGCTGGTGGTGAAGGTGTTCCACAGCCCGAGAGGCTGGTTGGAGCCCAGCGCGTAGGTCTGGCCCAGGTTGACGTAGGCGCGGCCGGCGACGGTGTGGGCGTAGTTGCTCGCGGTGACGCACTGCGAGGTCGGCGGCGTGGTGGTCGTGGTCGTCGTGGGCGGTGGTCCGCTGGTGCTCAGCGCCTTGACCATGTTCACCACGGCGGTCATCTGGGGGCCGGTCTTGAGCGCGTACTGCGCCGACTGGTAGCCCCACCAGTCCCAGCAGCCGCGCGGGTTCCCGGTCATCGTGGTGGCCTGCGGGTAGAGCACGATCATGTTGTTGGTGTCGGCGTACTCGTTGAGATAAGCCTTGTCCATCAACGCGTTGCCGACCAGACCGTAGTACTGGTAGCAGCCGTGCAGCGTCACCATCAGCTTGCACGGGCCGGTGTCGCACGCCCTTGGCACGTAAGCGAAACCCTCGCGTCCCATGCTGATCGACGCCGCATTGCCGCCGGGCGCGTAGGCGTTCTGGTCGAACTGGACGAGCTTGCCGGACAACGTCGAGGCGGCCGCGTTCACCGGGCCGAACAGGTGTCCCAGCATCTCCTTGACCGGGTCGGTCGTCCCGCACTTGTTGACGTACGGCGAAGTCGTGACACCGCAGGCGTTCGGGCCGATCGGGCTGACCCACGCGTGCCCGGCCGCGCTGGTGTTGTTGTAGGCGACCCGCGCGCCGAAGTCGCGGTAGTAGGTGGCGAGATCGTCGTTCACCACTCGGTCGACCGTGTCGTCGGCGCTGCCGTGGAACAGCCACACCGGGTCGCCGGAAAGATTCCCCGGAGGGTCGACCGTGCCCGCCGCCGCACGGGTGCGGGTCAGCTGTTCCAGCTCGGCGGGCGTTTTGCGCGGCTGGAAGGTGTCCATGCACGCGAGAAGCGCGGTGTTCACGTTGTTCTGCGCGCAGTCGTAGGCGCCGGCGGAGAAGATGCCCGCGCCGTGGAACACGCTGGAGTACGCGACGTGCAGCTGGTTGGCCAGGTAACCGCCGGAGGACACACCGCTGACGTAGGTGCCGGTGATGTCGTACTTGGTGAGCGTGCCGGGCTGCGGTGGCGGGACCGCCGCGAGCGAGATCGACAGGGAAGCCGCGGCCAGGCCGGTGGCCGCCGCGAGTGCCACGAGAGCGTTCCTCAATCGCATGTGTTCGCCTCCGTCATTGCAGGCAGGACATGGGTTTGAGGTTAAGAGCCGATAACTGGACCGCACCACGTGTGAGGTCGCCACCTCGCGGAGCGGCCAGACGTCGAACCGCACCATTGACAGTAGGTTGGCCTCATGCGGACGTTCAGTCAGGTCGACGTGTTCACCGACGAGTTCATGAAGGGCAACGCACTCGCGGTCGTGCACGACGCGAAGGGCCTGTCCACGGAGGAGATGGCGGCGTTCGCGAACTGGACGAACCTCGCCGAGACCACGTTCCTGCTGCCTGCGACGGACCCCGCCGCCGACTACCGGGTGCGGATCTTCACGGTGAGCCGCGAGCTGCCGTTCGCCGGCCATCCGACGCTCGGATCCGCCCACGCGTGGCTGACCGCCGGGAACACCCCGCGCGACCCGGATCGGCTGGTGCAGGAGTGCGGCGCCGGACTGGTCGAGGTGCGCCGCGACGGTGCCCGGCTGGCGTTCGCCGCTCCCCCGCTCCTGCGCGGCGGTCCGGTGGAGAACGTGGGCGATCTGGCGGCGGCGCTGGCGATCGAGCCGGAGGAGATCGCTGACGCGCAGTGGGCCGACAACGGGCCGGGCTGGGTCGCGGTGCTGCTGCGTTCCGCTGACGCCGTGCTGGCGGTGCGGCCCGACTACCAGCGGTTCGGTGCGTTCAGGGGCATCGGGGTGGTCGGGCCGCACCCCGATGGTGCCGACGCGGCGTTCGAGGTGCGGGCGTTCATCAACGAGGGTGGCCGGTTCGAGGAGGATCCGGTGACGGGCAGCCTCAACGCCTCGATCGCCCAGTGGTTGATTCCCGCGGGGATCGCACCGCAGACTTATGTCGCGGCCCAGGGCACCGCGCTCGGCCGGCGCGGGCGAGTCCACCTCTCGCAGGCAGGCGGCGAGATCTGGGTTGGTGGGAACACCGTGGTCGGCGTCACGGGAGAGGTGGCGCTGTGATCGTCCTTTGAGGACGCCTTACCCACTCCGCGGGCGTGTCAAACGTTGTTCTTGATCGGCTTCTGGTGAGACACTCGGGACGTGGCCACGGTTTCCAGCTGGTTGCGTTCGCCGTGTCCCGCGCTGGTCGTTGACGCCGTCGGTGCGGTGCACGGCATGAACGACGCAGCCAAGTCGCTCTTTCCGGAACAGGTCGTACCGCCTCAGTGGCGGCACGGCGAGTCTGTGCACGTCGCAGAACGCAGCTATGCCGCGCACCGGGTCGACAACGAGGACGGCTCGGTCACCTGGTGGTTGCTCGACGAGACCGACCTGCTGCTGGAACGGGAGCGGGCCGCGCTGCTGGCGCGGATGTCCAGCGCCCTGATGACGTCGCTCAACCCCGAGCGGTGCATGACCGTCGTCGCCGAACTCGCCGCCGCGCACCTCGCGGACGAGGCGCTGGTGATCGCTCCCCAGTCCGACCACGGTCACCCCGTCACGCGGTGCCTGCGCGGCGAGTCGCCGACGTACGAGCTGCAGCACGTCGACGTCGAGGAGGTCGTCGGGCTCAGCGAGGCGCTGCGCGGCTTCCCGCCGGTGCCGTCGCGCTGGATCGACCCGGCCGCGGCGCCCGGCTGGCTGGCGCAGGACGTGGTCTCGATCGTCGTCACTCCCCTGCCGGGTCACGGCGTGCCGGCCGGCGCGTTGATCCTCATCCGGCGGGACAAGCACTTCACCGAGGACGAAGAGGCGTTCGCGCGGCTGTTCGCCTCGCGGGCGGGTGTGGCCATCTCGGCGGCGAGCCTGTTCACCCAGCAGGCCGTGATCACCGATCGGCTCACGCGTGACCTGCTGCCACCCGTGCTGCGCCGCTACGAGAAGGTCGAACTGGCCGGGCGCTACCGTGCGGCCGGCGACACCGAACGCGTCGGTGGCGACTTCTACGACGTGCACGAACTGCCGGACGACGAGCTGTTCGTCGTACTCGGCGACGTGTGCGGCAAGGGACTCGACGCAGCGGCGCAGACCGGCAAGGTCCGCACGGCCGTGCACGCGCTTCTGCAGGTGGTGACCGATCACGACCAGGTGCTGCAGGCCCTCAACCAGGCGCTGCTCACGACGGACCAGTCCCGCTTCATCACGACGGTCGTGGGCACCGTGCGGCCCGTGGACGAAGGTCTGCGCGTGACGCTGACCTCGGGCGGGCACCTGCCGCCGTTGATCGTGCGCGCGAACGGCACGGTCGAGGCGGCGCGGACCAAGGGCACGCTCGTCGGCATCCTGCCGCGGATCGTGACGGCGACCGACGAGGTGCTGCTGGCGCCCGGCGACTCGTGCCTGCTCTACACCGACGGCATCACCGAGGCCAACGGCGGCCCGCTGGGCGACGAGGAGTTCGGCGAGGACCGCCTGCGCCGCGCTCTCACGGCCTGCGGCGGCATGCCGGCCGAGGCCCTGGTCGAACACGTGCACATGCTCGCCGCGCAATGGGTCGGCGTCGGCACGCACGACGACATGGCGGTTCTCGCGATCACCGCGCCCCGCAGGAGGTCCTCGTGAAGGCGGTCGACGCCCTGTGGGAGGCCGCGCTCGACGGCGACGAGCACCGCGCGACCGACGTGGTGCTCGAAGCGGCCGCCGAGCTCGGCCACGAGGTCGTGCTGCTCGACGTGGTCGGCGCGGTGCAGCACCGGGTCGGCCGGGAGTGGGCCGCGAATCGGATCAGCGTGGCGCAGGAGCACGCGATCACCGCGATCAACGACCGCGCGGTCTCCGCGTTGTCGATCACCAAGCCCCGGCGGGAAGCGATCCACGGGCGCGTGACGGTGGCGTGCGTGGACGGCGAGTGGCACGCGTTGCCCGCGCGGTTGCTGGCGGAAGTGTTGTCGTTGCGCGGTTTCGCCGTCGACTACCTGGGCGCGCAGGTGCCGGCCCCGCACCTCATCACGTACCTGCACCGCACCAGTCCGGACGTGGTGGCGCTGTCCAGTTCGATCGCGACCCGGCTGCCGGTGGCGCACGCGACGATGACGGCGTGCCAGGCGACGGGCGTGCCGGTGATGGTGGGCGGCGCCGCGTTCGGCGTGGACGGCGTGTACGCGCGGCGGTTCGGCGCGAACGCGTGGGCCGCCGACGCCCGGTCCGCCGCGGACATGCTGCTGTCCCAGACGATTCGGCCGCCGAGCGCACCGCACCAGCCCGTCGACGACCTGCCGCATCTCGCGGACCAGGAGTACACGCTGGTGACCCGCAGCGCCCGCGACCTCGTGCGGTCGGTATACCGCGGCCTTGAGGAACGCGTGCCCGCCATGGGGTCCTACACCGACGAACAGCGGCAGCACACGGCCGAGGATCTCGCGCACATCGTGGAGCATCTGGCAACCGCGCTGTACGTGGACGACGACTCGTTGTTCCGCGACTTCCTCTCCTGGACCGGCGAGGTCCTCAACGCGCGTGGGGTGCCGGCGCAGGTGCTGGAACCCGCCCTGGACCTACTCTCAGTACAACTTCGGGACTTTCCGCGCGCCCAGCGAATGCTCGCCGCACCCGATCGGTCACTGCCCGTGTGATTCCTTTGTGGACGGACAGCGCACACTCGGCGTGTTCGCCTGATCGCACAACGTTTTCCCTGGTACCAGTGTTCCCAGTGGTCTTGTGTCACATAGATTCGAAATGTTTTCATCTCCGCCATGGACATGGGGACGCTCACACCGATCGCTGCCTACGTCGTCGCGGTCCTCGGCTCGGTGCTCGGTCTCCTGTCCGCTGAACGCGCGCGAAACGCGAACAGGACGACACGGAACTGGTGGATCGCTGTGGCCGCGGTGTCGATCGGCGGGCTCGGCATCTGGGGCATGCACTTCACCGCGATGCTCGGCACGTGGATGGGCGCGAACGTCTCCTACGACATCCCGATCACGTTGCTGAGCATGGTCGTCGCCATCGTGGTGGTGGCCGCCGGCCTGTTCCTGGTGCGGCGCTACGGCGTGAACGGCGACACGCGCTTCTGGCCGCTCGCCGCCGGCGGACTCGTCACCGGCCTCGGCGTCGCCGCGATGCACTACACCGGCATGGCCGCGATCGTGATCAACGCCGACGTCTCCTACAACATCGGTCTCGTGGCGGTCTCCATCGTGATCGCCGTGGTCGCCTCGACCGTCGCGCTGTGGTTCACGCGGAAGGTCAGTGGCTTCGCCGCCGTCATCGGCGCCGCCCTGGTCATGGGCGTGGCCGTCACGGGCATGCACTACACCGGCATGTACGCGATGAGCATGGCGCACGACCACAGCGCGTCGATCGTCGTCGGCAACTCGCAGGAGCTGATCACGTCGCTGATCATCGGCGGCGCCGGCGTCAGCGTGATCATCATCTTCCTGCTCGCCCTCACGTCCAACGACGAAGAAGGCAGCGAGGAGGCCGAGCTGCTCGCCCGCGTCATGCGCCGGACCAGCGAACGCTGAGCTACCTGAGGTGCACGAGCACCATTCCGTCGTTGCCGGGAGCGACCTCGACCCGCCGGTAGAGCTTCTTGACGTGCGGTTGCTTCAGCATGGCGAGCACGCGGGCCTTGAGCTTGCCCGACCCCTTGCCCGTGATGATCTCGACCAGCGGCACCTTCTGCCCGGCCGCCCGGAACAGCGCGGCGCGGACGGTCTGGGCGATGTCCTGGTCGCTGCGGAAGATCGGGTGCAGGTCGACGGTCAGCTTGTCCGGCACGCCGTTCATTCTGCCCGAGCACGAGGACGGGAGTGCCGGCCGTCACCGCCAGCGCTCCCGTCACCGGGCGACGGCGGTTGCTCGCGCCGCTCAAGCACGGCAACCAGATCCGTCACGAGACGGGACACTAGACACGGTGTTGTGGGACCGGTCCCACAACACCAGTCCCGCCAGCGCCCCGCCCGCCGTGACGACACAGGCGACCACCACGGCGGTGTGCAGCGACAACGTTTGCGCGAGCAGAGGTCCGGCCAGCGCGCCGATCAACGTCGCCAACGCCTCCGCTGACAGGAAGACCGCGCTGATCCGGCCGAGCGCCTCGTTCGGCACCACCCGCTGCAACACCGTCTGCGGGGTCACCAGGGTCATCGACCCGAACACGCCGATCGCGACGGCGGCGGGCAGGGCGACGACCAACGAGGTCGAGCTGAAGAGCACGAAGAACGCCACGGCGGTCGCCAGCTGGGTCGCCGCGAGCAGGTACCGGGGCTGAACCCGGTCGACGAGCCTGCGGATCGCCACGGCGCCGAGGAGAAACCCGACGCCGAGCGCGGACACGACGAGCCCGATCTGTTCGGTGCCACCGAGTCGCTGGATCCCGAACGGCACGAGCAGCGCGCTCAGCGAGGCGTTGGCCGCCAGGAAGATCGCGGTCAACGGCAGCAGCACCACCGCGATCGGCAGGCCCCGCAACACCCTCCACCCGCCGGCGAGATCGACCGGAGCCCGCTTCCCCACCGAACCCTGGCGGCGGGTCGTCAGCGCGATCGCGGCCGCCGAGACGAGGTAGCTCGCGATGTCGATCCAGATGAGCGTCTGGAAGCTCGTGAGCGTCATGATCGCGGCGCCGAGCGGTGGCGCGACGAGGCGGACCGTGCCGTCGGTGAAGGCGTTGAGCGAGTTCGCGCTGCTCAGCCCACTGCCCGTGCCGACGACGACCGGGATGTGGGCCTGCGCGGCCGGACGGAACAGCACGGCGCCCGTGCTCTCGGCGATCAGCGCGGCGTAGACGAGCCAGAGCGAGTGCCCGGCCGTGGCGAACAACATCAGCGTGACCGCCAGCGCGCGGAACAGGTCCGCGGCGATCATCACCCGCCTGCGGTCCCAGCGGTCGGTCAGCACGCCCACGATCGGGCCGAGCAGCAACGGCGGCAGGTACTCGGCGACGAGGGTGAGGCCGGTCGCGAGCAGCGAGCCGGTGAGCGCGTAGACGTGCGCCGGGATGGCGATCACCAGCAGCCACGAGCCCAGCAGGCTCACCGCTCGCCCGGTCCACAGCAACCGGAAGTCCCTGATCTTGAGTGCTTCGAGCACCGCTACCCCCGGATCACTGGCTGCTGATGCTCGCCACCAGGTTGATCGTCGTGGCCAGCACACCGGTGCCGAACAGGTACGACAGCAAGGCGTGCTTCAGGGCCGTGCGGCGCATCTCGCGACCGGACAGACTCGTGTCGGACACCTGGAACGTCATACCGATGCTGAACGCGACGTACGCGAAGTCGCCGTAGTCCGGCGGTTCGGACTGGTTGAAGTCGATGCCGCCGTCCGCGCCGTAGTAGTAGAGCCGGGCGTAGCGCAGCGTGAAGATCGTGTGCACGACCGCCCATGACAGCACCACGGACAGCACGCCGAGGCCGACGCGCAGCAGTTCGGACGCGCCGGTCGTATGTGCCGCACGGGCCAGTACGAAGCCCACGGACACGAGGCTCGCCAGCGCCGCTACGAGCAGCAGCACCTCGGCGACGCGGCGGGTCGGGTCGTTGCGGACGGCGTGCTGGGCGGTCTTCTCGGCGTCCATCGGCCAGATGACCATCCACGCCCGCACGAGGTACACGAGGGTCGCGACGTCCCAGCCGACCAGCAGGCCGAACTCGCCGTGGCCGGTGGCCGTGACGGCGAGGCCGCTGACGAGGCCTGCCGCCACCGCGACCACGACCTTGGTGCGGTCCAGCACGAAACCGTCCGGTATCGGGCGGGACGGCAGGTCAGCCATGCAAGGCCGCGTCCAGATCCAGGTAGAGGTCCAGCGTCTCGTTCAGGGTGGTGGCCTTGAGCGCGCGCAGCACGCTTCCTCGCGGCGAGACCAGGCGCAACGGGATGCCGCTGTCCTCACCGCGCTGATGGAACTCCACGAGCGCGGAGAGTCCGATGGACGCGAAGAACTCCACGTGGCTGAGGTCCAGCACGACGGGGAGACCCACGCCGAACGCCTCGGACAGCTTGGCGCGCAACAGATCCGCGGTGTACGAGTCGACCTCGCCCTCGGCGCGCAGCACGACGGCGTTCGGGAGCCGCTCCGACTCGACCTTCAACAGTGCCTCGTCCATCTCACGCCTCCCAAGCCTGCGCCAGTGCGCGCCCGAACAGCTCGACGGGCTGGGCGCCGGACACGGCCACGCGTTCGCCGACGACCACGAACGGCACGCCCGAGACGCCGATGTCGCGAGCGCGCTGCTCGTCGGCGCGCACCTCGTCGGCATAGGCGGCAGGGTCTTCGAGGACGGTCTTGACGTCCGCGGCGTCGAGGCCGGCCTCGGTGGCGATCTCGGTCAGCGACTCCGGCGTGAACAGCGAACGCGCCTGCGCGAAGTTGGCGCGCAGCACGGCGTCGAGGACCTCGTGCTGGATGCCCTTCTTCCCCGCCAGGTGCAGCAGCCGGTGCACGTCGAACGTGTTGCCGACCTCGCGGTCGAGCCGGTACTCGAGGCCCTCGTCGCGCGCGAGCTGGGCGACGGACTCCTCCATCTCGGCGGCGCGCGGGCCGAACTTGGTGGCGAGCATGTCCTGCACGGACTCGACGCCGGTCCTGGTGGGATCCAGCTCGAACGCGCGGTGCACCACGGTGATCTCCGCACGGTGCTCGAAACCGGCCAGCGCCTTCTCGAAGCGCGCCTTGCCGATGTAGCACCACGGACAAATGACGTCAGCCCAGAACTCGACCTGCATCGTTCGATCATGTCATGCCACGCCCGCGCCGTCCCTTCAGAAACGATAATCGTTGTCATGTAGGCTGCGGACCATGGCAGCACGAGTCGTATTGGTAGCGGGGTTCACCCACCACGACGTGGCCGACGAACTCTGGCGGGCGTCACCGGAGTCGTCGCTGGTCAGGCACGATCTGAGCAGCCTGGCCGAGGGGGTGGTGCGGCGGTGGGCGGACGGCAGGCTCACCGTCCTGGAGCTCGCGCACGGGTGCGTCTCGTGCACGTTGCGGCTGGACCTCGTCCCGTTGCTCGAGGGGCTGGACGGGCGCGTGATCGTGCAGCTGGACCCGATGCTCGAACCGGAGGCCGTCTGCTTCGCGCTGAGTGAGACCGAGGTGGAGATCGAGGCCGTGGTGACGGTCGTCGACACCGCCACCTGGCTCGACGACGCGACCAGCGCCGACTCGCTCGCCGACCGGGGCATGCGCGCGGCCGAGGGCGACGAGCGGATGGTCGCGCAGGTCGTGGTCGGGCAGACGGAGTTCGCGGACGCGCTGGTGCTGACCGGTCCGGGCGACCCGGTGCTCACCGCCGTGCTCGACCGGCTCTCCCCCGACGCGCCGCGTCAGCAGCTTTCCGAACTCGACGTCCACGCGTTGCTCGCCGCGATTCCCGCCGACGCGCGGCGCGGTGAGATCGACGACGGCTTCGGGTCGCTGCTGTACGGGCGGCCGTCACTGGAACCGGCGCACGGCGTGTCCGTCGTCCACTTCACCGACCGGCGCCCGTTCCACCCGATGCGGCTGCACAACTGCATCGACGTGCTGCTCGACGGCGTGGTGCGGGTGCGCGGCCGGGTGTGGGTCGCGAGCCAGCCCGACGCGGCGCTGTGGCTGGAGTCCGCGGGCGGCGGGTTGCGCGTGGGCAACCTGGGGCCGTGGGAGGGAGACCGCGACCAGGAGCTCGTCGTGATCACCCGGTCCGCCGACGCCGCCGAGATCGCCGCGGCGCTCCGATCGGCCCTGGTCACCGACGAGGAGCTGGGGCTGATCACCGAACTCGACTTCGCCGACCCGTTCGCCGACTGGCACGAAGAAGAGATGGAACTCTGATGCGCACCCCCGTGACCGTGCTGTCCGGTTTCCTGGGCTCCGGCAAGACGACGCTGCTCAACCACGTGCTGACCAACCGCGAGGGCAGGCGGGTGGCGGTGATCGTGAACGACATGAGTGAGGTCAACATCGACGCGGCGCTGGTCGACCGCACCGTCGAACGCCTCGTGGAGCTCACCAACGGCTGCATCTGCTGCACGTTGCGGGAGGACCTGCTCGACAGCGTCGGTGAGCTGGCGCGCTCGGGCCGGTTCGACACGATCCTGGTCGAGTCGACGGGTGTCTCCGAGCCGATGCCGGTGGCGGCGACGTTCGACTGGACGTTCGAGGACGGCACGAGCCTGTCCGATCACGCGCGGCTCGACACGATGGTGTCGCTGGTGGACGCGGAGGGGTTCCTGCGCGGACTGGCCGGCGGTGAGGTCTCGGACCTGCTGGTGGACCAGGTGGAGTTCGCGAACGTGCTGGTGGTGAACAAGACCGACCTCGTCACCGCGGATCAGCTCGCGACGCTCGACGCCGTGCTGCGACGCCTGAACCCGTCCGCCCGACTGCTGCACACGCGCAATGGCGTCGTAGAGCTGGCCGACGTGCTCGACACCGGCTCGTACGACCCGATCACCGCCGCGCAGGCGCCCGGCTGGGCCCAGGAGCTGGCCGGCGGGCACACCCCGGAGACCGAGGAGTACGGGATCCGGTCCGTCACCTACCGCGCGTCACGGCCGTTCCACCCCGCCCGGCTCGTGGAGGCACTGGCGGACTGGGAAGGTGTGTTGCGCAGCAAGGGTTTCTGCCACATCGCGTCCCGGCCGGACGTGCTGGCCGTGTGGTCGCAGGCCGGTCCCAACCTCGTCATCGAACCCGGTCAGCTGCTCGACGCGCCTGACGCCCGCCAGGAACTCGTGTTCATCGGCGTGGACCTCGACGTGACGGAGCCCGCTCAGCGCCTGGATCCCGCGCTGCTCACCGACTCCGAGCTCGCGGCAGGGCCCGAGGTGTGGCGGACGTTCGCCGATCCGTTGCCGGAGTGGGACTTCAGCGACCTGCACGACCACGCGATGACGACCAGCGTCACCAGCGCGAACGCCGGATAGGCCCACCCGGCCAGCGACAACCAGCCGGGCCGGCTGATCGTCCAGATCGTCGGCTGCCGGTCCAGCTGGAACGCGATCACGTCCAGGAACATCACCGGGACCCACAACACCAGCAGGGTGGTGCGCACCCACGGCGCGATCTTCTGATGCACCAGCCAGATCAGCAGCGGCGCCACCCACACCCAGTGGTGGTCCCAGGAGATCGGCGAGAGCAGCAATCCCAGGAACTGCACCGACAGCACGCCGATCAACGCGTCGCTAGCCCGGACCGAAGCCCTCAGCGCGAACAACGCGATCACGGTCGACACCAGTGCGGCGATGATCCACGGCCAGGACATGCCGACGTCGTGACCGAGGCTGCGGGACAGCGCGCCGCGCAACGACTGGTTGTGCGCGGTCGCGATCGGCCCGACCCGGTCCGGGTCGCCGAACAGCACGAACCAGTACTGCCGGGCCTGCTCGAAGTTCACCAGGAACCCGAGGCCGACGCTCGCCGCGAACGCCGCCACCGACCACACCGCGGCCTTCCACCGGCGGGTCGCGAGGAAGTACAGGCCGGAGATCGCGGGCACGAGCTTCACCCCGGCGGTCAGGCCGATCCCCGCTCCGGCGACGCGGGGGTCGCGGGCCACCAGCGCGGCCAGCACGACCGCGGCCAGCAGCAGGTTGATCTGGCCGAACTCGAAGGTGTGGAAGACCGGCATCATCCACAGCAGCACGGCGGTCCACAGGAGCGCCCGCTGCCGCCACACTCGAGTGTCGGCCGTCCACGACTCCCCCGCGACGAGCCGCAGCGCCACGCGCACCAGCCAGTACAGGCACAGCACGGTCAGCAGGCGGAAGCTCCACTGCGCGGCACCCCAGAACAGCCACGTCATCGGCAGGAACACCAGCGCGCCGAACGGCGGGTAGGTGAACGGCAGCGGGAAGTCGGGCGGCGAGTGCGGCGACACCATCTGGTAGAGGTCGCCTTCGAGCACGTGCGGGGCCAGCGACCAGTACACGTACAGGTCGATCGACTCGTTGCCGAAACCGGTGACGATGATCCACGTGCGTGCGAGCATCGAGATCGCCAGCAGCCACGGGGCGACGGCGAGCAGCCGCCGTTCCAGCTTCGCGAGGGGCTTAGGTCGCAACACGTTCTGCCTTCGGGATCGGGTCGAGCAGCTTCGGCGTCAACGCCAGGGTGAGCAGTGCGAGCGCCGGATAGACCCAGCCGAGCGCCGCGAGTGGCCAGGGTCTCGGAATCTCCCAGATGGACGGCTGCAGGTTGATCAGGATCGTGATGACGTCCGAGGCCACCGCGACCACCCACACCCCGGCGAGCACCAAATTCCGTCGCCCGTGCACGAGCCAGAGGACCAGCGGGATCACCCACAACCAATGGTGGCTCCACGAGATCGGCGAGACCAACAGCCCGAAGAGCTGCACGATGATCACGGCCGCCAACGTGTCCCCGGCCTTCACCGCGGCCCGCAACGCGAACCAGGTGAGCGCGACAGACACCGCCGCCGCGAGCAGCCACGGCCACGACATCTCGACGTCGTAGCCGAGCGAACGCGACAACGCGCCGCGCAACGACTGGTTGATCACCGAGCCCACCGGCCCGACTCGGTCGGCCGCACCGAGCAGCTCGAACCAGTAGCGCCACGAGTCCCCGGCCGACACCAGGAAGCCCAGCGCGACCGTGATCGCGAAGCCCGCCACCGACCACAGCGCGGCCTTCCACCGGCGCGTGACCAGGAAGTACAGCCCCGAGATCGCCGGCGTCAGCTTCATCCCGGCGGCGACACCGACGCCCAGTCCCGCGACGGCCTGCCGGGTCGCGACCATCGCCGCGAACGTCCCGGCGATCAGGACGAGGTTGATCTGTCCGAAGTCGAGGGTCTTGCGCACCGGCTCGAACCACAGCGCGATCGCCGTCCACAACAGAGCGCGGCGCCGCCACGTGCCGTCGTACGGCTGTTCGGCCTTGTCCGCCAGCAGCTTCAGCGCAGTGCGGACCAGCCACCACAGGCAGACCAGTGACAGCACCTGCCAGACGACCTTCGCCGCGATCCACGGCAACGCCGACAGCGGGAGGAACACCAGCGCCGCGAAGGGCGGATACGTGAACGGCAGCGGGAAGTCCGCCGTGAACGGCATGGTGATCGAGTAGAGCTCGTCGGTGAGCACGTTCGGAGCGAGGCTCCAGTACACCTTGAGGTCGATCATCCCCCAGTTCGCCGTCGCGGCGTAGATGCCCAACGACAGGCACAACACCAACGGCGCGAACCTCAGCACACGCTGCTCACTCACCGGTTCCTCCAGCCACCGGGGCAGGCTGACGCACCGGGTGCAGCAGCGCCCGCCCGACCCACATCCCTGCCACAACAGTGGCAGCCAGGTACGGCCACCACACCCAGGGGTTCATGGAGTCGTACGTCCAGCGCGCGACGATCGTGCCGTCCGGCAGGGTGACCAGCACCATCCACACCGAAACACCCGCCAGCACGGCGATCCGGCGGTCCTTCCACGCGAACGTCGCTCCCAACGCGAGCGCCCACGTGAAGTACCACGGCAGCACCGAAGGCGCGAGCAGTGACGCGGCGAGCAACGCGATCGTGGCGCGTCTCATCGCTTCCACCCCGCCCGCTCGTGCCAGCCACCACTGCCGCACGAGCACTCCGGCGAGCACGACCACACCGGCGGCGCGGAAGAAGGTGAGGAAGCCGAGATGCGTGAAGCCCGGCACGTACCGGCCGATCGAGAAGTAGAGGAGCTCCGCCGCGGCACACGGCAACGACATCCAGGTGAGCAACGGCCCCTGCGATCGCAGCACGCTGATCCAGCCGAGATCGACGCCCGCCACCACCGTCGCCGCCGCGAAGACCACGACGAACACCGCTCCCCCGGCTGCGGCGGCGGTCAGAAAGCGTTGCCGTGCCGCACCTTCCAGCCGTGCCGCCCACACCCACACGAGGAACGGCGCGACGAGCAGCGCGGTAGCCTTCACCGCGGTCGCCAACGCGATCAGCGCGAACCCCCTCAGGTGCTTGCGGTCCAGCACCATCAGCACGCCCGCCGCCATCAACCCGACCATCAGCACGTCGTTGTGCGCGCCACCGACGCCCAGCGCCACGACCAGCGGGTTCGCGACGGTCAGCCACAACGCCGTCGAGGAACGTCCACCCAGGTGCCTCGTCAGACCCGGAATCGCCCACGCCAGCAGCACCAGCCCGGCGAGCACGGCGATGCGCATGACGATCGCCCCGAGAATGACGTTGTCGCCGGTCAGCCACACCGTCCCCTTGCCCAGCAGGAGGAACAGCGGCCCGTACGGCGACGGCGTCTCCTGCCACAGGCCCGCGACGTTGCCCCGCAACGGCAGGTCGAGCACGGCGGCGCCACGCGAGTAGGGGTCGAAGCCGCGCAGCGCCACCGCGCCCTGCGCCAGGTAGCTGTAGACGTCACGGCTGTAGAGCGGCGGCGCGATGATCAACGGCGCGGTCCACGCCGCAGCCGTCACCGCCACCGTCCGGCCACCCACTTCACGTGCGAGCACCAGACGGCCGAGCCGGACCCAGGACAGCACCATGAGCGCCAGGCCCGCGAACAGGACGATGAACGCGAGGTCGTGGCCATGGCCGTACCTCATCGCGTTCAGGACCGTCCCGCTCAGCAACGGGTCCCTGCGGACGATCGCGCCCGCTCCCAGCCCGCCGATGGCGAGCATGACGGCACCGGACACACCGGGCCACAGCACGTTGCGCGGAACTCGCCGGAACAGCTCCGCAACAGCGGTCACAGCCGAATCCACCCTCTTGACGTCTCTTGACACGAGGTAATCGCAAGGGCGAGGCACTAGCCACGAAGAAGGGCTGGAAGATCGGGTTCTTCGGGTGGTTCCGCTAGTCGGTGAGTGTGTCCATCACGACGTGGGCACCGAGTTCCCCGAGGAGTTCGATCAGGCCCGGGCCGAGGCAGACGGAATCCTGTCCCGGCTTCGGCGACCACGAGACGAACAGGTCCACGTCACATCTGGCCGCGACCTGGACCAGCGCTTCCCGGTGCTCGGTGAGCAACGCCTCGACGCGCTTCAGCAGGTCGTCCAGATGCAGGTCGCCGCCACCGGCATCGACGCACCAGAGCCTGTCGCTCCGCTCGGCACCGATCTTCAGCGCGGCGCCGATCTGTGCGACGGTCATCTCACCCGCCCACACCCGGAGCGTGGCCCTCGACCAGGGTTCTTCCTCCACGGACTGAATCCTCGCAGCCCACGCAACTCAGATCCGTTGTGGAACCGGTGGTGCTGACGTTCGTGTCACCTGCCTGAAAGCCAGCAACCCCAACGCCGTGACGGCCAGCCACACGTAGGTGTCGAACTCGTGCAGCCGCGTCACGAACACCAGGAACACGGCGGCGAAGGCGGGCCAGGCGTTGCCGCGCAGCGCCAGGTACACCAGCATTGGCACACACCAGACCCAGTGGTGCAGCCAGGAGACCGGCGAGGCCAGCAGTCCGGCGGCCGCGATGACGAACAGTGCGACCAGGTCATCGCGGGTCCGCCGGGCCACGAAGACCGCGGTGGCCACCACGGCGGCGGCGAGCACCACCCACAGCAGCGTCTCCACGCCGGGCGCGAGCCCGAATCCGCGCAGCAGACCGCGGATGGACTGGTTCGTGGACAACGACATGTCGCCGATGCGGTCGGGGTCCAGCAGCGAGTGCATCCAGTACCGCAGCGAATCCCTTGGTGCGATCAGGAATCCCGCGACGACCAGTCCCGCGAACGTGGCCGTCGACGTGATGGCGGCCCGCCAGTCGCGCTTGACGACGAAGTACAGCACGAAGATCGCGGGCGTCAGCTTGATCGCCGCGGCGATGCCGATCAGCACGCCACGGCGGCGCTTGTCGGTCACCAGCAGGACGTCGATCACGACCAGCGCCAGCAGGAACAGGTTGATCTGCCCGTAGCCGTAGGTCGTCCACACCGGGTCCAGCGCCAGCGCGCCGATCGCGGCCAGCGGACCGACCGTCCACTTGAGATCAGGACGGACCTTGCCCGCCACCGCCACGCACACCGCGGTGAGCGCGAGGAAACCGGCCGCGACCACCAGCAGGTTGTGCCATCCGCCCGGCACGAGGCTCAGGCCGCTGAACAGCACCGCCGCGATCGGCGGATAGGTGAAGGGCAGCTGGGGGTCGAGCGGCGGGCCGGTGAAGCCGACGTAGAGCGGGCGGCCCTCCAGCCACGCGAGGCCGCCGAGCCGGTACACGTCGAGGTCGATCGGGTAGTGATCGGACCAGGTGAACAGCAGCCACGCCAGGGCGGCCAGCCAGAGCGCAGCACAGAGCCGCACTGGGTACGCGAGGGACACACCTCGAAGCTAATTTCGGCCGGGAAGGTTCACCTTGCTGAACAACCAGCAGAACTTCCGGCAGAAATGTGGTTCGGAAGCAGCGTTACCCCGGTGTCAGGCGTCTACCAGTCAGCACCATGCGCTGAGGACGTCGGGGGGTAGCGCAGTGAGCACGACCGCGTTCGGGGATTTTCTCCGTTTTTATCGATCGCGTGTTCCGTTGACGCAGGAAGAGCTGGCAGAACGCACCGGCCTGAGCACGCGCGCGATCAGCGACATGGAACGCGGCCGCACGCTCAGTCCGCAGTTCCGCACCGTGCAACTGCTGGTGAACGGGCTCGGGCTGGTCGGTGAAGAGGCAGCGGAGTTCACCGCGCTCGCCCGCGCCAGCCGGGTGGCCGGAGCCGAAGAACGCCCGGACGCGCCGTTCCCTGTGACGTCCTGTTCGCTGCCGCCGGTGCTGATCGAGCTCACCGGCAGGGAGAGCGAGAAGGAGCTCCTGGACGGGTTCGCCGCGGACGCCGCGTCGTCGTCACGGCTGCAGATCGCCGTGGTCCACGGCGCGCCCGGTGCCGGCAAGACCGCGCTCGCCGTCGACGCCGGGCACCGCCTGGGCGCGCGGTTCGCCGACGGCTGCGTGTTCCTCGACCTGCGCGGCACCGACGAGCCGCTGACCCCGGACAAAGCGGCGCACCGGCTGCTGCGCTCGTTCGGAGTGGACGAACGCCAGATTCCCGCAGACCCGGACGACAAGCTGTCGCTGTACCGGTCGCAGCTGCGCGACCGGGCCGTGCTGCTGGTGCTCGACAACGCGGAGAACGAGGCGCAGGTGCGGCCGCTGCTCGCCTCCAGCCCCGGCACGCTGGTGCTGCTGACCAGCCGCCGAACCATGACCGGTCTGGACGCCCGGCACCGGCTCCCGCTGGAGTTGTTGCCGCTGAACCGCTCCGTCGAACTGCTGCGCGCCGTCACCGGACCGGAACGGCTCGACGCCGAACCGGAGGCGGCCGAACGGGTCGCCGAGCTGTGCGGAGGCCTGCCGCTGGCGTTGCTCATCGCAGGGAACCGGCTGACCAGCAGACCACAGTGGACGATCGGCCACCTCGCCGAGCAGCTGGAGGACGAACGGCGCCGGCTGTCCGTGCTGCGGGCGGGCGACCTGCAGGTGCGGGCGGCGTTCGAGATCTCCTACCACCAGCTCAGTCCCGCCGCCGCCACACTGTTCCGCAGGCTGGCTCTGGTCACGAGCCCCGAGGTGAGCGTGGCCCTGGCCGCCGTTCTGGTCGACGACGCCGAGGAGTCGTTGGAGGAACTGGCCGACGCGAGCCTGCTGGGCATCAGCGAGACGCCCGGCCGCTACACGCGCCACGACCTGCTGCACGTCTTCGCCGCCGAACGGCTCGAACTCGACGACGACCCGGCCACCGTGCTGAAGGCGCGCACACGTTTGCGGCACTGGCTCCTCGACACCGCCACCGGAGCGGCCCTCTTCTTCGACCACGACCTGCCCGCCGGGCGCGCGGGACCGGTGCACGACAAGGAGTCCGCGGCCCGGTGGCTCGAACGGGAGCTGGAGAACTGGCGCGGGGCACTGCGGTCGGCGGTGGCGGAAGGCGAGCACGACCGCGTTCTCGCTCTGGCCCAAGCAATGCACTGGTACTCGGACATGCACGGCGTCGGCGAACTGTGGCGCGAGGTCTTCTCCGCAGGCGCTCACGCGGCCCGGCAACTGGGCAACGCCAAGAACGCCGCCGAACAGTTGAACTACCTGTCATGGGCGCTGTACGCGTTGTGCGGACAACCACACGAAGCCCTGGCCGTGCACGAGGAAGCCGCGGCGGAACCGATCGACGACACCCACACCGAAGCGTGGAACTGCTACTACGGCTCGGCGATCCGGCGGCGGCTCGGCGAACTGGGGAAAGCGGTGTCGCTGGGCCGCCGATCTGTCGCCCTGTTCCAGCGAGCCGGCTACTTGATCGGCGAGAACCTCGCGCTCTCCCTGCTGGGCCTGATGCTGCACGCCTCCGGCGACCTCACCGAAGCGGCCGAGGTGCAGCAACGCAGCGTGGACCAGCACCGCAAGGCAGACGGCGACGACGAACTGCTGTCGATGCTGCTGATCCGCCTGGCGACCACCCTGGCGGACGCGGGCCAGGTGATCGCCGCGATGGACCTCCTCGACGAGGCGGAGTCGGTGTTCCGCGGGCACTCCAACACCGCGGGAACGGCTCGCGTGCAACACAACCGCGGCCTGGTGCTGATGGACGCGGGACGACACGGCGAGGCGCGGGAACAACTGCTGGCGGCGCTGGGCGAGGCGCGGCTCTCCGACCACCGGGTCGAGATCCTGGCCAGACTCGCCGAACTCGCTGACGCCGCGGGAGAGTCGGCGCAGGCCCGCGAGTACCGGGTGCGGGCACTGGCCGAGTGCGACCGCTACGACACCCCGGCGGTCCGTGTCACGGCGACGAAACTGGTGGCAGCGCTGCGATGATCAGCTCCGCTCTGCCCGGCTGCGATCTGCCGGTCCCAGCCGAAATCCCCTCTGTGCTCGCGCAATTACGCAGGTCAAGGCGAGAAGATCAAGGTTTGCGTTCGTTGAAAAGCGATCAAGAGCACGAGCTCCTGAGCAGAGCGAGCAGGGTCGTCAGGCTCCTTTGCGGACCGCACGGGTGATCTGGCTGCCCACCTCGGGCGTGAGACGGTTGTCCTGGACGGTGATGCCGAGTGTCGAGGCGAGGCTCCCGCCGTGCAGATCGACAGCGGACTCCATCAGTTGCGCCAGGTTGGAGGCAGCCGACCGGCCGCGCACCACTGCGCTCACCAACGTGACGAGCCCGACCAGACCAAGCGGCCACCAGAGGACTCCCGCGATGGTGTAGAGGACGCCCCAGCCGGCCAGCGCCGCCGCTCCGTTGAACGACTCTCTGGCTTCCTCCAACACGGTGCGCACTTCCTCAGGCAGGACCAGCCACAGTCGAGGCCAGCCGAATTCCAGGTCGAGGTGGTACTCGACCTGGACGCGTGTGCTCAGCGCGGCGATCTGATCGCCCATCCAGGTCGGTCTGGCCGGAGGTGCCAGTGAGACGCGATTGCGCCGATGCGCAAGGCGCGCCAGCACCTGGTCGGGCTTGTCCTGCCGGAACGCCTCTTCGTAGCGTCGGTGCGCTCGCTTCCATCGCCAGCCACGAATGCGGGCAAGTGGGACCCCAGTGCGCAACGGCCACTGCCCGAGCCACAACCAGTGCGTCGCTCTCCCCAACGTCCGAGCGAGAATTCCCGCCCACGCCGACACGAGCAGAACGCCGACCGCGACGGCGACGAGCACCAAGCCTGTGACCCGGCCGTCACGCAGGTCCGTGAAGAACCTGTCAACGGCGGGCCACATTCCGAAGCGAATCCGCCAACCGACGACGACGGAGGCGACGAACAACGCTCCTGGCACCACGAGCAGCGACAACCATTTGCCGGCGAGCTGTTTGGCGAGCTCACCCAGAAATGAATTCATCGGGGATGCCGCTGCGGAGTCGCTTGGGTCAGAGTCTCACCGAAGAGGTGGCATTCAGGTGTGGCCACTCCGGGAGCCCGCACCCAGTCCCGACCGCAGCGCGCCATCGGGCACACGAACAACCCGTCGATCGGTGTGCCGGGGGAAACACCGGGAACGCCGACCGTCGATCGCGGACCGGCCGAGGGAATACCCAGCTGGCGGCCCAGTTCGTCCAGCCGCGTCACTATGCTGGCATCTGTTCGCGCGTCGCACACGAGTTCCGCCACTTCGGCCGCACGCCCCTGCGCAGCGGCGAGGCGGCGCAGGAGGGGAAGTGCCTCACACCATGCGCCGAGGTCATCCCGATTTTGCATGTCGCCTGTCCACCTCTGAAGCTCCGGTTCTGCGGCATGATATTACGGATGCCGCAGTCTGAAGGGCCACTTCGAAAAACGGGACGATGACGAGCTCTCCACTCACCGAGCTGCTGGCCAGGCTCAGCCAGTTCGTGAACACTTCCGATCCACGCCACGTGCTTGGCCACGAAGCAGAGATGACCGCGGGGCGACTCGTCGAAGCCCATCAAACGGGCGGGAGTGATGAGACCGCCACGGCACTCGGATGGTTCCACTGGTTTCGCTGCGTCGCTCTGCTGTCCTTCGACGGAGATGATTTCCACCTCGCTGCAGAATATTTCCGGCCTCTGTGGGAGCAGCGCCCAGACGCAGTTCCGGACAAGATCAGTGCCGTGCTGTCCAGGAAGCTCACGGGGCCGGAGCTGTTCGAGAAAGCCATCGGCCTGGGCCGTGAGGCAGGAGAGCTCGTCGCCGCTTACCAGGCCGGCGATGACACGCGGCTGAGCGAGGCGATCGCCCGTCTCCGGCTCGGTATCGCCATCCTGCGAGATATCGGGGCCATGCCCGAAATGCTCCAGGTCAACCTGGTGCACGCGCTACTGCTGCAGTGCGCACGGGATCGAAATCCAGACTCCCTCGGTGAGGCCGTCACGTGGGCCTCACACACGATCGACTCCCTGACCTCGGCGACCGACGAGCAAGCTGTTCCGTTGCTGACCGCGCTCGGCAGCAACCTCGTCAAGACCTATCGCGCCAGTGGAGACCATCTGAGCGAGCACGGGGAACCACTGCTGACCCTGGCCGTCGCGGCGTGGGACCGAGTGCAGGAGAGAACTCCAACCCCTGACATCCGGTTGCAGGTCCGGCTCCAACTCGCCGGGGCTCTCATCTCGTCCAGCCTGGTCACATCGGCGGTCGGGCGGGCTGAACAGGCCGCGCGGTACATCGGCTTGCTGGTCGATGACTGCAACCCGGACAACAGCCGCGACCGTGATCTGCTCGACTCGCTTTCCCAGATCCTCGTGCCGCTGGAGGTCGCCCGGCGAGAGCCGGCGTTGTTGCGGGCACGGGCTTCCGTGTTGCGCGCGCTGAGCGCGCACGCCGCGGTGAGCGTTGAAGAACGCCTTGCCTGCCAGGCGGAGCTCGGTCTCTGTCTACGGATCAAGCACATGACCGAGAACGATTCCGCGGCGTTGGACGAGGCAGTCGAGGCACTGAGGTCCGCACTGAGCGGTGTGCCCCCGCACGACCTGAGCTGGATGGTCAGTCTTGCGAACGCTCTCAAGACACGGGCGCACACCCGCATCGACATCGCGCGGGGCGATGACCTCTCGGAAGCCGAACAATGGGCACGTCTCGCACATCAGCAGAAACCGGACGACGCCACGGCCGTGTCCTGCCTCGGCAACGTGCTGAGAGAGAAGGCGTTGGCGCAGAACGACGTTGAGGCTCTACGGGAATCGGCGCGCTGGAACCACACGGCCGCACGGATGATGAGTTCTTCCTCTCCTGTCGTGGTGATGTCGTTGATGAACGCCGCACTGTCCTACCAGGAATTGGCCGAAGCCACCGCCAGCCTCGCCGACTGCGATCACGCGATCGTCCTGCTGCGGACCGCGTCCGAACACGCGGGCGCGAACCATCCGGACCACGCGGCGATCCAAGTGGAGCTGGGCCGCTCGCTCACGTTGCGCGGCGAACTCGGCGAAGGCACGGAAGTCCTGGCGGAGGGCAGGAAGTTGCTCGAGTCAGCGGCCGTCGGACCGCCCGGCCACGAGGACACGTGGCGGGCGAAAGCCGGCCTCATCGACTCCTACCGGGTGGAGTTCGTGCTCACCCAGCACCACGAAGCGTTGGACGAGGCACTTCGGCTGGCCAGGGCCTACATGGACGACGCATCGATGGACGAAGATGCACGTGGCTGGCTTCTGACCGTTTGCGGAAACACTCTCGTCACCGCCTACACCACAACACAGAACAGAAAACTGCTGGACGAAGTGCTGCCCGTCTATCGAATGGCTGCGCAGAGCACCGCGGCAGGATCGTTCACCCGCGCCGTCACCCAGCTGGGCATGGGCACCTGTCTGCTCTGGCTTTACGAGGTCTCGCGAGACAGCACGGCGCTGCTGGAGGCCATCGACGTGCTCGGTGAGGCTGCGTCGAACCCGGAGACCTGGCGCACGACACCAGAAGCGATGTTCAGGCTCGCGCAGGCGAGGACGCACCACGTCCGACAACTCAAGCCGCTCCTGGGCGGTTCCCGCAAGACTCTGGAGAACAGCGTTCCCGCCAACGGTGACGAGTTCTCCGGTCTCTACGCCGACTTCGCCCGCGAACTCGACAAGATCGTGGACCTGGGCCGGAGATCTCTGGCACTTTGTGCTCCTGGAAGCAGGGAGCACCCGGCCGCCATGTCCTATCTCGCCATGGCGTTGCAGGGCCGCGGGCAACACCACTCGTCGGAAGACGATGCGGGCGAAGCCGTCGAGCTGATGCGGGAAGCGATCCGCATCGGCCGGCCGGATCACCCCGACTGGCCGGTGTGGCACATCAACCTGGCGGCAACGCTGCTGGATCTGCACAAGCACGGGAAAGCTCCGTTGGCGTTGGACGACGGGGAAGCCGCAGGACGCAAAGCCATGGCCATGACGAGCTCCGATGACGCGCTGCACATGCAGGCGATGAGCGTGCTGTCCCACATCCTGGTTGTGCGAGGACGTGAGGACGGACTCGGGTTCGCGGAGGCACTCGAACTCCAGCAACAGATCTACCGGGCCTCCCACGTGGATCTCGCGCAACGCATTCGGGCGGCCACCGCGGCAGGGGAACTGGCCGCCTCCGAGGATGATTGGACCGGCGCGCTCGAGCACTACGAGGCAGCGGTGGACCTGCTGCCCCAGCTCGTGGGCCATCGTCTCGGCCGGTCGGACAAGGAGTTCCTGCTCGCCGAGCAGATCCCGTTCGCGTCGGAGGCCGCAGCCTGCGCGCTGCGGCTCGGCGATCCCCACAAGGCGCTGGAACTGCTCGAACGCGGACGGGGAATCCTGTTGGGACAGCTCACCGAGACTCGCCGCGACCTGTCGGACCTGCTGTCGCAGCGGCCGGACCTGGGAGAGGAGTTCGCCCAGTTGGGCGAGAAGATGACGGTGCTCGGGGCAAGCGTGGGCCCGGTCTCGGCCGAGGCCCGCGGTAGCGCCGGGGACGAGCATCGGCGGATCGTCCGGGAATGGGAGCGCGTGCGTGACGAGGTCCGGGCGATGCCGGGCTTTGAGAGCTTCCTGCGGCCACGAGTGCCAGACCTCGACCGGTTGACCGAGAACCGGCTGGTGGTCGTCGTGAACGTCGCGACGAGACAGAGCGACGCGGTCATCCTGGCCGATGGCAGGACCACCTGTCTGCCTTTGCCAGAGGCCGACTACCTGTCCGTGGCGAGGCGGTTCAAGGACTTCACCTCCGCTGTCGGCAGGTTGCACGATCCGTACGGGTCCGCGGAGACGCGATGGGAGGCGGGCACCGTCATCCTCGACACGCTCGGATGGCTCTGGACCGCCATTGCACAACCCGTCTTGGCATCGCTGGGTGCCGAACTCGGCGGCGACACCCCGCCCCGGCTGTGGTGGTGCCCAACGGGTCTGCTGAGTTTCCTGCCGCTGCACGCGGCTGGGGACTACACCGCGGTTCCCGCGCAGGGAGTGGGAGACCACGTGATGTCGTCGTACACCACCACGCTGAACACCCTCAGCGCGACGGACATCCCTGCTCCCAGTTCTCACCGAGCCAGTCCTGATCCGCGTCTGCTCGTCGTCGCCACTCCGCAGGCACCGGGAACCTTGCCGCTGCGGCATTCGACGGCAGACGCGAGGGCGCTGACCGACCTGTTTCCCCGCACCAAGGTCCTGGCCGGTGAGGCAGCCACCAAGGCAGGCGTGCTCAGGGAACTCGCCGCACACGATTGGGCGCACTTCGCATGCCACACGAGATCCGATCCGTTCGGAAGGACGGCCAGCGAACTCGTGCTCCAGGACGGGACGTTGTCGCTGCCGGACATCTCGGCATTGTCGCTCGACGCCGAGTTGGTGTTCCTGGCCTCGTGCGGATCGGCCGCAGGCGCCTTCTACCTCGCGGACGAGGCTCACCACGTCGCGTCCTCGTTCCAGCTGGCCGGTTTCACCCACGTGATCGCCACGCTCTGGGAGATCGCCGACGGCGACGCGACCCAGTTCACCGCGACCCTGTACGGCCTGCTGGCGATGGGCATGCCGCCGCACGAGGCAATCCACCGGGTGACGCGTGATCTGAGAGCGTGTTACCCACGCAGTCCCTGGTTGTGGGCCCCGTACGTACACATGGGGCCCTGACTCAGGCGCTGCACGTAAAGCTGCGGGTTCGAGGACCGAGTGCGACCGCTACGACACACCCGCGGTACGCGTCACGGCGACGAAACTGGTGGCAGCGCTGCGATGAGTGCCGATCCCGCCCAGGGCAGGACCGGCACCCGTCAGGTCAGCAGGCCGAGGCCACCGGTTCGTTCGAGCCGGTGTCGACGAAACCGTCGCTGATCCACTTGCCGTCCTCGAGCCGGTCCCACAGATCCGTGCGACCCCAGACACCCTCGACGGCCTCGCCGCGGCTGGTGCACGCGATGGACACCACCGCGCCGTCCGCGACCGTGCCCGCGACCGAGTAGCTCAGGCCGGGGCCGGACCGCAGGTTCACCGTGGTGTTCGGACCCGCGTCGACCGTGCCGGTGGGCAGGGTCGTACCGCCACCGCCGTAGTTCGTGACCTTGCCGCCGACGGACACGCGCGTGCTGCCGCGCTGCGCGTAGCCGTCGTACGCCCGCGAGCCCTCGTAGAAGGTCCAGCCGCCGATCGTCATCCCGTTGACGCTCACGTGGGTGTTGCCGCGCAGCAACGAGAAGTGCACGTGCGCCCCTGTGCTCGAACCGCCGCACGGCAGCTCGTTGCCGATGTTGCCGAGGTACGTGCCGGTGCGCACGGCGCTGCCGTCGGCGAGCGTCGTCAGGTTGTACATGTGGTAGTAGGTGGTGCTGTAACCGTTGTCGTGCACGACCTTCACCAGTGCGCTGCGGCCCACGACGCAGCTCTTGTAGACACGGCCGTTGCCCGCGGACAGGACGCGGCCGTCACCGCCGTTGAAGTCGATGGAGCTGAACGGCCTGCTGTTGCCGCTGTTGCCGTGCGGACCGCCGCCCATCCACCACGCCACGTTCACCGGCCACGGCAGGCCGAGTCCGGTGGGCGCGAGCGCTTGCGCGCGGTTGCTCTGGTTGGCCGCGAAGGTCCGCTTCTCACCGTCGCTGAGCACGCCGGACGGCGCCTGCGCGGCCAGAGCGGCGAACCCGGCGGTGCCGTCGAGCTCGACCCGCCACGCGGACCGTTCCTTGCGTGCCAGGAACAACGCCATGTGCGGCGCCCCGTGCTCCTGACCGTGAGCCATCGGGATGGTGGTGCTGCCGAACACCCACGCACCAGACGTGCGGGTCGGCTCGAACAGCGGTTCACGCAACGTCTGCGTGTCCCACTGACGTTTCACCGCGTCGCCGTGCTGCTGGAGCATGGTGGCGCGAACAGTCGTGGCGAGGTCGGGTGCGGCGGCCGTCGCGGACGGCGCGGCCAGCACCGCGGCACCGGCGACGAGTGCGGACAGCAGCGCGGCGAATCGCCGCGCGGACAACGGACGGGACATGTGCCCTCCAGGGGGAAATCGGCACAGGGCAGGGATTCGGCGGCTCTTGCAGGGGCCGCAGCGCCGATGACATACCGGTGGTCCAACGCGGTCAAGGCCACCTCCGGCAGATGACCCACCACTGTGGAACGCCCTCCAAAACTGTGGAGGGATACCTACCTTTGTCGGTCATATCGGGCGTGATCGGCCTTCTAAACTGTTTTCTCCACAGTCGAGGGGGTGTGCGGTGGCCGTTCCTCCCGACGTCGGCGACGAGGTCGACGTGTTGCTGCGCGCCGGTCCGTTCCACGCCGCGTTGCGGGCCGCCGTCGAGCGCAGCGGCCTCACCCTGGAACGCCTGCGCGACCGTCTCGACCGCCGGGGCATCCACGTCAGCCTGTCCACGCTGAGCTACTGGCGACTGGGTCGCAGCCGTCCTGAACGCGCCGACTCGCTGCGCGCGGTGCAGGCCATCGAGACCATCCTGGGCCTGCCCAGGCATTCCCTCGAAGCCCTGCTCGGGCCGCCGCGCCCTCGTGGCCGATGGGTGTCGAAGCAGCAGCAGACCCGCGACTACGGACGGATGCTGGAACCAGCGCAGTCGCTCGCGGAGATCGTGCGGGCGCTGGTCGGTCCGTCCGACGGCGACCTGCGTCTGTGGTCGCAGGACGACGCGGCCACAGTGGACGAGCACGGCGCGCTCCGCACGATCCACACCAGACAGGTGCTGCGCGCGGTCGCCGGCAACCCTGACCGCTACCTGGCCGTGTACTGCGCGGACGTCGGCACGCCACCGGACGCGTTGGGTGTGGAGGCCGTGCGCGACTGCCGGCTGGGACGCGTGCGGCGGCACCCCGGAGCGCCGGTGATCGCCGTGGAGCTGCTGTTCGACCAAAGCCTGCGCGCGGGTCAGACGCACCTGCTGGAGTACCGCTTCACCATCGCGGAGAACGGCGCGCGGTCACACGACTACCGGCGCGCCTTCCGTTACCCCGTGGGCACGTACGTGGCGAGCGTGCAGTTCACCGAACCGTGCCTCCCTGTCCGCTGCTACGCCCTCGCACAGCCCGGCGTGGACGCGACGCAGGTGCACGGCGACGAACTCGCGCTCACGCCGGGGCGGGTGCTGCACCTGACGGCGAAGGACGTGCGGCCGGGCGTGCTCGGCATGGGCTGGGACTGGTCCTAGGCCTTGGCCGGCAACGCCACACCGCAGACGACCGCCCACAGCAGCACCGGGAACGCCGCGATGCGTTCCCACAGACCGAACAGCGCCGGACCGCCGACCTGCGCCGCCATCAGCACAAGGGCCACCGCCGCCACGATCGCACCACCGGCGCCGATGCGGCCCAGGAGGCGCCACCGGGCGGTGCGTGCCAGGGCGAGGCCGGTCAGCAGCATCGCGACCTCGCCCACCGGAATGGCGACGACCGCACCGGCGATGTGCAGCGTCCGGCTGGTGTCCTCGGGGTTCAGGCCGACGACGGCCAGGGCCAGACCGGTGACGACGAGGAGCAGAAGGCCTGCGCGGGCCGTCCGCGCGTCCGGGAACAGCGGCCGGACCAGCAGGGCTCCCGCAGCCAGGCACAGACCCGCGAGCGTCCAGGACACGCCGGAGACGACGTGCCACGGCGAACACACCCAGCGGTCGACCTGGTCCGACTGGAAGCAGGTGGCCGCGCCCAGGTCGCTGATCGCGTTGCGCGCCCAGCTGTACGGGACCTCCCAGCGCGACTCCACCACGAACAGCAGCACGAAGTACTGCGCGACCAACACCCACAGCACCGCGCCCAGCCGCGTTCGTCCGTCCACGCGGCAGAGTGGAACATAGATCATTTGGCCGCGCCGGACGGACGCGTCAGGTTCCTCGACGTCGCCGATGACGTCGGGACGTGATGTTGATGCGGAGGCCTTGCGCACCAAGGTGTTCGCCATCGCGATGGTCAAGCTTGATCGCCGCCCTCGACGCAACCCACGAAGCCGCTCACGCTGACGCGGCTCGATCTGGCGACCACCGCGCAGGCACACCTGCCCGCTCCCTGGTCCAATCGGGTTACCGACTGAAACGTTCGGCCGACACGCTCCGACGTCACCTGCATCAGGCCGGGAGGCGAGATGGAACAGTCATCGCTGAGTTCAGTTGCCGAGGAAGCCCTGCCCAGACCCCAGTTCGGCCCCTACACCGAATCCTGGACGGTGCGGTATTCCCTTGCGTTGCAGCAGGTGCTCGCCCTGCCGGACGTGCAGAACCCGCATGACGTGCAAGTTCCGCTGGACAAGATACGTGTCGAACTGGAGCGCAAAGCCATCTCCGTTGCCGCGGAGGCGACACAAATCGAGCAGATCGACGGTCTCGTCGATGAACTGCACGACGACCTGGTCGCGGTACTCGCGCTCAAGCGACGTCAGCTCAAACACCTGGACAACGCGGTCAAGGTCACCGATGTTCTCCTGGAGAAGCTGCGCAGGGCGCGAACCGAACCCGACCTGCTCCCGGAGCTCGCCGGGTACGTGAGTCTGGTGGAGACGTGGCTGAAGAAGCCGAGTACGAAGCCTCCCCTGGCGCTGGAGACGCCCCCGGGCTCACCTGAGGGCGCCGTTCACCGCGCCGATCAACAACTGTCCGCACTCAAGCGGCGGCAGACGGAACTGCTCACACCCGCCCAGGAGCAAGCTCGGAGAGACAGGGCGTTTCGCGTCAAGGAAGAAGAACTCGCATCTTCGCGGCGAGACCTCGTCTCGCAGTTCGAAGCACTGCTCGTGGAGGCGGCCTATCGGGAGATCAACAACGCGCGCGAGGCCGACCACGAGCCCACCATGTCGGTCCCCTCGATCGAGCACCTGCGCACATCCCTCTCCAGCGAGCAGCGTGTGGTCACGAAGACCTTCGAACGCCTGGAGAAGATGATCGAGGACCGGCCAGGAGGCAACTTCGGCATCGCCGGCCCACGCGGCGTCGGCAAGACCACGATGATCGAGTTTTTCGCTTCGCCACGGGTTCCGCGGGACGAACGACGTCCTGCTGAACGACCGCGGTTGGGTGTTCTGGTGTCCGCGCCGGTCGTGTACGACGCCCGCGAGTTCGTGCTCCACCTGTACGCGGAGATCTGCCGGAAAGTCGCGGGTGACCGAGCTGTGGAGGCCGACCAGGCATTGCGTCGACTCCCCTCTCGGACACGCGCGCTCTGGCTGTGGGCGGTGTGCGTCGCCGACCTGGTCTTCGCCTACGGGCTGCTCTTCTTGGCCGTGAGCCAGCGTTGGTCGGCCGACGTGAAGGTCCTGGCGGACATCGGGGCCGGCGGGCTGGTGGTAGGTGTGTTCGCTCTGACGATGGCCGTCACCTATGCCGGCCGTGGAACGGGTGTCCCGATGGTGGCCATCGCCCTCTCCGCAGCCCTTCCCGCCGTCGGACTGGTCCTCTTCCTCAGCAACGGCGCGTGGGGAACCGCGTCGCCGTACCTGCTGGGAGGTGTGGCCCTTCTAGGCGCCTATACGCCCCTTTACCGCGCCAGCGGCTGGAGCCGCGTGGTGGCACTGAGAGCACCGGACAGGGATCCAGCAGTGGAGACCGCCCTGGAACGCCTGCGGGACATTCGAATCCAGCAGAGCAACACCACCGAGCGATCGGCCATGGTGAAGGTCAGTGGCGCGCCACTGCCGCTCAGCCTCGACGCTGGAAGCAAGAGCGGCACGACTTGGCAGCACCGCCCCAAGGGCTTTCCGGAACTGGTCGGCGAACTGCGGACGTTCATGACCACGGTGCGGGACCACTACGAGCTGATCGTCGCCATCGACGAACTCGACAAGATGGCCAAGGCCGAGAAGGTCGAGGACTTCCTCAACGACATCAAAGGGATCTTCAACGTCAAGGGTTGTTTCTTCCTGGTCTCCGTGTCCGAGGACGCGGCAGCGGGTTTCGAACGCAGAGGTGTGCCGTTCCGCGACGTGTTCGACAGCACGTTCGACGACGTGATCTCCGTGCCCTACCTGGACTTCACAACCGCACGCGAAGTGCTCTACGGGTTGATCATCGGATGGACCCAGCCGTTCGTCGCGCTCTGCTACGTCCTGTCCGGCGGCCTGGCACGTGACCTCGTGCGAAGCACCTGGGAACTCGTCGGGCACCGCGACAACGACGATCACGTCGAGTTGGCCGGGGCGGCGCTGGGCATGTGCCGGCGTGAGGCCGCGGCGAGGATCAGGGCCGTGCGGCACGAGCTGATGAAGGACGCCGAGGCGCCGCTGGGTGCGGTGTTGCTCAACCACATCGCCGGGTACTCGACCGACAGGGCAACCGTCGAGACGTTCCAGGCCTGGCAGAAAGAGCTTCGCGAGTGGGCGGAGAAGATCACCGATTCTGACGCCAAGGGCGTCAGGCGGCTCGCCTTGGAGCTTGCCGCGTTCATGCTGTTCGTCAACACCGTGCTGGACTACTTCGATCCCGCCGAGATCGCGCAACGTCTCAAGGACGAGAACAGCCCGCAGTCGTTGGCCGACCTCGCGAACGCACGGCAGACCATCGCGATGAGCCCACGGATGTCACTGGACGCACTGACGAGGTTCCGGACGGCGAATCTCAGCGCGCCGGCCGGGTGACGACCTCGTCCGGTGACGGCAGGGCCGCGGCAGAACATCCGCGAACACACCGCTGACCAACGCACCCGTCTGGCAAAATCCGCCGCACCACGCGGAACCTCCAGGGGGAATTGCGCCATGCACAGTCGAACACGAAGAACCGGAACCGCCGCGCTCGGCGTCCTGCTCGCCGCGGGCCTGATCGCGCCGACGGCCACCGCGGCCGCCGAGCTGCCGACCAACATCAGCGTCGGGTCCAACGCGATCTCGGTCGAGATCAGCCCCAACGGGGCTCTCGCATACGTCAGCAACGCGGCCGACCGCACGGTGTCCGCCATCGACACCGCCACCAGGACGGTCACCGGCACGATCGGCGTCGACCCGCAGCCGGAGGGCATCGGCTTCAGCCCGGACAGCCGCACCGCCTACGTGGCGCACGGCGACCTCACCGCCACCACCGGCAAGGTCTCGGTGATCGACACCGCGACCCGCACCGTGGTCAGGACCATTTCGGTCGCCCCGATGGGACCGGCGGAGGCGGTCGTCGTATCACCGGACGGCAAGAAGGCGTACGTCTCCGGGTACAACTACATGGCGGTGATCGACACGGCGACCGGCGTCTCCCGCGCGATCAGCGTCGGCAACAGCTACGGGGCGGACATCACGATCTCCCCGGACGGCTCCCGCGTCTACATCGCGGACTTCTACACCTCGAAGATCTGGGTGGTCAGCACCGCGACCGAACAGACGATCGCCGCGGTGCAGCTGCCCACCGCGCCGACCAGACTCGCCATCACGCCGGACGGCCTGCGCGTGTACGTCACCAGCGCCCAGGCGAACAAGGTCTACATGATCTCCACGGCCGCCAACGCGGTCCACGCCACCCTGGACGTGCCCGGCCGTCCTGTGGGTGTGGCCGCCGCACCGAACGGCAGCCGGATCTTCGTCACCGGCTATGAGGGACACACTCTCGTGACGGTGAACGTGGAGAACAACGTGATCGTCCAGACCAGGCCGATCGGCCGGTACCCGAACTCGGTGGCCGTCACGCCGAACGGCCTGGAGGCCTGGGCGCTCCAGGGTTACTACGTCACGGTCTTCGACGCCACCACCGGGGGCGAGCCCGGTCCCGACCGGGTGGTGCGCGGGGAGACCCTCACCGCCGGCCAGTCCAGGATCTCGCCGGACGGCAGGCACAAGCTGCTCATGCAGGGCGACGGCAACCTGGTGCTCTACGTCGTGGCGACCAACCAGGCGTTGTGGGCCAGCAACACCTACAACTCCGGCGCCATCCGCGCGACCCTGCAGCACGACGGCAACTTCGTCGTCTACGCCGCCAACAACGTGCCCAAGTGGAGCACTGGCACCTGGGCCACCGCGGCCGACCGGCTGATCGTGCAGAACGACGGCAACCTCGTGCTCAACGGCCCCAACTCCACCCGCTTCTGGGCCCGCTGACCACCGGCGGTGGCCGCGAGAGCGGCCACCGTCACCCCGAACGCTGGGCGATGCGGTCGGCCGCGTGGTGCAGGTTCTGCCCGCGGTAGAGGTCGATGGCCTCCTGCCAGCACCGCTTCGCCTGATCGCCCTCACCGAGTTCGCGGTGCGTGTCGCCCAGCGCGGCAAGGGTTCCCGCCTGCCGGTACGTGTTGTCGAGGTCTCGCCACAGCACCAGCGCGCGCTCGTGGTGGTGCAGGGCCTGGCGGTGGTCGCCAGTGTTACCCGTGATCGCGCCGAGGCTGTCCAGGGTGTCCGCCTGGCCGTACGAGTCGTTGTGCCGCACGCACAACGCCAGCGCGGACTCGCAGAAGGCGCGCGCCCGGACGTGATGGCCCAGCCGGGTGTACGCGGCGCCCATCATGCTCAGGACGCGGATCTCCCACTGGGTGTTGCCGCTGCGCCGGTACAGGTTTCTCGCCTCGGTGAGGTGTGCCAGCACGCCGTGGTCGTCCTTCTTCCACGTCAGCGCCAGCGCGAGCACGACGTGCGCGCCCGCTTGGCCGACCGTGTCGCCGACCTGACCGGACAGCGCCAGCGACCGTCTCAAGTGGAGCGACGCCTCCTCGTCCCTGCCCAGCGGCGCGTAGACCAGGCCGAGCCGCCGGTGGGCGCGGGCCTGCACGGCGAGGTCTCCCAGCCGTTCCGCGGCGACGAGTCCCACCTGCCAGGAGGCGATGTTGTCGTGCAGGTGCCCGCGGCGGTAGTGGAAGTTGTCCAGCGACCAGGCGAGCTGCCACACCACCGTGTCCCAGCCCGCGTCCTCGGCCGCGGTCCGCGCGGCCAGGACGCAGAGGTGGTTGGCGTCGAACCACGCCATCGCGGCCGCGCTGCCGGGCATCGGGTGCGGGACGCAGTCGGCCTTCTCGACGGCGATCGGCGGGTGTTGCCGGTCCAGCACCCTGCTGCCGTTGTGCGCGGTGTGCAGGTAGTAGTCGACGACTCGACGTAATGCCCTGTCCCGCAACGGTTCCGGCTCATCCGTCACCACGACGGCGCGGGCGTGCTGGCGAACCAGGTCGTGGAAGCGGTACCGGCCGGGCGCGGGTTCCTGCAACAGGTGGTCGTCGACGAGGCTCTCCAGGAGTCGCTCGGCTTCGGGAAGGTCGACGGCCGCGAGCGCCGCGGCGGCGTAGGCGTCGAAGTCCGGGCCGGGGTGGATGCCGAGCAGCCGGAACAGGCGCTGCTGCGGTGCGTGGAGGTGCTCGTAGGACAGGGCGAACGCGGCGGCGACGCTGCGGTCCCCCGCCTCGAACTCGGTGAGCGGGGAGTGCGCTTGGCGCAACCGGTTCGCCAGATAGGCCACCGTCCACGCGGGACGGGCGCGCAGCCGTGCGGCGGCGATGCGGATCGCCAGCGGCAGGTGACCGCACAACGCGACGACCTCGTGCACCGAGCCTTCGGTGCGGCCACCCGCGACGCTGACGAACAGGGCGACGGCGTCGGGTTCCGGCAGCACGTCCAGCGACACGACCTGGGTGGCGTCGAGGTCGACCAGGCGGCGACGGCTCGTGATCAGCGTCAGGCTGCGGGACGTGCCGGGCAGCAGCGGGCGCACCTGTGCGGCGTCGGCGGCGTTGTCCAGCACGACGAGCACCGAACGGGTGGCCAGTTCGGCACGCCACAACGCCGCCCGCGCGTCCGGGTCCTGCGGAATCCGGTCGGGTGGCACGCCCAGTGCACGCAGCAACGCGTCCAGCGCCGTCATCGCGGTTACGGGGCGATGACTGGACGCGTGGCCGTGCAGGTCGATGAACAGACGGTCGCGGTAGTGCTCCGCGAACCGGTGTGCCGCGTGGACGACCAGCGTCGTCTTGCCGACACCGGCCATGCCGTCGATCGCCTGGATCACCACGGCCTGGCGGCCGGCGGCGCGAGCGGTCGCCAGCACGGCGAGTTCGGCGTCACGGCCCGCGAAGTCCGCGATGTCGCCGGGAAGGTCGTCCCTGGCTGGTTCGCTCGGCGCGACGGCGGGCACGCCGAACAGCCGCGCGTCGTTGTCCAGCACCTGCTGGTGGATCTCGGAGAGTCGTGGTGAGGGGTCGAGACCGAACCTCTCGATGAGCGCGGTGCGGGCCCGCAGGTACGCGTCGAGGGCCTCGGCCTGCCTGCCCGCCCGGTACAACGCGGTCATCAGCTGCCCCCACAGGCGTTCCCGGCCGGGGTGCTGGCCGGTCAGCGCCGTGAGCTCCTCGACCAGCGTCACCCCCGCGCCGGTCGCGAGGTCGGCGTCGACGCGGTCCTCGACGGCGCCGAGGCGCAGGCCTTCCAGCCGTGCGGCCTCGGCGCGCAGCACCGGCGTCACGGTGAACTCGCCGTACGCCTCACCCCGCCAGAGCCTCAACGCGAGCGAGAGCTGTTCGGCGGCATCCGCGGGCCTACCTGCGGCCAGAGCGTCCCGTCCCGTCTCGACGAGCCGTTCGAACCGGCGGGCGTCGACGACGTGCGGTTCGAGCCGCAGCACGTACCCCGCCGGATGCGTGACGATCAGCCGGTCGACGGCGAGCGCGCGGCGCAACCGCGAGACGTAGCTGCGCACGGTGCGGTGTGCGTCCGGCGGGGATTCCGGTCCCCACAACGCTTCCACCATCGTGCCGACGGTCGTCACCCTGCCCGCGTTCGCCGTCAGCAACGCGAGCAGCGTCCGGATCCGCGGACCACCCAGGTCGAGCACCTCGTCGTGCACGCGCACCTCGAACGGCCCCAGCACCTGGAACTGCGGCTGCAGTGCGACGGAGTCCGCTCCCACTCAAGACAAGGAGTTGGTCGCACCTGCCGGGATACCGTCACGCGCTGGCCAAACGACCATATCCGCCGTCGTAATGCACCAGCGGCAGCCGGCCTGGCGATCCGCGTTCGACGTCCACCACCAGGCCGACGACGAGAGCGCTGCCGCCCACCCGGACCCGTTCCACCGGCGCGATCCGCCAGCGCGAGAGAACCCCGTGCAGCGCGGGCAACCCGACGCTGTCGCGGTACCAGCGCGTCCCCGGGCCGAACTTCTCCGCACCCGGCCTGCTGAACGCGCGGGCGACGTCCTCCTGGTCGTCCGCCAGCAGGTTCACCGAGACGTGCTCGGCGGTCTCGATGACCGCCCACGACGCCGACCGCGTGCTGATGGCGAACGACAGCACGGGCGGGTCGATGGACACGGGCGCGAGCGACGTGGCGCAGAACCCCACCGGCGCGACCAGCCCGGCGGTGACGACGGCGACGCCTTTGGCGTGCTGGTGCAGCGCCACGGAAAGCCCTTCCGGGACCGTGGTCGTCACGCCACACGCTCCGCGATCTGCACCGCGTGAGGCGAGGTCTCCTCGCCGTACGCCGCGAGGTGCGCCTCCCAGTCCGCACGGGCTCCAGCGTCGTCGCCGACGGCCAACCGGCTCACGCCCCGGAAGTACAGCACGTCCGGATCGTCGGCCCCGGCGGCCAGCGCGGCGTCGAGGTCCCGGACGGCCTGGCGGTGGTTTCCCAGTTCCTGCAGGGCGATCGCGCGGTTCACGCGAAGCATGCCGTCGTCGGCGAGGCGGATCGCCTCGGTGAGGTCCTCGACCGCCTGGCGCGGCCGCCCCGTCGTGAACGCCAGGACGGCGCGGTTCGCCCACGCCGCCACCAGCGCCGGGTCCGCGGCCAGCGCGGCGCTGTAGTCCGCCCAGGCCGCCTCGTGCTCGCCGACGTCGGCGAGCACGCTGCCGCGTGCCGAGAGCAGCCGCGCGTTGTGCGGATCCAACGCCAGGCCGTGGTCGACGTCGGCGGACGCCCGTGCCATGTCCCCGTTCGACAGCAACAGGTCTGCCCGGTTGACGAGCGAGTCGACGTGGTCCGGTTCGAGTTCCAGCGCGTAGTCCAGGTCCCGCAACGCGCCCTCGTCGTCACCGAGTTCGCGCAGCAGGTCAGCGCGGTTGTAGTGCGCCTCGTGGAACGGCGGGCTCAGCCGGATCGCTGCGGCGTAGTCCTCCAGCGCCTCCGCGGCACGGCCCGCCGCGCGCCGGACGGTGGCCCGGTCGAAGTAGTACTCGCCGTAGTTCGGATCCCGCCCGATCACGTCGTCGTAGTCGAGCAGCGCCGCGGCGTGCTCGCCCATCGCCGCGAGCACCTGGGCCCGGTTGTGCGTGAGCACCGAGCGGTGCAGCAGTTGCTCCTCGTGCCCGAGGTGGGAGTCGGTCATCCCGATCGCCTCGTTCACCAGGTTCAGCGCGGCCTGGAGGTCGCCCCGGTGCAGTTCGACCAACGCCTTGCCGTTGCGCATGAACGCGCCGTTGAAGGTGCGCCGTTCGGGCTTCGGGTAGTTGTCGGCGAGGACGATCGAGATGTTGGACCACTCCAGCGCGAGGTCGTGGTCCAGGGTGTCCTTCGGCAGGTAGCGGGTGTGCAGCATCGCGGTCATGTAGCTGGACCGCATGTGCATCTCGGCGTCGGTGGTGTGCCGCAGTTCCCCGAGATACCGCGCGGCCTCCTCCCCCGGTCCGAGGTAGGACAGGCACGCCGCGACCTTGGTGGTGAGGTTCCAGTACAGGTTGGGCTGCTTCTCGGCCGAGACCAGCTCCCGTCCGCGCAGCGCCAGGTCCATCGAGGCGTGGTAGTACCCCAGTTCCAGACAGCGGGTCGTGGCCTTCAGCAGTGCCTCGCCGCCCGCGACGGCCGGGTCCGTCCCGCGCTCCAGGTGGAACGGGAGTGCGCCCAGCTCGAAGCTCGGTTCTCCCCACGCCGCAAGCGCTTCCGCCCGTTCGGTGTGCCGGCGGGCGCGCTCGTCCGGCGCAAGTTCGTCGTACGCCCGGAGGACGGCCTCGTCGTCGAGGACGCCCTCCGAGTCGATGTACAGCTGCGCCAGGTCGTCTCCCTGCACGGGTGTGCGGGCGCGGCGGGCGCCGGTTCGGGCGTACTCGGCCAACGCGTCGGCGAGCGCCGTGTCGTCACCGGGATCGTCGAGCTCGACGACGACGGTCAGATGCCGGGGATCGCAGCGGCGCAACAGGACTCGCAGCAGTTCGCGGTCGGTGTCGTCGGCGTGCGCGACGTCGGTGAACGAGACGACCACGCCGTCCGGGTGCAGCACTCTCGCCCAGTCCATCAGCAGTTCCGCGACGCCGTGCACCAGGCGTTCGGTGCGGCCGGCGGAGTAGAACCGGGTGCGTTCCCGCGGTTCGGCCGCCTCGGTGAGCGTCTTCTCCGGCAACGGCAGCACGGCGGCGAGTTCCGGTGCGATCGCCACGATGTTCGTGGTGCGTGGGAGCACCAGATCAGCGTTGTGCGCCAACAGCTCTGGCACGATCTGCCGCAGCAGCGCCCCCGCCCCGGTGTACGGCCCCCGCGACCGGCGGTGGCACATCGCCTCGACGTGCGGCGCGGGCGCCGGGGGCAGCGTGTCCGAGGTGACCGCCCAGCTGTGCCGGGCCTGCGGTGAAGTCATGCGAGCGCTCCTTGCTCGACTCTGGTGCGGCGCCGGGCGCGCCGGTCCCGCACGGTGACGTAGATCAGCAGACCCAGCTGTGCGACGGCCATGCTGAGAAAGACCAACGTGTCGATCACTTCCGAGGCCGGCGTGTCCGGCGCGGTGACCCGGTCGAACACCGTCGACCAGAACCGCCACACCGTGGGGATTCCGGCCCAGGCGAGACTGCCCAGCGAGAACCCGTACCCGAGCACGAGCAGCGGCGCGTACCAGCGGGCCACCACGAGGTCCCGGTCCGTCCACTCGGCGTCCGGCACGGGGGCGGGCCGCCGCAGCCACCGCCGCGTCCGCGAGCGGATGAGGAACCGGGTGGCGTTCTGGAGGTCCGCGCAGCGCAGCGCCGTCGCGATCACGTGGTACAGATCGGTTTCCAGGTAGAACATGAACTGCCACACCAGGCGCAGCAACGTGCTGAACGAGATCGCGAGCAGCATCCCCGGCAGCCACGCGGGCACCGCCTCGCCCATCAGCCAGCCGGCCGTCAACGTCAGCGCGGACACCAGGATCGCGTCCAGCAGCATCCCCGCCAGGAACGGCAGATAACGCTGCCGGCGCGGCACGCTCAGCAACGCGTCCAGCCGGGTCTCCGCGACCAGGTAGTAGAGGCGGCGCCCGATGCCCAGCGTCGACGGCAGCCCGAGCCGGCGCCCCGCCAGCACGTGGAACCACTCGTGCAGCAGCACCAGCGGAATCTGCGTGAAGGTCAGCACGATCGGGATCAGCGAGATGTGGTCGGTGAAGAAGAAGACCTCGTAGGACGGCCGCAGCGACGGGACGCGGAACATCGCCACGACCGCGCCCACCATCAGCGCGACGTACAGGCACCAGGCCGGCCACGAGAACGCCCACCGTCCCGCGCGCTGCCACCGCACCGGTTTCGCGACCGGTGCCTCCGCGTCCTCGGCCACGAGGAAACCCAGTTCGTCGAGCACTTCGAAGAAGTCGTCGAAGTCGAGCGGCGTGCCGCACTCGCGTTCGTACCAGGCGGCGATCTCGTCGACCGGCTTCCCGGCTCCCAGCAGCCGCAGCGTCTCCGCTCCCTCTTCCGGGAACATCGCGTACGAACCGGTGTCCGGGCGGCCGACCATGACACCGTCGCGTTCCGCCACCATCGTGAGCCGGTGCAGGCGAACGGACATGCGGCACACCTTTCTGACGAAGAGGTGGACAGGGCCGGGGCTGGACGCGCCATCCGCAGGCCAGCCCCGGCCCGCGTCACGAGATCAGCTGGCCGAGCACGGGCAGTAGTAGCTCGGGCTGGTCAGGCGGATCGTCCCGGCCTTGCGAATCGACATCTTCTGCATGGTTCCTCCTCTGGATCGGGCAACACCGAGGACGGTGCCAGGGGCCGTCGACAGTCGGCCGACAGTCCGCCGACGATCGGCCGACAAGGCCGCGCCGAACTGATCTGTGAGGGCATGTCGACCTGGCGGGCGCGGCTCCGACGTCTCGGGTGAGGATGGGTCGCCCGGACGCGTCCACGACATCGCACCAGGAGCCGATGGTGAAGTACGTGATCATGATTCACTCGAACCCGCAGCCGTGGGGGCACCCGACCCCGGAGTACCTGCCCGATTACCAGGACATGCCGCGGGAGCAGCGGGATCGGCTCTACTCCGAGTTCGAGGAGATGCTCGGCGAGCTGCGGGACAGCGGCGAGCTGCTCACGGGTGAGGCGCTGGGAGCGCCCGAGTCGTCCCGGCTCTACCGGTGGGACGACGGGAAGCCACTGGTCACCGATGGCCCCTACTCGGAGGCCAAGGAGCACCTGGCCGGGTTCTTCCTGATCGACGTGGACAGCCAGGCCCGCGCGGAGGAGATCACCTCGCGCTTCGCCGGCCCCGGCGAGACCGTCGAGCTGCGGCCGGCCATGTGGCCCGGCGGTGACGACTGATGGACTCGCGGGTGGTGGAGGACGTGTGGCGGCGCGAGTCGTCCCACGTCCTCGCCGCCCTGCTGCGCAGATACGGCGACCTGGGTGACTGCGAGGACGCGGCGCAGGAGGCGGCCGAGGCGGCGGCATCGCAGTGGGAACGCGACGGCGTGCCCGGCAATCCCCGCGGCTGGCTCATCCGGGTCGCCTCCCGGCGGATGATCGACCGGGTGCGCGCCGACAGCGCTCGGGCCGGGCGGGAACAGGCCGTGGCCGCGGCACGGCCTGGCGACGCCGACCTCGCACCGTCGGCTGACCACGGGCAGCACGGAGACGACACGTTGCAGCTGTTCCTCCTGTGCTGCCACCCCAGTCTGAGCCGTTCCTCGCAGGTCGCCCTGACGCTGCACGCCGTCGCCGGCCTGAGCACGGCCCAGATCGCCGCCGCCTACCTGGTGCCGGAGCGCACGATGACGCAGCGTCTGACCAGGGCGCGGTCCACGTTGCGGGCGGCGGGCGCGGTGTTCGGGCGGCCGGCCGAGGCGGACGTGCCCGCACGGATCGCCGCGGTGCTCGACGTCTGCCACCTCATGTTCACCGAAGGGCACACCCGTTCCACCGGGGACGCGCTGGTGGACTCGACCCTGGCGGAGGAGGCCATCCGCCTCACCCGGCATCTGCACGCGGCGATCCCCGACCACGACGAGGTCGCGGGCGCCCTGGCCCTGATGCTGCTCACCCACGCCCGCGCGACCGCCCGGACCTCCGGCGGCGACCTGGTGCCGCTGGCCGAACAGGACCGTTCGCGGTGGGACCAGGCGCGCATCGCGGAAGGAGTGCGCATCCTGGAGCGCGTGCTGCCCCGCGGGCACGTCGGCAGGTTCCAGCTCCAGGCCGCGGTCGCCGCCGTGCACGCGGAGGCCGCCACCTGGGAGAGCACCGACTGGCGGCAGATCAGCCTGCTCTACACCATGCTCACCGGGGTGGCCCCCAGCCCGATCGTGACGCTCAACCAGGCGGTCGCGGTCGGGATGGCGTTCGGCCCCGAGGACGGCCTGGCTCTCGTCGGCCCGCTGCTCGACGACCCGGCGATGCGGCGGCACCACCGCACCCATGCCGTGCGCGCTCATCTGCTGGAACTGGGCGGCGACCCGGCGGGAGCGCTCGACAGCTACCGGCAGGCCGCCCGGCTCACCACGAGCCTGCCCGAGCAGCGTTATCTCAACACCCGGATCCGCCGCCTGGAGTCGTCGTGATCCGCTTCTCGACGACCAGCGCGGCACCGCAGGCGACCAGCCAGACGACCCACATCAGCCAGCCGGCCAGGCCCAGCAGCCCCAGCGGTCCGGTGTGGTCGATGACCAGCGGTGTGAGGGTCGCCGAGCAGAACAGCAGCGCGGCGGAGACGAACCCGAGCCACGCCTGCCACCGCGCGATGAGCCCCGCGGACAGTCCACTGGCCGAAAAGCCGACCATGGCGGTCGCCAGGAACACGCCGTTGAGGGTGAACAGGGCGTCGTGCAACGCCCAGAGCGCGGTGACGGCGCCCTCCGCCGTGGGAAGAGCCAACCGGATCGCCGCCACGCCCGCGAACGCGCCGTTCTGCAGCACGAGGCCCGCGAAGCCGACCAGTGCCCACCCCTCGTGCCCGCGGCGCCGGACCGCGGACAGGAGGCCCGCACCGAACACCAGGGCCAGCACCCACGCGGCCGGCATGAGGGCCGACGCTGCCGCGAGCGCGTTCTGGTGGGCGCCGAAGAACTCGACCACCTCGGCGATCCCGGCACCGGTGGGCGGCAGGCCCGACGGCACCAGGACGACGTTCGCCAGCACGATCACGGCGGCGAAACCGATCCCGGCGAAGCCTGCGACGCGAAGGAACCCGGTCTCTGCGGCTATATTGGCTTTAACCATCATATAGTCAATATAACGAGAGGCAACCAGAACGTGGACGAAACGGGTAGTCGGCGTTACGCCTCCCTGCGCCGGGAGGCACAGGCACGTGAGACACGGGCAGACATCGCCCGTGCGGCTCGTGCGCTGTTCGTCGCCCACGGGTGGTCCGCCACGACCGTGCGCGCGGTGGCGGACGAGGCAAAGGTGTCCGTTCCCACGATCTACGCCACCTACGGCGACAAGGCGGGTCTTGTGCGGGCCGTCGCCGACGCGGCCGACCTGTCCGCCGACCCGATGACGATGCTGGCCGAACTGGAGGCCGGGACAGCGCGCGAACAGCTCGCGGCGATGGCGGCCTACGACCGGCGGCTCTTCGAACGGGCGGGCGACGTCATCGCCCTCGTGCGAGAGGCCGCGCGCACGGAACCCGAGTTGGCCGCCGCCTACCGCGAAGGCCGCCGGCGCGGCGACGAGACGCGCCTGCGGGTGTTCGACTCCTGGCCCGCCGGGGCCCTCCGGCCCGGCGTGGACGTGCGATCCGCAGCCGACATCTACGCGGCGCTGTGCAACATCGACGTCTACACGACGCTGACCAGCGAACGAGAATGGCACCCGGACGCCGTGGAGCAGTGGTGGGGCGAGGCGTTGGCGCGGGAGCTCCTGAGAACGCCGTGACTTTTTCTGTTATCGGCGGGCGGGCGGGACATCTCCTGGTCAGAAGATCCCCTGAACCCTGCCGAAAGGTTTCTCAATGCCCCACGTCCTCACCTCACGACTGCGGCGGCGCGTGTGGATCGCCGCTCTCGCCGTGGCGGGCGTCGCGGCGTCCGCGGTCACCGCGAACGCGATGTTCTTCACCCCGCCCGTGCAGCCGTTGGCGAGTCCGACGTCGACGACCACGGCCGTGACCACGTCACCTCAGGCCGCGGGCACCACGACGCAGGCCGGCACGCCCACGCAGACGGCCGAGACGACGAAGGCCGCCGTGGTCGCTCCGGTGAAGCCGCAGGAACCGATCCCGCCGAACGCGGTGCGCGTCGCGGAGTTCGTCGCCGAGTGCCCGTTCACGCACCGGCTGCCGGACGACCCGATCGTCCTGCCGAACCTGCCCGGCGCCTCGCACATGCACAGCTTCTTCGGCAACGACTCCACCAACGGCAACTCGGACGTCACGAGCCTGAGCAAGGCCGCCAGCACGTGCAATCCGAAGGTCGACCTCTCCTCGTACTGGGTGCCGACGCTGCTGGTCGACGGCCAGCCCGTCGAGCCGACCGGCACGACGTTCTACTACCTCGGTGAAGGCGTGCGCGATGACGTGACGGCGCGCATCCAGCCGTTGCCGTACGGGCTGCGCATCGTCGCCGGCAACGCCAAGGCCACCGCACCGGACAACACCACGATGTCGCGCTGGTCGTGCCTGCACGCCGGGCACGTCGGTGCGTCCAAGGACTTCGTGAACTGCCCGGCCGGCACGATGATCGAGTCCTACTTGGACTTCCCGCAGTGCTGGAACGGCAAGGACCTCGACTCCGCTGACCACAAGAGCCACATGTCTTACCCAGTCGCCGGCGACTGCCCGGCCACGCACCCCGTGCCCGTGCCGAAGCTGCGTCAGGTGCTGCGCTACCCGGCGAGCGGCGACCCGGCGCGGTTCAAGCTGTCGTCCGGTCCGGGGTTCACGATGCACGGCGACTTCTTCAACGTCTGGCCGGAAGCCGAGATGGCACAGCGCGTGCGCGACTGCATCAACCGGATCGTCAAGTGCGGACCGGACGGCCGCCCCTAGTGCGGGTCCTCCTCATCGCGGCGCTCCTGCTGGTGACGGGCTGTGGCACCCCACCGCCCGCCGCGCCGGCCGGCCTCAGCGCCACCGATCTGGCGTTCGTGGATCTGGTGATCCCACAGAACGAGTCCGCGCTCGCCGCGCTCGCACTGACGAACCGTCCCGGTTCCGCGCTGCGCCCGGTGGCCGCCCAGGTCGAGGACCGCTACCGGGACGAACTGGCGCAGGTCCGGGAGTTGCTGGCGCGGACCGGCAGGCAGGAGAGCGATCAGCACGAGGGCCACGACATGCCCGGCATGATCACGGCCGCCGAACTGGCCGCCGCCGGGTTCGCCGAGGGAGCCGCCTTCGACCAGCAGTTGACGGGGTTGCTGCGGACCCAGTTCGAGGAAGCACGCACCGTGGCCCGCGCTGAACTGTCGTCGGGCACGAACAAGCAGGTGCTGGAACTGGGTGCTCGGATCGACAGCACGCGAGCGGAGTTCCTGGCGCTTCTGGGAGACGCCCCGAAGTCGCCGTGACCTGTGGTTTGATCTGCTGAACGCCTCGACCGTGAACCCGGTCGGGGCGTTCTGCCGATAACAGGGCGAAGACCCTTCGCTCGAAAGGCCACCATGACAGCAACCGACGCGGAGCTCATCGAGGCGTCGCTGCGCGTGACCGAGAAGTTCGCGGTCATCTTCGACCGGCACGCACCGCACATCCAGCGCTATCTCGCCCGGCGCCTCGGTCAGCAGGTCGCCGACGACCTGCTCGCCGAGACGTTCCTCGTGGCGTTCTCGAAACGGGGGCGCTACGACCCCTCCCGCCCGGACGCCCGGCCGTGGTTGTACGGCATCGCCACCAACCTGGTCGGTCAGCACCGGCGGGAGGAGGTGCGCCGGTACCGGATGCACCTGGTCGTCTCCTCTGTGGACGACCACGCCGACCGGGTGGCCGCGGACGTCACCGCGCAGGCCATGCGGTCGATGCTGACCGGCGCGCTGGGGGCGCTGTCCGCCGAGGACAGGGACGTGCTGCTGCTGGTCGCGTGGGAACAGCTCAGCTATCTCGAGATCGCCGAGGCGCTGGCGATCCCGGTGGGCACGGTGCGGTCGAGGCTGAACCGCGCCCGCCGCAAGGTCCGGGAAGCGTTGGGAACCGACAACCACACCGAGGTCGAGGAGCTGCTCAACAATGGATGACCTTCAGCTCGTCCGGGAACTGGACGAGACCCCGCTCAAGTCCGCCGACCAGCTGGCGGCCGCCCGCGCCCAGTTCGTGGCGGGCATGAAACCGCCCAGGCGCGGTCGTGCCGGGGTCATCGCCATCGCCACGCTCTCCGTGGCGGCGGCGGCCGCCGGCGTGGCGCTGGTGCTGCCGTCCGGTTCCCCGGACCCGGCCCACCACGACACCGCGGCACCGGCGGTGGAGTCCGCCGTGCAACTGCTGAACCACGCCGCCGCGGCAGCCCGTTCGAAGCCTGACGTGGTGCCACGGCCCGATCAGTTCTACTACGTGCGCACCGGTGAACGGGAGGACTGGTTCTCCGTCGACGGCACCCGTGACGGCCAGATGATCCTCGCCGGGAACGCACCGCCGATCCCCGTGCCCGGCTGCGTCGACGGCCGCAGGAAGGTGCTCGACAAGTACGACCAGCCGACTGGCGGCACCGAGGAGTGCACGCCGGGCCGCTCGTACCGGGACGACCTGCCCACCACGGCCGACGAGATGCTGAAGGTCCTGCAGGGCGACGAGAAGGACCGGCCGGTCAACTCGTACGGCAAGGACGTGCTGTCCCTCGTCTTCGACTCGTACCTGCCGGGCCCGCAGCGGGCCGCGTTGTTCGAGGCGGCGACCCGCGTACCGGGGCTGACGGTCGTGGAGAACGTCTCGTCCGGCCGGCCGGGGATCGGGATCAGCTGGCCGGTGCCAGAGGGGTCGCTGCCGTCGGCCCAGCCGGTGGTGATGGTGTTCGACAAGGACACCTACGAGTACCTCGGCACGAAGAACAGGCCGCAGGACGCGTCCGGGTTCGTCGACCAGGTGGGCGACCGAATCTAGATCACGTCGTTCAACGCGGCGACGGTGTGCTCGACGATCCGGTCCTGTGCCTCGGCACGGGATCGGGTCGGCACACCGTCGCCGGGCTGGTCGCCGTAGTCACCGAAGTACGCGTGGACGGCACCGGAGACGACCTCGAAGCGGGTGCCCGCAGGCAACAGCTTCCGTGACTCGGCGACGTCCTGCGGTGTGGTGAAACCATCGCGTTCACCCGAGATCGACCAGGCGGTGAGGCCGTCGCGGGTGGAGAGGTCGTCGACCGGATAGGACGCCCACAACACCAGCCCGCGCACCGATCCGTCGGCGGGAACATCCCGTGCGGCCGCGACGCCACCGAGCGAGTGGCCACCGACCGCCCACACCGGCACGTCGGGATGACTCCGCCGCAGTTCCGCGGTGTCGCCGCCGAGCAGGGCGATCCCCAGCGGCTCCTTCACCACCACGACGAGAAACCCTTCCGCCGCAACGCGCCGCAGGAGCGGGAAGTACGCGCGGTGGTCGACCCTGGCGCCGGGGTGGAAGACCAGCCCGGCGCGCACCGGACCGTCGGGGCGCAGCACCGCCGTGGTGGCGGTGTTCTCCGCCATGACGATCGTCGTCGCGCCGAACGGCTGCAAGTACACCGCTGGAGCGATGAGCAGCACGGCGAGCACCACCGCGAGCCACGCCGGGCCGCGCCGCCACAGGGCCATCGCGATCCCGGCCGCCTCCACCACGGCGAGCAACACGAGATGGGCAGGATGTGCGCTGCTCAAAGGGCCCCAGCCGAGGAGAAGCAGCACCGGCGGCACCGCGATGCAGGCGGCCACGGCACAGCGTCGCACCCATGCTCGGATCATCGGAGGGACGATACTGAACGCGTCCCTGGTGCCCTCGCGGACTGGTTTCTCAGGTGAGGGACACGCGCGTGAAGTCGACCGGCACGTCGAGCGCGACGTTGATGTAGTTCGTGAACACGTTCAGGGCGACGTGCGCGACCGTCTCGACGATCTCCTCCTGGCTCAGGCCCGCGTCACGCGCGGCCTGGACGTCGGAGCCGGCGATCTGGCCGCGATTCTCGACGAGGGCGGTGGCGAGCGCGAGGACGGCGGCGGTGCGCGGGTCGTCCGACTTGCCGCTCTGGGCGTTCCTCATCTCCGCCGCGGTGACCCCTGCCTTCCTGCCGAGCATGGTGTGCGCGGAAAGGCAGTAGTCGCAACGGTTCTGGTCGGCCACGGCCACGGCGATCTGCTCGCCGATCTTCGCCCCGAGCGTGCCGCCGCCCAGTGCGCCGAACTGCGCCCACATGCTCCGCAGCGCGGCGGGTGAGTTCGCCACGGCCTTGAACATGTTGGGCACCAGGCCGAAGGCGCCCTTGATCTGCGCCAGGGTCTCGGCGCGCTCGTCGGTGATCTGGTCGGGGTCGGTGAGGTCGATGCGGGACATGGTGGTTCTCCTTCTGGTGATGGGTGTGGGTCAGGTGCAGGTGCCGTCGATCGCGCAGACCGCGGGTGGCACGGCGCCGTCGAGCAGCCGCGTCACGGCCGAGGCCAGCGTCATGTCGTCGACCGGGCCGAGCTTCTGGGCGCGCAGCATGCCGTCGCGGTCGATGAGCACCGTGGTGGGCGTGCCCTGCATGCGGTAGCGGCTGAACGTGACGGGCGCCGGGTGCGCGCCTCGGAGAGCGTCGACGCCAACGGGGAAGGTGATCCGGTACTCGTGCAGGAACGCCTTGAGGCTCACCGGGGTCATCGCCGCGTGGTGTTCGAACACGGTGTGCAGACCGATGACGGCGAGGTCGTCGCCGAACGTCCTGGCCAGGCGCGTGGCCTGTGGGAGGGCGTGCGTCACGCAGCTGGGGCACAGCATCTGGAACGCCTCGAGCACGACCACGCGGCCGTGCAGGCGGGCCAGGTTCAGCGGTTCACTGTTGAACCATTCGCTTGTCTCCCAGGGCATCGCGGGAGTCGCGAGTCCGTTCGACGTGGGCAGGAGGAGGTTCATGTCCTCACCCTGCCACAAACTAGGTAGGACTCCTACCTAGTTCTTCGTGATCCAGGTCTCACCCTCGGCAGCACGTACCATCGCCGTGGAAGTTCTACTGGCAGGCGGATCGCATGACTGACACCGACGGCACGGCCGGGCTCGACCGGCGGCTGGCCGACGCGCTCGAGCGACTCGGGCACGGCATGCGTTCACTCGCGCAGCGCACGGCACGGGAGCACGGACTGTCGCCGCTGCAGCAGCAAGCGGTGCTGGCACTGGCCCGGCACCCGCAGACACGTCGTGAGGTCGCCGCGCTCGCCGCCGAGTTCGACGTCACCACACCGACCATGTCCGACGCCGTGACCGCGTTGGAACGCAAGGAACTCGTGACGCGCTCACCCGGCGCGGACGGCCGCCGCCGGTCGTTGACGCTGACCGACGCCGGCCAGGAGGTGGCGCGAGGTCTGTCCTCTTGGGACGATCCGTTGACGGACGCCCTCGCCGGGATTCCCGAGGCCGACCGCGCGACCACGTTGCACACGCTGCTGCGGGTGATCGCGGACCTGCAACGCGCGAGCGTGGTGAGCGTGACGCGCATGTGCACGACGTGCCGCTTCTTCGGCCGCGACGAACATCCCGACCCGGCCGTGCCCCACCACTGCCACCTGCTGCGCACCCCGTTGCCGCTCGCGGGCCTGCGCACGGACTGCCCGGAGCACGAGCCGGAACCGTCCCACTCTCCGGCCGGCCGGCGGAAGCAGCGCACCTCCGCTCAGTGAGCTCAGCCGTGCGGGCTTGGTGTCAGCAGCCGCCGGATTCGACCGGCGTCCTCGGCTCGATGCTGCGCCTGGCACAGCTCGAGAGCCTGCCGCCACACCGCTTCAGCCCTGTCGTGGTGACCGAGCGCGCGATGGGTGTGGCCGACGCGTTCCAGGGTCGCGACCTCGTGGTGGTCGTACCCGAGGTCGCGGAGCAGGTCGAGTGCCTGTCCGTAGAGGTCGAGCGCCTCGGCGTGGTGGCCCGTGTGGTGGGCGATGTAGCCGAGGCTGTCCACTGTGGTCGCCTCCAGTTCACGCTCGCCGTGCCGGCGAGCCATGACCAGGGCGGCCTCGCAATGGACGCGTGCCTGCTCGTAGAGCCCCAGCCGAGCCTGGTGCCAGCCCACCTGGGTGTATCCCCAGGCCTCCCAGACCGTCATGCCGAGGTCCTGGAACAGGCGTAGCGCTGGGGTCGCGTGCTCCAGCGCCCGCCGGTCGTCCCCCACGTCCTCCCAGATGGAGGCCATGAGGTGATGGGCGTGGGCCTGGCCGGGGACATCGCCCGCCTGCTCGCTGATCCGCAGAGCGTCGCCCAGGTGCCGCAAGGCGTCGGACTGGAGTCCCAGTCCGCTGCACGCGTCCCCGAGGTGTCTTCTGGTCTGAGCCTGCGCGATCCTGTCGCCGGCGTGGTCAGCGGCGGCCACGCCGGCCCGCCACACGGCGACGGCGTCGTGGTAGTCGCCCCGTCTCCGGAAGAACGTGTTCAGGGTCCAGCCCACGTGCCACACCTGGTCGTGCAGGCCTTGACCGGCGGCGAGTTCCTGCACGGCGAGGAGGTTCGCGAACTCGGTGGCCAGCCATTCGGTCGCCGCTGTCTCGTCCTCGAACCCCAGCGGGACGCATCCCGGTGCGGGCGCCCCGATCGCGAGCGGTTCGCGCAGCGGGTCCAGCACTCGCTCGGCGGCGAACGCGGTGTGCACGTAGAAGTCGACCACTCGTCGCACCGCGTCGGAGTCGTGATGGGCGCGTTCACCCGCGTACAACCGGACGAGGTCGTGCATCCGGTAGCGGCCAGGGGCGTGCTGACCGACCAGGTTCGCCTGCTCCAGTGCACGCAGAGCGGCGCGAACGCGGGCGACGGGCAGCGCGGTGAGACTCGCGGCGGCGGGCAGGCCGATATCCGTGCCGGGAGCGAGACCGAGAGCGGCGAACACGGTGGCCGCCTCGGCGGGCAAAGCGTTGTAGGAGCAGGAGAACACAGCGCGAACACTCACGAGGTCCTCGCCGGCGTCCAGTGCGTCCAGCAGGTCGTTCTGCTCGCGCAGTTCGTCCGCCAGCACGGACAGTGGGAAGCCGGGGTGCGTGCCGGCACGCGCGGCCACGATGCTGATCGCCAGTGGCAAGCCTCCGCAGCAGGCCAGAAGTTCTGCTGTCACACCGGGTTCGGCGGCGAGCCGGTCCTCGCCGAGGTGCGTCGCCAGCAGCCGGCGTGCTTCGTCGTCGCTGAGCCGGTCCAGGTTCAGCGCCCGCGCGCCGTGCGCGGCGACGAGACCGTTGAGCTGACGGCGACTGGTGACCAGCACGACGCAGGCAGGGCTGCCGGGCAACAGCGGTACCACCTGGGCGCTGTCGGCCGCGTTGTCCAGGAACACCAGCATCTTCCTGTCCGCGACCAGGCTGCGGTACAGCCCCGCCTGCGCGTCCACGTCGACCGGGACGGCGGAGGGGGCGACGCCGAGCGCGTCGAGGAAGCCGCGAATCGCGGTCTCCGCGGACATCGGCTGCCCGGCGGGGTCGAAGCCGCGAAGGTTGACGTACAGCTGGCCGTCGGGAAACCGGTCCAGGTGCTGGTGCGCCCACTGCGCCGCCAGCCAGGTCTTGCCCATGCCGCCGAGCCCACCGACGGCCGAGATCACCGCGGCGTCGTCCTCGCCGAGCGCGGCGTCGAGATCGGCCAGTTCACGGCTTCGGCCGCTGAACAGACGCGGCCGGGCTGGAAGCTGGTGCGGCACAACGGTGCTGTGCGGCCTGACGAGCGCCGTCAGCGCGGGGTCGGTGGCGAGGATCCGCTCGTGCAACTGCCGCAGCGGCGGGCTGGGATCGGTGCCGAGTTCGTCAGCCAGCCGCTTGCGCACCTCCTGGTAGTGCTCAAGGGCGTCGGCGGGGCGACCGCAGTTGTACAGCGCGAGCATGAGCTGGCCGGCCAGGCGTTCGTCCAACGGGTTGCCGGCCGCCCACGCCGACAGGTCGGGCAGCAGCGCCGCGTGCAGACCGAGGCGGAGCTGGATGTCGACGAGTTCGAGCCGGACCGCGTGCCGGTGCTGGATCAGCGTGGCGCGCAGGGAGTCGAGCCAGGCGGTGTCCAGACCCGCGAACGGTTCTCCTCCCCACAACTTCAGCGCCTCCTCGAGCAGAGCGGCGGCCCGGCCGTCGTCACCGGCGGCGCGCCCGTCCTCGACGAGACGACGAAACCGGTGCAGGTCAACGCTTTCCGGGTCCACGGAGAGCTGGTAACCGGTTGACCTGCGGGTGATCGTCACGCCTGCGGGCGTCAACGCGCCGCGGAGCATGGTCATGCTGTGCTGCACGGCCGCACGCGGTTTGCGGGGAAGGGGCCGATCGCTCCAGACCCGGTCCACCAACTGGTCGACCGACACCACCTGGTTCGCCTCGACCAGAAGCACTGCCAGCACAGAACGAAGTTGCGCGTAGCCGATCGCGATCGGACTACCGTGAACCCGTGCCTCGACGTCGCCGAGCAGGCGGAACCGCACAGTCATCCGGCGTGCCCTCCCCGAGCCCCCAGCACCATGTTCCATGCATACCGGGGAAACGGGGAGGAAGTCACGTCACGGCCAGATCTGCCACCACTGATCGTTGTAGCCGAGGATGCAGTTGTAGCTCACGGCGTTTCCGCCGTTCTGGCCCTGGTTCGACGGAACGGCCAGGCAACGGCCGCTCTTGTAGTTGCGCAGCCGGTAGTGGACGTTGTCCGGCATGAGCTCGGGCAACCACCACTGGTCGTAGTAGCCGTCGACGCAGTCGTACTGCACGACCTTCGCGCCGTTGTTGGGATTGGCCGCCGCGACGCAACGACCGGTGTTCTGGTTGCGGAGCCGGTAGTACCCCGGCGCGGCCGCGATCGGTTCGAAGACCCAGTACTGGTCGGTGTACGACGAGTAGCAGTCGTAGTGGATCAACGGTTTGCCGTTGCGGTTGTCCGCCGAGTTCACCGCGAGACACTTGCGGTGGTAGTTGTTGATCAGGTTCTGGTACGTGCCCGGATTGATGCCCTGCACCGCCGGTTGCTGCTCCACCGCAACCGCCGCGGCCGGCGTCAGGAACAGCGCCGCCGCCGCGGTCATCGCGAGCGCCAACGCCTTCCGTAACCCGATTCTCATCCGTCCTCCAAGAGGCAAGGGCTGTGTGACGGGCACAGCCTTGCCACCGGTGCACGGGCAGTTCGTTGGCAGCGGTTGAGCGCGCTGGTCAGCGCGGGACTAGATGTACTGACCCGAGAGGTTAGGAACGCGGCTGGCTGGCGGTAGGCCATTGAGTGCTGTGTGGCCGCGGTGGTGATTGTAGGTGTGCAGCCATCGCGGCAACGCCGCTCGGCGTTCGGCTTCGGAGTTGTATGGCCGGGCGTAAGCCCATTCTTCGAGCAGGGTGCGGTTGAAGCGTTCGACCTTGCCGTTGGTTTGTGGCCGGTAGGGCCGGGTGCGTTTGTGACTGATGCCGGCGGTGGTGAGGGTGTCGCGCCAGAGGCGTGAGCGGTAGCAGGATCCGTTGTCGGTGAGGACTCGGACGACGGTGATTCCGTTGCTGTGGAAGTACTTCTGTGCTCGTTGCCAGAACGCGACAGCGGTGTGCTGGGTTTCGTCGGGCAGGATCTCGGTGTAGGCGAGCCGGGAATGGTCATCGACCGCGTTGTGCAGGAATCCGTAACCCAGCAGCGGGTTGCGGTAGGCGTTGCGCTTCGCAGTGGGGGTGCGCTGGCTGTTGCGATCGCCGATCTGGCGGCCGTGGACGCGGTGCCCTCCGCCGTCGGGGATGTTGCCAAGCTTCTTGATGTCGACATGCACGAGATCCCCTGGCGCGGGGTGTTCGTAGCGGCGAATCGGCGCACCGGTGGCCCTGTCCAGGTGACGCAGCCTCGCCAGCCGGTAACGGCGCAACACGCGGTGCACGGTCGAAGGGGTGAGATCCAGCAGGTACGCAATCCGGGCCGGCCCCCATCGACGGTCGAGCCGGACCTTGACGATGCGTCGTTCCAGACGCGCGCAGGTTCTGTTTGGGCTGGTGAGAGGCCGCGATGAGCGGTCGGTCATGCCCGCCGGCCCGTCCACGCGATATCTGCTCGCCCACCTCCAGGCGGTGCTGACCGAGACCTGGAAACGTTCCGCAGCCCGCCGCAGCGGCCACCCGTCATCGACGACGCACCGGGCCAGGCGCAGCCTGCCCAGCTCGGTCAGTGGTGCGTTAGCGTGAGTAATCGAGGGCCTCCTGGCTAGCCGGTGCAGATGTCGCAATCCACACCGAACCCGGAGGCCCTCCCTCATTCCAACATCATCCGACTACGTGTCGGACCGTTCGCAACGTCTCGGGTCAGTACAACTAGAGCAGGTCGTCCCAGAACGCGATGGGCTTGGGAGTGCGCCACGGTCGTTGCGGGTCGCGGATGTAGAACTCCGCGGCGACGTAGTCGAGGAGGTCGAACCCGTAGTAGATGATGTCGGTCTGGTGCATGGACAGCACGGGGTTGCCGAAGGTGCCACGCCCGGCCGGTAGGCAACGGTGCGAGAACACGGGAATCATCCGCGGCACGGTCGCGAGGTGTTCCTTCGCGCACTCGACGGCTTCGGCGACGTCAGACGGCCGCACGCCCCAGCTCTCGTGCCAGAAGTCGCTGTTCTCCACGTCGAACAGGACACCGCGGACCGGCCAGTCGCACTGCCTGCGCAGGACGTCGAGGTTCTCGGAGCGCCAATCCATCCAGGAACTCCCGGTCGGCAACACCTCGGCGAGCAGTGCTCGGTGATCGTCGGCGAACTCGAACCCGAGGCCCTCCTCCACCTCCGCGAACTCCGCGTCGGTCAGGCCGGGCTCCAACGCGACGCCGTCGCGCACGCCGGGTCTGATCAGGTGCCGTCTGAGGAAGTCCGCCGCGGCCGCACCCAGCGCCGCCCCGTTGTCGAAGCTCACGACGCGATGATCACACCGGTGCGGGCGGCACGCAGCACGCCCCAGTCGTACAGCGCCTGCAGAGCGGGTCCCAGGGTCCGGCCCTCCTCGGTGAGCGAGTACTCGACGTGCGGAGGCCGCTCGACCCGTGCCACCAGGCCCGCGTCCTGCAGTTCGCGGAGCCGTTGCACGAACATCTTCTCGCTGATGCCGGTCACCTTGCGGCGCAGCTCGCCGTAGTGGTGCGGGCCTTCCTTGAGGTGGGCGAGGACGACCGCGCGCCACTTGCCGCCGATGACGTCGAGGGCGAGCTCGACCGGACAGTGGTACATGGGCGCTCCTCACCAAAAGGTGCGTACTTGCCGGGCTTTTCGCCTGGTGCTGGAGTGGGCGTCGTGATCAACGAACAGTCAACACCTTCTCTCTACACCTGGGCCGGTGGTTCAGCGGCGTTGTTGAAGCTGACCGAGGCGTTCTACCGGCGCGTCGCCGACGACGCGGTGCTCGCGCCCGTGTTCGCCGGGATGGATCCCGGGCATGCCCGCTACGTGGCGTTGTGGCTGGGTGAGGTGTTCGGCGGGCCCGCCGCCTACACCGCCGAGCGGGGCGGCTACGAGTTCATGCTGGCCAAGCATGTCGGGCGGGCCATCACCGAGGAGCAACGCCGGCGCTGGCTGAACCTGATCATGGACGCGGCGGACGAGGTGGGACTGCCGGACGACCCCGAGTTCCGCGCCGCGTTCGTGTCCTACCTGGAGTGGGGCACGCGGCTGGCGGTGCAGAACTCCGCGCCGGACGCCAAGCCCTTCCACGGAGCGCCCGTGCCGAAGTGGGGCTGGGGAGAGGCGCCGCCGTACGTCGAGAAGTGACTCTTCGAAAACAATTCTGGTGAGGGTGTCGGATCGGGATCGGGGCGTTCGTAGCTGAGGTGAGGCCGCAAAAGAGCGGCACCGAAGCGAAGGAACCGCGATCATGAAGCTGACGACCATGTCCCAGATCACGCTCGACGGAGTGGTGCAGGGCAACGGCGGCGCGTCGGAGGAGGACCGCGGGAACGGGTTCGAGCGCGGTGGCTGGGCCCGCGGCAAGGGCGATGCCGGGACCAGGGCGTTCATCAACGAGACCTACCAGCGCGCCGACGCGTTCTTGTTCGGCCGGCGCACCTACGACCTGTTCGCCGGCTCGTGGGGGACCCTGACGGAAGCGGACGTCCCCGGCTCGGAGCCCGTCCTGCGGGCGTTGAACGCGCAGTCCAAGTACGTGGCGTCGACGACGCTCGCCGACCCGGCGTGGTCGGGCACCACCGTGCTGTCCGGTGACCTCGCGGCCGCCGTCGCGGACCTGAAGGCCAAGCCCGGCGGTGAGCTGCAGGTGCACGGCAGTGGCACGCTGATCAGGTGGTTGCTGGCGAACGACCTGGTCGACGAGATGACGCTGATCGTGGTCCCGGTGGTGGTCGGCCAGGGCCTGCGGCTGTTCCCGGAGAACGGCCCCGACCTCGCGCTCGGCGTGGTCGAGTCGCGAGTGGACTCGAACGGCGTCGCGATCCAGGTCTACCGGCCCACCGGACGCCCGTCGTACTGGCCGAACTGAATCACCCACAGGAGAGGAGCCTCCGATGCGGTACCTGGTTTCCGTGATCGACGACAAGACCAACCCCGGCAGCACCGACAGGGGGCCTGCCATCAGCGCGTTCAACGAACGGCTGATCGCCGACGGCCACTGGGTGTTCGCGGGCGGGCTCGCGGACACCGACTCGGCCACGGTCGTCGACAACCGGGGCGCGGAGACGCTGTTCAGCGACGGGCCCTTCGTGGAGTCGAAGGAGTACCTCGCCGGCGTCTGGGTGTGGGAGGCCGCCGATCTGGACGAGGCGCTCAAGCTCGCCACCGAGGCGTCGAGGGTCTGCGATCGCAAGATCGAGGTGCGGCCATTTCAGTGAACGACGCCGAAGCGGCGGTCATCCGCGCCCACCGCGAGGAGTGGGCACGGGTGGTCGCCGCCCTGACCAGGCGCTTCGGTGACCTCGACATCGCGGAGGAGGCGGCGGCCGAGGCGTTCGCGATCGCCGTCGAACGGTGGCGCGCCGACGGTGTGCCGGCCAACCCCGGCGCCTGGCTGACCACCACCGCGAACCGCAGGGCCATCGACCGGATCCGCCGGGAGAGCAAGCGCGACGACAAGCACGAGGAGGCTCGGACGGTGCACGACGACACCCCGCACGAGCCTCTCGGTGCCATCGACGACGACCGGCTCCGGCTGATCTTCACCTGCTGCCACCCGGCGCTGGCGGCGGAGGCACGCGTGGCGTTGACGCTGCGCCTGGTCGGGGGTCTGACCGTGCCCGAGATCGCCCGCGCCCTGCTGGTGGCCGAAAGCGCCGTGGGGCAACGGATCACCCGCGCGAAGGCCAAGATCAAGGCGGCGCGCATCCCCTATCGCGTGCCGTCCGCCGAGGATCTCCCCGCCCGCGTGTCCGGGGTGCTCACCGTGCTGTTCCTGGTGTTCAACGAGGGTTACCTGGCCACCGGTCCCGGCACCGACCCCCTGCGGCACGACCTGACCGCTGAGGCGATCCGGCTCACCCGTCTGATCCGCGCCCTGCTCCCGGACGACGGCGAGGCGGCCGGGCTGCTCGCGTTGATGCTCCTCACCGAGGCACGCCGGTCCGCCCGCGTCTCGCCCGGCGGCGAACTGGTCGCCCTCACCGAACAGGACCGCGGCGCCTGGGACACCGCGCTGATCGCCGAAGGCCACGGGCTCGTGCGAGAACGTCTGGCCGCCGGGGTGGCTCCGGGTCGCTACCAGATCCTCGCCGCGATCAACGCCGTGCACACCTCCGCCCGCGACATGCGCGACACCGACTGGTCGCAGATCCTCGCCCTCTACGACCAGCTCGTCCGCGTCGACCCCTCGCCGGTCGTCGCCCTCAACCGGGCCATCGCGGTCGCCGAACTCGACGGCCCGGAGGTGGCGCTGGCGGCCGTCGACCGCCTGGAGGACAGGCTGGCGGGTTATCACGCCTTCCACGTCACCCGCGCCGACCTGTTGCGCCGCTTGGGTCGCAGCCAGGATTCGCGAGCCGCCTACGACAGGGCCATCGAACTGGCGGGCAACACCGCGGAGGTCGCTTACCTGATCCGGCGCCGCGACCAGCTGCTCACGTGATGCGGCGCAGGACGTCCGCGACCCGTTGCGCACCAAGGCGATAGCCGGATCTCGCGTGCAACGCCGCCGCCTCCTCCGCGCGGCGCCGCGCGTCCATCCGACCTTGGGCGAGGTCTGCTTCGGCGAGCACGCGCAGGCTCTCCCCCTCGATCAGCCGGTGCCCGGTGCCACGGCTGATCTCCAGAGCTTCCTCCGCCAACGTGCGGGCGGAGTCGTGCTCCTCGTGCCGCAGGTGCAGTGCCGCCAGCGAGATCAGGGCGTCGCACCGGCCGCGTTGATGGGACGTGGCGACGGCCAGGTCCAGCGCGGTGCGCAGTTCGGTCCGCGCGGCGTCGTCGTAGCCGAGCAGGAGGTGGGTGCTGCCGAGCACGTGCCACGCACTGATCTGGGTGCGCCGCATGCCCAGGCGCGTCGCGATCTCCAGCGCCTCCCGTGCCGTGTCCAGGGCGAGGTCGTACTTCTCCAGGTCGCGGTAGGCGCCGGAGAGGTTCGCGAGGTTGCCGGCCTCCTCCGCTGGTTCGGCGAACTCGCGGCACAACGCCAGACCGGCCTCGTAGTGCTCGATCGCCCGCTCCAGCCTGCCGAGCGCCTGGCAGGAACGGCCCGCGTGCGTCTCGCCGAGCAGCACGCCGAAGCGGATTCCGTTGTCCCGCGAGACTTCGATGGCCTCGGTGTGCAGCTCGTAGGCCCGGTCCAGCTCGCCGAGCTCCCAGTACGCGTCGCCGAGGACCAGCGAGCCGACGGTCGGCCGTCCGTCCCGCCGCCAGAGCTCACGCGCCCGCTGGTAGTAGTCGGCGCAGTCGCGCGGCCGTCCCATCGAGATCGACGTCCGGCCCAGCGCGCAGAGCACCACGCGGAAGAACTCCTTGTGCCCCAGCTCTTCGGCAGCGGTGAGGGCTTTGCCGAGGAACGTCAGCGACTGCTCGTAGTCGCACCCGCACCAGTGCGCGTCGCCGATGATCCGCAACGCGTGCGCCTCGGCGAGGAGGTCGCCGCTGCGCCGGGCGGCCTCCAGGACCGCCGTGCCGGTGTCGAGCCACACCACCTCCATGCGGTGGCGTTCGAACTGCGAGTGCAGCGCGATCAGCAACTGCACCGCGAGCCGGGTGTGGCCGGCCTTCGCGGCGGCGTGCGTGGTGGCGACGAGGTTCTCGGTCTCCACGTCGATCCACGTGTTCGCGATGATGTCGTCGATGAACGTGGTGTGGCGGTAGTCCTCGGCCAGCACGTGCCGGTACGTGCGCGGATCGACCCGTTCACCGGCGTTGAGCAACGTCAGCGCGAAGTGGCCCCACAAACGTTCGGCCGCGGCTTCTCGTTCGGTGTCGGCGAGTTGGGCCGCGTGCAGGCGCAGCAGGTCGTGGAACGTGTACCGGCCGGGCCGGTGCTCGTCGACCAGGTGCGCGGCGGTGAGCAGGTGCAGGCAGCGCTCGGTCTCGGCCGGGTCCAGCGCGGTCAGCGCCGCGATGGCGTCCGCGGTCAGGTCCCGGCCCGGCATGTGCCCCATCAGCCGGAACACCCTGCGCGCGGCGGGTTCGAGCGCCTCGTACGACAGGTCGAACGCCGCGCCGACCGCGGTGTCGGGATCGCCGGGCGCCGCCAGCGAGGCGAGCCGGTCGCCGGAGCGCAACGCGGCCACGTACCCGCCGATCGTCCGGCCGCTGAGCAGGTGGGCGGCGGCGATGCGCAACGCCAGGGGTAACCCCGCGCACAACCCCACGAGGTCGGTGACGGCGTCGGGTTCGGCCGCGATCCGCTGCTCCCCCAGCACGTGGACGAGCAGGTCCCGCGCCGCGTCCGGATCCAGTTGCTCCAGCTGGATCCGCCGGGCGCCGTCGCGCGCGACCAGGCCGTCCAGGCGGTACCGGCTGGTCACGAGGACGAGACAGCCCGGCGAGCCCGGCAGCAGCGGCCGGACCTGGCGGGCGTCGACCGCGTCGTCCAGCACGACCAGCACGCGCCGGTCCGCCAGCAACGTCCGGTAGGTGGCGGCGGCGGTCTCGGCGTCGGCGGGGACCTTGGCGCGTTCCAATCCGAGGCCTACCAGCAGGTGAGTCAGCGCTTCGAGCGGTGTCACCGGGGCGCCGCCGCCGTGCCCACGCAGGTTCAGGAACAGCTGCCCGTCCGGGAACCGCGACCGGGCGCGATGAGCCCAGTGGACCGCGAGCGTCGTCTTCCCGATGCCGGCCATGCCCGCGATGGCGGACACGACCACGGCGTTCGACTCGTGAGCGAGCAACGCGTCCATGGTCAGCAGAACGCCCTCGCGTCCGGTGAAGCCCTGCACGCTCGCGGGTAGTTGCGCGGCCACGACCTGACCGGACGGTTCGAGTTCGGCACGGGGTACGGACGGGCGCGACGCGGCGGTGACCAGGCCCGACTGCTGCTCCTGACTCAGGCGCAGGGCTCTGGCCAGCCGTGTGACGGTCTCGCGGTGGGGGTACCGGCGGACTCCGCGTTCGAGCGCGCCGATGGCCTGAGCACTGATTCCGGCCTGCTCGGCGAGCGCTTCCTGAGTCAGCGCCGCCGCCAGCCGGTGGTGGCGCAGCAACGCGCCGAACGACCCGTCCACACAGCCCTCCCCTACGCCGACTGTATCGGTGGGTTGTGCGGGTTGTCGCTGTTGCCACCGCCGTTCGGGCTAAAGAATGAGTGTCAGTTCAGGTGGCCGGTACGGGATCCGGGGGACGGCCACCTTCCGAGAGGACCGGTTGCCGCGACGGGGGCGGCAACCGGTCTTCGTTTCTCACGGCACGTCGAGCTTGAACGGGTCGTGGTCGGTCAGCAGCTTGTCTAGCCGGGCTCTGTCCACCCGGCTGGTGATGTAGGTGTCCTCCTGCCGATCCCTGAGGACCTTGGCCAGGGTGAACGCCGAGGTGACCGTGTAGAGCATCGCGATCCCCAGGAACGCGCGGACCCATCCGTCGACGGGCAGGAACACGACTCCGATGCCGACTGCGGTCAGCGAGAGCCCGAACGAGAGGACCGCCTGCACGTAGAAGGCACCGGTCGTCGGGGTGTGCGAGGGCGCGGTGGACGTCATGATCCGAGATTCCTGTGTGACACCGGGTCTGTCATGAGTACGGCTACTCAACTCGAGATCATCCGCATGGATGTGCGTGCATTTGCCCTAACGAAAGCTGCTCCTTTTGCGAATGGTCAGGGAAATGGACATCCGCTACCGATTAGTTTCGCGAACAAAACGGTGAGTCGTCACAGCGAAGTTGCCACCGCTAGGGCCTTCCGGCCTCTGTTGGCCTGGACCGTCCAGTTCCGGAACCTCTTTTATTGCATCAGTTTCGTATGCGTGGATTGTTCGCGTTGGGACATCTCGATAGGGTCCGCGTATCAGCACAGGGCATCACGTTAAGGGCGGCTTTCTTTGATCGGGCAGCGTGGACGACCGCCGTCGGATGCCGATCTCATCGATGCCGTCAGAGATGGCAAGGTCGAGGAGTACGGCAAGCTCTACGAACGTCACGTGCGCTCGGCGAACATGCTCGCGATGCAGCTGTCCTCGTCGTCCTCGGACGCCGATGACCTTGTGGCGGAAGCGTTCGCGAAGGTTCTGGCCGCACTGCGCGGCGGTGGCGGTCCCGGAGCCTCGTTCCGGCCGTACCTGCTGACGGCCGTGCGGCACGCGGCGTATGACCGCACCCGCAAGGAAAAGCGGGTCGAACTGGCCGGTGACATCGAAGAGGTTCCCGGCGCCACCAAGGCGACCAGCGTGCCGTTCCGCGACAAGGCGGTCGAGGATCTCGACCAGGCCATGGCGGCGACGGCGTTCGCGACGCTGCCCGAGCGGTGGCAGACGGTCCTGTGGCACACCGCGATCGAGGGTCAGTCGCCCGGCGAGATCGCGCCGTTGCTCGGCTTGACCGCGAACGGCGTGTCCGCGATGGCGTTCCGTGCGCGCGAGGGTCTGCGCAAGGCGTTCCTGCAGGCGCACGTCAACCAGGAGCCCGCGGAGAAGTGCCGCGCCACGGTGACGAAGCTCGGCGCCTGGACACGCGGTGGGCTCAAGGGCCGCGACGCCGTCCACCTCGACGAGCACATGGACAGCTGCGCGGAATGCCGCAAGCTCGCCCGTGAACTGTCCGACGTCAACGGCGCGTTGCGCGGGCTGGTCGCCCCCATCGTGCTCGGCGCGGGCACCACCGGGTACCTCGCCGCCGCGGCTGCGGCGACCAAGGGCGCCGTGGTGACCCTGAGCGCCTCCACGTGGCTGGGCGTCGCCGCCTCGGCCGCGGCCGTCGTCGTGGTCACCGCCAGCGGTGTCGTCACCTCCGACAGCCCCTCCACCACGATCGGCGCCGCTCCGGCGACCAGCACGAGCGCCTCGGCGGAATCCGGGCAGACCTCACAGCCCGGCACCACGCAGAGCGCCGGCAGCACGCCGACGAAGGGCACCGCCGCCGGTTCGGCGCCGGGCACCGTGACGACCGAGGCCGAGGAACCCGAGGTGCCGGAGGACGAGAAGACGATCTCGCCCGCGTCGGCCAACCTGTCGGCGTCCGCGCCCGGCACCATCGCCATGACCACCGAGGGCCCGCCGAACGAGATGAACATCAGCATCACCAACAACGGCGCGTCCCCCACGACGTTGCCAACGTTGACGTTGACCATGCCCGACAAGGTCAAGACGGTCGGAGCGGGCAAGATGTCGGTGGGATTCGTCGGGTGCCCGGCCGGCAAGGGCACCGTGACGTGCGAGGGCGGGGAGCCGCTGGCCCCAGGCCAGACGCTGACGTTCCGGGCACGGCTGCAGGCGGGTCCGAAGGCCGGGGACGGGGTCATCACCGGCGTGGCGGGGCAGGTCGAGGTGAGCATCACCATCACGATCGCCCAGTCCTAGAGCTGAGTCCACTTCGGACAGCGCGATCGGCGTGAGCACCGCACCATGAACGGGTGGAGGAGCTCACGGCGGCGCTGCAGGAGCTGGAAGCGCCGTTCCGCACGCTCGTCGACGACTCGCAGTGGGCGCACGCGAGCGTCGAGGGGCTGGTGCTCGACGTCGGCGGCTGGTGGTCCGCCGACGACCAGACGCGCCTGCAGCCCCAGGTGACGTTCAGCGACGCCTTCAGCGAAGCGGGCCGTCACCACGGCGGGGTGTACGTCGAGGGGTACCTCTGGGCGGACGGCCAGGCGGTCGCGGCCGCGTGGTGCGGGCTCGGCACCGCCGTCGTCTACGGGCCACGCGCGGAGGCCTACCTCGGGGTCGCGCTGTCTCCCCACTTCTGCCGCAGGATCCAGCAGCGCAACGGCACAGCCGCGGTGCTCATGAGCAAGCACCCCAGGCTGTTGCCGTTGCTGCGGGACGGACTGCCGCGCGGCGCGGTGCTGCCCGGTGGGAGGCCGGGCCCCCGCTCAGTCGGCGCCTAGCGCGGCGAAGCGCTCGTCCGCCTCCTTCTGGTGCCGGGCCGCCTCGGCGGGATCCGCGACCGCGCGAGCGAGGTGCTTGTGCGCGTTCGCGGCCTCACGCCGGTCGTCGATCCGTTCCGCCAGTTCCAGCGCCTCGTGCAACGGCGCCAGGGCCTCAGCGGGACGTCCGGCCGCCGTCAGCACTTCGCCGAGGTAGTTGAGCACCACGGTTTCCGTTGTGACGTCACCGATCGCGCGCACGGCCGCCAACGCCGACTCCAGCGCCTCCAGCGCTTCGGAGTGCCGGCCCATGGCGTGCAGGATCATGCCCAGCGCGCTCTGGGTGTCGGCCTCGTCGCGGCGGCTGCCCATCTCGCGCATCAACGCGAGCGCGGACGTGCACGCCTGCAGCGCCTCGTCGTACCGGCCGAGCGCGCTGTAGATGTTGCTGACGTTGCTCATCGCCTGCGACTCGAGGTGCCGGTCGCCGAGCTGACGGGCCACCGTGATGGCCTGTTCCAGCAGGTCGGCAGCGTCGGCGTGCCGGCCGAGGGACCGGTAGACCAGCGACTGGTTGTTCAGCGTGCCCGCCACGCCCTGCAGGTCGCCCAGCTCGCGGAGCATCTCGATCGCGCGCTCGTTGTGGTGGATGGCCCTCGCGTACTGCGCGGTCTGCCAGAACACCATCGCGTAGTTCTTGGTCGTGATCGCGAGGGCGACCGGCTCGTCCTTCGCGGCCTCCAACGCCAGTTCGTTGATCGTGGCCCAGTCACGCGTGTGGCCGCGCACCATGCAGAAGAACGTCAACGCGCGCGCGAGCTGCCACGTGTGCGTGCGCCAGTCACCGTCGAGCGACAACGCCACGGCCGCCACGAGCGTCTGGCGTTCGGTCTCCAGCCACTCGACGGCGTGGTCGTAGTCGCGCAGCACGAGCCGCGACTCCGGCCGGTAGGTGATGTCGACCTCGTACTTGCGCGCGGCGGGCGACATCAGCCTCGTCGCCTGGTTCGCCGTGTCCAGGAAGTGGTCCAGCAGCCTGGTCAGCGGCTCACGGGTGGCGTGCACCTTGGACTGCGCGTACTGCCGCAGCAGGTCGTGCATCCGGTACCGGCCGGGCGTGGTCGCCTCCAGGAGATGGACGTCGACGAGATCTTCGAGCATCCCGTCGCACTCCAGCAGATCGAGCTCACCCAGCGCCGCGGCCTGGTCGACGTCGAAGTCCGTGCCGTGGTGCAGGCCCAGCAGGCCGAAGAGCCGCTGGTGACCGGTGGGGAGCTGGCCGAACGACAACGCGAAGACCGCGTCCAGCTCGGATAATCGTCCTTCGCGCAGCCGCGTCGCGAGGTGGGCGGTGTTCCAGGTCGGACGGCTGCGGAGCCGTCCGGCGGCCAGGCGCACGGCCAGCGGCAGCCTGCCGCACAGCTCGACGACCTCGCGGGCCGCCGGGTCCGTGCCGCGTTCGTCGCCGACGATCGTGGCGAACAGCTGCAGCGCCTCCGCCTCGGACAGCACGTCCAGCGTGAGCGTCGACGTGCCTTCCAGCTCGACCAGCCGCGCCCGGGACGTGACCAGCACCAGCGAGCCCGGCACGCCCGGCAGCAGCGGACGCACCTGCTCGGCGCTCACCGCGTTGTCGAGCACGACGAGCAACCTGCGCTTCGACAGCTCGCCGCGCCACATCGCGGCCCGTTCGTCCAGGCCGACCGGGATCTCGTCCAGGCCGAGCGCGCGCAACAGCACGTCGAGCGCGTCTGTCGGTTCCACGGGCGCACGACCCGCGGTGTGCGCGTGCAGGTCGATGAACAGCTGACCGCCCGGATACTCAAGACGGTGCGCCAGGTGCACGGCGAGCGTCGTCTTGCCGACACCCGGCATGCCGTCGATCGCGGAGATCACGACGGCCGACTTTCCGGTGACGGCCCTGGTCAGTCGCTCCATCTCGGACGCCCGGCCGGTGAAGTCGGCGACGTCGCGGGGCAGCGTGTTCAGGGCGGGCCGTGGCTCGTCCCCGCGCAGCAGCCGTGCGTGCAGTTCCCGCAGTTCGTTGCCGGGATCGACGCCCAGTTCGGCGGCGAGCAGCACCCGGACGTCCTCGAACGCCTGCAACGCCTCGGCAGGCCGGTTGGCGCGCTGCAGCGCGTGCATGAGCTGCAACCAGAGCTGTTCCCTGAGCGGGAACTGCTTGGTCAGCCGCCGCAGTTCGGGGATCAGCCGCTCGCCCTGCCCCAGTTCGATCGACAGCCGCGCGTGCTGCTCGGCGACCGTGAGCCGCCGTTCCTGCAGCAGCGCGAGCTCGGCTTCGAGCCGTGGCCCCACGGTGAGGCCGTCCAGCGCCGGGCCACGCCACAACGCGAGCGCCTGCTCGTACTCGGTGACCGCCGCCCGGTGGTCACCCTGCTTCAACGCCTCGTCGCCGGCCGCGCACGACCGCTCGAAGACGGCGACGTCGACCTCTCCGTCCGGCACCTTGAGCCGGTATCCGCCGGGGACGGTGATGAGGTCGTCCAGCACGAGCTTGCGCAAGGCGGCGACATAGGTTCGGATGTTCGATTCAGGAGCCGCGGGTGGAGATTCCCACACCGCTTCGCTCAAATGTTCAAAACTGACCGTCTCGTTGGCGTGCAGTGCCAACGCTGCCAGCAGTGCCCGTTGCCGGGGCCCGCCCAGCCGCAGTTCCACGCCCCCACGCCAGATCTGCAGCGGCCCAAGAAGCCGATACCGCACTGACCCTCCTCGAGGGGCATGGTGCCAGAACTCGGGGGTGCTGTGCGGAATTTGTGCGGGCGATCTTGAAAACTGGGCCGACGCCGCTGTGAAGAGGGGGAACGAAGATGGCCCTGAGCAGATCATGGTCCGGCCAAGCAGCCTAGGATGACCGCATGACCGAGACGGCGAAGCGACGTCCCGGCCCCCGGATCGAAGAGGTCGCGCGGGTCGCGGGAGTGTCCAAGTCGACCGTCTCGCGCGTGATCAACGACGAGCAGTACGTCAGCGCCAAGGCCCGGGAGGCCGTGCACGCCGCCATCGCGGAGTTGAGCTACTCCCCCAACCAGGCCGCGCGGTCGCTCGCCGGCAACCGGGCCAACGCCATCGCCCTGGTGGTCTCGGAGCCGACCGGCCGCGTCCTGTCCGACCCGTTCTTCGCGGGTGTGCTGCGGGGCGTGCACGCCGAACTCGCCGGCCGCCACATGCAGTTGCTGCTGATGATGAGCCAGCCGTCCGACACCAGCGACCTCGTGACGTACCTGAGCAGCGGCCACGTCGACGGCGCGTTGCTGGTCAGCCTGCACGGCGAGGACCCGCTGGTGCCGATGCTGGCCGAGATCGGCCTGCCGGTCGTCTCCGGCGGCCGTCCACTCGGCACACCGGTCCCGTTCGTGGACGCCGACAACTTCACCGGTGCCCTGGAAGCCGCGCGCCACCTGGCGTCGCTGGGACGCAAGCGGATCGGCACCGTCGCAGGCCCGAAGGACATGGCCGTGGGCGCCGACCGGCTCAGCGGGTTCAAGCGCGGGCTGAGCGAGGCCAAGCTCTCCAGCGACCTGGTCGCGCACGGCGACTTCACGCCGGAGAGCGGCGCACGGGCCATGGAAGTGTTGCTGCGCAAGGCTCCCGACCTCGACGCGGTGTTCGTCGCCGCGGACATCATGGCCCTCGGCGCGTTGCAGGTGCTGCACGCGCAGGGCAAACGCGTTCCCGAGGACGTCGCGGTGGTCGGGTTCGACGACTCGGTGTTCGCCGCGACCGCGACGCCGCCGCTGACGACGATCCGGCAGGACGTCGAGGAGCTGGGCCGCACCATGACGTGGCGGCTGCTCGCGGAACTCGCGGGCGAGGACGGGCTGCCGCCGTCGCTGCTGCTGCCGACCACCCTGATCAAGCGGTCCAGCGCCTGATCAGGTCGATCACCTCGTCCACGTGCTCGCGGTGGGTGCGGTGGCTGAGCACGCAGATCCGCAGCGTGAACTTCCCGCCGAGCCTCGTGCTGGACAGGAAGAACCTGCGGGACTCGTTGAGGCGCTTGAAGAGTTGCTCGCTGTCGGCGCTGCGGAACACGACGATGCTGAGGCCGGACGGGAGCACCTCGATGCCATCGATCTTCTTCAGCTCGGCGCGGAGGTGGTCGGCGAGGTCGTGCTTCTCGTCGATCGCCTCGCGGAACGCGGCGACGCCGTGCAGGTGCAGCGGCAGCCAGACGCGCAGGCCGCGGAACTCGCGGGTGAGCTCGGGGCCGAGGTCGGCGTAGTCGGGCAGGCCGGTGCCGTGGTCGAGGTCCTGCAGGTAGTCGCCGTCCGCCACGTGCGCGGCGCGGAGCCTGGCCTCGTCGCGGACGAGCAGGACGCCCGTGCCGTACGGGAGGAAGAGGCTCTTGTGCGGGTCCCACGCGATCGAGTCCGCGCGGTCGATGCCGGTGAGGATCGCGCGGCCGCGTTCGGTCAGCTGGAACGCGCCGCCGTACGCACCGTCCACGTGGAACCACAGGGATTCCCGCTCGGCCAGTGCGGCGATGTCGTCGAGCGGGTCGACGACGCCGGTGCTGGTCGCGCCCGCCGTGCCGATGATCAGGAACGGGCGCAGGCCGTTCGCGCGGTCTTCGGCGATCATGGCTTGTGCCTGTGCCGCGTCCATTCGGAGCGCGGCGTCGGTGGGGACGACGCGGATCCGTTCGGGCGAGAAGCCGGTGATGTGCGCGGCCTTCGCGACGCAGTGATGCGTGTGCGGCGTTACGTAGATGGTGCCGTTGGGATCGTGGGCGCCGAGGCGGTCTTGTCGGGCCGTGTGCACGGCCGAGAGAGTGGCCAGTGACGCACCGGTGGTGAAGATGCCGCCGGAGCCTTCCGGGAGGCCGAACTCGGTGCACAGCCAGCGGATCACGCTGTGCTCCAGCGCGACCAGCGCGGGGGCGGTGGAGGCGACGCCGGTGTAGCGGTTGGTGGCCTGGGCCAGGAACTCGGCGAGCACCGAGCTGTAGAGGCCGCCCGCCGGGAAGTAGGCGAGGTAGCGCGGGCCCGCGGTCTCCACCGCCTGGCCGGCCGCGTCGCCGAACCGGGCGAGCAGGTCGGTGAGTTCGCCGGGGGTCTCCGCCGGCGGAGGAGGAAGGAGTGCCGTGCCCGGCGACGATGCGGGCGCGGCCTCCAGTCCCTCGATGAAATCCTCGACGAAGGCTGTCACGGTCTTCGTCCACTCGGCCCTGGTCTCGCGGTCCGGCTGCAGCATGAGCACACCGTACGAAGTCCGCCCTGCCGTGTGCTCGCGGGAATCCGTCGCGCAGTTCGCGCTACGCCCGCCACGGCGTGTCCAGCGCCATTCGCCCTCCCATGGGTGAAGGTGTTGCGCCCTTTGGCTCAACGTAGCGTGGAAACGCTCTCTCGGGAGTTCCGTGTCTCAGCCGGGCTCTGTGGAAAGGATTTACATCGGTGATCATCGACCGTCCGTGACGAATCTGGCCGATTTTCACCCGTTCAGCACAACTTCGCGGCACCGTCAGTAACACCTGGAGTGGGCCTTCGATGGTCTGGCCGTACGAACCCCACCCGAGGGAGTTGCGACAGTGATCGAGAACTCGGCCGCCGGTCTGGTGATGGTCCCCGGCGAGGTGACGGTGACCGTCACCGGCGAGCAGCACCACCAGGACGTGCTCTCCCGCTACGCCGTTCCGGGCGGTGTGACGCGGCACGTCGCCGTGAACCTGACGTGGTGCATGATCGCCGCCGGCAAGCACCGGGGTCAGCGCGGGATCGAGGTGCGCCTCGACGGATACCGCGTGGGCGAGCTGACTTTCCTGATGTCGCAACGGTATGCGCCCGTGCTGATGCACGTGGAGTCCGGCGGCGGGGCGACGGGATGCGCCGCGTACGTCCAGCTCGGCGACAACGGGCTGTTGCAGATCTTCCTGCGGATGCCCCGCGAGATTCCCCGTGGCGCGGTCGTTCCGGTCGTGACGGCGCGCAAGTCGTGGGTGGCTCCGGTGGCCATCAGCGCGGCGAGCCTGCTCGCGTTCTTCTTCGTGATCGGCATCGTGGGAGCCGCCATCGGTGGCGATCCGTCCAACAAGAGCAACGCGTCCAGCCTCACGACGACTGCAGCGCCCACCACGACGTCGACCACGACCGTTGCACCGCCGACCAGCACCACCACGACGACCACGACAACCACCACGACCACTACGACGACCACTGCTCCTGCGGCCGTCGCGCAGCCGAAGCCGCAACCCCAGCCTCAGCCCAACCCGCAGCCGAATCCCCAGCCACAGCCCGCGCCGCAGCCCGCGTGCGACAAGAACTACAGTGGCTGCGTGCCGATCGCGTCCGATGTGGACTGCGCAGGCGGTACCGGAAACGGCCCCGCGTACGTGCGAGGCCCGATCCAGGTCATCGGCACGGACGTCTACGGCCTGGACAACGACAAGGACGGCACGGCCTGCGAGTGAAGATCCCCGAGGACGTCCTGCACGCGGTCGGCCCGGACGCCGTGTGGTCCGCTGATCACGAAGGTCGCTCCGGTGACGTCTGGCGGGTCGGGTCCAGCTACGTGAAGCGCGCGGGCGTGGACGAGCGCGACCGGTTGCTGTGGCTGGGCCGGCACTTCGAGGTGCCGGAGATCAGGGCGTTCGCCGAGGACTGGCTGGTGCTGGCCGATGTCGGCGCGCCCTCGCTGACCTCGGCCGATCCCGTGCTCGCCGGAACGGTCATGGGCACCGTGCTGCGGTCGTTGCACTCGTTGCCGGTGGCCTCATGTCCTTATGACGCCACGATTCCCGTGATGCTGGAAAAGGCTCGGCACAACGTCGAGGCGGGTCTGGTGGACGTGGGCGACTTCGACGACGACAACCTCGGCGCCACACCGGAGGAGTTGCTGCACCGGCTGGTCGCCACGGCTCCGTCGGCCGAGGACCTCGTCGTGGCACACGGGGACTTCTGCCCGCCGAACGTGTTGCTGCGTCCAGACGGCTCGACCGTGCTGATCGACGTGGCGCGGCTGGGCGTGTCCGACCGGCATCGCGACCTCGCGCTGGCGCACCGGGCACTGGGCGAAGAGGCCGTAGCCGCGTTCGACCGCGCCTACGGCCTCACCCCCCGCCCTGAGATGCTCGCCTGGTACCGGTTGCTCGACGAGTTCTTCTAACCCCGCTCGTACGGCGTCTTCTCCCCCGCCTCGACGCCGAACGACAGGTGGTTGCCCGCGGGCGGCAGCGGACAGGTGGCGAAGTCGGTGAACGCGCACGGCAGGTTCGTCGCGCGGTTGAAGTCGAGCACGACCTTGCCATCGTGCGGTGTGGCGGCGATCTGCCGGTTCGCCGCATAGGTTGTGACGCCACTGGTCTCGTCGGTGAACAGGATGCTCAGTCCGCCGTTGCGGCCGTTGAACGCCGTCAGGGTGTGCTCGGTGCCGTTGAAGCTGAACCTCACGCGGCCCGGTGCCTCGTAGACGTGGCTGAGGCCCTCGACGACAGCGCCGACGGTCGTGGGGACGGGCGCGTCGAACGGCTCGTACTCGCCCTCCAGCACCCACTTCTCGTGCGGTTCGTACGACGGCACGCCCTTGAAGTCGTGCAGCACCGGGGCTTTCGGGTCGTGCACGCGGATCAGGTAGCCACCGCGCCGGGCGATCTCGATCTCGACGTCGCCCGCCACGACACGCTCACCGCCGCCGCTCTGGACGAGTTCGAACCGCTTGGTCTCCCCGTCGTTGCGCCAGTAGGCCGCGTCGTCGTCCTGCCACCATTCGCCCGGTAGGCCGTCATAGGCGCGTGGGACCGTCTCCAGCCAATCGAGCGAGACCAGCGCCAGCCACCCGTACGGGTCGGCCAGGGTGGTCTCGCGCTCCGTCTTCCAGGTCTGCCAGTCCTCAGCGAAGCTCATGTCCTGGGCAACGACGGACTCACGTCGTCGCTTCCCTGTTCCACTGAGTGGGAAACAAGAGCGTCGCCGAGTTCCGTGCGGGCGTAGACGACGCTGCGGCCGTGGCGTTGCGAGGCCAGGAGACCGGCGTCGCGCAACGCTCGCAGGTGCTGGTTGACCGCCGAGGCCGTGACGCCCGTGCGTCGTGCGATGTCCGTGGACGAACACGGCTGCGCAAGTTCGGCCAGCAGATCCGCCCGCAACTGACCGAGGACGCCGGCCAGCGCGTGAGGCCCGCGGACCAGCCCCGTCTCCCACACCGTGCCGGCGCCGCGGGCGGCGTAGATCAGCAGCGGCGGCGCACCGGGGTCGACGGGCACGGCCGTGCGCCGCGCGAACACACTGGGAATCAGGGTGAGCCCCTGTCCCCTTGCCTGCACCCGCCGCGGTTCGGCACCCACGATCCGCACCTGCACCACGGGACTGGAGAAGGTGATCCGGTCGGAGATTCCCGCGAGCATCGTCGCCAGGCCGTGCTGGGCCATCTCCCGACCCCGATGGGCGATGTCGGCTTCGAGCACCGCGCGCATCCGGTCCCACTGGCGGGCCAGGGCCGCGTGCCAGTAGTTCTCCAGCGCGTCGTGCATCCGGCCGCGGTCGCGCAGGACGGCCGGCACGTCACCCAGCACGGCGCGGAGGTCGCGGCGCAGGGTACGGGTGGGGATCTCGCGCAGCGCCGCGAACTCGTCCTCGATCCGGGTGAACGGCGTCAGCGGGCGGGGGCTCAGGAAGTCCGGCGTCCAGCCGCGGTCGGTGGACAGGGCGAGCAGCACCTCCGTGTCGACGTCACGGATCCGGCGCATCCACGGCACGTGCAACGGGTACTTGGCCGGGTCTTTCAGCACGCGCAGGCTGAGCGTGAGTTCGCTGAGCGGCGAGACGGCGAACCGCACGTCCACCAGGTCGGACTCGCCGAGCACGAACTCGATCATGTAGCACAACGCTACATCAGTTACGCCCGCGCGGCGCCCGCGTCAGGCTTCGCGACCATGTGGAACGACATGCGACTGGCGTTGCGAATCGCTTACCAGGCAGCGGAGGTGGCGGAACGGGCGTTCACCGCGGGCGACCTCGACGTGCGGTTCAAGGAAGACGGCAGCGAGGTCACCTCGACTGATCTTGAAGTCGAGGATCTGGTGCGCCTGTTGCTCGCGGAGGCGGTGCCCGAAGACGGTGTCGTGGGCGAGGAACGTCCTGAGCGCTCGGGAAGTTCAGGGCGGCGGTGGCTGGTCGATCCGATCAGCGGCACCGCCGACTTCGTGGCCGGACGGCCGACGTACTCGGTGGACCTGGCACTGGAAGGTGCCCTCGCGGTGTCCGCGATGCCGTCGCTGGACATCACGATGGCAGCCGGGCGGGGCATCGGCTGCCGAGTCTTCCGCGGCAAACAAGAGGAAATCGCTCGTGTGTCCTCACGCGACACTGTCGACGGTGCGCGCGTGTGCTTGCACGGTAAGAGGAAACCGATGCTGGAGCAGTGTGTCGTCGTGGACGGTTCCACATCTGTGCTGGACCTGATCACCGGCCAGGTGGACGCGGTGATCGCGGCGGGCGCCGGACTGGACGAGTTCGACCTGGCCTGCCTGCCGGTGCTGGTCGAGGAGGCGGGCGGCAGCGTGACGGTGGTCGAGGAGGACGTCGTGCTGGCCACCAACGGTGTCCTGCACGACGCCTTCCTCGCCCTGCTGGTCGCGCGTCCTGGTGTCGAACCAGGCACCCCAGGCTTATGAGGCCTGAGTGATCGCCGGATCCCGCGCGTGGGGTGACCGACCGGACTCGCACCGGCTTCGACCAGGACCACAACCTGGCGCCTCGACTGCTTCGGCTTCGGTCACAGCTGCCCGTCGAGGACTCGAACCTCGATCTCCGCGTCCAGAGCGCGGCGTCCGTGCCAATTGGACCAACGGGCATCAAAAAGCCGCCTCGTCGCGACGGCGACGGGACGGCTCCCCGGAGACATGAGGGTCAGCTCATGCCGAGGAGCACCAGTCGTGCTGATGGTTCATGTGTTGCTGCATCACGGCTGGCTCCTTTCTCCGGTCTGTTGGGATCCACTCTGACGGATGGCGTGGCGGGCTTGCAACGCAATATCCCAGACTGCAAAAGTTTGCAGATCATGGCCAACATCTTTAGTAATCCTCAAGCCGACTTGCGGAAAACTTTTGCAACGTCTTTCCTGGACCGCTGACACACCCCATCGGAAGGCATGGACATGTCCCAGGACTGGTGGCGCCACGCCGTCATCTACCAGGTCTACGTGCGCAGCTTCGCCGACTCGGACGGCGACGGCGTCGGCGACCTGCCCGGCATCCGCTCACGCCTGCCCTACCTGCGCGACCTGGGCGTCGACGCGGTCTGGATCACACCGTTCTACGCGTCGCCGATGGCCGACGGCGGCTACGACGTGGCGGACTACCGCGCGGTCGACCCGCAGTTCGGCGGACTCGACGACGTGCGCGCGTTGGTTGACGACGCGCACACGCTCGGTATCCGGGTGATCGTCGACATCGTGCCGAACCACAGCTCCGACCAGCACGCGTGGTTCCAGGAGGCGCTGGCCGGACGTGGCCGTGAGCGCTACCTGTTCCGCGAGGGCGTCGGGGACCAGCCGCCGAACGACTGGGAGTCCGTGTTCGGCGGGCCGGCGTGGACGCGGGTGGCCGACGGGTCCTGGTACCTGCACCTGTTCGCGCCGGAGCAGCCTGACCTGAACTGGGAGCTGCCCGAGGTGCGCGCGGAGTTCCGCGACGTGCTGCGGTTCTGGCTGGACCTGGGCGTCGACGGGTTCCGGGTGGACGTGGCGCACGGGATGATCAAGGCGCCGGGGCTGCCCGACATCGGTCACGCGGACCAGCTCAAGCTGCTGGGCACGGAACCGTTGCCGTTCTTCGACCAGGACGGCGTGCACGAGATCCACCGCGAGTGGCGTGAGGTCGTTGACTCGTACGAGGGCGAGCGTGTGCTCGTGGCGGAGGCGTGGACGCCTTCTGCCGAGCGGACGGCGATGTACCTGCGTGCCGACGAGATGCACCAGGCGTTCAACTTCCACTACCTGACGGCGGAATGGACGTGCGAGGCGTTGCGGTCGGTCATCGACTCGTCGCTGGCCGCCGTCGAACCTGTTGGGGCGCCTACTACCTGGGTGCTGTCGAACCATGACGTGCAACGGCACGTGACACGGTACGGCGGCGGTGAGACCGGTGTGCGGCGTGCGCGCGCAGCGTTGGCGTTGATGCTGGCGTTGCCGGGATCGGTGTACCTGTACCAGGGCGAGGAACTGGGGCTGCCCGAGGTGCTGGACCTGCCGGACGAGGTGCTGCAGGACCCGATGTGGGAGCGGTCCGGTCACACCGAACGCGGTCGTGACGGGTGTCGCGTGCCGTTGCCGTGGGCGTCTTCCGGACCGTCGCTCGGGTTCGGCACCGGCGGCTCGTGGCTGCCGCAGCCGGCGGACTGGGCGAAGCTGTCCGTGGAGGCGCAGGCGGGCGACCAGGACTCGATGTTGTCCTTCTACCGCACCGCTTTGCGCGTGCGTCGCGAGAACCCGGCGCTGGGTGCCGGCCTCACGTGGGTCGACGCTCCGGAAGGCGTGCTGCGGTTCGAGCGGGACGGGGTCGCCTGCGCGGTGAACCTGTCCGGGGCGGTGGTGGAACTGCCCGATCCCGGCTCGGTGCTGCTCGCTTCGTCGTACTACGGAGTGCGCGACGGGCTACTGCTCCTGCCGCCGGACACCGCGCTGTGGTGGAAGCTCTGACCAGCGATTTCATCTGATCAACAAAAACTGTCAGACCCCCTGAGTACGGTCCGTGGACATCAGCTCCAGGTCGGATTCAGGGGGTCTTGTGGTGCGCAGGTGGGAGCTCGTCTCCGGCGGCTCGGCGAAGTTCTGGGAGGTCGGCCGGGCCGGTGCCGTGGTGACCGTCCGGTTCGGACGGCTGGGCACCGCCGGGCAGTCCCAGGCCAAGGAGCTGACCTCGGAGGCGGCTGCGACGGCGCACGTCGCGAAGCTGGTGGCGGAGAAGGAGAAGAAGGGCTACCAGGCCGTCGCCGAAGTAGTGCCCGCCCCCGTCGTGGAGGCTCCTCCTCGCGACGAGGAGACGTGGGTGATGCCCGCGGAGTGGCTGGCTCAGGCGATGCGCAGACGCGACGTCGGACCGTTGCCGGAGTTCACCCTCGACTCCGCGATGGCGCAGCGCTTCCGCGACCACGTGGCCGCGCACTCCGGGAAGATCGACGGGGCGTTGACGGCACCGCAGCACGAGCGGGATCTGGTGCGGGCGTTGCGGAACCACCACGAGGGCCGGCCCGATCCGCTGGGCGCCGCGGTGCTCCTGACGCTGATCGGGTACGAGTACGGCACCTCGCCGGTGCACTGGTGGATCGAGGACTACGGGCTGCCGTTCGCTGCCGTGGCGGCCGTGCACATGGCGACCGTGATCGACGGCTACGGCACGTTGAAGGTCTACCTCCCGCACCACAGCGCGGACCGAGACGCTGACGCCCTCGCGCTGATCGACGTGCGCACCGCGCTGGCGGTGGCGGACGACGAGACCTACGCCGCGACGGTCGCGGAGCTGGACAAGGTCGGCACCACGTGGTTCGGCGTGGCCGCGCGTGCCTTCCTTGCCCCGACGCGGCAGGACTGGTTCGAGGAGGCGAACGAGTCCGGGGCGCCGACCTGGATGATCCACTGCTCGGCGACCACCGCCGAGCAGTTCGGCGCCCTGAAGCACGGCCACCTGATCTGGTCGCCGCTGAGCGTGTTCACCGCGCTGCACGTGCTGGGCCCGGGCATCGCGCCGGTGCTCGACGCCGAGCTGCGGGCGAAGGTCGAGTGGGGTGCGGAGTGCCGCAAGCTCGCGCTCAAGGTGCTGTCGGTGCTGCCGACCGACGAGGCGTTCCTGATGCTGCTCAACCGCTTGCACGAGCGGTACGTGCGGCCCGCGCTGCTGTCCGCGATGGCAGCGTTCCCGGCGCGGGCGGTGCGGCTGATGGCACGTCGCGCGATCACCGACGTGGACGTCCGCAACCTGCTGCGCGCCCACCTGCTGACACATCCCGATCTGGAACTGCCGTCCGGTGTCGCCGATCTCCTGGCGGAGCCCGCGCCCGACGCACCGGCGGAGGCGCTGCCGCGAGTGCTGGCCGAACCGCCGTGGACGCATCGGCGCCCGCAACCGAAACCCGTGGTGCTGAAGGACCTCCCGGTGCCGGCCGCCCACATCACGTGGCTGCCGGGTGAGCGCGAGGAGTGGGAGACGCTCACCGGCTGGTGGACGGGGCGCGTCGAGCACTGGGAGGCGATGGCCACGGCGATCCGCGCGGGCCACAGCAGCCGCTACCACGACCACCGGCTGTTCGAGAGCGGTCCGGAGGAGCTCGCCCGCCCGCTGCTCGCCGAGTGGACGCCAGGCGACACGTGGGGCAGCGAGGGATGGGGCAAGCGCATCACGGCCCGGTTCGGCATGGACGCCCTGCCCGCGATGCTCCGCCTCGCGGCGAGCAACCCGCACGTGTCCGGTGTCGTGCTGCTCCCCTACGCCACCGCCGAGGTCGCCGGGCTGATGGCGGACTGGCTGGCGCGCCTCAAGACCGCCCGCGCGTTCGCGGTCTCCTGGCTGTCCCGCCACCGCGAGGCCGCCGCCCGTCTGCTGCTGCCGGCCGGGCTCGGCCCGGCGGGACCGGCGCGCCGCAACGCCGAGATCGCCCTGCGTCACCTCCACCTCGAAACCGGGGTGGACGTCATCGCTCTCGCCACCGCGCACAGCGCCGAGGCGGGCGCCGCGATCCGCACGCTGATCGAGATCGACCCCCTCGACGTCCTTCCGGCGAAGCTGCCGGTGATCGGCGACTGGGCCGATCACCGGCTGCTGCCCCAGGTCCTGCTGGCCGACAGCGGCGGCGCGTTGTCCGCCGAGGCCGCGAAGAGCCTCCTGATGACGGCCGCGCTGTCCAAACAGGACGCCGTCTACCCCGGACTGCCGCTGGCCGTCGAGGCGTGCGACCGCGCGTCGCTGGCGGAGTTCGCCTGGGCCGTGTTCGGTCGCTGGCAGGACGTGAGCGCCCCGGCCAAGGACGGCTGGGTGCTCACCGCCCTCGGCTGGTTCGGCGACGACGAGACGGTGCGCCGCCTGGCGCCGCTGATCCGCTCCTGGCCGGGCGAGAGCCAGCACGCCCGCGCTGTGACGGGCCTCGACGTGCTCGCCCAGATCGGCAGCGAGGTGGCGCTGACCCACCTGAACAGCATCGCGGAGAGGGTGAAGTTCAAGGGCCTCAAGGCGAAGGCCCAGGAGAAGGTGGCGGACATCGCCGCCGCGCTGGGCCTGAGCCGCGACCAGCTGTCCGACCGTCTCGTGCCCCGGCTGGGCCTGGACGACGCGGCGACGCTGGTGATCGACTACGGACCGCGTCAGTTCACCGTGGGCTTCGACGAGCAGCTCAAGCCCTACGTCCTGGACGCGGAGGGCAAGCGCCGCAAGGACCTTCCCAAGCCCGGAGCGCGCGACGACCAGGAGCTCGCACCGGCGGAGCACAAGCGTTTCGCGACGTTGAAGAAGGACGTGCGCACCATCGCGTCCGACCAGATCCACCGCCTGGAACGCTCGATGGTCGACCAGCGCACCTGGACCGCCGAGGAGCTCCGCACCGTCCTCGCCGGCCATCCCCTGCTGTGGCACCTGGTCCGGCGGCTGGTGTGGATCACCGACAGCGGCCTGACCTTCCGCCTCGCCGAGGACCGCACCCTGGCGGACGCCTCCGACGACGAGGTGACGCTGCCCGCGGAGGCCGTCGTCCGGGTGGCCCACCCGGTCGACCTGGCCGACACGCTGCCGTCCTGGGGCGAGGTGTTCGCGGACTACGAGATCCTGCAGCCGTTCCCGCAGCTCGGCCGTCCCGTCCACGCCTTCACGCCGGGCGACGTGGTCCCCCAGCTGCACAAGTACCTGGACAAGGACGTGCCGGTGGGCAAGTTCCTCGGCCTCACCAAGCGGGGCTGGATGCGCGCCGAGCCCCAGGACAACGGCCACGAGCCGTGGCTGCTCCGCCCGCTGCCGTCCGGCGGCGCGCTGGTGGCGAATCTGGATCCCGGCATCTCGGTGGGCGCGATCGACCTGTTCCCCGAGATGAGGGTCGCTGAACTCTGGTTCTCCGCCAGCGGAGAGGGCGACTGGGTCGCACCCCGCGACGGTGGTCCGTCCACGTTCGACGTGGACGCGGTCACCGCCTCCGAGCTCCTCTCGGAACTGGAATCACTGCACGCGTGAACGCGGGAACGGTTGGTCGTCGATCAACGTCAGACCGGCTCGGCACGGTCACCAACACACTTCGGATCGGAAGCGGGGAGCAGTCAGTGCGCAGGTGGGAGCTCGTCTCGGGCGGCGCGGCGAAGTTCTGGGAGATCGGTCAGGACGGTGCCGCTGTCACCGTCCGGTTCGGACGACTGGACACGCACGGCCAGACCCAGACCAAGGAGCTGGCGTCCGCGGAGGCGGCGCAGGCGCACGTCGCGAAGCTGGTGGCGGAGAAGGAGAAGAAGGGCTACCGCGCGGTCGGTTCCGCCGAGGTGGCCGCGCCTCGGTCGGGCGACGAGCCGGTCTCCACCTCCGACGCCGCACAGCCCGCTGACGCTCCCGCGGCCACCACGCCCGCCGAGAAGCCCGCCGTCCTCGACGAGGACACCTGGGTGATGCCCAAGGCGTGGTTGCGCGACGTGGTGCGGCAGCGGGGCTTCCACCCCGCCCCGGAGTTCTCCGTCGACACCGAACTGGCGGAGCAGGCCCGGCGGTGCGTCGGCGAGCAGACGGACACGATCGAGCGGATCCTCTCCGAACCGGCCTCCGACCCAGATCTCGTCGAGGCGGCACGTGAGCACCTCGCCGGCCGGCCGAATCCCGCCGGGGCGGCGGCGATCGCGGCCATCGTCGCCAGCGGCGAACAGTCCGTGCACGCCTGGATCGCCGACCACGGCCTGGTGTTCGCGACGGAGGCCACCGTCGAGTACATGAGGGTCATGTGCGCACGCGAGTGGCTTTCGCAGCAGCGCACGTACGGCCACGAACGGCTGGCGTCCCGCGGTGGTTACTCCCACATCACCATCGGCAGCGTCGACTGCAAGATGCTGCTGGCGATCCGCTACGCGCTCGCGATCGCGGGTGACGCCGAGCGCGACGCGGCGGAAGCCGCGCTGAGCGGGCTCGACCAGATCGACGAGCCCAACACCAAGCTGGTGCGGGCGTTCCTGATGCCAGGAAGGCCGGACTGGTTCCAGGAAGCGTGCCAGACGCCGCACACCGGCACCCGCTGGTGGATCCTTCATTGCAGTGCCACCACCTACGAGGAGTTCGCGAACACGCCCTCCTCGGTGGCCGGCAACTCGACCGTCCTCCACACGACGCTGTACGTGCTGGGTCCGGCGATCGCGCCGTTGCTCGCCGACGCGCTCGACCACCAGTACCAGCGCGCGGACACCCGCAAGCAGGTGTTGAAGACGCTCGCCGCGTTGCCCACCGACGAGGCGTTCGCGCTGCTGCTCGACCGGATCGACACGAAGTACGTGCGCCCGACCGTGCTGTCCATGATGACGGCGTACCCGGCGCGAGCGGCCAGGCTGCTCGGCGAACGCTCCGCCCGCAACGAGGAGTTCCGCCGACTGCTCAGCGTGCACCTGCGGACGTATCCGCACCTGGACGCGCCCGCCGGTTTCGTCGAGGTCGACACCGAGGGGGTGCCGGAAGCACCGGCCGAGGCATTGCCGCCGCTGCTGGCGTCGCCGCCGTGGCTGCACCGCAAGCCCGCGGTGAAGCCGGTGGTCGTGCCGGATCTCCCGGTGCCCGCCTCGTCGCTCACGTGGCAGCCGGGTGAGAGGGAGGAGTGGCTGAAGGACGGTCACTGGGACACCCACGCCTACAAGACCTGGGAGCACTGGCTGGCGGAGTACAAGGCCGGCCGCATCGGTTACCGCATGGCGGACCTGCTCATCGGGGCGCCAGAAGACGAGGTGCGGCACCTGCTCGCCGACTGGCAGCCCAGGCTGGGCTGGAGCGCGGAGTCGGCGGGCAAGCGGCTGGCCGCGAAGTTCGGCTTCGACGCGTTGTCTCCCCTGCTCCGGATCGTGGAGGGGAACTCGTCCGCCGCGGTGATCGTGCTGCCGTTCGTCTCGCCCGAGGTCGCCGCGCTGATGGCGGACTGGCTGGTGCGGCTCAAGCAGGTCCGCAAGACCGCGCTGAGCTGGCTCGCCCGGCACCGCGAGACGGCCGCGCGCTTCCTGATTCCCGCTGCCCTGGGCAAGCCCGGTGCCGAGCGGCGCAACGCCGAGACCGCGATCCGCCACCTGCACGGTCTCGGGGTCGACGTGGCGGCGCTGGCACCCACCCCGGAAGCGGCGGACGGGCTGCGCGCCTTCCTGTCCGTCGACCCGGTCGACGTGCTGCCCGCCAAGCTGCCGGTGATCGGTGAGTGGGCGGACACCCGCCTGCTGCCCCAGGTCCTGCTGCGCGACCGCAAGCAGGCCCTGTCCCCCGAAGCCGCACGGCATCTGCTGATGACGGCCGCGCTGTCCAAGCCGGGCGACATCTACGCCGGGCTGCCGATCGCCCGCGAGGCGCTCGACTCGGACTCGCTGGCGGAGTTCGCGTGGGCGGTCTTCCAGCGCTGGCAGGAGGTCGGCGCGCCGCCGAAGGAGGGCTGGGCGCTGACCGCGCTCGGCTGGTTCGGCGACGACTCGACGGTCCGCGCGCTGTCACCGCTGATCCGGGTGTGGCCGGGCGAGAGCCAGCACACCAGGGCGGTGACGGGGCTCGACGTGCTCGCCGACATCGGCACCGAGGTCGCCCTGTCGCACCTGAACAGCATCGCGGAGAAGGTGAAGTTCAAGGGCCTCAAGACCAAGGCCCAGGAGAAGGTCGCACAGATCGCCGACGAACTGGGCCTGTCCCGCGACCAGTTGGCGGACCGTCTCGTGCCGCGCCTGGGTCTCGACGACGCCGCGAGCCTGGTGATCGACTACGGCCCCCGCCGGTTCACGGTCGGCTTCGACGAACAGCTCAAGCCCTACGTCCTCGACTCGGACGGCAAGCGCCGCAAGGACCTCCCGAAGCCCGGTGCGAAGGACGACCAGGACCAGGCCCCGCTGGAGCACAAGCGGTTCGCGGCCCTGAAGAAGGACGTCCGCACGGTGGCGTCCGACCAGATCCACCGGCTGGAACGGGCGATGGTCGACCAGCGCACCTGGACCGCCGAGGAGTTCCACACCGTCCTCGCCGGCCACCCGCTGCTCTGGCACATCGTCCGCCGGCTCGTGTGGATCACCACCGACGGCCTCTCCTTCCGGCTGGCAGAGGACCGCACCCTCGCCGACTCCGGTGACGACGAGTTCACGCTCCCGGAGGACGCCACCGTCCGCGTGGCGCACCCGGTGGACCTCCAGGCCGAACTGGAGGCGTGGGGCGAGGTCTTCGCCGACTACGAGATCCTCCAGCCGTTCCCCCAGCTGGGCCGCCCCCTGCACCTGGTGCCGGCCGGCGAGAACCTCCTGCCCCAGCTGAAGAAGTACTGCGACGTCGACCTCCCGATCGGCAAGATCCTCAGTCTCACCAAGAAGGGCTGGATCCGCGGCGAGCCCCAGGACGGCGGCGTGGAGTGCTGGATCACCCGGCCACTGCCGTCCGGCGGCGCCCTGGTCGCGTCGCTCGACCCCGGCATCGCCGTGGGCGCGATCGACGTCTTCCCCGAGATCAAGTTCACCGAACTGTGGTTCTCCGCCGACGGGCACGGTTACTGGTCGTCCCAGCGCAACGGATCGGCCACCTTGGAGGCAGACGCCATCACGGCCTCCGAAATCCTGTCCGAACTGGAGTCACTGCACTCGTGACACCGTGAATCAGGGGGTCTGAACAGCTCTTTAAGCTCACCGTAAAGAATTGTCAGACCCCCTGAGTAACGTCCGTGCACATCAACTCCCTTGTGTGGCCCCAGGAGGTACAGCAGTGCGCAGGTGGGAACTCGTCGCGAACGGCTCCGCGAAGTTCTGGGAGATCGGACAGGACGGCGCGACGGTGACCGTCCGGTTCGGACGGCTGGGCACCACCGGCCAGACTCAGACGAAGGAGCTGGCCTCCGCCGAGGCGGCCGACGCGCACGTCGCGAAGCTGGTGGCGGAGAAGGAGAAGAAGGGCTACAGACCGGAACCCACCACCGAGCCCCAGCAGCCCGCGGCCATCGAGCCCGCATCCCGACCCGCACCGCAGCAAGACACGGCCTCGCAGCACCCGGCCCAGGAGCTCGCCGCCGGGCAGAAGACGGCCACCGACCCTGCCGCCCAAGAGCGCGCCACCACCACGTCCGGTGCGCCGCAGCCCGCCGCCGGGCACGCGGCCCAGTCGCCCGCCGCCCAGCAGCCCGCAGTCTCTCCACCCGCCGCCGCATCTCCGGCGACCACCAAGCCTTCCACCCAGCGCCCCGCCACCGAGCCCACCGCTGCGCCACCTGCCACCACTCCCGCAGCCCCCATCGACGAAGACACCTGGGTGATCCCCAAGGCCTGGCTGCGCGACGCGGTGCGACAGCGCGACTTCGACCCGGCCCTGGATTTCGCCGTCGACCCCGCCAAGGCGGAGCAGGCGCGGCAGCAGATCGTCGAGCAGGCGGAGAAGATCGAGACCGCCCTGACCGCCAAGAACTCGAAACCGGAACTGGTGAGCGCGGCCCGCGAGCACCTGGCCGGGCAGCCGACCCCGGTCGGCGCGGCGGCGATCGCGGCCATCACGAAGCCGGGCGGGCCCGCCGTGCACGCCTGGATCGCCGACCACGGCCTGGCCTTCGCCACCACCGCGGTCATCGAGCTCACGAGCCTGACCTTCTCCGACGAGTGGGACGACAAGCGCGCCAAGTGGACCGGCATCTGCCTGCAGTACGACCGCGGCGGCTTCCAGACGTCGATCGGCGAACCGGAAGGCCTGATGCTCACCGCCCTCCGGTACGCGATCGCCGTCGCGGGCCCCGAGGACCGCGCGGCCGCCGAGGGTGTGCTGGAGAAGATCGGCAAGTCGAAGACCGAGAAGGAACTCCGGTCCTTCCTGATGCCCGAGCGGGCGGACTGGTTCACCCAGGTCCGCAAGCAGGGCTACACGCCGAGCCGGTGGTGGATGCTGCCGAGCAGCGCCCGCAGCCTCGAGGACTTCAGGAAGGGCGGCGAGTCGGTCACGACATCGGCGTTCCTGCTCTACACCGCGGTGTACGTGCTGGGGCCGGCCGTCGCGCCGCTGCTCGCGGAGGAGCTCGACTCCGACAGCTACCACCAGCGCACGGGCGGCCGCAAGCAGGCGTTGACCGTGCTGGCGGCGTTACCGACGGACGAGGCGTTCTCGATCCTGCTCGACCGGCTGGACGGGAAGTACGTGCGGCCCGCGGTGGTGTCCGCGATGAGGGCGTTTCCCGTGCGAGCGGCGCGGCTGCTGGCCGAGCGCGCGTCGTCGAGTGATCACGCGCGCCGGCTGTTGCACATCCACCTGCGGAGCAACCCGCACCTGACCGTGCCCGACGAGGTCGCCACGCTGCTCGCCGAGTCCGCCGAGGCGATCATGCCGGAGGCGACCGCGGACCAGCTGCCGGCGCTGCTGGCCTCCCCACCGTGGCTCAGTCGCAAAAAGCCGGTGAAGCCCGTGGTGCTGGCGGATCTTCCGGTGCCGGAGGCGGCGGTGATCTGGGAGCCGGGCGAGCACGAGCAGTGGCTCGCGTCCGGCTCGGAGTGGGTCCAGGACCGCCACGACTGGCGAAACCTGCTCAAGGAGTACAACGCCGGCCTGATCGGCTACTACGACAACGACCTGTTCCTCCTCGCCCCCGAGGAGGAGGTGCGGCACCTGCTCGCGGACTGGAAGCCGGTCTACAGCTACGGCGTCGAGGAGTGGGGCAAGAACATCGCCGCCCGGTTCGGTGTCGACGCCGCACCGGCGCTCATCCGGCACGTCCAGTCCGCGGCCGCGGGGACCGGGATGGTGCTGCTGCCGTTCGCCACCGTCGAGGTGGCCACGCAGATGGCCGACTGGTTCGCCCGCACCAAGGCGGCCCGGCGCTGGGGCCTCGACTGGCTAGCCCGGCATCGCGAGCGGGCCGTCCGCCTCCTCATCCCGGCGGCGGCCGGCAAGGCGGGCGTCCCTCGTCGCAACGCCGAGGCGGCGTTGCGGCACCTGAACAATCTCGGTGTCGACGTGGCGGCCATCGCCAAGGAGTGCGGTGCCGAGGCCGCGATCGACGTCGTGCTCGCGGTCGACCCGGTCGACGTGCTGCCCGCGAAGCTGCCGTCGATCGGCGAGTGGGCGGACCCCAGGCTGCTGCCACAGGTGCTGCTGGCGGACCGCAAGCACGCCCTGTCCTCCGAAGTAGCCGGTCATCTGCTGATGACGGCCGCGCTGTCCAAGCCGGGCGAGCTCTACGCGGGCCTGCCGATCGCCCGTGAGGCACTCGACCCCGGCTCGCTGGCGGAGTTCGCGTGGGCCGCCTTCCAGGCCTGGGAGCAGGCAGGCGCACCGCCGAAGGAGAGTTGGGTGCTGAACGCGCTCGGCTGGTTCGGCGACGACGAGACCGTGCGCAGGTTGTCGCCGCTGATCCGCAACTGGCCCGGCGAGAGCCAGCACGCCAGGGCGGTCAGCGGGCTCGACGTGCTCGCCGACATCGGCACCGAAGTGGCGCTGTCGCATCTGAACAGCATCGCCGAGAAGGTGTCGTTCAAGGGCCTCAAGACCAGGGCTCAGGAGAAGGTCGCCCAGATCGCGGCCGAGCTCGGGCTGTCCCGCGACCAGCTGTCGGACCGGCTGGTCCCGCGCCTGGGCCTGGACGACGCCGCAACCCTGGTGATCGACTACGGCCCCCGGAAGTTCACCGTGGGCTTCGACGAGCAGCTCAAGCCGTTCGTGCTCGACCCGGACGGCAAGCGCCGCAAGGATCTGCCGAAGCCCGGCGCGAAGGACGACCAGGACCTCGCACCGCTGGAGCACAAGCGGTTCATGGCGCTGAAGAAGGACGTCCGCACCATCGCGTCCGACCAGATCCAGCGGCTCGAACGCGCGATGGTCGACCAGCGCAGGTGGAGCGCCGAGGAGTTCCTGACGGTCCTCGCCGCTCATCCGCTGCTGTGGCACCTGGTCCGCCGCCTGGTCTGGATCACCGACGAGGGCACCTCGTTCCGCCTGGCCGAGGACCGCACGCTGGCCGACGAGCACGACGACGAGTTCACGCTGTCCGAGAGCACCGCGGTCCGCGTGGCGCACGCGGTCGACCTGCGGGAGGCGTCGGCGGCGTGGGGCGAGGTCTTCGCCGACTACGAGATCCTCCAGCCGTTCCCGCAGCTGGGCCGCCCGGTTCACCTGCTCGGCGCGGCCGGCGACCTTCTCCCCCGTGCGAAGAAGTACTGCGACACCCCGTACCCGATCGGCAAGATCCTCGGCCTGACCAAGAAGGGCTGGGTGCGCGGCACCCCGCAGGACGCGGGCGTCGAGTGCTGGATCACCCGGCCGTTCCCCGACGGCGGCGCGCTCGTCGCCAGGCTCGAACCCGGCATCGCGGTGGGCGCCATGGACGTCTTCCCCGAGGTCGGTTTCAGCGACATGTGGTTCTCGCGCAACGGTCACGGCGCGTGGTCCGCTCCGGCTGACGCGCCGGCCACCTACGAGATCGACCCGATCACCGTCTCCGAGCTCCTCTCCGAACTGGAGTCCTTGCAGTCATGACCAGCACCCAGACGATGCAGCGTCCTCCCGCCGAGGTCCGCTACGCCGACGAGCTCGCCAAGCTGCGCGACACCGACACGGCGCCCAGGCCGCCGGGCTGGGCGCTGAGCCTCGAAGCCGCGCGCCGGTTCGTGGTGGGTGACGAGAAGCGGGGCATCAGCAGGAAGTTCGTCGGCGATCCGTCCCTTGTGGACAGGGCGCTGGTCACGCTCGCGACGAGCCGCGGCCTGATGCTGGTCGGTGAGCCGGGCACGGCGAAGTCGTTGCTGTCCGAGCTGATCGCGGCGGCGGTGTGCGGCGAGTCGACGCTGACGATCCAGGGCGGCGCGGCCACGACCGAGGACCAGATCAAGTACTCGTGGAACTACGCGCTGCTCGTCGCGGAGGGGCCGTCGCCGCGCTCGCTCGTGCCGGCGCCGATGCTGCGGGGCATGGCCGAGGGCAAGATCGTGCGGTTCGAGGAGATCACCCGCTGCCCGCTGGAGGTCCAGGACTGCATGCTGTCGATGCTGTCCGACCGCGTGATGGCGATCGGCGAGCTGAACGGCCCGGACGGCATGGTGTTCGCGCAGGACGGGTTCAACGTGATCGCCACGGCGAACACGCGGGACAGGGGCGTGAACGAGATGAGCGCCGCGCTCAAGCGGCGGTTCAACTTCGAGACGGTGTTCCCGATCGCCGACTTCGACACCGAGCTCGCCCTGGTCGAGCAGGAGGCGGCGAAGCTGCTGGAGAAGTCGGGCGTCGAGCTCGCGCCGAGGCGTGACGTGCTGGAGGTCCTGGTCCGCACGTTCCGCGATCTGCGCGAGGGCGGCGACCGGCTCACCACCGTGATGAGCACGGCCGAGGCGGTGTCGGTGGCGCACGCGGTGGGACTGCGAGGCTGGTTCCTGCGCGGCGAGGTCGGGTCGGCAGCGGACGTCGTGGAGTGCCTGGCGGGCACGGCGGCGAAGGACAACGCGGAGGACCTGGCGCGGCTGCGGCGGTACCTGGAGCAGCACGCGTCGCGGCGCAAGGGCGAGCAGTGGCAGGAGCTGCACCGCGCCCGGCACCTGCTGCCCGGCTGATGGGGGCCGTGTTCGTCGGCGTCCGGCACCACAGTCCCGCCTGTGCCCGGCTGGTCGCCGCCACCATCTCCGAGCACCAGCCCGCGTACGTGCTCGTCGAAGGTCCCGCCGACTTCAACGAGCGCATCGACGAGCTGTTGCTCGGCCACGAGCTGCCCGTCGCGTTGTTCAGCTACTCCGACCAGCACGCGTCGTGGTCGCCGTTCTGCGACTACTCGCCGGAGTGGGTGGCGATCACCGAGGCCCGCCGGTGCGGCGCCGAGGTCAGGTTCATCGACCTGCCCGCGTGGCACGAGGCGTTCCGCGACGTCAGCAACAGGTACGCGGACGCGGAGCTGCGCTACACCGAGGTCGTCGAGCGGCTGTGCCGGGAGTTCGCGGTCGACAACGTCGACGCGCTCTGGGACCACCTCTTCGAGTGCGAGACCGAGCCGAAGGGCATGGCCGAGTACTTCGACCTGCTGCGCGGCACGGCGACCGCGGACGAGGGCGACTCGGCTCGCGAGGAGTACATGGCGCGCTGGGTGCGGGCCGCGGTGAACGACGCGGGAGACAGGCCCGTCGTCGTGATCACCGGCGGCTTCCACACGGCCGCGCTCAAGGCGAAGCTCGAAGGCACCACCGAGTGGCCCGAGGTTCCCGAACGGGAGAGAGGCGCGAGCTATCTCGTGCCGTATTCGCACGCACGGCTGGACGCGTTCACCGGTTACCAGTCGGGCATGCCGTCGCCCGGCTACTACCAGCAGGTCTGGGAGGCGGGGTCGCAGCGCGCGGCGGACTGGCTGGTCGAGTCGGTGGCGACGCGGCTGCGCGGGCGGCTGCAGCCGGTGTCGACGGCCGACCTCATCGCGGCGCGCACGCAGGCCGGGGCGCTGGCCCGGTTGCGCGGTCACGAGAACCTGGCGCGCACGGACGTGCTCGACGGCCTGACCAGCGCGTTGATCTCCGAGGACCTGACGCAGCCGCCGCCGTGGACCCGGCGCGGCACGCTGCAGCCCGGCGCGCACCCGGCGTTGATCGAGATGATCGGGGCGTTGAGGGGCAGCAAGGTCGGCAGGCTGCACCCGGACACGCCGGCACCGCCGCTGGTCAACGCCGTGCAGGAGCTGTTGCGGACGCACGGGCTCGACCAGGAGGGCAAGGTCGCGCTCGATCTCACGGACGCGGAGGCGTTGGAGCGCAGCAGGATCCTGCACCGCCTGCGGGTGCTGCGGATTCCCGGCTTCGAACGCACGAGCGGCCCGTCCGAGGGCGCCGCGCCGCAGCTGGACGAGCAGTGGACGCTGCGACCGGCCGAGGAACGGCTGGCAGCGCTGATCGAGGCCGCCGAGAACGGCGCCACGCTGGAGGAAGCGGCTGGGGCGGTGCTGGAACGCCGTTCCCGGGACGCTCAGCTGGAGCACCTGGCGACCATCCTGTTCGACGCGGTGCTCTGCGGGATCTCGGCGTTGTCCGGACAGGTCCAGCAGACCCTCAACGAGGGCGTCCGGGCGACGGGCGATCTCGCGGCGCTCGGGTCCGTGCTCGGCGGTGTGCTCGGACTGTGGCGGCACGACAGGTTGTTCGGCACGAGAAGGGATCCGCTGCTGGGCTCGGTGATCGACGCGGGCACGGCGCGGGTGCTCTGGCTGGTCGAGGGCCTGCACGGCGGCCCGGCTCCGGCCGACCCGCACCGTCTCAAGGCCATGGCGGCGACCAGGGACGCGGTGCTGCACGCGAAGTCCGCGCTCTCGCTGGACGTCGCGGACGTCACCGGCGTCGCGACCCGAGTGAGCAACGACGTGGAGGCACCGCCGGATCTGCGCGGCGCCGCACTCGGGCTCGCCTGGACGCTGGGCTCCCAGCTGGACGTGCGCAAGGTGCGCAACATCGAGGCGCTCGGCGACTGGCTCGCCGGGTTGTTCGCGGTCGCGCGGGAAGAGGTACTGGCAAGCTCCGACCTGGTCGGGGTGCTCGACGAGCTGGTCAGCGCGATGACCGAGGACGAGTTCCTGGTGGCGCTGCCCGCGTTGCGGCTCGCCTTCAGCTACTTCCCGCCCAGGGAAAGGGAGACCATCGCGGCCACCGTCCTGCACCATCGCGGTGCCGAGGGCAGCGCGAAGGGCGTCACCCGTCTCACCGTCGACCCGATGGTCGTGGCGGAGGCGATGGCGATCGAGAAGCGCGTGGACGCGTTGCTGGTGAAGGGCGGGCTCGCATGACGGACCTGGAACGCTGGCGGCTGATCCTGGGTGAACCCGCGTCGCGCTGCACCGGAGGGGTGCAGGGCGACGCGGCCCGCCGGGACACGGCGCTGGAATGGCTCTACGGCCGCGATCCCGAGCTGGCCGAACGCGGCGTGCGCAAGGGCGGCAGCGAGGACTCGGTGCTGCAGACCGTCGACTGGCTCGACGAGGTGCACACTCTCTTCCCGCGCGAGACGATCGAACGGCTGGAACGCGACGCGGTCGAGCGGTACGAGATCACCGACGTCGTCACCGATCCCGAAGTGCTGCAACGGATCGAGCCGAACCCGGCGCTGCTGCGCGCGGTGCTGCGGACCAAGCACCTGATGAACCCTGCCGTGCTCGCGCTGGCGCGCAAGATCGTCGAAGCGGTCGTGAAGCAGTTGATGGAGAAGCTGAAGACGGAGGTGCGCACGGCGTTCAGCGGCACGAGGTCGCGGCGGCCGAGCATTCACAAGAACTCGCGCAACTTCGACTTCCGCTCCACGATCAGGGCGAACCTCCAGCGCTACCAACCGGAAGAGCGCAAGCTCGCGATCGAGCACCCGAAGTTCGTCTCCCGCACCAAACGTCACCTGGAGCAGTGGCAGGTGATCCTGCTGGTGGACCAGTCCGGGTCGATGACCAGCTCGGTGATCCACTCGGCCGTCACGGCGGCCTGTCTGTGGGGGTTGCCGGGGCTCAGGACGCACCTGGTCGCCTTCGACACCAACGTGGTCGACCTGACCTCGGACGTGACGGACCCGGTCGAGCTGCTGATGAAGGTGCAGCTCGGCGGCGGCACGGACATCGCCAAGGCCGTGGCCTACGGGGCCGGCCTCGTGGACAGCCCGCGCCGGTCGATCGTGGCGATCATCAGCGACTTCTACGAGGGCGGCAGCGCGGCGCACCTGGTCCGCACGGTGAAGGACCTGTGCGAGCAGGGCACCCACGTGCTGTGCCTGGCGGCGCTGGACGACGAGGCGAACCCGGACTACGACCGGGCGCTGGGCCAGCGCCTCGCGAACGTCGGCGCGCACGTCGGCGCGATGACCCCAGGACAGCTCGCGGAATTCGTTGCGGAGAAGCTCAGGTGACCAGACCAGACCTGATGGCACTGACCCCGGACGCCCTCGCGGCGCTGGCCAACCGCGGTCTGGTGAAACGCGCCGTCAAGGAGCTCGACGCGGGCGTCGTCCCGGCGCTCGACACCGATCCGGCCGGTGCCGTCCAGGGCAAGTTCCCGGACGGCACCACGACGACGCTGCCGCCGGGCATCGCGCTCGACGCGGCACGGTGCAGCTGCGGCGCGGCGGGCGTCTGCCGGCACCGCATCGCCGTCGTCCTGGCGTACCAACGCACTCAGGAGACGACCGCACCGGCCGAGCTGTGGTCGCCGGGCGCGGTGACGGACACCGACCTGGTGGCGTTGATGGGCGAACGCACGCTGCGCCGCGCCCGCAGGGCCTTCCAGGCCGGTTACCGAGCCAAGCTCCGCCGCCCGGCCGCGGAAGACCACACCGCACAGGCGGAACTCCCCACCTGCACGGTCACGTTCCTGGTCCCCGGCGACCTGTCCTACGTCCACACCGACGCGGTGAACAAGGACGAGGCGACGGCACTGGCGGTGTGGGCGTTCCGCGAGGCGGACGCACAGGGAGCCGACACGGTCGACGTCGGTGGATCTCCCACCACCGCAACGGACCTGACCGCCGTCACCGATCTGCTCGACCAGTTGCTGCTCGACGGCGCCACGAACGCGAGCGAGGTGCTCGACGTCGCGTGGCAGCGCCTGCACCGCGACCTCACCGCGCAACGCCTGCACTGGCCGGCCGCAGTGATCACCGACCTGCTCGCGCAACTCACCGCATATCGCAGGCGCAGCGCCGACTACGAGGCCGAACAGTTCGCCGCACTGCTGACCGAACTGCACGCGCGAACCACCGCCACGGGCCCCCGCGCCGAGATCCTGGGCCCGGACGAGCCCGCGGAAACACCGCTCAAGCGAGTCAGGCTGACCGCGCTGGGCGCCCGCCTGCGGGCGGAGAACGCGGCCGACGTCTACTTCGCCTCGGGCGACGTCGTCCTGGTGCAGCGCGACACTCCCCTGCGCACCGGCGTGCGGCTGGCGGCGTCGAACGTGGTGTCCGAGTCGGCGACGCGCAGCGCGAGCCGAGCGGTGACCCTGAAGACGAGCAGGGTGGCCAAAACCTCGCTCACTCCGGTCGGCACGGCCTGGGACCACCTGCCCCAGGCCCTGGTGATCGACGACTACGCCAAGGCCGCCGCACACCTGGCCGAACTGCCGCCGCGCCAGGTCCGCGCGAGGGTGGAGGCCGAACTGGTCCGCGCGATCCGCGTCACCGAGGTGTCCGGCCTCGCCTACGACCCGGCCGCGCAACGCCTCACCGCCACCCTGCACGACCCGACGGGCACGTCGTGCCTCCTGGAGGCAACACACCGGGCCGTCGCACCACAGTCTTTGGACGCCCTGACAGCGGCGTTGCGCGCCAACCCCACGACGATCACCGGCAGCGTCCGGCGACATCGAGGCACCCTGGTCGTCGACCCGCTGGCCGTGCACACCCCGGCGGGGGTGGTGGTCGTGGACCTCGCGACGGACACGACGCCACAACCCCTGTCGCCGGGAGTCACGACGTCCGATCCGCTGAGCGCGGCGGTCGACAGCGCGCTGACGGTGCTGGCCGAGGCCTCTCATCGAGGCCTGGACCACCTGACGGACAGCCTGCTCACCCGCGTGCGCGAGGTAGGCGCGCACCTGCACCGCACGGGCCTGCGCACGGCGGCGGCCAGCGTCACGGCGTTCGCCGACGGCCCGGCCTCGGCCACCTGGCTCGCCGCGCACCTGCGATTACTGGTCACGGCCGACTCTCGCTGAGGAGGCCGCACCCGCGACCAACTCCACCGAGGTGGCCGGTTCCGTCTCAACGCACCTGCACGGCACGGACCCGTTCAGCAGCACGGCGTGCGCCAACACCCCGTCCGCGGCCACCCGCCTCGGCGGGCAGCCGCCGGTCATGGCCGCCCACCGGCACAACCGGAGCCGCCACCACCGACGAGGTCGGGTCGATGCGTTGGGACAGCACGTAGTCCTCGGCGGCCTCGGCCACCCGCCCAAGCCGTTCCAGCACGAAGCCGCGCAGATAGGCCGCACGAGCCGCGCCCCAACCCCCGAGTGCGATCCCACGGCCGTAGGCCTCCAAGGAAGCCTCCAGCTGACCGCACGCTGCCAGCGCGTCGCCCTGCAATGCCCACGTCCGGTGGTCACCGGGACTGAGCTCGACCAGTTCGCCGGCGTAGCCGACGGCGCGCTGTCCCAGGCCGACGGCGACGTGGGTCTGCACGAGGAAGGAGTAGAGGGCGTAGGCCTCGTCCGCCCACGCCAGCCGGTCCATCTCGGCCGTGCCCGGCGTCGCCGAGGTCAGCGATTCCAGTGCGCGGCCGAGAAGGCGGTGCGTCTCGACGATGTCGTGCCGCACGAACGGAACCGCGGCGATCGCACGGTGCAGTCGCGCTCGGTGCAGGGCGGCGGTGAAGCCGTTCTGCGGCAGCTCGGACGCGGCCTTCGTCGCCAAAGCGGCACCGGCTTGCAGGGACGTGGAGTCGGCGCCGCGGGCGGCGTTGCGGAACACCACGAACAACGCCAGGTCGCGGCGCGTCTCGGGAGGAAGCCCGGACCTGGCGCCGCGCAACGCCATCGCCTCCACGGCGGACGACGGGAGGTGGCAGCGGAGCACGGCGAGCTGTTCCAGCGCGAGTTCGGGCGAGAACACGTGCTTGCGCGGGTCGATCACGCTCAGGCCGATCACCGAGGCCGCGCGCTGCGGATATCCCAGGCGCAGCAACAGGTCGCAGGCCAGGCGGCGTTCGGCCGTGCGCAACGAGCCGAGCGCTCGTTCGTGCACGCGCCACCACAGTTCGGAGGCGAGGTCGACCGGGAACTCCGTCATGTCCGAACCGACGCCGTCGAGCCTGCCCCAGCTCGCGGCCGTCAGCAGCCGCAGCTGGGCGGACGGCGGTTGGTCGAAGCGCGGAACGCCCGCCGAGACGCCCGTCACGAACGCACGGGCCATGGCGTGGGTGATGCGGGCGTGCAGCGCGGAAGTCGTGCCGGGAGCGGACAGTCCGGCGTAGACGCCGCAGGCGACTGGCACCTGGGCGGTGCGCAGGGCGCGCAGCCGGACCGCCAGCGCACGGGGACTCGGGTCGGTGCGGTACCGCGGCATCGCGGTCATGCTGGCCTCCCTGATCGTCAGTTCAGCAGTTCCCAGCCGCGCCGGGTCAGGCGGTGGCGGACCGACCTGCCGTTGCGGTGGGTGGACACGAAACCCGCCGTGCGCAGCGCGGTGGCGTGCTGCGACGCCGTGGGCAGGCTGATGCCCACGTGCTTGGCGAGCTCGGTGGTGGTGCGTTCGGAGGTGAGCGCCCGCAGCACCAGCGTCCGGGTGCGTCCCAGCGCCAGTTCGAGGCTGGCGCCGCTCGGCTGAGGTGCCGTGACGGGGTAGAACAGCAGTGGCTGCGGTTCGGCGAACATCGACACCGCCGGGCGGGTCAGCCCGTTGAGCACCGGCACGATGAGCATCCCCGTGCCGCGCAACGAGATCTCGGTGTCCCAGCCCAGTTCGACGTGCAACGCGGGCGAGGTCCACGAGATCGACGGGTGCAGGTGGCCGAGCAGCTCTCCCAGCCCGCGCGTCACGGCCTGCGACGACCGCAGGCGCACCTCTGCGTCGAACCCCTGCCGCGTCTGCGGCCAGTTCGGGCCGAGCAGGTCGCGGAAACCGGAGTGGAACGCGGACCTCAGGTCCTGGCGCGAGGTCGGGGTGCCGGCCGCGAACGACCGCAGCCACGGCGACGTCGTGCCGAGCATGCTCGCGATCTGGTCGCGTACCCGTGTCGACGGCACTTCGAGCACCTGGCGCACGGCGTCGTCGAAGTCGGGCCGCGCGGAGTTGAAGAAGTCGGGAATGAACCGGCCTGGCCTGACCAGTTCGGCGAGCGGGCGGATCTGCGGCAGCAGCAGGCGGTCCCAGTTGCCGCTGTGCATGGTGAACACCAGTTCGTACATCGGCAGTGGAGCCGACGCGAACCGCGTGCGCGCCAGATCTTCCAACTCGAACAGAATTGTCAGTCCGCGCCCCTTGGGCACGGATTCGGACATCACGATCGGCATGTGCTTCCCCCCGGAGTGCCCCCCACCTCCGACGGTACGCAGACTTCGTTGTCCGGTGTCAGCGTTGTTCCACTTGACAACGTTCTGCGGACAAACTCTCAGACGAGCGGCCCCGCCTGCTCGGTGAGCTTGAGCAGCAGGTCACGGGTGCGGTCGCGTTCTTCGTCCGACTCCTGGCCGCGCCACAGGAGATCCGCCAGCGTCACTCCATCGAGTGCACGGGAAATGAGGTCCGCCCGTTGCGGGTGCAGGCCGTCCGAATCGGTCTGCTGACGCCAGCGGGTCGCCGCGACGTCCAGGCGCTGCTGGAGTTCCGGGACACCCAGCAACGCCGTTACGACAGACGGGTGAGACCACAGGTCGTCCGGCACGAAGGTCGCCCTGATGTGCGCGCGGGTCCAGCGGCCTGGCGTGTCCTCCGGTTCGAGCAGGCTCTCGACCGTCGCGTCGTAGTGGTCGAACCACTCCTCGATCAACCCGACGATCAACGCCTGCTTGGTGCGGAAGTGGTGCAGCAGGCCGCCCTTCGAGACGCCCGCTTCCTTCGCCACGGCATCGAGGCTGATGTTCGGGCCTTGCTCGCTCAACGCGCGCGCGGCCGCGGCGAGCACCTCACGGCGGGTGCGGGGCGCGTTGCGCTGCTCTCCGGGCATGTGATCAACCTAGCGGTTGCCTAGCCGACCGTCCAGACGGTACGTTATTTGCAGACCAGATGGTCGGCCAAGGGGGTTCGTCATGCGGAAGTGGGCAGCGCTCGGCGTGCTCGCGCTCGCGTTGTTGTTGATCGCGGTGGACGGCACGGTGCTGGCACTGGCGATCCCGGCGCTTCAGCACGAACTGGCGCCCACCGCCGCACAGGTGCTGTGGATCGGCGACATCTACTCGTTCGTGCTCGGCGGTCTGCTGGTCACGATGGGCACGCTCGGCGATCGCATCGGCCGCAAGAAACTGCTGCTCCTGGGTGCCGCAGGATTCGGGGCGGCGTCGCTGCTGGCCGCGTTCGCGCCGTCGGCCGAGTGGCTGATCGCGGCCCGCGCCCTGCTCGGCGTGGCGGGCGCGACGATCATGCCGTCGACGCTGTCGATCATCCGCAACCTGTTCACCGACCCCGCCGAACGCAGGCGGGCGGTGGCGGTGTGGGCGGCGACGGCCACGGCCGGAGCGGCGCTCGGACCGTTGGTCGGCGGTGTGCTGCTGGAGCACTTCTGGTGGGGCTCGGTGTTCATCATCAACCTGCCGGTGATGGCGGCGCTGCTCGTGTTCGGCGCCTGGTGGCTGCCGGAGACCCGTGACCCGAACCCCGGACCGTTCGACCTGGTCAGCGCACTGCTGTCGGCTGTCGGCGTGGTGCCGCTCGTGTACGCGATCAAGGAGGTCGCGCTGGTCGGCCCGACGTGGATCGCCCTGCTGGCCGGACTCGTCGGCGTGGCGGGGCTGTGGTTGTTCGTGCGGCGGCAGCAGTCGTCCGCGCATCCGATGATCGACGTGGCGCTGTTCCGCAGCCCGGCGTTCAGCGGTGCCGTGGGCGCGACGATGATCGCGGTGTTCGCGCTGACCGGGCTGGTGTTCTTCCTGTCGCAGTACTTCCAGAACGTGCTGGGCTACTCGCCGCTGGAAGCCGGGTTGCGGGAGCTGCCGCTCGGTGTCGCGGGCATGCTCGTGATCGCGGTGATCGGGCCGGTGGTGCGCAGGCTCGGCGTGGGCCGCGCGATCGCCGCCGGGCTGCTGGTCAGCGCGGCGGGCCTGGCGATCGTGGGTTTCTCGGCGCGGTACGGCGCGATCGCGGTGGCGTTGGTGGTCATCGGCGCCGGTGTCGGGCTCGCGCTGACCCTGACCACGGACGCCGTGGTGTCGGCGGTCCCCGCGGACAAGGCGGGCGCGGCATCCGCGGTGTCCGAGACCGCGTACGAACTGGGCGCGGCGCTGGGCATCGCGGTGCTCGGGACCATGCTGTCGGCGTGGGCCGCCACCGGCACGTTCACGGAGGCCATGCAGGGCACGGCGCTGGTGGCGGCGGCGCTGCTCGCGGTGGCGGCCTTCGTGGCCTACCGGCTCATTCCGAGCGGGACGCCTCGGCCAGCCGTTCGTGCAACCGTTCCCTGATCTGGTCCGGCGTGTAGGCCTCGCGACGGCGCTGGTTCCGGGCGACGACCGCGCCGCTGGCCGCGACTCCCGCGAAAGCGGCGATGCCGAGCAGCTTCCAGAGCTTCATGTGCCTAGGCTAGTCGGTCATGGCGACAACACTGGACAAAGCCGTCGAGATGACCCGCACCGGCGACGTGTGGGTGTTCCGCGGGCGCAGCGCGGCGGACCGGGCGATCCAGGCCATGACCAACAGCCCGGTCAACCACGTCGGCATGGCGATCGTGATCGACGACATGCCGCCGCTGATGTGGCACGCCGAACTCGGCAAGTCCTTGAAGGACATGTGGTCGGGCACCCATCAGCGCGGCGCTCAGCTGCACGACCTGCGCGACGCCGTCGTGACGTGGCACGACAAGTACGGGCAGCGGGCCTGGTTGCGGCAGCTCGACCACGAGGTGACGCGCGAGATGGAGGACGCGGCGCTCAGGACGGTGGCGCGGCTGGACGGCACGCCGTTCCCGTCCACCGCCAAGCTCGCCTCGCGGTGGGCGCGCGGACGGATTCCGTTGCGGCCCAAGGGGGACGCGACCATCGAAAGCGCGTTCTGCGCGGAGATCGTGGCCGTGACGTACGAGGAGATGGGTTTGCTGCCCAAGCGCAGGCCCAACTGGTACGACCCCGGCAAGTTCTGGAGCGGCGACGACCTCGAACTGCTGAACGGCGCGAAGCTCGGCAGGGAGATCGAGATCGTCGTCATGTGAGGGCCGCGCCGACCAGGACCAGCCGCAGCGTCCGTTCCGTGGCGTCGGTGAGCAGTTCCGCGGCGGTGGCCATCGCGACGTCCAGCGCGACCGGGGCGGCGATGATGCTGGCGTAGGCGTCGATGCCGACGTCGTGGGTGGCGCGGGCGTTCTCCCCGATCGTGCCGGCGAGCGCGATGACGGGCTTGCCGTGCTTCTTGGCCCGGCGCGCCACCTCCGCGGGCACCTTGCCGTGCGGGGTCTGGCCGTCGATGGCGCCTTCCGCGGTGATGACGAGGTCGGCGTGCGGCAGGCGGGCGTCGAGGTCGGAGTGCTCCAGCATCACCTCGAAGCGCGGCACGAGGGTGGCGTTGAGCGCGTGCAGGCCGGCGCCGAGCCCGCCCGACGCGCCGCCACCGGGAATGGTGCGGGCCTCCGGGCCGAGCAGGTCCGCCCAGTTGTCCAGCGCGGCGCCGAGCAGGTCGACCTGCGCCGGCGTCGCGCCCTTCTGCGGCCCGAACACCCTCGCCACGCCTCGGTCGCCGCACAGCACGTTGTGCTGGTTGCAGGCCACGGTGATCTCGACCTTGTCCAGTCTGGGGTCCACTTCGGACAGGTCGAGCGCCCTGGCGCCGAGCAGGGCCGCTCCCCCGCGTTCGATCTCGCGGCCCTGTGCGTCGGTGATCCGCGCGCCCAGTGCCTGCAACGCGCCGGCGCCGCCGTCGGACGTGCCGGAGTCGCCGCACCCGACCAGGATCCGGTCGACACCGAGGTCCAGCGCGGCGAGGACGAGTTCGCCGACGCCGTACGTGGTGGTCGTGGCCGGGTCGCGGTGGCCGTTCGGGACGAGGCGCAAGCCTGCCGCGGCCGCCATCTCGACCACGGCGGTGCGGGGTCCAGGCCCGCCGAGCAACGCGAAGCTGGACGGGATCCGCTCGCCGACCGGCCCGGTGACCAGGACGGGGACGAGCCGGCCGCCGGTCGCCTCCGCGAGAGCTTTGGCCGAGCCCTCACCGCCGTCGACGAGCGGCGCCTTGTCCACGACCGCACCGGGAACCACCCGGTAGATGCCCTGCTCGATCGCGTCGGCGACCTCGCACGCGTCGAGAGATTCCTTGAAACCGCTGGGAGCTACCAGAAAACGCATCGGTGACCTCATTTCAGTGGGAGGCCGAGGTGCGGCCACAGGAGGACGGCGCAGGCGAGAACGAACGCGCCGGTGATCGGGGCGAGGACCGCGGAGAGCTTGAGCAGATCCTTGGGGCGGTAGGCGTCGGCGAAGAGGGCGACCGGTTTCGCGGACGACGTGAAGGTGTGGCAGAAGCCGGCGGCCGCGGTGGAGGCGAAGGCCAGGGCCGCGGGGTTGAGTCCGGCGGCGACCGCGAGCGGGATGACGATCGGGATCAGCACCGAGGACCGGGCCGAGCGGGACTGGACGACGAGGTGCGCGAGGAGGCTCACCGCGATCACGGTCGGAAGCAGGTGGGACGGACTGATCAGGGTCGCGATGCTCGCTGCCGCGCCGGAGCCGACCAGGGCGGTGCCGAGCATGGTGGTGGCGGCCATGAACAGGAGGAGGGACCACGGGATCTCGGCCATCGCCTGCTTGAGCGTGGTGAGGCCGAGGCGTGGGGTCGTGATGGCGATGGCTCCGGCCAACGCGGTGACCTCGGGTGGGACGTGGTGCCAGGGTTCGGTGAGCCAGGCCGCGGAGACGACGGCGAGGATCGCTACGGCGGTGAGTTCGGGCCTGGTCAGGCCGGCGATCACCGCGCGGATGGTCTTGGGTGCGGCCGGTGGTGCCAGTGGGGCGACCACGCGGGTGAGGGTCGCGGTGGGACGGGTCGAGGCGGGACGGGCCGCAGTGGGGTGGGCCGCAGTGGGGTGGGCCGCAGAGGGGTGGCCTGCCGCGGCGTGGCCTGAGGTGGCGTGGCCTGCCGTGGCATGGGCTGAGGTGGCATGGGCTGAGGTGGGGCCAGCCTCGGTGCAGCGGCCCTCAGCGCGGCGGCCCTCCGCGGGCAGCGGGATGGTCAGCGATCCCGAGAGCGCCCGGAATTGTCGGTGCTGTCTGGGAGAATTAGAACAGGGGACCCCCGGGAGGGGACCCTCGCTCCGCGCTGCCGTGACCAGCGCGGACTCGTCCACGCCGAGCGGTTCCGCGCCGAGACGCTCCGCCCGATCCGCGCGGGTCGTGAAGAGCCACAGCACCACCTCGGCCGTCAGGTGCGCGCTGACCAGGGCGAGCGGCAGCCCCAGCACCAGCCACTGCCCGAACCCGATGCCCTCCCCCGTCGCCTGCTCCAGCAGCGCGCTGGTGATCAGGTGCGCTCCCGCGCCCACCAGGGTCGCCACCGCGGTCAGCAGGATCACCGACGGGAACAGCACCCCGAGGGCACGCGACACCCGCGAGTTCACGCGCTCCCGCAAGGCACCGTGCACGGGCAACGCGAGCGCGGCACGGCCCGAGGTCGAGGGCACGAGGAAAGCGGTGAGCAGCAAGGCGAACGCCGTCAGGTGCAGCAGCCCGCGCACTGAACGCGCACGGCCTGCCAGCGACGTCGCGAGGCGGGCCGGCAGCCCCGATGCCGAGACGCCGGACGCGAGCACGAAGGCCGCGATCAGCAGCCAGGTCGTCGAGCCGCCCAGCACCGCCAGGGCCGAGGCCGGCAGCACTCCGAACAGCAGCAGGACGACCACGGCGGCGAGGGCGACGAACGTGTCGTCGAGCGGTGTGCACGTCCAGAGCACCACCGCCACCGCGAAGACCACCAGCGTCAGCATCACGAGAACGATCCTGCGGCGCCGTGCTGATCCAGCGGTGAAGCCCGGATGAAGGAGCCTTCATCTGACGTGCCGCCGTCACACGTTCAGCGGGTTCTTCAGCCGTCGGACGGAGTCATCCTGATACGAGGCACAGGTGACGTGAGAGGGAGTTCCCGATGCGTCCAGACCCCTTCAACGAATTCCAGGCCAGAGCGCAAAGAGAGCGCGAGAGAGCGAAGAGGCGCGCGGACAGCGAAGAAGGACTCCGGCGTCAGCACCTCGACGTGGGCATGGTGGTGATGGTGATCGTCTGCCTCGTCGCCCTGCTGATCTTCTTCCTCGCCATCACCCCCTCCTGGACCTGGTGACCCGAGGCTCGCACTAGACCAGGCGGTAGCCCATGCCGCGCACGGTCTCCACGCGCTCCGCCCCGATCTTGCGGCGCAGTGAGCGCACGTACACGTCGACCACATTGGACCCGGGGTCGAAGTCGTAGCCCCAGACGTGCGACAGGATCTGCTCGCGCACCAGCACCTGGCCGGGGTGGCGCAGGAACAGCTCCAGCAGAGCGAACTCGCGGGCGGTGAGGTCCACCGAACCGGACGGCAGCACGGCCTGGCGGGTGCGCAGGTCCAGCGACAACGTCCCGGCGGACAGCACGGTGGACTCGGGCACGCCGGGTGGGCGCAGCCGGAGTCGCACGCGGGCCAGCAGTTCCTCGAAGCGGAACGGCTTGGTCATGTAGTCGTCGGCGCCGCCGGACAGACCTGCGACGGTGTCGTGCACGGAGTCACGCGCGGTCAGGATGATCACCGGGGTCTGCACGCCCTGGGCGCGCAGCGAGCGCAGCACGGAGAAGCCGTCCAGGTCCGGCAGTCCGAGGTCGAGCACCACCAGGTCGAAGGACGCAGCCCACGACAACGCGTCCGCGCCGGAGGCGACCACGGACGTGCTGAAGCCGTTGGCGCGCAGTCCTTTCTCCACGAAGGAGGCGATGCGGGCCTCGTCCTCGACGATCAGGATCCGGCCGGTCATCGCGGTACCTCCACCACAAAAGTCGCTCCCTGCCCCGCCACCGAACGTACCCGCACGGCACCGCCGTGCGCGTCGGCGATGGCCTTGACGATCGGCAGGCCGAGGCCCGTGGAGCGGGAGAAGAGCAACGACTCGTCACTCACGCCGGGGCCGGAGTCGGCTATCCAGAACGAGACCGCGGTGTCCACTGAGGATCCGAACCGGATCGTGGAGCCGTCGGTCGTGTGCCGGACCGCGTTCGAGGCGAGTTGCAGGACGGCCTGGGTCACGCGTTGCGGGTCCAGCACGGCCTCGCCCTCGGCGATCGACTCGAGCACCCAGCGGCGGTCGCCCAGGGCGCGCAGCTTGGCGTCGATGTCGCTGGTGAGTTCGGGCAGGCTCACCACGACGGGACGCAGGAAGTCCGGGCGTTCGGACTTGACCAGCAGCAGCAGGTCCTCGACCAGGCGGGCCATGCGGTCGAGCTCGTCGGTGCACAGCCGCACGACGGCGGCGCGTTCCTCCGGTGAGTCGCCCAGCAGTTCCAGGTGGCCGCGGACGATGGTGATCGGCGTGCGCAGTTCGTGGGAGGCGTCGTCGAGGAACTGGCGTTGCAGCCGGAACGAGCGGTCGAGGCGGTCCAGCATCGAGTTGAACTGCTGGGCGAGCGCGGCGACGTCGTCGTTGCCGGAGACCGGGATGCGGCGGGTGAGGTCGTACTCGGTGATCTCGGCCGCCGCCTGGCGGACCACGCGGATCGGCGCGAGGATCACCCCGGCCACGAACCAGGCGATCAGGGCGGCGATCAGCAGCCCCGCCAGCGACACCAGCACCAGCACGCGCACTGTCGAGTGCACCGGGGCGTGCACGCCGTCCTCGAAGTAGCCGGTGACGAACCACATCTCCGCGGGAGCCGCCGCGTGCACCTTCGCCCAGCGGAACGGACCGGCCGGAGTGGACACGACTCCCCACGACGCGCTTGAGGAGGTGATCACGCCCAGCACCGCACGGTCGTTCTCCAGCGCGTAGGTCATCTCGGCACGCTGGACGAGCACACCGCCGGGGAGAACGGCGAGGTGGATCTCGTGCTCGTCGGGGTACTGCAGGCGCAGGTGGGCCTCGGCGACGGCGCGGGCGTCGCCGGCGTGCGTCTCGGCGTACGTGCTGAACTCGCCGGTCTCCTGTTCCAGGGCGCGGTTGACGCGGTCGTCGACGTCGACGAGCAGGAAGCGCCACACCACGACCACGACGGTCCCGAGGACGAGCGTCATGAGGCCGAGGAGCCAGCACATGATCTTCACGCGTGCGGGCACGTCAGTCGTCCTCGCCATCGTCGTCGTCTTCGACCGGCGGTGGCGGGGGCAGCACGGAGCCGGGTGTGGTCGTGGGCACCGCGGAGGAGGACGGGGCGGGCGGAGCCGATCGTCCTATCTGGACCTCCGGTGCTCGCACGTCGGGCGGAACCGGTCGCGCCACGGTGAGCACGAGCAGCACGGCCGCGAGCGCGCACACCACGCTGAGCACGGCCACGAGGACCGTGCCGGTGCGGGCGGACGGCAGCATGCGACTGACGATGCCCCAGCCGGAGTAGTCCCGCATGAGACCAAGATGAAGATCTCTTCATCTGTCCGCAAATCGACTGATAACTATCAGCCTCTTGACCGGGAACGAACGGCCCCACACGATGGGAGCGGTCTCACACCGGGAGCTGACAACGATGTCACGACTGCTCGTACTCGTGCTCGCCCTGCTGTTGCCCGCCGCGCCCGCCGTCGCCGCACCTGCCGACCAGACGGTGACAGGCCCTGGCCAAGTCGTCGCGGAAGTAGCTCTGAACAGCGGAAACCTGACGATAGCCGTACGACGGCAGGGCAGAACGGTGCTCCAGCCCGCCGCGATCGGCCTCACGACGACCACCGCGGACCTCACGAAGGACCTGACGTCCACCGGCCGCAGTGACCGCGTTGTCATCGACCGCTACACCATGCCGACCGGCAAACGGCTGCAGCGCGCCACCCGGATGAACGAGGCCAGGTTCGGCTTCCGCAACGCGAGCGGCAGCTTCGACCTGGTCGTGCGCGCCTCGGCGGACGGCGTGGCCTACCGCTACGTGCTGCCCGCCCCCGCGACGATCACCGGAGAGGCGTCGAGCTTCAGCGTTCCCGCGGACTCGAAGGCGTGGCTGCTCCCCTACAACGCCTGGTACGAGGCCAACCGCGTGCGCACGACCGCGGGCGAGGCCACCGGGGACTTCGGCTACCCGTCGCTCTTCCAGACGGGACAGGACTTCGCGCTGCTCACCGAATCCGATGTGGACGGCCGGTACGCGGGCAGCAGGTTGCGCAAGAGCGGCAACGCATTCCAGGTCGTGCTCGCCGACGCCCAGGTCGCGTCGACCGGAACCACGCCCTGGCGCACCGCGATCGTCGGCGATCTCGGCACGGTCAGCACCTCCACTCTCGTGGACGACCTGGCCAGTCCCGCGAAGTTCGCCGACCAGAGCTGGATCAGGCCGGGCAAGGTCGCCTGGTCGTGGCTGAGCGAGCACTCTAGCCCGAGTGACTTCGCGCGGCAGAAGCAGTACGTGGACTTCGCCGCCCGCAACGGCTGGGAGTACGCGCTGGTCGACGAGGGCTGGAGCGCCGCGTGGGTGCCGGAGCTCATCCGGTACGCCCGCGCGCAGGGCGTGGAGATCCTGCTGTGGCTGCACTGGAGCGACCTCGACACACAGCAGGAACGCGACACCGTGCTGCCCAGGATCAAGCAGTGGGGCGCCAAGGGCGTGAAACTCGACTTCATGGAGTCCGACTCGCAGGACCGTTATCGCTGGTACGACGCGGTGTTGCAGAAGACGGCCGACCTCAAGCTGATGGTCAACTTCCACGGCTCCACCATCCCGCACGGCCTCGCGCGCACGTGGCCGCACGTGCTCACGATGGAGGCCGTGCGCGGCGCCGAGAACTACCCGCCCGCCGCCAACAACCCCGTGCAGTTCTTCACCCGCAACGTCGCCGGCTCGATGGACTACACGCCCGTGTCGCTCGAAGTCGGCACGAAGGAGGCGTCGATCGCGCACGAGGTGGCGCTGCCGGTCGTCTACGAGTCGGGCTGGACGCACTTCGCGGACAAACCCGAGGCCTACGAACGGCATCCGCAGGCGTTGCGCTACCTCGACCAGATCCCGACGATCTGGGACGAGACCAGGCTGCTCAACGGCGACCCGGACTCGCACGCCGTGGTCGCGCGCCGCAACGGCGACAAGTGGTTCGTCGGCGGCATCGCCACCCAGGACCTCACTCTCCAGGCGCCGCTCGGGTTCCTCGGCGGCGGGCAGTGGCTGGTCGAGACCGTCCGCGACCCCGCCATCAGGGCCGACGTCGTCCGCGACGGCCAGATCCTGCGCGGTTCCGACACCCTCGGCGTACCGGTCAAGCGCAACGGCGGCTTCGCGGCGGTCATCTGCCGGTACCGGCCGGGCTTGCAGACCTGCGACCAGCCGATCCGGCAGGTCCCGAAGACCACGTTGACCGTCGCGCCTTCCGGACAGGTCGACACCCCGGCGGGGTCGACCGTCGAGGTGGCCGGCACGTTCACCAACGGCGACAAGGAGATCCGCGACGTCAAGCTGACCGCGACCGCACCCGAGGGCTGGTCCGTCAGCGGACCGGCCGTGCAACGCCGCAGGCTCGCGCCGGGCGAGTCGATCAGCGGTAGCTGGCAGCTCCGAGCCGGCACGCGGGTCGGCCCGGTGGACGTGCCGATCGTCGCCACCTTCGGCGGCGTGCACGTCGAGCAGGCGGTCAAGGCGTTCGTGCCGCCCCCGACGCCGGCGAACGGGGCCCAGGTCAGCGATCTGCCGTTCATGAGCGAGACCAACGGCTGGGGCCCGGTGGAACGCGACAGGTCCAACGGCGAGAACACCGGGGGCGACGGCAACGTGCTGACCGTCGGTGGCGTCACCTACGCCAAGGGACTCGGCACGCACGCGCCGTCCGAGGTCTCGGTCTACCTCGGACGCGGCTGCGAGCACTTCACCGCGAAGATCGGCCTCGACGACGAGACCGGACAACCGGGCTCGGTCTCGTTCCAGGTCTACGGCGACGACAAACCGTTGTACGACAGCGGAGTCATAGCAGGTAAGGGCGCGGCGGTGCCGATCGACGTCGACGTCAGCGACGTCCGGATGCTCAGCCTGCGCGTCACCGACGGCGGCGACGGCCGCAACTTCGACCACGCCGACTGGGCGGAGGCGGCGCTGACGTGCTGATCAACCGCAGAACGTTCCTCTACGCCACGGGTGTGCTGGCGGTCGCGCCGAAAGTCTCGTTCGCACAGCTCAGGGACACCTACTACGAGGTGCTGCTCAGACACACGAGGTGGGCCGAGACGCAGTACGACGCCACGGCCGGACGGTATCGGCGCACGGACTTCGGGTTCGCGGTCGTGCTCGGCAACGCCGTCCTGCTCACCAGAGGCACCTACGACGCGTCCCTGGCGGGCGTCGAGAAGGACGTCCTGCGCGACCACACGCTCGCCACGATCAAGCACTTCGCGGCGAGCAACGTGCTGGCGGGCGGCACCGAGTGGGGCAAGACCCTGTTCTGGGACACCACGTTCCAGTCCTACTTCGTCCTGGCCGCCCGGCTGCTCTGGCCGGACCTCGACGCGCAGACCCGAGCGAACGTGGAGACGATCGCACGCGGCCAGGCCGACTACACGACCTCACTCGGCACCGCGAACGACCCGCGTTCCGGCAGCTGGACGCCGAACGGTCTCACCGGCGGTCATCGCGGCGACACCAAGCTGGAGGAGATGGGCGTCTACGCCCAGTCGCTCGCGCCCGGACTGGCCTGGCACGGCGACGGGCCTGGCTGGCGCGAGGCGTTCGGCCGCTGGAGCCGCAACGAGGCGGGACTGCCCGCCGCCGACCTGGCCAATCCCTCCACAGTGGACGGAACGCCGATCTCGGCCAACACCGCGACGAACCTGCACGACACGTTCATCGTCGAGAACCACGGCTCGTTCGGCCCGCACTACCAGGAAGAACTCTGGCGCACCTCCGGCCGCAACTCCGTGCACTTCCTGCTCGCCGGAAGGCCGCTGCCCGAGGTGCTGACCAAGCAGCCCAACGGGGAGCTGTTGTGGCGCACCATCCTCGCCACGATGAGCGACGCCGGCGAGCCGTTGATGCCGATGGTCAACGACCGGGAACACCTCTACGGCCGTGACGTCATCCCGCTCGCCTTCCGCTCCACGGTGCTGCGCGACCCGATGGCGGCGTGGGCCGAGTCAGCCCTCGCGTCGCGGCTGCTCGCCTACCAGGCACATCCGCCCGTGTACCGGTTGGCGAAGTTCTCCGGCGAGGCCAAGTACGAGCCGGAGGCACGCGCGGAGCTCGCGATCAGCTATCTGCTGCACGAACTGCGCCCACCGGTGGCCCCGGCAACGGACTTCTTCACCCGCGCCGCGATCACGATCGACCACGGCGCCGACCCCGGTCTGCTGACGCACCAGTCGGCGGCCGCGTGGGCGGGCACGGTGACCAAGCCGGGGTTCACGAAGCTCGCCTGGCAGCCCGCGCACGACGACTGGCTGTTCAAGATCAGCGGCGCGACCCCGATGCTGCTGCCACCGGCGGCCGTCACCGGACGCAACACCGTTGCCTACCAACGGATACGAGACGGTTTCGACGCGACCGCGAGTGTCCTGCGGTTCGCGGACGGGTTCGCCGGCACCGCCACCCTGCCGACCGGCACGATCGTGTGCGCACTCCCCCGCCCCGGCCGTGTCGACGTGCACAACCTCGCGATGGCCGGGATGCCCGGCCTCACCGGTTCCCGCACCTACACGGGATCGGCGGGCCGCGTCACGGTCCAGGCGCGAGAAGGGTTCCGGGTCGACGAGCTGACGTTGCCGGAGACGTCCGCGCGTCACGTCCGCATGGTCGGCATCACCCCGCACCCGACCTACGGCTACTCGTTGTTCGAGTTCGAGGTGGGCCGGGGAACGGTGACGGCGTCGTCGTTCGATCCCGGCTACGAACCGGCGAAGGCGACCGACGGCGATCCGGGCACGCGCTGGGCCGTCGCACGTGCCGAACGCGGCCGCGCGGACAGCTGGATCTCCGTCGACCTCGGCGCCGCCACGACCGTGCACCGCGTGCGCTTGCGTTGGGAGACAGCGGCCGCGGGCGCGTACCGCGTCGAGACGTCGCTGGACGGCGCCGTGTGGACGACGGTGGCCGAATACCCGCGACCGGATCTCAGCACGCCGGGCTGGCTCGACGTGGACGGCCGGGCGGGGTTCGTCTCACGGTCCTCGGAGCCGATCACGGTGCAGGGCGACACGATCACCGTGCCCGCGGGACTCGTCGAGGGGTACGTCCGAGCCGATCTGCGCAAGATCGCGGCGGAGCAGGCCCCGCAGTGCCCTCCAGGAGTGCGGGCGAGCACCGCGGACGGGTTCCTCAGCCTGTTCAACCTGTCCGGCGCCGACGTCACCGGAACCGTCCGGCTGCGCGGCACCCGCCTGTACCGCGGCACGCAGGTCACCACCCGCGACGGCACCGACTACGCGCTGACCCTGCCCTCCGCCACCGCGCGGATCGAGGCTCCCTGGTTCACCGCCCGCGGCATCCCGCCGGGCATCACCGCCGTCGTGCACGACGGGCAGCGGGTCACTTTTCGCGGGGGCCCGGCCATGTTCGTGCTGACCCACCGCGACGGCCGCAGCCTCCCGGTCGTGCTGGGCAGGGCCGAGCGCACGGTGAGCATGCCGCCGGCCACGCCGTTCCCGATCAACGACCTGGCGCTGGGCCGCGTCACGTTCCCGAACTCCGTGCTGCCACCCGGCATGAGCGATCCGGCCGCGGCGGTCGACGGCGAGCAGCACACCGCGTGGAAGCCGGGACCGAACGGCCGCATGGTCGTCGACCTCGGCACGACCCGCGCGATCGGCGAGGTCGATCTGCAGTGGACGGTCGGGCCGGCGCCACCGCACACCGTCACGTACAGCGTGGACGGCAAGACCTACGGCACCGACGCCACCGCGCGGTACGTCGCCGTGTCGACCGGCTGGCGACCAGGGCATGCTTCTCTTCGCTCCATCGTGGTGCGAACATGATGGTTTAGTCACCGAACAGTCGGCAATCCACAGTCATGTTCGACGGATTGCGATCCGCCTCCCGCGAGAGCGTGGTCAGGGCGGTGTGGGACGTGCCGAGGTTGCTGCGCCACCCGGTGTGGCGCAGCACGGATCCACACGAGGGCAACGGGCTCGGCGTCGTGCTCGTGCCGGGTTTCGGCGCCGGTGAGGCCAGCCTGTCCCCCGCGGGGTCGTGGTTGCGCGCTCGCGGCTACCACCCTGGCCGCTCCGGAGTCGGGTTCACCATCGGCTGCACCGCGGAACTGCTGACGAAGCTCCTGCACAGCACCGAGAAGCACGTCGAGCTCACCGGCCGTCCGGTGGTGCTGCTCGGCCAGAGCCGCGGCGGCTGGCTCGCGCGACTCGCCGCCGCCCGGCGTCCCGACCTCGTGCACGGCCTGGTGATGCTGGGCAGCCCCGTGCTCGACCCGATGGGCGCGCATCCCAACGTCCTGCGCGTCGCCCGGTTCCTGACCCGCCTGGCCGCCGCGGGTGTGCCCGGGCTGCTCGACGACGACTGCATGCGCGGGCCTTGCTACGACGACCACATCAAGGCGCTCGCCGAGCCGTTGAAGGTCCCCGCGATCTCCATCTTCTCGCGGCTGGACGGCATTGTGCCGTGGGAGCTGTGCCAGGACCCGTGCGCGGAATGCGTCGAGGTGCGCAGCACGCACACCGGCATGGGGTTCGACCCGCAGGTCTACGAGGCACTCGGCCCGCGACTCGCGGCCTGGGCGCGGAAGGACGTCGAAGTCACCGCGTGACCGGCACGATCCGGGCGTCCAGCAGCACGCCGTCCTCGACGTCCAGCAACCCGATGGTGCCCTGCGGCTGACGACGCTTGTCCGTGGGCGAGCCGGGGTTGAACACCCGGACGCCGTCCTCCTGCTCGTCCCACGGGATGTGCGAGTGTCCGAACACGACGAGCTTGGCTGCGGGGAACCGGCGACGCATCCTCGCCATCCGGCCGGCCTTCTGGCCGCTGTCGTGGATCATCGCGAACGGCAGCCCGCCGATCTCGGCCTCGACCACGTCCGGCGCGCCCCAGGCCACCACGTCGGGCCCGTCGTTGTTGCCGCACACCGCGATGACGGGCGCGTACTGCGCCAGCTCGTCCAGCACCGGCGCCACGCAGACGTCTCCGCCGTGCAGGATCAGGTCCGCCGACCGCAGGTGTGACGCCACCGAGGCAGGGCACCGCTTCCAGAACCGCGGCGCGTGCGTGTCGGACAGCACGACGACTCTCACGGTTGCGACCGTAACAACCCCGGCCGCACGCGGCTCTTCGGCTACTCGACGAGTAACCGCGCGCTCCGCTGGGTACCTGACCTGCATGGCGAGGGCGATCTGGAGCGGTTCGGTCAGTTTTGGACTCGTGAGCATCCCGGTGGAGCTGTACAGCGCCACCGTGGACCACACCGTGCACTTCAACCAGTTCCAGCGCGGCACGTCCGACCGCATCCGCTACAAGCGCGTGAACGAGCGCACCGGCCGCGAGGTGCCCTACGACAAGATCGTGAAGGGGCACGAGGTCGACAGCGGCGAGTACGTGGTCGTGGAGCCGGAGGAACTGGACGAGATCGCGCCGGGCCGCAGCCGCACGCTCGACATCGAGGCGTTCGTGGACATCGACGAGATCGACCCGGTGCACTTCCAGAAGACCTACTGGCTCGGGCCGGCCAAGCCCGAGTTCTCCCGCCCGTACCTGCTTCTCGCGCAGGCGATGAAGAAGACGAACCGGGCAGGCATCGCCATGTTCGTCATGCGCGGCAAGCAGTACCTGACGGCGTTGACGGAGGACAAGGGCATTCTCGCGGTGCACACGCTGTTCTTCGCGGACGAGATCCGCAAGCCGAAGGACGTGCTGGACGTGACGCCGGAGGGCCGGGCGCCGCGCGGCAAGGAGCTCGACATGGCGGTGTCGCTGGTCGAGTCCATGGCCGACGAGTGGCGGCCCAAGAACTACCGCGACACCTACACCGAGCGCGTCACCAAGCTGATCAAGGCCAAGCAGAAGGGCCGCAAGGTCAAGGTCGAGGACGAGCCCGCCGAGGCCACCGGGGTCGTGGACCTCATGGAGGCGTTGCAGCGCAGCGTCGAGGCCAGCAAGAAGAAGCGGAAGGTCAGCTGACCACGAGCGCTGTCGCGTTGTCGGTGCCGCGCGCATAGAGAGCCGCACGCACCAAACGTTCTGCTGAGGCGTGCCCGGACATGATCGCCTCGATCCCGTTGTGCCCCAACGGCCCGTAGACACCATCGGACACGAGGGCGAGGCGCGGTGCGCGAGTCGTCGCACGGCCGATGTTATCGGGTGTCGCGTGGCGGACGGTGTTCGTGACGACGTGTTCCATCCGCGGTTCGGCCTTGATGCCGCGCTCGCGGAAGTACTCGGCGACCGTGTGGTCCGTGGTGAGCTGAACCAGGTCCGAGCCGTTCGAGGCGTACGCGCGGGAGTCGCCTGCCCACGCCACGTCGAAGCCGCCGCCGGGACGGGCCGTGGCGACGACGATCACCGCGTCACCGGCGTGCACCTGCAGGGCATCGTGGGCGGCGAGGATCGCGGTGACCGGGTCGGCGAGCAGGGCGGCGGCTCGGGCGGCCGCCCACGCGGCTTCGGCGGCGGACGCGGAGTCGCCCACGCCATCGGCCACCACGAACGTACGGCGGTGCTGGGCGAAGGCGTCGGCGTTGTACTTGCGCGGCCCGCGCTCCGACGCGTGGGTCACGGTGAGCGCGGTGCCCAACGGCGCGGTGGCCAGTGGCATGGTGCGATCGATCAGCATGGCGGACCTCCCTGACCTCCACTAAGCCGCGTGCAGCTAGGAGTCTGCTGTCAGGACCCTGAGAAATTCTCTAGAACTTCGCCGCCCTGCGAAACCGGTCCGCGGCTCGGAGCAGTGCCGTGGCCAGTTCCGGCGGGGAGACGACTTCGAACTCGACCGTGATGCTCGCGAGCATGAACACCACGTCGTCCATGGTCTCGCCTCCGACCCGGACATGGCACGACGTTTCGTCCACAGCCAAAACCTCGCCGTAGCTGCGCCACTCCACGGCCTCCGACGCGGGCACGCTCAGTCGCACGACGCCCTGCACGGGCCACCGGTCGGCGACGCGTGCCGCCACGAACGCCCCCGCGTCGCCGCCCGGAATCTCACGGGGTGTGAAGCGGGCGCCGAACGGGGTCCGCACGCTCATCCGATCGAGCCGAAAAGTCCGCCAGTCCTCCCGCGCGAGATCCCACGCGACCAGATACCAGCGCCGGCCCCACGTCACGAGCCGATGCGGCTCGGCCTCCCGCTGCGACTCCTCCCCCGCGTGCCCGACATAGCCGAACCGGATCCGTTGCCGGTCGCGGCAGGCCGTCCCGACCAGCGTCAGCAACCCGGCGTCGACCGACGGAGGCGCCGAGGTGTGCGGCACCGTCGCGATCTCCAGTGCCGCGACCCGATGCCGCAACGCGGACGGCAGCACCTGCTCGACCTTCAGCAACGCGCGCACGGCCGTCTCACCGATGTTCTCGATGCCACTCGCGGTGCGCAGCCCGACCGCCACGGCCACGGCCTCGTCGTCGTCCAGCAGCAACGGCGGCAACTGCGCGCCCGACCCGAGCCGGTAACCGCCACCGGACGTGCCCATGGACGCGTGCACCGGGTAGTCGAGCGAACGAAGCCGGTCGACGTCACGCCGGACCGTGCGCGTGGTGACGCCCAACCGGTCCGCGAGCTCCGCGCCGGACCACTCACGGCGGGACTGCAGCAGACCGAGCAACTTCAACAAACGAGCAGAGGCCACTGTAGGACCGTAACTGTCCTACAGGGGAAATAGCGTCGACGGCATGAAGCCGTTCGAGATCTCCATCCCCCAGTCCGACCTCGACGACCTGCACCACCGCCTCGACCAGACCCGCTGGCCGAACGACCCCGCGGGCGCGAGCTGGGCCCAGGGCACGCCACAACGACGCCTGCGGGAACTCGTGGACCACTGGCGGAACTTCGACTGGCGCGAACAGGAACGGCGGCTCAACAAGATCCCGCAGTTCCTCACCGAGATCGACGGCGCACAGGTGCACTTCCTGCACGTCCGCAGCGCCAAGGAGAACGCCGAACCGCTGCTGCTCACCCACGGCTGGCCGGCGACGGGTTTCGCGTTCGAGGAGATGATCGAACCGCTGGCCCGCGACTTCCACCTGGTGATCCCGTCGGTGCCCGGCTTCGGTTTCTCCGGACCCACCCAGGAGCTCGGCTGGACCATCCCCCGCGTGGCCGACGTGTTCGCGGAACTCATGCGGCGCCTGGGCTACCAGAGCTATCTCGCGCACGGCTACGACTTCGGCGCCAAGCTCACGCGCGAACTCGGCATGCGCGACGAGGTGAAAGCCGTCCACGTCAACCAGATCTTCTCCGCCGGCGTCACCCAGGAGACGGCGGACGTGGAGGTCGAGGCCGAGCGCAGGTCCGTGGAGAAGGCTTTCCGGTACGAGTACGAACAGTTCGGCTACGTGTCGATGCAGAGCACGCGGCCGCAGTCGGTCGCCCACGCGCTCACCGACTCGCCGGTCGCGCAGCTGGAGTGGATCGAATGGGCGTTCCACACGTGGAGCGACCCGGAGATCGGGGTACCCCTCGACGCGCTGCTGACCAACGTCTCGATCTTCTGGTTCACCCGGACCGCGGGCTCGTCGGCGCGCTACTACCAGGAGGGCGACGAGACGTGGGGCGAGCTGGAACCGCCGTCGGCGACACCGACCTCGGTCGCGGTGTTCCCGCACGACGTGGGCGTGCCGATCCGGCGGATGGCCGAGCGCAACCACACCGTCGTGCGGTGGACGGAGATGGCGCGCGGCGGGCACTTCGCGGCGTTGGAGGTGCCGGAGCTGATGGTCGCGGAACTGAGAGAGGCGTTTCTTTTGTGAGGTCTCCGCTGGACCGACTACGGTGATCACCGTGCGGTTCACGGTCTTCGGCGGGGTCTCGGCACGAACGGGCGACCGCACGACCGAGTTCGGCCCGACCCGGCTGGGGGCTCTGCTCGGCGTCCTGCTCGTCGACGCGGGCCGGGTGGTGAGCGCCGACGAACTGGTCGAACGCGTCCTGGGCGACGCGCCGCCACCCCGTGCCCGCGCGATGATGCAGACGTGGCTGACCAGGCTGCGGCACTCGTTGCCCGGCCTGGTCGAACGCGACGGAGCCGGCTACCGGGTGCGGGTCGATCCGCTGGAGATCGACCTGCACCTGTTCCGGCACCTCGTGCGCACCGGCCGCACCACCGAGGCGCTCGCTCTCGCCGGCAGACCTCTTCTGTCCACACTGGACACTCCGTGGGCCCGGCAGCAACGCGCGGGCTTCGCGGACGAGCTGCTCGCCGCCCGGCTCGACCACGTCGACGCCCGGCTGGCCCAGGACGAGCACTCGGCGCTGGTTCCCGAGTTGCAGGCCCTCGCGGCGGAACGCCCGCTGGACGAACGGATCGCGGCCCAGCTGATCGAGGCGTTGCACGGCAGCGGACGCGCGGCGGAGGCGTTGCGGCACTTCGAGATCGTGCGCGCCCGGCTCGCCGCCGAGCTGGGCGCCGAACCGTCCCGGCACCTCGCGACCCTGCACCGCCGGCTGCAGACCGCCTCCGCGCCCAGGCAGTTGCCGGCCGCGCCCAAGCCGTTCACCGGCCGGGCGCTGGAGCTCGCGGAGCTCGACCGGGAACCGAACGGCGTCGTGGTGATCACCGGCACCGGCGGCGTCGGCAAGACCTCGCTCGCCGTGCACTGGGCGCACCGCGTGGCGGCCCGGTTCCCGGACGGCCAGCTCTACGTGAACCTGCACGGGTTCGGGCCGAGCGGCGCGGCGGTGAGCCCCGGTGACGCGTTGCTGCGGTTCCTCTCCGCGCTCGACGTGCCGCGCGCCCAGGTGCCGCACGACCTCGCCGGGCAGTCGGCGTTGCTGCGGGACGCGCTCGCCGACAAGCGCGTGCTCATGCTGCTGGACAACGCGACGGACGCCGACCAGATCGAGCCGTTGCTGCCGCGCACGCCGAACGCGCACGTGGTGATCACGAGTCGTACGACGCTGCACCCCGCGCACTCCCACGCGTTGCCGTTGGGACTGCTGCCGCCCGACGACGCCCGCGAACTGCTGGCCGCCCGCATCGGGCACGACCGCGCGCGTGCGGAACCGGACGCGGTCGACACGGTGGTGCGCCGCTGCGCCCGTCTGCCGCTGGCGCTCGCGGTGGCCGGGGCGCGCGCGGCGACGCAGCCGGAGTTCCCGCTGGCGACGCTCGCGGACGAGCTGGCCGACCTCGACGCGTTCGCCGACGACGATGACGTCACGGCGGACCTGCGTTCGGTGTTCTCCCACTCCTGCAAGGCGTTGAGCCCCGCGGCGCTGCGGCTGTTCCGGCTGCTCGGGCTCATGCCGGGCTCGGACATCAGCCTCGCCGGCGCCGCGTCGCTCGCCGGGCTCGACGAGCGGGAGACCGGCACGCTGCTCGCCGAACTGGCACGGGCGAACCTGCTCGACGAACCGGAACCGGGCCGGTTCACCTGCCACGACCTGCTCCGCGACTACGCGGCCGAGCTCGCCCTCGCCGGCGAACGGGACGAGGCGCTGCACCGGTTGCTCGACCACCTCGCGCTGACGAGCGTCGAGGCGGCCGTCGCGTACACGCCCAGCCGCCGTCGCCCGGCGACCCCGGAACCGGCCGCGGGCGTGGTGGTCCACCGGTTCGGCACGCACGAGGAAGCGCTGGCGTGGCTCATGGCCGAGCACCCGGCGCTGATGGCGGCGATGCCCCACGGCACCGCGACCCAGACGTGGCTCATGGGCTGGTCGCTCGCCGACGCGCTGGACCGCCAGGCCCGCTACCGGGATCTGCTGACGTCCCAACAACTCGCGGTCGCCGCGGTCGAGCAGCTCGACGACGCCGACGGCCTGGGCCGCACGCTGATCAACCTCGGCCGCAGCCTGAGCCGCATGCGCAGGCCCGACGAGGCCACGGCCGCACTGCACCGCGCGTTCGACGTCTACGAGGGCGACCCGGCGGGCCAGGCCGGGGTGCTGCTGAACATCGCGATGCTGACCCCGGACGACCGGATCGCCGAGGCGCTGGAGCACACGCGGCGCGGTCTCGCGTTGTTCGAGGAGTGCGGCGACTCCTACGGGCAGGCCAACGCGCTGACCGGGCTCGCGTGGGGCCACGCCAAGCTCGGCGAGTACGCCAGGACCGTGGAGTACGCGGAGCGCGCGATGCGGATGTGGCGGGCGATGGACCACCTGATCGGCCAGGCCGAGGCGTGGGACAACCTGGGCATGGGCCACCTCGGGCTGGGCGAGCACGCGAAGGCCGCCGAGGCGTTCACCCGGTCGTCCGAGATGTTCCGGCTCGGCGGCGACCTGGCACACGAAGCCGGTGCGCACGAACAGCTCGGCGACACCCACGCGGCCGCGGGTGACGCCGAGCCGGCTCGGGAGGCCTGGCGGAAGGCCGTCGAACTGCGCACGGAGGCCGGCCTTCCGACCGACCTCGTGCGCGCGAAACTACAGGCCGAAGGCGAGTAGCACGCTGCCGTTCGGATTCGTGAACTCCGGGTAGTAGCCGGACTGCACGTACACCATGCCGTCCGACACCACCGCACCCGTGCCGGGACCGGACATCGTGCCGCCACGCCCGGTCAGCCCGTTGACACCGCGAACGTCCTGCACGGTGTCGTAGGTCCAGATGATCCTGCCGGTCTTCGCTTCGTACGCGCGGAACTTGCCGTCCGCGGCGCCGAGCCAGACCACGCCCGGCGTGCTGGACACCGGCAGGCCGTGCGCCCGCGCACAGCTCGGCTGGCCCGCGGCCCCGCCCGTCGTGCAGCCGTCCTCGGGCGCCGGGGTCTCCCACAGCACCTGGCCGGTGGCCGGGTCGACCGCGAAGAGCTTGCCGGGCTCGGCGTAGTAGGTCGCGATGTAGAGCCGCTTGCCGTCGTAGCTCGATCCCCACTGGATGCCGGAGACGCCACCGCTGGGCAGCGGCACGCCGAGCTGACGACGCCACACGACCTGTCCCGTCGAGGCGTCGAACACGTGGTACACACCGGACTTCTGGCCGACGCCGACGAGCTGACGGCCGTTGACCACGAACAGGTTCGGCGTGGCCCCGATGTCGTAGTCGAGGTTGGTGCCGTCCTTGAGTCCCGGGCAGTACCCCTCGGCGTCGGGGGTGTTGCACGCGTCGCGCCAGGTGTCGGCGTCGGTGACCTGGTTGGTCCACTTCACCGCGCCGGTGCGGGCGTTGAGCGCGAGCAGCGAGTCGAACTCGCCGCCCTTGCCGGTGTAGTTCTGGCCGGTGCCGACGTACAGGGTGCCGGTCCTGCGGTCGATCACCGGCGAGCTCCACACCCCGGCGCCCGAAGGCTCGAACCGCTTGGCGCCGTTGGGCCACGTGCCGACCTCGACCGGTTCCGGCACCGTGTAGTGGCGCCACACCAGCGCGCCGGTGTCGATGTCGTAGGCGTCGATGTGACCCCGGAACGTGCAGCAGGCGTGCGTGATGGGCAGCGTGTTCTCCGCACTGGACGTGCCCACGTACAGCAGTCCGTTGTGGACGATCGGCGAACTGGTGGTGGTCGAGGCGATGCCGTCGTCCATCTGCACCTGCCACCTGAGCCGGCCGGTGCGCTGGTCGAGCGCGTAGAGGCGGCTGGCGTTGTCACCGAAGAAGACCTTGCCCTCGGCGACCGTCGGACCGTCGGAGTTGTACGCGTACCGGTCGGCCGACGGGAGCGCGAACTCCCACTTCGCCTTGCCGGTGCGCGCGTCCCTGGCGTAGAACTTCCGGTCCGGGCCACCGAAGTAGATGGTGTCCCCTACGACAGCGGGCTGGCTGCGGACGCCGTTGAGCTCGCTCTTCGGATAGGCGAACGCCCACTTGAGCTTGAGCTTTCCGGCGTTGCCCGCGTGGAGCCTCCACTCCGCGGCGTTGTGCCGGGATCCGTTGAGGTCCTTCTGCCACCCCGCCCAGTCGCCGTTGGCGTGCGCCGTCGCGGGTGACGCGGTCAGCACTACTAGCGCCGTCGTGAGCAGCGCTGTGGTCTTGAGCATGAGTTTCCCCCTTCCACCACCAACCCTGGCAGCGGAGGAAGGGGGAAACACCCAAAGAAGGTCTGGTGGAAATTAGCCGATCGGTTGATGTGTCACGACGTCGACGCCGTTCACGCTCACCGGCACGACCACGAAACCCTGCCGTGCCAACTCCTCTGCGAGGTAGTCGTACCCGCGGTGGCTCGGGAACGCGTCCCCGGCAGGACACGGCCACTGGTCGTGGGCGCCCGGCTTCCAGCAACCGTGCGCGAGCAACACCAACGGGTGTTCACCGACGAGCGTGCGTGGCGCGTGCACGACCGAGGTGAGTTCGAGATCCGCGACGGGTCCATCCGGTTCGGTGTGAAGCCGGGCATTTGAAAGGCCCGATCACCGAGCGAGTGCTCGACCTTCCTGACACCGAGGCCGGGGGCCGCGGAGGTGGTCGGCGCGGCCAGCACCATCGCCATCACGACGGCGGCCGCGGCTTTTCCGATTGCCATGCGCTGATCTCACCCGGAACTTGTGGTCGTCCTGTGAGGGGGCTGTCACGGTTCTGCCACAGCGAGATGGCCGGCGAACCTGGCGAACCGCTCCGCCAGCGGTCCCGTGCCCGCGACGACCTCGCGCCACAGCTCACGGTGCCCGTCGAGCGAGAACCGGTCGTCCACCAGCACCACCACGAACCCCTGCCGCGCCAGTTCCTGCGCGTACACATCGGACCCGCGGAAGTGGAACACCACCGGCCGCACACCGACGAGCGTGCGCGGCGCGTGCACGACACCGGTCAGCGAACCGGCCTCGTAGCGCGTGGACGTGGTCGCGGGGCGGTAGTCGTCGTCCTGCGAGGGTGCGGCCGCCGTGCTCTGCGCCGTCAGCACCAGGGCGCACGCAACGGCAACAAGGACTCTGCCGAAAACCATGAGCACGATCTCATCGAGTCCGTGTGCACTGAACGTCCGGACTATGTCACGGTTTTGCTACAGCGCCTTCTACGCCGTCGAGCAACACTTTCAATCCGCCGCGGAAGTTCTCCACGGCGTCGTTCTCCAGATACGGCAGTTCCGGATCGATAGGCTCTCTATCGTTCTCCAGCAAATGCAGCATGGGGAACTTCTTCGCCAGGTCAGGCTCGATCTCCAGCAGCACGGCGGACCGCGCGTACCACCACTCCTCGTCGGCCTCCCCGGTCGCGCCACCGGCCGCGCGGGCCTCCGCGACGGTCTGGGCCGCGCCGCGCACGAAGTAGTTGACGGCACCGACGATGCCGCGCAACTCCCGGCCGGGCAGCCCGGTCGGCACCAGGATCGCGGCCAGCGCCTCGATCACCGCGAACTCGTGCGGGCCGAGCACCGGGCGGGCCTGCGACACCTGCAGCACCCACGGGTGTCGGCCGTAGAACTCCCACATGTCCGTCGCCCACCGCGTGACGGCGGCGCGCCAGCCGTCGTCCAGCTCGTACGACGTCGGCAGCTCGGCCATCGCCCGGTCGTACATCAGGTCGACCAGCTCGTTCTTGCCCGGCACGTACGTGTAGAGCGCCATGGCGGTGCGCCCGAGCCGCTCCCCCACCGCACGCATCGAGAACGCCATGCCGTGCTCGTCGGCGACCGCGATGGCCGCGTCGACGATCGCGTCCACGCTCAGTCCGGGCTTCGGACCGGAACGCTTCTCCGCGACCGACGCCCGCCAGAGCAGCTCGATGGAACGGCGCGGGTCGCCCTGACCTGCGTAGACGACCACGGTTGCGACTCCTTACAACGTAAAGTAACCTTGCCGGTCGATACTTTACTGCATAAAGAATCAGTTTTGAAACCAAACACGGGGGAAGCAGCCTTGAACGCTGTCGCAGACAGCCATGACGTGATCCAGGTCCGCGGAGCGAGAGAGAACAACCTCGCGGACGTGTCGCTCGACGTCCCCAAGCGGCGCCTGACCGTCTTCACCGGCGTGTCCGGTTCCGGCAAGTCCTCGCTGGTCTTCGGCACGATCGCGGCCGAGTCCCAGCGCATGATCAACGAGACCTACACCGCGTTCCTGCAGTCGTTCATGCCGTCGATCGGCCGCCCGGACGTCGACGCGCTGCACAACCTGAGCGCGGCGATCATCGTCGACCAGGAACGCATGGGCGCGAACTCCCGCTCCACCGTCGGCACCGCCACCGACGCCCACACCATGCTCCGGATCGTGTTCAGCCGGCTCGGGGAGCCGCACGTCGGCACGTCCGGCGCGTTCAGCTTCAACCTGCCCGAAGGCATGTGCCCGGCCTGCGAGGGCCTGGGCAAGGTCACCACCATCGACGTGGACGCCATCGTCGACCGGACCAAGTCCCTCAACGACGGCGCGATCGACGCCCCCAACTACGGCGTCGGCACCTGGTACTGGCAGGTGCTCGCGAACTCCGGGCTCTACCCCGCCGATCGACCGATCTCGACGTTCACCGAGCAGCAGCTCGACGACTTCCTCTACAAGCCGACGACGAAGCTGAACGTCAACGGCACCAACGTCACCTACGACGGCCTGATCGCGAAGCTGCAGCGCACGATCCTCAGCAAGGACCGCGAGTCCATGCAGCCGCACATCCGCGCGTTCGTCGACAAGGCCGTCACCTTCGCGACCTGCCAGGACTGCGACGGCGCGCGCATCAACCAGGCGGCGTTGAACTCGAAGATCCGCGGCGTGAACATCGCGGACTGCTGCGCCATGCAGATCAGCGACCTCGCGAAGTTCGTGCACGCCATCGACGACCCGTCCGTCGCGCCACTGCTCGCCACCCTGCGCGACACGCTCGACTCCCTGGTCGAGATCGGCCTCGGCTACCTGTCGCTCGACCGCGAGTCCGGCACGCTGTCCGGCGGCGAGTCGCAACGCGTGAAGATGGTGCGGCACCTGGGTTCCTCGCTCACCGACATCACCTACGTGTTCGACGAACCGACCGTCGGCCTGCACCCGCACGACATCCGGCGGATGAACGACCTCCTGCTGCGCCTGCGGGACAAGGGCAACACCGTCCTCGTCGTGGAGCACAAGCCGGAGACCATCGAGATCGCCGACCACGTCGTCGACCTCGGCCCCGGCGCGGGCGTCAACGGCGGCCACCTCTGCTACTCCGGCGACGTGGCCGGCCTGCGCGCGTCCGGCACGCTGACCGGCCGCCACCTCGACCACCGGGCCAAGCTGCGGTCGGAGTTCCGCTCCCCCAAGGGTTTCCTGACGATCAACGGCGCCCGCACCAACAACCTCAAGGACGTCTCGGTCGACCTGCCGCTCGGGGTGCTGACCGTCGTCACCGGCGTCGCGGGGTCCGGCAAGTCGTCGCTCATCCACGGCTCGCTGCGCAAGGGCCCGGACGTCGTGACGGTCGACCAGTCGCCGATCCGCGGCTCACGGCGGTCCAACCCCGCCACCTACACCGGTCTCCTCGACTCGGTCCGGACCGCCTTCGCCAAGGCCAACGGCGTCAAGGCCGCGTTGTTCAGCGCGAACTCCGAAGGCGCGTGCGAGAACTGCAAGGGCATCGGGCTCGTCTACACCGACCTCGCGATGATGGCCGGCGTCGCCACGGTCTGCGAGAAGTGCGAGGGCAAGCGGTTCACGCCCGAGGTGCTGCGCTACACGTTGCGGGGCAAGAACATCAGCGAGGTGCTCGGCATGTCCGTCGCCGACGCCCGCGACTTCTTCCCGTCCGGCCAGGCCCACGCGGTGCTGAGCCGCCTGCACGACGTCGGCCTGTCGTACCTGTCACTCGGCCAGCCGCTGACCACGCTGTCCGGCGGTGAGCGGCAACGACTGAAGCTCGCGATCCACATGGCGGAGAAGGCCTCGACGTACGTGCTGGACGAACCCACGTCCGGCCTGCACCTCGCGGACGTCGACCAGCTGCTCGGGCTGCTGGACCAGCTGATCGACGTCGGCAACACGGTGATCGTGATCGAGCACCACCTCGCCGTGATGGCGCACGCCGACTGGATCGTCGACATGGGCCCCGGCGCGGGCCACGACGGCGGCCAGGTCGTCTTCTCCGGCACGCCCGGCGAGCTCGTGTCCACTTCGGACACCCTGACCGCCCGGCACCTGAAGGAGTACCTGTCGTGAGCCTGCTGACCGTCACCTCCGTCCGGCCGGTCACCCCGCGCATGACGCGGATGACGTTCACCGGACCTGGCCTGCACGAGATCGGCACCTGGCCGGACCAGCAGCTCAAGCTGCTCTTCCCGCGACCGGGCGGATCGGCGCACGTGTCGGACGCCCCGGACGTCGGCAGCTGGTACCAGGCCTACCTGGCCATGCCCGAGTCCGAACGGCCCTGGATGCGCAGCTTCACCGTCCGGTCGCTGGCCGACGGCGTGCTGACCATCGACTTCGTGCTGCACGGCGACAACGGCCCCGCGTCGAGGTGGGCGGCCAACGCACGCGTGGGCGACGTCATCGGCCGTTTCGGGCCGTCGCCGGAGTACGCCCGTCCGCTCGGCACCGCGGACCTGCTGGTGTTCGCGGGCGACGAAACGGCGTTGCCCGCGATCGGCTCGCTGCTGGAGCTGCTGCCCGAATCGCAGGAACGGCTGGTGTTCGTCGAGGTCGCGGATCGGTTGGAGGAACAGGACATCCCCGGCGTGCGGTGGATTCACCGCAGTGCCGGGGAGAACCTGGTCTCGGTGGTGACGGCGGCCGAGGTGCCGTCGCCGGTGTGGGTGTGGCTCGGCGGCGAGACCTCCGCGGTTCGCGTGCTGCGCAGACACTTCGTCGGCCTCGGAGTGTCCAAGAAGGACATCGAGTTCGGCGGCTACTGGCGGCGGGCGCTCACCCAGGACGACGCCCCGACCTCCGGCGACCTCACCGAGGCCCAGGAACGGATCGCCGCGCTCAGCGAGTGAACTCGATCAGGCTGCGCCCGCCGGCCACCTGAGTCACGGACTCCACCCGGAGTCCGTGCGCCGCCGCCAACCGTTCGAAGTCGTGGAGCTCTCGGTCCCGCCCACCGAAGTGCACGAGCATGACGAGGTCGAACTCGCTGTTCCCGCCGAGAGTCTCCACGACGAGCACCCGTCCGCCCGCGGGCAGGGCCTCGACACAGCGCGCCAGAATCCGGTGCGCCCGCTCGTCATCCCAGTTGTGCAGGATGTCGAACAGCAGGTACGCGTCACCGCCGGACGGCAGCGGATCGAAGAAGCTGCCACCGGTCACCTCTGCGCGATCGGCGAGACCGTGCTCGCGGAACAACGCACGTGCGCCCGCCGCCGACTCCTCCAGGTCGACCAGGTGCCCGCGCATGCCCGGGTTGGCGGCCAGGACCGCGGCGAGCAGGCTGCCGTGCCCGCCACCGACGTCCACGACGGTGCCGAACCGCGCCCAGTCGAAACCCGCCACGATCCGCGGAATCGAGTCGCGCACGCGGTTGTTCATCTGCCGGTCGAAGGCGTCTCGCAGGTGCGGCTGCTCGGCCAGGTCGGTCCAGAAGCCCTGGCCATAACGCACCGGGTAGGCGGGCTCACCGGTGCGGATGCTGTGGATCAGGTCGATGAACGCCAGATCGGCGCGTCCGGCGGCGGTGTCCTGGTGCAACTGGTTGTTCAGGCCGTTGCCCGCATCGGCGCCGAGCAACGCGCCGAGATCGGTCGTGCGGTAGCCGTCGTCTGTCAGCTCGGCCACACCGAGAGTCGTCAGGTGGCCCAGGAGCAGGTCGAGGGCGAGCGGGTCGACCTCGAGTTCGGGCGCGAGTTCGTGGGCGGTGGCCGGGTTGTCCCGCAGGCGGTCCGGCAGCCCCAGGGTCACGGCGACCCGGAGAGCCATCGGCGTGACCAGCCCGGACATCTGTCGAAGCCGTTGTACGTCGGTGTCCACGTGGATTCACCCTGCCACCACGCGCAACTTAATTTCGGTCAACACTGAAGCAATAGTGTTAACCCATTCTCAGCCAGTGGACGTGGACGACGGCGTCACTCGATCGGATTAAGTTGCGCCGCGACAGATCATCACGCCCGAGAAGCAGGTCACGCCGTTGTCCACTCCCGTCGCGCGGTCCGTGCCCGCCGCGATCAGATCGGTGCTCGCCCGCGATCGCTGGGCGCTCGCCGGCACCGTCACCGTCGTGGTGATCGGTCTGGTCGCGATCTTCGCGGACGTCCTCACCGCCATCGAGGGCCACGACCCGTACACCTACGACGCGACCGCGCTGGACCCGGAAAGCGGTCTGCCCGCCGGGTCGTTCGGCGGGGTGAGCGGCGAGCACTGGTTCGGCGTTGAGCCGCTGACCGGGCGCGACCTGTTCGCCATCGTCGTGCACGGCGCGCGGACGTCGTTCCTGATCGGGCTCGCGGCCACCCTGGTGTCCATCGGGCTCGGAGTGCTGATCGGCGCGGCCGCCGGATACCTGGGCGGCTGGATCGACCGGGTGATCACCTGGAGCGCCGACGTCTTCCTGGGGTTCCCGTACCTGGTTTTCATGATCGCGATCGGCGCGGTGGTGCCGGTCGAGTTCCCGCGGGCGCTGCTGCTGATAGTGGTGATCGGGTTCTTCGGCTGGCCGTCGACCGCGCGGATCGTGCGGGCGCAGGTGCTCACGTTGAAGGAACGCAACTTCGTGAAGGCCGCACGGGTGCTCGGCGCGTCGCCGTGGCAGGTGTTCCGCACCGAGCTGCTGCCGAACCTCTGGGGACCGGTGCTGGTCATGGCAACGTTGTCGGTGCCGGGCAAGATCGGGCTGGAGGCCGCGCTGTCGTTCCTCGGCGTCGGGGTGCTGCCGCCGACGCCGAGCTGGGGCCGGTCCATCAGCGCCGCGATCGACTGGGTCCGCGTCGACCCCGCCTACCTGCTGTTCCCCGGCCTCGCGCTGTTCGCGGTCACGTGGGGGTTCAACGCGGCCGGTGACGGGCTGCGGGACGCGCTCGACCCCAGGTCGGTGACCCGCCGATGAAAACGCTCAGGTACGCCCTGGCACGGCTCGGCGGCATGGTGCTCGTGCTGCTGATCGTCGCTTTCTGCACGTTCGTCGTGTTCTACCTGGTGCCGTCGGATCCGGCGCTGCTGGCGTGCGGCAAGCCGTGCACGCCGGAGAACCTCGCGCTGGCGCGGGAGTTCATGGGCTTCGACGAGCCGTGGTGGCAGCAGTTCCTCACGTTCCTCGGCGGCATCTTCACCGGCCGCACGTTCGGCACCGGCGCGACCGCGATCCACTGCGCCGCACCGTGCTTCGGCTACTCGTTCCGGCAGAACGCCGACGTGCTGGAGCTGATCGGCGACCGGCTGCCGGTGACGTTCTCGCTCGCGATCGGCGCCGCCGTGCTGTGGGTCGGCGTGGGCGTGGCGATCGGCGTGTACGCCGCGCTGCGCAAGGACTCCTGGTTCGACCGCGCCGCGCTGGCCGGGTCGGTGATCGGCGTGTCCGCGCCGGTGTACCTGGTGGGGCTGCTCGGGATTCTCGTGCTCGGCTTCCAGCTCAACGTGGTGCCGGTCGGCAACTACACCGCGTTCAGCGAGGACCCGGTGCGCTGGGCGTGGGGGCTGGTGCTGCCGTGGTGCGTGCTGGCGTTCGCGCACGGCGCCCACTACGTGAAGCTCACCCGCTCGCAGATGCTCGAAACGATGAGCGAGGACTTCATCCGCACCGCACGGGCCAAGGGCGTGCCGGAACGGACCGTCGTCGGCAAACACGCGCTGCGCAACGTGTTGCTGCCCGTCGTGACGCTGACCGGCATCGAGTTCGGGTCGCTGCTCGGCGGCGCCGTCATCACCGAACGGGTGTTCAGCCTGCCGGGCCTGGGCGGCCTGCTCATCGAGGCGGTGCACGCCCGCGACCTGCCGACCCTGCTCGGCTGCACCCTGTTCGCAGGTTTTCTCGTAGTCGTCGCCAACGCCGTCGTCGACCTGTCCTACGGCGTGCTCGATCCGCGAGCACGGCTCACCTGAGGGAGGAAAGTCCGTTGTCCAGCAAGAAACTTCTTGCGATCGTGCTCGCCGGTGCCCTGGGGGTCTCGGCGTGTGGCGCGAACGATCAGAAGCCCTCCGGTGACGCCGCGGTCAAGCCCGAGAAGGGCGGCACGCTGCGCATCCTGTCCGAGTCGCGCACGCTCAACCTCGACCCCGCCAAGTCGCAGAGCCTCGCGATCACGACGCTCGGCCTGGTGCACCGCAGGCTGACCGGCTGGCAGAACGCCGTCGGCCAGCCCGCGAAGGTCGTGCCCGACCTCTCCGACACGGGCAAGACCTCCGACGGCGGCAAGACCTGGACGTTCGTGCTGCAGGACGGCCTGAAGTTCAGCGACGGCACGCCGATCACGTCCGCGGACGTGAAGTGGGGCGTCGAGCGCTCGTTCGCACCGGCGTTCGGCGGCGGTCTCGGCTACCACAAGGACCTGCTGGGCGGCGGCGACTACAAGGGCCCGTTCGAGGGCAAGGAACTCGACTCCATCAAGACCCCGGACGAGAAGACCATCGTCTTCACGCTGACCCGCCCGTACGGCGACTGGCCGTGGATCGCCTCCACCCCCGCGTTCGCGCCGGTGCCGAAGGGCAAGGGCGCCGAGGCCGACTACCACGAGCGCGCCGTCGCATCCGGCCCGTACCAGGTCGAGACCTACACCAAGGGCGTCGAGGTCAAGCTCAAGCGCAACGCGAACTGGGACCCCGCGAAGGACCAGGTCCGCGCCGGTCTGCCCGACGGCATCGTGTTCCAGCTCGGCCAGGAGGCCTCCGTCGTCTCGCAGCGCCTCGCCGCCGACTCCGGCGACGACCAGACGGCGTTCGCCTCGTCGTTCGTCTCCCCCGCCCAGCTCGCGCAGCTGCAGGGCAACCCGTCCGCGAAGTCCCGCGTGGTGACGTCGAAGTCGGGCGCGGTGGCGTTCCTCGCGCTCAACACGCAGAAGGCGCCGCTGAACAACGTCAAGGTGCGCCAGGCGTTCCAGTACGCGGTCAACAAGGCCGCCTACCAGGTCGCCTCGGCGGGCACGGCCGCGCTGGCCGGTGACACCGCCTCCACGCTGATCACGCAGGGCATCGAGGGCCGCGAGCAGTTCGACCTCTACCCCTCGAAGCCCGAGGGCGACCCGGACAAGGCCAAGGCGCTGCTCGCCGAGGCCGGTTTCGCGAACGGCGTCGACGGACTCCAGCTGGTGCTGAACAAGTCCAACAACCAGACGGACAAGGCGGAGGCGATCCAGGCCGCGCTGGCCCGCGCGAACATCAAGGTGACCATCCGGTCGCTGGAGGCAGACGCGTTCGAGACCGAGACGAACCTCTCGGACAACCCCACGTACGACCTGATCCTGTCGTCGTGGCAGCCGGACTTCCCCAGCGCGAACTCGAACATCCAGCCGCTGTTCGCGACCTCGGAGATCGGCAAGGGCGGGTACAACACCTCGCGTTACTCCAACTCCGAGGTGGACAAGCTCATCGAGGAGGCGCAGTCCACCGTGGACCCGGCGGAGGCCGGGAAGAAGTGGGCCGCGATCGACAAGAAGATCCTGCAGGACTCGCCGGTCGTGCCGCTGATCTACACCCGCAACTCGTTCATTCGCGGCTCGAAGGTCGGCAACTTCTACATCGCCGACTTCCCCGCCTACCCGAACTACCTCCAGGTGGGTATCTCGAAGTGAGTGCGCTGCTGTCCGTCGAGAACGTCTCGGTGGACTTCGGCTCGGGCTCCCCTGCGGTCAGCGAGGTCTCGTTCTCGCTGACCGCAGGGGAGGTCCTCGCCGTCGTCGGCGAGTCCGGTTCCGGCAAGACCGTGACCGCGATGTCGTTGCTGGGCCTGCTGCCCGGCACCGCAACGGTGTCGGGCAGGGCCCTGCTGGGCGGCCGCGACCTGTACTCGTTGAACGCCACCGAACTGCGTGAGGTGCGCGGCAACGCGGTCGGCATGGTGTTCCAGGAACCCATGAGCGCCCTCAACCCGGTCTTCACCATCGGCAACCAGATCGTCGAGGCCGTGCGGGTGCACCGCGCGGTCTCGCGTGCCGAGGCTCGCGCACGAGCGGTGGAACTGCTGCGGCTCGTCGGGTTGCCCGAGGAGCGGTTCAAGGCCTATCCGCACGAGATGTCCGGCGGGCAGCTGCAGCGCGTGGTGATCGCGATGGCGGTGGCGAACGAGCCGTCGCTGCTGATCGCCGACGAACCGACGACCGCGCTGGACGTGACCGTGCAGGCCGAGATCCTCGGGCTGCTGCGGGACCTGCGCGACCGGCTCGGGGTCGCGATCCTGCTGATCACGCACGACATGGGCGTGGTCGCGGACCTGGCGGACCGGGTCGTCGTGATGAACGCCGGACGGGTCGTGGAGACCGGTTCGGTGAAGCAGGTCTTCGAGGCGCCAGCGGAGCAGTACACGCGGACGTTGCTGGATTCGGTGCTGCGACTGGACTCGCGGGAGCTGGGGGCGCGCGACGCGGCGGAACCGGTGCCGGCGCTGGACTCCGCCCCCGCCGCCCCACCCCGCTCCACCACAGAACCGGTCCTCGTCCTCTCCGGCGCGTCCGTCACCTACGGCAAGTTCCGCGCCGTCTCCGAGGTCTCCCTCACCATCGGCCAGGGCGAAACCCTGGGTCTCGTGGGCGAGTCGGGGTCCGGCAAGTCCTCTCTCGCCGGCGCCATCACCGGCCTCACCCGCTACACCGGCCACATCACCGTGGCCGGTCAGGAGGCCGCCACCCTCCGCAAGGCCGGCCGCGGCCGCATCGGGCTGGTGTTCCAGGACCCGCTGTCGTCGCTGAACCCGCGCGCCACGATCGCCCGGTCGATCGCGCGGCCACTCCAGCTGCACACCTCGTTGCGGGGCGACGAGCTGGCCGCGAAGGTCGACTCATTGCTCGACGCCGTGCAGCTCTCGCCGACCCTGCGCGACCGCTACCCGCACGAACTGTCCGGCGGGCAACGCCAGCGGGTCGGCATCGCCCGTGCCATCGCGCTGGACCCCGACCTGCTGATCGCCGACGAACCGACGTCCGCGCTGGACGTGACGGTGCAGGCGCGCGTGCTGGACCTGGTCCGCTCGCTGCAGCGCGACCTGCGGTTCGCGTGCCTGTTCATCAGCCACGACCTGGCCGTCGTGCAGCACCTCGCGGACCGGGTCGCGGTGCTGCATCAGGGGCGCGTGGTCGAGGAAGGCACGTCGGTCTTCGCCGCGCCGCAGGATCCCTACACCCGACGATTGCTGGCGTCGGCGCTTACCGTGTCTGTATGAGGACCAACTGGGCTGGCAACGTCACGTTCACCGCGGCCCAGGCCGTGACCCCCACCTCGGCCGAAGACCTGCGTGCGCTCGTGCGCGGTTCGTCGGCCGTGCACGTCGTCGGTTCGGGGCACTCGTTCAGCACGATCGCCGACACGACCGGCACCCTGGTGTCGTTGTCGGCCATGCCGGAGATCTTCGAGGTGTCCGGCCAGACGGTCCAGGTCAGCGCGGGCATGACGCTCGCCGACCTGTCCGTCCGGCTGGAGGCGGTGGGCCTGGCCCTGCACACGCTGCCGTCGTTGCCGCACATCACCGTGGCCGGCGCGGTCGCGACCGCGACCCACGGCTCGGGGTCGCGCTCCCTGGCGGGCGCCGTGCGGTCCGTCGAGGTGCTGCGCGGCGACGGTTCGGTCGTCGAGCTCGCTTCCCGCGGCGCGGCCGTGTCGCTGGGCGGACTGGGCGTCATCACCACGGTGACGCTGGACGTGGTGCCGTCGTTCCAGGTGGCGCAGACGGTCTACCAGGACGTCGCGTGGACGACCCTGCTCGTCCAGCTCGAGCAGATCTTCGACGGCGCGTACAGCGTGAGCGCGTTCGTCGACTGGCAGGGCGGCGCGACCCTGTGGGTCAAGCACCGCGTCGGCGACGAGGAGTTCCGCTACCCCGGCCGTCCCGCGTCCGAGCCGGCCCACCCGGTGCCCGGCCAGCCCGCGGCCCACTGCACGGTCCAGGGCGGCGTGCCCGGACCGTGGCACGAGCGGCTGCCCCACTTCCGCGCCGAGTTCACCCCGTCGGTCGGCGAGGAGCTCCAGACCGAGTACTTCGTCCCCCGCACCCGCGCGGTGACGGCGTTGCGGGCGCTGGCCGAGATGTCCACGGTGATCTCACCGCTGGTGCAGACCTGCGAGATCCGCACCATCAACGGCGAACCGCAGTGGCTCAGCCCCGCCTACGACCGCGACAGCCTGGCGATCCACTTCACCTGGGTGCCGAACACCCCGGCCGTGCTGCGGATCCTGCCCAGGCTGGAGGAGGCCATCGCGCCGCGGCCGCACTGGGGCAAGCTCTTCACCGTGCCGCCGGCGCTGCTGGCCGCCCGCTACCCGCAGTGGGACGCCTTCCGGGCGTTGCTGCGCGAGCACGACCCGAAAGGCGTCTTCCGCAACGACTTCCTGACGACCTACTTCGGGTCCGCTTCCAGCTGAGGCACCTTGCCCCGCAGCGCCTCCAGCTCGGCGTCGGAGAACCCGTAGGTCGTCACGACGGTCATCTTCGCGCTGGTGACGACGAGCCCAGGGCCGAACTCCTCGACCACGACGCCGCGCTGGTTCGCCGACTCGAAGAACGGCTTGCCGTCCACGCCGAGATCGACCTCGGACGGCCAGAACAGCGTGCGGCGCTTCTCGCCGGGGTGGAACTCGTGCGCGAACTTGAGCTGGTGCAGGAACGTGATCCAGCCTTCGGTGATGTCCTCGTAGTAGTCGTCCCACTCGGGCGAGGTGCCCTTGGGCGCGCGGGTCAGCACGACGCGCGTGCCCTCGGGAACGGCGCTCAGTGCGAACGTGTCGTGGCCGTGCACGATCAGCGTCGTGCCGTCCTCCTGCGCGTTCTGGAAGTAGATGTGGTCGATCTCGGCGTCGAGCTCCGGGAGGTCCCAGCCGTGCCAGTGGCGCAGCTTCTCCTTGTCGCGGAACGACTGCCACACCTCGTCGACCGGCGCGGCCACGGTGATCTCGATCTGGACGCCTTCGTCACTCATCTGCTACTCCGGGGTGGCCCAGGGCGACCACCCGGTACGGGCGGCCTGACTCGGTGTCGTACTTCAGCGCGATCTGCCGCACCGCTTCGGCCAGGTCGCTGGTGAACTCGTGGACGTCGCCGGGCGCGCCGAAGCGGACCGTCGTCTCCACCGTGAACGTGAGCAAGCGCTTTCCCGCATCGGCCGCGGCGGTCGACATCCGCTCGACGTCGCGAGCCGTGTCCTCCGCGACGGACACCAGGTGCGTGGCGGCGAACTGATCTTGAACGTCGGCGGCGATCTCGCGCCCGGGCTTCGCGCGCAGCACGCGTTCGACGCAGCCGCGCCGCTGGCGTTGTTCGACCAGCTCGACCAGTCCTGCCTGTTCCAGGGCTCGCACGTGGTAGTTGACGCGCTGCCGGGGCAGGTCGAGGACCGCCGCGAGCTGTGTCGCCGAGGCGGGCGATCTCAGCAGCTCCAGCAGCGATCTGCGCAACGGCGACAGCTCCACGCCCAGCACGGTCCCATTTGACAAAATCATTTGTCAATACCGGAACGGGACCGGAAACAGTTAGGTTCGTTGACGGTTGCAACAAACCACCCCACCCTGTGACCGTGAGAACCCCCCTGCTGGTGGCAGCGTTGGCGGCAGCAGCGATCGTTCCTGTGTGGACGGTCGCGGCGCAGGCCGACGTGGTGCCCGGAACCGCTTATCAAGTGACGAACGTCGGCAGCGGAAAGTGCGTGGAGTCGCTGGGAACGGCCAACGGCGCACAGCTCCGCCAACAAGGATGCTCCGGACAGACCTGGACCTTCACGCCCACGAGCGACGGGTACTTCACCGTCGGCCAGGGTCAGGTCTGGGACGTCTCGAACGTCTCCGTCGCGGACAACGCGGCTGTCCACATGTGGCAGTCGTTCAACGCGAACAACCAGCAATGGCGCGCCGAAGCGGTCGGCACGGACACCTACCGGTTCGTGAACCGCAACAGCGCCAAGTGCCTCGACGTGCCGGGCGCCTCGACCGGTGACGTCCAGTTGGTCCAGTACACCTGCAACGGGACCAACGCGCAGACCTTCCGCCTCACCGGCGGCACGCAGCAGCCCGGCCAGCCCGACTTCGGCCCGAACGTGCTGATCTTCGACCCGTCGATGTCCTCCGCGACGATCCAGGCGCGGCTCGACGACGTCTTCCGTCAGCAGGAGGAGGGTCAGTACGACGCGCGCCGGTTCGCGATCATGTTCAAGCCGGGCAACTACAACGTCGACGTCAACATCGGCTTCTTCACCCAGGTCCTCGGCCTGGGCCTGCTGCCGGACGGCGTGACGATCAACGGCCAGGTGCACGTCGAGGCCGACTGGTTCGAGGGCAACGCGACGCACAACTTCTGGCGTGGCGCGGAGAACCTCGCGGTGCGGCCGCCCTCGGGCACCAACACGTGGGCCGTCTCGCAGGCGTCCGCGATGCGCCGCACGAAGGTCTACGGCAACATGCAGCTCGACGACAACGGCTGGTCGAGCGGTGGTTTCCTCGCCGACTCCGTGGTCACGGGCCAGGTCCGCTCCGGTTCGCAGCAGCAGTGGCTGTCGCGCAACACCGAGTGGGGTTCGTGGACGGGCGAGAACTGGAACATGGTGTTCGTCGGTGCCCGCAACGCACCGCAGAACACGTTCCCGGAACCGCCGTACACGACCGTCGCGCAGACCCCTGTCGTGCGGGAGAAGCCGTTCCTGAACGTCGACGGCAGCGGCAACTACAACGTGTTCGTCCCGGCGCTGCGCTCCAACACCAGCGGCACCACCTGGGCCTCCGGCAACCAGCAGGGCACGAACATCCCGCTGTCCCAGTTCTACATCGCGAAGCCGGGCACCTCGGCGGCGACGATGAACGCACAGCTCGCGGCCGGCAAGCACCTGCTGCTCACGCCGGGCGTCCACCAGGTCTCGGAGCCCATCCGAGTCACCCGCCCCGACACCGTGGTGATGGGCCTCGGTCTCGCGACCGTCATGCCCACCAACGGCAACATGGCACTCGACGTGGCCGATGTGGACGGTGTGAAGATCGCCGGCCTGCTCCTCGACGCGGCCCCGACCAACTCGCCGCTGCTGGCGCAGATCGGCGCGCCGGGCAGCAACGCCAACCACTCGGCCAACCCGACGTCGCTGCACGACTTCTACGTGCGCATCGGCGGTTCGGCGATCGGGCGGGCCACGACCTCGTTGGTGGTCAACAGCCACAACGTGATCGGCGACCACCTCTGGCTGTGGCGAGGCGACCACTCCATCGGCGTCGGCTGGGACGTGAACCGGGCGGACACCGGCCTGATCGTCAACGGCAACAACGTGACGATGTACGGCCTGTTCGTCGAGCACTACCAGAAGTACCAGACCATCTGGAACGGCCAGGGCGGCCGGACGTACTTCTACCAGAACGAGATGCCGTACGAGGTGCCCAACCAGGCGGCGTGGATGAACGGCTCGACCCGCGGCTACGCGGCGTACAAGGTCGCCAACAACGTCACGACGCACGAGGCGTGGGGCCTGGGCAGTTACATCTTCGCCAACGCCAACCCGAGCGTGGTGGCCGACCGGGCGTTCGAGGTGCCGAACACGCCGGGCGTCAAGTTCCACAGCATGGTGACGATCTCGTTGGGCGGCAAGGGAACCATCGAGCGCATCATCAACAACTCGGGTGGACGGGTGACCGCCGGTTCTACCGAGGCCTACCTGGCGAACTATCCGTGATGTTCCGCTGAGTGGTTTTGAGTTGCAGATCCCCATGCTCCGGTCCGCATAGACTGGAGCATGGGGATTCTTTCTGAGCAGTTGCGCGTCATCGAGGCTTTGAACCCGGTCTACAACGTGAAATCCGCGGACGCGCCGATCGTAGCGCGGCTGAGAGCGGCCGGGGCGACACCGATCGGGCACGCCAACATGCCGACCTTGAACGCCCGTGGGACAGCACGAAGTCACCTGGTGGGAGCTCCGGCGGTGACGCGGTCGCGGTGGCCACGGGCATGGTGCACCTCGGGATCGGCAACGACAGCGGCGGCTCGCTGCGGCTGCCGGCGTTCCTGAACGGCGTCTGCGCGCTGAAGCTGTGCGAGGCGAGCAGCTTCGCCGGCGTGCCGTCGGTGGCGGTGCCGACGGGGCAGCGGGACGGGCTGCCGACCGGCGTCCAGGTGATCTCCCGGCTGTACCGGGAGGACCTGGCCCTGGACGCCGCCGCAGCCGTCGAAGTCCCTCTCAGCCCAGCCGTTTCGGCCGGTTGACCTTCATCTCGTCCATGTCGGTGACCTTGGCCTTCAACCCCTGGAAGTCGACGCCGAGCGAGTCGAGGGCCGTGGCCGCGCGCCGCAGCCCCGCCTCGTCCGGCTTCTCGGCGGCGGTCAGGATCACGCGGTAGCTGAAGAAGTCGAGCTTCTCGTCGAACATCAGCGCACCTTCTTCGCTGAACCCGCCGTCGCGCAGGAAGTCGAAGCCCTTGAGGCGGTCCTGCAACGAGACGCGCTGCTCGGAGGTCAGGTCGGCGAACCGGCCGCGGACGAGTACTCGGTAGGTGTGTTCAGCCACGAGCGAAGATGCTCCCCGAAGGGCCCGCGGTCTGGCGAACGATTTCCCGAGTGCGAAAGAATCGGGACCATGAACGCAAAAGAGCTGGTCACGCGCATCCGGACGGAGCTGCACCCCGGTGAGCACGACAACCTCGTGGTCAAACTGATCGAAACCGGACAAGCTCCACGCGCTGTGATCGCCACGTTCGCCGCCGAGGAGAACCACATCGTGTCGTCGGACTGGCGAACATTCCTGGCGCTGGCGGCGAAGGCGGAGGAGCCGAACGCGCGGGCGTTCTTCACGTTGCTCGCGGGTGGCGAGGAGCTGGTGCTTCCGATGCTGGAGCCGCTGGCGAAGGCGGCGGGCATGTCCGCCAAGGACTTCCACGGCTACGAGCCGTTCCCCGGCTGCCAGTCCTACCCCGCCTACCAGGCGTGGATGGCGCTCAACGGCGAGACGACGGACGTGATCCTCGCGATCCTGGCGAACTTCACGGCGTGGGGCGGCTACTGCGCGCGCATGGCGAAGGGGCTGCGCGAGCACTACGGGTTCAGCGACGAGGCGTGCGGGTTCGTCGACTTCTTCGCCACGCCCGCGCCGCAGCTGGAAGACCGTGCGGTCGCCGCGATCCAGGCATCCCTCGACGCCGGCTGGCAGCCGAAGCACGCGTGGCGCTACGGCCGCCTGCTGCAGGCGTACGAACTGCAGTTCTGGTCCACGCTGGCGTAGAGGGAAACGGGGGCGGCTCACGAAAAAGCCGCCCCCACCACCGCTATCGGGGCAGATAAGCCCGGTGGGCCTTGGAGAACTCGTAGTTGTTGTACTTGTCCCAGTTGATCGACCACGTCATGAGGCCGCGCAGGTTCGGGTAGACGCCCTTCGGCTTGTAGCTGCCGCACCGCGTGCCCTTGGTGAGGCAGTCCAGTGCGGTCTGGACGTCCGCGACGGACGTGAACCCGTTGCCCGCGTACTGCGCGGCGGGCAGGCCGATGGCGACCTGGTCCTGGCGCAGGCCCGCGAAGAACTTCGACGCGTCACCGCGCACCGGGAAGCCGGCGAGAACCATGTCGGTCATCGCCACGTGGAAGTCCGCGCCACCCATGTTGTGGTACTGGTTGTCCAGCCCCATCACGGGTCCCGAGTTGTAGTCCTGCACGTGCAGCAACGTCAGGTCGTTGCGCATGGCCTCGATCACCGGCAGGTACGCGCCCGTGCGCGCGTCGCCGGTGCCCGTGCCGCCGTAGAACTGGTAGCCGACCTGCACGAAGAACGTCTCCGGTGCCATGGTGAGCACGAAGTTGGCTCCGTACTTGGACTTCAGCGACCGCAGTGCCGAGATCAGGTTCACGACCACGGGCGTGGTCGGGTTCTTGAAGTCGAGGTCACCGGGGTTCAGCGACAGCGAGTGGCCCTCGAAGTCGACGTCGAGACCGTTCAGGCCGTACTTGTCGATGATGCCGCCGACCGTGCGCACGAACGCGTCGCGCGCCGCCGTGGTCTCGAGCCGCACCTGGCCGTTCTGGCCGCCGATGGAGATGTTGACCTTCTTGCCCTTGGCCTGCTGGGCGCGGATGCCGGCGATGAACTCGGCCTCGGACTCGACGTTCGGGCACTCCGCGACCGGGCACTGGCTGAACCGCAGATCACCGCTCGTCGCGCTGGTGGGTTCGGCGAACGACAGGTTGATGACATCCCACTCGTCCGGCACGTCCTTCATGCGGATGTAGCCGGAGCCGTTGGCGAAGCTGGCGTGCAGGTAGCCGACGAGCACCTTGCGCGGCAACTGCCCCGTGGGCGGCTGACCGGTCGTTGTGGTGGTGGTCGTGGTCGTTGTTGTCGTCGTGGTCGTGGTGGTCGAACTGGTCGTCGGGCCGGTCCCGCCCGTGCACGCCGCACCGTTGATCGTGCAGTTCGACGGGTCCGCGGTGCCGGCGGCGTTGAAGCCGAACGACACGCTGGCGCCGGGCGCGACCGAGCCGTTGTACTCCCGGTTGACGAACGTGTTGTGGTTGCCGCTCTTGGTGAGCAGCGAGTCCCAGTAGGCACCGACGGAGGTCGAGGCCGGGTAGTCGAACTCGACCTTCCAGGAGCTGATCGCCGCGCTGGTCTCGTTCTTGATCGTCACCGTCGCGGTGTAGCCGGTGCTCCAGGCCTGCTTGGAGAACGTCGCCGTGACTCCGGCGGCACTGGCGGGGGCGAGGCTCACGATCACGGTGCCGAGCACCAGTGCGGCCACCGCGGATATTCGAGCGAACAACAGCATGGGTTCCATCCCTCACGCGTTGGCGGCCGGCAGGGGGTCACCCCGAATTGGACTAGACCATCTATCGAGAAGTCAAGGTTCTAGACTTCCGGCCGTGCCCCACGCTCGCGCCGCCGACGGAACCAGGCTCTTCTACTCGGTCGAGGGCTCCGGGCCTCCGCTGCTGCTCATCGCGGGCCAGGCGAACTCGTCGAAGTGGTGGTCACAGGTCCGCGGGGACTTCTCCGCGCGGTTCACGACGATCGTCACCGACCACCGCGGAACCGGTTCCAGCGACAAGCCCGACGTCCCGTACAGCACCAGAACGTTCGCCGAGGACTGCGTCGCGATCCTGGCCGACGCGGGCATCGACAGAGCACACGTCTACGGCACGTCGATGGGCGGCCGGATCGCGCAGTGGCTCGCGGCCGCACACGGCGAGCACGTCGACCGGCTCGTACTCGGCTGCACCTCCCCCGGCGGCCCGCACGGCATCGAGCGCAGCGCCGAGGTCCGCAAGTCGCTGGCGCAGGTCGACCCGATGAAGGCGCGCAGGGCGTTGGAAGCGCTCATGTACACACCGGCCTACCGAGGCCCGTACAACACGCTGGGCGACCCGCAGATGCCACCGCACGCGCGCAAGCGACACCTCTTCGCGAGCGCCGAGCACGACGCGTGGGACGTGCTGCCGTCGATCGCCGCACCGACATTGGTCGTGCACGGCACCGAGGACATCTTCAACCCCACGGCCAACGCTCCCCTGATCACGGAGCGGATTCCCGGCGCGGTCATGCACCTGATCGAGGGAGCCCGACACGGTTACTTCGAGGAGTTCGCGAGCGAGGCGACGCCACTCGTGCTCGACTTCCTGGAGGCCTAGCTCTGGGGGATGTATGCGGAAAGCGCCTCTCGTTCTTCTCGTGCTGTCGTTCTTCGCCTTCCTGCCCGCTCCCGCCACCGCGGCCACCGATCTGCCCGGTGGCAAGGCTTACTTCGTCGTCTCGCGCGGCTCGTTCAAGACGGGCACGACGAACTGGATGCGCCTGAGCGACTACACGTTCACGACCGACGGCAAGGTGCGAGCGCGCACGTACCTGTGGCAGCAAGCGAAACCGGTCGCACGCCAGGGCACCGGTACCACGCCCGACAGCTCGTGCTCGACCTCGTCGTCGACTCCCCCGCAGACCCTGGTCCGCTCGTGTCAGGTCCTGACCGCCGGCGGCTTCACCTCGTCTCCGAACGAGTCGACGCCGGGCAACTACCGGCTCGACGGCGACCAGCTGCACATCACCTGGGACGTGCCGGGGTGGAACGAGCAGTGGGCCGTCGTCCCGAGTCCCGACGGCACGCTCGCCAGGCTCGACTTCCGGTCCAACGCCCTGGCCACCGCCGGGTACGGCTACGGCAGCAACACCCCGCTCACCACCCGCCGCCAGATGTCGAGCGTGCAGTCGTTCCCCGGCAACCTGCGGCTGGAGTTCCACGGCTGGGACAAGGGCGACCCGGTCAGCAACGGCAGCGGGTTCGACATCGGCCTGTACCGCACCTGCACCACCACCTCGTGGTGCCTCACCTACCGCCAGCCCGAGTCGGCCAACTCCTGCCAGGGCGGAAGCGGCTGCAAGCAGGGCGGCGACACCTCGATCCAGAACCACGTCGTGCGCGTCTCCAACACCGACCGCCGCGACACGCACTGGCACTGGTGCAGCTGCCTGAGCATCAACTCAGCCGGCAAGGAGGAGTTCTGCTACAAGGGCAACTCCCACGTGAAGCCGATGCTGCAGATCCTCGACGACAACGGCCAGTTCCACGGCTGGGTGGGCGTCGAAGCCTCCTTCAGCCCGCAGAACAACCGCAACGACGACATGATCTCCGCGTTCCGCGTCGCGGACTTCCGCTAACCGGTCACCCACCGCAGGCCGCGCATCAACGCGTGGCCCGCGAACCGCACCCCGGTGGCCTCCGCGATCGGCAGGTAGGGCAGCCGCAACGGCATCCGCGCCCACACCGGCAAGGTGGCGACCGCCGTAGAGCTCAAGATCGCGTACGGCCCACGGACCAGCATCGGCAAGGGCGCCTTGAGCAGCAGGAACCTGGCCGCTTCGCGCGCCTCGGGCGTGCCTTTCAGCTCAGGCCGGTACGAGTCGAGCTTCGCGTCGAGCTCGGCGACCGTGCGCGGCGGGTCCGGGATGCCCATGGCGTCGGCGATGACGGCCATGTCGGCGACGTACTCGTCGTAGTCGTCGAGCGGCTTCTCGCCGTAACGCCGGTGGCAGCACAGGAAGCTGTCCACCTCGGCCACGTGCACCCAGCCGAGCAGGTGCGGGTCGTCAGCACGGTACTGCCGGCCGTCCGGCGCGGTGCCGTGGATGTGCCGATGCACGCGCCCGAGCCGTTCGACGGCCTTGAGCGCGTCCTGGGTCGTGCCGTACGTGGTGACGCCGACGAAGAGGCTCGTGCGCTGCAACCGGCCCCACGGATCGGTGAGGTAGTCGGAGTGCTGCGCGACCGCCGCCATCGCCAGCGGGTGCAACGACTGCAGCAGCAACGCCCGCAGCCCGCCGATGAACATGGCGTGATCAGCGTGCACGTGCCGGATCGGCCGGTCGTCGGCGAACAGGCGCGGACCGGGCGAGTCGTGAATCCGGCGTGCGTGTTTCGCCCGCTCCGGACCCGCGACCTTCTCGAAGAGTCGCTCGCTCAGCTGCCGCCGCAGTGCATCCAGCATCACTCCATGATGCGCGCCGGTAGCTGAGAAAACAGGTCAGGAGTGCCAGTAGTCGCGTTCGGGGAGGCGCAGCCACAGATCAGGTGCGGTGAACGCGCGGTTGTCTGTCGGCCGCAACTCCGCGAACGCGAGGCAGTAAGCGGCCGGTTCACCCTGGTAGAGGTGCGCCAGCAGCACATCGGCCGCTGTGTCCTCCTCGTCGACTCCACCGCCGGTGTTCAGGTCCGACGCTTCGCATTCGCCGTCACGGTGGATCTCGCCGTGGTTGCCACGCTTGGGGTTGGCGAACATGCCGCGCGCAATCGTGCGGAAGGCAGGGCCCCACCCTCCCGGGGGCTGACCACCAAGGCCCCACAACTTCACTTTATCTGCGGAAACACCCTGTCAAGCCCTCGTTCGGCGATCTGTGGACAAGTCGCTGTCCCGCGCGCGTTGTCCACAGATCGCCGAACGGCGGCTTGACAGGACGGCTTCGCGAATACGCTGAAGGGGTCAGGTGGTCAGCCCCCTGGGAGGGCGGGGCCCTGCCCTCCACAGCCCGAATTCGCCAGAGCCAAGACGAGTCCGCAACAAGCACCGAACGGGGCGTGCACCAGCTGTCAGAAGCGCTTGCGTGACACCGAGCGTGCTCTCGCGGCACCGTCTACAACGGACTGTTCCGATCACGCCACACACGCGGCGAGCAGGACCCCTGGACGTTCTCAGGCCGGCTCGCGTGCACCGCGCGCCACAACGCGGTGCGCTCCTCATCGCATCGACGTCGTCCGCCCGAGCGATCAGCGCCGCGACCTCCTGCGGCGACTCGGACTCCGCGGCCCAGTGCAACTCGGCAAGCCAGTCATCCCCCGTGGAACGGCACCCCTACCGAGGCGGGGTGCCGTTCCACGCGGGCCGATCAGGCGAGCGCGATCTGATCCAGATCGGGGGCGCCCGCACCGTCGTTGCCGAACCTGATGGTGTTGGCACCGGCGTTCAGCGTCACCGGAATCTCGGCCACGTAAGGGGTGTTGTTGCCGACCCCGTCGAGCTTGACCTCGACCGGCGCACCACCGTTGACCGTCACGAAGTACGACCGCGGCCCGTTCACCGTGAACTGGATGAACAGCTTGTAGGCGCGTGTCTCCGGCACCGTCACGTTCGGGAAGGTGACCGACGCGTCCGCGCTGCCGCCGATGTTGCGCACCTTCTCCGCGCCCGAGCACGACCCGCAGCCCGTCAGCCCGGTGCTGCCGAACTGGTTCGCCGAGTCCTCGGCCTCGCGCACGAACACGCGGTCGGCGGGCCTGGTGCGGACCGGCACCGTGCCCGAGACCTTGCGGTCGGAGCCGAGCAGCTGAAACGAGGCAGCGACGGGAATGCTCACCGAACCCACGTCGGTACCGGCGGGCGAGGTCGCGGTCCAGGTTCCTTCGAGCAGACCGGCCAGGCGCATGGACGCACGTGTGGCCGGCGCACCGGTCAGCGTCCAGCCCGCGGGGAGAACCGGGGCGAGGGACACCTTGTCGATCTGGTCGTCGGCGTCGAGCCGCAGTCGTGCGGTGATCTTCACGGACTGCTGACCGGGCGCGACCCATTGCACGCCATGGGGTTGCACGGTCAGCGTCGTCTTCGGCGTGTAGGTCGACGGTGGCAGTCCGCCCACCGAGATCCGGTCCAGGCCGAGCTTGCCGGTGCCGGACACCTTCACCGTGTTGCGGCCCGCGTTCAACGGCACCGCCACCGACGTCGGGGCCGGCACGTCGGGCCGATCACGCGGCACCGCAACGGAAACCGGTGGCGCGCCGTTCACGGAGACCGAGACGACGGAGGGCTCGGCGGACGTCAGGTCGAGCTTCAGGCTGTGAGTACCAGCCGTACCAACGGAAACATCGCGGAACGTCACGGCGTCGCGCTCGCCCCCGAACCCGGTCACCTGCCGCGTGCCGGAACAGGCCGCGCAGGACTCGCCGCGCACCGAACCCGACCGCGACGCGTCCTCGGCTTCCAGCACACCACCACCGGCACCACGCGGATAGCTGTGGCCGACCCGGATCTCGTCGACCTTCAGCTGCTTGAAGTAGACGGGAGCCTGCGGTCCGCCCCAGGTGTTCAGCACGGTCAGCTTGAGGAACCGGGCCTCCTGCGAGCCGATGTCGATGAACTGCGTCCCGCGCGCGGAAGGCAACGCCCCGCTGCGCACGTGCCACCAGCTGCGGCCGTCAACGGACGCGGTCAGCTGATAATCCTTGATGCGCGAGGAATCCTCCGGCCGCCCGAACGACACACGGGCGTGCGTAGGTGACGACTCGCGCTGGTTGATCGCGAGAAACGCGGCCGCACGACGACGCCCGAGGTCCAACGAGATCGAGACAGGCTGCGCGGCGCCGGCGTCCCAGTACGTCTCATAGCTGCCATCCGTCAGATGCGAAGCCGGGAAACCGTTCGAGGAAGACGTCGCCGAAGCCTTCACGCCGGTGTAGAAGCCTTGCTGCCCAGCGGTTTCCACGGCGAACACCGTGTCGTACTCGTCCCACGCCGTGATGCCCTGGATGGTCAGGAACCCGGCCGACTGCGAGAACCGCATCCGTTCACCGGTGCGCAGATCACGAACAGAAGTGACCCGATATCCGTTGTCCCGCAGGCGAACGAAGTCGGCACGCGGGCGGGTGATGACGTGGACGTACTGCTTGCCGGTACGGGGGTTGATGGTGATCGCACCGTGCGCGCCGTCGTTCCAGAAACCCGGTTGCATGCCGCCGTACATGTACCCGGCGCCCTCGACGCCCTGGATCGACTCGCGGATCGGCGGCACCCACGAGGCCATGAAGTTGTTGTAGGCCTCCTGTTGCGCGGGCATCCTGCCGTTCACCATCGGCGTCTCGGCCATCAGCGACTTGATCGACGAGCCCGCGTTGGTGATGTAGCGGCCGGTGTTCAGGCGCGTGTCGACGGCGTGGTTCCCGCCGTCGTACCACCAGTCCCCCGTGGTGGGCAGCTTGTAGCAGGCCTCGGACAGGCGGGGCATCGGCGTGAACGTCGCCGCCGGGTAGTCGTAGGACGGGAACATGCCGGTCTTCTGCTCGTTCGAGACCGTGTCCATGATCGGCGTGTCCTCGTTGTTGTTGCTCAGCAACCAGGTGGGCCGCAGCTGCCGGATCTGCTCGTAGAGCTTGTTGCGCTCCCAGTACTCGTTGTCGTTGTCGATCCAGAAGCCGGCGAGGTCGTCGTAGTTCTTCATCACCTCGAAGAACAGTTCGTAGCTGTACTTGCCGAAGCCTTCACGCGTGGTCAGGTCGACCTGCTCGCCGCGGTGAGCCGAGTACGCGGCCGAGTCGAGCATCTGCACACCCTGCTCGCTGTGCCACTGCGGGTCGTCGGTCATGTAGAGGACGACCTTGACGCCCTTGGCCTTGCCCGCGCGGACGAGCTCGCCGAGCAGGTCCCGTTCGGTCGCGCAGCTGCCGGGGATCTTCGACGGCCACGGGCGCGCGTAGCCCAGCCGCGAGTGGAAAGTCGCAAGCACGACGTAGGAGGCGCCGAGCTTGCGGGCCTCGTCGATCCAGTAGTCGGGGGTCCACCCGCCGCCGGTGACGTCGCGCTCCCACTCGGCGCAGTTCAGGTGCTTCGGGGCGGTGAACATGCCCCAGTGCAGGAACAAGCCGGCGGTCGACTGCCGCAACCACTCCTGTCTCGGGTGCTGCACCTCGGCCTGAGCAGCGCCTGGGGTGAGCAGACCTGTGAGCAACGCGGCCACCACAGCCGCGCACCAACGACGTAGTCCCATGACCATCGCCTTCTCGTCCGGGGCGGCGGCGAGAAGATCCGATGATTGCAACCGGAACCAGCTGGGTCAAGGCCAAAGCACATCAGAATCCGAGCACTCATCGGAGCAATCCGTGATCCAGCGCGTCGTCAGGCGCCGCCGTGATAATCAGGCGTTTGGCTGCGCACGATCAACTTCGGCCACCGAGGACGGAACTGGATGAACGACGAGCACCTGCCCGGCTTCTACCACGACGCGGAGGCGGTCTCCCGGCTCGGACAGCGGCTCACCCTGCTGTTCAGCCGGGTGCGGCTGATCGGCGCGGTGGTCGCGGCCGTCGGCGGTGCGTTCAAGTGGCAGATCGGCGGCGGCGTCGACGCCTGGGCGTGGGTGGCGCTGGGCGGGTTCCTCATCGCGCTGTTCGGCGAGCTCCTGCTGTGGGTGATGCATCCGGAGCTGAAGTGGAACGCGGGCCGGACCGTCGCCGAACGCGTGAAGTCGCTGGCCTGGCGCTACGCCGTGGCAGGCGATCCGTTCCACGGCATCACCCAGAACCCGCGCAAGGAACTGGAGCTCGCCATCGCCGACGCGGTGCGGGAACACCGCAGGGAGGTCATGCTCACCAGCGCGAACGACACCGGCGAGCAGGTCATGACCGAGCTGCGCGCCGCGCCGTTCGACGAGCGCAGGACCGCCTACCGCGAGGCCCGCGTCCAACCGCAGGTGCGGTGGTACCGCGACCGGGCGGCGATGAACGAGACCCGCGCGAACGCGTTCCGCGTCCTGATGATCGTCGGCGAGCTAGTCGCGATCGTCTTCGCCATCCTGCGCATCAACGGAGTCTGGGACGTCGACCTGTCCGGCGTGATGGCCGCGGCCGTCGCGGGCGGCGCGGCCTGGATCGGCCTGCGGCAGTACGAGAACCTCAGGGTCACCTACGCGGCCGCGGCCGGCGAGCTCGCGGACATCGACCACCGGCTCCCCCACGTGCGGGAGAGCGATTGGGCCGCCGTGGTCGCCGAGACCGAGGCCGTGATCGGCAAGGAGCACGCCGCCTGGCTCGCGGCGCGGCCCAGCGCGACCTGAGCCAGGCGGACGCCCTCAGCTCAGCGCTTCGACGACCTTGGTGACCATCGCCCGTTCCGCCGCGGCGACCTCGCCGTCGGCGCCCGCCACCGAGCGGCACATCTCCGACACGGCGGCGCGGAAGATCGCGACGTCGCGCGGTTCGTGGGCGTTGATGATCGCCACGGAGTCCCGCAGCGCGGCCAGGACGCCGGACTCCACATCGGACGCCGAGCCCTTCGGCAGCGAGGGCGGCGCGGCCGCGATGATGGCGCGCAGGTCGTCCGTGAGCAGGGTGATCGCCCTGACGCCGGCCTGGCTCTCCTCGTCGACCGAGCCGGGGTCCGCAGTGGACACCAGCACCATGGCACCGAAAACGGCCGTGCGGAGGGTCTGCCCCTCCGCCTCCGTGTACGCAGTCATGGGCGCAAGCCTATGCAACGATCAGTGACTATGAGTGCGGGTCAGGTGCTTGGCGCCAACATCAGGGCGTTCCGGGAGCAGCGCGGGCTGTCGCTGTCGGAGCTCGCCCGGCGGTCGTCCATCGCCAAGGGCACGCTGTCCCAGCTGGAGAGCGGCGCGGGCAACCCGACGATCGAGACAGTGTTCAGTTTGTCGAACGCTTTGGACGTGCCCGTGTCGGAGCTGGTGACCGCGCGGACGCCGCCGGAGGTCGTGCTGGTGCGCGCCCGCGACGTCGAGGTGCTCAGCAGCAACGCCGTCGACCTGCGGCTGATGCGGCGGATGGACATCGGGGACACCGTGCTGGAGATCTACGACCAGCGGATCAGACCCGGCGCCACCCAGACCAGCGAAGGACACCCCGGCAAGGAACACGTGCTGGTCACGAGCGGTCAGCTGCGCGTGGGGCCTGCGGACGAACCGTACGAACTGGGACCCGGCGACTACGTCTGCTTCCCCGGCTCGATGCCGCATTCGTACGAGACCGTCGACGGTGAGGTCAGCTCGGTACTGGTGCTGGAGTACCCGAAGCACTAACGTTCATTCTATTGAACGGAGGTGGCGATGCAGCCGGACGTCGTGGTCATGGGCGCGGGCATCATCGGGGCGGCGTGCGCGCAGGCCCTGCGAGCGCGAGGGCTCCGCGTTGTCGTCGTCGACCGGCACGGACCGGCGTCGGGCACCAGCGCGGCCGGTGAGGGCAACGTCCTGGTCAGCGACAAGGAGCCCGGCCCCGAACTCGACCTGGCCCGGGCGAGTCGCGACCTGTGGCCGGAACTGGCCGAAGACGCCGAATGGGAGGAGAAGGGCGGACTGGTCGTCGCCACGACTCCCGAGGCCGTCGCCCCGCTCCAGGCCTTCGCCGCGAAGCAACGGGCCGCGGGCATCGACGCCTGCGAGATCACCACCGCCGACGCGCTGACCCACGAGCCGCACCTCAACCCGGAGATCACCGCCGCCGTCCACTACCTCCAGGACGCCCAGCTCAACCCGGTCAAGGCCACCCGCACCCTGCTGCGCGGCATCGAGGTCAGACGCGCCGAGGTGTCCACAACGGACGGCCGCAGCGTGACGACCAAGGATGGCGTGATCAGCTGCGGCGCGGTCGTGAACGCCACCGGCCCGTGGGCGCGCAACTTCGGCGTCAACGTGCTGCCCCGGCGCGGCGTGGTGCTCGTGACCACCCCGATCCCCGGCACGATCCGGCACAAGGTCTACGACGCGGACTACGTCGGCGCGGTCGCGAGCGGTGACGCGGACCTGCAGACGTCCGGCGTGGTCGAGTCGACCCAGGCGGGCACGGTGCTGATCGGGTCGAGCCGCCAGCGCAAGGGCTTCGACGACACGATCGAGAGCAGGGTGCTGAAAGCGCTGGCGCTCAAGGCGATCGCGCTCTTCCCGATGCTGACGAACGTCCCGGTCATGCGCGCGTACGGCGGTTTCCGCCCGTACGCCCCGGACCATCTGCCGATCATCGGCGAGGACCCGCGCACACCCGGTCTGTGGCACGCCACGGGTCACGAGGGCGCGGGCGTCGGTCTCGCCCCGGCGACCGGGCGCCTGCTCGCGCAACTGCTCACCGGCGAGTCCCCGCTGGTCGATCCCCACCCGTTCCGCGTGGACCGGCCGGAGGTGATGGTGTGAAGGTGACGTTCAACGGCCTGGAGCACGAGGTCGCGCACGTCGCGGAGTTGTTGCCCGGCAGGTTCTTCTGCGGCATCGGCGTGTGCTTCGGCTGCGTCGCGGAGATCAACGGCGTGCCCGAGGTCCGCGCGTGCCGCCACCCGCTGCGCGACGGCGACGTGATCAGGACGACGTCGTGAAGGTCGTCGTCGTAGGAGCGGGACCGGCCGGGATGGCCGCCGCCAGAACCGCGGCCGACGCGGGCGCCGAGGTCGTGATGGTCGACTCGGAACCGGAGGCCGGCGGCCAGTACCTGCGCGGCAGGACCAAGTTCGGCCACGCCGGGGTCACGCACCTCAAGAACACTGAGGCCTGGCTGGTGGAGGGGAACGCGCTCCACATCAGACGAGACGAGACGTCTCGTCTCGCGTCAGATCCGCGCCTCCTGCGGTTCGACGCGCTGGTCGTCGCCACCGGCGCCTACGACCGGCCGCTCCCCTTCCCCGGCTGGGACGGCCCCGGCGTCATCACCGCGGGTGCCGCCCAGGCCCTCGCCAAGCAGGGCGTCACGCTGGCCGAACGCGTGATCGTCGCGGGCACCGGCCCGTTCCTGCTGCCGGTGGCGACGGCGTTGCAGGACCTCGGCGCCACGCTCGTCGGCGTCTACGAGGCGTCCTCCCCCGCCCGATGGCTCCGCGAAGCCAAGGCGATCACCGCGAACCGGCACAAGATCGGCGAGCTCGCGAGCTACCGGAAAGTGTTGCCACGGCTGGAGACCCGCACGGCCGTGATCGCCAAGCACGGCGACCGCGTGACCGTGGCGAAGCTCGACGGCCAGTGGCGACCGGTCAGCCACCGCACCGTGCAGGCCGATCTCGTCTGCATCGGCTACGGCTTCCTGCCCCGCACCGATCTCCTGCCGAACGCGAGCCGCACCAACGACTTCTACGACGTCGACGACCACCAGCGGACGTCGGTCGAGCACGTCTACGCGGCAGGCGAGGTCACCGGCATCGGCGGCGCCGACCTCGCCGAAGCCGAAGGCGTCATCGCCGGAGCCGCCGCGGCCGGGCAGGAGCCACCGCGGAAAGCCGTGGAAGCCGTGCGCAAGGGCCGGTTGTTCGCCCAGGCCCTGGCCAGAGCGCACGCCGTGCAACCGGGCTGGCGGACGTGGCCGGCCCCGGACACCACCGTGTGCCGCTGCGAGAAGGTCAGGCTCGAAGACCTGACCGACGCGACCAGCATGCGCGAACTCAAGCTCACCAGCCGCGTCGCGATGGGCCGCTGCCAGGGCCGCGTCTGCGCCCGCAACGTCGCCGAACTGACCGGCGTCCCGTTCGACGGACAACGCCGCGTGATCGCGGTCCCGATCCCCCTCGGCGAACTCGCCGCACTCCCGGAGGAGAAGTAGTCATGTCCGAACGCCTCGACGGCGTCATCGTCGCCACCGCACTCCCCTACGCCGAGGACGCCGGTGCTCCGGCGGGGCTGCGCCCGGACCTCGACAAGTTCGCCGAGCACTGCCGGTGGGTCGTCGAGAACGGCTGCCGCGGCGTCGGCCCGAACGGCTCGCTGGGCGAGTACTCGTCGCTGACCGACGCGGAACGCCGCGAGGTCGCCCAGACCGCCATCGCGGCGGTCAAGGACAAGGGAATCGCCGTCATCGGCGTGCACGGCGTGGGCGCGCACCAGGCCCGGCACTGGGCCGAACTGGCGGCGGAGGACGGCGCGGACGGCGTGCTGTGCCTGCCGCCGACGATGTACCGGGCCAACCGCGGCGAGGTCGTGCACCACTTCCGCGAGGTCGCGAAGGCCGGCCTGCCGATCATGGTCTACAACAACCCGATCGACACCAAGGTCGACCTGACGCCCGATCTGCTCGCCGAACTGGGCCAGATCGAGAACGTCGTGGCGGTCAAGGAGTTCTCCGGCGACGTCCGGCGCGTGCTGGAGATCCGCGCGGCCGCCCCTCACCTCACCGTCGTGGCGGGCGCCGACGACGTCGTGCTGGAGAGCCTGCTGATGGGCGCGACGGGCTGGTTCGCGGGTTACCCCAACGTGTTCCCGGCCGAGAGCAAGCAGCTGTTCGACCTGGCGCTGGAGGGCAGGCTCGACGAGGCGCGGGCGCTGTACGAGAAGCTCGTCCCGGCGTTCCGCTGGGACTCGCGCACCGAGTTCGTGCAGGCCATCAAGCGCTCCATGGACTTCGTCGGCCGCTACGGCGGTCCGTGCCGTCCGCCGCGCGGCCCGCTGAGCCCCGAACAGCTCGCCCAGGTCGACGCGGACATGAAGCTGGCGACGTCGTGAGGTTCGCCAAATACTTCAGCGCCGTCGACTCGCACACCGAGGGCATGCCGACGCGCGTCATCACGGGCGGGGTCGGGGTGATCCCCGGCGAGACCATGGCCGAGAAGCGCCTGAACTTCATCAAGAACCACGACCACATCCGCAGGCTGCTGGTCAACGAGCCGCGCGGGCACGCGGCCATGAGCGGCGCGATCCTGCAGCCGCCGACCCGTCAGGACGCGGACTGGGGCGTGCTGTTCATCGAGGTCTCCGGCCTGCTGCCGATGTGCGGGCACGGCACGATCGGCGTCGCGACGGTGCTGGTCGAGACCGGCATGGTCGAGTTGACAGAACCTGTCACGACCGTGCGCCTGGACACCCCGGCCGGGCTGGTGCTGGCCGACTACGACACCCGCACGAAGCTCGTGACGATCCGCAACGTCCCGGCGTACGCGCACGAGCTGGACGCCGTCGTCACCGTGCCCGGACTCGGCGAAGTGCGCTACGACATGGCGTACGGCGGCAACTTCTACGCGATCGTTCCCCTCGCGGACCTCGGCATCCCGTTCGATCGCGTGGAAAAGGAACGAATTCTGGCCGCCGGTCTGTCCATCATGGACGAAATCAACGCGGTGAACCGGCCGGTGCACCCCGTCGACGCGGCGATCAGCGGCTGCAAGCACGTCCAGTTCACCGCGCCCGGCCAGGAGGGCGCCGACTCGCGCAACGCGATGGCGATCCACCCCGGCTGGTTCGACCGATCGCCCTGCGGCACAGGCACTTGCGCCCGGATGGCCCAGCTGCACGCCCGCGGCGAGCTCGGCATCGGCGAGGACTTCGTGAACGAGTCGTTCATCGGGACGAGGTTCATCGGCCGGCTGCTGGAAGAGGTCCCGCTCGGCGATCGCACGGCCGTCGTGCCCACAGTGGCCGGACGCGCGTGGATCACCGGCATGGGTCAGTATCTTCTGGACGAGACCGATCCGTTTCCTGAGGGATTCGCGTTGTAGTCACTAGAGTCATGCGCGTGACAACGACGCCCAGTCTGGAAGCGCTGCTGCGCATCGGACCGTTCCACTCGGCGCTGCGCGCGGCCATCCGCCGGCGTGGCCTGACGCTCGAACGGCTCCGGCTACGCCTCGCGCAACAGGACGTGGCGGTGGCGTTGTCGACGCTGAGCGACTGGCAGCAGGGCCGGGTGCGGCCGATCTCCCCGAAGTCGCTCCGGGCCGTGTCGGTGCTGGAAGAGCTGCTGGAGGTGCCGCCCCGCGCGCTGCGGACCCTGCTGGAGCACACCGGCCCGAGCGGCTGGCCGGACGTCGTGCCCGGCATGATGCCCGGCTTCAACGCCAACGACCTGGAGATCCTCTCCCGGCACGACAGGGTGTTCGTGGACGCCGCCCGGCACGCGTCCCGCGTCGACGTGCGGATGGTCGTGCGGGCCCGCCGCGACGGCGTCGACCGCTTCTACGCGCACTACTTCTGCGACGACTCGGTGGAGACGGCGGAGCTGCGCCAGGAGCCCGTGCGCAACTGCCGTCTCGGCCGGTCCACCCGCGACGAGACCGAGCACGTGGTCGTCGACGAGTTGCTGTTCGACAAGCCGTTGCTGGAAGGCGAGACCTGGGTCTTCGAGTTCGTCGCGCACGACCCGACACGGCTGGACAGCATCGAGTACGCGCACGGCGTGCGGTGCTTCCTCGCGCAGAGCCTGATCGAGGTGCACTTCGACCCGGCCGCTCCGCCCGTCGACCCGCACGTCTACCTGCAGGACTGGGAGGAGCCGGAACCGCACCGGACGATCGACCTGGAACTGGACCACACGAACTCCGTGCACCACTTCGAGACTGATGTGTCGGTGAACTGGGTAGGTATCCGCTGGAGGTGGGCGTAGATGATCACTACCGACTTCGTGCCCGGAGCGCCTGCCTGGATCGATCTGGGCACGTCCGACGAGGCCGCCGCGGCGGAGTTCTACGGGCGCGTGCTCGGCTGGGGGTACCAGCCGCTCGAGACCCCCGGCACCGGCGTGTTCACCCACGCCGGTCGGACGGTCGCCGGGCAGGTGCCCTCGCAGTCCGGTTCGTGGACCGTCCACTTCGCCGCGTCCGGCGCGGAACCGGCGGCCGACGTCCGGCTGACCGATCCGCACGGCGGCGAGTTCGGCGTGTGGCAGGCGGGAGAACGCCCCGGGATCGGCGCGGTGTCGATCCCGGGATCGCTGACGTGGCTCGAACTCCACTCCCCCGCGCCCAGCGCGTCGGCGACCTTCTACCGGTCGCTGTTCTCGTGGGAGATCGAGCTGATTCCGGGTGCGCCTGGCCAGTTCCTGCGGCCGGCGGGCACGGGCGCGGGCCGGATGTTCGGCGCGATCGTCGCGGACGCTCAAGCCTTCTGGCTGCCGTACTTCGAGGTGGCCGATGTGGATCAGGCCGCGGCCTCCGCACCGGTGCTCCTCGCACCCCACGACCTGGACGGGGTCGGCCGGATCGCGGTGCTCGTCGACCCGTTCGGAGCCCGGTTCGGGGTCATGCGTTCCGTTACCGTCGAAAGCCTCCCAAATTCCTGAGTCGCCGGTTAGCGTGCGCAGGTGCAGTTGCCGTGGAGAGCCGCGCCCAGGGCCGCGCTGTCGAGTCCGCTCACGTTGCTGGTGAGCATCGCGACGACGTTGCTGCTGGGCTTCGTGGTGGCCGCGGCCGCACTGCATTCCTCCTCCGCGGGCAGTGCCGCTCTCGCCTACCAGCAGAGCCGGATGTGCCCGCATTCCGTGCATCCGTCGCTGGACGGGGACGGGATGCCGCTGGCCGCCGCCGTCGAGATGGCGGCGCGCAGCGACCTGGGCGCCGCCTACACGCCCATCGGCCGGCCCGACTTCAACGGGCTCGCGACCTACGGCCGCTTCGGCCATCGGCCGGACGCCCTGTCGCACCTGACCGTGGTGCAGGGCGGTGGCACCGGGTTGTGGGTGCCGCAGACGATCGCCACCGCCGCTCGCGTGCAGATCGGCGATCGGCTGACCGGGTCCTCGCTGGTGGTGACCGCGATCTACGCCGACCTCGCACAACCCGTGTCCGGGTGGTGGTGTTCCGAGGCGAAGACCGTGGTGCCGAACCCGTTGGGCGGTGACGGCGCCAGCACGTCGGTGATCTGGGTGGCCTCCTCTTCGGACCTCGCCCTGCTACCACCGGAGTTCACGGGGTACGCCACGGTGTCGCTGCGTTTCCCGGTCGAGCCGCCGGCGACGCTCGCCGAGGCGGAGGCGTTGCGGGACAAGGGCAACGCGCGGCTGACGTCGCTCGGGCTGTCGTTGACGCGGACCGATCTGCTGTCCGGTGCGATCACGGCGGCACGGACCGCGGAGCGCAACGTCTCGTCCGCGCTGCTGCCGCTGGTGATCATCAGCGTGCTGGTCGGGCTCGCGGGCGTGGGCACCGTGACCGTGCAGTGGGCGCAACGCCGGCATTCCGAACTGCGGCTGCTGTGGGTGCGCGGGGCGAGCCCGTTGTCGCTGGGCTTCCGCGGTGTGCTGGAGCTGGGGTTGCCGCTGGTCCTGGGCGGTCTGCTCGGACTGGTGGCCGCACGGCTGCTGTTGCCGTTGTACGCGCCCGGGGTCGTGCTGGCTGCCGGAACGCTGTGGGTGGCGCTGGGTTTCGTGCTGGCCGTGGTCGTGCTGAGCCTGGCGGTGACCGTGCTGGTGGCGGCCTGGCGGGCGCACCGGACGTTCCAGACTCAGGCCCGGACGCGACGGCTTTCGCTGGTGCCGTGGGAGCTGGTCGTCGCCGGACTGGCCGTGGTGGCCTGGGTTCGCCTGTCCCACAACGGGTTGGGCACGGCGTTGAAGCCGGGTTCGCTGCCCCGTGTCGACGTGGCCGCGCTGGCGTTCCCGCTGCTCGTGGTACTGGCGGCGGCGTTGCTCGCGACGCGGCTGCTGCGCTGGTCGCTGGCCTGGTCGCACCACGTGCGGTGGTGGCGGGTTCCGGCCGCCCAGCTCGCGGTGCGCCGCCTGGCCGCGGCCGCCGGTCCCGTGACCGGGGTGCTGCTCGTGGGCGTCCTGGCGGTCGGCACCATCGCCGTCGGCAGCGCGGTGGCGGGCGCGCAGCAGTCGGCGCTGGACTCGAAGTCCGGCGTGTTCGTCGGTGCCAACAGCACGGTCCAGGTGTCGCAGGACATCGCGCTCGGCCGGGTCGCGCTGCCTTCGTCGTTGCGGGGCAACACCACTCTCGTCGGCGTGAGCACGGGCGCGCTGGTCGTGGACCCTGTGACGTTCACCGACGCCGCCGTCCTGAGCGACGCTCCCGCGGTGCGTTCGCTGCTCTCGGGGCTGCGGCGGGACGGCGAGATGGCGCAGGCCGTGCGCATCGGCCGTTCGGCGAACCAGGAGATCCGGGTCCCCGGCCTGCCGTTGCTCAAGCCCGTGGCGTCGCTGCCGTCGTTCCCGAAGCTCGGCACGCGCGGCTACGTGGTGGCCCGCGACTCGGTGCCCGCCGCCGAACAGGTCGGCTCGTGGCACCTGTGGTCGTCACTTCCGTTGTCCGCCTTGACTTCCGCTCTGCAAGCCGAGGGCATCCACTACACGAACGTCGCCGACCGCGGCCGCGTCCTGGACGGCCTGCCGTTCCTGACCGTCGAATGGACCTTCGGTTTCGTTGCGGCGATCGGCGTGGTCCTGGCCGTGGTCGCCGCCGTGGCGCTGCTGCTGGCCGTCGAGGTCCGTCGCCGCCAGAACGCCGTCTCCGGCGCGTTGTCGACCCGCATGGGCATGCGCCCGTCCGTGCTGTGGTCGAGCCATCTCCTGGAGGTGGGCGCGTTGGCGTTGCTGGCACTGGGGATAGGCTCGGTGGCCTCGTTCATGAGTGCCGGGGCGGCCGTACCGCGGCTGGATCCCGCGCCGTGGCTGAACCCGGCCCCGATGCTGCCGGACCTGCTGCCGTTGCTGGGTTCGATGGTGACGTGCGGCGCTCTGGTGGTCGTCGTGGCGGCCTGGCTCGCGTTGCGCGGTGTGCGAACCGCGCGGATGGGAGAACTGCTCAGGTGATCCGCGCTTGTGGCGTAGGAGTGTCCTACGGTTCCGTGCGCGCCGTCGCGGACATGTCGTTGTCGATCGCGCCCGGCCTCACCGTCCTGTCCGGCCCTTCCGGATCCGGCAAGTCGACCCTGCTGCGCGTCCTCTCGCTGATCGAACGCCCGTCCCTGGGCGAGGTGTTCGTGCACGACGTGGCCACCTCGTCCCTGTCGTGGGCTGAGCTGCGGGCGGTGCGGCGCAAGGAGATCGCCGTGGTCTTCCAGAACCCGGCCGACAACCTGATCTCGCACCTGACCGTCGGTGAGAACCTCCGCGCGGCCGGTGCCGCGGATCATTCGTTGCTCGATCAGCTCGGGCTGGGCGGGTCCGCGACCTGGCGGATCGGCGCACTGTCCGGTGGGCAGCAACAACGTCTGGCGTTCGGGTGCGCGCTGGCCCGCGGCGCGTCCGTCGTGATCGCCGACGAACCGACCTCGCAGCTCGACGTGCGGTCCGCCGACCTCGTGCTGGAGACGCTGGAGTCCTTGCCTGTCCCCGCTGTGGTGGCGTCGCACGACCCGCGGCTCGTGTCGCTGGCGGACCTGTGCATCCCGCTGGCCGCGTCGTGATCCGGGCCGACGGGGTGCACCGGGCCTTCGGCGGTGTGTCCGTGCTGCGCGGCGTGGACCTGGCCGTCGCGGCCGGTGAGCTGGTCACCCTGAGCGGCCCGTCCGGGTCCGGGAAGACCGCTTTGCTGTCCCTGTTGTGCGGGTTCGACTTCCCGGACAGCGGCTCGGTGTCGCCCGGACTGGCCTCGTGGTCCGCCTGTGCCGTGCTGCCGCAGTCGCTCGGGCTGGCCTCCGAGCTCACGCTGGAGGAGAACGTCGCTCTGCCGTTGCGGTTGGCGGGGCGCGAGGTGGCCGGGGTGTCCGAACTGCTGGCGGAGCTGGGGATCTCCGGGCTGGGAGCCCGGTATCCGGGGCAGGTGTCGTTCGGGCAGCAGCAACGAGCGGCGCTGGCCCGCGCTGTCGTGGCGCGGCCGTCGGCGTTGCTCGCGGACGAACCCACCGCGCACCTGGACGCCGTGAGCGCCGTGGCGGCCGTGGGACTGCTGCGGCGGGTCGCCGACGAAGGCGCCGCGGTGCTGATCGCCACGCACCACGACGCCGTGCACGCCGTCGCCGACCGTGTGCTGCTGCTGGCCGACGGGCAGGTTCAGACGGCCGGTGGCCTGTCCTCGTAAGGCGTGGACAGCACGACCGTCGTCCGCGTCGAGACGTTCGCCGACTCCCGGATCTTCTGGAGGAGTTCCTCCAGCGCGACCGGCGAGCCGACGCGGACGCGCAGGACGTACGAGGCGTCGCCCGCCACCGAGTAGCAGGCCTCGATCTCCGTGAGGTGCTCGAGGCGCTTCGGGTAGTCGTCCGGCTCGGCCGGGTTGATCGGGAACAGCGAGATGAACGCGGACATCGGCAGGCCGATCTCGGCGCCGTCCAGCCGGGCCGCGTAGCCCTTCACGATGCCGCGCTGTTCGAGGCGCTTCACGCGTTGGTGCACGGCCGACACGGACAGGCCCACGCGCTCGGCGAGGTCGGTGAAGCTGCACCGGCCGTCCGAGGCGAGTTCCTTCAGTATCGCTCTGTCGATCTGCTCGAGGGTCAAAGCACCACCAGGTCGTGAGGTCGGTTGTTGAAGGACTCGACGCCGTCCGGGGTGGCGACCACGATGTCCTCGATGCGCGCGCCCCAGCGGCCGGGCAGGTAGATGCCGGGCTCCACGCTGAAGGCCATGCCCGCTTCGAGCGGCAGGGAGTTGCCGCTGACGATGTAGGGCTCCTCGTGCACGTCCAGGCCGATGCCGTGGCCGGTGCGGTGCACGAAGTACTCGCCGAAGCCCGCGTCGGTGATGACCTTGCGGGCGACGGCGTCGATCTCCTCGCAGGTCACGCCGGGCTTCACGGCGTCGACCGCGGCCTGCTGCGCCGCCTGCAGGACCGCGTAGGTGTCCCGGACGTCGTCGTAAGTGGGCTCGCCCATCACGTAGGTGCGGGTCGAGTCGGAGTTGTAGCCCTCGGCGACCGGGCCGCCGATGTCGATGACCACGACCTCGCCCACCTGCACCACGCGGTCGGAGTCGCGGTGGTGCGGGGACGCGCCGTTGGGCCCGGAGCCGACGATCACGAAGTCGGCGACCGTGTGGCCTTCCTCGACGATCGCGGCGGCGATGTCCTTGGCGACCTCACGCTCGGTGCGGCCCACACGAAGGAACTCGCCCATGCGCGCGTGCACGCGGTCGATCGCGGCACCGGCCTTGCGCAGGGCGTCGATCTCGGCGGTGTCCTTGCGCATGCGCAGCTCGCGGATGATCGGCCCGGCCAGCGACTGCTCGCCGCCGATCGCGTGGCCGAGCTTGATGGTGTGCAGCGCGGGCATCATGTCCGCGACCGCCGTGCGGGTGCCCTTCAGCGCGTCCTTGACCAGCGCGTACGGGTCCTCGCCGTCGACCCAGGTGACGACCTCGACGCCGAGCGCGTCGGTGGGGATGGCCGCGTAACCCGGCTGCTCCAGCTTCGGCACGACCAGCCTCGGCGTGCCGCCCACCGGCAGCGCGAGGCAGGTGAGGCGCTCGAACGAGTCGCCACCGGCACCGATCAGGTACCGCAGGTCCGAGCCGGGCGAGATGAGGAGGGCGTCGACGCCCGCCTGCTCGGCGGCGGCGGTCGCACGGTCAAGCCGCGCACGCAGCGCGGACACGTCGATGGGCCCGGTGATCGTTGCCATGGCCGAAAGCCTAGTGCGTGGACCGCAATGCTTGCCGGGCGCATTGCGCACTCAGCAAGACACCTCGCGGCAACGGCGACGCGCCCGGCAAGCGTCAACGGCCCCTGCACTAGTAGCTTGTCTCAACGTGAGCTCTCCCCTGGTGCTGCTCGACTCCGCGAGCCTCTACTTCCGGTCGTACTACGCGCTGCCGGACTCGATGACGGCGCCCGACGGCACGCCGGTGAACGCCGTGCGCGGGTTCGTCGACACGATCGCCCGCGTCATCACCGAACGCGGCGCGGCCCGGCTGGTCGCCTGCCTCGACGCCGACTGGCGGCCCGAGTTCCGGGTCAAGGCGCTGCCGTCCTACAAGGCGCATCGCGTCGCCGAGAACGCCGCGGACGGGTCCGAGGAGGTCCCGGACACGCTGACGCCGCAGATCCCGATCATCCTCGACGTGCTCGACGCCGCCGGCATCTGCACCGGCGAGGCGGCCGGGTACGAAGCCGACGACGTGATCGGCGCGCTCGCCCACCACGAGAAGAAGTCACGCGTCGAGGTGGTGACGGGCGACCGCGACATGTTCCAGGTCGTGCGCTTCGAACCCACGCCCGTGCACGTCGTCTACGTCGGCCGCGGCTGGAACAAGGCCGAGGTCCTCGGCCCGGAGGAACTGGCCACCAAGTACTCGCTGCCCGTCGAGAACGCGGGTTCCGCGTACGCCGACATGTCCGTGCTGCGCGGCGACCCGTCCGACGGCCTGCCGGGCGTCGCGGGCATCGGCGAGAAGACCGCGGCGAAGCTCATCACCGAGTTCGGCTCGCTCGACGCCGTGCTCAAGGCCGTGACCGACCCGATGGACCGCAAGCTCACCACCAAGGCCCGCAACGCGCTCATCGCCGCCGAGGACTACCTCGCGGTGGCGCCCGTGGTCGTCCGCACCGCCCTGGACGCCCCGGTCGTGCTGGACCGCTCCGACGAGGTGCCGCGCGTGCCCGCCGACCCCGAGCGGCTGCGTGAGCTCACGCAGCGCTGGGGCCTCGGCAGTTCGGTGCCGCGCCTGGTGAACGCGATGGAACGGCGCTCCTAGAAGAAGGTCGAGCAGAGCGGCGCGACGGGGACGGCGAACAACGCGTCGGCCTCGTCGAACCGAGAGCCCTCGATCCGCTTGGCGGCCGCGAGGTCCGAGAACTTCGTGTCGCCGAGGTAGACGGCTCCGAGCAGTTCGACGGAGATCGTGATGTCGGCGGGACCCTCGACGCGTTCGGCACCGTCCGGCGACACGCGATAGCAGCCGTCGTTGGCGGGCAGCAGTTCGTCGCGCACCTCGATGACGACGGGCTCGGCGACGCCGTAGGTGCGGGCGGTGAGCATGCGGGGCACGTCCACCAGCCGCAGCCAGATCTGGTCGTAGACGTCCTTCGTGTACACGACGCGCGGGTCCTCGAACAGCCAGTTCAGCGGGTCGTCGAGCGCCGCGTCGACGTGGATCTCGTCGACCAGGTCCAGGCGCGTCAGGTAGATCCAGAGGTCGCGCCACGCGTCGGCGTTGGCCCACGCGAAGTCCTCGATCTCCATGGTGTGCTTGAAGTCCTTGTCCTCGGACACCTTGTAGGACACGAAGCCGTCGTCGCCGTCCGGTCCGCTGTGGACGACGGTGACCAGGTTCTCGGCCGCGCCCTTGCGCTCCTGGTGGATCGCCCACCAGCCGGGCCAGCGGGAGATCTGCCCGGGCCGGTCGAGACCGATCGCGGTGTGCAACTCCGGCAGGAGCTTGTCCGAGGTGTCGGGGTCCACCATCCGCACCCGTCCGACCGGCGAACCCGGGATCACGGCCTTGCGCGCGTCGATCCGCAGGAACCGCACCCGCCCGGCGAGCCCGTAACCGAAACGGCCGTAGATGCGGCCCTCCGACGCGCGCAACGTCGCGACAGGTTCCGACAGCGTGGAGAGTTGCTCGCGCATCAGGGCGCTCAGCACGCCACGGCGTGTGTAGTCCGCACGGACCCCCACGCGCGACACGGCAGCGTGCGGTACGACGGCGCCACCGGGCACCACCATCGAGCAGCCGAAGGTCTGCGTCGTGCCGACCATCTCGTCGCCCTCGAACGCGGCGTGCGTCCGGCCGGGCTCGTAGGTCTGCCGGATGATCTCCCACTTGTCGTCCTCGGCCGGACTCCAGTGCATCGCACGGCGGAAGAGCCCGTGGTGGGCGCGACACTGCGCTTCGTCGGTGAGAACGCGGATCTCGGTCACGCCCGCGATCCTGGCTCAGCACGACCGCGAACGCACCTCAGTTTCCTGAGCGTCCGGTACGCCCGCCCACCGCGCCGCGCCGCGTTCGATCACGCCGGCGACTCACCACAGCGCGGTGCGCTCGTCCACCTCTTCCAGCGCCGAACCGAGTCGGCTCGAAGGTTCCACGGCTGGAAGCACGAAGTAGCGCAAAAGAAAGCCTTCCCCCAGAAACTCCTGGGGGAAGGCTGACGCGAAAGCGGAGGATCAGCCGGTGGGCTGGCCGACCTCGTACTCGCCGTCCTCGGTCTTGACGACGATCTTGACCTTCTTGTCCTTGCCGCCGACCTGCACCTTGCACTCGAACGAGGTGTTGGGCTTGACCTCGTTCTCACCGGAGCAGGTCGCGGCGCCGACGTCGGAGATCTTGTACTCGTCCTTCAGGATCTGGACGATGCCGCTCTGCACGGCGGTGTTGTCGAAGATCTTCTTCTTGAAGAACGCCGGCGACACGAACCCGGTGAACAGCACGCCACCGACGAGCAGGACGACGACCACAGCGGCGACCCAGATGGCCGCGCTGGACTTCTTCTTCGGCGGCACCGGCGGGCCGTAACCCGGCTGCTGGCCGTACGGGTTGGGCTGCTGCTGGCCCGGCATGCCGTACTGCTGCGTCTGCTGGCCGTACGGGTCCTGGGCAGGAGTGCCGTAGGGGTTCGACTGCGGCTGCTGGCCGGGCACGCCGTACTGCTGCGTCTGCTGCTGCGACGGGTCGAAACCCGGGTACGGCTGCTGCTGGCCCGGCTGGGGCTGGCCCTGCGGCGGGCCGTAGGGGTTCTGCTGCCCCGGGTTCTGGGCCGGGAAGCCGCCGGACGGCGTGCCGGGAGGGAAACCGCCTCCATAGGGCTGCTGCTGCGGCGGCTGCGGCTGCTGGCCCCATGGCTGCTGCGGATCGTTCCCTCCGGACGGTCCGTACGGGCTGCTCATCTGTCGACCTCCACGTGTACGACGTTGCGGCGAAATCCAATCACACCGTTGACGTCAGTCTTTACTCCGACTCGCAAAACCTTCGTCAGGCCCATGTCACATCATCGCCACAACTCCGCGCCGCAGCGCGTCGACGGCCTTGGCCGCGGCCGCTCCGACCGGGTCCTGGCGGCCGACCACCTCACGGATCTGGTCCAAAAGGTCGATCACCTGCCGGCACCAGCGCACGAAGTCACCGGCGCCGAGCTCGTTGCCACCGGCCTCGGCGGCGCTCAGCACCTTCTCCAGCGACTCGCCGCGCGCCCAGCGGTACACCGGCCAGGCGAAGCCTGGGTCCGGCTGGCGGGTGATGCGTTCGAGCTTGTGGCGGCGCTCGTCGTCCTCGATCTCCGCCCACAGCCGCACGGTCTTGAGCATCGCGTCGGCGACCGGGCCCTGCGGCAGCCGCGCCTCGACCGGACCGTCCCGGCGCGCCTCGTAGACCAGCGACGACACGACGGCGGCGAGCTCTTCCGGCTTGAGGCCCTTCCACACGCCGTTGCGGATGCACTCGGCGGCGAGCAGGTCCGACTCGCTGTAGAGCCTGGTCAGGCGCTTGCCGTCGGCCGTGATCTCCTCGGCCTCGCTGAGGTAGCCGCGTTCGCGCAGCAACGCCCGGATGCGGTCGAACTGACGCGCCAGCGAGTGCGTCGTCGCCGCGACCTTGCGCTCCAGCTGCTGGTTCTCGGCCAGCAGACGGTGGTACCGCTCGCCCCACCGGGCGTGGTCCTCGCGCTGGTCGCAGCCGTGGCACGGGTGCGCGCGCAGGGCCCGGCGCAGCGTCGCGAGTTCGGGGTCGTCGTCCGCGGTGGTCTGCCTGCGGCCCCGCGACGGCACGGTGATGCCGGTGTTGCGGATCGTGGACGCGAGGTCGCGCCGCGACTTGGGCGAACGCACGTCGACCTGCTTGGGCAGCCGGATGTGTCCGAGCACCTCGACCGGCGACGGGAAGTCCGCCGAGGTCAGGCGGCCGGACCAGCGGTCCTCGGTGACCACCAGCGGCTTCGCCTCGCCCATCGGTTCGAGGCCGGGGTCGACGACGACCGCGAGACCGCTGCGACGCCCGGACGGCACGGCGATCACGTCACCCTTGCGCAGCCGTTCGAGCGACTTGGCCGTCTCGATGCGACGCGAGTTCGTGTTCTGCTTCGAGAGCTGCTTCTCCCGGTCGCCGATGCGGCGGCGCAGCCCCGCGTACTCGCTGAAGTCGCCGAGGTGGCACGTCATCGCCTCGGTGTAGCCGGCGAGCGCCTCCTTGTTGCGGTCGATGCGGCGGGCGAGCCCGACCACCGACCTGTCCGCCTGGAACTGCGCGAGCGACTGCTCCAGGATCGCGCGCGCGGCCGAGGCGCCGAGCTGGGCCACGAGGTTGACGGCCATGTTGTAGCCGGGCCGGAACGACGACCGCAGCGGGTAGGTGCGCGTGGACGCGAGCCCGCCGACCGCCTTGGGATCGATCCCCGGCTGCCAGACGACGACCGCGTGCCCCTCGACGTCGATGCCACGACGCCCCGCGCGGCCCGTGAGCTGCGTGTACTCGCCCGGCGTGAGGTCGACGTGCGCCTCGCCGTTGTACTTCACGAGCTTTTCGAGCACGACCGTCCGCGCGGGCATGTTGATGCCCAGCGCGAGCGTCTCGGTCGCGAACACGACCTTGACCAGCCCGCGGACGAACAGCTCCTCGACCGTCTCCTTGAACGCGGGCAGCAACCCGGCGTGGTGCGACGCGATGCCCCGTTCCAGGGCCTCACGCCACTCCCAGTAGCCGAGCACGGCCAGGTCGGCCTCCGGCAGGTCGCGCGTCTTCTCGTCGACGATCCGGCGAACCTGCTCGGTCTCCTCCGGCGAGTTGAGCCGCAGCCCCGCACGGGCCGTCTGCGCGACCGCCGCGTCACAGCCCGCACGGCTGAACACGAACACGATCGCGGGCAGCAAGGAGGCCGCGTCGAGCCGCTGGATCATGTCGGTGCGCGACGTCGGCTTGAACCCGCTATTGCGCGCCGGACGGCCTGGGCCGCCACCACCGCCGCGGTTGCGCCCACGACTGAACGGCACGTGGTAGCGCGTGAGTTCCTCGGTCTTGCGCAGCACCTGCGAGTTGATCCGCGCGTGCGTCTGGTCGCCCTCGAACAGGTCGAGCATCTGGTTGCCCACCAGCATGTGCTGCCACAGCGGCACCGGCCGGTGCTCGTCGACGACGACGGAGGTGTCGCCGCGCACCTCGACCAGCCACTCGCCGAACTCCTCGGCGTTGCTGACCGTCGCGGACAGGCCGACCACCTGCACGTGCTCCGGCAGGTGCAGGATGACCTCTTCCCACACGGGGCCGCGGAACCTGTCCGCCAGGTAGTGCACCTCGTCCATCACGACGTACGCGAGTCCGTCCAGAGTGGACGAACCCGAGTAGAGCATGTTCCGCAGCACCTCGGTGGTCATGACGACCACCGGCGCACCGCCGTTGATGCTCGTGTCACCGGTGAGCAGGCCGATCTTGTCCGCCCCGTACCGCGCGGTGAGGTCGGCGAACTTCTGGTTGCTCAGGGCCTTGATCGGCGTGGTGTAGAAGCACTTGCGGCCGCCGGTCAGGGCCAGGTGCACGGCGAACTCGCCCACCACCGTCTTGCCGGCACCGGTGGGGGCGCAGACGAGCACTCCGTGACCGTCCTCCAGGGCCTCGCAGGCCTGGCGCTGGAACGGGTCCAGCTCGAACGAGATCACGGACAGGAAATCGGTCAGCTTGGGCCGTTCGGCACGACGCCGGGAGTCGGCGTAGGCCTCGGCCGGGGACCGCGAAGCACTTGACACTCCATCAGGCTTTCACATCACACCGACAATCGCCGCCGAGATAGATTAACTTCAATTAACACTGAAACGACAGAGGGCGATGTCCCTCGGACATCGCCCTCCACCTGCGGTTTTGTCAGAACGTGCGCTGCACCCGGTCCGCCACCAGCTTCACGAAACGGGACGGGTCCGCGAGCTCGCCGCCCTCGGCCAGCAACGCCAGCCCGTAGACGAGCTCGGCGGTGTCGGTCAGCGACTCGCGTTCGCCCGCCGCGAACGCCCCGTGCAGCCCCTCGACCAGCGGGTGCGACGGGTTGAGCTCCAGGATCCGCTTGATCTTCGGCAGCTCCTGCCCCATCGCCTTGTACATCTTCTCCAGCGTCGGAGTGATGTCGTAGGAGTCACCGACGACGCACGCCGGTGAGGTCGTCAGGCGCGTGGACAGACGCACGTCCTTGACGTCGTTCTCCAACTGCTCCTTCAGCCACGTCAGCAGGTCGCCGAACTCCGCGGCCTTGGCCTCGTTGGCCGTCTTCTCCTCGTCGGTCTCCAGGTCCACCTGCCCCTTGGCGACGGACTGGAGCGTCTTGCCGTCGAACGCGGGAACGGAGTCGACCCACATCTCGTCGATCGTGTCGGTGAGGATCAGCACCTCGAAGCCCTTGGCGCGCAAGGCTTCCATGTGCGGCGAGTTCTCGACGGACGTCCGCGAGTCGCCGGTCATGTAGTAGATGTGCTCCTGACCGTCCTTCATCCGCGAGACGTACTCGGCGAGCGTCGTCATCGAGTCCGCGGAGTTCGTCGAGGCGAAGGAGCAGACCTCCAGGATCGCGTCGCGGTTGTCCGAGTCGGAGAGCAGGCCCTCCTTCAGCGCCGCGCCGACCTCGCCCCACAGCTTCGCGTAGTCGTCGGGACGCGAGGACTGCAGCGACTTGATCGAGGACAGCACCTTCTTCACCAGACGGCGGCGCATCAGCTGGATCTGGCGGTCCTGCTGCAGGATCTCGCGCGACACGTTCAGCGAGAGGTCCGCCGCGTCGACGACACCCTTCACGAACCGCAGGTACTCCGGCATCAGCTCGGCGCAGTCCTCCATGATGAAGACGCGCTTCACGTAGAGCTGCACACCGCGCTTGCCGTCGCGCATGAACAGGTCCATCGGCGCCTGCGCGGGCAGGAACAGCAGGGCCTGGTACTCGAACGTGCCCTCCGCCTGCATGCGGATGGTCTCGAGCGGCGCGTTCCAGTCGTGGCTGATGTGGCGGTAGAACTCGGCGTACTCCTCCTCCGTCACCTCGGAGGCCGGGCGCGCCCACAGGGCCTTGCGGGAGTTGATCTCCTCGCCGCCCAGGCGCACCGGCCAGGTGATGAAGTCCGAGTAGCGCTTGACGATCTCGCGGATCTTCGCCGGCTCGGTGTAGTCGGGCAGGCGGTCCTCGTCGTCGGACGGCTTGAGGTGCAACGTGACCGAGGTGCCCTGCGGCGCGTCGTCCACGTCGTCGATCGTGTACGTGGCCTCGCCGGTCGACTCCCAGCGCACACCCTTCTCGGCGTGCGGGTACTTCGTCACCAGGGTGACCTTGTCCGCCACCATGAACGACGAGTAGAAGCCGATGCCGAACTGGCCGATCAGGTCCGACGCGCTGCCGGACTGCTGGTCCTTGAGCTGCTTCAGGAACTCCGCGGTGCCGGACTTCGCGATCGTGCCGATGAGCCGCACGACGTCCTCGCGGGTCATGCCGATGCCGTTGTCGCGCACGGTCAGCGTGCGCTCGGCGGGGTCGGACTCGATCACGACGTGCAGGTCGTCGACGTCGACGACCATGTCCTTGTCGCGGAACGACTCCAGCCGCAGCTTGTCCAGCGCGTCGGAGGCGTTCGAGACCAGCTCGCGCAGGAACGTGTCCTTGTTCGAGTAGATCGAGTGGATCATCAGCTGCAGCAGCTGACGCGCCTCGGACTGAAACTCCAGCGTCTCCATGAATCCCTACCGAAGAACGAAAACGAACCGAACAGCCCTATAACTTAGCGACCCAAGACTGTGAGAGCGCCTGGAACCGTCCGAACTGACACGGGCAACGCCTCCTGGCGTTCGCCGTCGGCGTAAGCGATCCAGCCGTTGCCACCGGACAGCGAGACCTCACGCGCGCGGAACGTCCGCACGGCCGGGTGCTCGGTGTGCTTGCCCGTGCGCAACGTCGGCAGCATCCGCATCAGCATCGTGCGGCTGCCGTGCTCCACGACCGTCACGTCGAACAGACCGTCGTTGGCGTCCGCACCGGGGCACACCGGGATCCCGCCGCCGTAGCTCGGCGTGTTGCCGATCGCCACGAGCGTCGCGTCCAGTTCGAACGTCTGGTCCTCGGTCGTCACGACCAGAGGCGCCGACTTCAGCGACGCGAGCTCGGCCACGATCGCGAGGTCGTAGCGGCGCGGACCGGCGGGCCAGCGCATCGCGTTCGCCCGCTCGTTGACCGCGGAGTCGAACCCGGCGCACAGCACCGTCGCGAACCACTGGCCCGTCGACAACCGGCCCAGGTCCAGGGTCTTCTTCGTGCCGTGCACGACGTCCTCGACCGACTGCGACCCCACGGCCACGGCCAGGTCGTTCCCGGTGCCGGCAGGGACGATGCCCAGCGCCGTGGATGTGCCCGCGACCGCCTGAAGACCCAGGTGGGCGGCACCGTCACCGCCGAGGACGACCAGCAGGTCGACACCGTCCGCGACGGCCTCGCGGGCCATCGCGAGCGTGCCCTCGGCGTCGTGCGCGACGAGTTGCCGCAGCGACGAGACGTGCGGACGCAACGCGGCGGCGGTCGACCCGGCCATCCGGGCCGCCCGCCCCTTGCCCGACGCGGGGACGACGAGTAAGGCGGCCCGTGTCACGTGGCGTCGTCGTAGTTCACGCGCTTCGAGGGCTCCGAAGCGATGGCCTTCTCACCGGGATCGTTGCCGTCGGCGTCGGACGCCACGTAGTTGAACGGCGCCGCCTCGTCGTCGTCCAGCTCGTCCAGGCCCTCGGCCGCGCGGAGCTTGGCCTTGCGCTTGTCGTGCACGCGGGAGATCTGGATCGCCATCTCGAACAGCACCGACAACGCGAGGGCCAGCACGACCATCGAGATCGGGTCGGTGCCCGGCGTCGCGATCGCGGCGAACACGAACAGGCCCATCAGCAGGCCGCGCCGCCACTTCGACAGCCGCTCGTAGGACAGCACGCCCGCGCGGTTGAGCATCACCACGACCAGGGGGAGCAGGAAGCTCACCCCGAAGATGAACAGCATCGTGATGACGAAGTTGATGTACTTGCTACCGGTGAGCGCCGTGACCCAGTTGTCGCCACCGAACCCGAGCAGCACCTTCAAGCCCTGCGGTACCACCAGGTACGCGAGCACCGCGCCGGCCACGAACAGCAGCGCGCCCGCGCTGACGAACATGCGCGCGAACTTGCGTTCCTTCTGGTAGAGGCCGGGCGTGATGAACGCCCAGATCTGGTACAGCCACAACGGGCTGAGCAGCACCGCACCCGCCGCCGTACCGACCTGCAACTGCACGAGGAAGATCTCGAACGGCTCGGTCTGCAACAACGCGCAGGTGCCGTCGTTGGTGATCTTGGCCCGGTACTTCTCCAGGTCGGGCTGGCAGTACGGCCCCGTGAGGATGTCGCCCAGCGACGGGATCGGGCCGAGCCGCACCTGGAACCAGATGAAGCCGAAGATGGCACCGACGGCGATGACCAGCATCGCCAGGCCGAGCCGGTACCTCAGCTCGTAGAGGTGCTCTTTGAGCGACATCGTGCCGTCGGCGCTTCCCCGACGGCGCCTGCCGCGTTCCCGGCGTTCAGCCACCCACCGGAACGGACTTGCCACCGCGTTGACCGTCCTTACAAGTCAGGAGACCGGAAGGGTCAGTTGTTCGCGGCCTTGTTCTGGGTGGTCTGCTCGATGGGAGGCGCGACCACGGGCTGCTGCTGCACCTGCGGCTGGGCCGGAGGGAGCTGCTGGACCGGCTGCTGCACGGGCTGCTGCTGCACCGGCGCGTCGTCCGCGTCCTGGTTGTCGCGCAGGCCCTTGGTCTCAGCCTTGAAGATCTTCGCCGACTTGCCGAGCGAACGCGCCATGTCAGGAAGCTTCTTCGCACCGAACAGCAGAATGATCACCACTGCGATGATGATCAGCTCGGTGGGTCCGAGGTTACCCATTGGTGATCCTCCTGTCTCCCCCGTCACGACGATCGTACGCGGGGTTTGCCCTGGTGCGGGCCTGTTCCTTGGGGCGTCGTTGTGCGAAGGCCACCTTCAGCGCGGCCGATCGCGCCTTGAGCATGCCCACGCCGTCCCCGACCCTGTCCCCCACCAGAGTGCGGGCACGGGCGAATCGACGCAAGGATCGGAGGACTCGGACCATGATCGCGACGAGCACGATCAGGCCGAGCGCGATCAGCGCCAGGGTCGGTGTCGACGGCACAACCACAACCTATACGCCTTAGGTGGACAGCAGGTGATCTGCCCGGCGCAATGCTTCCCGCGCCTGGCGCACCACCTCGTCCGCCAGTTCCGCCGGCTGCTCTACGTGCACGTCGCCGCCCAGCCCGAGGAGCAGGCGGACCATCCAGGACGGGTCGTCGTAGCGCATGAGGACACGCGTGCGGCCGTCCGAGAGCTCGGCGGAGTGATCAACCGGGTAGTACTCGGCGACCCAGTGCGCGTCCGGTTCGAGCAGCAGCACGGCGACCTTCTGGTCGTCCCTGGGGTGGAACAACCCCTCCGACGTATCGGTCAGCTGGGCGTGCGGCGGAGGCGACGACGGCTCGTCGAGCACCTCGACCTCGTCGATGCGGTCGAGCCGGAACAACCGCACGCCGAGCGCCGAACGGCACCATCCTTCGAGGTAACCGCGCCCCTCCACGAGCAGCAGACGCATCGGATCGACCACTCGGTCGCTCATCGCGTCGTGCGACTGCGAGTAGTAACGGATGCGCACGGCCCGTTCGCGCTTCACGGCGTCCTGCACGGCGGCGCGAACCTCCGCGGTCTCCCCGCGTTCGAACGCGCCGAGCCCGACCACCATGCCCGCGGGCTGCGCCTTGCCGACCGCCGCCTCGATCTTCGCCAGCGCCCGCTGCACGGCGTCCGTGTCGACCACACCGGGTGTGTCGGCCAGCGCCCGCAGCGCGACCAGCAGCGACGCCGCCTCGGCCGCGGTGAGGCGCAACGGCCGGTCGAGGCCCGCGTCGAACGAGACGGTGATCGTCTCGCCCTCGAACGACAGGTCGATCAGGTCGCCCGGCCCGTAGCCGGGCAGGCCGCACATCCACAGCAGTTCGAGGTCCTTGCGCAGCTGCTTGGGCGTGATGCCGAAGTCGGCCGCGGCCTCCTTGATGGTGATGGCGGGGCGGGTGAGCAGGTAGGGCACGAGTGCGAGCAGGCGTGGCAGCCGTTCGTTCGACGCGGTCACCGCGCTCCTTCCAGTGCGCCCTGCAGGCGGTCGCGGACCGACTTGGCCAGGACCTCGGGTTCCAGCACCACGACGTCGGGCCCGAACCCGGCGAGCCACTTGGCCGCCGAGTCGGGGAACTTCAGGTCGATCTCGACGACGTCGCCGCCGTCGCGTTCCTCGACGACCTTCGCGTGCCGCCGCAGCCCCTGCGCCCGGTTCTTGGCCACCCAGATCTTGGCGGGCGCCGTGTGGTGCGGAGCGACCTCCGTGCGCGCGATGAGGCTCATCAGGTCCGTGCCCTCGGGCACCGTGACCACGCCGGGCTTGCCCACGGGCCGTACCTGTCCCACGACGCGTGAGAGCCGGAAGCAGCGCGTGTCGTTGCGATCGCGGTCCCAGCCGACGAGGTACCACTTGCCGCGCCAGGCGACCACGCCCCACGGCTCGACCGTGCGTTCCTTGTACCCGCCGGGTGGCGGCTTGCGGTACTCGAACGTGACGACCTGCCCCGCCTGCACCGCCTGCAGCAACGGCGGGAACGCGGGCTCGTTCGCGCGCACCTTGGGTTCGACGGCCGCGGGGGTGTCCTGGTCGACGTCCACGCCGGCGGCCCGCAGCTTGATCAACGCCCCGTGCACCGCGCCCGTGAGCTGCGGCGAGTCCCAGAGCCGGGCGGCCAGCGCCACGGCGGCGGCCTCGTCGGGTTCGAGGTCGATGTCGCCGAGTTCGTAGTCACGCCGCGCGATCCGGTACCCGTCCTCCGCGCCCTCGGCGTTGGACTGCCGCCCGGTCTCGAGCGGCACGCCGAGATCCCGCAGCTCGGACTTGTCCCTTTCGAACATGCGGAAGAACGCCTCGTCCGTCGGCGCTTCGTGATAGCCGGGGACGATGGCGCGGATGCGCTCCGCTGTCAGGTACTGACGGGTCGACAGCAGGCACAGCACCAGGTTGACAAGGCGTTCGGCGCGTGCGATGGCCACGGAGAGACCCTAACGCGTGCGCGCACCGAAACCTCATCACCACCTGTCGTCAACGGTCCGTTCAGAACAGGGTCCGCAGTTCCCGGACCAGTTCGGCAGGTGCTTCCTCGGCCATGTGGTGCCCGCAGTCGAGGGCACGTACCCGCACGTCATCCGCCCACTCGGCCCAGATCCCCGGCAGGTCGTCGTACAGGTCGCCGAGGTCGTCCCCGGCGGACCACAACGCCAGCACCGGGCACGAGATCCTCCGCCCGGCGGCGCGGTCCTCGTCGTCGTGCCGACGGTCGACCTCCAGACCGGCGCGGTAGTCGCCGCACATCGCCAGCACGGTCTGCGGGTCGTGGATCGCCCGCTGGAAGTCGGCCCAGTTCTCCACGCCCATGGCCAGCGGGGTGTCGTGGTAGCGGCGGCCGTACCAGAGGCCGGGATTCTGGTTGATCATCTCGGCCGCGAGTTCCTGCTGCGCCAGGAAGAACCAGTGGTACCAGTCCTGCGCGAACCGGGCGTCGCAGCGACTGAGGTGGGCACCGATCGGCAGCCCGTCGAGCACGGCGAGTCGCGTGACCCTCTCCGGGTGGTCGAGCGCGAGCCGGATGGCCGCGGCGGCGCCCCGGTCGTGACCGGCGACGGCGAACTTCTCGTGGCCGAGCTGGCTCATCAGGTTCACGAAGTCGCGCGCCATGGCGCGTTTCGAGTAGTCACCGGGTTTGCTGGACTCGCCATAACCGCGAAGATCCGGGCACACGACCGTGTAATCGTCAGCGAGCAACGGTGCGACGCGGTGCCACGTCGTGTGGGTGCGCGGATGGCCGTGCAAGAGGAGGACCGGCGGCCCTGCACCGCCGGTCCTCACTCGCAGATTGGCCTCGCCAACGTCCCTGCAACGCAACGAGAATCCGTCGAACACCTGCATCGGCTACCCCGCTCGGGAGCGGCCGACACGTCCTTTTTCGCCGGACGCCCCGCAGGCGTTACACCGCCACGACGATCTCGGACTCGGGATCGTGGTCGAGCGTGGTCGTACCCGCCACGACGACGGTCGCCCGGCGCCACGGCCGTTCGCGCGACAGGAACGGCAACTCCTCGGCCAGCCACGCGGCGACGTGCCGTCGTTGCTCGGCGGAGTCACCGTCGCGGACGACCAGTCGTCGTTCCTGCTCGTCCAGGTCACCCTGGATCCAGATCGAGGCGTCGATCCACGGAGCGCACTGCTCCCGGATGATCCCGGTGCCCTCGATCCACACGACGTCCAACCCGGACCCGACCTGGATCGCGCCGGGCCGGTCGTGTTCGACCCAGGCCGCCGGCCGGTACGTCACCGGCTCACCCCGGTGCAGGGGCGCCAGGACGTTCTCGACCAGCAGATCTCCCCAGTCGAAGTACGCGTGGTTCCAAGCGATGTCGTCGGTGTGCACCACTTCGGACCGCGCGACGATCCTCCGCAGCCGTTCGACGAGCGTGGACTTCCCGGCACCACCACGCCCGTCGACCGCGACGAGAAGAGGACGCCCTGTGGGCGCCTCCTCCCGCAGTCGCCGCACGACGTCGGCCAGCCGCACGACCCGCCACCCCGCCGCTTCGGTCTCACCCGGATGCAGACGCACGCTCTCAGGTCCTGCCGACCCGCCCCTTCTCCCCTGCCGCCCAGCAGGTGGAACCGACGCAGTCCACAGTGTCGAAACTTCCGGTGTCCGCGACCTTCCAGGACTTGCCGTCCCTGCTGGTGTCCGTCCCGGACGGACCGACCGCGACCAGCCCGTCACCCCGGTAAGCGATGCCGGACCGATAACCGACGGGCGCCTGCTTGCCCGCCGTCCACCCGCGACCGTCGTTGGTGGCGAACGCGGGCGTCGGGTCGGTCGGCTTCAGGTAATCCCCGCCGATCGCCACACCCCGCCACGGCGTCTTGAACGCCACCGCGAACACCCCGGCCGCCTCACCACTCGGCAGCGGTGTTTCGGAGGCCTTCCACGAGCGCCCGCCGTCCCGCGACTCCAGCACCCGTGCCTTCGCGCCGCCGCCGGTCGCGATCCACGCGTGGTTGCCACTGGTCGTCACGCACTGCCCGGACGCCGCGAACGCGAACTCGCCCGGCAACGCGTCCGGCATGCCCTTGGTGTCGTTGACGTGCCACGACCTACCGCCGTCCCACGTCCTGAGGACCCGGAACCTGCCGTCGACGGGGTCGCTCAGCGCCAGCCCGCGGAACCGGTCGAAGAACGCCACGCAGTCGTAGAACGCCTTCGGATCGGTGTTGCGGAACTCCTCCTGCCAGCTCTTGCCGCCGTCGGACGTGCGGTAGATCCGCGACGCCTCGCCCTCGCCGATCGACAACGCCACGGCGTTGCGCGCGTCGAAGGCCTCGATGTCGCGGAACTCCAGCGCCTCGGTGCCGGGCGGCCCCACGGAGTCCCAGGACCGGCCGCCGTTCGTGGTGCGCAGGACGGTGCCCTTGGAGCCGCTGACCCACGCGACCTGCCCGTTGACCGCGGACAGTCCTCTGAAGCGCGCGTCGGTGCCGGTGGGTTTCAGGTCCCAGAAGGTGTCGTCCGATGCCGAAGCCACCCCGGGAAGTATCAGGAAAGCAGCGAGTGCCGCCGCGATGATCCTCATGCGCCCACTCTGGTCGAGCCGGTGTCCACTTCCTACCCGCTGATCGGCCGGACACGGCTGAACGGGTGACTTGTCGCGTCGCTGCCGCACTTCCCTCCGGCAGCGACAGAAGATCTCCGGCATGCAAGAGCACGACCCGCGCCTGATGATCGGAGCGACCGCCCCGGCGCGCTCCCTGGCAGAGGTCGCCGCGCCGCACCCGTGGGCGATCGCGGCGCGCGAGCACCTCGGCTCCTCGAACACACTGGTCGCGGGCTGCGTCGCGGTGGTGTCACACCTCGCCGCCGAGCACGACGGTTCTCTCGGCGCGCTGGCACGTGATCCCTGGCTCGACGCCGAGTTCGCGGACCGCTTCACCCGGCGGTTGCGCTGGCTGACGAGGCAGGTCCTGCCTGCGGAGGCGCTTCGCCTGTCCGACGCCGAGGCCGCCCTCCTGATCACGTTCCCGTACCTGCACCAGACGTTCTGGGCCCGGCAGGCGATGACGGTGCTGCGCGGCGCGGACCCGGTCGCGGCGGCCTTCTCGCACGGAGCCGGCCCGCCGAAGTTCAGCGCGTTCGCGGCCGGGTACGGCGCCCTGCACCGCAGGGGAACCCGTGCCGCCGAGACCGGCGACCCCGCCGCGACCGGCATCGGGTGGTGGCTCTTCCACCAGTGGCTCGTCCGGCAACCCGAGTGCTACGACTCGAACTCCATCCCGCCGTTGCTGCCCGGTTCGACGGGCTGGCCGCTGAACGCGGTGCTCACGGCGCCGCGGCTGATGGAACTGGTGCGCGCCGTCCAGCTCGATCCCGCGTACCTGCGCCGGGTCGACCGCCAGGGCACGCTGAAGCCGGTCGCACGCATCGCGGGCGGCACCGAGCAGGAACAGGACCTGCGCGAACAACTGCTCGGCTACCTCCTCGTCGTCGCCCACCGCACCGCCATCGACCCCACCGTGCTACCCCGCGTGATCGCCGACCACCTCGGCATCGACGACGGTGTCGAACCCGGCGAGGTGCTCACGTCGATCCGCGCGGCGACGTGGGACGGCGACCGCACCCGTGTGCTCACGACCGACTGCCTGCACCCCGCGACCGCGCTCGCCCTGCACGACCGCGCGGCAGCCGTCGACGCGGTGCTGACGGAGATCGTCCGCGCCGCCGAGGACTCGCCCGCGCTGGCACCGCTCGAGCACCTGCCCGTCCACGCCACCGCGGACGGCACGACCCCGGTCGCGTCGGCGGGCCACCGCTTCCGCCTGGCCGACGACCAGATCCAGTCCCTGCTCATGGGCGAACAGCTCTACGGCACACCGGAACTCGCCGTCCGCGAGCTGTACCAGAACGCTCTCGACGCCTGCCGGTACCGCCAGGCCCGGACCGCCTACCTGACCAGGACCGGCACCCCGCTGCCACCGTGGCAGGGCCGGATCGCCTTCCGCCAGGGCGTGGACGAGCAGGGACGGCCGTTCCTCGAGTGCTCGGACAACGGCATCGGGATGGGCGACCGCGAGCTGGTCGACGTGTTCGCCCACGCCGGCGTGCGGTTCACCGACATGCCCGAGTACGTCGAGGAACAGGCCGACTGGGCCCGCGCCGGCGTCGAGTCGTTCCCCAACAGCCGGTTCGGCATCGGCGTGCTGAGCTACTTCATGCTGGCCGACGAGATCACCGTGACCACGTGCCGGCTCAGCCGCTCCGGAAGTCCCGGTCAGCGCCTGGAGGTCCACATCGCTGGACCGGACGCGTTGTTCCGCGTCCGCGACCTCGGCCCCGGTGAGGACGCCGGTACCGTGGTGCGGCTTCGGCTGCGGCCGGCTTCCAAGCCGGTGAGCTGCACCGACGTGCTGCGCCGGATCCTGTGGCTGAGCGACTTCGCGGTGACCTCGCAGGACCCCGGCGGCCGGCAGTCCTGGGAGCCCCGGCGGTTGTCCGAGTCGGCACCGGTGGGTTCGGACGCCCCGCTGGCGGCGCAGGCCGGCCGGACGGTCCAGACCGTGCTGCCCACCGGCGACGGACGGGTGTGGTGGTGCGACGGCACCGGCGCGGTCCTGGCCGACGGGCTCTGGGCTGGTGCTACCACGTTCGGCGCCGTGCTCGACCTCGCCGGTCACGACCAGCCCAGACTGACCGTGGACCGGGAAAAGATCATCGAGCTCGACGCCGCGGTGGTCGAGGCGAGGCTCACGAGGCGCGTTCCGGAACTGGTGACCTCGGCGGGATCACCGCTGTCGCACTCCTGGCTGTCGAAACTGGCCGAGACGATGCCGAGACTGGCCGACGACATCTGCGACCACGCGATCGGCGTCAGGTACCGGCCGTGGCGCGTCGGAACGACGGAGATGCCGATCGAGATCGTGGGATGTTTTCCCAGCGACGCGAACGTGCTGACGCGGGGCAAGCTGCTTCCGCACTGGAACGAGCACGTCAGCAGGTGGCGGCTGGCGGCCTGGCTCCAGGCGGAAGAGCCGGACAAGCCGTCCCAGGACGCGGTGGTACCGGCACGCCCGTCAGACGCGGCCCTCCTCGACCTGCTGTCGGACACGGCGTCGCTGGGACACGTCGTTCAAGCATCACTCACCACGCGCCGTCCGCCCGAGGAAGTCCTCGCACGGCTCAAGTCGCTCGGTGTGCAGACCCCAGCCGTCGACACGATGCCCGCCGAGGTCAGGACGACGGACCCGGATCTGCTCCGCAACCACACAGATCGGGACGAGAGGTGGCTGAACCACCACCGGCCGGTGCGGCACTTCGAGGTGCTCAGAGCGGCTGCCGAAACCGGGCTGCCGCCCAGCGCCGTGGTCAAGCGGCTGACCGAGCTCGGCCACGACATCGTCCGGACGGGGCGGCTCCCCGCGCACGTCGGCACCGCCGACATCGGCCTGCTGGTGACCGACGCGAAGCGCGAGCCGCTCGTGCCGGACGACGTCGTGCCGGTCGCGCACGTCATGGTCGCTGCGGCCGAAACCCGGCAGACACCAGCGCAGGTGGCGCGGCGGCTCACCGAACTCGGCTACACCACACCGGATCCCGGCACGCTCCCGGAGAACACCGATCCACTCGACGTCCTGGCCTTCGTCGATCAGCTGTCTTCTCCGAAACGGTACGTCCACGGCCAGGTCTCACGGCTGCACGTCGTTCTCGTCGCGGCGTTCCCTCCGGGCGGATCGCCGGCTCAGATCGCCTCAAGGCTCGCGGTAGCGGGATACCCCGTCCAGACGCCCGGAAAGCTGCCCCAGCACCTCACGTCGTTCGATCGTGCGATCACTCGTGTGGCGATCTTGAACAGGCCGAGCGAATCAGGCCCGCTTCGCAGCCTGACCGTCCCCGTGGGGCACGTGATCACCGCGGCCCTCGACACCAAGAGTTCTCCCGCCGTCGTGGCCGAGCGGCTGGCCGAGCTCGGTTACGAGTGCCCTCCCCTCGAGTGGCTCCCGGACGACGTGGACTCCGACGACCTCGAACTCGTCAGCACCACGCAATCGATCACGAGGGGAGAGCGGATCCGGCACTGGTTGCGCACCGGCCAGGAGGTGTGCCTGCCGCACGTGGTGATAGTGGCGGCGAAACGGGCCATGACCCCCTCGTCCGTGGCCTCACGCCTGGCGCGGTTCGGTTTCCGCACGCCTGCGGTCGATCCCAGTCTCACCGTGCGGCTGGAGGATCTCGTGCTGCTGAGTGTCAACCTGGACGGGGAGGCCCCTTGGCTCAGCAGTGACCATGCGGCGCTGGCACGATCGGACATGACGGTGCCACTCGGTCATGTGCTCGCGGCGTCGGCCAAGCTGGGAAGACCGCCCGCCGAGGTGGCCGCGCGACTCTCTCAGGTGGGACTGCGGAGCGAGACCACGGCGCTGCCCGCGAAGGTCGCACGCCAGGACGCCGAGCTGATGGCTCTGGTGTTTCCCAAGGACATGATGAATCTCCCCAGGCTCTGGGAGTTCGGCTGGCTCGGCTTGGACTGGCCCGCGAACACGCGCCACACACTGTTCAAGTCGAGGACCAGCGGGCTCGCGCCGGCAGAGGTCACCTCGAGACTGGCGGCGCTCGGTTTCCAGGTCCCCGAAGCGAAGGACCTGCCGTCGTCGATCGACGAAGTCGACGAGAAACTGCTGCTGCTCGGCAGCGACATCCTGTACGGGCTGTCGTACCGCGCGCTCCACGAGCCGTTACCGCGTAGCCAGGTATTGCGTGCGGTGAGCAGCACAGGCCTCTCGCCGCGCAAGGTGCTCGAACGGCTGGAACGCCTCGGCCTCGAGATCGGCGAATGAAAAGCGGCGGGTCCCGGAAGGAACCCGCCGCTGTCGTCCACGGCCTCGCTACAGCGACGAGATGAGCCTTTCGACGCGCTCGTCCACCGCGCGGAACGGGTCCTTGCACAGCACGGTGCGCTGCGCCTGGTCGTTCAGCTTCAGGTGCACCCAGTCGACGGTGAAGTCGCGACCGGCGGCCTGGGCGGCGGCGATGAAGTCACCGCGCAGCTTGGCCCGCGTGGTCTGCGGCGGGGTGTCCTTGGCGGCCTCGATCTCGCCGTCGTCGGTCACTCGCTCGACCTGGCCCTTGCGCTGCAGCAGGTCGAACACGCCGCGGCCGCGGCGGATGTCGTGGTAGGCGAGGTCGATCTGGGCGATGCGCGGGTTGGACAGGTCCATGTTGTGCTTTTCCATGTACCGGTTCATCAGGCGGTTCTTGATGGCCCAGTCGATCTCGCGGTCGATCTTCGTCAGGTCCTGGGCCTCGACGGCGTCGAGCGTGCGGCCCCAGAGTTCGAGGACGCGGTCCGCCATCGGGTCCGGTGAGCGCTTGGCGCAGTGCTCGACGGCCTTCTCGAAGTACTCGCGCTGGATGTCGAGCGCGGAGGCCTCCTTGCCGCCCGCGAGGCGGACGGTGCGGCGGCCGGTCAGGTCGTGGGAGATCTCGCGGATGGCGCGGATCGGGTTGTCCAGCGAGAAGTCGCGGAACTGGACGCCCTGCTCGATCATCTCGAGCACGAGGTTCGCGCTGCCGACCTTCAGCAGCGTCGTCACCTCGGACATGTTCGAGTCGCCGACGATGACGTGCAGGCGCCGGTAGCGCTCGGCGTCGGCGTGCGGCTCGTCGCGGGTGTTGATGATCGGGCGGGAGCGGGTGGTCGCGGACGACACGCCCTCCCAGATGTGCTCGGCGCGCTGCGAGAGGCAGTACACGGCGCCGCGCGGGGTCTGCAGGACTTTGCCGGCGCCGCAGATCAGCTGCCTGGTCACCAGGAACGGCAGCAGCACGTCCGCGATGCGCGAGAACTCGCCGGCCCGTGCGACCAGGTAGTTCTCGTGGCAGCCGTAGGAGTTGCCCGCCGAGTCGGTGTTGTTCTTGAACAGGAAGATGTCGCCGCCGATGCCCTCGTCGGCGAGCCTGCGCTCGGCGTCGACGAGCAGGTCCTCGAGGATCCGCTCACCAGCCTTGTCGTGCGTGACGAGCTGCGCCAGGTCGTCGCACTCGGCCGTGGCGTACTCCGGGTGGGAGCCGACGTCGAGGTAGAGCCGGGAGCCGTTGCGCAAGAAGACGTTGGAAGAACGTCCCCACGAGACGACGCGGCGGAACAAGTACCGCGCGACCTCGTCCGGGGACAGACGACGCTGCCCGTGGAAGGTGCAGGTCACCCCGAATTCTGTCTCAATGCCGAAGATCCGCCGCTGCATGCCTCAACAGTAGGCGACTCTCAGGCGGAGCAGGGTGATCCGTTCGGGCGGCACGCCGGTTGCGGTTTAGTGTCGGAGGGGTGTGGAAACGGGTCAGTGCTCTCGACAAGAAGCTCATGAGCTCCTCGGCCGGACTGCGTCCGAGCAGGCTCGACAGTGGTTTGAAGAGACTTTCGAAAGCCGCCAACCACAGCCTGCTGTGGTTCGTCGTCGCGGCGATTCTGGCGACCAGGAAAGGCCCGTACCGGCGTGGTGCGATGCGGGGTCTAGCGGCCATCGCCGGGGCCTCTGCCAGCGCGAACCTCGTCGGGAAGTCACTTTTCCCGCGGCGGCGGCCCGCTGCGGATCTGCTCGCGATGGACCGCAGGCTGTCCAAGCGGCCGACGTCGTCGTCATTCCCGTCCGGTCACTCCGCGTCAGCGGCCGCTTTCGCCACGGCGGTCGCCATGGAATCCCCCAAAGCGGGCGCTGCGGTGGCGCCGATCGCGGCCGCGGTGGCCTATTCACGCGTTCACACGGGCGTTCATTGGCCGACAGATGTCGCGGCCGGCGCGGCGGTCGGTGTCGGCGCCGCGTTGCTCACGCGCCGCTGGTGGCCGCTCGGGTTGAACGAGCCCGCGTCGGCCTACGAACACGCCGACCTGACGTCGCTGCAGGACGGCGACGGCCTGGTCGTGGTGGTGAACCCGTTCTCGGGCATCGGGCCGGACCCGACGCCGCAGATCACCGAGGAGTGGCCGAAGGCGCAGGTCGTCTCGGTCGAGGAGCTCGATGACCTGCCCGACGCGAAGGCGCTGGGTGTGGCCGGTGGCGACGGGACCGTGGCCGCCGTGGCGGCCGTCGCGGCCGAGCGCGACCTGCCGATGGTCCTCATCCCCTCCGGCACGTTGAACCACTTCGCGCGGGACGTGGGCATCATGGGGCTGCACGACACGGCGCAGGCGGTCGCCGACGGCGTGGGCGTGCGGGTGGACCTGGCGCAGGTCAACGACCAGTGGTTCGTCAACACGGCGTCGCTCGGCGGCTACCCGGACATGGTGCGGATCCGGGAGAAGCTGGAGAAGCGCTGGGGCAAGTGGCCCGCGGCCGGGATCGCGATGTTCCGCGTCCTGCAGCGCGCGAAGCCGTTGCACATGACCATCGACGGTGACAAGCACCTCGTGTGGATGCTGTTCGTGGGCAACGGGCCCTACCGGCCGAAGGGCTTCGCGCCGACCATGCGGCCCCGGCTGGACGACGGGCTGCTCGACGTGCGGTTCGTCCGTGCGGACCGGAAGTACTCGCGGACGAGGTTCTTCTTCGGTGCCCTTCTCGGGGCGTTGGAGCACTCGCGCATGTACAAGCACTTCGAGGTGGCCTCGTTGAACGTCGAGGTGCACGGTGCGCCCATCTCGATCGCGACGGACGGCGAGGTCCGCGAGAAGGCCAACCACTTCAAGTTCCGTTCGCGGGCGGCCGCGCTGGGAATCTATCGTCCGTAAGCGTTCGACATTGTCGAACACACGCAGCTAGAGTGGGGTGCGTGCCCGGACCCATTCAGTCCATTCAGCGAGCGGCCGAGGTCCTGAAGCTGCTCGCCCACGGCGGTGCGCACCAGCTGAGCGTCGGCGAGATCGCGCGCGCCCTGGACCTCGCGAAACCGACGGTGCACGGCATCCTGCGGACGTTGCAGGAGGTCGGGTTCGTCGAGCAGGAGGTCGAGGGCGGCAAGTACCGCCTGGGTGCCGCGCTGTTCCAGATCGGCACGTCCTACCTGGACGGCAACGAGTTGCGCGCCAAGGCGTTGAACTGGTCGGACACGTTGGCGATGCGTGCGCGCGAGGCGGTGCGCATCGGCGTGATGCACGGCAAGCACGTGCTCGTCGTGCATCACGTGTTCCGCCCGGACAACAGCCGGCAGACGCTCGACACCGGCGCCCTGCTGCCGTGGAACGCGACGGCCCTGGGCAAGGCGCTGGTCGCGTTCGGCGAGTGGCCGGACGGCGACCTGCAGCGGTTCACGCGACACACCCTCAACCCCGAGGAACTCGCCGACTCCATGAACGAGGTCCGCGACCGCGACTGGGCCTACGACCTGCACGAACTCGTCGAGGGCGAGGCGTCGGTGGCGGCGCCGATCCGGGACAGGCGCGGTGTGGTCGTGGGCGCGGTCGGCATCTCCGGGCCCGTCGAGCGGCTGTGCGACTCACCCGACCAGCCGCCGCGCCTCGAACTCGTGTCCTACGTACGTGAGGCAGCTCGCAGCGTTTCGAGGGAGCTGGGCGGGCTCTCCTGGTAGTACTGTGGAATCGTTCGACAATGTCGAATGGTTCGCACAAGGGAGTGTGCACGTGGCTTACATCGCGGCGATCGACCAGGGCACCACGTCGTCCCGGTGCATCGTGTTCGACCAGTCCGGCGGGATCGTGTCGGTCGCTCAGCGCGAGCACCGCCAGATCTTCCCGAAACCGGGCTGGGTGGAGCACGACGCGACCGAGATCTGGACGAACGTGCAAGCCGTCGTGCGCGACGCCCTCTCTCACGCGTCTCTGACGTACGCCGACATCGCCGCGTTCGGCATCACGAACCAGCGCGAGACGACCGTCGTGTGGGACAAGGCGACCGGCGAACCCGTGCACAACGCGATCGTCTGGCAGGACACGCGCACCGACGCGTTGATCAAACAGCTCGGTGACCAGGACCGGTTCCGCGAACGCTCCGGCCTCCCCCTGGCCACCTACTTCTCCGGCCCGAAGCTGCGGTGGCTGCTCGACGACGTCGACGGACTGCGCGAGAAGGCCGAGCGCGGCGAGGTCCTGTTCGGCACCATGGACACCTGGCTGATCTGGAACCTGACCGGCCGCCACGTCACCGACGTCACGAACGCGTCGCGCACCATGCTGATGAACCTGGAGACCCTCGACTGGGACCCGGAACTCGTCGCCGCGATGGACGTGCCGCGCGAGATGCTCCCCGAGATCCGGTCCTCCTCCGAGGTGTACGGCACCTACGAGGGCGTGCCCGTCGCGTCGGCGCTGGGCGACCAGCAGGCCGCGCTGTTCGGCCAGACCTGCTTCGAGCCCGGCGAGGGCAAGTGCACCTACGGCACCGGCGCGTTCCTGCTGATCAACACCGGTGGCAAGCCGGTGCGCTCGCAGAACGGCCTGCTCACCACCGTGGGCTACCAGATCGGCGACGAGCCGGCGGCGTACGCGCTGGAGGGCGCGGTCGCGGTGACGGGCGCCCTGGTGCAGTGGTTCCGCGACAAGGTCGGGCTGATCTCGTCGGCGGCGGAGATCGAAACGCTCGCACGGACCGTGGACGACAACGGCGGTGCGTACTTCGTGCCCGCGTTCTCCGGACTCTTCGCACCGCACTGGCGCAGCGACGCACGTGGCGTGATCGCCGGCCTGACGGGCTACATCTCGCGCGGGCACCTCGCACGAGCCGTGCTGGAGGCATCGGCGTGGCAGACGCGTGAGGTCGTGGACGCGATGAACGCCGACGCTGTGAATGCCCACTCGGCCGCGGACCTCACGACGTTGCGCGTCGACGGCGGCATGACAGCGAACAACCTGCTCATGCAGTTCCTGTCGGACGTGCTGGACGTGCCGGTGGTGCGCCCGATCGTGGCCGAGACGACGTGCCTGGGCGCGGCGTACGCGGCGGGTCTCGCGGTGGGCTACTGGAGCACCACCGACGAGCTGAAAGCCAACTGGCACAAGGCGGCCGAGTGGGAGCCGTCGATGGAACCGGCGGCGCGGGCTCGCGGCTACCGGAAGTGGAAGAAGGCGGTCGAGCGGACCGTCGGGTGGATGGACGAGGACGATGACTGACTTCTCAACGCAACGCACGAGGGCTCGCGAAGAGCTGCAGCACGGCAAGTTCGACGTCGTCGTGATCGGCGGCGGCATCCTGGGCATCGCGACCACGTGGGCCGCGGCGCGGTCGGGACTGCGGGTGGCGCTGGTGGAGAGCGGCGACTTCGCGGGCGCCACGTCGTCCGCGTCGTCGAAACTCGTGCACGGCGGCCTGCGCTACCTCGCGATGGGCCCGTCGGCGGTGCCGATGGTGCACGAGAACCACAAGGAACGCCGCGCGCTGGGCGACCACCTGGCCCCGCACCTGGTGCGGCCGCTGCCGTTCCTCGTCCCCGTCTACAAGGGCGGCCCGCACAGCCGGTTCGTGCTGGGCGCGGGCGTCACGTTGTACTCCGCGCTGTCGGGCTTCGGCGACGGCATGGGGAAGGTCCTGTCGGCGCGCAGGGCTGTGGAGTGGGTGCCTGACCTGCGCGCCGACGGTCTGCGCGGTGCCGCGATGTACTACGACCACCAGATGAACGACAGCCGTGTGGCGATCACCGCCGCCCGCGCCGCCGCCGAGGCCGGTGCCGTGCTGCTCAACCACATCTCGGTCGTGGGCCTGCGCAAGACCGGTGCGAAGGTCACGGGTGTCGACCTGCGCGACTCGCTCGGCGAGTTCGGCGTGGACGCGAAGGTCGTCGTGAACGCGACCGGCCCGTGGCTCGACGTGCTGCGGCGCATGGAGGATTCCGCCGCCGACCCGTCGATCCGCCTGTCCAAGGGCTCGCACCTGGTGCTCAAGACGGCCTCGGAGTGGAAGGCCGCGCTGACGATCCCGGTCGACGACGTGCGCGTGTCGTTCGCGATCCCGTGGGAGGGCCACCTCCTGCTCGGCACCACCGACGAGGCCTACGAGGGCGACCCGGCCGCGGTCGCGTGCACCGACGCCGACATCGACCAGATCCTGGACGAGGCGGGCGTTGCGGTGTCCGGTCTGGACCGTTCACGGATCGCGTACACGTTCGCGGGCCTGAGGGTGCTGCCCGGCGGCCCCGGCGACACCTCGCACGCCAAGCGCGAAACGGTGATCACCGCGGGGTCCGGCGGCATGATCAGCGTGGCCGGCGGCAAGTGGACGACGTTCCGCAAGATCGGCGCCACCGTCCTGGCCCGCGTGAACTCCGAACTGGGCCGCACCTTCGACGGCCCGTTGGACGGCGTCGCGCTCCCCGGCTCGGCATCGCCCGACACCGTGGGTTCCGTGCTGGGCCACGCGTTCGACGCGCTGCCCGACGACGTGGTCCGCCACCTCGCCACCCACTACGGCACGACGTCGCACGAGGTCGTCGCGCTCGGACTGGAGAACCCGGCGCTGCTGGAGCGCGTTCACCCGGACGGCCCGGACATCTGGGCGCAGGTGGAGCACGCCCGCCGCACCGAGTGGGCGTCCGAAGTGGACGACGTGCTGCGCCGCCGCACCACCGTGATGGTCCGCGGCCTCGACTCCCCCGAGGTCCGTTCGCGGGTGTCGGAGCTGCTCGCTTCCTAGAGAGCCATGGCGCGTTCCACGAGGTACTCGGCCAGTTCGGGTTCCGAGTGGAACGCGCTGCGCACCGCCAGCGTCCCGTCGCACCCCAGCACGACCTCTTCCCTAGACACCGCACGGTGTTCGAGCCGCAGTCCGTCGAGGTAGGCGTCGATGATCGCCTCGCGCACGGGCGGCAGGTCCGCGACCGCCATCCGTCCGGCCTGGGCGAGCCCCACGAGCAGCTGACCGAGGTCCGCGCCGACCGGGTTCGGGCACTGCCAGGTCACGTCGATCACCACGAACGACTCCGGATCGTCCAGTGGTACCAGCAGGTTCTGGGGGCACGCGTCGTTGTGCCCGTTCGCCTGGGGCAGCGCTTCGAGCCGTGCCAGGAGCCCCGGTAACCGTTGCGCGAGGGCCGAGCAGTGCGGCCGCCGGAACGCGTCCCGCACGAGCATTCCCTCGTACAGCACCCGCAACGCCCTGCCCGGCGCGCCACCGTAGCGGCGACCGGCCCAGCGCCCGAGCGCCAGCGCGGCCCGCCGGAAGCGGGGCAGGTCCCACTCCACGTGCGCGCAGCGCACGTCCTCCAGCCACAACGCGATCCGATCGCCGAAGTCGTCCACCCGCAGCACGCGCGGACGGCGCATCCCCGGTGGCAGCACGAAGTCCGACAGCAGGAACTCCACCTCGTCGCGCCACGGGAAATCGCCCACCACGTCCTTGAACTCGTCCGGGACGTGCGGCCGCCGCAGGACCTTCACGAACGCCGGCTCCCCCGCCGACAGCACTCGGTAGACCGCCGCCGTGGTCGGTGCGACCGGGTCGAACGGCACCGGGACCACGCGGGTCAGCGGTACGGATCGGTGATCTCGCCGAGCAACTCCAGCGCCTCGCGCAGCTGGGCCATGCGGCGCTTGCCGATGTGCTGTTCCCATTCCGCCTCGATCCTGGCCAGTTCCTCGTTCGCGACGGGCACCGCGCCCAGCGCCTTCCGGGTGACCTTGACCAGCCGCGCCCTGCCGTCCGCCGGGTCTGGCACGCGTTCGACGTACCCGGCCTTCTCCAGCTGATCGACCAGGAACCCCGCGGTCTGCTTGGTCACCTGGGCCGCCTCCGCGAGCGTGGTCAGCCGCGTCCCCTCCTGGTCGATCCGCATGAGCACCCGCGCCTGCGCCTGCGTGACGTCGAAGCCCGCCGCGGTGACCGCCGCCAGGACGCGGTTCTCCACGTCGCGGTTCGGGATGAAGAGCAGCAGCCCGATGTTCACACGAACTCCCGTTGCTTTTGGTCAGAGACTCTGATTAAAGTAGTCAGCCTCTCGAACTAAATCAAGAGGAGAGGGCGATGGACGAGAAGCAGATCTGGCAGACGATCGACTCCGAGCGCGCGGCGACCGCGGACCTGCTCGCGGGCCTCACCGACGTCGAGTGGACCTACCCGTCGCTGTGCGCGGGCTGGACGGTGCGCGAGGTCGCCGCCCACCTGTCGCTCGCGCATCGGATCCGCGTCGGCACGACGTTCAAGGCGTTCGTCCGGGCTCGCGGGAGCTTCAACCGCATGGTCGACCAGACCGCCCGCGACGAAGCGCGCAGACCGGCCGCCGAACTCGTCGCGGAACTGCGCGGCGCCGTCGGGCTCCACCGGCTCGCACCCGGCCAGACGCTCAAGAACGCGCTGATGGACACCATGGTCCACACCCAGGACATCGCGCTGCCGCTGGGGATCGAACGCCACATGCCCCTCGACGCCGCCGTGGTCGCGGCGGACGACCTGTGGCGGATCGGGTTCCCGTTCCACGCGCGGCGCAGGCTGGCCGGGCATCGGCTCGTCGCCACCGACGCCGACTGGGCCGTCGGGGAGGGCGCCGAGATCAGCGGGCCGATCGAGGCGCTCGTGATGCTGCTCGCCGGGCGCACCGCGACGATCCCGCGGCTGACCGGCATCACGGTCTGAGTTCGCGCACCATCCTGCGGCACACGTGGACGCGCTCGAACCGTTGGCGCATCTCGGCTTCCCGCTCGATCCTGGCGTGCAGGAACGCCCCGGCCGGCACCAGCCCGTGCTTCGCGGCGAGCACCGTGGCCAGTTCGTCGGCGGACGCGTGCACGTGCAGGTAGTGCTCCGACTCCGTGAAACCGTTGCGCGCGTACCAGTTCAGCGCGGGTCCGTCCTCACGGGTCCAGGCGTCGAGCGTGCGCGCCCCGCACCGCTCCAGTCGCGGCACGGCCTCCGCGAGCAGTGCCGTCGCGATCCCCTCGCCCTGACGGTCGGGGTGCACCACCACAGTCTCGATGGTCGCCTCCGCGCCGGGCATCGACACGTCCAGGATTCCGGCCACCACGTCGCCGTCGAGCGCGACGAGCTCCAGGTCGGTGCGGCGCCTGGCCTGCCAGACGTCGTCGAAGTAGCTCGTCGCGAGGAATCCGAGCACCCGGCACCTCAGCCAGGACGCCTCGTCCGCCGGTTCGTAGCTCCTGATCTCCACCGGCCCGCCCCTGGACCTGCCCGACGCCCCAAGCCGGCGCGCTTCCCCGGTTCGCCCCGGTGCGGCGTCCACCACTCGTCCCCCAGTCCACTTCCCGCCGGACGTCTCCGGCACGGTCCAGGGTTCCTGATGCCGGGACCGCTCGCACTCCTGTTTCCGCGTCACCGTTTGCCAGGAACATACTCAGTATGCATACTCAGTAGGTATGTCGGTCAAACACGGTCTGCTCGCGTTGTTGCAGCGCGGGCCCATGTACGGCTACCAGCTGCGGGTGGCGTTCGACTCGGCCACCGGCGGCACGTGGCCGTTGAACATCGGGCAGGTCTACACGACGTTGTCGCGCCTGGAGCGCGACGATCTGGTCGCCGCGCTGCCCGAGAACGAGGGCCAGCGGCCCTACGAGATCACCGCGCAGGGCCGTGACGAGCTGAAGAAGTGGTTCGCGACGCCCGTCCAGCGCGGCGACCGGCCGCGTGACGAGGTGGCGATCAAGCTCGCCCTCGCCATCACCACACCGGGCGTCGACGTGGCCAAGGTCGTGATGACCCAGCGCACGGCCACGATGCGCACGTTGCAGGAGTACACGAGGCTCAAGACCCAGCCAGGCGACCTGCCGTGGCTGCTCGTGCTCGACGCGATGATCTTCCAGGCCGAGGCCGAACTGCGCTGGCTCGACCACTGCGAGGCGAGCCTGCTGCGCTACGAACCCAAGGCCGTCCCCGCGACGACCGACGTCGAGGTGCCGAGATGACCGTCCTCGAACTGCGCGACGTGCATCGCGTCCACGGCACGGGAGAGACGGCGGTCAACGCTCTCAACGGCATGTCCCTCACCGTCGAACCGGGTGAGCTCGTCGCCGTGATGGGGCCGTCCGGCTCCGGCAAGTCGACGTTGCTGAACCTCTGCGGCGGCCTCGACAGCCCCACCAGCGGCCAGGTGCTGGTCGACGGCACGAGCCTGCAGTCGTTGTCCCGCAAGCAGCTCGCCGCCTGGCGCCGCAAGCGGATCGGGTACGTCTTCCAGGACCTCAACCTCATCGCGAGCCTCACCGCCGCCGAGAACGTCGCGCTCCCCCTCGACCTCGACGGTGTCCGCAGGTCCCGGCAGCAGGCCGAGCAGGCGCTGTCCGAGGTGGACCTCGACGGGTACGCCGACCGGTTCCCCGACGAGATGTCCGGCGGCCAGCAGCAACGCGTCGCCATCGCCCGCGCCCTGATCGGCGAACGCCGCCTGGTGCTCGCCGACGAACCCACCGGCGCCCTCGACTCCCGCACCGGCGAGACCGTGCTCCGGCTGCTGCGCTCCAAAGTGGACGCCGGAGCCGCCGCCGTCCTCGTCACGCACGACGCCCGCCACGCCGCCTGGGCCGACCGCGTCGTGTTCCTGCGCGACGGCGTCGTGGTCGACGTCTCGTCCCGCGACCAGCCAGAAGAACTGCTGAGCACGCCGTGAACGGGTGGCGCGCGGCACTGCGCATCGCCTGGCGGGAGGCCCGCAAGTCCGCCGGCCGCTCGGCCCTCGTCATCGCCCTCATCGCGGTCCCGGTCGCCGCGCTGTCGTTCACCGCGATCGTCCACGACTCCACCAGCCCCACCCCGGACGAGGACGCCGACCGCCGCATGGGCGCCGCGCAGGCCCTGGTCAGCTGGCCCTACCGCGGTCCCGTCATCCAGGAACCGACCAGGGACTTCGCGATCCCGACCACGAACGCCGAGGGCCAGGACCCGTCGGAGGAACGCCTGAAGGCCCTGATTCCCGGCACCGAACTCGTCCCCGTCGACCGCGGCGGAGCCAGCATCCGCACGACGGCGGGTGTCGGCCGCGCGGGCGTCCGCATGCTCGACCTGACCAACCCGCTCACCCACGGCATGATCACGGTGCTGGAGGGCAGGGCGGCCGCGAACGCCGACGAAATCACGGTGTCCCGCAAGGCGATGGACCGCACCGGCGCCGCGCTCGGCGGCACCCTCACGACCGAGGACGGCCGCAGGTTCACCGTCGTGGGCGTCATCGAGGAACCTGACCGGCTCGACAACACGACCCTGGTGGCGCTGCCCGGCACGTTCGAGCGGACCGACCGCTCCTGGCTGGTGACCACGCCGCTGTCGTGGTCGAAGGTCAAGGAGCTCAACGAGGTCGGCATCGCGGCGCTGTCCCGCACCGTGCTGAACAACCTGCCGCCCGCCTCCGAGCGCTATCCGGAGCTCCCGGGCTCGCACGAGCTCACCGCCGACGTCCTCGTCCTGGTGGCGGGCCTGGCCGTGCTGGAGATGTCGTTGCTGGCGGGCTCCGCCCTGGCCGTCGGCGCCCGCCGCCGCAAACGCGACCTCGCGCTCGTGGCCGCGGTCGGTGGCTCCCCCGCGCACGTCCGCCGCATCGTCCTGGCGGACGGCGTCGTCATGGGCACGATCGCGGCGGTGAGCGGCGTGATCCTGGGCGTCCTGGCGGCGGTGGCAAGCCGTCCACTGATCGAATGGCTGCTGGCCGAACGGTTCGCCGCCCAGCGCTTCTACCCGTCCGCGCTGGCCGCACTGGCCCTGCTGGCGATCGTCACCGGCGTCCTCGCGGCTCTCGTTCCCGCGTGGATCTCGTCCCGGCAGGACGTGGTCACGGCGCTGGCGGGCAGGCGGGGCATCACCCGCTCGCGCCGCCGCTGGCTGGTGCTGGGCCTGACGCTCGTGGCCGCCGGTGTCGCCGTGGGCGTCTTCAGCGCGATCCGGATGCAGTTCGTCGGCATCCTGGCGGCCCTGGTCCTCACCGAGGTGGGCCTGGTCCTCTGCACCCCGTCACTGCTGGGCCTGCTGGCACGCGCCGGCCGGTGGCTGCCGGTGGCGCTGCGGATCGCCCTGCGCGACGCCTCCCGCAACCGCACCGCCGCGGCCCCCGCGATCTCGGCCGTGATGGCCGCGGTGATCGGCGCGGTGGCCGTGAGCGTCATGCTCACCTCGCAGTCCCAGCAGGAGGCGGGCCAGCTCGCGGGCAGCATGGGCGACGTCACCGTCTACCGCCTGGACGACCTCACCAAGTCCAGCACCGCCCCCATCCCGCCCTCGGTGGCGACCGCCATCCGGAACGCCGTGCCGGTGGCGGAAACCCACGAGCTCAAGCTGCTCTCGTGCGACGGCGGCCCCTGCTTCGCCCACATCCGCCCGCCGGCGGACCGCGAATGCCCGTACACCCTCGACGTCCTGCACCGAGATCCCACTGAGGCCGAACAACAGTCCGCGCTGGCCGACGACCGCTGCACCGGCGTGGGACGGACCCACCGCTACTTCGGCACCTACACCACCTCGAACGGCTTCCTGGTGGTGGCCACACCGGAGGCCGTCCAGTCCTTGCTGCACCTGAGTTCCGGCGACGTGGCGGTGGCCCAGACGGCCCTGCGCGCAGGCAAGATCGTCGTCAACGACCCGGATCTCGTGTCCGGCGACCAGGTCCTCCTGGCCACCGGGACCGGGGCCACGACCACCCCGGTCCCGGGTTTCGCCTCGCCGCAACGGCATCCGGCGCCTCTGGCCGTGATGACCGAGGAGACCGCCCGGTCACTGGGCTACGACGTCACGACCTTCACCATGTACGCCACCACGACCCGCATGCCCACCGAGGCGGAACAGGAAGCCCTGACCGCGGCGCTGGGCGGCGAGTACGAGGTGAACGTCGACCGGCCGACGGAGTCCGACGTGCGGCAGGCCCTCACCGTCCTCGGCCTGGTGGCGGGCATCATCACCCTCGCGGCCGCCGCTCTCGCCACGGGCCTGGCGGCCGCGGACGGCCGTCGTGACCTCACCACGCTGGCCGCGGTGGGGGCGACCCCGGCGTTGCGCAAACTCCTGTCCCTGAGCCAGGCGGGCGTGATCGCCGGAATCGGCGGCTTCCTGGGCACGGCGGCGGGCGCGGGCTCGGCCCTGGCCCTGCTGGCGGCGCTCAACGTCGGCTACTCCGGCTTCTGGCCGCAGCCGGAACCGAACCCGCTCACCGTCCCCTGGCCCACCATCGGGATCTCACTGCTGGTGGTCCCGGCCGTGGCGATGCTGGGCGCGGCCCTCTTCACCCGTTCCCGCCTGCCGATCGAGCGCCGCGAATAGGCTGCGGCCATGACGACCTTCGCGATAGCGCACGGCGGGGGCGACGTCGGCTGGTCGTGGCACCTGGTCGCAGAAGCCTTGCGGGCCAAGGGCCACACCGTCGTCGCACCGGACCTCCCCATCGAGGACGAGTCGAAGGACCTGACGGACTGGGCGTCGACGATCGTCGACGCCCTCCCGTCCACTTCGGACGTGGTGGCGGTGGGCCACTCGTTCGGCGGCTTCGTCGCTCCCCTGGTCGCCGCGCGCGTCAACGCCAGGGCCCTGGTCCTGGTGACGGCGATGGTGCCGAGTCCTGGTGAGACACCGGGCGACTGGTGGGCCAACACCGGTTACACCGGTTCGGGTCTGGAGGACCAGTTCTTCCACGACGTCCCCGCCCACCTGGTCGCGGAGGCGCGGAAGCGGGAACGTGGCATGTCCGAGAACTCGATGGCGAAGCCGTGGCCGTTGGACGCGATGCCGGACGTGCCGACGCACTTCGTCCTGTGCACGGAGGACCGGTTCTTCACCCCGGACTTCATGCGCGAGGTGGTCGCGGACCGGCTGGGCGTCGAGCCGGTGGAACTGGCGGCGGGCCACTGCGCGTCGCTGAGCAAGCCGAACGAGCTGGCCGACCTGCTGATGGCCTGCGCGAGCTGACCTCCGCACAGCAGAAGGCCCCCGGCGAACCGGGGGCCTTCGCGGCAAGCAGACCTACTTGGACTCGTCGTCCGACGGCAACTCGACGTCCTCGACGGACTTGCCGTCCTTGGTGGGCGCGGGCATCAGTCCGTCCAGCGCGGCACCGGCGATCCGCCGGAACGCCCTGCGGGGCCGAGCCCTCTCCAGCACCGCGACCTCCAGCTTGGCGGCCGGAAGGATCTCGGAGGTGCTGTTCGCGGTGGACGACGACCCGGCGGACAACGCCTTCACCGCGACCGGAACGGCCTCGGCCAGCGTGAGACCGTCCGCGAAGGACTCCTTCAGCGCCGTGTTGGCGGCGTCGACGGTGCCGCCCATCACGATGAACTGAGGTTCGTCCACGATGGACCCGTCGTACGTCAAGCGGTACAGCGTGTCCGACGCGGCGGTGTCACCGACCTCGGCCACGGCGATCTCCACCTCGAACGGCTTGATCTGCTCGGTGAAGTAGGTGCCGAGCGTGGTGGCGTAGACGTTCGCGAGAGACCGGGACGTCACGTCGCGCGGATCGTTCTGGTACCCGCGCACGTCGGCGAACCGGATGCCGGCCTGGCGGAGGTTCTCGAACTCACTGTAGCGGCCGACGGCGGCGAAGCCGATGCGGTCGTAGATCTCCGAGACCTTGTGCAGCGTGCTGGAAGGGTTCTCCGCGACGAAGAGAATGCCGTCGGCGTACTTGAGCACGATGACGCTGCGACCCCTGGCGATGCCCTTGCGGGCGTACTCCGAGCGGTCGCGCATCACCTGCTCCGCCGATGCGTACAGCGGCATCGTCATGGGTGGTGCTCCTGACGTCGAACCTGTGGGGGACTCAGCCTGAGGGGCGGGACCGGCGGCCTTCGACGACCGCGTTCGCGATCGTGGCGACCTGCGGTTCCGGTACCTCGACGGCACCGTCGGCGCCGTTGATCGTGACGACGATCGGGTAGAGGCGGCGGACCGGGTCCGGGCCACCTGTCGCCGAGTCGTCGTCCGCCGCGTCGTAGAGCGCCTCGACGACGGAGCGGATCGCGGCTTCGACGTCCGCGTCCGGGTCGTAGAGCTTCTTGAGCGCCGACTTCGCGAACAGCGAGCCCGAGCCGACGGCCTGGTAGCCCTGCGACTCCTCGTAACGGCCGCCGGTGACGTCGTAGGACACGATGCGGCCCGCACGCTCCGAGTCGGTGGCCGAGGTGTCGTACCCGGCGAACAGAGGCACCACGGCGAGGCCGGCCATGGCCGCGTCGAGGTTGCCCCTGATCATCGCCGAGAGGCGGTTCGCCTTGCCGTCGAGCGACAGCGGCACGCCCTCGATCTTCTCGTAGTGGCGCAGCTCCACCGTGTACAGGCGCACGATCTCGATGGCGATGCCCGCCGTGCCCGCGATGCCGACGGCCGAGTGGTCGTCGGTGACGAAGACCTTCTTCATGTCGCGCTGGGCGATGACGTTGCCCATCGTCGCGCGCCGGTCGCCGGCGATCACGACCCCACCCTTGTAGGTGGCCGCGACGATCGTCGTCCCGTGCGGGGCCTGGACGGTCCCTTCCGGGAGCTTCCGGGCGTTAGGCAGCATGTCGGGTGCCTGGGCCCGCAGGAAGTCCGTGAACGACGACGAGCCCGGCGTGAGGTACGCAGAGGGCAGCGCCGCGGCCGGGTAACGCCCGGTCGAGCTGTGGTCCATGTGTTGGTTGTTCTCCCGTCCCCGAGGTGGTCAACAGGCCCCCGAAGGCCTACTGACCGCCCTTCTGCACGTAGGCGCGGACGAAGTCCTCCGCGTTCTCCTCAAGCACGTCGTCGATCTCGTCGAGGATCGCGTCCACGTCCTCGCCGAGCTTCTCGCGGCGTTCCTGACCGGCTCCTGCGGCGTCGTCGCCACCGTCGTCGCCGTCGCCACCACCCTGGCGCTGCTTCTGTTCCTGGGACATCTCGGCCTCCCGCTCACTCGCCTGACAAGAACACTACCCAGCGGCACCGACAAAAATCCTGAGCCACTCGGGTAGACGATCACCCGCGAGTCAGTGCGTCCACCAGTTGCTCGGCGGTGTCCGAGGCCTCCAGAAGGGCTCCGACGTGCGCTTTCGTCCCGCGAAGCGGTTCCAGGGTGGGAATTCGCACGAGGGATTCTCGACCGAGATCAAAGATCACCGAGTCCCACGAGGCGGCCGCGACCGAGGTCGGGTAGCGCTCCAGGCACCGGCCGCGGAAGTACGCACGCGTGTCCTCGGGCGGCGAGGTGATGGCCGCGCGGACCTCCTCCTCGCTCACCAGGCGCTTCATCGAGCCACGCGCGACGAGGCGGTTGTAGAGGCCCTTGTCCAGGCGGACGTCGGAGTACTGCAGGTCGACCAGGTTCAGCCTGGCCGCACCCCACTCCAGGCCGTCACGCTGGCGGTAGCCCTCCAGCAGCCGCAGCTTGGCGACCCAGTCGAGCCGGTCCGCGCACTCGGACGGGTCGCGGGCCAGCGCGTCGAGCACCTCGCCCCAGATCCGCAGGACGTCGCGGTCGCCGACGCCCTCCTTCTCGACGAACGCCATCGCGCGCTCGTGGTAGGCGAACTGCACGTCGAGGCCGGTGAACTTGCGGCCACCGGTCATCTCGACCTTGAACTTCAGGGTCGGGTCGTGGCTGATCTGGTGCACCGCGCGCACCGGGTCGACCATGCGCAGGTCGTCGAACCGCTGCCCGGCCTCGATCATGTCGAGCACCAGGGACGTGGTGCCGACCTTGAGGAACGTGGAGTACTCGGCCAGGTTCGCGTCGCCGATGATGACGTGCAGGCGGCGGTACTTGTCCGCGTCCGCGTGCGGCTCGTCGCGCGTGTTGATGATGCCGCGCTTGAGCGTCGTCTCCAGGCCGACCTCGACCTCGATGTAGTCGGAGCGCTGCGAGAGCTGGTAGCCGGCCTCCTCGCCGGACTGCCCGATGCCCACGCGGCCCGACCCCGTGATGACCTGGCGCGACGCGAAGAACGGCGTGAGGCCCGCGATGACGGCCGTGAACGGCGTCGAGCGCTGCATCAGGTAGTTCTCGTGCGTGCCGTACGACGCGCCCTTGCCGTCGACGTTGTTCTTGTACAGCTGCAGACGGGGCTGGCCGGGCACGGAGGCGGCCTTGATCGCGGCCTCCTCCATCACCCTCTCCCCCGCCTTGTCCCAGATCACCGCGTCACGCGCGTTGGTGACCTCGGGAGCCGAGTACTCGGGGTGCGCGTGGTCGACGTAGAGCCGCGCGCCGTTGGTGAGGATGACGTTCGCCGCGCCCAGGTCCTCGACGTCGGAGTCGGCGGGGTGGCCACCGGGGCTGCCCAGGTCGAACCCGCGCGCGTCGCGCAACGGCGACTCCACCTCGTAGTCCCAGCGCGCCCGCCTGGCGCGCGGTATGTCCGCCGCCGCCGCGTACGCGAGCACCACCTGTGTCGAAGTGAGCACCGGGTTCGCGGTCGCGTCGCCCGGCACCGCGATGCCGTACTCGACCTCGGTTCCCATGATCCGCCGCATAGCTCACACCTTATGACCTCACCCCGACACCAAGCGTGAGGGGAGCTTCGCGTTGAAGCTCCCCTCACCCTATTCACCCGGACGCCAGTCCGGCGGCAGGACGAATGCGGGACGCGCCGCGAGAAGGCCCGAAAGCGGCGGCCACGGCGAGCAGAACGACGATCACCGCGCCTGTGACCAGCGGCAACACCACCTTGAGAGCGGGCAGTGTCAGCGGGACGCCGATCGAGAGAAACGCGACCTCCGCGTAGACGAACCCGAGCACGCCTCCACCGATCACCCCGACCAGGGCCAGCATGATCGCTTCAGCGATGACTCCGCCCTGCAGTCCGCCCTGAGTGACGCCCAAGGCGCGCCTGAGCGCGAGCTCCTTGCGGCGTTCCTGGACGGAGATGGTCAGCGCGGTGCCGATGCCGGTCACGGCGACCGCCACGGACAGTCCGAGCAGCACCATCATCAGCACGGTGCCGAGGTGCATGTACCGGGCCGCCTCGGCCCGTTCGTCCGCGTCCGTCCGCACGATGACGGTCGGGTTGTTCGGCAGCGCGGACTGCAGCTGCGAGCGGAACTGCGCGGGGTCGACGCCGGGTTTCAACGCGACCAGCACCTTCTCCGCCGGTCCCGACGTGGCACCGGCGATGATCGGCGTGTAGCCGGTGATGCTGCCCGGAATCGTGCCGACGACCTCGTACTGCTTGCCGTCGGCCTCGACGAACGGCCGGTCCTCCCAGTGCGGCGGCACGATCGCGGTGCCGGCGACGAGCTGGTCGGCACCGGACACGTTCTGCGCCCTGAGCCAGGTCCTGAACTGCTCGGGGTCCACGCTCGCGGCGCCGTCACCGGTCTTGTGCAGCACGACGCTCGCGGCCACGCCCGGCTGGGCGGGGATCTCCGGCAGCGGCCGGTCGCCCGCGTCCACCACGGTCGCGTCCGGACGTTCCTCGTTGGCGTACTGGAACGTCAGCTCCTCCGCCCCGCCCAGCACGACCAGGAAGAAGGTCACCATCGAGCTCGCCAGCAGCAACGGCAGCGCCACCGAGGCCGACCGCTGCGGCATCCTGCGCACCTCGGCGCCCGCGAGCTTCCACTGCGTGCCACCGATCCTGCCGAAGAGCCTCGCGATGAGCGGGACCGTGACCGGGCCGAGGATCCAGAACAGGCCGGTCACCGCGGCGATCGCGGAGAACGTGACGGCCAGTGGCGCGGCGGACGTGCCCTTGGCGGCGATCGCCGCCATCGCGAGCAGCGCGGCACCACCAGTGAACAGCACGCCGAACACCCACCGAAGGCGACGCACGGCGCGAGGTGGCACCTCGTTCTCCGCGTCACGCAGAGCGGCCAACGGCGAGACGCGCGCGGCGTTGATCGCGGGACGGACAGCCGCCATCACGCTCAACAGCGCGGCGACGACGACTCCGAGGATCACGTACCCGAGCGACGGCAGCAGTTCCGGGCTGAGCTGCACCGCGCCGAACAACACGGAGATGCCGGTGACGTCGAACGTCCTGGCCAGCAGCCACGCCATCGGCCCGCCCAGCAACGCACCCGCGACACCCGCCAGCGCACCCGTCACGAACGCCTCGAACAGGCTCCTGCGCACCAACGGCCCTCGCTGGGCTCCGATGCACCGCAGCAACGCCGTCTGCCGCTGCCGCTGCGCGTAGACCGCCCGGAACGTGGCCGCCGCGACGAACACCGCCGTGGCCAGCGCGAGCACGCTGAACGGCAACAGGAGGAACGTCAGTTCGTTGCCGATGCTGTCCGCGTCCGGCGCCGGATCCCACACGACGTAGGCGGCGCCCGCCGCGCTGGCGACGGCGTCCCTGGCCCCGCCGATCACCCAGATCTCCTTGGTGAACGGCTGCGGGTCGAGCTTCTTCGCGAGATCGGGTCCCGCGACCAGGATCGGCCGCGAGTCCATCCCGCCCTTCTTCATGACCCCGCTGACGGTCACCTCGACCGGCCTGCCGTCCGCGGCGGCGAGCTCGATCCTGTCGCCGGGCTTGAGGCCGCGTTCGTACGCGGTGATCTTGTCGACGGCGACCTCGCCGTCGGACGCCGGGGCCTTCCCCTCGGCCAGCGGCCAGCGCACCAGGTCGGGCTGCTGGACGTGCACCTCGGCGCGGTGCTCCCCCGCCCGGCCGTTGCCGTCGAGGAGGTCGGCCTGGGCGATCTGCACCGGCACGGCCCTGCCGACGGAGGAGAGCTTCGCGAGCAACGCGTCGTCGAGCGTCGGTCGGTTCGCCTCGGTGACGGCCGCGTCGTACTCGACGGGTTTGGTGTCCACCACGTGGCTCACCGACGACGGTGTGAGGGGCGCGCCCTCGTCGACCGACCTGGTGAGCGCGTCGCTCAGCACGAGGGCGGCCAGCAGGCAGGCGACGCCGACGACGAGCGCGACGCCGGGCAGCAGCGCGCGGCCCGGCCGGGCGCGGAACTCGGCGACGCCGAGCCGCAGGGAAGTGGACACGAATCCTCCTCGGTGACGTCTGACGTTCACGAAGGTAGGAAGGAAGGCGATCAGCGGGCGTCGGACTGGGGTAGCAAGCTCGCGTACGACCACAGGAGGACACCGGGATGATCAACCTCTACGACGAGGACGCGAACGTGGTCGGCGAGGTGACCCGCGCCCGCATGCGCGCCGAGAACCTCTGGCACGGTTGCGTCCTGACCGTCGTGTTCTCGCTCGACGGCGAACGGATCTACGTGCACCGCCGCACGGACACCAAGGACATCTATCCCGGCCTGTACGACTACGCGGCGGGCGGTGTGATCGACGCGGGCGAGACGCCGGACGAGGCGGCGGTCCGCGAGCTGCGCGAGGAGCTCGGCGTCGAGGCTCCGCTCACGCCGCTATTCCGGACCACCTACGTCGACGAGCTGACGCGCTATCACGCGTGGGTCTACGAGACGCGCAGCGACGGTCCGTTCGTCCACCAGCCCGAGGAGGTCGCCTGGGGCGGGTGGATGAACGCCGACGAGCTGCGGGGCAAGATCGAGGACCCCGGCTGGCCTCTCGTGCCGGACGGCCGCGCGATCGGCCGGGAGTGGCTGAAGCTCTAGGCGCGCTTGAAGGTGTGGCTGCGCTCCACCTTCGCGATGTGGATCGTGTAGCTGTCGTACCACTCGGCGCGGCCGCGCCGCTGCGCCGCCTGATGCTCGGCGTTGGTGCGCCACCGCGTGAGGGCTTCGGCGTCGCTGAAGTACGCGACGGTGATGCCGAGCCCGCCGGGGTTCTGCGCGTGGTCCATCCCGAGATATCCGGGGACGTCCTTCACCAGTTCTTCCATGCGCGCGTTGGTGTCGCGGTAGCCGCTCTGCTCCTGCGTCCGCACGGTGGTGAAGACGACCGCGTAGTAAGGGGGTTCGAAAGCCTCGACGGGCGCATCGCTCACGGCGCCACCGTAACTAGTTCCAGCTGAGCTGAGAACGGATTTTCCAGTACTGCTCGGCGGGCTCGGCCAGGTCCGGCAGGTCCGCGTCGATCCGCAGGGCGTCCACATTGGACCGCAGCTGGTCCGGGCTCGCCGCACCGGAGAGCACGACGTCCACCCACGGCTGGCGCGCGATCGCCGCCAGCGCGACCGCGTCCGGCCCGACGCCGAGCTCTTTCGCCTGCGCCGCAACCGCTTGCGGAGGCTCCACGACGAGCCGTCCGTTCGCCACGCCCTCCTTGATGATCACGCGCAACCCGGCGTCGTGCGCCTCCCGCAGGGCCTCCCCCGCCGAGGTCTCCAGAACGTTCCAGGTGGACTGGACGGACCGGAAGATGCCGAGTTCCAGTGCCTTGCGGATGGCGTCGGCCTGCCGCGGCCCGGACGTCGAGAAACCCAAGGGCGCCCCGATCCCGGCCATCGCGTCCTGCAGCGCGCGATCGTCGAACAACGGGCTGTCGGCCGTCAGCGAGTGCACCTGGTAGAGATCGACTCGGGGCAGCAGAGCCGTGGTCTCCTGCCACTGCCGGGTGAAACGGTCGAGCGAGTGCTCCTTGACCTCGTGCACCTCGGCGTCGGGCCGCCAGTCCGCGGTGTAGGCGTAGCCCCACTTGCTGGAGACCGTCACGTCGTCATGACCGGGCAGCCACGACGACAGGAAGTCCTCGGACAGCCCGTACGAACGGGCCGCGTCGACCCACCGGATGCCCAGTTCGTAGGCCGTGTCGAGCACGAGATGGCACTGCGCGCGCATGGACTCGACGTCGCGCACGGCGGGCAACGCGTCCTCACGGCCGAGGTTGATGTAGGCGGGACGACCGAGCGAGGCGAGACCGAGCGCGAGTTGAGCCATGCCGACAACGGTAAACGGCGGCCCCGGAGGACCGCCGCTCACGTGACCCGCCGGGGCCGGTCGATCGGGTGGATCAGAAGTCGTCGGCGGTGCGGATGTGGTTGCGCACCCACTTGCCGGCGTCCTTCAGGGGACCTTCACCGGTGAAGCCGCTGCCGGAGCACGTGCCGCTCTTGAACACCGCGCCCGTCCGGTTGTCGTCGGAGAAGTTCCAGTTGGTCCAGGAGATCTTCGCGTCCTTCATGAACGTGATGAACTTGTTCGCCATGGTGAAGTCGTTGGGACCGTCACCGGAGGCCTCCTGCGAACCGAACTCGGTGACGAAGACCGGCACCTGGCTCGAGACCGTCTTCAGGGCGTTGAGATAGCTGTCCCTGTGGTCCTTCGCGTAGAAGTGGAACGTGTACATCAGGTTCGAGGCGTTGACCTTGTTCTGGCTGACCTCGTTGATGTTGCGGCCGTCGGACAGGCCGAACGTCGACCAGCCGTGCGTGCCGACGAGCACGAGGCTGTCCGGGTCCTCCGCGCGGATCGTCGGGATGACGGCCTCCGCGTAGGACTTGACCTTCGCCCACGTCACGCCGTTCGGCTCGTTGGCGATGTCGTAGATGATGTTCGTCTTGTCCTTGTGCCGCTGCGCGATCTCCTTGAAGAAGGTCTTGGCGCGCGTGGTGTTGGCGTTCGGGTCGCCCGGCGAGAGCTGGTGCCAGTCGACCAGCGCGTACAGGCCGCGCTTCGTGGCCTCCTCGATGTAGCCGTGCACCATGTCGGTGAACTTGCGAGGGTTGGTCTCGTAGCCACCTTCCTGGATGTACATCGAGATGCGGAGGACGTCCGCCTTCCAGTCGTTGGCGAGCGCGTCCAGGGACGCGGTCTTGACGCACTGGGAGTACCACTGGATGCCGTGCGTGCTCATGCCGCGCAACTGGATCTGCTTGCCGTTCTTGTTGCACAGCTTCACGCCGCACACCTTGAGCTGACCGTTGACCGCCGCGGGCGAACCCGGCGGCAGCGCGGCAGCGGCGAAGGTGCCCTCGGGAGCGGCGACGGAACTTCCCGCCATCGCACCGGTCAGCGGGAGCACGACTGCCGCGGCGAACGCCACCACAGACTTCTGCCAGGACATACGGGGTCTCCTCTCGGATGCCGGCGGCGGATTAGTTAGGTAAGTTTCCTTACCGTTAAAGGTATAGATGACCATAGGGCCGCCCCAAGAGCGAGTCAAGCGTCTCGTCGCAGAAGAGTCACCGTTCCGGCACCCAGCGTCACCAGTACGTAAATGACCAAAACTGCAACGGCGGCCAATGGACCCAGGGGCGCGTCGTTCACGATCCCGGCGACCTCCCACACCAGGTACGGCACCATCACCGCGGACGCGTCCATGTTCCAGGGCTCCGGCAGCATCGGCGTGATGGCGGGCAGACCCCACAGCAGCACGCCCACCACCACGATCGTGACGGCCGTCGACCTCACCGCGAGACCGATCCCGAGGCCGGTCAGTCCTGTCACCAGGATCGACAGCACGGCCGCGCCCGCCCACGGCAGCACGTCGCCGATGCCGTCCCACGGCGCGATGGGCGGCGGCCGGTCCCCCATGATCAGCCAGCTCGATCCGACGCTCAGCGCGAGTGCGACGGCACCGACCACCACGGCCGTGGTGGCGACGAGCACGCTTTTGGCCGCCAGCAAGCGTTTCCGGTCCGGCACGGCGGTCAGCGCGGTCAGCCTCGGGTCGGAGGTCGCGACCAGGGCGCCGAGCGCGGCGACGAGGAACTGGACGACCGGGGTGATCACCACACTGCTGTCGGCGGAGGCGAACTTCGCCTGTTCCGCGGCCGGCGACGTGTCGTAGTCCTGGACGATCAGCCACGACAGCAGCGCGCCCGCGACCACCATCAGGCCGACGGTGATGATCAGCCCGTACGACGAGCGGACGGTGCGGAGCTTCAGCCACTCCGCGACGAGCGCGTTCTTCACAGCCCCCTCCCGGAGGTGAGTTCGAGGTAGGCGTCCTCCAGCGATCCGTTGCGGGTCAACGCCTCCATCGGCGTCTCCTTGACCAGCTGTCCTCTTGCGACGATCACCACGTGGTCGGCGGTCAGCGCCATCTCGCTCATCAGGTGGCTGGAGACGAAGACCGTGCGACCCTCCTTCGCGAGCCCGCGCATCAGGTCGCGGATCCACCGCACGCCCTCGGGGTCGAGGCCGTTGACCGGTTCGTCGAACATCAGCACCCCGGGGTCGCCCAGCAACGCCGCCGCGACGCCGAGCCGTTGCTTCATGCCGAGCGACAACGCCCTGATCCGCTTGTGCCGCACGCCTCCCAGGCCGACCTGCTCCAGCAGTTCGACCGCGCGCTTCTGACCGATGCCGTTGCTCGCGGCGATCCAGCGCAGGTGGTCGAGCGCCCTGCGGCCGTGGTGCACGGCGGCGGGATCGAGCAACGCGCCCACGTGTCGCAGCGGCTCGTCGAGGTCCTGGTAGCGCTTGCCGGCGATCAGGGCCTGGCCGCCCGTGGGCCGGTCCAGGCCGAGGATCATCCGCATCGCCGTGGACTTGCCGGCGCCGTTCGGGCCGAGGAAGCCCGTCACCAGTCCAGGATGGACGGTGAACGACAGGTCCTCGACCGCCGTCGTGTCGCCATATCTCTTCGTCAGGTTCCGCACCTCGATCATGTGGAAGAGGGTGGCTCCCGGAGGCCTTCCGCGGATCGGCCCGTGCTCCGATCCCGGGAATCGGACCGTGGTCCGAGGCGTGCCTCCCCCTGGCTCGTTACCGTCGAGGGCGTGATCGCCAAACTGCACCTCTACCTGGTCGACCTGGCCGCCGCCGTCGTCATCGGTGTGCTCGTCGGCTACGCCATGGTGGAGAACCAGGACAAGCCGTGGTGGCTGGTCCTGCCGGGCGCCGCGCTCGTCGCGCTGCCGGTCGCGGTGCGCCGCCTGTGGCCGGTGACCACCCTGGTGATCACAACGCTGGCGACGGTGGCGGTGGTGATCGGCCAGCTGCTGCCGGTCCAGGCCCTCGGAGCCCCGGTCGGCGCGATCTGCTTCGCGCTCTACACCGTGGCGGTCGAACGCACCCTGACCTGGTCGCTGGCCGGGCTCGTGGCCACCGTCATCGCCACCTCCGGTGTGTCGGGCGGAGAACCCGAGACCCTGCTGGTCGGCCTGGCAGTGCTCGGCGCGGTGTGGGTGATCGGCTACACCACGCGGCTGCGCCGGTCGATGCTCGACCGGGAGACGGCACAGCTGGCCGAACAGGCTCTGGCCGACGAACGCCTGCGCATCGCCCGCGAACTGCACGACGTGGTGGCGCACAACCTGTCTCTCATCGCCGTGCAGGCCGGTAACGCCGCACATGTGCGCTCACCCGAGCACGCCTACCAGGCGCTGGAAGTGATCTCCGAGACGAGTCGCGCGGCGCTGACCGAGATGCGCGGGCTGCTGGGCGTGCTGCGGTCCGACGCCGATCTCGCGCCCTCTCCCGGCCTCGACGGGCTGGCCGGCCTCGCCGACCGCGCGTCGCTGGCCGGCGTGCGCGTCACGCTGGACGTGCGAGGCGATGCCGTCGTGCCGGAGGGGGTCGGGCTGTCGGTGTACCGGATCGTGCAGGAGGCGCTGACGAACGTCGTGAAGCACGCGGCGCCCGCGTCGTGCACGGTGCTGGTAGAGGTGACACCGGAAGCCGTCCGCGTCGACGTGGCGGACGACGGGCCTGGGGTGAGGGAGCTCGGAGTGGGACACGGGTTGATCGGCATGCGCGAACGCGTGGCCGTGTACGGCGGCACGTTCAGCGCGGGCCCCGGTGAGTCCGGCGGTTTCCGGGTCGTCGCGGAACTGCCGCACCGATGATCCGCGTGCTGATCGCCGACGACCAGGCGTTGCTGCGCGCCAGCTTCCGAATGCTCGTCGACAACGAACCGGACCTGACCGTGGTCGGCGAGGCCGGCACCGGCGCCGAGGCCGTCGCGCTGGCGTCCGAGGTGAAGCCGGACGTCGTGCTGATGGACATCCGCATGCCCGAGATGGACGGCATCGAGGCCACGCGGCTGCTGGACGGCCCGCGCGTGCTGGTGCTGACCACGTTCGACCTGGACGAGTACGTCTTCGGCGCGTTGCGGGCCGGTGCCTCGGGATTCCTGCTCAAGGACACGCCGCCCGCCGAACTGCTGGCGGCCGTCAGGGTCGTGGCGTCCGGTGAGTCGCTGCTGTCGCCGACGGTCACGCGCCGGCTGATCTCCGAGTTCGTCCGGCGGCCCGCCTCGCCCGTGGTGCGCGGGCTGGACCGCGTGACCGAACGGGAGAAGGAGGTCCTGCTGCTGATCGCCCGCGGCCGGTCCAACGCGGAGATCATGGCCGAGCTGCACGTCAGCCCCGGCACGGTGAAGACGCACATCGGGAACCTGCTGGCGAAGCTGCACGCCCGCGACCGCGCCCAGCTGGTGATCGCGGCCTACGAGTCGGGCCTGGTCTGAAACGCCGAACCGCCCCGGCCGCGTGCAGCGACCGGGGCGGTTCGGTGAAGCGGTGCTACAGGTACGTGCCGGTGTTCGTGGCCGTGTCGATCGCGCGGCCGGCGTCCTGGTTCTTCCCGGTGACGAGCGTGCGGATGTAGACGATCCGCTCGCCCTTCTTGCCCGAGATGCGAGCCCAGTCGTCCGGGTTCGTCGTGTTCGGCAGGTCCTCGTTCTCGGCGAACTCGTCGAGGATGGCGGCCTGCAGGTGCCGGACGGAGAGTCCGGGCTGCTTGGTGTCCAGCAGCGACTTGATCGCCGCCTTCTTCGCCCTGTCGACGATGTTCTGGATCATGGCGCCGGAGTTGAAGTCCCGGAAGTACAGGACCTCCTTGTCACCGTTGGCGTAGGTGACCTCCAGGAACCGGTTGTCCTCGGACTCCTCGTACATGCGCTCCACGGTGTGCTGCACCATGCCCTCGATGCAGGCCTTCGGGTCCCCGCCGAACTCGGCGAGGTCGTCGGCGTGCAGCGGGAGGTTGGGCGTCAGGTACTTGTTGAAGATGTCCTTCGCGCCCTCGGCGTCCGGTCGCTCGATCTTGATCTTCACGTCGAGTCGGCCGGGGCGGAGGATCGCCGGGTCGATCATGTCTTCACGGTTGGAGGCGCCGATGACGATGACGTTCTCCAGGCCCTCGACGCCGTCGATCTCGGCGAGGAGCTGGGGCACGATCGTCGTCTCGACGTCGGACGACACACCCGAACCACGGGTGCGGAAGATCGAGTCCATCTCGTCGAAGAACACGATCACGGGGGTGCCGTCGGACGCCTTCTCACGAGCTCGCTGGAAGATCAGGCGGATGTGCCGCTCGGTCTCACCGACGAACTTGTTGAGGAGCTCGGGGCCCTTGATGTTGAGGAAGTAGGACTTGGCCTGCTTGTCGGTCTCGCCGCGGATCTCCCGCACCTTCTTGGCCAGGGAGTTCGCCACCGCCTTGGCGATGAGCGTCTTGCCGCAACCGGGAGGGCCGTAGAGCAGCACGCCCTTGGGCGGGCGCAGCTCGTACTCGCGGAACAGGTCGGCGTGCAGGAACGGCAACTCCACGGCGTCGCGGATCTGCTCGATCTGCCGGGAGAGGCCACCGATGTCGCTGTAGTCGATGTCCGGGACCTCCTCGAGCACGAGGTCCTCGACCTCGGCCTTGGGGACCCGTTCGTAGGCGAAACCCGCCTTCGAGTCGACCAGCAGCGAGTCGCCGGGCTTCAGCGGCGAGTCGAGCAGTGGCTGGGCGAGCCAGACCACCCTCTCCTCGTCCGCGTGGCCGACGACCAGCGCGCGGGAAATGGTGTCCAGACCGTCGTCGTCGGTCAGCACCTCCCGCAGAGAGCAGACCTCACCGGAACGCTCGAACCCGCCGGCCTCGACGACCGTCAGCGCCTCGTTGAGACGCACGGACTGGCCGTAGGCGATCTTCTCCGGCTCGACCGCGGGGGACACGGCTACGCGCATCCTGCGGCCGGACGTGAAGACGTCCACGGTCCCGTCGTCGAAACGTGCCATGAAGACGCCGTACCCGCTGGGCGGTTGCGCCAGCCGGTCGACTTCCTCACGCAGCGCGAGCAGCTGGCTTCGTGCTTCGCGGAGGGTGTCTATGAGCTTCGTGTTTCGCTCGGTCAGCTGGCTGACGCGCTCTGTCGCCTCAGCCAAGCGCTGCTCGAGCAACCGCGTGTGCCGCGGCGACTCGGTCAGCTTGCGACGCAACGACGCGATCTCGTCCTCGAGGAACCTGATCTGCGCAGTCAGCTCAGCAGAAATGTTGCCCTGGTTCAGCTCGCCACCCTCATCGGGTTGGCTGCCGGGATGACCGTGCTGCATGTCGGCACCCTCCTCCCGTGTTCGTACCGATTACGGTACCGGCGATCACCGACAAAATGGGGTACTCACAACATCATCTTCGCTCGTGTGGTGCAACGGTGAACCCTCCAAGTGAGGTCAACTGCTCCATCTCGGTGTCCGGTCCGACCGTCCAACCGCTACGGTGCGTCTCAGAAACCACTACCGGCGTTTCGCGCCGCGACACGCCAGACGACCTGCGAGAAGTCCGAGGAGAGGGTCATGGGAGCACCTGTGCGGGCACCCGGCCCCTACGGTCTGCGACCACCCTCGGACGATCACGAGCACACCTGGTATGGGCCACGACCCGTCGACGGGCGGCAATCCGCCACCGTCCCACCAGGTGGACCAGCCGTTGGTCCGATCGGCGGTCACGCACCGCAACCCACTCCGTTCGTGCCCGTCGGAGCACCCGCGCGAGCGAGGCTCCGATGCCTCCGGAGGGCGTGCGGCCAACCGGGTGGTTTCGCCGACGCGACCGGCGCACCACCCCGACAGCGCAGAGCATCGCGCTCAAATCCCGGTGGAGTTGCCACAATCGTTATCAGACACGACCTTTGCGCGGCCAGATCGCGGGTACAGGGCGTGTGCATAACCACTCGTGCGTGTCGATAGACCCCATTCGCCCGCGAGTTGTCCGGCGAAGTACGACAATGTCCACGAAAGATCACCTCATCCGCATCGGGGGAGTTTCATGACCTACCCGCCGCAGCAGCCCGGCCCGTACGGGCAGCAGCCGCCGCCGCCCGGAGGTCCGTACGGGCAGCAGCCGCCGCAGCAGCCGGGGTACGGCCAGCAGCCCCCGCCCGGCTACGGCCAGCAGCCGCCACCGGGATACGGGCAGCAGCCCGGCCAGCAGCCGGGTCAGTACGGCCAGCCGCAGCAGGACCCGTTCGGCCAGCAGGGACCGCCCAGCGGCGGCTTCCAGCAGCAGGGCCAGTACGGCCAGCCCGGTCAGTACGGCCAGCAGCCCTACGGTCAGCAGCCGTACGGCCAGCCCGGCGGGTTCGGCGGCCCTCCGCCTCCCAAGAAGAGCAACACCGGTCTGATCATCGGCGTCGTCATCGGCGTGCTGGTGCTCGTCGGCGGCGGCATCACCGCCGCCGTCATGCTCACGAGCAACAGCTCCAGCAACTCCAGCAGTTCGTCGCCGGACTCCGGTTCGAGTGACAACGGCAACAGCGGCAGCTCCGACGAGGCCGACGTCAAGAAGGCCGCCGAGGAGTACATCGCGGCGGCGACCTCGAAGAACGAGAGCAAGGCCAAGTCGATGGCCTGCCAGGAGATGCTCGACGAGGCCGCGGAGGCCGAGAGGAAGGCCACCCCCGAGCAGAAGAAGCTCGCCGAGGAGATGAAGAAGCTCCCGGTGCCCAAGATGGTCTACAAGAGCGCGACCGTCTCCGGCAACGAGGCGAACGTCAAGATCACCGTGACCGCGGACTACGGCGGCCAGACCCAGACCATCGACTCCGACACGAAGTTCAAGAAGGTGTCGGGCAAGTGGAAGGTCTGCATGCTGGCCAAGGACATCAAGATCCCGACGCCGACCCGGTAGTCGCCGACCGGTACGACATGACGAGAGGCCCGCACGTCACCGAAGTGCGGGCCTCTCGCCGTGTCCGGATCAGCGCTGAACGTCAGCGCCGAACGCACTGTGGCCGACAGCGCAGTACGCGGTGGGCTGCTGGTACGACGCGACCCACGAGCCGTACCTCGCGTACGTGAACAGGGTGTACGGATCGATGCAGGACAAGACGAGCCGCTGGATCCCCGAGTTGCCCTCGGACCGGCCGTAACCCGCCTGACGCTCCTGGTCGTAGCTTTCGCACGCCGCCTGACAACCCGGCGGCGGCGAGGCCTCCGCGACGTGCGCCGACAACACCACCACGGCGGCAGAAACCACCGCGATCATCAACAGGACCGAACGATGCCTTCTGTCCGGAAGCGGACAGGATCAGCCCTTGCTGGGGCGGCGCTGCGGCCGCGGTGCCGTCACGCCGTCCGCGAGCTTGCGCGTGGTCAGCAGGAACGCCGTGTGCCCGATCATCCGGTGCTCCGGCCGCACGGCCAGGCCGACGACGTGCCACGGGCGGACGAGCGTCTCCCACGCGTGGGGCTCGGTGAAGCACGTCATCTCGCGCAGCGCCTCGGTGACGACGGAGAGCTGCGTGGTGGTGGCGACGTAGACGACCAGAACGCCGCCGGGGATGAGGTTCTTCGAGATCGTGGGCAGCACCTCCCACGGGGAGAGCATGTCGAGGATGACGCGGTCGACCTCGCCCTCGTGGTTCTTCACGTCGTCGACGGTGATCGACCAGTTGCCGGGGCGCTCGCCGAAGAACGTCTCCACGTTGCGGATGGCGTGCACCGCGTGGTCCTCGCGCACCTCGTAGGACTGGACGCTGCCCTTCTCCCCCACCGCGCGCAGCAGCGAGCACGACAACGCGCCGGAGCCCGCGCCCGCCTCCAGGACGCGCGCGCCCGGGAAGATGTCGCCGTACATGCAGATCTGCGCGGCGTCCTTCGGGTAGATGACCTGCGCGCCGCGCGGCATCGACAGCACGTAGTCGGGCAGCAGCGGCCGCAGTGCCAGGAAGTTCGTGCCGCCCACCGACGCCACGACCGAGCCCTCGGGCTGGCCGATCAGCTTGTCGTGCGGGATGGCGCCGCGGTGGGTGTGGTACTCCTTGCCGGGTTCGAGAACGACCGTGTAGTGCCGGCCCTTGGGGTCGGTCAGCTGTACCCGGTCACCCGGCTGGAACGGTCCACTTGCGCTAATCACCGCGCAATGGTGTCAAACGCCCTTCTCAATGGCCGCACGCAGGTCCTCCCTGCGCAGCACGCCCGCCGGGCGGCCCTCCAGGTCGACGACCAGGAACTGCCACGCGGCGGTGCCCTGGACGCGTTCGACGATCTCCTCGCCGGGCTCGTCCGCGAGCAGCACGGTCTCGGGCAGGATCGGCTCGGCGGCCTGCTCCGCGGGTGCGAAAGGACTTGCGGCGGCGAGCTTTCGCGCCAGTTCGGTGTCGAGCAGACCGGCCGCCACGCCGTCGGCCCGCACCAGCACCACGCCCCGGCCCGCCGACGTGCTCAGCGCGTCCGCGACGGGGCTCTCGGCCGGCAGCTGGAGCACCGGCAGGATCAGGTCGCTGAGGGTGACACCGGCGGGCCACGTGCGGCGGCGTTCGCTCGCGAGTTCACTCCTCGCGCCGGCGACGACGACCCACGCCGTCAGCACGCACACGCCGAAACGCAACCAACGGTCTTCCGCGCCTTCCGCGACGCCGTACAGCGCCCACGCCACCAATGCGATGGCCACGGCGAAACCACCGACCACGGCGACACGCGTGCCCATCGCCCGTTGCCCCGTCATGGCCCACACGCCGGCCCTCACGATCCGGCCGCCGTCGAGCGGCAGGCCGGGCAGGAGGTTGAAGACGGCGACGGCGACGTTCGCGGCGGCGATCTGGAAGACCAGCACCCACACGACGTCGCCCGGCTCCATGACCAGCGCGCCGAGGCCGAAGATCGCCGCCAGCGCCACGGACACGATCGGGCCCGCACCCGCCACCACGCCTTCGTGGCTGGGTTTGCCGGGCGTGCGCATGATCTCGGACAGGCCGCCCAGCAGGTACAGCCGCAGTCTCCTGACCGGCAGGCCGAGCCGCAGTGCCGCGACGCAGTGGCCGAGTTCGTGAGCCAGCACGCTCAGGCCGAGGAAGATCGCGAAGAGCGCTGCGAGCAGCAGGCCGATTCCCGGCGGCGTGCCAGGGGCGAGATCGTCGACGAGCGGCGCGTAGAAGGCCACCACGATCGCCGAGCCGATCCACCACGACGGCGCGAGGACCACCGGGATGCCCGCCACCCGGAACAGCAGCAGGCCGCCCTCTCGTTCACTGATCCGCGCGGCCACGGGTGAACTGTAGGGCTCCGGGTGTGATCCCGCGGTTCGGTGGTGCTCCCGAAGTCGATGAGGGCGGTACGCCTGAGTGGGAGCCTCCCCGAGCCCGTCCCTCGCCGGCCTCGGGCAAGGGAGTGTCATGGTGGCGAAAACAGAATTGTCAGACCTCTGTCCTAGGGTGCGAACCATGAGCACCACGTTGCGCAGGCCCGCGCTCTCGCCTTCCCGGGCAGGGGACTTCAAGCAGTGCCCGCTGCTCTACCGGTTCCGCGCGGTCGACCGGCTGCCGGAGAGGCCGACGAAGGCGCAGGTGCGCGGCACGGTGGTGCACGCGGTGCTGGAAGACCTGTTCGCCCTGCCCGCCGCCGACCGCGTGCCCGACCGCGCGCGTTCGATGATCACGCCGGCCTGGGAGCGAGTGAAGGCCGAGCGCCCGGAGTTCTCGACGCTGTTCGAGGTCGAGGGCAGCGAGGAGGAGGCGGAGTGGCTGGCGTCCGCCACGAAGCTGCTCGACGGCTACTTCGGCCTCGAAGACCCCCGGCGCCTGGAACCGGAGTCGCGCGAGCTCCTGGTGGAGTCCGAGCTGCCGTCCGGCGTGCTGCTGCGCGGCTACATCGACCGCGTGGACGTGGCCCCGACAGGTGAGATCCGCGTCGTGGACTACAAGACCGGCGCCGCCCCCCGCGAGGTGGGCGAGGCGAAGGCGTTGTTCCAGATGAAGTTCTACGCGCTGGTCCTGTGGAAGCTGCGCGGCGTCGTCCCCCGCCAGCTGCGCCTGATGTACCTGGCCGACCGCCAGGCCCTCGCCTACACCCCGGACGAGTCCGAACTGGCCCGCTTCGAACGCACCCTCGACGCGATCTGGCAGGCCATCATGCGCGCGGCCCCGACGGGCGACTTCCGCCCGAACCCCAGCCGCCTGTGCGACTACTGCGACCACAAGGCCTTCTGCCCGGCGTTCGACGGCACCCCGCCGCCCTACCCCGGCTGGCCGGAGCCCGACGACACCGAGACCCTCCAGGACCGCGACTGATGACGGCCTTCTACCAGCCGCTGGGCAACGACACGTTCCGCTCCACCGAGCACACCGTCGGCCCGTGGGGCCCGGACAGCCAGCACCTCGGCCCACCCTCGGCGTTGCTGGTGCGCTCGCTGCTCGCACTGGGCAACCCGTCGTCCTCGCTGGCCCGCGTGACGTTCGAGGTGCTCGGCCCGGTCCCGGTGGCCGACCTCACGGTGTCCACTTCGGTCGAACGCCCGGGTCGCTCGGTAGAACTGCACGCGGCTTCGCTGTCGCACGAAGGCCGTGCGGTGCTGACGGCGCGTGCGTGGCGCATCGTCGACTCGGACACCACGGCCGTAGCGGGAGGCGACGTCCCCGCGATGGCACCGCCCGCTTCCGCCGCACCGATGGAGATCCCGGACTTCTGGGGCGGCGGCTACCTCGCCGCCGTCGAGTGGCTTTCCGTGTCGGGCGGCATCTTCACACCGGGCGACGCCCAGGTGTGGGCCCGTCCCCGCGTGGCCGTGGTCGAGGGCTTCGAACCCTCACCGGAAGAGCGGCTGTTCTCCGTCGTGGACTCGGCCAGCGGCGTTTCGTCCCGTGTGGACATTCGCAAGTGGTATGCCATCAACACCGACCTGACGGTCCACCTGCACCGCCGTCCCGTCGGCGAGTGGGTGGGCATGGACGCGCGGACGACCATCGGGCCGGACGGGGCAGGGCTCGCGACCAGCGTGGTGCACGACGAGGAGGGGCCGGTGGGCACGACGGCGCAGGCGCTGTTCGTGCGCGAGCGCTGATACCTCACAGGACACAACGGGAGCCGCAGCGTCACCAGCAACCCCAGTGATCGCGACGCCCCGCGATCCCTCGTCCCTCTGCCGGGCTCTACCGCCGCACACGTGCGGGCAGCCAGGGTAGGAGCGGGGAGGGAACACGATGGGGAAGAAGACCCGCAGGCAGAGAAAGACCTTCTACCTTCTGCTCGTCGCGGCTCTAGCGATCGGCTGCGTGGTCGCGATCCACTACGAGAACTACTGGCGAGCCGTGTGGACCGGCTCGTTCGCCATCGCGACGGCCTGCTGGATCATCGCCGTGCTCTACCCGGTCAGTTGCGCGGTGACCACGAGGCAGGGCTTGCCGTGCCGCAACACGGCAAATGGCGTCCTGTTCGGCTGCAGCCGCCACACCTGGATCAAGTTCTGGGCGCACTTCGGCCGGCACGAACGCCTCCAGGTCCGCACCACGGCGTCGAGAGCCGAACGCCCGGCCCCCGAGCCCGCACACGCCAACGTCCTGTTCTGGCTCACCATCGTCGCCACCTGCTCGGGCTTCATCTCGATGACCACCGACGTCGCCGGTCTGTTCGACTGAGTCCGGAGTCGCGTAGCGTCAACGGGACTGTGAAGAGGTTCGCGAACCGGCAGGAAGCGGGCCGCGCCCTTGCCGCGCGACTCGCGGACCTCCCGTGGCACGACCCGCTGGTCCTGGGCCTCCCCCGAGGCGGCGTCCCGGTCGCCAAAGAAGTCGCCCAGCACCTCAACGCCGAACTCGACGTCGTCGTGGCGCGCAAGATCGGCGCCCCGGGCCACCCCGAATACGGCGTCGGCGCCGTCACCGCCGACAGCGAGCCCATCTACGACCCGAGAGTGCTGCGAGCCCTGAACCTCACCGAGGAGCAACTGGGCCCCACCTGCGACGAGGAACGCGAAGAAGCCAGAAGACGCACGGCCCTCTACCGCGGGGACAAGTCGCTCACCCTCAAGGACCGTGACGTGATCCTCGTGGACGACGGCCTGGCCACCGGCGTCACGGCCAGGGCGGCGCTGCACTGGATCGCCCGGCACGAACCGCGGACCACGACCCTCGCCGTCCCGGTGGCTGCCAGAGAATCGCTGGCCACGTTCACGACGCCGGTGATCGCGATCCTTCTCCCGCGCCGCTTCGGCGCGGTCAGCCGCTGGTACGAGACCTTCGATCAGACCACGGACGAAGAGGTGCTCAGCGCGCTCTCGTAGTGCTCCACCACGGGGAACGGCGAGTAGAAGCGGTGCAGCAGAGCCGACCACTTCGCGTAGTCAGGCCCCTGCCGGAAGCCGACCGTGTGCGATTCGACCGAGTCCCAGCGCACGAGCAGCAGGTAGCGCGACGGCGTCTCCAGGCACCGCAGCAGTTCGAGACCGCGGAAGCCCGGCGAGGCGGAGATCAGCTCCCGCGCCTCGCCGAACGCCCACTCGAACTCCTCGGCCGAACCCGGCAGCACGTCCAGCAGGGCGTGCTCCGTGATCACAGCCGGCAGAACCTGATGTCCGAGGCCAGCACGGCCTTGGCACCGATTGCGGCCAGCTCGTCCATCACCTTGTTCGCCTCCTTGCGCGACACCATCGCCCGCACGGCCGCCCAGTCGGGGTTGGCCAGCGGCGCGACGGTCGGCGACTCCAGACCCGGAGTCAGCGCGATCGCGTCGTCGAGGATCGAACGCGGGCAGTCGTAGTCGAGCATCAGGTACTGCTGCGCGAACACGACACCCTGGATGCGGGCCGTCAGCTGCTTCTTGGCAGCCGTGAGCTCCGAGCCGTGGCGGTGGATCAGGACCGCCTCGGACTCGCAGATCGGCTCGCCGAACGGCACCAGGTCGTGCTGGCGCAGGGTGCGGCCGGAGCCCACCACGTCGGCGATCAGGTCGGCCACGCCCAGCTGGATCGAGATCTCCACGGCGCCGTCGAGCCGGATCACCTTCGCGGTGATGCCTCGGGCCTTGAGGTCACGGCCCACCAGCCTCGGGTACGCGGTGGCGAGGCGCTTGCCTTCGAGGTCGGAGACCTTCCAGTCGGTGCCGCGAGGCCCCGCGTAGCGGAAGGTCGACGAGCCGAAGCCCAGCGCCAGCAGCTCCTCGACGGAGTTGCCGTTGTCGTCGGCGCCCGAGTCGGCGGCCAGGTCGCGGCCGGTGATGCCGAGGTCCAGGTCGCCGGACGCCACGTAGATCGCGATGTCCTTGGGGCGAAGGAAGAAGAACTCGACTTCGTTGTTGTTGTCGAGCACGGTCAGGTCGCGGGGCTCGTGCCTCTGCCGGTAGCCGGCCTCGGTGAGCATGGCGGAGGCGCGTTCGGCGAGCGCGCCCTTGTTCGGGACTGCAACGCGCAGCATGTGAAAGTCTTCCGTCAGAGGTACTTGTAGACGTCTTCGAGGGTGAGCCCACGGCCCAGCATGAGCACCTGGAGGCGGTAGAGCAGCTGCGAGATCTCTTCGGAGAGCTTCTCGTCGGACTCGTACTCGGCGGCGATCCAGACCTCGCCGGCCTCCTCCAGGACCTTCTTGCCCTGCGCATGGACCCCGGCCTCGAGCGCGGCGACGGTGCCGGAACCTTCCGGCTTGGTGGCGGCTCGTTCGGTCAGTTCAGCGAACAGGGAATCGAAGGTCTTCACGGCACGACATCCTCCCATCCCGGCGACCCCCGTCCACACCGCGGTCGCATCTGTCCCAGGCGTTGGACGTGATCTGTCCTGCATGGACACCCGGTAGCGTGAACTTCTGTGTCTGAGTTCGCCGAGGTCCTCGAAGCACTCCGCCGGGTGCGCGGAATCAACCCGTTCTTCGCGCTCGACGTCGGCCGCCCGGACGAGTCCTGGCTGCCGGGAACGGCACTGCTGGAAGGCCCGGCGCTCAAGACCACGATCGACGCCATCGCGATCCGGTACAAAGCGGAAGAACCACGCGTAGCGGCCAGCCTGTTCTTCCTCAGCTACACGGCCCGGCTGCTCAGCCCGCTCACGGCCGCGGGCATCCCGATCGACGTCCGCCCGGAGAACCTCTGGTGGCAGCACCACCCGACGAACGGCCTGAGCGTCCGGATCGACCAGCCACGACTGGGCCCGAAGGCCGCCGAGGCGCTCGCACCGGTGGTGGAGGCGATCCAGGGCGTGACCCCCGTGGCGCGCGGATTGTTGTGGGGAAACGCCATGTCGAACATCGCGGGCGCGCTCAAAATGGTTGTGCGCGCACGCATGCTCACCGCCGACGAAGCGGAAGAACGCGGCGAACGGCTCATGAGCGCCCCGCCGTTCGAACAGGCGGGGGAATTTCTGACTTTTCCCGGAGAGGTCTCGTTCCGGCGCCGGTCGTGCTGTCTCTACTACCGCGTCGCCGCAGGTGGGAAGTGTGGTGACTGTCCACTCGTGAAGTGAGGAACGCAACAACTCTTATGGCCGGTTGTGCTTAACGGGCCGATCAACTTACGGTGCACGCGCCGCAGTGACGGGAAGCCGGTGAAAATCCGGCGCGGTCCTCGCCACTGTGACCGGGAAGCGATCCCCGCCGAGCACGTCACTGGCCCTCGCGAGAGGGCTGGGAAGACGCGGGGGCAGCGTTGATCCGGGAGTCAGGAGACCGGCTGCGGCGCCGCAAGGAGAGTTGACCTTCCACGAGGTATGGAGGAGCCCGTCATGACGAGCCCCGCAGCAAGCCTGTCCGCCGTCCGCGTGCCCAAATGGGCCTTCGCCGTCTCAGTGCTCGGCCTGATCGTCACCTACCTGGTCCTGCAGGAGAACGGCCTCGCGCTCGGCGCGGGTTCCGAGTTGCTGCACGAGTTCTTCCACGACGGCCGCCACGCGCTGGGCGTCCCCTGCCACTGATCCCCCGATCCCAGGCAGGGAAGACATGACGACGACCTACAAGTCCCTTGCGCTGCGCGGAGTGGCGGCCGGCGGTATCGCCGGTGTCGCCTCCGCGCTCGTGCAGCTCCTGGTGACCGAGATCCCGATTCGCGCCGCGCTCGCGGTCGAAGAGGCCCGGGAACCCGCCGGTGAGGCCGGCCACACGCACGGCGGCGAGGAAGAGCTGGTCAGCCGTGGCGCCCAGATCGCGGGCGGCATGCTCGGCGTGGTGATCGTCGGCATCGCGGTGGGCCTGGTGTTCGCCACGGCCTACGCGCTGTCGAAGCGCTGGTTCACCGGCAGCACGCCGTTCAGCCGCAGCTTCGCGTTCGGTGCCGCGGTGTTCGGTGCCGTGGCGCTGCTGCCGTGGCTCAAGTACCCGGCCAACCCGCCTGCCGTGGGCGACCCGGAGACGGTGAACTACCGGACCGCGCTCTACCTCGGTGTGGTGGTGGCCGGTCTGGTGATCGTGTGGGCGGCGAGCTGGCTCGCCGAGCAGCTGCGCGCGCAGTCGCAGCCGATGCGGACCACGGCCGTGCTGCTCGCGGTGGCCGCGGCCGTCGCGGTGGTGCTGCTGGCGTTCCCCGCGCCGCCGGACACGATCCCCGCGGACATGCCGGTGAACGTGCTGTGGCAGTTCCGCCTCAGTTCGCTCGCCCAGCTCGCCACGCTCTACGTCGGCATCGGCGTGGTGTTCGGCCTGCTGATCGACCCGGCCGCGCGCAAGGCGAAAGCACGCGTGACCGAGGCCTCCGTCTAGAGCGCCTTCAGCACGTCCAGATCGACGCCGGCGAGGGAGTCGCGGAACACCCGCCGCTCCCCCGTCGGCACTTCCACGTCACACGGCACGACCAGCACGGTGCACCCGGCCGCCACCGCCGCGGCCACCCCGGTGGGCGAGTCCTCGATCGCCACGCACCGCGCCGCGTCCACGCCCAGCAGCCGGGCCGCCTTCAGGTACGGCTCGGGCAGCGGCTTGTTCAGCCCGTCCACCTCGTCGCCGCACACGGTGACGTCGAACAGGTCTCGTCCGATCGTGTCCAGCGCCACCTCGGTCAGCGAGCGCTCGGTCGACGTCACGAGAGCCATCGGCACGCCTGACGCGCGCACTGACTTCAAGGCCTCCTGCGCGCCCGGACGCCACGGCAGCCCGGCGCGGAAGACCTCCTCGGTGCGGCGCGAGATCCACGCGGCGCCGTCGGCCATGTCGGCCTCGGTGGGCTCGATGCCGACGTCGGCGAACAGCAGGCGCATCGTCGTCGGTACGTTGCTGCCGACCATGCGTTCGCGGGTCTCCGGGGAGAGCACGCCGCCCAGCTTCTCCGCGTACTCGTAGAGCGGGATGTCCCACAGCTTCTCGGAGTCCAGCAGCGTGCCGTCCATGTCCCACAGGACAGCGTGCAGGTCAGACATTGAAGTACTTCGCCTCCGGATGGTGCGCCACGAAGGCGTCGGTGGACTGTTCCGGGTGGAGCTGAAGTTCCTCGGACAGCGAGACCCCGATGCGCGACGGATCGAGCAGTTCGACGACGCGCTTGCGGTCTTCCATCTCGGGGCAGGCGCCGTAGCCGAACGAGTACCGCGCGCCGCGGTAGCCGAGTTTGAAGTACTCCTCGACGGCCGCGGGGTCTTCGGCGGCAACGGTGCCGCCGGTGGGCCAGACGAGTTCCTCGCGGACCCGCTTGTGCCAGTACTCGGCCAGCGCTTCGGTGAGCTGGACCCCCAGTCCGTGGACTTCCAGGTACTCACGATACGCGTTCTTGCCGAACAGTTCGCCCGCGTAGTCGGCGATCGGGCTGCCCATCGTCACGAGGTGGAACGCGATGACGTCGACCTCTCCGGACTCCTTCGAGCGCCAGAAGTCCGACAGGCACAACCTTCGATCCCTTTTCTGGCGCGGAAAAGTGAACCGGAAGCGCTCCGGCGAACCCACGGCGGGCTCTTCCAGAACGACGAGATCGTCGCCGTCGGAGACGCACGGGAAGTAGCCGTAGACGACGGCGGCGTGGGCAAGAACACCTTCCGTGGCAAGGCGTTCCATCCAGTAGCGCAGCCGCGGACGGCCTTCGGTCTCGACCAGTTCCTCGTAGGTCGGGCCGCCGCCGCGCGCACCCTTCAGGCCCCACTGGCCCATGAACGTCGCACGCTCGTCCAGCAACGCCGAGTAATCCGCGACCGGGATGCCCTTCACGACCCTGCTGCCCCAGAACGGCGGGGCCGGGATCGGGTTGTCGGCAGCGACGTCGGAGCGGCCGGTCACGACTTCTTCTTCCACCGCAACGGCTTTGCGGGCCGCGGCGATGCGCAGAGAACGTTCGCGACGGGCCTTGCGTTCCGCCGCCTTCTCCCGCATCTCGGCGTCCAGCAGAGGAGCCTCGCCGCGCTTGGCTGCCATGATCGCGTCCATCAGGCGCAGGCCCTCGAAGGCATCGCGGGCGTAGCGGACGTCGCCGAAGTACATCTCCGTCAGGTCGTTCTCGACGTGCGCGCGCGTCAACGCCGCGCCGCCCAGCAGCACCGGCCACCGCGCCGCGACACCCCGGGAGTTCATCTCCTCGAGGTTCTCCTTCATGATCACGGTCGACTTGACCAGCAGGCCGGACATGCCGATCGCGTCCGCGCGATGTTCCTCGGCGGCTTCCAGGATCGTGGTGATCGGCTGCTTGATGCCGATGTTCACGACCTCGTAGCCGTTGTTGGACAGGATGATGTCCACGAGGTTCTTGCCGATGTCGTGGACGTCGCCCTTCACGGTGGCGAGCACGATCCGGCCCTTGCCGTCGTCGTCGGACCGTTCCACGTGCGGTTCGAGGTGGGCGACGGCGGTCTTCATGACCTCGGCGGACTGCAGCACGAACGGCAGCTGCATCTGGCCGGAACCGAAGAGCTCGCCGACGGTCTTCATGCCCGCCAGCAACGTGTCGTTGATGATCTGCAACGCCGGGCGCTCGTCCAACGCGGCGTCCAGGTCGGCTTCCAGGCCGTTGCGCTCGCCGTCCACGATCCGGCGCTGCAGGCGTTCGAACAACGGCAACGCGGCCAGTTCCTGGGCCCGTGTGGCGGAGTTCGACTTCGTCGTGACGCCCTCGAACAGCTCCATGAGCTTCTGCAACGGGTCGTAGCCCTCGCGGCGGCGGTCGTGGACCAGGTCCAGCGCCACCGCGCGGTGCTCGTCCGGGATGCGCGCCATCGGCACGATCTTGGAGGCGTGCACGATCGCCGTGTCGAGACCCGCCTGCACGCATTCGTGCAGGAACACGGAGTTCAGCACCTGACGGGCAGCCGGATTCAGTCCAAAAGAGACGTTCGACAGGCCCAGAGTCGTTTGCACGTCGGGAAAACGACGCTTGAGCTCGCGGATCGCCTCGATCGTCTCGACGGCGTCGCGGCGCACCTCCTCCTGGCCGGTGGAGATCGGGAACGTCAGGCAGTCGACGATGATGTCGCCGACGCGCATGCCCCAGTTGGTCGTCAGGTCCTCGATCAGCCGGGTGGCGACGCGGACCTTCCACTCGGCCGTGCGGGCCTGGCCCTCCTCGTCGATGCACAGCGCCACGACCGCGGCGCCGTGCTCCGAGACGAGCCGCATGATCTTCTGGAACCGGGAGTCGGGGCCGTCGCCGTCCTCGTAGTTGACCGAGTTGACGGCACTGCGGCCACCGAGACACTCCAGGCCGGCCTGGAGCACACCGGGTTCCGTCGAGTCGAGCATGATCGGCAACGTCGACGCGGTGGCCAGCCGGGAGGCCAGCGCGCGCATGTCCGCCTCACCGTCGCGGCCCACGTAGTCGACGCAGAGGTCGATCAGGTGGGCTCCCTCACGCGTCTGGTCGCGCGCGATCTCGATGCAGTCGTCCCACTTCTCGACCAGCATCGCCTCGCGGAACGCCTTGGAGCCGTTGGCGTTCGTGCGCTCGCCGATCATCAGCACCGAGGCGTCCTGTTTGAACGGAACAGCTTGGTACAGAGAGGACACGCCAGGCTCGGGGCGCGGCCGGCGCGGCGACGGTCCGAGATCGCGCACCGCCTCGGCCACCTGACGCAGGTGCTCGGCGGTCGTGCCGCAGCAACCGCCCACGAGCCGCGTGCCGAACTCGCGAACGAACCCCGACAGCGCCTGAGCCAGTTCCTCCGGGCTCAGCGGGTAGACCGCGCCGTTCGGGCCCAACTCGGGGAGTCCGGCGTTCGGCATCACCGACAACGGGATGCGGGCGTGCTTGGACAACGTGCGCAGGTGCTCGCTCATCTCGGCGGGACCGGTGGCGCAGTTGAGGCCGATCAGGTCGATGCCGAGCGGCTCCAGCGCGGTCAGCGCGGCGCCGATCTCCGAGCCGAGCAGCATCGTGCCGGTCGTCTCGACGGTGACCTGGGCGATGATCGGGACGTACCGGCCCTCGGCGGTCATCGCGCGCTTGGCGCCGACGACGGACGCCTTGGTCTGCAGCAGGTCCTGCGAGGTCTCGACGATGATCGCGTCGACACCGCCGACGAGCAGCCCCTTGCACTGCTCCTGGTAAGCGTCGCGCAATGTCGCATAAGGAGCGTGGCCGAGCGTCGGCAGCTTCGTGCCAGGACCTACGGACCCGAGCACGAACCGGGGTTGCCCGGACGTGCCGAACTCGTCCGCCACCTCCCGCGCCAGCGCCGCGCCGCGTTCGGACAGGTGGAAGATCTGGTCCGGAATGTCGTACTCGGCCAGGTTCGCGAGGTTCGCGCCGAACGTGTTCGTCTCCACGGCGTCGCAACCGACTTCGAGATAGCCTCGATGCACTGCCTTCACGACGTCCGGGCGGGTGACGTTCAGGATCTCGTTGCAGCCCTCAAGACCGTTGAAATCGTCCAGAGAGAGGTCAACGGCCTGAAGCATGGTGCCCATGGCGCCGTCAGCGACGACAACACGGTTCACCAGCGCTTCCAGCAACGGCGACTCTCCGCGATCACGCATGGGCCAAGCCTACGATGAGTTGACTGGCCGAACCCGTAGTCTGGCGCCGTGAACGATCCGTCCCAGGAATCCCCGACCCCCTCGAACCCGCGCATCCCGCTCACGGCTCCGATCATGGTCTGTGCGTTCGAAGGCTGGAACGACGCCGGCGACGCCGCCAGCACCGCGATCGAGCACCTCCAACTCACCTGGGACGCCACCCCGCTCGCCGAGATCGACCCGGACGACTACTACGACTTCCAGGTGACGCGCCCCACCGTGCGAATGGTGGACGGCGTCACGCGAAGGGTCGACTGGCCGACGACGCGGCTGTCGGTGTGCCGCCCTCCCGGTTCCGACGTGGACGTGATCCTCGTGCACGGCATCGAACCGAACATGCGGTGGCGCAAGTTCGCCGCCGAACTGCTGGGCCACATCGACGCTCTCGGGGTGACGACGGTGGTGACGCTGGGCGCCCTGCTGATGGACACGCCCCACACGCGCCCGGTCCCGGTCACCGGCACGGCCTACGACGCGGACGCCGCCGAGAAGTTCGGCCTGGAGCACTCGAAGTACGAGGGCCCGACCGGCATCGTCGGCGTGTTCCAGGACGCGTGCGTGCAGGCGGGCATCCCGGCCATCTCGTTCTGGGCCGCCGTGCCGCACTACGTGTCGCAGCCGCCCTCCCCCAAGGCCACGCTGGCCCTGCTGCACCGGGTGGAGGAGGTGCTCGACATCGAGGTCCCGCTCGGCGCGCTGCCGGAGCAGGCCGAGGAGTGGGAGCGCACGGTCACCGAGATGGCCGACGAGGACGAGGACGTGCGCAACTACGTGCGCGCCCTGGAAGAGCGCGGCGACGCGGAGCTGCAGATCACCGAGGCCTCGGGTGACGACATCGCCGCGGAGTTCGAGCGCTACCTGCGCCGCCGCGGGCGCGGTCCGGGCTGGCCTTCGGCCGGTCCTCGCTAGCCTTCACGCAGGTCAGAAGCCGTCTCGGTCATTTGGACCGGGACGGCTTTTTCACGCTTCCGAGTGATCGAGTCGAGGATTCCAGACGCCGAGGAATGGGTAGCAAGATCCTTCTCCAGACAGGAACCACCGTGTCCCTCGTGCGCAAGATCGTTGTCGGCCTTGCTGCGGGCGGCGGCGTGCTGTTGGCCGTGTCTCCCGCCAGTGCAGCTCCTCTCTCCCCCGTCGACTCCCTCGGGGAGAACGGTCCTCACACGACCGTGAGCGACGTCAGGGAGTCGTTCCAAGGCTTCACCGCGGGCCTCCACGGATAGAAACTTAGCGACAACAACCACTTTTCGGCGCTCTCCGCCGCTCGCCCCCCTAGGGTGAGCGGCGGAGGTGTCGGTTGGGACGGTTGGCACGCGCCGGGCTGTACGCGGGCGCATTGATCGGGCCGTTCGGCGGCGCCGTCACCACGTCGATCCTGCCGGAGATCGGTGCCAGTTTCGACAGGTCCGCCGGGTCCGCGGCCTCGACGCTGACGTTCTACCTCGTGCCGTTCGCCGTGCTGATGCTGGCTTCCGGCACGCTCGCGCAACGCTGGGGTCCACAACGGACTGTCCGGATCGCCTACATCGCCTACGCCGTCACGTCCGCGCTGGCCGCCTCCTCGTGGACGTTCGAGGTGCTGCTGGCCTCCCGCGCGTTGCAGGGCGCGGCGAACTCGTTCACGACACCGGTGCTGCTGGCCGTGATCGCGGCCTCGACGCCGAAGGAGAAGCTCGGGCGCGCGCTGGGGTTGTTCGGGTCGATGCAGGCGGCCGGGCAGACGTCCGCGCCGCTCGTCGGTGGCCTGACCGCCGAGATCGACTGGCGGCTGGCGTTCGTCGTGATCTCCGTGGTGGCCGTGGGGCTCGCGATCCTCGGTGTGCCGCAGACGGACGCGGAGCCGGAGCGCGACGCGAGCCTGCGCAGCGCCTTCGTGCCGAGCACGCTGTGGCCCGCGCTCGTCGGGTTCATCGGCTGGGGGTGCCTGGGCGGGTTGTCGTTCCTCGTGGCGTTCCGGCTCGACGACGTCTTCGGGCTCGGCGCGGGCGAACGCGGTGTGCTGCTCACGGGGTTCGGCGTCGTCGGCTTCGTCACCGCCCGGTTCGTCGGCAAGGCGATCGACCGGTTCGGCGCCGCGACCACCGCCATCCTCGGCGCGACGCTGGGCGCGGGCCTCGTCGCGGCGGTCGGCACCACTCCCCTGGCCGCCGTCGTGGTGCTCGCGTGGGCGCTGACCGGTGCGGCGGCGCAGGGCGTGCTGGTGAGCATCAACGCGTTGGTGTTGCAGAGCGACAACGCCAACAGGGGCGGCAGCGTCAGTGTCGTGCAGTCACTGCGCTTCATGGGCGCGGCCGCGGCCCCGTTGGCGTTCGTCCCGCTCTACCAGGCGCACCCGTTGCTGGGCTTCCTGGTGCCGGCGGCTCTGCTGATCACGATCCCGGCGATCGTCACGTGGTCAGGTCGCGCCGGCGGAACCCGGCGAACCCCGCCGCCAGAAGCACCACCGCGACCACTGTGAGCCACGCGAGCGGCCCGAAGGTGATGTCCGGGTACTTCGGGACGTGCGTGAACGGCGAGACGTCGATGACCCACTGATCGAGCTGCAGGGCCGGGCCGAGCAGCGTGATCACCAGCGACACCGACACCACCGCCCAGCTCACTCCGGTGAGCTGCGGGAACAGTCCGAACAGGACCAGCGCCACGCCCGCGATCACCCAGGCGGCCGGGAGCTGGACCAGTGCCGCGCCGAGCATCTTCGGCACGACCGTGCCCAGGTCGTCGATCTGCAGTCCGTAGACCAGGCCCAGCCCGAGGCCGGCCGCCGCCAGCACGACCGCGCCGCCGACCAGGGCGAACACCGCGTGCGACGCGACCCAGCTCCAGCGCGAGACCGGTGTGGCGAGGATCGGCTCCGCGCGGAACGAGGTCTCCTCCGAGCGCAGCCGCAGGATCGCCTGCACCAGGTAGATCGAGGCGATCAGGCCGACCAACTGGGTGACGGTCGCGAAGAACGCGTCCACCATCGCGTCGGCGCCGCCGATCTTGCTGACGATCTGCCCGAGCGTCGGGTTGTCCTGCACCATCTGCCCGACCGCCTGGGCGACGCTGCCGTAGATCACGCCCACCGCGAACAACGCGATGGACCAGCCGATCAGCGAACCCTTCTGCAACCGCCACGCGAGCCCGAACGGCGTGCTGATCGTGCCGTGCGGCGGGCCGAGCCTGGCCGCGAGCAGGCCGAGCCCGACGTCGCGGCGGGTCACGACGTACGAGGAGACGCCCACCAGCAGGGCGAACGCCGCCAGCGGGAGCAGCAGCACCCAGAACCTGTTGTCCGCGAACGACCGCACGTGCTCGGTCCAGCCGATCGGTGAGAACCAGGTCAGCCACTGCGGGCCCGACTCCCCCGCCGCGTCGCCGGCCGCCCGCAGCAGGTAGATGACGCCGAGGAAGCCGCCCGCGATCGCGTTGGACACGCGCGAGTTCTCCGAGAGCTGCGCGGTGAACGCGCTGACGCCGGTGAACACCAGCCCGACGCTCGCGGTGGAGAGGCCGAACGCGAAGGCGCCCGCCGGAGCGAGGTCCTTGCCGATCAGCGCCAGCGCCTGCAGCAGACCGATCAGCAGGCTCGTGCCGCCCGCGACGATCACGGCGGCGGCGAGCGGCGCGTGCCGTCCGACGACCGTGGCCGCGATGAGTTCGGTACGGCCGGCTTCTTCTTCGGCGCGCGTGTGCCGCGTGACGACCAGCATGGCCATGATCGCGATGAACAGGCCGGAGAAGACGCCCCAGCGCCACACGACCAGGCCGCCGAGCGACGACCAGTCGTGCAACGGGCCGAGCATCGCGAGGAACGCGGAGTTCGCGTTCGCGGTGGCGCCGAGCAGGTCCCGCGACTGCTGCGTGTTGTACAGCTCTTCGAGCGCGGTCGTCGTCGAGTAGGTCACGCCGACCAGGAAGAGCACCCAGACGGGCAGCAGGATCCGGTCGCGGCGCAGGGCCAGGCGGACCAGTTGCCAGGTGCCGGTCATTTCACGTCCTCGTAGTGACGCAGGAAGAGCTCTTCCAGGGTCGGCGGCTGCGAGGTCAGCGTGCGCACGCCGGTGGACACGAGCTGCTTGAGCACGAGGTCGAGCTTGTCCGAGTCGACCTCGAACCGGACGCGGTTGCCCTCGGCCACGAGGTCGTGCACACCGGCCAGCGACGTCAGCCCGTTCGGCGGCCCCGCGAGCTCCGCGGAGATGGACGTGCGGGTCAGGTGCCGCATGTCGGCGAGCGTGCCGGTCTCGACGATGTGGCCGTTGCGGATGATGCTCACCCGGTCGCACAGCGCCTCGGCCTCGGCGAGGATGTGGCTGGAGAGCAGCACCGTGCGGCCGCGCTCGCGTTCGTCGTTGATGCAGGCCTGGAAGACGGACTCCATCAGCGGGTCGAGGCCCGAGGTCGGCTCGTCGAGGATCAGCAGCTCGACGTCGCTCGACAGGGCGGCGACCAGCGCGACCTTCTGCCGGTTGCCCTTGGAGTAGGTGCGGCCCTTCTTGCGCGGGTCCAGTTCGAAGCGCTCCAGGAGCTCCTCGCGGCGCTGCTTGTTCAAGCCGCCGCGGAGTCGTCCGAGCAGGTCGATGACCTCGCCGCCGGTCAGGTTGGGCCAGAGGTTGACGTCGCCGGGAACGTAGGCGAGCCGGCGATGCAGAGCCGCGGTGTCCTTCCACGGGTCGCCGCCGAGCAGCCGCGCGGTGCCGGAGTCGGCACGCAGCAGGCCGAGGAGAACCCGGATCGTCGTCGACTTGCCCGCGCCGTTCGGCCCGAGGAAGCCGTGCACCTCACCGGTCTGGACGTCCAGGTTGAGATCGTCCAGTGCACGCGTCGAGCCGAAGGTCTTCACCAGGCCCGACACGGATATCGCAGATGTCATGCCCGGTAAGCTACACTTCTTTCACAACTTCGTGAAGGACGTAAATTTTGCTCGATCGGCTGACGAAAGGGGATGATGCCGCCGTGACGAGTACTACGGAGCGTGACACGCAGGCGGTGAGCCAGTTCGTCGAACGGTTCGGCGGGATTCTGGCGGACACCGGCGTTCCGCGCATGCCGGCTCGCATCCTCGCGGCGCTGCTGACGACGGACTCGGGACGGCTCACCGCGGCCGAGATCGCCGACCTCCTGCAGATCTCCCCGGCGGCGGTGTCGGGCGCGGTGCGCTACCTGACCACGGTCCAGATCGTCAGCCGCGAGCGCGAGCCCGGATCACGCCGCGACATCTACCGGATGCGCGACAACGTCTGGTACGAGACGACGTTCCGCAAGGACCAGATGCTGGTGATGATCGACGAGGTGCTCGGCGAGGGCGTCGAGGCGCTCGGCCCGGCCTCCGAGGCGGGGTCGCGGCTGGACGAGACGCGCGAGTTCTTCCGGTTCTGCCACAGCGAGCTCGGCTCGATGCTGGACCGCTGGCGCGTGCACCGCGAGAAGTGGATGCAGGAGCGTCAGGACTAGTTCAGAGCACCTGCTTCGGGTCGTCCCACCGCCTGCGCGCGACGCCGTCCGCGTCCGGCACCACCGCGTACAGCTCGGCCAGCGCGGCGTCGGAGAGGAAGAGGTCGAACCCGGCACCGGTCACCTCGGCGAGTTCGGCGTCGTCGTCGACACCGAACCACACCTCGCGGTAGACCAGTTCACCCGGCCCAAGCGGCGCGGTGAACGCGGTGAAACTCCTGTCCACCAGGCGAACCCGCAGATCAGGGTCGACCGCGACGCTGATGAGCGATCCCGGCTCCACCGCCGCGATCACGTCGTCGACGTTCTCCGGGCTCAGCAGGAACCACCGGGTGCCGCACGTGCCGGACGCCCACCGCTCGCCCAGCAGCGTCGTCTTGTGCCGCGCCGCGAGACGCACCTGAGCCCAGAAGTCCTCGTCCGCCGAGAACTCGACCACGCCGTCCGGCTCCGGGTCGGGCCGGCTCGGCCGCCACCCGATCTCCAGGTGCTCCTCCGGCAGGTCGTCCAACGCGTCGTACACCTCTTGCGTCGTCGGCAGGAACACCCAGCCGTCCCAGCAGAGCTCGATCCGCAGAACGTCGCTCGCCAGGCAGAAGAGCGGGCTGGACCCACGCCCCACGGTCTCCGTGTAGAGGTCGGCGACCTCGGCCGCGGCAATGCTGATCCCCTCGCGCAACCACGAGAGCCGGTCGGGCAACGGCTCGTGCACCATCAGCCCGCTGACCTCCAGCGCGCCGGCACCGCTCGCCTCGACCGCGACTCGGAACACCTCGCGCAGCTCGCGCGCGTAGTCGGGCCAGCCCGGCGCCTCGTCCAGCTTCGAGCCGACGTCCTCGTCGCGCGGTCTGACGACGATCTCCAGTTCCAAGCCCTGTCCCCCTGCCGAAACGCGATGAGGGGGAGCTTCCACCATCGGAAGCTCCCCCTCACCTCATTTGTTTCAGCCCGTGGTGAGCGTCAGACCGTAGGTCTCGAGGATCTCGTTGACCGGCTGGTAGTAGGTCGTGCCGCCGCTGGTGCAGTCGCCGGAGCCACCGGAGGTGACGCCCTGCGCCTGCGTGCCGCTGACCCACGAGCCACCCGAGTCACCGGGCTCCGCGCACACGTTCGTGCGCGTGAGGCCGCTGACCGAGCCCTCCTGGTAGTTCACGGTCTGGCTCTTGGCCTGGACCTCGCCGCAGTGCCAGCCCGTGGTCGAGCCGGAACGGCAGATCGAGGCGCCGACCGCGGACTCGGTGTGACCGGACACGATGACGTCGGCGCCGCCGTAGTGGTTCACCTTGGCCGTCGACGTCCAGGACGAGTTGGTCTTGACGAACGAGTAGTCGTTGCCGGGGAAGGACGACTTCTCGAACTCGCCCATCGCCGTCTTGTCGACGCCGGTCACCGTGTCGCCGGGCGACCCGCAGTGCCCGGCGGAGACGAAGCCGCCCGCGACCGCGAAGCCGACGGAGCAGCGTCCGGCGTTGTTGATGTAGTAGGCGTCGCCACCACGGGTGTCCTTGAACAACCGCGGGGCCTCGTCGGTCTCGACGACCTTCGCGACCGCGCCCGCCTTCTCCACCAGCGTCTGCGCCGCCTGGGTCTGGCCGCGCTTGACGGTGATCGTGACCGCGTTCGCCTTCGTGTCGACGAACCAGCCGGTGACCTCGGCCGGAGCCTGCGCCGCGTCCAGCTTCGCCTTGGCCGCGTCGAGGTCACTCGCCTTGTGCGCGACCGTGCGGGGCTCCGCGCCGAGCTTGCGGAGCCGGTCGGTCTTGGCCGCGTCGGTCACGCCCACGACGAGCTTGCCGGTGGCCGCGTCGAACCACGCGCCGCCGTAGCTCTCGCCGGCGAAACCCTCCGCGACCCGCTGCAGGACCGCGGCCGCGCTCTCCTGGCGCAGCCTCTCCGCCGCCTGCTGGGCGTCCAGTCCGAGGTCGCGCTGCATCGCGGCGAGCAGGTCGGCGGACGGTCCCTCGGCGGCGACGGCGGCAGGGGAGACCGTCGTCGCGAGAGCACCCGCCAACACGGCCACAGCTGCGACAGCCATGCGCTTCATAGGCAATTCTCCTTGGTCTTCGGTTTTGTGCAGGGCCGGTGTAACGCCGGACCGGGCAACCGCGATGAGGAGATCAGCTGTGCTGCAACACAGCGCGTACGACACCGGATGAATGGCGTCCCCAGGCGGCGAACTGCCCGATCAGTTCGTTCCTCCGTCTGGGCGACGCTACTTCGGCGTGTCTACCGGACGGTAGGGTCGATCGAGGGGTGGACCTCGCGGCGTTCGGGTTGATATAGGGAAACCAAATGCGTTCTCTCGGCCTATTTCCGTGACTGTCCGCAACTGTCGCTTTGACACGAAATGTCAAATCTGTCAACAGTTCGCACTCGTCGGCGTATCCCTCTGACCTGCGGTTTAGGGCTAGCGTGCTGGTCACCCTGTTCCCTGCACGAGGGAGAACCCTGCAATGCGAAGAGTCTTGGGTACGGGACTCGCTGCCGCTGCCGCCGTATGTCTGGCCGCAGCCGTGGTGCCCGCCGCATCAGCTCAAGAAAACGTGGGGACGATTCTCGGCACCGACCGCGCCGATGTCGTGAAGGACAGCTACATCGTCTCGCTCAAGGCCGACACGGCGTCGAGGGCCGCCGCACCGGGCTTGGCGGACAAGTACGGCGGCCAGGTCGGTCAGGTCTGGCAGCACGCGCTCAACGGCTTCTCGGTGAAGATGACGGCCAAGCAGGCCGCCAAGCTCGCCGCGGACCCGAAGGTCGCGTTCGTCCAGCAGGACGCCGAGGTGCACGCGCTCGACGTCCAGCAGAACCCGCCGTCGTGGGGTCAGGACCGCGTTGACCAGCGCGACCTGCCTCTGAGCAACAGCTACCAGTACGACACCACGGCGGCCAACGTGACCGCGTACATCATCGACACGGGTGTGCGCACGACGCACTCCACGTTCGGTGGCCGCGCCACGTGGGGCACCAACACCTCCGGAGACGGCAACAACACCGACTGCAACGGCCACGGCACACACGTCGCCGGCACCGTCGCGGGCTCCCAGTACGGCCTCGCGAAGGCCGCCAAGGTCGTCGCCGTCAAGGTGCTGAACTGCTCCGGCTCCGGCACCACCGCCGGTGTCGTCGGCGGTATCGACTGGGTGACGGCGAACGCGGTCAAGCCCGCTGTCGCCAACATGTCGCTCGGCGGCGGCGCCGACGCCACCCTGGACGCGGCCGTGCGCCGGTCCATCGCGGCCGGCATCACCTACGCCATCGCCTCCGGCAACTCGAACACCGACGCCTGCAGCACCTCGCCCGCACGCGTCACCGAGGCCATCACGGTCAACTCGTCGACGAACACCGACGCGCGGTCGTCGTTCTCGAACTACGGCTCCTGCACGGACATCTACGCTCCGGGCTCGAACATCGTGTCGGCGTGGAACACCAACGACACCGCCACGAACAACATCTCCGGCACGTCGATGGCCACCCCGCACGTCGCGGGCGCGGCAGCCCTGTGGCTCGCCACGCACCCCACCGACTCGCCTGCCGCCGTGTGGAACGGCCTGAACGCCGCCTCCACGCCCAACAAGATCACCAACGTCGGCGCCAACACGCCGAACAAGCTGCTCTACACGCTCTTCGGCGGCGGCCAGCCGGGCGACCCCTCGGTGACGAACCCCGGCACGCAGACCTCCACGGTCGGCACGGCGGCGTCGTTGCAGCTCTCGGCCAGCGGCGGCACCGCGCCGTACACCTGGTCCGTGAGCGGCCTCCCGGCCGGTCTGTCGGCGTCCGCCTCCGGCGCGATCTCCGGCACCCCGACCACGGCGGGCACCTCGACCGTCACCGCCACGGTGACCGATGCCGCGAACAAGACCGCCACGGCGACCTTCTCGTGGGTCGTCAACGCGGTCGGCGGCAGCTGTGACGCCCGGACGAACTCGACCCCGGTCGCGATCCCGGACCAGGCCACGGTGACCAGCACGATCGTCGTCTCCGGCTGCGCGGGCAACGCGTCGGCCACGTCGTCGATCAAGGTCTCGATCACGCACACCTACAAGGGCGACCTCGTGGTCGACCTGGTCGCGCCCGACGGCACGGTCGTCAACCTGCACAACCGGTCCGGCGGCTCGGCCGACAACATCAACGAGACCTACACCAAGAACCTCTCCGGTGAGGCTGCCAACGGCACCTGGACGCTGCGCGTGCGCGACGCGGCGTTCCTGGACTCCGGCACGTTGAACAACTGGACGCTCGACGTCTGAGCAGACCAGCTGTAACCGCTGAACGAGACCGCCCCCGGTGCTTCCGCCTCGGGGGCGGTTTCCTCTATTCGCAGCGTTCCGCCGCGTCGGCCGCGGCCTGCAGCACGACCGGAGGCAGCCCCGGCACGTCCCGCGCCTGCCGCTGCGCCTCGGCGAACACCTCACGGGCGAGCCCGATCTCCGCGACCCCGGCGAGCAGGTACAGCTCCTTCACGAAATCGCGCCCGAGCCCGACCTCCCGCCAGTCCGCCACACCTCCCAAGGCGGCCCCGCACTCCCGCAACGCGTCCCAGGCGGAGCCGTGATCCCCGGCCTGGCGTTCGAGTTCCGCGAGGACGCACCACCCGACTGCGCGATTCCAGTCACCGTCAGCGAAGGCGAGGGCCTCCCGCTGGGTCCGCGCCGCCTCCGCGAAGTCCCCCAGATCGGCCAGCTCGTAGCGCAACTGGGTCAACGTGCCGATGTCCCTCGAACGGCCCAGCGCCCACCGGTCCAGTTCGGCACGGGCCAGCTCCCGCTCCCCCGCCAGCTTCGCGCGCTGGACCCACGTCAGCGGGTCCTCGTCACCGGGGTCGTTCGGGAACCACTCGCGGCGGCCTTCAAGCCATTCCCGCACGTCCTCGTCGTCCACGTCCCGGTCGAGGAGGAACTCCAGCACCTCGTCCCGATCGGGGTGGTCGCTCGCCCGCACGTGCGCGACCGTGGCCTCGGCGCCGGCGGCGAAGACGTGCTCCTGATCGTAGCCGCACCAGGTGTCGAAGTTGGCGCGCTTGATCGCGTGCTGCCGCCACACGTCCTCGACCTGCCCGTGCGCGGCCAGCAGAAAGCCGGCCAGCTGGACCTGTTCGCCGATGCCCTGGAACGGCGCGTTGCGGCGGCACAACGCCTCCTGCTCGGCCAGGAACCGCAGCAGCGGCAGGTCTTCGGGCCGTCGGTCGTACTGCAACGCCCAGAGGACCTTGGCGCGCCGTACCTCGTTCACGTCGTCGCCGTCGTTGGTGCTCTCGTAGCGCAGTTCCTGCCACGCCGCCGCCGACTCCCGCGTGCGCGCGAGGTCGCGCCGTGCCGACTCCATCACCGGTCCATTGTGGCGCTGCGACTGAGCAGCGCCACAACATGGACTGCCGGTTAGAGGTCCACGCCCAGAAGCGCGTCCACCGCGTCACGGATCTGCGACGGCCCGTGCTTGTCCGTCCCGCCGTGCGTCAACGCCTCGTCGGCCCACGCGTCGATCGCGGCCAGCGCGCGAGGCGTGTCGAGGTCGTTGCCCAGGTGGTCGCGCAGCCGCGTCACGGTGTCCACAGCGGACGGTCCGGTGTCGCGGCCGGCGGCCTGGCGCCACCTGTCGAGCCGCGCCAGTGCCGTGTCCAGCAGTTCCTGCGACCACGGGCGGTCTTCGCGGTAGTGGCCGGAGAGCAGGGCCAGGCGGACGGCGTTCGGGTCGACCTTCTGCGAGCGCAGCTTCGAGACGAAGACCAGGTTGCCGCGCGACTTCGACATCTTCTCGCCGTCGAGGCCGATCATGCCCGCGTGCACGTAGTGCCGCGCGAACGGGTGCTGGCCGGTCTGGGCCTCGGCGTGCGCCGCGGAGTACTCGTGGTGCGGGAAGATCAGGTCGGAGCCACCGCCCTGGACGTCGAAACCGGCGCCGAGGCGGTTGTGGGCGATGGCGCTGCACTCGATGTGCCAGCCGGGGCGGCCCTCACCCAGTTCGGACTCCCACGCGGGCTCGCCGGGGCGCTTCATGCGCCAGAGCAGGGCGTCGAGCGGGTGGCGCTTGCCGGGACGGTCCGGGTCGCCGCCGCGTTCGGCGAACAGCCGGAGCATCTCCTCGGCGGAGTAGTTCGACTCGTAGCCGAAACGGCCCGTGGCGTTGTGCGAGAAGTAGATGTCCGGGTACTCGGAGTCGTCCGCACGGTAGGCGTGGCCGTCGGCGAGCAGCTTCGCGACCACCTCGACGATCTCGGGGACCGCCTCGACGACGCCGACGTAGTCCTGCGGCGGCAGGACGCGCAGCGCCTCCATGTCCTCGCGGAACAGGGCGGTCTCGCGCATCGCGAGCACCTCCCAGTCGTCCTTGTCCCGCAGCGCCCGCTCCAGAAGCGGATCGTCTACGTCGGTGACGTTCTGGACGTAGTGCACGTTGTGGCCGTTGTCGAGCCACACGCGGTGCACGAGGTCGAACGCGAGATAGGTGGCGGCGTGGCCGAGGTGCGTCGCGTCGTACGGCGTGATCCCGCAGACGTACAACCTGGCGGTGTCTCCTGGAGCCGTGGGGCGAACCTCGCCCGTAGCCGTGTCGAACAGCCGCAGCGGGCGGGGGTCCCCCGGAACCCGCGGCACAGGAATTGATGACCAGGTCTGCATGTATCCGACACTAACGCGTGCTGCGGAGCAGAGCGTGATTTCCGGGTGCTGAGACGTGCGCGCTCGATCCGTTCGGACAGAAAGAGCGGACATTCGTTGACGCCGTCCTCACGCCGCCCCTAGCTTCCGAAGGCATGCTTCGTGTCGTCGTAGCCACGGTGGTAGCGCTCTCACTGGCCCCCGCAACCGCGCAGGCCGAACCCCTGGATGCCTTGGCATATCTGGAGAATCCCAGAATGACCGGGGAGAACCAGGAACCTCCGCACCCGGATCTGAAACCCGAGCGCAGGCTCAGCCTCAACGGCGAGTGGCGCATCCGGATGTTCGACAGGCCGCAGGACGTCAGAGACACGCCCGACGGATGGCGCACGGTCACAGTCCCCCACACGTGGCAGACCGACTTCCTCGACCACCCGATGTTCCGCAACATTCCCACCGAGATGTACCCGGACGACCCGCCGGCCATCCCGCACGACGTCAACCCCACCGGCGTCTACGAGAAGACGTTCGACCTGCCGGCGAACTGGGACCGCACGCTGGTCCGCTTCGAGGGCGTGACCAGCGGATACTTCGTCTGGATCAACGGTACGTACGTCGGCTACGACCAGGGCGGCTACACGCCCGCCGAGTTCGATCTCACCAGCAGGCTCAAGCCCGGCCGCAACACGATCAGGGTCCAGGTCCACCGCTGGGGCTCCGGCTCCCACCTGGAGGACTACGACCAGTGGCGGTTCTCGGGCATCTTCCGCGAGGTCTGGCTCTACTCGACGCCGAGGACCTACCTCCAGGACGTCACGATCAAAACCGATCTGGACGACCGGTACCGCGACGCCACGATCAGCGCGGACGTCAAGATCGGCGGTCCTCAGGATGGTCACACCGTCCGGACCAGGCTCTTCGACCCGCAAGGCCGTGAGGTCACCGTCCAGGACGGCAAGGTCGCGAACCCGCTGAAGTGGACCGACGAGACCCCGAACGTCTACGAACTCCGCGTCGAACTGCTCAAGGACGGCCGCGTGATCCAGACCGGCAAGCAGCCGGTCGGGTTCCGCGAGATCGAGATCATCGACCGGCAGTTCAAGATCAACGGCAAGCGCGTCCTGTTCCGCGGCACCAACCGGGCCGAGACCAGCGTGCACGGCAGCCGTTACGTCACCCACGCTGACCAGGACAAAGACGTCCAGCTGATGAAGCGGTTCAACATCAACGCCGTGCGGACCTCGCACTACCCGAGCGACCCGTACTTCTACGAGCTCGCGGACCGCAACGGCCTGATGATCGCTGACGAGGTCGACATCGAGACCCACCACCACGACGGCTGCCCGAACAACTGCCTCGCCGAACGCCCGGAGTGGCAGGACGCGTTCCAGGACCGGTTCACCGCCATGATGCAGCGCGACAAGAACCACCCGAGCGTGGTCATGTGGGACACAGGCAACGAGGCGGGGCTCGGCAAGGCGCACTACACGATGGCCGAGTACGCGCGGAAGCACGACACCCGTCCGCTCTACCACCAGCCGAACGTGCCGGACGGTGACGCTCCGTTCGCGGACGTGGCCGGCCCGCGCTACCCGTCGCCCGCGAGCCTCGAAGCCAAGGCGAAGACCACGACCAAGCCGATCATCATGGGCGAGTACGCGCACGCGATGGGCAACAGCCTCGGCAACTTCAAGGAGTTCTGGGACGTCGTGCGCGCCTATCCGCAGATGCAGGGCGGGTTCATCTGGGACTGGGCCGAGCAGAACATCGCTCTCCCGCTCCACACCACGCCCGACGACGCCAGCGGCATCCTCTCCTACCTGTCCGGCAAGCCGTCCCAGGTGGACGGACCACACGGCAAAGCGTTGCAACTCAGCGGACTCGACGACTTCGTGGAGGTCTATCGCGACCGCAAGCTCGACGAAGTCACCACCGGCCTCACCCTCGACGCCTGGATCAAGCCCGACACCTGGACCGGCGACTTCACCGTCATCTCCAAGGGCGACCACCAGTACGCGCTGAAGATGTCCGACGCCACGACGCTGGAGTTCTTCGTACACAGCGGCACCTGGCGCACGGTCAGGGCCACGGTCCCGGCGGACTTCTACGGCAACTGGCACCGCGTCACCGGCACGTTCGACGGCTCGAAGCTACGACTGCTGATCGACGGCCGCGAGGTCTCCACCGCCGACCACAGCGGCGCGATCGACTGGTCGCACTGGCCGGTCAACATCGGCCGCAACGCCGAGACCATGCAGGAGAACGTCGGCACCCGCATGGCGCACGGCTCGGTCGACCAGGTCCGGATCTACCACCGCGCTCTGACGGACACCGAGCTGGCTCAGGACCCGAAGAAGACCGCCGTGCTGGCGCTCGACTTCGAGAAGCTGGAGGACAAGGGCCGCCAGCAGTCCTACGGCGCGGGAACCGGTGGCGTCGACGGCGTGGTGTGGTCGGACCGCCGACCGCAGCCGGAGACCACCGAACTGATGGCCGTCCACTCCCCCATCCGCTTCTCCTTCGCGGACAACAAGCTCACGACCGTCAGCGAACGCCAGTTCACCGGCACCGACGACCTCGAACTGCGCTGGCAGGTCCAGGACAACGGCCGCACGATCGCCGAGCACCGCGGCAGGCTGCAACCCGGCACGATCCCGTTGCCCGACTTCACATCCGAAACCGAACGCTGGCTGACCGTCCGCGCCACCGATCGGCGGGGCGACGACGTCGGCATCGCCCAGTTCCCGCTGGGCGGCACGCAGATCGCCGGTCTGCACACGCCGGGAACACCCGGCAAGCTCACGACGACCCAGAACGACGACGAGATCGTGGTGTCCGGCAAGGACTTCCGGTACGTCGTCAGCAAGAGGTCCGGCACGCTCACGTCGATGCGCGTGCGGGGCACCGAACTGCTCAAGACCGGTCCGGAGCTGGACGCGTGGCGCGCCCCGCTGTCGAACGAGTTCATGAGCGAGGACGGTTCCTGGTACCGCAACGGTCTCGACCGCCTCAAGACCACACCGTCGAGCGTCACGGTCGCCCAGAACGCCGCCGACACGGTCATCACGGCCAAGTCCACCGCCCAGGCCGTGGCCACCGCGTCGTTCGGCCAGACCTTCACCTACCGGATCACGGGCGACGGCGAGATCGCCGTCGGCCACCGGGTCGCCGCCCAGGACCGCATGCGCGACCTGAGCTACCTGCCCGGCATCGGCTTCACGCTCAAGGTTCCCGACGACTACAGCAGGTTCACCTGGTACGGCCGCGGTCCCGGCGAGAACTACGACGACCGCAAGGCGGGCAACCCGGTCGGCGTCCACCAGTCCACTGTGGACCGCGAGTTCAACGACTACTACAAGCCGCAGGACTTCGGCAACCACGCGGACACGCGCTGGGCGACGCTGTCCAACGGCCGCGCGGGCCTGCTCGTCGCGGGCGACCTGGACGTCCGGGTCTCGCGGTACGACGACCTCGACCGCGCCGCGTACCCGTTCGCGCTCAAGAAGAACGACGGCTGGACCACCCTGCACGCGGCGCATCGCGTGACGGGTGTCAGCGAGACGTTCCACGAGCCGTTGCCGCAGTATCAGGTGGAGGCGGGCAACGAGTACGCGTACTCCGTGCTGCTGCGCCCGCTCACGCCTGTGGAGGCCGCGACGGGCAAGCTCGGCCGCAACGTCGACTGCGCGCCCACCGCGCAACTCAACGCCGCCGACACCGTTCTCGAACCGGGTGAGCAGGTCGAGGCGGAACTGGTCGTGACGAAGCCCTGCCCCGGCACGACCACGGCCAGGCTGACCGCGCCGGACAACTGGACCGTCACTCCGAGCACCGCCGACCTCTCCAGCGGTTCCGCGAAGGTGACGATCAAGCGCGAGGGCGGGGAGACCGGCACCCGCCCGGTCTTCGCGGAGATCACCACGGGCAAGGCGACGAGCACGATCACCAAGGACTTCACCGCCACCCCGCGTCCACCCCAGGGCGAGACCGAGGTGTCCGCGCTGGAGTTCCTGAACGAGCGCAACGGCTGGGGCCCGATCGAACGCGACCGCAGCAACGGCGAGAACTCGGGCGGTGACGGCAACCCGATGAGCATCCGGGGCGCGCGGTTCGACAAGGGCGTCGGCACGCACGCCGACTCGGAGTTCCAGATCTACACCGGCGGCAAGTGCTCGACGCTCACCGCCACGATCGGTGTCGACGACGAGACGAACGGCGGCGGCACCGTCCGGTTCGAGGTGTTGAAGGACGGGGTGTCCGCCTACCAAAGCCCAACGCTGACAGGACAAAGCGCGGCCGTTCCGATCAACGTCGACACTTCTGGAGCAACGGTGCTGACGTTCCGGGTCGCAGACGGGGGTGATGGCAACGCCAACGACCACTCCGACTGGGCGAACCCCGTGCTCAGCTGCGTTTGAGGCGTACCGTTGGAGATCAAGGGCATTCGCCGATGAAAGGCGGGGTCTCATGATCTTCTTCGAAATCCTCGGTGGTCTCGTCGTGCTCGGAGGCCTCGGCCTCGCGATGAGCGCGAGGGTGATCAAACAGTTCGAACAGGGACTGGTGTTCCGGTTCGGCAAGCTCCGCGAGGGCGTGCGCGGGCCGGGGCTGACGATGCTGGTTCCCGGGGTCGACCAACTCAGGAAGGTCAACCTCCAGATCGTCACCCTGCCCGTGCCGGCCCAGGACGGCATCACGCGCGACAACGTCACCGTGCGCGTGGATGCCGTCATCTACTTCAAGGTGCAGGACGCGGCGAAGGCCATCATCAACATCGAGGACTACCGGTTCGCGATGCAGCAGGTCGCGCAGGCCTCGCTCAGGTCGATCATCGGCAAGAGCGAGCTCGACGACCTGCTGTCCAACCGCGAGCGCCTCAACCAGGGCCTGGAGCTGATGATCGACACGCCCGCGCTGGAGTGGGGCATCGACATCGACCGCGTCGAGATCAAGGACGTGGCGCTGCCGGAGAGCATGAAGCGCTCGATGTCGCGGCAGGCCGAGGCCGAACGGGAGCGCCGCGCCCGGATCATCACCGCGGACGGTGAGCTGCAGGCGTCGAAGAAGCTCTCCGAGGCCGCCGGGACCATGGAGGCGACGCCCGGCGCGCTTCAGCTGCGGTTGCTGCAGACCATTGTGGAGGTGGCGGCGGAGAAGAACTCGACGCTGGTGCTGCCGTTCCCGGTGGAGCTCCTGAGGTTCCTGGAGAAGAACACGAACCTCGAGTTGCCGAAGGATTCGCCGGAGTAGTCCGTGTGAGTTAACCGGCGTAACACCTTCTGCCGCACGACGACGTGTGGACAGGGGGTAGTGAGGCATGCAGGAGAGGGTCAGAGGAAGGTTCGTCGGCATCGGCGTCGGCTCCTACGAGCTGGTGCAGCCGCTGCAGCACGCCGTGAGCGACGTGCGGGAGCTGCGCGCCCTGCTCAAGGGTTACGAGGGCGAACCGCTGGCCGACCCGACCGAGGCCGACATCCGCGCGCACATGAAGGCGCTGCGCACCACGCCGCAGGACGGCGGCGCGCTGGTGGCGCTGTGGAGCGGGCACGCCATCCCCGTCGCCGGCAACCTCAGGCTCCTGGCCAGGGACAACGACGGCGCGGTCGACGGCGTCATGCTGCACGAGTTCGCGCTGTGGTGCGCCGCGTCGGGCGCGCACCAGGTGCTCATCATCATCGACGCCTGCTACTCGGGCGCCCAGCTCGACGAGGCCGTCCGCACGGTCGCGGCAGTGCAGGAGGAGCTGCTGGCCGGTCAGGTGCACTGGGCGGGCGTGCTGGTGTCGTGTTCGAGCGTCGAAACGGCCCGTGACGGCCTGTTCGGCGGCAAGCTCCGCAAGCTGCTGCGTGCCGGTCCCACGGCCGATGAGGACGCACGGCGGTGGAGCGACCGCATCGCGTTGATCGACGGCGGCGCGGTCGGTACGGCGCTGCTGAACGCGTGGGACAGCGACATCCAACGGCCGCGCTTCATGCAGTACGGGTCCGCACAGCCGATGCTGCCGAACCCTCTCTACGCCGCGAACACGGTCGTGAAGCACCTTCTGCTCGCGGCCCGCGGTGGTGACTCCACGACCAACCGGTCGTGGTTCACCGGCCGCACCGCCCAGGTCGACAAGGTCGTGAGCTGGGTGAAGTCCGGGGTGGCCGGCCTGCGGGTGGTCACCGGGTCGCCGGGCACGGGCAAGTCCGCGGTCGTCGGCCGAGTTGTCAGCCTGTCCAACTCGGCCGAGCGCGACCTCCTGCTCACCACCGGGCCGTCGTTCCGGCACGCCGACCCCGGTCCCGAGTCGGTCGACGCGGCCGTGCACGCCCGCGCGATGGACGCCGACCGCGTCGCCGACCTGCTCAGCCGTCAACTCGTCGCCGCGGGCCTGATCCCCGCGCCCGACGGCCCGCGCCGGGGCGCCGCCGAACTGGTGGGCGTGGTCAGCGCGTTGAGCACACCTCCGGTGCTGGTGGTCGACGGCCTGGACGAGGCGCGCGGCGAGTCGTTCTCGATCGCCACCTCGCTGCTGACCAAGCTCGCGGCCTACGCCGTCGTGATCGTCTCGACGCGGCAGGCGCAGCGGGTCGCGGGTGGCGCTCCCCTGCTGACCGAGCTGTCGCCGGTCGAGGTGCTCGACCTCGACGAGGCGGGCAGCGAGACCGACGTGCGCGACTACGTCCTGGCACGCCTGGGATCCGGCGCACCGCAGTCCACTGTGGATGAACTGGCGAAGCTGCCGTTCCTGACCGCGTGGATGATCACCGACCAGGTGCTGGCCGACGGCGGTGGCGACCTCCGGTTCTCGCTGGAGGCCGCGTTCGACCGTGAACTCGCGAAGGTGTCCTCAGCCCGTGCGCTGCTGACCGCGTTGACGTGGAGCTACGGCGCGGGGTTCCCCGAGGCCGAGTGGATGGCGGTCGCGCAGGCGTTGTCCGGCGAGCAGTTCACCCGTGACGACATCACCGCCGTGCTCACCGAACTGGGCCGTCACGTCGTGCAGGACGGCGAGGAGGGCACAGCGGTCTTCAAGCTGACGCACCAGACGTTCGCGGACCACCTGCGGCCGCAGTTCGCGCCGAGCCGGGACGTGGTGTTCGCACCAGGCGCGGAGAAGGTGGCCTGTGCGCTCATCGAGCTCTATCGCCAGCGCATGGAGGCCGGCGTACCGCCGAACGTGCCGGGATATCTGTGGAAGTACGCGTGGCGGCACTGCGGGCACGCCGGAACGCGGGCGTTGGACGGGCTGCGGGATCTCGCGGGGATGAACCGGATGTTGTTGCCGGACATCGCACTCGCGGCGACGACGGCGGCGAACGAGCTGATGCACTGGGGTCGTGGCGACGAGGCCATCGCGCCTCTCGAAGAAGCCGCCGAGCACTTCCGCGCCTTGGTTCCCACGCTGCGGATGTACTTGGCGGACCTGGCTTTCGTGCTGAACAAGCTCGGCCGGCGGTTCCGTGACGCCGGACGCCTCCAGCAGGCCGTGGCGCCCGCCGAAGAGGCCGCCGTGCGCTACCGCGAGCTGGTGGCGTCGACACCGACGACAGCGGAAAGCCTTACGCACAAACGGCTCGCGCAACGCATCGCGAAGACGACGACGCACGGCGGTGACAACCCGACGTACGCGGCGCACCTCAGTGGCGCTTTGGTAGACCTGAGCGAGATCTACGCGATGCTCGGCCGTCGGCGGGAGGCCCTGTCCACGGCTCGTGACGCTGTCGCGGCCGTCGAAACCGATGCACCGCTTGCGCGCGCGGTGACGTGTCTTGCCGCCCGGTGCAGCGATTCCGGCCTGCGCTATGAGGCCATGCAACGGTCGAAGCAGGCCGTCGAGCTGTACTACTCGCTCGCGCAGACGAACCCGGTGTTCCTCGCGGACCTGGTCAGCGCGTTGGTGGAACTGAGCCGCGACTACCTGGCCCTGGGCAGGCTGTCCGACTCCGACAGCATGACCCGGCAGGCCGCGGAGATCAGCGGCACGCTCGGCCGGCACGCGGCGTTCCGTCCCCAGCTCGCGGACGCGGCGCTGAGCCTGAGCGTCGCGTACAGCATGGTCGACCGCACGGAGGCGGCCCTCAACGCCGCCCGGCAGGCCGCCGACCTCGCCGACGGCTCGCGGATCCACGCCCAGGCGCTGCACAACCTGATGCGCCGCCAGCGGGACGCGGACAAGCCCAGGGAGGCGCTGGCCACCGGGCTGCGGACCGTCGAGGTCTGCCTGCTGCCGGAGAACACCGACCGGCTCTCGACGCTGGCCGCCGCGTTGTTCACGCTCGACACGCTCTGCGCGGGGCTCAAGCAGCCCGAGATCGTCGAGGAGACCTGGGAACGGGTGACCGCGCGGTTCAACGGCCCGCACCTCGCCACGCTGCTGATGCTGCGGGCGGCCGCGACGAGAGCCGGTGATCCGGCGGCGGCGAAGTGGCTGTGCCAGGCGCTCACGCACGTCGGTCAGTCACGGCAGGCGATGCACGACGTGCACGACATCGCGCGCCGCCACTACGACTCCGGCCCGTGGCCGTGGGATTCCACACCGGACTGGCTGACGGTCGACCGGGCGTTGCTGAGGACCGCCCGCTCGTGGGTGTTCGCGCGGTCGTACGCCGAGGAGCGCGCGCTCCTGGTCGCACACCCCGAGTTGTTGTCCACGGACGCGGACGTCGCCGTCACGGAGGCGTTGTACGGAACGAGCCTGATCGAGGCGCAGGTCATCCAGTCGCGCCGCGCGACCGCGCAGCAGCAGGGCGTCGCACTCGCCTACCGGCCGTGGCTGCTCGCGAGTCTCGCGGACGAGTTCATGGACGCAACGCCCACGCGCCGTCGCGAACTCCTCGCCACACGGCGGGAGGAGTTGCTGGACAAGGAAGTGCTGAAGAACGTCCGCGACAACCGGCCCGTGCACGCGTTGCTGCTGCTGGCCGACGAGGACGCCGATGTGCTCGACCTCGTGCTGGACGCCGTGGAAGACCCCACACGCGTGACCGAGATTCTGCGCGGGCTCGCCGCCGGTGCGTCACCGCAGGCGTTGACCCAGGCCGTGACGGCGTTGGAACCGCACGCGTTGGCAGCGCTGTACAAGGCGGTCGCGCGCGCTCGGGCCGGTGACGAACGCCTGGCGTTGCCCGCGGCGGACCAGCGTCTGGTCTGGATTCACGAGCTGACCTACCTGGTGCCCGCGAACCTCGCGTTGCTCTCCCTCATCCGCAAGCTCGCCGAGGAGACCTGATGACCGATCTGGTGGTGGTTCTGCCCGGCATTCTCGGCAGCACGCTGCGCAACGCCGACGGCATGGTCTGGGAGGTGTCCGGCAAGGCCGCGTTGCGCGCGGTGCTGACGCTCGGCCGCAGCCTGGGGCGGTTGAAGCTGCCCGCCGGCATCGGCGACGAGCACCCTCAGGACGGCGTCGAGCCCGTGGCGTTGATGTCGGACCTGCACGTCATCCCGGGCATCTGGACGCCGTTGAAGGGCTACGACCGGGTGACGCGCAGGATGAACTCGCTCGGCTACAGCGTCGAGAAGGGCACCCTGCTGCTGTTCGCCTACGACTGGCGGCTGTCGAACCGCTACAACGGCGCGTTGCTCGCCCGGCGGGTGGACGAGGCGCTGGACCGGATCGGGCCGGACGCCAAGGTCAGCTTCGTGTGCCACTCGATGGGCGGGCTGGTGGCGCGGTGGTGCATCGAGCAGTGCGGGATGGCCGAGCGGACCGCGAAGCTGATCACGATGGGCACGCCCTATCGCGGGGCCGCCAGCGCGTTGGACCAGCTGGTCAACGGCGTGCGCAAGGGGCTCGGGCCGTTGGCGATCGACCTGACGGAGTTCGCGCGGTCGATGCCGTCGCTGCACCAGTTGCTGCCTGAGTACGCGTGCATCGAGTCGCCGGGTGGCCTGCTCAAGACCACTGAGACCTCGTTGCCCGAGCTCGACACGAAGATGGTCACGGACGCGATGGCGTTCCACGGCTCGTTGACCGACTCGTTCGCTGATCAGACGTACGCGATCCTCGGCGGTAAGCAGCCGACGGCCACCACCGCTCGCATCGCCGACGGCAAGGTCACCTGCTTCCGGACGTACGAGGGTGAGGACCTGTACGGAGACGCGACCGTGCCCATGGTCGGCGGCGCACGGCGTGGGCTGGCGTTGTCGTCGAACACGCTGCACCGCGTGACGGAGCAGCACACGTCGTTGCAGGACAACGCCGCCGTGCTGGACGCGGTGGAGTCGTACCTGACCGCGAAGGCCGTCGTGCCGCGCAACGTGACGGCGACCGAGCCTCAGCTCACCGTGCCCGACCTCGTGCTGACCGGGGAGGACCTGGAGGTCACCGTCGAGCTGAAGGACACGGCCGCGCGGGCGGTGAAGGTGGCGCTGCTGAACGAGCAGGGCAAACAGGTCGAATCGCGCAGTCCGGCCATCTCCGAGAGGATGACGATCAAATTCGGTGAATTGGCCCCCGGCGCCTACTACGTGCAGGTCAGCGGCATTTCGGTAGGCGCTCCGGTGGTCCCGGTGACCAGTGCGGTGCTCGTCATGGATTGCCCCTCGGTCTGACCGGGAGGACGATTCACGTCTGGCACGGAGGAGGCGCGATGACCACGATCAAGCCCACGCCTGTGGTGCCCCACCCCGGGGCGGCGCGTGCACGGCCGAAGGGTTCGTACTTCCTCTCGCTGTTCAAGACCACAGATCCCAAGCAGATCGGGATCATGTACCTGACCACGTCGTTCGCGTTCTTCATGATCGGCGGCGTGATGGCGCTGCTGATGCGCGGCGAGCTGGGGCGGCCAGGCCTGCAGTTCCTGTCGAACGAGCAGTACAACCAGCTGTTCACCATGCACGGCACGATCATGCTGCTGCTGTACGCGACGCCGATCCTGTTCGGGTTCGCGAACTACGTCCTGCCGCTGCAGATCGGCTCGCCGGACGTCGCGTTCCCGCGCCTGAACGCCTTCTCGTACTGGCTGTACCTGTTCGGCGCCATCATCACCGTCTCGGGGTTCCTGACGCCCGGTGGTGCGGCGGACTTCGGCTGGTTCGCCTACACGCCGCTGTCCTCGGCCGTGCACTCGCCGGGCATCGGCGCGGACCTGTGGATCATGGGTCTGGCCATCTCCGGTCTGGGCACGATCCTCGGCGCGGTCAACATGACGACCACCGTGGTGTGCCTGCGGGCGCCGGGCATGACGATGTTCCGGATGCCGGTGTTCACCTGGAACATCCTGGTCACGTCCGTGCTGATCCTGCTGGCGTTCCCGATCCTGACCGCGGCCCTGATGGGTCTCGCGGCGGACCGGCACCTCGGGGCGCACGTGTTCGACCCGGCCAACGGTGGCGTGATCCTGTGGCAGCACCTGTTCTGGTTCTTCGGTCATCCCGAGGTGTACATCGTCGCGTTGCCGTTCTTCGGGATCGTGACGGAGATCTTCCCGGTGTTCAGCCGCAAACCGTTGTTCGGCTACAAGGGCCTGGTGTTCGCGACCCTGGCGATCGCGATGCTGTCCGTGGCCGTGTGGGCGCACCACATGTACGCCACGGGTGCCGTGCTGCTGCCGTTCTTCGCGCTGATGACGTTCCTGATCGCGGTGCCGACGGGCATCAAGTTCTTCAACTGGATCGGCACGATGTGGCGGGGCCAGCTGACGTTCGAGACGCCGATGCTGTTCTCGGTCGGCTTCCTCGTGACGTTCCTGTTCGGCGGTCTCACCGGCGTGCTGCTCGCGTCGCCGCCGGTGGACTTCCACGTGTCCGACACGTACTTCGTGGTGGCGCACTTCCACTACGTGCTGTTCGGCACGATCGTGTTCGCCACGTACGCCGGCATCTACTTCTGGTTCCCGAAGATGACCGGGCGGATGCTCAACGAGCCGTTGGGCAAGCTGCACTTCTGGACGACGTTCATCGGGTTCCACGGCACGTTCCTCGTGCAGCACTGGCTGGGCAACGAAGGCATGCCGCGCCGCTACGCCGACTACCTCCCGTCCGACGGCTTCACGACGCTGAACACGATCTCCACGATCAGCTCGTTCCTGCTCGGCGCGTCCGTGCTTCCGTTCGTGTGGAACGTCTTCCGCTCCTACCGCTACGGCGACCCGGCCCCGCAGGACGACCCGTGGGGCTACGGCAACTCGCTGGAGTGGGCCACGACGTCTCCCCCGCCGCGGCACAACTTCAAGGAGCTGCCGCGGATCCGCTCGGAGCGTCCGGCGTTCGAGCTGCACTACCCGCACATGGTCGAACGGATGCGGGACGAGGCGCACTTCTCGCTGACCCATCCCGGCAAACACCGGGCAGGCAAGGACGAGGCCACCGAGAAGGCGCTCGCGTCCACCGACCGCGACGGGACCGACTAGCGGCGGCCGGGGATCATCCCGGCGTCGACCACGGCCTTGCTCAGCGGCGCGGCGAGCTCGACGAACCGCTGCTTCTCCTGGTCCGACAGGACGTCGTAGGCCGGCGCGGCCATGCGGTCCGTGTCGTCCTCGATGCCGTCCCGCAGCTCGCGCCCCTTGTCGGTGAGGAGTTGGTCCTCGCCGACGAGCCCGCGCTTCTGCAGGTCATCCACCGTCGCCGCCCACTGCTCCTCGGACCACGCCCGCGTCTTGCGCAACACGTCGGCCGGGTAGTCGCCCGTCGCGACGTGCAACACCAACGCCTCGATGCCGGTGATGTTGTGCCGCAGAAGGGCCGCGAGATGCCCGTCGCCGCGGAACTCGCGCAACAACGTCTGGGCGTGGAACAGCTGCAGACGGGGCTCGTCCGGCCACGGCAAGCGCGCGTACGCGGCGAACAACGTGCGGCCGCTCAGCATCTCCTTCGACCGCTCGGCAGCGCGCTTCGCCAGCTCGGTGATCTCCTTCAGGTCGTCCGGCAGGGCCTTCGCGAGCGCCTCGTCCGCCGCCTCCCACCGCAGTTCGAGCAGGCGCTCCGGCGTGACCTTCTCCCACGCCTGGGGAATGCGCGCCCGCACGATCTCGGGGTTGAAGTTGTAGAAGGTCGCGATCACGACCTCGGCCCCGACCGGTCCCAGCGCCGCTGCCCGTGACGCGAAGTACCCGCCGGGCCGGTCGAGCCCGACGCTCGCGTACCGGGACTCCGCCTCGGGGGCGAAGTAGATCATTCCGTGCACGGCCTCGAGCGAACGAAACAGGTTCCTGATCATGTGTCTCAACCTAGAACGTTCCGGCTCGTAAGTCAGCCGCCGGTGCGGCGGGCGCCCGCCGCACCGGCCTAGGCCGTCTGTCAGAAGTTGGCCCAGAGGAAGTACTGGTTGCTGTCCGCCTCCAGGAGACAACCGGTCGGCCTGCCGGTGCCGGCCCGGTAGTCCACCGCGTCCCTCTGGCAGGTCGTGAGGCCATCGTCGTTGCCCGGATACGGACCCGCCACGACCCGCCACGCCAGGACACCCACGTCTTCGCTGGGAGCGGCGGATGCCGTCGCCCCCAATGCCCCGAGCGCCGCGACTGCAACAACGACAGCGGACACCACGTTTGCGAGCTTCAAGTTTCCCCCAGGGAATCGACACCTTGTTGTTCGGCATGAAACCTATGACAGAAACCATCCGCGCGATCACATACGGTTACACAGTTGCACGGCTGGTTTGCGCGACCCGTCGGGCAACGAAATTGTCAGACCCCTCTGCCAAGCTTCCCGACGTGGATCAGAACACCTTCTGGAAGCTCATCGCCGACGCCCGCGCGAGCGTCTCCGACCCGTCGGACGGCGAAGCGGTGGCCGACGCCGCCTCCGCCCTGCTGGCCGCCAGGCCGCCCGCGGAGATCGTGGCGACGCAACAGATCCTGTGGGACCTGCTGGCCATGTCGTACCAGAACCCGCTGTGGGCGGCGGCCTACCTGATCAACGGCGGCTGCTCGGACGACGGCTTCGACTACTTCCGCGGCTGGCTCCTCACCCAGGGCGAGGAAACCTACAGCGCCGTCGTGGCATCCCCCGATTCGCTGGCGTCCTTACCGGCGGTCGTGGAGGCCGCCGAGTCCGGCATGGAGTTCGAGTGCGAGTCGGCCCTGTCGATCGCCTGGAACGCCCACATCAAGGCCACCGGCATGCAGTTGCCGCAGGACGCGTTCCGGATCCGCTACCCCGATCTCGACCCGGACTGGGACTTCGACTTCGACGACAGCGCCGAACTGGCCGTCCGCTTACCCCGCCTGGCCGCGCTGTACGAGGTCTGACATGGGGCGTGACCGGCCTGCCTTCATCGGCGCTGCCGATCTGCGACACTGCCAGTTCTTCGCGGCAGGACGAGCCGTCCGACGCCGAAACCGACCAAGGTGCCCCTGAACCCTTGAAGATCACGAACTCGTTCATCACCGGCCCGGCCATCCAAATCGGATCGGTCGGTGGCGACGTCACCATCGCGTTGAACCGCCGTGACTACCAGGTCCAATGGCTTCGCCCGACGACGACGCCGTCCTACCTTCCCCAGCGCCACCGGACGCCGAGCCGCCTGCTGGACACCAGAAGAGAGGTGGTTCCCTACCTCCGGCGTCCGGCCGAAGAACGTCGCCTGCTCGACTGGCTGGTGTCCGAGCCGCCAGCCTCGGTCCTCCTGCTGCACGGTGCCGGAGGTCGCGGCAAGACTCGGCTCGCCAACGCGTTCGCCACCCACTCCCACACCTCGGGCTGGCGAGTGGCACACGCACTGAACCGCCTGACGGACAAACATTCGATGCTGCCGGACGCGCCCGCTGCAGCAACGCCGAGCGCCGACGTGCTGGTCGTTGTCGACTATGCGGAACGCTGGCCGATCGACCTCATGCTGACACTGATCACCGATCTCGCCCGCGAGCACTCGGCGGTCAAGCTGCGCGTGCTGCTGCTGGCACGCTCCATCCAGGACCTGTGGCAGCCTTTGTGCGATCATCTGGACCCGACGCCGATCGAGTTGCCCGAACCGATCCCGCTGCTCGACCTCACCGCCACGCCCGAAGATCGTGTGAGCGCGTTCGCCGCGGCGGCACAGGCGTTTCACACCGCTTTGGGACTCGGTGACGCCTGCACGACCGCACCACCAGAGGACCTGGCGCACGACGACTACGCCTCGCCCCTGATTCTCCACATGGCCGCGCTGGCCGCAGTCTGCGCTGAGCGGAGCGATGAGGAAGTCGCTCGTCGCGATGAACTGTCCGGTTACCTCCTCGCTCACGAACGCCGCCTGTGGCCCCCACATCCGAAGGCGGCCGACACGGTGTTCCTGGCGACGCTGTTCGGCCCTGTCGCCGGGGAGGACAACGCACTGAGTCTGTTCGAGATCGCCGGTCTCACCTCCAGCGCCACAGCCGGCCGCGAGCTGCTGATGTGGCACGACCGGGTCTATCCGTCCGTTCGCGGGCTCCCTCCCCTGCTACCTGACAGGTTCGGTGAGGACTATGTCGCGGAGCACCTGAAAGCACATCCGCGCGCGGCTGAACTCGTGCGGCGCGTGGCTCAGAGCGGGGACGTCGCACCGGGGGTCTTGCGGAACCCGGCCGCAGTCCTCAGCGCGGCCGCGGAACGTCACCCGCACGTCCGCGAAGTGATCTGGGAGCTCGTGCCCGAATGCCCAGCGCTGTACCTCACACCGAACGCGGAACTGGTCCGACTGGCGACCGCGCACGCGCCGTTCCTCATCAGAGCACTGCTCGTCGATTTCCTGCCGCATCCTTCGATCGGGATGCGCGCGCTCGGCCTGGAGCTCAACCGCAGCCTGGCTCGGGATCTCACCGACGACCTGCCTGCGACCACTCGTGTGGCCGTCCTCATGAACTTGGCGAGCCGCATCGCCGAAATCGGCGACAACCCGGACATGGTGTGGACGCTGATGCACCAATGCGCAGCGATCACTCTGGACCCATCGCAGGCGTCGCCCGAGTTCGCGAACACCGCCGCGCACGTGATGATGAACCTCAGCGTCCACTTCGCAAGAGCCGACGACTGGCCGAACGCGGTGATGCTTGCTGAGAAGGCGGTCCAGGTCGCTCGCGGTGCGGGCGGGGACAACGAGGCCGATCGCGACATCTGTCTTGTGGCCGCGCTCAACAACCTGTCCAGTCACCTGCGTCAAGCAGACCGTGATGACGAGTCCGACGCGGCGGCCGCCGAAGCACTCGAGGTAGCTGAACACGCGACAGGGGCCAGCATCCACGTACCCGGCCTGGCCGGAGTGATGACCAAGCTGGCCGGCAGATTCGCGGGAGACCAGAACATGGACGACGCGGTCCGAGCCATGTGGGTGGCCGCGCGCACCTACCTCGGACTGGCCCGCACATCACCTGATTTCTACACCGTGGAAGCCTCGGCGAGCATGAACAAGCTCGCGGGTTACCAGCTCCTGGCAGGTCAGCTGGATCAGGCGAGCACAAGCATTGGGGTCGCGGTCACCATCGTTCGCAACGCGCTGGAAAGAGGCATGACCACGCTGGACTCCGTTCTTCCGCTTCTGCTGTACAACGCCGCGATAGTCGAACATCGGTCTTCTACCGCAGTCAGAACAGCCCGTGCACGCGTGTTCGCGACAGAAGCGGCTGAGCGTTATCGAGCCGTGCTACCACGCTATCCCGGTCTAAGGGATCAGCTGACGAAAGTCCTCGCCTTCCTACGCGAAATCGACCCGGCGGAGACGAGCACGCCGAACGCCACGTGATCCAGCCACTGCGGAATCCTCGGCAGTGCACGGATCCGCGCGTTGTGACGCCCGATGACCTCCAGGTCGAGGGCGGCGATCACCAACCCGGCCACCGCCCCACCGACCACACCGCGCACCCGAAGCCGTGTCAGCACGAACGCCCAGAACGCGGACACGGCAACGTGCACCACGACGCCCGAACGAACCCCACCGCCGACCAACGCCCCGGCGGCTCTGGTGGCGCGCAACAGGTCGTCACCCGCCATCAGTGCGTGCACGGTCGACGGCACGCCACTCAGCACGACAGCAAGGAGGAATCGCATCAACGACGCCGGCGCCGAGACCTCAGGTAGTCGCTGACCACGGCGGCCCCGAGTCCTTCCTCGTCCGCCGACACCACACGCCCACCGCCTCGCCGGGCCACGATGTCGACGAACGCGGCCAGCCTGGGGTCGTCGCCCAGCTTGAACACCGAGATCGTCGCGCCGAGCCGAGCCAGCGCGTCGACCTCGTTCAACGTCTTGGCCAGCGTCCGGGGCAGCGGCGGGTAGTTGAACTCCGCATCCCCCTCGGGCTCCAGGTGCGCCGTGGGCTCACCATCGGTCACGACGAGCACCACGGGCTGTGCGTCAGGATGGCGACGCACGTGGCGCCCTGCCAGCAACAGGGCGTGGTGCAGGTTCGTGCCCTGCTCCCACACGCCTTCCAGCGCCGTCAGCTGGCCGATGTCCACGGCCTCGGCATAACGCCCGAAGGTCACCAGTTGCAGAGCGTCCGTCCGGAAACGGGTGCGCACGAGGTGATGCAGGGCGAGAGCCGTGCGTTTCATGGGCACCCAACGGCCGTCCTGCACCATCGACCAGGAGGTGTCCACGCACAGAGCGACAGCCGCACGGGTGCGGTGTTCGGTCTCGGACACTTCCAGGTCCACGACGTCGAGGGACATCGAGCCGGAGCGCAGCACGGAGTTGCGCAGGGTTCGTGGCACGTCCCAGGGTTCGGTGTCGCCGAACTGCCAGGGTCTGGTCGAGCCGATCAGTTCGCCCGCGGCGCCGGCCGAGGTGGTCTCGCGTGAGCCCTGCGACGAGCGCAGCTGGTCCACGACGCCGCGCAGGGCCGTTTCGCCCAGGCGCCGCAACGCTTTGGGCGTCAGGCGCAACGAGCCGTCCGGGGCGCGTTCCACGATGTTCTGCTGGCGCAGCGCCTTTTCCAGCTCCGCCAGGCGACGGGCGTCGACCGAGGCCGACTCGCCGAGCTGGCGTTCCAGGGCTTCGAGGTCGATGTCCTCCAGGCGGGCGCCCGGATACGACTGCGAGAGCTGTTCGGCCAGGGCGTCGAGTTCGGCGAGGTCCGCCATGGCCTGCGCGCCCTCACCCAGGCCCAGCGGGTCCTGGCCGCGGAAGCGGGCGGACGACGTCCAGTCCTCGCCCGGGCGCAGGCGTTGCAGTAGCGAGTCCAGAGTGGACAGAGAAGAGCCGATACCGCCGAAAGCCTGCTGGGACAAAGCGGACAGCTCGGCTCGCTGGGCGTCGGTCATCGAGTTCATCATGCGTTGCGCGGCCGCCGAACGGGCGGCCAGCGCGTCGATGAGCTCGTCGACGTTGCGGGGCTTCTCAGGGAAGAACTCGCCGTGCTTGCGCATGAAGTCGTCGAACATGCGCGGCGTGTCCGGGGAACCGGAGGCGTGTGCCTCCAGCAACGAGTTGAGGTCGCTGAGCATCCGCTGGATGCGCTTGACGTCCTCGGCGTCCACGTTGGACATGGCTTCCTTCATGCCCTGGAAGCGCTGGTCCAGCAGTTCGCGGCCGAGCAGGCCGCGGATCTGCTCGAACGCCTCGCGGGCCTCCTCGGAACGCCAGTCGTAGGAGGAGAGCTCCTGGACGGCCGCGGCGGTGCCCGCCGGCAGGGCGTCGAGCTGGGCCTCGCGGAAGCGCGCGTCGTCGGACGGGTCCGGGAACAGCGCGCGGCGCTCGGCCTCGACCGCCTTGTCCAGCAGCTGCTTGACCTCGGTCAGCGTGCCGTCCAGGCGGTGCCGCCGCTGGATCGACGAGCGGCGCTGCCACAGGCGTGAGGTCATGTCGTCGAGGCCGCGGGTGCCGTCGACGCCGCGGCGCAGCAGTTCGCGCAGGGCGGACGCCGGTGAGGCGCCCTCCATGATCTCGCGGCCGAGTTCGTCCACGGCCGCGCGGAGGTCCACCGGGGGCGCCAGCGGATCGGCGCCGCCGCCCCAGCGTCCGTAGCGGTATCTCATCCGTACACCGATCGGTCGTCGTCGGAGGAGTCGTCCTTCGACAGGTGGCGGGTCAGGTACAGCGACTCCAGGGCCAGTTCGACGGCCGAGGCGATGCGGCCGACGGGGTCCTTCGGGCCCGCGCCCATGCGGGCCGCCACCTCGTGCAGGATCGGCAGCTCCGGCAACGCCGCCAGCAGGTCACCGGCGTGCACGCGGTCGCCGGTCGCGACGGGGTGGCCGTCCGAGACGACCTCGGCCAGCGCCCGCAGGTTCAGACCGGCCAGGCGGGCGCGGGCGGTGTCGGCGATCGAGCGGCGCAGCAGGTGGACCAGGACCTCGTCCTCACGGCCCTCCTCCCCCGCCTCGAACTCGAGCTTGCCGCGCAGCACGTCCGGCACCGACGCGAGGTCGACCGGACGGGCGATGGCCGGGGTCTCGCCGATCAGCGCGGACCGGCGCAGCGCCGACGCCGCGACGGTCTCCGCCGCCGCGACCGCGAACCGGGCGGAGACGCCGGAGCGCTGGTCGATCGACGACGACTCGCGCAGGTTCCGGACGAACCGGGCGATGATCTCCAGCAGGTGGTCGCCCACCTCGGCGACGAGATCGGCCTCCTGGCGGACCAGGTCGACCTCGGCGTCGATCTCCAACGGGTAGTGCGTGCGCACCTCGGCGCCGAAGCGGTCCTTCAACGGCGTGATGATGCGGCCGCGGTTCGTGTAGTCCTCGGGGTTCGCGGTCGCCACGAGCAGCACGTCCAGCGGCAGCCGCAGCGTGTAGCCGCGGACCTGGATGTCGCGCTCCTCCATGACGTTGAGCAGCGAGACCTGGATGCGTTCCGCCAGGTCGGGCAGCTCGTTGATGGCGATGATGCCGCGGTGGGCGCGCGGGAGCATGCCGTAGTGGATCGTCTCCGGGTCGCCGAGCGAACGGCCTTCGGCGACCTTCACGGGGTCGACGTCGCCGACCAGGTCGCCGACGGACGTGTCGGGCGTCGCGAGCTTCTCCGCGTAGCGCTCGTCGCGGTGCCGCCACACCACCGGCAGGTCGTCGCCGAGCTCCGCGGCGCGCCTCTTCGACTCGGGAGTGATCGGGTCGAGCGGGTGTTCGCCCAGCTCGGAGCCCTCGATGACGGGCGTCCACTCGTCGAGCAACGACACGATGGTGCGCAGCAGGCGGGTCTTGCCCTGCCCGCGTTCGCCGAGCAGGACGACGTCGTGGCCGGCCAGCAGCGCGCGTTCCAGCTGCGGGAGCACCGTGCGGTCGAAACCGACGATGCCGGGCCACGGGTTGCGTCCTTCGCGCAGGGCCGCGAGGAGGTTCTCCCTGATCTCGGTCTTGACGCCGCGCGGCAAGTGCCCGGCGGCGCGCAGTTCGCCCGCCGTGCGGGCCAGGTTCTGGGTCACGCAGACGACGCTACGCACCGAATCGGGACCCGTCGATGTGGAGCAACTCCAGGCGCGGGCCGGGCTCGTGCGCCAGAATGCGGGGCGACATGAGTGACAGCGTTGATTTCAAATGGGCCCCTTCACCGGCGGACTGGCGGGCCAGCCTGCGCGCGATGGTGCCGATGTTCAGATGGGCGCCGTGGTTCGCGCTCGTGCTCGCGGTGGTCTCGCTGGTGCTGCTGTTCGGCTTCGACGACGCGCTCTTCGTGGCGCTCTTCGGGCTGGTGTGCGCGCTGGTCATCGGGTTCATGGAGCCGGTCGCGGTGTGGTGGCGCTTCTCGTCCGACGAGATGATCAGCCGGACCGTGGTGGGCAGCGCCGACGAGCAGTCGTTCCGGATGGCCGTGGGCAACGCCGTGCGCGAGGAGATCGTCTGGCAGGAGTTGCCCGGCTGGACCGAGACGCGGCAGGGCTTCGTGCTGGAGACCCTCGACGAGGGCGCGGCGTCGCTTTCCGTGCCGCACCGGGCTTTCGCGTCCGATGAGGACACCGCGTCGTTCCGCACGCTCCTCGAAAAGCACATCGGTCCGGCCAATTAGTCGTCTCGGATCGGGCACACCGGGTGGGGCTCGCGGGGCTGGGCCACGTAATCTCGTCGGGTGTCCTGTGCAAGTGCCACGCTGGTCGTGTGGACGTCGGGATGGCTGCACGGTCTAGCCGCCGCCGACGACGTCCTCGACGCCCTGCACATGTGGGCCGAGCAGCACGAGGTGGTGGCCGACGACGACGGCACCGCCACGGCGCTCGACCTCCCCGGTCCCGACGAGGCCCCCGTGGGGCCCGCCCTGCTGCTGGCCGCCCTGCGGCGCGCGGGCGCGACCTCGGCTCGGCTGGTGCTACCAGTACCGGGCGACGTGCGAGGCCTGGGCGGCAAGGGTCCGCTCTCGACGTGCGCGCTGCGGTCCGGTGAGGCCCTCGTGGTGCCGTCCGTGCACATCGGGCTCGTGCCGAAGATCGTGGCGGACGGCGTGATGCGCTGGACGGTGTTCGACCTGCCGTCGTCCAACGGTCTGGAGCACATCCCGATCGGCGAGGCCGAGCACGGCCTGGGCGCGGCGCTGCGCGAGGCGACGGCGGCCCTGGCGTCGCTCGACGTGGCCAAGCACCGCCCGAACGTGCGCAAGGAGATCACCGACCTGGCGGCGGAGAACTCGACGCTGCCCTGGCCGGACGCGATGCCGCCCCGCTCGCTGCGAGTGCTGCAACGGGCCGCCGAGGTGGCCGCGATCGTGTCCGTGGCGAGCTCCGACTCCCCCGGCGGCGCGATGTCGGCGTCGGCGATGACCGCGCGCACCGAGGCGCTGCGGCCCGTGTCGGAAGCCGTGCGCCGCGCACGGTGCGCGGCGGTCGACGAGGCCGTGCGCGTGCTGGCGGACAGCGGAGCCGGTCGGCACTGACGTCAGGTGACGACCTGGAGGAACTCCTGGTCGATCTCGCGGTGGGTGTAGTTGATGCCGCGCGCGGCCTGGTCCATCGTCCACGTGATGGGGCGGAAGTCCGGGCCGGTGCGGTAGCCGCCGGAGAAGACCTCGTTGCGGTTGCCGGACGGGTCGAAGAAGTAGATGGTGCCGCCGCGGGTGATGCCGTGGCGGGCGGGACCGAAGTCGATGGGCACGTCGTCCATCGACATGACGTCACCTGCCCGCAGCAACGCGCTCCAGTCGTCGATCTCGTAGGCGAAGTGGTGGAGCTTTCCGTTGGCGCCCTTGACGAACGCGATGTCGTGCGGCTGGTCACCGCAGGACATCCACGACCCGACGAGGTCCGAGTCCTCGTGGCTCGCGACCAGCCGTTCGGACGGCCGGAAGGCCAGCACGTCGGAGAAGAACCGCTCCAGCAGGGCCGGGTCCTCGGTGGTGATCAGGGCGTGGTTGATCCGGGGCACGCCGATGCCGCGCAGGTCGCGGGGCCACGGGTCCGGGTTGAGCTTGCCGACCCTCGTGCCCAGGTGGTCGACGTCGGAGTAGAGCTCCAGCACGTGCTCGGACGGCAGCGTGACGCGCAGTCCGTCACCCACGCCCACGTTGTCCCCCTTGGACATCCGCTCGCAGGTGGCGCCGAACGACCGCGCCTTCGACTCGATCGCGTCCAGCGTGCCGTCGGCGGTGACCTTGTAGCCGAACTTGACCAGCCCGACGCCGCCCTCCTCGAGCACGACCGAGTGGTGGTCGTCCTCGTCCCACGACTTGAGGTAGACCCTGCCGTCCTCCTCGTGGACGGCGTCCATGCCCAGCGTCTCCTGGTAGTGCTGCCGGGCCTGGGCCAGATCGGTGACACGGACGTGCACGTAGCCGAGTCTGATGACCGCCATGGTCACAGTCCTTCCTGCGGACGGGGATCGGGAGTGGGAGCGCTGGCCAGCACCGCGCGGAGCGGGTGCGCGCCGATGTCGAGCACGACGTCGGTGACCGGGACGGCACGGCACGGCAGGCACTGTCCCGCCGCCTGTTCCGCCGGGGTGAGCACGGACTCGGCCACAGGCAGCGGGTAGCGGATCCGCCCGGAGAGCAGCCGGGCGCGGCACGCTCCGCAGCCACCACGCCGGCATCGGTACGGGCTGCGCCAGCCGTGCCGGCGCAGCGCGTCGACCACGGACTCACCCGCCCGCGTCCGCACCTGGACGTCCTGGGGAACCACGGTGACGACAGGCATGACCGGCCCTTCCGGCAAAGTTTCCAAAACTTTCGCAATTTTTCGCGCTCGTCAGCAGCATAGGCGCACTCCGAAGGATAGTTCAAGATTGAACTAGCTAGATTGTTCCTGAAAGTTATGCAACTATCCGGCCATGCGTGAGACCAACCAGGAGATCGGCCGCAGCGTCGACGTCTGCGGCGTCGCGACGAACTACCACGACCTCGGAGGCGGGCCACCCGTGCTGCTGATCCACGGCTCCGGTCCCGGCGTCTCGGCCTGGGCGAACTGGCGCACGGTGCTGCCCCGGCTGTCCGAACGGCACCGGGTCCTCGCACCGGACGTCGTCGGCTTCGGCTACACGGCACGGCCGGCGCACCTCGCCTACAGCCCGCAGGTGTGGCTCGACCACCTGCTCGGGTTCCTGGACGCGCTGGACGTGCCGAAGGTGTCGGTGGTGGGCAACAGCTTCGGCGGCGCGCTGGCACTGCGCCTGGCGGACGTGGCTCCCGAACGGGTCGACCGGCTGGTGCTGATGGGCAGCGTCGGCGTGCCCTTCGAGCTCACGCCCGGACTCGACGCCGTGTGGGGGTTCGAGCCGTCGCTGGAAGCGATGCGCGATCTCCTGCGGGTGTTCACGTTCGACGGTTCCGCCGTGCGCGACGACCTCGCCCGCCTGCGGCTCGACGCGGCCACCCGTCCCGGTGTGCACGAGGCGTTCGCCAGCATGTTCCCCGAACCACGGCAAGACGGTGTGGACGCGCTCGCGCTGGCCGACGACGTCATCGCGGCGCTGCCGCACGAGACGTTGATCGTGCACGGGCGCGACGACCGCGTGATCCCGCTGGCCACCTCGCTGCGGCTGCTCGATCTGATCGACAGGGCTCAGCTGCACGTGTTCGCACGCTGCGGCCACTGGGTCCAGATCGAACAGGCGGCCCGGTTCACCGCGCTGCTGGAGGACTTCCTGGCCGAGAAGGACCTCAGCGGGAGTCGCGACCGGGTGAGCGCGACGGCTCGGTGAGCCGGACCAGGTCCGTGCGGTGGTCGGTGATCGCGACGGCCAGCAGCTCGCGGTCACCCGAGGTGATCGCCTTGACCAGCCGTGCGTGCACCTCGATGTTGTGGTCCAGCGCCTCGCCGGGGTCGGCCACCGCGAACTCGGCCCGCACCAGCGCACCCCGCAGCAGCGTGACGATCGACTCGTACATGCCCGCCAGCACCGGAACGCGGGCGGCGCGGGCGATCACGGAGTGCAGGCGCATGTTGGCTTCGAGGTAGAGCCGCGGGTCGTCGCGCCGGTCGCGCAGTTCCTCCAGCGCCCAGCCCAGGTCGCGGGCGTCCTCCGGGGTCGCCCGCTCGGCCGCCACCTCCGCGAAGCCGTCCTCCAGCAGGGAACGCGCCTCGAACAGGTCCACGGCGTCCACCAGCAGGCCGCGGAACCACAGGTCGATCACGCCCAGCCGGACCTGGGGCGGCGGCTGGGCGATGAACACTCCACCCTGGACACCGGGCTTCACGACGACGACTCCGCGCTCCCGCAGGATGCGCAGCGCCTCGTTCATCGCGTTGGCGCTGACGCCGTACCGCTCGATCAGCTCCGTGCGCAACGCGTAGCGCGCGCCGGAGTCCAGCCGCTGCTCGAGGATCTCCTTCTCCAGCTCGGCGGCGATCCGGTCGGGAACGGACGTCATGAGCGGCAGTTTTCCACAGTTCCCGGCCGGACTCGGGCCGGCACTGATCCAAACGAGTGGTTCTCCTCCGGCAACCCCGCCCTGGCGGGCAACTCCCCCAGAACTGTCGGTGCCCCGACATAGGGTGCCGAACGGGGAGGAACGCCGGATGGAGGACGTCGACCAGCGCCGGTCGAGCACAGCGCCCAGGTACGCGGGCGCCCTCATGCTCACCGCGGTAGCCGGGCACCTGCTCTCGGAGACGGCCACCGGGGCGCTCTCGACCTGGCAGTCGTGGGTGCTCTACGGCATCGGCGCCACGCTCCTCGTGCTGTCCGCGTCCGCGATCGACCGCCTGAACCAGTTGGTCAAACGGATCCGGTTGCGCTGGGTGGTGTTCACGGCCGTGCTGGTGGTCGCGGCGGGGCTGATCGCGCTCGCGGCACCGCCCCTGATCGCCTACGGCCGGGTGCTGCTGCTCGGCTGTCCACAACCGACCGAGGTGCGGGTCCTGACGTCGCAGGACGCGTTGCCCGCGATCGGGGAGGTGGCGCGGAGGTTCGAGCAGCACACGGCCGCGGAGAACCACGGGTGCCGCACCGCGCGGCTCTACGTGTTCGCGGCGCCGGGCAACCGGGGTGCGATCGCGCTGCGGTCCTCCTGGTCGTCGCCGGAACTGCGGGAGATCGGCCCGCACCCGGACGTGTGGCTGCCGGACTCGACCACGGAGACGAACGAGGTGGTGCGCCGCACCGGCGGCATCGGGTCGGCGGTGCGCATCACGCCGGGCGACTCGGTCGCGTTCTCGCCCGTCGTGCTCGCGGTGCCCACGCCGATCGCGCAGGACGTCGTCTCCGGCTCCCCGGAGACGTGGGGCGAACTGATGGCCAAGGTCGGCAAGAACGAGATCGCGATCGGCAGGCCGAACCCGCTGATGGCGATCGACGGCAGGCTCGCCACGGTGGCGTTGTACGAGTCGCTCGAACCGGCCGTCGTCGAGCGCAGGGTCACGGAGACCGACCGGCCGGCGCCGGGTGCCGCGATGATCACGACCGAGCAGGTCCTGTTGCGGCACAACAGGACGAGCTGTGCGCAGAAGCCGTGCCTGACCGCGCTGTACCCGTCGGACACCTACCGCGCCGACTACCCGCTGAACCTCGTCGAGTGGGACGCGCCGGACGTGTCCAACTTCGCCGCCCGCGCGCCGGCGAAGGCGTTCCAGGCGTGGCTCGGCACGCAGGAGGGCATGACGGCGCTCAACACCGCCGGGCTGCGTCCCGCCCGGCAGGCCGCGGGGGCCGAGTTCCGCGAGGAGCACGGGGTGCGCGCGGGCCTGGCGCTCGACCGCGCCGAGGCCGCACCCGGCGAGGAGACCCAGACCGCGTTCCTGAAGAAGTACGAGCAGGCCAAGAGGGACGGACGCGTCTGGCTCACGCTCGACGCCTCCGGGTCGATGGTCGAGCAGACGGCCACCGGTGAGAAGCGGTTCGACGTGGCGGTCGAAGGCGTCCGCAAAGCGCTCACGCAGATGGGTGCCGACGACACGTACGGCCTGTCCGTGTTCAACGACACCGAGGTCCGGCCGCTCATCCCCCTCGGCAGGCGGGACAAGGAAGCCACCACCGCCGCGCTGAACGCCGTGCGACCCACCGGAGGCACGCCGCTGCACCAGGCGATCCTCGACAGCCTCGACCGGGTCGGGGCGAACGACGCGGACCACGTCAGCGCGGTGATCGCGTTGACCGACGGCGAGGACACGACGAGTCCGCAGACCCGGCAGGACGTGGTGAACGCGGTGCGGCAGAAGGGGATCCGGGTGTTCGTGATCGCTGTCGGCGAGGCCAGCTGCGCGGCCCACGCGCTGACCGCGATCACGGACGCGTCCGGCGGTGAGTGCCGTGACTCGACCACGGACACGCTCGGCGACGACCTGGCGGCGTTGTTCCGCCGGGTGTGGGGAGGTGCCGGATGAGGTGGTTGCGGCGCACGTGGGCGGCTCTGCCGAGGCTGGGCCCGCCCGGCGTGGTGTGGGCGAACCGGTCGTGGCTCGCGATGGGCGTGGCCGTCGGCATCGTGCTGACGATCCTGTTCACCAGCGGGGTGCAACCGCTCTTCCGCGAGTCGACCGACTGGGAGAAGGGCAAGCTCGTCGTGCTCAGCGGCCGCGACCAGAGCGACGGCGGCCAGCGGCGCGCGTTGATCAACCAGTGGAACGCCGAGCACCCCGAACAGCCCGCGGAGATCATCGAGCTGCCCACGGAGGCGGACGGCCAGCGCAGCGAGATGGTCGCGCGGGCCAGGGAGAAGGCCGACAACGCGGACGTCTTCAACCTCGACGTCACCTGGACCGCCGAGTTCGCCCAGTCCGGCTACCTGCGCCCGCTGTCCACCGTGGACACCAGCGGCTTCCTGCGCCGTCCGCTGGAGAGCTGCCGCTACCAGGGCGTGCTGTGGGCGTTGCCGTTCAACACCGACGCGGGCCTGCTCTTCTACCGCAAGGACCTGGTCCAGGACGAACCTCTCGGCCTCGACGACATCGCCGACACGTCGACCCGAGCGCTGCGGGCCGCGCAGGACGCCCGCCTCACCGCCGGCTACGCGGGCCAGTTCCTCGACTACGAGGGCCTCACCGTGAACGCCCTGGAGCTGATCTGGGCGGAGAAGGGCGACGTCGTCGACGAGAGCGGCAAGGTCGTGATCGACTCCGAGCGCACCCGCCGCGCCCTGCGCTGGCTCGCCGACGGTCTCAAGGGCGAGAAACCCGTGGTGCTGCCCGAATCCCGCGCGCAGAACGAGCAGCTGACCACCCAGGCGTTCCGCGACGGCAAGGTCGTCTTCATGCGCAACTGGCCCGTGGCCCACCGCACCCTGCAGGGCAACCGCGGCGAGTCCGCGGGCCGTCCCGCCATCGACTTCGAGGTGGCGCAGCTGCCCGGCCCGAGCGTGCTGGGCGGCCAGAACCTCGCGATCTCCGCCAAGTCCACCAAACCCCGCGCCGCCCAGGCCCTCATCGAGTTCCTCACGGGCCCGCGCAGCCAGCAGCTCCTCTTCGAACGCGGAGGCCTCGCCGCCACCCGCGGCATCGTCTACCAGGACAGCCGGGTCGCCACCGAACACCCCTACGCCCGCACGCTGCTGAAGGCGATCGAGGACGCGCGATTGCGGCCGCTCACCCCGTACTACTCACGCTTCAGCGACGAGTTCCGCACGATCGTCCGCTACGCCCTCGACCACGACGGCGCTTTACCCGGCAACGCCGAGGAGGCGCTGACCGCGGCCCTGCAGGGTCGCTAGGCGCGGGCGGGCCTCTTCGCCGGTTCGCAGCACAACGGCGCGCACGGCGCACCGTTCACAGTGCAACCCGCCACCGCGAACGACGACAGCTTCCGCACGGGAGCGTCCGCCGTGTGCTCGGCGACGAGTTCCACCACGAGCTCGGCGAAGCGCGGGTCCGCGTTCGGCGTGGCGGCGCGGGCGAACTCCATGCCCAGCTCCGCGGCACGGTCGCGTGCCTCGGTGTCGAGGTCCCACACGACTTCGAGGTGGTCGGACACGAACCCGATCGGGCACACGACGACCCCGGTGACGCCCTTGGCGTGCAGGGCGTCGATGTGGTCGACGACGTCCGGTTCCAGCCACGGGATCTGCGGCGGGCCCGAACGCGACTGCCACACGACGTCGTACTCGGTGACGCCCAGCTCCGCCGCCACGAGCCGCGAGGCCTCGACGATCTGGCGCGAGTAGCGGTAGCCGCCCTCCGCGGGCGGCCCGGCGGCCTTGTCGGCGGACACCGGCACCGAGTGCGCGGTGAAGACCAGCCGGTACGGGCCGTTCAGGGACGCGGCGGCGGCGCGGATGCCGTCGGCGAAGGAGGAGATGAACAGCGGGTGGTCGAAGAACTGGCGCAGCTTCACGAGTTCGGGGCCGTCCGGCACGGCCTGCAGGGCGCGCACGATGTCCTCGTCGTACTGGCGGCACGCGGAGTAGCCGCCGTACGCGCTCGTCGGGAACACCAGCGCGCGCTTGATGCCGTCGGCCTTCATCTGCGCGACGACGTCCTCGACCATCGGGTGCCAGTTGCGGTTGCCGAAGTAGATCGGCAGCTCGAAACCGGTGGCCCGCACGGCCTCGATGGCTTCGAGGTTCAGGCGGTTGATCGGCGACACGCCGCCGAAGTGCTGGTAGTGGGCCTCGACCTCGTCCAGCCGCTCCGGCGGCACGCCACGTCCGCGAACCACGTTCTCCAGGAAGGGACGGACGTCCTCAGGACCTTCAGGGCCGCCGAAAGACAGCCAGAGCAGCGCGTCGAAACTCACCACTCCATCCAATCAGACGCCCGATCGCCTCACATGACGAACAGATGTGACGTCAGAGACCGAGGAAGTGCACGCCGCCGTCGACGAAGACCATCGAGCCCGTGGTGGCCGGGAACCAGTCGGACAGCAGGCCGCAGACGGACTTCGCGACCGGCGTGGGGTCGTCGACGTCCCACGAGAGCGGAGCCTTCTCGCCCCACATCTTCTCCAGCTCGCCGAAGCCCGGGATGGACTTCGCGGCCATCGTGCGCACCGGACCGGCGGAGATCAGGTTCACGCGGATGCCGTCCGGGCCGAGGTCGCGCGCCATGTAGCGGTTGATCGACTCGAACGCCGCCTTCGCCGCGCCCATCCAGTTGTAGGCGGGCCACGCCTGGCGTGCGTCGAAGTCGAGGCCGACGACCGACGCGCCGTGCGAGAGCAACGGGCGCGTGGCCTGCACGAGCGCCTTGTACGAGTACGCGGAGACGTGCATCGCGACGGAGACGTCCTCCCACGGCGCGTCCATGAACGGCGCGCCGAGGCAGCTCTGCGGGGCGAAGCCGATGGCGTGCACGACACCGTCGAGGCCGTCGACGTGCTCACGCACGCGGTCGGCGAGCGTGTCGAGGTGCTCCTGGTTCTGCACGTCGAGCTCGACGACGGGCGCGGGCTTGGGCAGGCGCTGGGCGATGCGCGTCACGAGGCTCATCCGGCCGAACCCGGTCAGCACGACCTCGGCGCCCTGTTCCTGGGCGACGCGTGCGACGTGGAAGGCGATCGACGCGTCGGTGATGACACCGGTGATCAGCAGTCGCTTGCCTTCGAGCAGTCCGGTCACTTGATCCAACCCTTTCGCAGTACGAGACAGCAGTAGTGGAGAAAGCTCAGTGGCCCATGCCGAGGCCGCCGTCGACCGGCAGCACGGCACCGTTGATGTAGCCCGCCTCGTTCGCGGCGAGGAACGTGACGGCGCGCGCGATCTCGTCGGCCGCACCGTAACGGCCGGCCGGGATCTGCTTGAGCGCTGCCTCGCGAACCGCCTCGGGCAGGTCCGCCGTCATGTCGGTGATGATGAAGCCGGGCGCGATGACGTTCGCGGTGATGTTGCGCGAGCCGAGCTCCAGCGCGATCGAGCGCGCCATGCCGACCATGCCGGCCTTGGAGGCGGCGTAGTTGACCTGGCCGGCGCCACCGGTGAGGCCCACGACCGACGAGATGAAGACGATGCGGCCGAACTTCTTGCGCAGCATGCCGCGGGAGGCGCGCTGGGCGAACCGGAACGCGCCCGTCAGGTTCGCGTCGACGACCTGGGTGAACTGCTCCTCGCTCATGCGCAGCAGCAGCGTGTCCTGCGTCATGCCCGCGTTGCAGACGAGCACCTCGACGGGCCCGTGCGCGGCCTCGACCTCGGTGAACGCGGCGTCGATCTCTTCCGAGTTCGTCACGTCGCACTTCACGCCGAGCAGGCCTTCGGGAGCGCCGGACCCGCGGTGCGTCACCGCGACCTTGTCGCCCTGCGCCGCGAACGCCTGCGCGATGGCGAGGCCGATGCCGCGGTTGCCTCCGGTGACCAGAACGGACCGACTCACTAGCTCTCCTGAGAATCGCTGCTGGTTGACCGGGTGAGGTTATCGGCTACCGGCAGGTAGACCGGCATCGGCGGAGGCATGTCACATCAAGGCGGGCATGATCGGGTGATGCGGGCCTTTCTCGATCAGCTCCGGCGCGATGTGGACGGCGACGTGCTCGACGACCCGGCCAGCCGGGCCCTGTACTCGGCGGACGCGTCGAACTACCGGCACGTGCCACGGGTGATCGTCCGTCCACGCACGACGGACGCGGTGGTCGCGGCCGTCGGGCTGGCCGCCGAGCACCGGGTGCCGATCACCAGCCGTGGCGCGGGAACGTCCATCGCGGGCAACGCGTGCGGCACCGGCCTGGTGATCGACTTCAGCCGGTACCTGACCGCGTTCGAGATCTCCGGGGACCGCGCCTTCGCCCAGCCGGGCGCCGTGCTCGACAAGATCAACGCGCAGGCCGGCGACTACCTCTTCGGCCCTGACCCGTCCACGCACTCCCGGTGCACGATCGGCGGGATGATCGGCAACAACGCGTGCGGCGCGCACTCGGTGAGGTGGGGCAAGACCAGCGAGAACGTCACGAACCTCCAGGTCCTGACCGCCGACGGCCGCACGTTCGACACGACGAACCCGCCCGCTCTCGCCCTGCCGGACCACGACCCGGCGTGGTTTCCCCAGCTCAGCCGCAGGGTCAGCGGCTACGCGCTGGACGCCCCGACACTCACACAACAGCTCGTCGGCACCGAGGGCACCTGTGTCGTGCTGCTGGGCGCGGAACTGAAGCTCGTGCGCAGGCCGGAGCGCCGCGTCCTGGTCGTGCTGGGCTTCGCGGACACCTACGAGGCCGCCGACCAGGTCACCCAGATCGAGAACGCGCTCGCGATCGAAGGTCTGAACGAGTCGCTGGTGCACAGCGTCCGCACCCGCCCGGACCTGCCAGAAGGGCGCAGCTGGCTGTTCGTCGAGGTCGAGGACGATCCCGAACGCGTCGCCAGGATCACCAGGAACTCGATGATCATCCACGACCCGGTGCGGCAGCGGGCGCTGTGGCGGATCCGCGAGGACGGCGCCGGCCTCGCCACCCGCATGGCCGACGGCAGCGAGGCCTGGTCCGGCTGGGAGGACGCGGCCGTCCCGCCGGAACGCCTCGGCGCCTACCTGCGCGAGTTCGACCAGCTGCTGACCGGGTACGGCCGCCGCGGCATCACCTACGGCCACTACGGCGAGGGGTGCATCCACGTCCGCATCGACTTCGACCTCGCGCACGGCTACCGCGAGTTCCTGCAGGACGCCGCCGACCTGGTCGTCCGCCACGGCGGCAGCCTGTCGGGCGAGCACGGCGACGGCCAGGCGCGGTCCGAGCTGCTCAGCCGCATGTACCCGCCGGAGGCGATCAGGGCGTTCCGCGAGTTCAAGCACGCCTTCGACCCCGGGAACCTGCTCAACCCCGGACGGATCGTGGAGCCGCTGAAGCTCGACGACGACCTGCGGATCCTGGTCGCACCGCCGAAGATCCCGACCCGCGCGGAGTTCGCGAGCGACACTCGGCGGTGCGTCGGCGTCGGAAAGTGCCTCAACACCCAGGGCGGCGTGATGTGCCCCAGCTACCGCGTCACCAAGGAGGAGAAGCACTCCACGCGGGGCCGCGCGCACCTGCTGTTCGAGATGCTCAACGGCGACGTGGTCAAGGGTGGCTGGAGGTCGCCCGAGGTCGCGGAGGCCCTGGACCTCTGTCTGGGCTGCAAGGGCTGCAAACGCGACTGCCCGGTCGACGTCGACATGGCGAGCTACAAGGCCGAGTTCCTGCACGAGCACTACAAGCGGCGGATCCGGCCACGGGCGCACTACGCCATGGGCTGGCTGCCGACGTGGCTGAAGTACGGGCTGGTCAACAGGTTCACCGCGAAACTCGGCCGGTTCGCCGGGATCACGCCGGAACGTGAGCTGCCGACGCAGACCACTCGCCTCGTCCGCCAGCTGCACCCGCTCGGCGAGGGCGATCCGGTGCTGTTGTTCCCCGACACGTTCACGAACCACTTCGAACCGGGTGTCGGCCTCGACGCCGCGAACGTGCTGGCACATCTGGGAAACCGCGTCGAGGTGCCGTCCGCGAACGTCTGCTGTGGACTGACGTGGCACTCGACGGGTCAACTCTCCAAGGCGCGCCGAGTGATCGAACGGACCGCACGGGCGTTGCACCCGTGGACGAGCCGGGGCGTCCCGGTGATCGGCCTGGAACCGAGCTGCACGGCGTTCCTGAGGACCGAGGCCCCGAAGCTGTCGCAGGAACCGTCCGTCCACGCGCTGGCGCGGGCCACCCGGACGTTCGCCGAGCACGTCGCGCCGAAGCTGCCCGAACTCGAGGGCGCCCGCGAGGCCGTCGTGCAGACCCACTGCCACCAGTACGCGGAACTCGGGTTCGACCCGGACCGCGAGGCGATGGCCAGGGCGGGGCTGAAGCCGAAGATCGTCGAGGGCTGCTGCGGACTGGCCGGGAACTTCGGTTTCGAGAAGGGGCACTACGACGTCTCGATCGCCTGCGCCGAACAGGACCTGCTGCCGGCGTTGCGGGGCAACGAGGACGCGCTGGTGATCGCGGACGGCTTCAGCTGCCGCACGCAGATCCGCCACACCATCGAACGCGAACCGGTCCACCTGGCCAGCGCGCTCGCGGCCCGGCTGGGTGTGATCTACCGCTGACCAACCGCGCCCGGCCGTCGTCGTGCGCACGCAGAAGAGGATTGGAGCGTCGTGCTCCAGCGGGGTCACGCAGATCGGGTCGACGAAGCACCTGAAGCACGGTTCCGAGACCGTGGCGTCGGTCAAGTAGTTCAAGGGCTGCAACGGAAGGCGGAGGGCGGTCGCCGCAAGACCGCCCTCCGCGGGGTCTGCTCGATCAGCACCACTCGCCGGCGAGGGACAGCGAGTTCACCCAGCCCAGCGGGTTGTCGTAGTCCTGGCTCGCCACCCACTGGTCGGCGTACGGCGGAATGCACACCTTCTGGTTGGGCAGCACGGCGTAGTGCAGCTCCACCAGGTCGGGCGACGCGTCGCAGTTGTGCCACCAGAGTTGTGTGGGCGCGCCCGCCTCGTAGTGCAGGCCGCACACCGACGCCGTGGTCACGGGCGCGGCGGAGGCCGGCACGGTCAGCGTGAGCGCGGCGGCGGCGAGTCCCGCCGACAGCATCAGCGCACGAGTCTTCTTCAGAAGCATTCAGATTCCCCCAGAACCTGTTGTGATGGAACGACTACGTCCCGTGCATCCGAACGTACGGGAACCTCCGCCCGGCCCGCGGGCAACTTAACCGTCCCTTAGGCGCGTCGCCACGCACACGAAACAGACTTCATGGCTGATACTGCTCCCATGCGGGTGCTGTTGGTCGAAGACGACGACGGTGTCGCCGACGCCCTGGTGGAAGCGCTGCGGGCGAACGGCCATCGGCCTGCCCGCGTGCGCAGGGGCGCCGACGCGCTGATCGCCCACCGCGACGCGGACGTGGTGCTGCTCGACCTCGGCCTGCCCGACCAGGACGGCCTGGAGGTGCTGCGCAAGCTCCGCAAGATCGACCCGGTGCCGGTGCTCGTGCTGACCGCCCGTGGTGACGAACGCACGGTGGTGCGAGGGCTCCGGCTCGGTGCGGACGACTACCTGGTCAAGCCGGTGCGGCTGGCCGAACTGCTGGCGCGCATCGACGCGGTGGCACGGCGCAGCGCGGCCCGGTCGCAGGAACCCGAGGACGTCGTGCGGGTGTCCGATGTGGAGATCGACCTGCAGAGCCGTCAGGTCGTGGTCGGCGGGCGTGAGATCTCGTTGACCACCAAGGAGTTCGACGTGCTGGCGGTGCTCGCGCGGCGCCCCGGCACGGCGGTGAGCCGGCAGCAGCTGATGGACGAGGTGTGGGGCAACGCGTTCGTCGCGGTGTCGCGCACTCTCGACGTGCATCTCACGCAGTTGCGCGCCAAGCTCGACCGGCCGGGGCTGCTGCACACGATCCGCGGTTTCGGCTACCGGCTCGGTGAATAGATGCGGCAACGGCTTCTCTTGGTGCTGCTGCTGTTCTCGCTCTCGGCCGTGACGGCGTTCGCGTTTCCGTTGCTGATGAGCACCGCCTCAGAACGCACCCAGCAGTTCGTGATCAGCCGTACCGCCGACCTGGACCGCTTCGCCACGCTGCCCGTCGACGTCGTGGTGTCCGAGGCGGAGCGCTACGCCGAGGTCTACGGCGAGGAGATCGTGGTCGTCGACGCGTCCGGCACGCCCGTCGTGGAGTCGGGCATGACAGCCGGGGACGTGTCCGCGCAGATCGACGCGGCCCTGCGCAACCAGCCTGCCGCGCCCGTGCCGACCGTGCTGCCGTGGAGCGGCGGCGACGTCCTGTTCGCCCGCCCGGTCGGCATCGGTACGAAGGTCGCGGGCGCCGTGGTGCTGCGGGCTTCCACGCGTGTGGCCGCGCTCGACGTGGCACGGCGCTGGGCGATCGTGCTGGCCGGGGCGTTGCTGGCGGCCTGCGCGTGCGTACTGCTGGCGCTGGTCGTCTCCCGCTGGCTGCTCAGGCCTTTGAAGGAACTCGACCGGGGTGTGCGAGCGGTCGCCGAGGGCCAACGGCGCACGCACGTCGCCGACACCGCCGGACCGGCGGAGCTCAGAGCGTTGTCGGAGTCGTTCAACCGCATGTCCGACGCCGTCGCCGAGGCCGCCGACCAGCAACGACGACTGATCGCCGACGCCTCGCACCAGCTGCGCAACCCGATGGCGGCACTGCGGTTGCGCGTCGACATGCTGCCCTCCAACGGATCACTGCTGACCGAGGTCGAACGCCTGGAGTCGTTGCTGGACGGGCTTCTCGCCCTCGCCAACGCCGAAAGCACCGCCACCGAACGCGCGGCCGGCGGCGTCGAACCCGAACTCGCGGATCTCCAGGTCGTGGCGCACGACCGGGTCGACGCGTGGCGCGCGGCGGCCCAGGCGGAGGGCGTCACGATCACGGTCGACGACCGGGCGCCCGGACTCGTGCGGTGCGCGGTGTCGGACCTCGCGCAGGTGCTGGACGTGGTGCTGGACAACGCCATCAAGTACGGCGGTTCGGAGATCACCGTCGTGTGCGACCGCGCCACGCTCACCGTGCGGGACAACGGGCCCGGCCTGTCCAAAAAGGACATCAAGCACGCCACCGAACGGTTCTGGCGCGGCGACGACACCCGGCGCGGCACGGGCCTGGGCCTCGCCATCGCGGAACGCATCGTCACCGCGCACGACGGAAAGCTGAAGCTGCACACCGACAACGGCCTGGTCGTGACGGTGGAACTGCCGAAGGAGCCGCTGCTGTGAGGCGCCGGACGTTCCTGCTGGGCGCTCTCGCCCTCACCGCCTGCGGTTCCTCGGAGCCGGACGGCACGATCAGGATCGCCGGCGGCGAACCCGGCGGCTTCTACAACGACTTCGCCGCGCTGCTCTCCCGCCTCTCCCCCGCCCCGCTGACCATCACGCCGGTCCAGACCGGTGGCAGTGCCGACAACCTGAAGCACCTGCGCGAAGGCACCGCCGACATCGGCCTGTCCCTGAGCGACAGCGCCCACACAGAGCCCGGCCTCGTCGCACTGGGCCGCGTCTACGAGAACTACCTGCAGCTGGTGGTCCTGAAGTCCTCGCCGTACACGAAGGCCGCCGACCTGGTCGGCAAGCCCGTGTCACTGGGTGCGGACGGATCCGGTGCCGCGCTGCAGGGTTCGCGGCTCGCGCTGGGCGTGCAGGAAGCGCACTACCCGTTGCGCAACGCCGTGGACGCCCTCAAGGCGGGCGAGATCGCCGCGCTGCTGTGGTCCGGTGGCGTGCCGACCCCGGAGCTCGACAAGGCCAGCGGGATCAGGCTGCTGCCGCTCGACGGCTTCCTGCCGAGGCTGCGCCAGGACCACGGCAAGGTCTACGAACGCGTGGACGTCCGCATGGGCGTCTACGGCTCCCCCGTCGACGTCCCCACGATCGGCACGCCGAACCTGCTGGTGTGCCGGCCGGACCTGAGCGCCGAGTACGCGGGCGCCGTCGTGCGGCTGCTCGTGGGCAAGGCCGCCGAGCTGGTGCCGCAGCAGGCGCTCGGCACGCAGTACCTCGACGTGCGCAGTCTGATCGACACGGGCAAAGTGCCCCTGCATCCTGGCGCGGCAGCGGAATACCGGAGGCTGCACGGTTGACCTTTTCCCTCATATAAGGAGGGAATCCCGAAGCTCACGTCTCGGGGCTTTCTGCTTCTTAGCCGACTGCCCGCCCGGAATGCTCCGTTGAGGTCCTACATCGGCTCCACAGACTGTCACCGCCAGCCCGGCGGCCAGGATGTTAAGTGCGGCGTTGACGTCGCGATCGTGGGTAGCGCCACAGCCACAGGTCCACTTGCGTACGTGCAGAGGCATCGTCGCCGCCGTTGTGCCGCAGACAGAGCACAGTTTCGACGACGGGAACCAACGATCGATCAAGACCAGGTCCCGCCCGTACCAGGCTGCCTTGTACTCCAGCATTTGCCGAAACTGGCGCCAGCCCGCGTCACTGATCACACGGGCGAGGCGGCGGTTTCCCACCATGTTCGACACGGCCAGATCCTCGATCACGAGCGCTTGGTTCTCACGCACGAGCCGAGTGGTGATCTTCTGCAGGAAATCAGAGCGTCGATCGGCGATCCGCGCATGAACTCGCGCCACCTTGAAGCCCGCCTTGGCCAGGTTGTTGCTTCCAGGCTCTTTGCGTGACAGTGAACGCTGAGCCTTGGCCAAAGCAGTCCTGTCACGTCGCTCGTGCCGAGGGTTGGCGATCTTCTCCCCGTTCGAGAGCACCAGCAGATGATCGATACCCACGTCGATGCCCACCGCCGAATCGGCACGTGGGAGCGGCATCACCCGAGGGTCCTCGCACAACATCGACACGAACCAGCGTCCAGCTGAGTCCCGCGACACAGTCACCGTAGAAGGCACCACACCGTCCGGCAGTGATCGCGACCAACGGACGTTGAGAGGCTCAGACATCTTCGCCAGCGTCAAGGTTCCCTCACGCCAACGGAACGCCGAACGCGTGTACTCCGCCGACGCGCGCGACCGCTTCCTCGACTTGTACCGGGGATACGCCGCTCGCTTGTCCCAGAAGTTGAAGAAGGCTACTTGTAGATGGCGCAGTGCCTGCTGAAGCGGAACACACGACACCTCGTTCAGGAACGCGAGATCATCGGCGCGTTTCCAGTCGGTCAGCATCGCCGAGGTGGCGCCGTAACCGACCCGTTCCTGGTGCTGGGACCACGCCTCCGAACGGACCTGCAACGCGAGGTTGTAGACCTTGCGCACACAGCCGAACGTGCGTGACAGTTCCGCTGCCTGCGACGCGGTCGGGTAGAAGCGATACTTGAACGCCCGCTTGACATGCCCGCCCACGTTCAGAACCCTAGCGGTCCACTGTGGAACACGATCGAGGGACTTCGGATGATCATCACGATGGCATCGGTCTCGCTGGACGGCTTCATGGAGGGACCCGGCCACGACATCAGCTGGCACGTCGTCGACGACGAGATGCACGAGCACTTCAACACCGGGCTGGCGCGGATGAGCAGGTTCATCGACGGCCGCCGCAACCACGAGACGATGCTCGAAGCGTGGCCGCACACCGATGAGCATCCCGAGTGGCCGCAACCGATGCACGACTTCGGCCGGATCTGGCGGGACATGCCCAAGATCGTCTACTCGCGGACGCTGGAGACCGCCGACTGGAACACCACGGTCAAGCGCGAGGTCGTGCCGGACGAGATCAGGGCGCTGCCCGGCGACAGCATGGTCGGCGGCGCGCAGTTGGTGGGGTCGTTCTTCGAGCACGACCTGATCGATGAGGTCCGGCTCTACCTGAACCCGGTCGCGATCGGCGAGGGCACGCCGTTCTTCAAGAAGCCGATCGCCCTGGCGCTCAAGAGCACCAGGGCGTTCGGGGCAGGTGTGGTCGAGCTGATCTACGGCAGGCGCTGACCGAGCAACAAGGCCGCGGCGGCCGCGAACATCGCCGTCATCGTGCCGAGCAGCAGCCACGGCTTCGACGCGTCGGCCTGCTTCTTCTCGTAGCCGATCTGCTCGCCGAGCGTGTCGTAGACGCGGCGCAGTTCCTCGGCGGAGGCCGCCTTGAAGAACTCGCCGCCGGAGATCTTCGCGATCTCCTTCATCGAGTCGTCGTCGACGGGCACGGACTGCGTCCGCCCCTCGATGTCGACCACGCCGTCCTCGGTGCCGAACGAGATCGTGGAGATCGGGGTCCCGGCCTTCTTCGCGTCCTCGGCCGCGTCGAACGCCTTGCGGGTGCCGACGGTCTCCTTGCCGTCCGTCATCAGCACGATGCGGGCGGGCGGCGGGCCCTCGGCGCCGCCGACGACCTTGCCGAACGAGTCGATCGACGCCATCGCGGCCACCAGCGCGTCACCCGTGGCGGTCGACTGGGCGAGCTTGAGCCCGTCGATCGACTGCGTGACGGCGGCGCGGTCCGTCGTCGGCGCGACCAGCACGGTGGCCGAGCCGGCGAACGAGATCAGGCCCAGGTTGATGCCCGGCGTGAGGCCCTCGGCGAACGACTTGGCGGCCACCTGCGCGGCCTCCAGCCGGGACGGCTTGACGTCCGTGGCCTTCATCGACAGCGACACGTCGACCACGAGCATCACGGTCGCCCGGTTGCGCGGGACCCGCTGCTCGGACGTCGGACCGGCCAGCGCGACCGTCAGCAACGCGAGCGCGGCCAGCAGGAACGCCGCCGGGACGTGCCGCGACCAGCGTTCCCGCTTGGGCGCGACCTTCTCCAGCAGCTCCAGGTTCGTGAACCGCAGCACCCGCTTGCGGCGGACCCGTTGCGCCACCACGTATCCGGCGGTGAGCAGCCCCACCGCGAGCAGCAGCAGGAACCACCACGGGGCGACGAAGTTCGAGAAGCTCAAGCGACACCCCCAGACCAGCGGCGCTTGCGCGCCACCACGAAACGAACCGTGTCCGCGATCCAGTCCGAGTCGGTCCGCAGCACCAGGTGCCCGGCGCCCGCGCGGCGCAGGCCCGCCGCCACCTCGCCCCGGTGTTCCGCGGCCGCGGCGCCGAACTCCTTGCGCAGCAACGCGGACGCGGTCACCTCGCGCTGCCGGCCGGTCTCCGGGTCGGACAGCACCACGGTGCCGACCTCGGGCAGGTCGACGTCACGCGGGTCGACGACCTCGATGGCCACGATGTCGTGACGCGCGGACAACGCGCGCAACGGCCGTTGCCACTCCATGCCGCCGAGGAAGTCGGAGACCACCACGATCAGGCCGCGCCGGCGAGGCGGGCGGCGCAGTTGTTCCAGCAACGCCGCCAGGTCTCCGCGCGTGCCCTCGGGCGCCCGGTCGATCTCGGCGATCTTGCGGATCATGCCGCGTGCGTGCGCCAGGCCACCGCGGGCCGGGATGCGGACGTTCTCGGCACCCGTCGAGACGGCGGCGCCGATCCGGTTGCCACCGCCGCGCGTCAGGTGCGCGACCGCGGCCGTCGCGGCGATGGCCAGGTCGCGCTTCTCGCAGGCGGCGGTGCCGAAGTCGAGCGACGGCGACAGATCGATCGCCATCCACGTCTCCAGCTCGCGATCCGCGACCGTCTCCCGGATGTGCGGGATCGTCGTGCGGGCCGTGACCGCCCAGTCCATCCGGCGCACGTCGTCACCGGGCTGATAGGTGCGCGCCTCGCCCGGTTCGGTGCCCGGCCCCGGCACGAGGCCGAGGTGGTTGCCCTGCAGCAGACCGTCGAGACGGCGCCGGACGTCGAGCTCCAGCATGCGCAGCGCGGCTTCCATCCGGACGCCGCGCAGGATCGGAGGCGCCCACGACGGGCGCTCGGCGGTCTCTTTGTCGCTCACTGCCTACCAGCCGGAACCGGCTGCTGCGGACGGGCCGACACCTGCGGCAACGGCACGATCTGCAGCACGCGGGTGATGATGTGGTCGAGCGGCACTCCGTCGGCCAGCGCGTCGTAGGAGAGCACCAGGCGGTGACGCAGCACGTCCGGGACGACGTCCACGACGTCCTGCGGCAGCACGTAGTCACGGCCGCGCACGAGCGCGAGGCCACGCGCGGCGGCGATGATGCCGAGCGACGCACGCGGCGAGGCGCCGTAGGCGACCCAGCCGGCGACGTCGGTGAGGCCGTGCTCGCCGGGCGCGCGGGTCGCGATCACCAGGCGCACCACGTAGTCGACGAGCGCGTGGTGGACGAAGACGCGTGACGCCACGCCCTGCAGGCGCACCAGTTCTTCCGGGGAGAGGACCTGGTTCGGCGTGGGCGCCTCGACGCCCATGCGGTAGACGATTTCGCGCTCTTCCTCGGCGGTCGGGTACTCGACCTGGATCTTGAACAGGAACCTGTCGCGCTGCGCCTCCGGCAGCGGGTACACGCCCTCGTTCTCGATCGGGTTCTGCGTCGCCAGCACCAGGAACGGGTTCGGCATCGGGAACGTGCGGCCACCGATGGACACGTGCCGCTCGGCCATGACCTCGAGCATCGCCGACTGCACCTTGGCGGGCGCGCGGTTGATCTCGTCGGCGAGCACGAAGTTCGCGACGACGGGGCCGAGCTCGACGTCGAACGTCTCGGTGGACTGGCGGTAGATGCGGGTGCCGAGGATGTCGGCGGGCACCAGGTCGGGCGTGAACTGCACGCGCGAGAACGAGCCGCCGACCACGCGGGCGAACGTCTCGACGGCGAGCGTCTTCGCGACACCCGGCACACCTTCGAGCAGCAGATGGCCCTTGGCCAGCAGACCCACGAGCATCCGCTCGACGAGCCGGTCCTGGCCGACGATGACCCGCTTCACCTCGAACACGGTGCGTTCGAGCAGCTGGGCGTCACGAGCCGGGGTGACGGGCGCCGATGCGTTCGGCGTTGCCTCGGCGGCGGGCTCGGTCACGTGCGGGCCTCCATGCAGAACAGGGTTTTACCGATCGTTGAACAGTCTTACCCCTCGCCTGTTCAACCGCTGTGAAGGGTGTCCAGGTCGGCAGGCGTGTCGACGTCCCTCGCCTCACCGGGCAAAGCGGACACTTCGGCGGGGTTCAGCGCGAGCAGAGTCTTGCGCAACGGCAGGTCCCGCGGCTCTTCGGGTAGGGCTTCACGCAGCTCAGCGACGTTCCAGTAGCCGATCAGCCACTGCACGCGGTCGTCCTTCAGCACGGCGTTGCGGCCGGCTTCGCGCAGTCGCGCGATCGTGTCCTTCGTGAGGCCGGGCTGGTCCACGGCGAGCACCGCGACCCAGTCCTCGGTGACCTTCGCCAGTCCGGCGGCCAGACCGGCGAGCGGACCGCCACCGGGTGGGTCCTCGCGCGCCCAGACGACGCCGGGAAGATCCTTCTCGGGTCCCACAACGACTTTCCGCGCCGCGTCGTCCACAACGGACAGCACGTGGTCGAGCAGCGTGGCGTCCCGATAGGACAGTTCCGCCTTGTCGACGCCACCGAGCCGTTCGCCCTTGCCGCCGGTGAGGATGATCGCCGCGTAGGTCATGACCGTCCTCCGATGTGCGCGGCGACGCCTTCCAGGAACAGGTGCAGGCCGAAGTCGAACTCCGCGGCCATGTCGTCCGCGTCGAGGAGGTCGTCCATGTCGAAGACACCGGCCGCGACGATCTTCGCGAGCGCGGGCATCCTGCGCGGGTCGACGATCTCCCGCAGCCGCTGCCCGTACTGACGGGTGAACTGGGCCGGGTCGTTCTCGAAGCCCTTGGTCAGCGAGATGCTCAGCCACGCCTCGCCGTGCACGAACGTCATCAGGCTCATCACGACGCCGACCTTCTCCCCCGGCTCCAGCGGGGTGTCGTCGAGCGCACCCAGCGCGCTGTCGAACCAGGCGAGGCTCTTGGGGCCGCTCGGCGGGCCGTTCAGGGGGATCTGCAGGAACCACGGACGCTGGCGGATGCCCGCCAGCAGCGCCTTCGCCCAGACCTCGAACTTGTCGCGCCACCCGCCGTCCAGCAACGGGGGCGGATCCTCGAACGCCGCGTCGGCCATCAACCGGAGCAGCTCGTCCTTGCTCTTCACGTGCCGGTAGAGCGCCATCGTCGCGTTGCCCATCTCCTGCGCGACGCGGGCCATCGACACGGCGGCGAGCCCCTCGGCGTCCGCGATCGCGATGGCGGCCCTGGTGATGTCGGCGGCGTCGATGGTCGGCTTGCGCCCCCTCTTCATGCCCTCTAGTCAAACAGATGCGTATGCCATACGCTAATTCAGGTTTTGCGTATGGCATACGCATATAAGGGGGTTCGATGATCGTCGAGACAGAGGGTCTGACGAAGAGATACGGGTCGGCCACGGTGCTGACCGGGCTGGACCTGAAGGTCGCGGAGGGGTCCGTGCTCGCGTTGCTCGGGCCGAACGGCGCCGGCAAGACCACCACGATCCGCATCCTGAGCACGCTGACCAGGCCAGATGGCGGATCGGCGCGGGTGTGCGGGTTCGACGTGGCACGCGAGGCCGCCGCTGTTCGTGGCGTGATCAGCCTGACCGGGCAGTACGCGGCGGTGGACGAGGAGCAGACCGGACGCGAGAACCTTGTCATGATCGCCCGCTTGCGACGTTTCGCCAGGCCGGCGGCTCGCGGACGGGCCGTCGACCTGTTGGAGCGGTTCGGTCTGACCGACGCGGCGGACCGGCGAGTGCGGACCTACTCCGGCGGCATGCGGCGGCGCCTGGACCTGGCGATGAGCCTGGTGGCACAGCCGCGGCTGCTGTTCCTGGACGAGCCGACCACCGGACTCGACCCGGTCAGCCGCACGACCATGTGGGACGCGATCGGCGACCTGGTGCGCGATGGAGTGACGATCTTCCTCACCACTCAGTACCTGGAGGAGGCGGACCGGCTCGCCGACCGGATCGTGGTGCTGCACAACGGGGGCGTCGTCGCGGACGGCACCGCGGACGCGTTGAAGAACTCGGTCGGCGGCACCCGCCTGGACCTGACCTTCTCCTGCGCCGACGACGTGTCGCGGGCTGCGGCCGTGGTCGGCGGGGTGGCCGACGGGCTGACGCTGAGCGTGCCGTCCGACGGCAGCGCGGCTCATCTGCACCGCGTGCTGGACGACCTGCGGGTGGCGCGGGTCGGCGTGCTGCGGGTGTCCGCGCACCGCCCGACCCTGGACGACGTGTTCACCTCGTTGACGGCGGTGGCCGCATGACCGCCTCGCTGACGATGGTCGGCCGCAGCGTCCGGCTGAGCCGCCGCAACCTCGACACCCTGATCATGGCGATCGTGCTGCCGGTGCTGATGATGGCGTTGTTCGTCTACGTGTTCGGCGGCGCGATCAGCTCGACGCAGTCCTATGTGGACTACGTGGTGCCCGGCATCCTCGTGCTGTGCACCGGTTACGGCGCCACGTCCACCGCGATGTCCGTGGCGGACGACATGAAGAAGGGTGTGGTCGACCGGTTCCGCTCGATGCCGATCAGCGGTTTCTCCGTGCTGACCGGCCACGTTCTCGCCTCGGTCGCCCGCAACGCCCTGGCGACGTTCGCGGTGGTGCTGGTGGCGTTGCTGATGGGCTTCCGCCCCACCGCGTCGCTCGGGTCGTGGGTCCTCGCGATGGGTCTGCTGCTGCTCTACGTGCTGGCGTTGTCGTGGCTCGCGGCGGGCTTCGGCGTGATCGCGGGCAGCGTCGAGTCAGCCAGCCTGCTCGGGTTCTTCATGCTGTTCATCCCGTACCTGAGCAGCGCTTTCGTGCCGGTGGCGACGATGCCGCCCTGGCTGCGGGCCGTCAGCGAGCACCAGCCGATCACGCCGGTCATCGAGACCGTGCGCGCGTTCCTGAACGACCAGCCCGTGTCGTCCGGCTGGCTCGCGCTGGCGTGGTCGGGCGGACTGCTCGTGGTGGCCTTCCTGTGGTCCACCTGGTTGTTCGGGCGGATCAGCCGCCGTTGAGGTGTGCGGCGTCGAGGCGGGTGAGCTCCTCGGTCGTGAGGCCGAGCCGCCCCGCCTCGACGTTCTGCCGCAGGTGCTCCGGATCGCCCGTGCCCGGGATGACCAGCACGTGCGGGCCTCTCGCAAGCGTCCACGCCAGCCGGATCTGCGCGGGCGAAGCGTTGCGGTCGTGGGCGATCTCGGTGACCACGTCGTCGTCGGCCGACGTCCCGGCCTCCTGGTTGGCGCCGGTGAGCGCGAAGAACGGCACGTACGCGACGCCTCGCTCGCCGCAGACGCCGACGAAGTCGTCCTGCTCGGGGTGGTGTCCGAGCCCGTAGGAGTTCTGCACGCACACCACGGGCGCGATCCGCTGCGCCTGGTCGAGGTGGTGCGGCTTGACGTTGGACAGCCCGAGGTGCCGGATCAGTCCGTCCTGCCGGAGCGCCGCGAGCTGCTCGAAGTGCGCGCTGACGTCGTCCAGCCCGCTCACCCGCAGGTTGACCACGTCGAGGTGGTCGCGGCCGAGCTGCCGCAGGTTCTCCTCGACCTGTCCCCGCAGCTGCCGCGGCGTCGCGAGCGGCAGCCACTCCCCCTGCGGCGTGCGGCCCGGCCCGACCTTGGTCACGATCACCAGGTCCTCCGGGTACGGCGAGAGCGCGCTGTTGATCAGCTCGTTCGCCGACCGCGTGGCGGAGAAGTAGAAGGCGGCCGTGTCGACGTGGTTGACCCCGAGCTCCACGGCCTTCCGCAGCACCTCGATCGCCTGCCCGCGGTCGCGTGGCTCGGCACGGCGGTCGAACGCCGTCCCCCGTTGCGGCAGCCGCATCGCGCCGAACCCGATCCGGTTCACGGTGAGGTCACCCAGTCGCCACGTCATTCCCACCACTGTGCCAGCCTTGGCGCCGTGCCACTGTTCACCCTCTCCGAAGCCAGGACCGAACTCGAACGCCTGCTGCCGTCGCTGGACGAGATCGTGCGTCTGCGGGCCGACGCCGCCGAACTCGCCGCCGGTGAGTCCGCTCTGGGCGGGCTGCCGGAGTTCAAGGCCGCGCAGGCCCGGCTGGACGAGCTGATGGAGACCGTGCAGCACAGCGGGGCGGAGCTGAAGGGCTTCGCGCCGCTGCTCGTGGACTTCCCGTCGGAGATGGACGGTGTGCCGGTGCTGCTGTGCTGGCTCGAAGGCGACCGCGAGCTGGCCTGGTACCACCGGACGGATCTGGGGTTCGCGGGCCGCCGCCGGATCTAGCCCGGCGCGAGGAATCCGGCGATCAGCAGCACCGCGATCAGGCCGGTGATGAGTCCGGCGGCCACCAGGTAGTGCTTCCCGGTGGTGCGTCCGGGCATGCGGCTCAGGATGATCCCGGCGGCCACCGTCAGGACGCCCGCGATCGGGGTCAGCGCGCGCCACGCCTTGTCCCACGTGAACGGCAGGTACTCGTCGGCGCCGTACAGCGACAGGATCAGGGCGGGCAGACCCAGTCCGGCGGCAGCGGCGGCGGCGAGCATGTTGAACCGTTGCTGCGCCTCGCCGTCCTGGGCCACGGCGAGCGTCGACACGCTGCCCAGCAACGACTGCAGGCGCGTCATCTCGTCACCGAGCTCGGTGTCCATCGCCTGGCAGTGCGGTAACGCGCCACCGTCGCGCATCCAGAGCTGCTCGCGGATGGCCTCGCGCGCGAAGTCACGGGCACGGCTGAACGCGATCGACAGTTCGACGAGCTGGGCCATGATCAGCCGGAGCTTCGCGTTCGTGCGCTGGGTCAGCAGGTCGGCGACCTGGCGTTCCATCTCGTAGCGCAGCTGCCGCAGTTCGCCGACGGTGTTGCGCGATCCCTCGGCAACGCCCTTGGCGATGGAGACGTCCCGCTGGTTGGGCCGAATCGGGTGAGCGGGGTGCGCGAGGGTCTCGCCCAGCACCTCACCGTTCCAGGGTTCCCGGTGCCAGCCGCCGGTCTCGTTCCAGGTGGCGCTGACCGCGATCTCGACGCTCGTGGCGGTGACCCGTGCCTCGCCGACCAGGATCTCGCGGCCGCCGTGGCGGCCGACCAGGCGCAGGTACGGCACGGCGAGGCCGCTCCTCGGGCCGTCGCCCGCGGTCACCTCGACCTCGGCCCCCAGAGCCGGATCCGCGGGGTCGCCCGCCAGCACGCGCAGCTTCACGTCCGCGATCTTCGCACGGGTGACCGGATCCGTCCGCCCTTCGCCCGGCCCGTGCCTGTTTCGCGATCTTCGAGCCCGCGAGGCTGGAGGACATGAAGCGAGCATTGATCGTCATCGACGTGCAGGAGTCGTTCCGTCAGCGCCCCAACTGGGCCGAGGTGTCCAACCCGGACGTGGTCGGCAAGGTGAACCAGCTGGTCGACCTGAGCCGCGACGCCGGCGACCTGGTGGTGTGGGTGCTGCACTCCGAGCCCGGCTCCGGCGACGTGTTCGACCCCGCGCTGGGTCACGTGCGGCTGATCGACGGCCTCAAGCCGCTCGACGACGAGCCGGTGCTGACCAAGACCGCGCACAACGCGTTCACCACGACGAACCTGCAGCAGACGCTCACGACGCGGGGCGTGCGGGAGTTGCTGATCAGCGGCATCCGGACCGAGCAGTGCTGCGAGACGACCACGCGGGTCGGGTCGGATCTCGGGTTCGACATGACGTTCGTGACGGACGCGACCGCCACCACGCCGTTGCCGCACTGGCGGACCGGCAAGGTCCTCGGGGTCGAGGAGATCATCGAGCGGACCGAGTACGTGCTGGCGGGCCGGTTCGCGCGGATCTCGGATGTCGCTACGCTGACCGGATCGTGACCAGAGTCGTCTTCCTGCTCGCACCTTCCGTGCACCTGCTCGACCTCGCGGGGCCGGCGCAGGTGTTCTCCAGCGCTGCCGACCTGGTGAACGGGTACGCGCTGTCCTACGTCGGCGACATGGACACCGTGCTCAGTCATCAGGGCGTGCCGCTGGGCGCGTCGCGTGAGTTGCCCTCTCTTGAGGTGGACGACCTCGTGTTCGTGCCGGGGTGGCGGTCGCCGAAGATCGTGGGCACCGGACATCTGAGCGAACGCGCGCTGGCGTGGGTGCGCGCACACCACGACAACGGCGGCACGGTGGCAAGTGTGTGTGCCGGCGCGGATGCTTTGGGACGCGCCGGTTTACTCGACGGACGGCGTTGCACCACGCATCACGAGTTGCAAGAGGAACTCGCACGGCGCTACCCGGCCGCACACGTCGTGCGTGACGTCTTGTTCGTGGAGGACAACAGGGTCGTGACGTCCGCGGGCATCGCGAGCGGCATCGACCTCGCGTTGCATCTCGTCGCCGTGCGCCACGGGCCCACGGTCGCCGCCGCGATCGCACGCACGATGGTCATCTACGCGCGCAGGAACGGTGACGACCAGCAAGCCAGTGTCCTGCTGCGGCACCGGTCGCACATCAACGAGACCGTGCACCGCGTTCAGGACGTCATCGAGTCACGCCTCGCCGACCGTCTCTCGCTCGCGGAACTCGCCGTCCACGCCGGTTGCAGCGAACGGACCGTGACGCGGTTGTTCGGCCGTGCGACGGGCATGACGCCCTTGAAGTACCAGCAGGCGTTGCGCGTCGAACGGGCCGAACACCTGATCGGTCAAGGCGCCACGGTCGAGACCGCCGCGCGCAACGTCGGTTTCGAGGACGCCCGGATGTTGCGGCGGCTGCGTTCCCGCTGAGCCGCACGCGTGCGGCCGTCCACAGTCGACGGAACACCCTTGCACGCCACCGGAAGCGGCCTAAGCTGGCCGCGTGACGACTCTGGCGAACCGCCCCAACACAGCGTTGCTCGTGATCGATGTCCAGAACGGCGTGGTGAACCACGCCCACAACCGCGACGAGGTCGTCGCCAACGTCGCCGCTCTCGTCGACAAGGCGCGCGCGGCCGGCGTCGACGTCGTGTGGGTGCAGCACAGCAACGCCGAGCACATGCCCAAGGAGTCCGACGGCTGGCAGTTCGTGCCCGAGCTCAAGGTCGCCGACGGCGAACCCGTGGTGCACAAGACGTACGCCGACTCGTTCGAGGCGACGAACCTCGAGGAAGTGCTGGCGGGCAAGGGAATCGGCAGCCTGGTCGTGTCCGGAGCGCAGACCGACGAGTGCATCCGCTCGACCCTGCACGGCGCCGTCGTGCGCGGCTACGACGCTCTGCTGGTCAGCGACGCGCACACGACCGAGGACCTGTCGGAGTACGGCGCGCCCACCCCGGACAAGGTCATCGCGCACACGAACCTGTACTGGGAGAACCACACGGCGCCGGGCCGCACCGCGGGCGTCGTGAAGGCCGAGGAGGCGTTCAAGTCCTAGACGGAGAACTTCTTCAGCTCGTCGTCGAAGTGGACGACGAGGTCCGACACCGGCATCTCCCACTCGGGACGCGGTCAGGCCCGCGTGATGAGGTGCTTGCTCGGCATGTAGTCGATCTTCCAGTCCTCGTACACGCCACAAAGCCCGCACTTCAGGCACCGCAGCCCGACGGTCAGCCAGCGCACCTCGCCGTCCGGGCGGCACGACGACCCGAGCGCGGCGGCGAACTCCTCGCCGCCGCAGGTGCACTCGCACTCCTCCGCGTCCTCGTCGTCCCAGTGCTCCTCGGAGTCGGCGATGAACTCCGCGAGGCCGCAGCCGAGGCAGGTCCGGCGCATCGCCTGATCCTCGGTCATCTGCACGTGGAACGACTTCTCACCACACCCGCCGCACACGGACTCCACGACGTGCGTGACCTCGTAGCCGTCCTCCTGGTACTCGCGGATGGTCTCCTCGAGCGTCATCCCGCGAGCCGGTTGATCTCGTCGCTGCGCAGCACCCGCGTCGCCTGAGCGCCCTTGGCCAGCGCCACCATCGCGCGCCCGAGCTCGTCGGTGCTCGTGACGAACTTCGGCGCCACCTTCTTCAGCGCCGGCACGAGCCACGAGGACCACGAGTAGAGGTAGCGGTAGATGCGGGTGCGCGACGTGATCCCGTGCCGTGGCTGGATGAAGCCCGGTCGCACGACGAACACCGGCCGGTCCAGCGCCAGCAGCTCGTTCTCCGTGCGCCCCTTCACCCGCGCCCACATCGTCTTGCTCTCGGCGTCGGCGCCCTCACCGGACACGTACACATAGGTGCCACCGACGACGCGTGCGGCTTCAACCGCGTAGTCGTGCGTCACGGGCGTGTACTCGGCTTCGCTCAGACCCGCGGACGTCACGCCCATGCAGTAGAAGCACGCGTCGGCGTCGGCCACGTCCGCCGCGACCGGCGACAGGTCACCGAAATCGGCGTGCACCACGTGCCGCAGCTTGGGATCCGCCACGGCCGACGGCGAACGCCCGACCGTGACCACAGAGTCGACGGCCGGGTCGAGCAGGCACTCCCGCAACGCGCCCTGACCGACCATTCCGGACGCACCGAACACCACGATCTTCACACCCCAAAGCTAGACCCCACTGCCGAGGTGACGCGCTCGCCGTCCCCCGTCGCGAGCAGGTCGAGCAACGCGCCCCGCAGCAACGCGAGTTCACGCGTGCGCGACGCCAGTCCGGCAGCGGTGTCGCGCACGTCCTCGGGCTGAGCGGCGCGCAACACCTCCAGCCAGTCCTCCACGGTCGCACGCGCGAAGCCCGCCCACGGCCCGTCAGGCTCCACGAGAGAGCGCGCGTAGGCCTCCAGCCACAGCGTCAGCAACGGCCGATGTGCGGGCGCGGACAGCCACTCCCACAACCGCGCGACGACGCCGGGACCGGTGCCGATGTCGGCCAGCAATCCCAGTTCTTCGGCGCGCGCCCGCGCCAGCAATGCCCTGACCAGGCCTTCCTTGCTGCCGAACAGGTAGAGCAGCACGCGTGTGCTCGATCCGATGGCCGCCGCCAACGGCCGCAGCGACACGTCCGCGAGGCCGTGGGTGAGCACGTACCGGTACGCGGCTTCGAGCAGTTCGGTCTCCCTGGCGGACGGCATGGCAGTATCTTGGCATGACTGAAACAGTCGTGTCAGTGGAGGCGACCATGCTGATCCGCCCGCTCGGCCTGCCCGGCGACCTCGGCTGGGTGGTCCAGGCACACGGCGAGCTCTACGCGTCCGAACTCGCCTGGGACACCTCGTTCGAGGCGTTGGTCGCCAAGATCGTCGGCGACTACGCGGCCGACCACGACCCCGCGAGAGAGGGCGCGTGGATCGCCGAACTCGACGGCCAACGCGTCGGATGCGTGCTCTGCGTTCGTGAGGACGACACGACAGCGAAGTTGCGCGTGCTGCTCGTGCATCCGAACGCCCGTGGCCACGGCGCGGGCAACAAGCTCGTCAGCACGTGCATCGAGTTCGCCCAGAACGCGGGCTACGAACGCATGGTCTTGTGGACGGTCGCCGGCCTCGCGTCCGCCAGGAAGATCTACGACGCGCACGAGTTCGAGCTGATCGAGGAAACGCCCCAGCACAGCTTCGGCCACGACGTGACCGGCCAGCTCTGGGCACGTGACCTCTGAGCACCAGACCCGGTGGCCCGCTCCCGGCGGGCCACCGATCCGATCACAGCATCCGGGTCACGTACGGCATGATGCCGCCGTACCGCACCGGGGAGATCCGCACCACGGCACCGGAATGCGGCGCCTCCACCATCATCCCGCCGCCCAGGTACAACGCCACGTGCGTGCCGCCGCCAGGACCCCAGAAGATCATGTCGCCGGGGGCCATCTGCGACAACGGCACCTTGCGGCCGGAGTTGTACTGGTAGCCGCTGTAGTGCGGCAGGTACACGCCGGCGCCCGCGAAGGCGTACATCATCAGGCCCGAGCAGTCGAAGCCGATCTTGCGATAGTCGCCGTACGAGTCGGCGACGCCGCCGTCGCGCACGCCGTACGTCGGGCCGTAGTGGTTGCCGCCGCCCCACGCGTAGATGACACCGCGCTGGGCCAACGCCCGGTTGATCACGGTCTGCACGCGGTTGCCGGACGGCGCGGGCGCCGAGGCGGCCGGGCGGGGTGCCTGAGCCTGCGGAGCTGCGGCGGCAGCGGCTGCCGCGGCGGCCCTGCGGGCGTTCTCCTCGTCCTCGCGCTTCTTGGCCTCGGTCCACTGGTCGTACTGCTGGCGTTGCGCTTCCAGCCCGTTGACCGCGCCTCGCGCCGAGGCGAGCTCACGTTCGACGGCGTCCTTGTTGGACTGCAGCTCCTCGGTGGCCGCGGCCTGCGCCGAGTGCGCGTTCACGGCCACCTGCTGGGCCTGCTCGGCGACCTTCTTGGCCTCGTCCGCGGCGGCCTGCTTCACCTCGGCCTTCTGCAGCGCGGCGCGAGCGGCGGAGTCGAGGTTCGCGGCGGTGCCCTGGTCGCGGGTCACCTGGTCGAGCCGGTTCAGGCTGGACGCGGACACCGCCTCCAGCATCTGGGCACGGGCGAGAAGGTCCTCGGGCGACTTGGCGCCGATGTACGCGGAGAACGACCCGACGGTCGTGCCCTGCGCGTAGGAGGCGGCCGCGAACTCGTCCAGTTCGAGGCGGCTCTTCTCCACGGTCTTGGAGGCCGCGTCGGCCTCGACACGGGCGGCCGAAGCCTCACGGCGGGCGGTCTCGGCCTCCGAGATCGCCGTTTCCAGGTCCACCCGGGCCTTGTTGGCGAGCTCGCGCTTGTACGAGACGTCGTCGAGCAGTTCCTGCAGGCGTGACTCCGCCTGCGTGAGCCGCCCGGTCAGCTCGCCGACGCGGGCCGCCTTCGCGTCCGCCTCTGCCCGTGACGCCGAGATCTCCGAGTCACTGGGGTTCGGCGGAGGAGGCGGCACAGCACTGGCCGTCCCCGTGAGGACGGCCGTCATCAACACCAACACGGCGGAGAGTCGTGTCAACACTGGACATCACCTCCGACCGCATTAGACCAATCAGACTCATCCGGCGCATCCGGAACTAACGCACCGTCAGCCACACGTGTCACAGTGGAACACGCGGTGTGGTCCTTTTGGGACGATCGAAGTCCCGGCGTGTCGCCGAATGGCCTAGTTGACGCCGCGGCCCCGGCCGGCCCAGTACGGCTCGCGGAGCTTGAACTTCTGGATCTTGCCGGTCGCCGTGCGCGGGATCGAGTCGCGGAACTCGATCGACGTCGGTGCCTTGTACCCGGCGAGCCGCTCCTTGCAGTGTTTGATCAGCTCGGCCTCGGTGGCCTCACCGGAGAGCACGACCAGCGCCTTGATCGTTTCACCCCACTTCTCGTGGGGCACGCCGATGACCGCGACCTCGGCGACGGCCGGGTGCGAGAACAGGCAGTCCTCGACCTCGATGGACGAGACGTTCTCGCCGCCGGTGATGATCACGTCCTTCTTGCGGTCGGAGATCGTCAGGTAGCCGTCGTCGTCGAAGTAGCCGCCGTCGCCGGTGCGGAACCAGCCGTCCTCGATCGCGTCCGCGGTGGACTCCGGGTTCTCCCAGTAGCCCTCCATGACCACGTTCGACCGCGCGAGCACCTCGCCGTTCTCGGAGATCCGCAGCTGCGCGCCCAGGGCCGGCGCACCCGCCCGTGACTGCTTCTTCGCCTTCTCCTCGCCCTCCAGACCTGGCTGAGCGCGGTTGAAGGTGAGCAGCGGCGCCGTCTCGGTCAGGCCGTAGATCTGCAGGAACTCCCAGCCGAGTTCCTCGGTCACGCGCTGGATCGTGCGCGAGGGCGGCGGCGCACCGGCACACACGATCCGTACGGTGTCACGGCCGGGGATCTCGCCGTCCCACGTCTGCGCGGCGTCCAGCACGGCGTTCCACACGGCCGGTGCGCCACACATGAGCGTGACGCCGTGGTCGCGCACACGACGCAGGATCTCGGCGCCGTCGACCTTGCGCAGCACCACCTGCGGCACACCGAGGCCCGCGAGTCCGAACGGCATTCCCCAGCCGTTGCAGTGGAACATCGGCAGCACGTGCATGTACACGTCGCCTTCCCACGCACGGGTGTGCATGGCGAACGTGACCGCGTTCAGCCAGATGTTGCGGTGCGTCAGTTGCACGCCCTTGGGACGCGCGGTCGTTCCGGACGTGTAGTTGATGGTGGCTGTCGCGTCCTCCGAGGGCGCGCTCCACGGCCGTGGCTCCACATCGAACCGAAGCAGCGACTCCGACTCCTCGCCGAGCGTGAACCGGTGGCGTGCCACGACGTCATCGAGTTCCAGTTCGGGGTCGACGAACAACGCCGACGCGCCGCTGTGCTCGACGATGTACTTCACCTCGTCGGGGCGCAGGCGGAAGTTCACCGGCACGCAGATGCGCCCGCTGCCGGGAAGCGCGTGCAGCAGCTCCAGCATCCGCGCGGAGTTGTGGCTGACGACGGCGACCCGTTCGCCCTCGCCGACGCCCAGTGCGTCGAACCCGGCCTGCCACGCGCGCACGCGGGTCGCCATCTCGGCGTACGTCGTCGTCGCGACCGGCTTCGCGGGCTGGTCCGGTTCGTCGATGGCCGCCGTCGTCGCTCCGAACGCGAACGACGCGCGGTCCAGGAAGTCCGTGGTGATCAGCGGTACGCGCATGAAGCGACCCTACGACCAGGTGCTCGGATCTCCCCAGGACGAGAATCGGCCTCCCCCGGATGGAGGAACGGAACTGAGATCCGGAAGCACGTCGGCGACGGGTTCGTGCAGCACAACGGCCGCCACGGAGTCGTACGGCGTGGGTTCGGCGTTGCAGATGACGACCTGTGCACCTGCTTTGGCCGCCAGCGGCACGAGGCCCGCGGCGGGCTGCACCGAGAGCGATGTTCCCGCCACCAGCAGCACATCGCAATCCAGGGCGGCGAGGCGGGCGCGGTGCAGCACCTCTCCGTCGAGCTCCTGGCCGAACGAGACCGTGGCGGACTTGAGGATTCCCCGGCAGCGCGGGCAGTCCGGCTCCTGCTCCCCCTCGGCGACGCGCCTCAACGCGTCCCGCATCGGGCCCGTGGCACCGCATCCCAGGCACACGGTGGCGTGCAACGTGCCGTGCAGTTCCAGCACGCGATGCGGATCGGAGCCCGCCTTCTGGTGCAGGCCGTCGATGTTCTGCGTGACCACGGTGCGCAACCGGCCGGACCGTTCCAGTTCCACCAACGCCCGATGCGCGGCGTTCGGCTTCGCGGTCCACACCGGACTGTCGAGCTTCGCCCGCCAGGAGCGCCTGCGCACCTCGGGGTCGCAGAGGTAGGCGTCGAGCGAAGCCGCGAGCCCGGCGTCGGCGTCGCGCGTCCACAGCCCGTCCGGTCCGCGGAAGTCAGGGATGCCCGAATCCGTGGAGACTCCGGCCCCGGTCAGCACCGTGATCCGGTGGGCGGACGCGACCAGCGCCCGTGCCGCTGCGCACGCCTCCGAGGCCATCGGTTCACACTAGTCCCCGTGCGCAGCGCTGTGGGAGCCGCGATCGCGGCAGTGGGCTTGGTCACCACCATCACCGGGACGTTCTTGCCGTGGCTGAAATCCGGATCGACCACGAGAGACAGTTACGAAGTGCTCTCGCTCCGTGATCTCGCCGGGTTGGACGGGGTGGCGGGCACCGTCGTGACGTCGATCTGGGTGGGGCTGACGCCACTGGCCATGGTCGCGATCGGTCTCCACGTAGTCCGATTTCCACGGTTTGCCGCGTGCGTCGGCCTTCTCTTTGGCACGATCGGGGGAACCGTGGCCCTACTAGCCACAGTCCAAGGGGACAGCAAGGGTGCATTGGTCGGAATCAGCATCTCCGGACCGATGACGACTCTTGCCGGTGCCGTACTGACGATCGTGGGGGCGATCACGGTGCTCACCTCCAACAGGCGCAGCGCAGTGATTACTCCGGGAGGAAAACCGTGAGCTACCCAGGTGGCGGCGGCGGCCAGTGGCAGCCGCAGAACAACCCGTACGGCCAGCAGCCGCAGCAGCCCCAGCAGGGCGGCTACCCGCAGCAGCCGGGTGGCTACCCGCAGCAGGGCGGCTACCCCCAGACCGGTCCGCAGGGATTCCCGCAGCAGCCGCAGCCCGGGCCGCAGGGTCATCCCCAGCAGGGCTACCCGCAGCAGGGTTACCCGCAGACGGGCCCGCAGGGCTTTCCGCAGCAGGGCTTCGACCAGCAGCCGTACGGCTACGCGCCGATGGGCGGCGAGCCGCCGAAGAAGAAGCGCACCGGCCTGGTCGTCACGGCCGTCGTCGCAGTGCTGCTGCTGATCGGCGGCGGTGTCACGTTCTTCGCGCTGAAGAAGGCCGACCCCGGCACGAACGCGGGCCAGGACACCCCGGCCGTCGCGGCGAAGAACCTCGTCGAGCAGCTGGGCAGCGGTGACGTCGTCGGCATCATGGCGTCGCTGGCGCCCGCCGAGGCCGCGCTGTCCAAGGACTACATGGACTCGATGACGAAGGAGATGAAGCGTCTCGAGATCCTCAAGCCCGAAGCGGACCCGAACAAGCTGACCGGCGTCGAGTTCAAGAGCGAGAACATCAAGTTCGACGAGGCGGCCGCCGAGAAGATCAACGACCACCTCACCATCAACAAGCTGGTCGAGGGCAAGATCACGATCACCTCGGACGCGTCGAAGATCCCGCTCACCGACAAGCTCGTGGACGCGCTCGGCACCGAGTTCAGCACGACCACGTCGAAGTCCGAGACCGTCGACATCACCGCCGAGGTGAAGAAGCGCGGCATGCCGATCGGCATCGCGTCGATCAAGGTCGGCGACAAGTGGTACCCGAGCGCCTTCTACACGATCGCCAACGCGGTCCTGGAGGAGGACAAGAAGAAGTGGCCTGCGCAGGGCATCGCGGCACAGGGCGCGAGCTCGGCGGAGGACGCCGCGAAGCAGATGGTGAACGCCGCGCTCGACGCCGACCTGACGAAGGTCATCGCGCTGCTGCCGCCCGACGAGGCCGGTGTGCTGCAGGACCTCGGCCCGTTGCTGCTGGCCGAGGCCGGCAAGCAGAAGCCGACCGGCGCCAAGCTCAACGCGCTGGAGACCGACGTCAAGGACGTGACCGGCGGCAAGCAGGTCACGGTCAAGAAGCTGTCGATCACCGCCGAGGGCGAGACCATGACGATCACCCGCGAGGGTGACTGCTACGCGGCCGACGTGCCCGGCCAGGGTTCGCAGAAGCTGTGCGCGAGCGAGATCACGCAGCTGCTGAAGCAGCAGGGCGGCAAGCAGATCCCGGCTGAGGCCATCGACATCATCGGCCGGGTGGCCGGGTCGGTCATGAAGTCCGGCGTCGGCGTCGTCTCCACCGAGGTCGACGGCAAGTGGTACGTCAGCCCGGTCCGCTCGTACTACGAGCTGGCGCTCACGCTGTTCCGCGGCTTCGAGCCGAAGGACGTCGACGCGCTGATCGAGCTGCTCAAGAAGTAAGTTCTCGCTGCTCATCGACGGCCCTGTCACCCGCAACAGCGCGGTGACAGGGCCGTGGCAGTTCTCGGGCCGAGTCTCTGCCCATGGACATTCAGGTTCTGATCATCGGTGCCGGCCCGACCGGCCTCACCCTGGCGCTCGACCTCTCCCGCCGCGGCGTCCCGTTCCGCATCGTCGACGCCTCCCCGGCGCCGTTCGCCGGCTCGCGCGGCAAAGGCCTGCAGCCGCGCAGCATGGAGGTCTTCCACGACCTGGGCGTGATCGAGCCGGTGCTGGCGTCCGGGCGGTTCCACATGACGATGCGCGCCTACCAGGGCAGCGAGGTGCTGCGCGAGTGGGACGTGCACGAGGGCCGCGTCCCGACGGCCGAACGCCCGTACGCCGCCACCATGCTCATCCCGCAGTTCCGGGTCGAGCAGATCCTGCGCGAGGCACTCCCCCGGCCCGTCGAGTACGCAATGCCGCTGACGTCCTTCACCCAGGACGACTCCGGCGTGACGGCAGTCGTCGGCGGGGAGACCGTGCGGGCGAAGTACCTCGTCGGTTGTGATGGCGGAAAGTCGTTCGTGCGCAAGGAACTCGGTGTGTCGTTCGTCGGCGAGACCCACGAGGACCAGCGGATGCTCGTCGGCGACGTGCGAGTCTCCGGTCTCGACCGCGACCACTGGCACCAGTGGGGTGGCCGCGCCGACAAGTGGCTCGCCCTGTGCCCGTTGCCCGGCACGGACCTCTTCCAGTTCCAGGCGACCGGCGACGGTGAGCCGTCGCTGGAGCTCTACCGCGAGATCGTCCGCGACCGCACCGGCCGAGACGACGTGGTCGTGCACGACGCGACGTGGATGTCGTTGTACCGCATGAACATCCGCATGGTCGACAGGTTCCGCGTCGGACGGGTGTTCCTCGCGGGCGACGCCGCGCACGTGCACTCCCCCGCCGGCGCGCAGGGCATGAACACCGGCATCCAGGACGCCTACAACCTGGGCTGGAAGCTCGCGATGGAAACGCTGCTCGACACCTACGAGTCCGAGCGCAAGCCCGTCGCGCAGTGGCTGCTGGGCATGACGACCGAGATCATGATGTCCGGCAACCCGTTCGAACGGCGTGGCGACGAGACGCTGCAGCTCTCGCTGTCGTACCGGACCGCAGAAGGCGAGGGCCTTCAGGCGGGTGACCGCATGCCCGACGGCGTCACCGAGCAGGGCCGGATCTTCGACCTGCTACGGGGCCCCGACTTCGTGACGCTCGACTTCCCGGACGGTCCGGTGCTCGTGCGCCCGGACGGCTACGTCGCCGCGATCGGCCGCTCAGCGATCGACGCCTACTTCGGCGCGAACCCGGTCACGCAGCCGCACCACCGCCGGGTCGCTGCTCGGACCGCCGCGTAGCCGTTCGGCGTCGTCCAGGGCCTCCCTCGCGCCACGGGGGTCGCCCTGGGCGGACAGCCAGTCCGCGTACCACTCCAGCACGAGTGCCCTGGCCGGTCCGTCCGCGCTCCTGTTGACGGTGTCGAGCGCTCGCCCGTGGTGCTCGCCCGCCTCACCGAGATGCCCGAGGCGGGTCAGCGCCAGTCCCAGTCCGGCGTGGACGGTGGCGCGGAACTGGTTCGCCGGCGAGTCCTCCGTGGCGTCGAGCGCCTGGCGGTACAACGTGACGGCCTGCTCGAAGTCACCGCTGAAGTACGCCATCTCACCGTAGGCCTGCGTGACCCGTGCCCGGTCCAGGCCGAACGGGGAGGCCGGCACCAGTTCCAGGTCCTCACGGGCACCGGCGAGGTCGCCGATCCTGATCTTGATGCGCGCCGCCTGCATGAGCACCGACATCGGCACCAGCACGGACTCCGGCTCACCCAGCTCGGCGGCCACCTGCCGCGCCTCGGAGACCGCCTGGAAGCCCTCGGCGAACGCACCCCGGTTGATCAGCACCATGACCAGGCAGGACAGCCCGAACACGACGGCCCACCGATCTCCCACCGCCCGGAACCCGTCGAGCGCCTCCCGGTACGCCGTCTCCGCCCGCGGCGCGGAACCCTCGCTGAACTCACCGGCCACCAGCCCCCGCACGAGCGCCGCGAACGCACGCATCCACGCGTCCGGCGACCGCTCCAGCCGACCGGCCAGCACCTCGAGCCGTTCCGCCAGCGCGGTCTGACCCCAGACCTGACCGCTCGTCAGCATCAACGCGCACAGCGCCGTCGGGAGGTCCTCCTCCCACAACCGCTCCGCGGCGGCGAGGGCGGCCGGCGTGCCGAGCGAGGCCAGCACCTCCGAGAGCGGGTCGTCCGGCGTGAGCGCGGCCCAGCGGCGGATCTCCTCGAACCGCTTGGTCATCACCAGCCAATGCCACGTGCGCGCGGCCATCATGCGCCGCGCGACGGACAGGTCGTGCCGGACCGCCCACGCCTGCGCCGCGTCGAGGTTGGACCGTTCCACGTCGAAGACCTTCAACGCGTCCAGCTGCTCCGGACCTCGCAGCAGCGGTTCGTTCCGCTCGGCCAGCGCGACGTAGTAGGCGGCGTGCCGGGCGGGATCGGACTGGCCCTGCTCCAACGCGTACTCGCGCACGGTCTCCAGCAGCCGGTAGCGCTCGCCGGAGCGCACGACCAGCGACTTCTCCACGAGCGCGGCCAGCAGGTCCTCGGTGTCCCAGAGGTCCTGATCTTGTCGGACCTCCTGAGTACGTTGAGATGCAGGGGTTCCCGGCTCGCGGGTACCCCTGCGCGAGCCTGCCCCGGGCTCGAAACGCACCGGCGCGGCATGGGCGGCGGACGCCCCGTGCCGGGCTGAGGTGTCCTGCGCCGCCTCTCCCGCCAGAGCAACGGAACCGGGGTCAGCAGGCTCCTCGATGACGCTTTCGCGGTCATCCAGAACCCCTGCCACAGGCTCAAATGGAGTTCCCGGCGACAGAGCACCCCTGCGCGAGCCCGCGCCGCACACGAAGTGCACCGCCGAAGCCGTCGCCCCACCCACGAACACGGCCAGCCGCGCCAGCAGCGTGCGCTCGGCGTCGTCCAGCAGCTCCCAGCTCCAGTCGATCACCGCACGCAACGTTCGATGCCGCGCCGGCCCGGTCCGCGTGCCGCGGTCCAGCAGCCGCAGCCGGCTGTCCACCCGCGACTCCAGCTGCGCCGCCGACAGCGACCGGGCCCGTGCCGCCGCGAGCTCCAGCGCGAGCGGAATCCCGTCCAGGGCAGCACACACCCGCCGAACGACGCCGGGATCCAGCGGGGAGCCGACCCGTGCGGAGAACAGCCCGACCGCGTGGTCGAGGCCGAGCGGCGCCACCGGGTGCACGACCTCGCCCGGGATCCCCAGCGGCTCGCGTGAGGTCGCGAGCACGCGCGCGTCCGGCGCCTCGGCCAGCAACCGCACGCACAACGCGGCGGCCGCGTCCACGACGTGCTCGCAGTTGTCGAGCACCACCAGCGACGACCCGAGCCGTGAGAACACCGGGGCCGCCAACGGATTCGGGCCCAGGGCGGCGTCGAGCGCCGCGAGCGGTTCGGCCGTCGAGTCCAGCTCGACGAACCACGCCTGTGGCACCGACGCGGCGTGCGTCAGCGCGAGGCGCGTCTTGCCCACGCCGCCGAACCCGGTCAGCGTCACCAGCCGGTTGTCCCGCAACAGCTCCGCCAGCGCGGCCAAGTCGTCGGCACGCCCGACGAACGACCCGACCGGCGCCGGCAGGTTGCCTCGCGAGACGCGCTCGCGCAGCACCGTCAGGTGGGCGGCCGCCAGCGCCTCACCGGGATCCACGCCCAGCTCGTCGGCCAACGCCGAGCGAACGCGCGCGAACACCGCCAGCGCGTCCGACCGCCGTCCGGCGGCGTTCAGCGCCAGCATCAACCGGGCCTGGACGTCCTCGCGCAACGGATGCGCGGCCGCCAAGGCCTCCAGCCCCGCGAGATCGTCGCGCAGCAACGCCAGCCGCACGGCCTCGTCGAGCGCGAACGGCGCCTCCTCGAACGCCGCCCCGCGCCACAACGCCGCGTCACGCGTCCGAACGAAGGCCTCGACGTCGGTCGGCGCCTCCAGCCGGTACCCCGACGCGTGCGACGAGATCACCTCGGCACCGACCGACCGCCGCAGCCGCGACACCAGCGACTGCAACGCGGCGGAACCGTCCACCGGTGGCTCGTCCGGCCACAGGTCGGCGATCAGCCGGTCCGCCGCCACGACGTGGCCGGGTTCCATCGCCAGCCGGATCAGCAACCAGCGCAGCCGTTTACCGCGCACCTCGACCGGTGCGCCGTCCGCGGCCACGACCTGCAGCGGTCCGAGCACGTTGACCCGCATCAGGCCCGCCGCACCCCGGCCACCACCGCGGCTGCCACCAGAGCGGCACCGACCGCCACCGTCCCCAGCAAGGACAGCGACGCCCTGTTGTGCCCCAGCGCGTCCAGCACCCACCCGAGCGGGGTGGCCCGCCCGAGCGGATAGGTCAGCACCACCACCGAGAACACCGCCAGCACGGTGCGCCCGATGGAGTCGAAAACGGGGCGGGCGAACATCAGGCCCACACCGACGCCGAGCAACGCGCATCCAGTATGCGCGGCGAGTCCGACAAAAAATTCGCCCGCCGTGTACGGGTGCGGGTTCGTCACCACCGGCCACACCGCCGCCAGCAGTGCCATCGCCAGCGCGATCAACACCGAGACCAGCGCGGCCGCCGTCAGCACCCGCGACCACCCACCGGCGGACACCACGGTGATCTCGCGCCGCACCACGTCCTCGGACGTCGCCACCACGACGGCCATCCACGCCGCGATCGGGTAGAGCAACGCCGACGACCCCGAATACGCCTCCAGCGGCTGCCCGGCGTCGGAGGAGAACAACATCCCCATCACACCGAGGAACACCAGCAGAGGCGCCAAATACCGTTGCCCGCGAAAGACGTCAGCGGCGAGATACCGAACGAGAGAGATCACCGCACACTCCGCACCGAGCACCCGAGCCGCAACGCCTCGGCGAGCACCTGATCACTGCGGTCCGGCGCCACGACCACCCGCACCGACGACCCGCGAGCCTGCACCGACCGCACGCCTTCCAACGCTTCCAGGGCGTCCAATGCGGACACGCGGCTGAGATCGATCGTCACGTGCCCACCCGCGAGGTCCACGCGCGTCGCGGAGGCCAGGTGTCCCTCGTGATCGGACACCAGCGCCGTCCGTTCCTCCAGCAACGACACCAGCTCGGCGGCCGCCGAGGCGTCGAGGCCGGTCCACGGCTCGTCGAGCACCAGCACGTCCGAGGCCAGAAAAGCCTGCGCCAGCGCGACCTTCTGCGCGTTGCCCTTGGACAGCTCCGCCATCGGCGACGTCATCGAGCCGACGAAACCGAGCCGTTCCAGCACGTCGTTCGCCTCGGCACGCCGGATCCGTCCCATGTGCGCCAAATACGCCGAAGCGGACATCTTGACGTCCGAGGGAAAACGCTCGGGCACGTAACCGACCGAAGCAGGTCGCGAGACACGTCCGGACGTCGGCTTCAGCACCCCGGCGGCGATCTTGAGCAACGTCGACTTGCCGGTGCCGTTCGCGCCGGTCAGCACGGTCAGGCCGGACACCTCCAGCGTGAGGTCGCGCAGCACCCAGGGCCCGCGCCCGTACCGCTTGGAAACCTGATCGAGGAGCACCACGCCAAGATAACCACCTATGACATCGCTTCCGCTCGCTTTGGCGTGCATCTGGCTCGGCATGGTGCTGGCGATCTCGATCGAGGCGCCGCTGAAGTTCCGCGCGCCCGGCATCACGCTGCCGCTGGGACTCGGCATCGGCCGGCTCGTGTTCCGCGCCCTGAACTCGGCGGAGATCGTGCTCGCGGCGGCCACGGCGATCACGTTCGCACCGACCCCACGCCCGATGACCGCGACCGTGCTGCTGATCGCCCTGGCGCTGACGCTGGTGGTCCAGGTGACGGTGCTGCGGCCCCGGCTCGAAGTCAGGGCCGAGCTCATCATCGCGGGTGAGACGCCGCCAGAGTCCCGCACTCACCTCGTCTACATCGCGCTCGAATGCGTGAAAGTGCTGATGCTGATCACGTTCGCGGTCATCCTGCTGAGCTGATCAGACCGGCCAGTTCGGCCGGCCGGGACAGGAACGGCGAGTGCGAGCCCGCCAGCTCCAGCGCACCGTGCGCCCGAAGCCGGTCCGCGAACACCGGCGGGAAGATCACGTCGTCCGCGCACACGATCGCTGTCGTCGGCACCGTCTGCCACGCCGCCGCTGTGACCGTCTCCTCGAACGAGCGCGCGCTCTGCGGCCGCAACCGGGCCACCGCCCAGGAGGCCAGGTCGTCCGGCACGTCGGCGAACAGCAGGTCGCGGGCGGGCTCCGGCACGTCCAGCAGCTTGGTCCCCGCCTCGTACCAGGGACCGCCCAGCGGCGACACCACGGACTCGCCCGGCTCCAGCATGTGCGCCGCCAGGTAGATCAACCGATCCGCGGAGGCCGCGGCCTGCCCCACCGGCACACCGGCGTACGAGTGCGCCAGCACGGTCACCGGCCCGCCCAGAGCCGCCAACGCCTCCCGCACGGCGTCGGCGTCCTCGCGCACCCCGGCGGCCGGGGAGCCCGAAGCACTCGGCAGGTCGAGCACCGAGGTCGTCCAGCCGTGCGCCGCCAACTCGGGAACGAGCCGGTCCCAGCACCACGCTCCGTGCCACGCACCGTGCACGAGCAGCAGGTTCCCGCGGTCCATCACACTCTCCCTCATCCGTTTGGCCCTACGCTAACCAGGCAAGATCACCGTCCACCGTCGTCAGAGTCCGCCGTCCTGTCGGGAGAGTCCGAGCTTGAACCCGCTGGAACACCTCCTCTCGACGCTGAGCGTGAACTGGGCCGTCGCGACGCCTCTGCACGCGGGCGGACGGTGGGCGCTGCACTTCGCCGGACTGCTGGACCTGCGGGTGGAGGTCGTCGTCCAGGGCCGAGCGCACGTCACGGTGGCCGGGCGGAGTTTCTGGGCCGAGCAGGGCGACTGCTACGTCATCGCCGGAAAGCGGCCGTACCAGATCGCCGCCGACCCGAGCACCCCGTCGGTGTTCGCGATGCCGTATTACGACCACGAGGACGGCACCCAGCGCGACACGGCCAGCGTCGGCGAAGGCCACGACACGACGTTGGTCGGCGCCGGTTTCACCTGCGGTCAGGAGGCCGCACGGCTGCTGGAGGTCCTGCCGCCGGTGATCCACGTCCGCGCGGGCAGCGCCGCGGCGACCATCGCGCTCATCAGGAGCGAGATCCACGGCGGCAGCGGGATGATCCTCGACCGTCTCTGCCAGGTGTTGCTGCTCCAGGTTCTGCGCGACCACTCCGCCAACGCGACCGCGCACCCCCAGCTCGGTCCCGCGTTGAAGGCGATGCACGACGACCTCGCGCACCCGTGGACCGTCAGCGAGCTGGCGGGCATCGCGGCGATGTCGCGATCGACGTTCTTCCTGCGGTTCAAGGAGGTGGCAGGCACGACGCCGCTCGACTACCTGCACGGACTGCGCATGCGGGAGGCCGCCCGCGTGCTCCGGGAGACCACCGGCACGGTCTCCTCGATCGCCACCGCCGCCGGGTACCGCACCGAAAGCGCGTTCAGCGCCGCGTTCAGGAGGTTCACCGGCCGCTCGCCGGGTGAGTACCGGACTCGGCTCGTGACTTAGGGCAACCTGGGTTGAACCGGCTTACAGGACAAGCGTACTGTTTGGGGTCGAGGGGCAGGGGTCAACCAGGTGAGGAAGACTCTCCCCCATCCCGAACTGACCACCGCGCTGTCACCAGTTATGGAGTTGCACGTGACTGCACCAGCTAGCAAGGACAGCTTCGGCGCCCGCGGCACGCTCAACGTCGGCGACGCCTCGTACGAGGTGTTCCGGCTGAGCGCCGTGGAGGGCGCCGAGCGTCTTCCGTTCAGCCTGAAGATCCTGCTGGAGAACCTGCTGCGGACCGAGGACGGCGCGAACATCACCGCCGACCACGTGCGCGCTCTCGCCAACTGGGACCCGGCCGCCGAGCCGAGCACCGAGATCCAGTTCACGCCGGCCCGCGTCGTGATGCAGGACTTCACCGGTGTGCCCTGCGTCGTCGACCTCGCCACCATGCGCGAGGCCGTCACCCAGCTCGGCGGCGACGCCGAGAAGGTGAACCCGCTCGCGCCCGCCGAGCTCGTGATCGACCACTCGGTCATCGCCGACATCTTCGGCCGCCCGGACGCGTTCGAGCAGAACGTCGACCTGGAGTACGAGCGCAACCGCGAGCGCTACCAGTTCCTGCGCTGGGGCCAGACGGCGTTCGACGAGTTCAAGGTCGTCCCGCCCGGCACCGGCATCGTGCACCAGGTCAACATCGAGCACCTCGCGCGCGTCGTGATGGTGCGCAACGGCCAGGCGTACCCGGACACCCTCGTCGGCACCGACTCGCACACCACGATGGTCAACGGCATCGGCGTGCTGGGCTGGGGCGTCGGCGGCATCGAGGCCGAGGCCGCGATGCTCGGCCAGCCGGTCTCCATGCTGATCCCGCGCGTCGTGGGCTTCAAGCTGTCCGGCGAGCTGCCCCCCGGCGCCACCGCCACGGACCTCGTGCTCACGATCACCGAGATGCTGCGCAAGCAGGGCGTCGTCGGCAAGTTCGTCGAGTTCTACGGCGAGGGCGTCAGCGCGGTGCCGCTGGCCAACCGCGCCACGATCGGCAACATGTCGCCGGAGTTCGGCTCCACGGTCGGCATCTTCCCGATCGACGGCGAGACCATCGACTACCTGCGCCTGACCGGCCGTTCCGAAGAGCAGATCGCGCTCGTCGAGGCGTACGCCAAGGAACAGGGCCTCTGGCACGACGCGTCCCGCGAGCCGGTGTTCTCCGAGACGCTGGAGCTCGACCTGGCGACGGTCGTGCCGTCCATCGCCGGCCCGAAGCGCCCGCAGGACCGCATCGAGCTGACCAACGCCAAGGAGTCGTTCCGCCAGGCTCTGGGCGCCTACGTCGCGCACACCGACTCCCCGGAGCTGTCCGGTGTGGACGAGGCCGTCGACGAGTCGTTCCCCGCGAGCGACCCGGCCGCCATCCACGAGGGCGGCAACGGCTCCGGCGCTCCGAAGGTGTTCCAGTCCGCCGCCGAGGGCGCCACCGGCCGCGTGTCGAAGCCGGTCAAGGTCACCCTCGACGGTGCCGAGTTCGAGCTGGACCACGGCGCCGTGGCGATCGCCGCGATCACGTCGTGCACCAACACCTCGAACCCGTCCGTGATGCTCGGCGCGGCCCTTCTCGCGAAGAAGGCCGTCGAGCGCGGTCTCGAGCGCAAGCCGTGGGTCAAGACGACCCTGGCTCCGGGCTCGAAGGTCGTCATGGACTACTACGAGCGCGCCGGCCTCATGCCGTACCTGGAGAAGCTCGGCTTCCACCTGGTCGGCTACGGCTGCACCACCTGCATCGGCAACTCGGGCCCGCTGCAGGACGAGATCTCGGCGGGTGTGCAGGAAGGCGACCTCGCGGTCGTCTCGGTGCTGTCCGGCAACCGCAACTTCGAGGGCCGGATCAACCCGGACATCAAGATGAACTACCTCGCGTCGCCGCCGCTGGTCGTGGCGTACGCGCTGGCCGGTTCGATGGACAAGGACATCACCACCGAGCCGCTCGCGTACGACCCCGAGGGCAAGCCGGTGTACCTGTCGGAGATCTGGCCGACCCCGGCCGAGATCGCCGAGGTCATCTCGACCTCGATCTCCGCGGAGGGCTTCACCAAGGGCTACAAGAACGTGTTCTCCGGTGACGAGCGCTGGCAGTCGCTGCCCACGCCGACCGGCAACACGTTCGAGTGGGACGCCCAGTCCACCTACGTGCGCAAGCCCCCGTACTTCGAGGGCATGGAGATGGAGCCGAAGCCGGTCAACGACATCTCGGGTGCCCGCGTCCTCGCGCTGCTGGGCGACTCGGTCACCACGGACCACATCTCCCCCGCCGGTTCGATCAAGGCCGACTCGCCCGCGGGCAAGTACCTGACCGAGCACGGCGTGGAGCGCAAGGACTTCAACTCCTACGGCTCCCGCCGCGGCAACCACGAGGTGATGATCCGCGGCACGTTCGCGAACATCCGCCTGCGCAACCTGCTGCTCGACGACGTCCAGGGCGGCTTCACCCGCGACTTCCTGGCCGACGGCGCCCCGCAGACCACCATCTACGACGCGTCCGTGTCGTACGCGGAGGCCGGCGTTCCGCTGGTCGTGCTGGCGGGCAAGGAGTACGGCTCCGGTTCGTCGCGCGACTGGGCGGCCAAGGGCACCTCGCTGCTCGGCGTCCGCGCCGTCATCGCCGAGTCCTACGAGCGCATCCACCGCTCGAACCTCATCGGCATGGGCGTGCTGCCGCTGCAGTACCCGGCGGGCGACAACGCGTCGTCGCTGGGCCTCGACGGCACCGAGACGTTCGACTTCACCGGCGTCACGGAGCTGAACAACGGCACCACGCCGTCGACGGTGCACGTCGTCGCCACGAAGACGGACGGCTCGAAGGTCGAGTTCGACGCGGTCGTCCGCATCGACACGCCCGGTGAGGCCGACTACTACCGCAACGGCGGCATCATGCAGTACGTGCTGCGCAAGATGGTCCGCAGCTAGTCAACGCTGACGAAAGGGCCGCTCACCGCAGGGTGAGCGGCCCTTTCGCCGTCTATGCACTCGTAACGGCGAACGTCCACCCCGCGATGCCAAGTCACCCTGATCACCGCGGGAGACCCCTCATGAGCTTGACCGTGCTCGGCGACCTCAACTGGTTGGCCGTCATCGTGGCCACGATCGCCTACTTCGCGCTGGGCATGGTCTGGTACGCGGAGTACGCCTTCGGCAGGGCCTGGCAGCGGGCGGCAGGATGGGACCTCAGCCCGCCGGAGAACACCAGCGCGGTCGTCTACGCCATCCCGCTGTTCACCTGCTTCGTCATCACGCTCGCGACCGCGATGATCGGCTACGCCTCGAAGACCGACAACATCATGGAAGGCATCCTGCTCGGGCTCGTCGTGGGCGTCGGCATCGCGTTGCCGGTCCGGTTCGTGACGGGCGGCTACGACATGACGAAGCCCGCCCCGATCACCTTCGCGGCCATCGGAGCGGGCTATCACGTCGTCGGACTCACGCTGGCGGGCGCGATCCTCGGTTTCTGGGTCTAGAGCGCGTCCAGGCGGTTCCTGACCTTGGCTGCGAGATCCAGCCGGAACTGCTCCTCGTACATCTCCACCGACCGCTGCCAGGCAGTTCGAGCCTCGTCGACCTGGCCGAGCGCGGCGTGTGCCTGGCCGATCAGGTCAAGGGTGTTGGGTTCGCTCCACGCGTCACCGGCGACATGGCGATGCCAGGCCAGTGCCTGCTCGTGGTGTTCCAACGCCTCCCGGTACCTGCCCGTCACCTGCGCGAGCTGGCCGAGACTGTTGTGCGCCACCGCTTCTCCGGCGCCGTTGCCGAGTTCACGATGCATCGCGAGCGCCCTGAGCGCCATCGGCAGCGCGGTGTCGTGGTTGCCCACCAGGACGTGCAGCCAGCTCGCCAACCCGAGAGCATCCGCCTCGCACAGGGTGTCTCCCAGCTCCGCGAAAGACCGCACGGCCCGCTCCCCGCACTCCACCGCCTCGGCGAGACCGCCCTCGATCTCCAGCAACATGGCCAGTGCCATGCAGGCCTGCCCCTGCGCGAACAGGTCGTCCCCGATCTCCAACGCGCGCCGCAGTCGTGCTGTCGCTGCCTTGTGGTCGCCGGTCTGGGTGTGCGCGTTGCCGAGCATTCTCAGTGCCTTGGCTTCCAGGCTCACATCGCCCAGCCGTTCGGCGGCGGCCAGGCCGCGCTCCCATGACGTGACCTGGTCACGCAGATGTCCGCGGCGGTAGTGGAACGAGGTCAGCACATGCGCGAACTGCGCGACCACGGGATACCAGCCCAGGGCGAGCACAGTCCGTTGCGTTTCCAGCAGGCATAGATGTTCCGCGTCGAGCCAGGCCAGCGCCGCGCCGTCGTCAGGAGGGCACAACGGCACACAACCGGGCACAGGTTCATCGAGCACCAAGCGTCGCCTGTGTGCGTAGACGAGATAGTCGGCGGCATGGGCGGTGTGCAGGTAGAAGTCGGTCAACCGGCGCAGTCCCCGCTCCTGGTCCACCGCTTGTTCTGCTGCATAGCCACGTACCAGGTCATGCATCCGATAGCGGCCTGGCACGTACTCGTGCACCAGATGCGCGTCTTCCAGCTCCCGCAACACTTCACGCGCTTGCGGTCCGGGCAGACCGGCGAGACTGGCCGCGGCCTCGAAACCGATGTCCGGTCCGGGTGCGTGGCCAAGCAGGCCGAACAGGATCGACGCACGATCCGAGAGCAGCCTGCAGGACCACGACAACACCGAGCGCAATCCGTCCAGCCGATCCGCGCGGAGCTCTTCCGCGAGAACGGACAACGGGAAGTCCCCGTGCTGCCGCGCCCGTGCGGCGACCGTCGCGAGCGCCAGCGGCAGCCCACCGCACCAGCTCACCAACTCGGCCACCGCGTCGCCGTGACGTCCGACCCGGTCCTCCCCCAGCCTGCCGGTCAGCACCGCGCGGGAGTCCTCTTCGGACAGCACGTCCAGCCCGACCGGTTCCGCGCCGTGGCTCGTCACCAGTCCACGCAGGTAACGGCGGCTGGTCACCAGCACGGTGCAGGAAGGGCTTCCCGGCAGCAGTGGTTCGACCTGCGCCTCCTCGGCGGCGTTGTCGAGCACCACGAGCATGTGCCTGCCCGCCACCAGACTGCGGTACAACGCGGCCTGAGCGGTCAGGCTCACCGGGAGCGAACCGGGCGGCACCCCGAGCGCGTCCAGGAACAGCCGGACCGCCACCGCGGCCGGTAGCGGATCACCGCCGGGCGCGAAACCCTGCAGATCGACGTGCAGCCTGCCGTCCGGGAACGCGTCCAGCCGCGAGTGCGCCCACCGCAGTGCGAGCCAGGTCTTGCCGACCCCGCCCGCACCGCCGATCACCGCCGTGCCGCCCAGCACCTCGTCCAGCAGCGCGAGCTCAGTGCCCCTGCCGACGAAGTGCCTCGGTGCGGCGGGCAACTGCTTGGGCACCGGCCGCCGCTGTTCGGGCAGGTACAACGAGCCGATGGACCCCGCCTGCACGACGGCGCCGATCGTGCTCGCCGCGACCTCGTTGTGCGTCTCGTCCACCGGCACCACCCCGCCACTGAGAGTAGCGGTTCGTTCGGCTTCTTACGAACGCTAGACGCGCGCCGCCTTGTGCAACTCACGCAACGCGCGCACGGACGAGACGGCGTACTCGCGGTCCACGGCCTGCACGGCCATCACCGAGATGTACTCGTCCTCCGGCAGCTCCAGGCGGGCCCACGCGGCGCCGTCCGGGAAGCTGACCGACAGCACGTCGTTCCAGTCGTAGTGGTGGGACGTCACGACGTTGCGCACGTCGACACCCTCGGCGTCGGCGGTGACGCGGGGACGGGTCAGCAGCAGCACCCCGCCCGCGAGCAGGAAGCCCAGCACGATCATGGCGACCTGGTCGGACGTCCGGAAGATCACGCCGGTCGGGGTGTCACCCAGCAGCAGGCCCACGATCGTGAACACGACGACGAGACCGACCGCGCACGCCCACGCGACGCGGCGGATCTTCTTGGGACGCAACACGATGGACGTCATCACTCGAAACCCCGCTCGGTCCAGGGCTGACGCAGGCCGCGCAGCACCAGTGCCGTGTCGATCGCGGCGACGGTCGCCTCGTACCCCTTGTCCTCCACGGAGTCCGGCAGGCCGGCGCGGGCCAGAGCCTGCTCCTCGGTGTTGGTCGTGAGCACGCCGTTGCCGACCGGCGTCGACTCGTCCAGCGCGACGCGCGTGAGCCCGTCCGTCACCGAGTCGCACACGTACTCGAAGTGCGGGGTGCCACCGCGGATGACCACGCCCAGCGCGACCACGGCGTCGTGGTGACGCGCGAGTTCCTGCACCACGACGGGAAGCTCGATCGCTCCCGCCACGCGCACCACGGTCGTGTCGACGCAACCGGCGTCCTCGGCGGCCTTGAGGGCGCGCTCGACGAGCTGGTCGGTGATCTTGGTGTGCCAGCGCGTCGCCGCGATCGCGACGCTCAGACCCTTGCCGTCGAGCCGGGTCTGCTCTGGACGGCCCTCGCCGCTCATTCCTTGTCCTCCGTAGCGGAAACAACGGCCTCGTACTGCTCCAGCTGGTGCAGCTCGTGGCCCATCCGGTCGCGCTTCGTGCGCAGGTACCGCAGGTTCTCCGGGTTCGGGGAGATCGGCAGCGGCACCCGGTCGAGCACCCGCAGACCGTATCCGGCCTCCAGGCCGACGCGCTTGGCCGGGTTGTTCGTCAGCAACCGCATGGACTTGATGCCGAGGTCCACGAGGATCTGCGCACCCGTGCCGTAGTCGCGCGCGTCGGCGGGCAGGCCCTGCACCAGGTTCGCGTCCACGGTGTCCGCGCCCTGGTCCTGCAGCTGGTAGGCCTGCAGCTTGTGCATCAGGCCGATGCCACGGCCTTCGTGGCCGCGCATGTACAGCACGACGCCACGTCCCTGCGCCGCAACGGCTTCCAGCGCCGCGTCGAGCTGCGGGCCGCAGTCGCAGCGCAACGAGCCGAGCACGTCGCCGGTGAGGCACTCGGAGTGCACGCGCACCAGCACGTCCTCGCCGTCACCGATCTCGCCGTACACCATCGCGACGTGCTCGATGCCGTCGAGCAGGCTGTCGTAGCCGAAGGCGGTGAACACGCCGTGCGCGGTGGGGATGCGGGCCTCGGCGGCGCGTTCGACCTGGGTCTCGACCCGGCGGCGGTACGCGATGAGGTCGGCGATCGTGATGATCGCGAGGTCGTGGTCCGCGGCGAAGACCTCGAGCTCGTCGCGGCGGGCCATGTCCTCCTCGACCTTCTGCGACACGATCTCGCAGAGCACGCCGGCGGGTGACAGGCCCGCGAGACGCGCGAGGTCGATGGAGGCCTCGGTGTGACCGGGCCGGCGCAGCACGCCGCCGTCCCTGGCGCGCAGCGGAACCACGTGGCCGGGCCGGTTGAAGTCGGTGGCCTTCGAGGTCGGGTCGGCGAGCAACCGGATCGTGCGGGCGCGGTCGGCGGCCGAGATGCCGGTGCTGATGCCGTCGCGTGCGTCCACCGTGACCGTGTACGCGGTGCCGCGCTGGTCCTGGTTCGTGTGGTACATCGGCGGCAGGTCGAGGCGGTCGCAGTCGGAGTCCGTCAGCGCCACGCAGACGTACCCGGACGTGTAGCGGACCATGAACGCGAGCAGTTCCGGCGTCGCCTTCTCGGCGGCGAAGATCAGGTCGCCCTCGTTCTCGCGGTCCTCGTCGTCCACCACGACCACTGGCCGTCCGGCGGCGACGTCCTTGATCGCGCGCTCGATGTCGGCGAAGTCGGTGCTCACTGGGCCTCCTCGCCCGCGATGGCCCGCAGGTGCGGGATCGCCAGTCGTTCAACGTACTTCGCCAGCACGTCGACCTCCAGGTTCACCAGGTCGCCGGGCATGCGCCGCCCGAGCGTGGTGAGTTCGAGGGTCGTCGGGATGAGGCTCACGGTGAACTGGTCCTCGGAGACGGTCACGACCGTCAGCGAGACTCCGTCGACCGTGATGGAGCCCTTCTCCACGACGTAGCGGGCGAGGGTCGGCGGGAGTCCGATGTGGACCATCTCCCAGTGCTCGGCCTTCTCCCGCGCGAGAATCGTGCCCGTGCCGTCGACGTGGCCCTGCACGATGTGGCCGCCGAGGCGCTGGCCGACCGCGGCCGCGCGCTCCAGGTTGACCCGGTCGCCCTGAGCGACCTTCGCGAGGCTGCTGCGCAGAAGGGTCTCGCGCATCACGTCGGCGGTGAAGGAGTCGTTCTCGACCTCCACGACGGTGAGGCAGACGCCGTTCACCGCGATGGAGTCGCCGTGCTTCGCGTCGCTGGTCACGGTCGGCCCCGCGATGCGGATCCGTGCCGCGTCCGGCAGGTCCTCCGTCGCTACGACGTGGCCGAGTTCCTCGACGATCCCGGTGAACACCGCTCCTCCTAATTTTCCGGAACCGCGCTGATCCGCACGTCCGGCCCGCTCATGGTGACGTCTTGCACGGTCAACCGGACAGCGTCCGTGATGGTTGACACGCCCGCTCCCAGCACCGCCGCGGGACCGTCCCCGAGCAGCACCGGCGCGATGTAGGCGAGCACGCGGTCGATCCTGCCCGCGCGCCAGAACGCGCCGGCCAGCGTCGGTCCGCCTTCCAGCAGCACGTCGACCACCCCCTGCTCGGCGAGTGCGGTCAGCACGTCGTCCGGGTGGTGCGTGCGCAGGTGCAGCGCGGTGTGCTGGAGCTTCGCTCCGACCGGCAGGTCGCTCATGCCCACGACCACCGGCAACGGCTGGCGGGGCAACGGCATTCCGCCGGTGTCCCTGGCCGTCAGCGCGGGGTCGTCCTTGCGGACCGTACCGGTGCCGACGATGATCGCGTCGAGCTTCGCGCGCATCTCGTGGACCTCCTTGCGGGAGATCTCCGAGCTGATCCACTGGCTGGTGCCGTCACTCGCCGCGATCCGGCCGTCGAGCGAGGCGGCGTACTTCCACGTGACGTGCGGACGGCCCGTGCGCGCGTAGTGCAGCCACGCCCTGAGGGGGCCACGGCTGACCTCGGTCGCGAGGAGTCCGCTCTCGACGGTGATCCCGGCTTCCTTCAGCCGGTTCGCGCCGCCCGCCGCCCTCGGGTTCGGGTCGCTGACCGCGTGGATGACGTGCTTGATGCCGGCTTCGATGAGCGCGTCGGTGCACGGCGGCGTGCGGCCGTGGTGCGAACACGGTTCGAGGGTGACCACGGCGGTGCCGCCCTGGGCCTTCGATCCGGCCGCCTTGAGCGCCATGACCTCGGCGTGCGGGCCGCCGACGGGTTGCGTGCCGCCGAACCCCGCCGCGTTGCCGTTCTCGTCGAGGATGACGCAGCCGACCGGCGGGTTGGGGCTGGTGATGCCCCGCACCCGCTCGCTCTCCGCGATGGCGAGCGCCATCGCGTCTTCGGGCGTCACGTGGTCCTGGTTCCCTGGGCGCCGGCTGCCTGGGCGCGCAGTGCCTCGACGGCCTTGCCGGGGTCGGCGGCGTCGTACACGGCGGACCCGGCGACGAAGCAGTCCACTCCGGCCTCCGCGGCCTGTTCGATCGTGTCGGCGTTGATGCCGCCGTCGATCTCCACGACCAGCTTGAGGTGCCCGGTGTCGACGAGGTGACGGGCCTGGCGCACCTTGTCCAGCACGCCGGCCATGAAGCTCTGGCCGCCGAAGCCCGGCTCGACCGACATGACCAGCAGCGTGTCGTAGTGCTTGAGCACGTCGACGTACGGCTCCAGCGGGGTGCCGGGCTTGATGCTCAGCCCCGCCTTGGACCCGGCCGCCTTGAGGTTCTTGGCCAGCGCGATGGGGTCGTCGGCCGCCTCGACGTGCACGGTCACGTTGTACGCGCCCGCTTCCGCGTAGCCGATGGCCCAGCGGTCGGGGTCGTCGATCATCAGGTGGCAGTCGATCGGGATGTCGGTCACCTTGAGCAGCGACTTCACCACCGGCAGGCCGAGCGTCAGGTTCGGCACGAAGTGGTTGTCCATGACGTCGACGTGGATCCAGTCCGAGGTGGGCACCGCGGCGAGCTCGTCGGCGAGGCGCGCGAAGTCGGCGGACAGGATGCTGGGGGCGATCATCGGCGTGTGGACCACAAGGGTGAAGTCTAGGTGTCCAGCAGGTCGAGCAGCCTGCCGGGAGGCTCGTCGGTGACCACTACGACACCCGCATTGGTGAGTGTCGTGACGTGCGTCTCCCACATCGGGTGACGGCGCTTGTCCGCGTTGGCCTGGGGCTGGACGACGACCTTGCAGCCCTGCACGCCGATGGCCTCGTTCAACGCCGTCAGCGCCTGGTTGTCGCCGATGCCCAGGGCCAGCTTGGCCACCGAGTTCGCGCTGGCGGGGGCGAAGATGAACGCGTCAGGCGTGGGGTAGGGCTTGGGCTGGCTCGGCATCCTGGGCCCCCAGCGGATCGGGAGGTCGGTGAGCGCCTGCAGCTCGTCGAGTTCCCCGGCTTCCTCGAACCACGGGACGACGGTCGGGGTGAACGTGATGGCCAACCGCCACCCCCGTCGCGCGGCGGGCTCGGCGAGTTCCGTGCGGAACCAGCCTTCGACCCCGCCGCAGCCTGACGCGACCAGTCCGAGCAGCCCACGTGTCATGTGGACGATCTTAGGTCGGGCGGTTCGTCACGATCCGCAGCTCGGCGACGATCGTTCCGAGCAGATCCGGTTCGATCTCGGCCAGGAGGTCCGCCGACAGTCGCCACCGGTCGAGGAGCAACGCCCGAGCGACCAGCCGACGTGCCCGGCCTGGGTCCTGGACCGCTGCCGCGATCGCCCGCAGCACCCCGCCTCGCCGCGCTGGTTCATCGATCTCGGCCGCAGCCGTCTCCGCGAGGTCGAGGAGGGCTTCCTTCCTCGGGTTTGCCCTGCCGCTGCGTGCCAGTTCGAGAAATCCGTCCGCCCGGTGTCCGTGGTCGGTGATCGCCTGCACGACCTCCTCAGCGGTCTCGAACCGTCCCCGCCACTGCAGATGAGCGCCGATCCTCGTCAGGGTTCGGCCCTGCCGTCGCAACGAACAGCAAGAGCCCGCGACGTCGACGGCGAGGGCGACTTCGTCCAGTTCCTCGGCGAGCACCTCCGCGACGCGGACGAGTGCCCAGGAACGCTTCGACTCGTCGGGTTCACCCCGCGCGATCGTCACCGCGTCATCAGCGGTCTCGACCGCGCGAGCGACCTGTCCGACCGCCTTCATCTGCGCGGCGGCCTTGACCAGCGCTTCGGCCCGACCCCCGGCGTCAGCGATCGATCGAGAGACCTCGACAGCTCGTTCGATCAGTTCCACCGCTTCTGACAGACTCTGCTCCGACGCCCGATTCGCGAGATCCACGAACGTCAGCGCACGCTGCCGACAATCCACAATGGACTCTGCTACCTGGACAGCGTCGGCACGGTTCTTGCGCCAGAGCCGCCAGCACGTGGACCTCAGCTCGAAGTCGACCAAGCGCCCCGCGGGTAGGGACCGCAGGATCTCCACCGCTCTGCCCAAGTTGCCGCGGTTGCTGTGCCTCGCGGCCACGGCGGCCAGCACGGCGTTCCTTGCCGAGTCGGCCTGAACAGCGCGGGCCAGCGCCTCGGCTCGATCGAAGCGTCCGACCTCCGCCATCCTGGTGGCGACATTCCACATCGCCGTGTCTCGCAAATGTGGGTCGGAGACCGTTCGGGCGACCGCCTCGGCTTCCTCCACCAACTCGTCGACGAACGCCTCCTCGCCGTGCTGCTGCGCGAGCCTGGCCAGCATCGCGAACGCCTCACCGCTGCTCGAATCACCACCGAAGCGCCGAAGCATGTCCCTCGCCGCGGCCAGCCGCCCTTGAGACGCGACAGCCTCGACAGCACGCCACAGCACGTGGTGCCGAGGGCGGCTGTACGGCATCGACGCGCCGACCTCGGCACCACGATCCGACTCGCCCAGCTTGACGAAAGCGTTGACGACAAGCCTGAGTTCGTCGTCTGCCACACCCTCCAGCACGGCGGCGGCTCGTTCGACGATGCCCAGCCCTTTGTCGCGGTCCTGCACACCAACCACCTCCCCGAGCACGACGAGGGGGCGGACCGCACACGCGGGTTCGGTGATGTGGTCGATGATCCGCGCCGCTTGATCCACGTGGCCTTGCCTGGCCGCGGCTGACGCCAGGCAGGCCAGGGCTTCGCCCAGTCGCGTCGGCTCGGCCAAGGCACGCGACACCGCCTGTGCTGTCGCGGCCAATCTTGCTGCCCGAGCCAGATCACCTGATCTCGCGGCCTCGTGTGCCAGGAAGGTCGTCGCGGCCACGCGGTGACCGGTGTGCGGTGTGGACGTGGCCAGCGCCTCGGCCGCGCGGTGATCGAGTTTGGCGAGCCGGAGCACTAACAGCCACAACAGCTCACCTTGGCGGACCGGGTCAGCAACACCACGTGCGACTGCGGCCGCGTCGGCGATCAGCTCGCAGGCGGCGCCCGTGTCGCCGATCCGCACCATCACGCCGGCCAGCACGCCCAGTGCGTTGGTGCGCGCCACGGGATCGGAAATGGCGCCGGTGAGGTCGACGGCACGGGAGACCAGCTGGTCCGCTGCCGCTGTGTCTCCCGATCTGACGAGCGTTTCCGCCAACGAGGACAGCCCGCGCATCTGCTGGAACGGTTCATCGATCGAGTTCGCGACGGCCAGTGCGCGCCGCCGGTCGCCGACGGCCGAGGTCATCACGGAGCGCAACGCCATGCCGCGCTGGCCCGGGTTTCCGATGCCACGTGCCAGGTTCTCGGCCGAGTCCAGCTCGCCGAGCGCGGCCAGCACCGACACCACCGACTCGACAGCGATGTCCCGGATGTTCGGCAGCGAGATGAATCGTGCGACTCCAGCGGCGACTTCGGCTTTCGCCAGAGCCTGCGCACGATTCCCCGAGCGGCCGAGGCACCGAGCCTCGCAGACGAGCACCGCGACCTGCTGCTGAGGGTGAAGCTCCGAAACGTCGGTCGTGGCGCGACCGGCGGTGACCTCGATCATCGCCAGGGACCGCTGCTCGATGTCGTCGATCTCCTGCGCCAGTTCGGCGGCCGCCTCGACCTCGCGCGCGGACACCCGGTGCGTCACGAGAGCCCGCAACGCCTTTCCTCGCGTCGACGAGCGCGAAATGGACCGGGCCACCTCCAGCGCGGTGTCCAGCTCGGCGGTCATCGTCGGCACCAACAGTCCCAGCGCGATGTCGCGGTAGTAGGCATCCGTTATCTGGCGTACGAGAGCCACCGCTGCGGCCATGTCGCCGAGCTTCACGTGCACGTCCGCGATCGCCCTGATCGCGACGTACTGGCGAACTTGCTCCAACTGCCGCACTGCCAACGACTCTGCCCGCGCACGTGTCCCGTGTGCGCCGAGTGAGTCGCCCGACGCGGCAAGTGCCTGGGACACCGCGAGCACCGCGTTGCACCGTCGGAACGGGTCGGCGATCGACGCGATGACTGCCTCCGCCCGGCCGTGCTGCCCCAGCAGCGTCAGCACCGCGGGAAGTTCCGCGGACGTCGTCGCATTGCACTCGATCAGGTGATCGCGGTGCACTGCCAGCCGAGCGAGGGAGACGAGGTCCGGGTCGTCGGCCTCGGCGAGCGCGTGCTGCACGGTGGTGATCTCCGCCAAGGCGAGGGCGTCGCCGCCGGACACGGCCAGCAGCCGGTCCTGCCGGGCCGCGTCGGTGGCCATGGCGACCATGCGGCGGACGTCCCCGCTGGCGCTCAGCATGTTGTAGTAGCCGCGCAGCAGGTATTCGGGCGTGTCCTCGGGCCAGCGTTCCCGCCGCCAGCGGTCCGCCCAGGAGTGCAGATCGCCCCGGTAGCCGTCGAGCTCCTTGTCGTTGCGCAGCCTGTCCTCCGCGCTGCGCTGAAGCTCTTCGTGGGCCAGCAGGAAGACGTCCGCCGCGTCCGGCGTGAAGTGGCCGGGACGTGCCGCGAAGCTGCGGCCGGACACCGTTTCGAGGCATCCTTCGACCTCCGACAGCTTCGCACCGGTCAGAGCGACCAGATCCGCGGCCGTGAGGCCACCGCCGGCGGCGGTCACCAGGCCGAGCAGGTCGTGCGCGATCCCGCCGCCGCGCAGGAGTTCCTTCAGGTCGTTGACCATGCCCTCGCGAAGGGCCTCGGCGTGCGGGGACGGCGCGAGCTCCACCACGGTGCTCGGGTCGCGCAACGGGTGGTCGTTCGGCACGTCGACGGGGATCGGCGGGTTGGGCCTTCCGGACACGATGACGCGCATGCCGTATTCGGGGGCCGGCGGCAGCAGCTTGGCGATGCTGTGCGAATCAGAACCGGTGTGCACACCGCGATCCTCGTCCAGGCCGTCGACCACCAGGACCAGGCGCTCACCGCGTTCACGGCAGGCCGCGGCCGCGTCGTGCAGCAGACCGAGGAGGTGGACCTCCAGGTTGGCAGCGGTGAGAAACGGCGGCATCGGCTCGTCGAGGAACTCCAGCAACTGTTCCATCACGACGGTGATGAAAGCGTTGCGATCGTTCTGATCGGCCAGCCGGGCGGTGATGAAGAAGGACACGATCCGCACGTTGTCGAGCGGGTGTAGCACGAACCACGCGAGCAGGGCCGATTTGCCCGACCACGCGGGCGCGCGCAGCCAGCGGTAGGGACTCGGTACCGAGTCCGCGGTGCAGAAGTCCCGTAACGCCTGGAGTTCGGGGACGCGGCCGGCCAGCTCTCCCGAGAAGATCCGCCGGACCTGCACCAGGTAACGGCTTCGCACCGAGGGCCGGGAACCGATGGTCACGTTCCCGATGAGCACGCCCGTGTTGGCGAGACCTCCGGCGGCGTGTGCCGCACCAGTACCGGAGACGTCGATGCGCCTTGGTGAGGGACCGCGATCAGTCAAGTCGCACGCCCGAGTTCGCGGCCCCTCCCGAGGTCGCCTCGCCGGTGCGTTCGACTACGACGTTTCCCTGCACCGGGCCCATCACCCCTGTGTTGGCCGTGCCGCTGCCGGTCGACGTCGCCCTGCCGGTGTCTTTGACCCGAACGCTGGTGCCGGGCGTGCGCAGGGCTACCCACACGGCCACGCCCACGGCGGCGACCGCGAACACGGCTGACGTCGCGGTCGCCACCCGGTTGGCGTCTTCCCACCGTGCGACGGCGAACCAGCCGGCCAGGCCGGCCGCCGCCACGCACGTCAACGTCAACACGACTCGCGCCACGGTCACGGGAACAACATCGCAGAAGGCACCCGATTCGTCACCGTCGCGGAATTGCCTGCGCCCCGTCGTCACTCGAACAGGTGAATTCCGCAACCGTTGCACCCAAGGACGACGACAGGGTCAAGAACCTGTCAGACCCCGTCGCTAGCGTCCTTCACGAGCGCTCAAACAGGGCGTCGCAGCACCGCGCAGAACATCGCGTCGGTGCCGTGCAGATGGGGCCACAGCTGAACGTGCGGTCCTTCCCCGAGGTCCGGAACTCCCGGGAAGAGCTCCCGCGTGTCCAGCACCTCGGCCCCGGTCCGCCGCGCGACGTCCGTCACCACCCCTACGGTCTCCGAGAGATGAGGTGAGCACACGACATAAGCCACGACGCCGCCCGGCCGCACCAGTCGCAACGCCTCGGTGAGCAGCTCGCGCTGCAACTTCGTGAGCGTGCCGACGTCGGTGGGCTGGCGCCTCCACCGCGCCTCCGGGCGCCTGCGCAGCGCGCCGAGACCGGTGCAGGGCGCATCGACCAGCACGCGGTCGAACGCTCCTTCGACGAAGCCGGTCTCCAGGCCGTCGGCCACCTCCACGGTGACCGGCAGGCCTGAGGTGAGCTTGCGCACGAGCTCGGCGCGGTGGGGCGCCTTCTCGACGGCGATCAGTTCGCCGCCCTCGATGCCGACCAGCGCGGCCAGCAGGGCGGCCTTGCCGCCGGGGCCCGCGCAGAGGTCCAGCCAGCGGTCGTCCGTACCACCGTTGTCGCCGCCCTGGAGTGACGCGCGCGTCAGGGCCAAGGCACACAGCTGGCTGCCCTCGTCCTGGACGTTGGCGAGGCGTTCCCGGACGGGCTCGAGATCGCCCGGGTCGCCCGCGCCAGGCTCCAGGTGCACGCCGTAAGGCGAGTAGGGCGCCACGTCGCCGCCGGTGATGGCGGCGAGCTCGTCGGCGCTCACCTCGCCGGGACGTGCCACCAGGTGCACGGCCGGGCGCGCGTCGTCAGCCGCGAGAGCCAGCTTCAGCGCTTCCTCGCGGCTGCCGAGGGCCTCCGCGAACGCCTGCGCGATCCAGCGCGGGTGGGCGTGGGTGAAGGCCAGGTTGCCGATCGGGTCGGTGTCCGGGTCGGGTGCGAGCTCGTCGACCCACGCGGCCTCGTCCTGCTCGGCCACCCGGCGCAGGACGGCGTTGACGAAGCCCGCGACGCCGGACCCGAGTTCGGCCCGCACGAGGTCGACGGTCGAGGCGACCGCGGCGTGGGACGGAATCCGGGTGCGCAGCAGCTGGTACGTGCCCAGCCGCAACGCGTCGAGCGCCGAGCCGTCCACTTCGGACATCGGGCGGTCCGAGCACGCCTCGATGACGGCGTCGAGCAGGCCCTGGGCCCGGGACGCGCCGTAGGTGAGTTCGGTGGCGAGCGCGGCATCACGGCCGGTGATGCGGCGGTCGCGCAGCATCTGCGGCAGCACCAGGTTCGCGTACGCGTCACGCTGCCGCACGGCGCGCAGGGTCTCCAGCGCGGCGAGGCGTGCCGGGTCCTCCACGGGTGGCCGGGAGGGTCCGGTGCGCCGCTTAGGCGGGTGGGGCCTGCTCGGGCGGGAAGGCTTGGAAGCGCCTCGCGGGTGGCCGGTCATGCGTTGTACTCCACTGTCTCTGGCTCCCCTGCGGCGCCGCGGATCACGCGCGCCACGTTCCTGTCCTGCCGCTCACAGGCGGCGCCTGCCGAGCTCGTCCGGGAGCGCGTCATGCGATGCGCTCCCCTGATTCGATCCGCACGCCGCGCGCCCAGTCGGTGGCGGCCATGCGCTTCTTGCCCTGCGCCTGGACCTCACCGAGGGCCACGGCGGTGGTGGCGGTGCCCACGAGCACGCGTTTGCGCTCGACGAGCACCTCGCCCGCCGGCAGCGTCACGTCGGCGACCGGCGTGACGGGGCCGAGCTTGAGCCGTTCTCCCCGGAACTCGGCCCACGCGCCGGGCTCCGGTGTCACGGCGCGCGCCAGGCGGTCGACGGCCGTGGCGGGCGTGGTGAAGTCGAGGCGCGCGTCCTCGACGGAGATCTTCGGGGCGTAGGTCACGCCGTCGTCGGGCTGGTCGACGGCGCGCAGGGTGCCGTCCTCGATGCCGTCCACAGTGGACAGCAACAGGTCGGCTCCCGAGAGGGACAACCGGGTCAGCAGGTCGCCGGAGGTGTCGCGGTCGCGCACCTTCTCGGTCACCACGCCGAATACCGGGCCCGCGTCGAGTTCCTTCACGATGCGGAACGTCGAGGCGCCCGTGATGTCGTCGCCGTTGCGCACGGAGGCCTGCACCGGCGCGGCGCCGCGCCACGCGGGCAGCACGGAGAAGTGGAGGTTGACCCAGCCGAACTTCGGGACGTCGAGCGTGCGCTGCGGGAGCAGGTTGCCGTAGGCGACGACCGGGCAGAGGTCGGGTTCCAGCGCGCGCAGGCGCTCCAGGAACTCGGGCTCCCCGGCCTTGACCGGGGTGAGGACCTCGATGCCGTGCTCGTCGGCGAGCGCGCCGACCGGGGAGCGCTCGAGCCTGCGGCCTCGGCCGGAGGGGGCGTCGGGGCGGGTGACCACGGCGACGACGTCGTGGCGGGAGGAGTCGATGAGGGCGCGCAGCGAGGGCAGTGCGACCTCGGGCGTACCGGCGAACACGAGTCGCATGGTCAGCTGGACCTGCCGAAGAGTGGGTGCGGGCTCTGCTTCAAGGTGGGGACCGTACCGTCGAACCAGTCGGACTGCCGGATTTCCCGCATGGCCAGCTTGCGGGTGTCGGCGTCGAGGCGGTCGAGGAACAGCACTCCGTCGAGGTGGTCCGACTCGTGCTGGATGCAGCGGGCCAGCGTCTCGGTGCCTTCGACCTCGACGGGCTCACCGTGCATGTTCCAGCCCTTGGCCACCACGTGCAGGTGGCGCTTGCAGTCCCACGACATGCCGGGGATGGACAGGCAGCCCTCGGAGCCGTCCTGCATCTCTTCGCCGACCACGTCCCACGTGGGGTTGATGAGGTGACCCGCGAAACCGTCGCAGTGGTACGTGAACACGCGCAGTCCAACACCGAGCTGAGGCGCGGCGAGTCCTGCTCCGCCGGCGTCCTGCATCGTGTCCCACAGGTCCTTGACCAGGGTGCGCAGTTCCTTGTCGAAGTCGGTGACCTCGGTGGCCGCGGTGCGCAGCACTGGGTCGCCGAACAGGCGGATGGGTTGGACGGTCACGCAATGCTCCTCGTGTGGACTGTAGGTCAGTCTACGAGGAGCGCGGTCAGTGCTCGGACGCGCTGCCGAGGAAGATCACGCCCACCAGCGCCACGACGAAGTGGCCGGTGAAGCGCAGCGCCGTCAGCACGGGCCGCAGCAACGCGTGGAAGTCGATGTGGGCCGTCTGGGTGCCGGAAACAGTGGTCGTCGTCATGTGGTCAACTGTGCCGTTCGCGCAGGTCAGCTCACATCGGCTCGGAGTATCGACCCTGCGTCAGCCCGAGGTAGGAAGATCGGGTGCAACACTCGGCCGGAAGGTGGACACCTCCAGGTCATGAGGCTGATGCGACCGATCTGGGAGGGGGCGGCCGGCGTGCGCGACGACGCCCCGTCGGACGCCGAACTGTGGACCCGCGGCGACGAGCACGCGTTCAGCGAGCTCTACGACCGCTACGCCGAGGCGGTGTGGAACCACGCGTACCGCCTGACGGCGTCGTGGTCGACGGCGGAGGACCTGACGTCGGCGACGTTCATGACCGCGTGGCGCCGCCGCGCCGAGATGACGCTCGTGCGGGACAGCGCGCTGCCGTGGCTGTTCACCGTCGCGGGCTTCCTGGCGCGTTCGGAGTTCCGCCGCAAAGCGCGGTTCACCCGGCTGCTGCACCGCGTGCCGCGCAACGAGGTGCAGCGCGACCACGCCGACGACGTCGCGGCGTCGCTCGACCACGAGGCCCGGCTGCGCGAGGTGCTGGAGGCGGTCGAACGTCTCCCCCGCGCCGAACGCGAGGCCGTGGAACTCGTGCTGTTCGGCGAACTGTCCACCGCGCAGGCCGCCGAGGCACTGGGGGTCGCCGAGGCGAGCGTCCGCTCGCGCATCTCGCGTGCCCGCGCCCGCCTGCGCAAGCAACTCTCCTACGACACCCTGGAGGTGGAGTGATGGCCTTCGACCTGCCGCCCCGCCGTACGCTCCCCGCCGACGTCAAGGAGCGCATGCGCCCGGACTTCGCCGAGGCCGCCGAGTCCCTGGGCCGCCGTGGCCGCGCGCCGTTGGCGGTGGCGGCCGCGGTGCTCCTGATCGCGGGAGGTGTCGCCGCCGCCCAGTTCGTCGTCCAGCCGTTCATCCACAACGCCCGCCCCGGCCACGAGCGCGTCGTCCAGCCCTCCGGCATGGACCTTGCGCGGTGCCGCACCGCACTGGGTGACCAGAACTGGCAGTCCTCCGAGATGGTGGAGTTCGGCCTGAGCAAGGTTCTGGTCGGCCAGGACGGCCGCTTCTGCGAGCTCACCCGTACCAAGGCCTATGTGGCGTCGCAGAGCTTCCGGCCCACAGACCTGCGGGAGGGCACGGTCACCTTCCGCTCTTACGGGATCATCGCGGGGATTCCGCCGAAGGACGCGCGGACGCTGAAGACCGGCCCGAAGCCGGAGTTCCGCGACCAGGACTTCGAGGCCGGCGACGGCGTCGTCACGCCACACTTCTTCGTCGTCGACACCCGGTACCAGAACTCGTACTTCGATCTCGTCTTCGATGACCGGGCCACCCCGATGCCGGACATCCCCGAGGGGGCGGTCACCGAATCGCAGACTTTCGAGAGCGGGGACCCCGACCCGTGGACGCTGGTGAACGTCATCGCCAGGTGCACCGACACCTCGTACCAGAACGGAGCGAACGCCGGCGACCTCCAGAACTGGGAGCCGCTGCTGGTGTCGGGTCTCGACCAGCGAGCGGGTGTGCTCATCGCCCATCGTGAGCACGACGCGTGGGCGACCTGCGTCTTCGGCCCCGGCGTGGGAACCGGCGTGCACTGGGAGCATCTGCCCGCCGTCACGAAGAAGCCCGAGAAGCCCGTGCTGGTCACCATTCACGGGAACGAGTCGGCGCTCATGGCCGTCGGGCGCATCAAGCGCTCGGTCGACACCGTCGAGGTGTCCGTCGACGACGAGCAAGCGGTGACCGCGGACGTCGTCGACGGCTACTTCATCGCCACGATCCCGGTCTCCGCCACACAGAACAAGATCGACTACTCCAAGCGCCTGCACGTCGTCGGCCGCGACTCCGACAACGAGGTCGTCTACGAGGGCGGGTTCGAGTGATCATGGAGCCATGACCTGGACGGCACCCGAAGTAGACATCACCGACGAACCGCTCCTCGGGGCGGAACGCCCGATGCTGGAGGCGTGGCTCGACCGCCATCGAGCCACGTTCCTGCAGAACTGCGCCGGGCTCACCGGTGAACAGCTGGCCGAAGAGTCCGCTGCGCCGTCGAACCTGAGCCTGCTGGGTCTGATCCGCCACCTCGCGGACGTGGAGCGCGTGTGGTTCCGCGTCCGTCTGGCCGGCCAGGACGTGAAGGCCCGGCACAGCGTGCCCGGCAACTGGGACGGCGCCTTCGAGGGCCTCGATCCCGCGCGGAGGCCGAGTACGCGGAGCTCGTGGCCGAGATGGCCGAGTGCCGCGCGGCGGCGGCCACGCGGGACCTCGACGACGTCTTCTTGCACGAACGGGTGGGCGAGATCTCGGTGCGCTGGCTCTACATCCACCTGATCGAGGAGTACGCGCAGCACAACGGCCACGCCGACCTCCTCCGCGAACGCATCGACGGACGCACCAACAAGTAGCCGGCCGCGCGCTCACTCCGCGAACTGACAGGGCCGCCCACAGCGAAGGGACGGGCCGTCACGCGACCCGTCCCTTCAGCGTGCTGGTGCCGCGGGGTCAGCCCACCTTCACCACGCGGGCCGCGCCACCTCCGCGCCGCGTCGGCTCGGCGACCGCGCGCCAGCGGCCGTCCTTGGCCCGTTCGACGGCCGTGGCGGCGCCGATCTCGGCGTTCTGGCTGAACTTGTGCCCGATGGCCTGCAGGCCCGCGGTGGTCGAGGCGGCGAGGAACGCGGCCTCCGCCGGGGTGGTGGCGGCGTTGCGCTGGGAGGCGCGCGGGGCCGCGACGGCGTCGAGCAGGGACATCTTGCGGTCCAGGCGGCCGGTCAGGATCTGGGCGACCGTGGTGATGATCGTGGAACCGCCCGGTGAGCCGACGGCGAGCACGACCTTGCCGTGGTCGAGGACGATCGTCGGGGCCATCGACGAGCGCGGGCGCTTGCCGGGGCCGGGGAGGTTCGGGTGCGGCACGCCGGCGGTCGGGGCGACGAACTCGAAGTCGGTGAGCTCGTTGTTGAGCAGGAAGCCGCGGTTCGGCACGACGATGCCGCTGCCGCCCTCCGCCTCGATGGTCAGGGTGTAGGCGACGACGTTGCCCCAGCGGTCGGCGGTCGTGAGGTGCGTGGTGCGTTCGGCGTCCTCGCGCAGGGCCGAGAGTCCGGCGGTGGCTTCACAGGCCTTCGGGTCGCGCGGGTCGGCGGCGGGCTGCGGGGCGGGCAGCACGGCGTCGGGCTTGATCAGGCACGCGCGGCTGTCGGCGAACTTCTGCGAGAGCAGGCCCTCGGTCGGCACGCGGGAGAAGGCGGGGTCGCCCACCCAGCGCAGGCGGTCGGCGAAGGAGAGCTTGGTCGACTCGATGAAGCGGTGCAGGTACTCGACGTCGGAGACCTTCGACAGGTCGGTCGACTCCAGGATGTTGAGCGCCTCACCGACGGTCGTGCCGCCCGACGACGGCGCCGCCATGCCGTAGACGTCGAGACCGCGGTAGCTGGTGCGCGTCGGGTCGCGGCGTTCGACCTGGTAGCGGGCCAGGTCGGAGAGCTGCATGTCGCCGGCGCGGACGTTGCGGGTCGAGCCGGGCACGACCGGCGGCTTCTGCACGGCCTTCACGAGATCGCGGCCGACCGCGCCGCCGTACAGCGACGCCAGTTCGGTGCGGGCGAGTTCGCGGTAGGTGTCGGCGAGCTGCGGGTTGCGGAACGTGCTGCCGACCGCGGGCGCCTGGCCGCCGGGCAGGTACAGGTCGCGGGTCGAGGTGAAGTCGGCGAAGCGGGCGGCGTTGTTCGTGATCTGCGAGTTGAACGTCTGGTCGACGGTGAAACCACGCCGTGCCAACGCTTCCGCGGGCGCCATGGCCTCGCGCAGGTTCAGCGTGCCCCACTTGCGCAGCGCCTGCTGCCACGTCTTGGGCGTGCCGGGGACGCCGACGGACTTGCCGCTGGTCATCGCCTCGGCGAACGGCAGGGGCTGGCCGTTCTCCACGAAGAGCTGGTCGGTCGCGGACCGCGGCGCGGTCTCCCGGCCGTCCAAAGTGGACACTCGGCCGGTGCGGGCGTCGTAGTGGACGAAGAACCCACCACCACCGATGCCCGCGCTGAACGGGTCGGTCACGCCGAGCGCGGCGGCGGTGGCGACGGCGGCGTCGACGGCGTTGCCACCGCGGCGGAGCACGTCGATGCCGATCTGGGACGCGTCGGGGTCGACGCTCGAGACAGCGCCTCCCCAGCCCACCTGCTCGGGCACGCGTGGCGATGACTCCGCCGCTCCTGCCGGGGCAGGAGCGACCAGTACGACGGAGAGCGTCAGTGCGGCAACCGTTCGCAACATGCGAAAACTTCTACTCCGTTGTGACCGGATGGCAACACCCCTTGAGGAAGGCCTAAGGTGCGGGCGTGTCGATCGATCTTGATCAGTTGCGAACCGATTTCACGAACACCCCGCTCGACGAGGCCGACCGCGAGGACGCGCTGCACCTCCTGCTGCGTGAACGCCGCGATGAGGACGCCGGCCTGCTGCGCCATCTGCTGGCCGAGGAGACCGCCGCGCACCAGGAGGGCTGGGGTGTGCGCGAGACGTTGGTGCTCGCCGCCCTGCTGCTCGCCGAGTGCGGCCGCGAAGAGGACGTCTGGGCCCTGTGGGAGGCCAAGAACGCCTCCTTCGACACGATGGCGGGCCTCGACGGCTTCCTGCTGTTCCCGGCGGGCATCGCGGGCACGACGGCGCACGTGATCGCGGGTGAGGAGCACCCCGAACGCGGCGACCTCATGACCTACATGAGCGAGTACCTCGAGTACGAGAAGCTGACCGACGAGGACATCCGCGAGCACATCGCCGGCCTGCGCTCCCACTTCGCGAACTGAGCGCCTACAGGACCTCCAGCGGGTCGAGCTTGATGCGCACCAGCTCCTGCTCCTTGCGCGCCGTCCGCACGGCCTGCGCGTCAGCCAGCACGGCGGCCAGCTGACGGCCTTCGCTCCGCGCGACCCGCACCAGGGCTCGTTCCCTGGTCTCGTCGTCGCCCAGCGGCACCGGCCCGAGGATCTCGCCGGTGGGCGGCAGGCGGAGTTCGTCGAGCATGGCGTTCACCGCGTCCGGGGTGCCGTCGACGGTCGCCATCCGGACCGCCGGCGGGAAGCCCAGCTCGGTCCGCGCGGCGAGTTCGGTGGCGGCGTGCCACACCGGGTCCCAGCGCACCAGGGCCTGCACCGGGGTCAGCGACGAGTCCGCGATCACGACCACCCGCCCGTTTCCGGGCCGCACCAGCCCCGCGGCCGTCATCCAGCGCCGCAGCGCCTCCTCGGCGGCGCGGAGGTCGGCCCTGCCCAGCAACGCCCACCCGTCGAGCAGCAGCACGGCGCCGTAGCCGCCCTCGGCCACGGGTTCGGCGCCCGGCGTCGCGACGACCAGGGAGGGCTTGCCCGGCACCTTGGTGAGCACCTCGTCCGCGCCGCTGGTCCGCACCGGAATGCCGGGAAACGCCCGCCCGAGCTCCTCCGCCGTGCGCCTGGCCCCGATGATCTGCCCGCGAAGCTTGCGCGACCCGCACGTGGGGCACCGGAACGCGGCCTCCGTCGCCGCGCACCACCGGCAGTAGGCGGGCTTCGGCAGCCCGTCCTCGGTCCCGCCGGGCAACGCCAGCGGCCCCGCGCACCGTCGGCACCGGGCGGGCCCGCGGCACTGACCGCAGGCGAGCGACGGCACGTAACCACGGCGCGGCACCTGGATCAGCACCGGCGAGTCGGTGAGGGCGAACCGGGCGGCGTCGAACGCGATGGACGGCAACCGGGCCGTGCGGGCGGCAGGGTCCTTGACGTCCTGCCACTCGTTGTCGCCCACCGACACCACACGAGGCGCGACGGACCTCAGCGTCTCGCGGGACGCCACGATCTCGTGCGCCCAGCCCGTCTCCACCAGCAACTGCGCCTCGGCAGTGCGAGCGAACCCGCCGATGAGCAACGCGGCCCCCGTCATATGTGCACGCTGCACCAACACATCACGCACGTTCGGATACGGCGACCGCTGCTCGACGTGCAGATCGTCACCGTCGTCCCACACGACGAGCAGCCCGGGGTCCTTGACCGGCGCGAACGCCGTTGCCCGCGTGCCGACCACCACCCGCGCCACACCCCGGCGCACGGACAGCCAGCGCTTGTAGCGCTCCGACGGCCCGAGGTCGGCCGACAGCGTCACCACGCCTTCGATCAGCTCACCACACGCCTCGGCGACACGGGCGAGGTCGCGGTGGTCGGGAACGACGATGGCCACCCCACGCCCGGACGACGCCACGGCGGCAGCCGCCTCCGCGAGCCGCGCGGGCCAGTCCTCGGCGGGCAGCGCCTGCCACACGGCATGGGCGGGCCGGCCCTCGTGCAGGGCCTCCAGGTACTTGGGGCCGCGGGGATAGCGGGCCCAGGCGTCGGCGGGGACGGGCGGCAGCTGAGAACGCCCGGCCGCCGCCTCGGACGGCGGAACGACTTCGGCAGGCGGGGTTGCTTCGGTCTGCGGGGCAGCTTCGGAACCGGGAGCGGCCCCGACCGAGGAGACACCCTCAGGGTGCGCGGCAGATTCGGTCTGTGAGGTCGCTGCGGGACGCGGCTCTTCGGGATCCGAGGCGGCTTCGGCATGTGAGTCCGCTGCGGCCTGCGGGGCGGCTCCGGCCTGTGCCGCCTCGGCCGACCGCTGCCCCACCCACGCGGGCAACTGAGGCAGCGGCGGCGGCTCCACCGAGGCGGCGGCTTCCGCTCGGGCGTGCCGGGGCGGGATGGCCAGGCGCAGCACGTCGATCATGCCGCCCGCGTACCTGTCGGCGATGGCGCGGGCCAGGGTGGCGATCTCGGGCGCCAGCACCGGTTCGGGGGACACGACCTTCTCGATGAAGGCCAGTTTCTTGCCGTACTCCGAGGTTTCGGCGCGCTCCAGCAGGTAGCCGTCGACGAGTTGGCCCGCGAACCTCACGCGCACGCGGCAGCCCGGGACCGCGGCAACGTCCAGTTCGGACGGAACCGAGTAGTCGAAGGGGCGGTCCAGGTGGGCCAGGGGCACGTCCACCACGATCCGGGCGACCGGCAGCGACTCCGCGGGGACCCGCTCCCCTTTTCTCGCTCCGGTCTTCGCGTTCATGCCTCCTGGTGTATCAGACACCCCCGACAGTCACGCGTTGCGCCTCACCAAACCGGTGAAGCCCGCCACGAACAGGGTCGCGAAGGCCCAGGCCAGGATCTGCAGCAGCCACGTCGTCGCCAAAACCACCTGGCCCGGGGCCGTGCCCGCGTCGACCGTGCAGCGGGTGGCGTCCACCTTGACCAGCGGTGTCGCCACGTTCAGGGCGTAGCCGACCTGTTCCACCGTCGAGCAGCGGACGGCGCCGGAGATCAACACCACACCCACCGACACGGTGAGAACGCCGGCCAGCCACACGAGTGCGAGGCCGGGGCGGTAACCGTGCCCGACGGTCACGCCTCGGATCAGGTGCCAGGCCCGGCCCCACCGGGAGAGCTGGCCGCGGCGGCGCAGGTCGCGTTGCTGGGCCACCCGGATCCGCCGCACGTCGCGTTCGTGGCCGGCGGCCTGGTGGGCGGCGGCCAGCTGGGTCCACGGTTGCGTCGAGTAGCGCAGGGTGCGGGTCGCCAGGAACGAGAGCCATTCGTCCAGAGTGGCGTCTCGTGGCAGGCCCTCGTAGGTGAGGCCTTCGAGCTGTGCCTTGCCCTCGACGCCGTCGAACGGCAGGAACAGTTCCTTGCCCACACGCACGTGTCGCAGGTCCAGCGCGACATCCGGTGAGCTGACCCGGCCGTCCCGGAAGATGAGCTGGCCGTCGACCCTCGTCCCGCGCAGGCGCACCGAGGCGTGGATGCCGCCGCCCGAGACGTCGCACCCCTGGGACAGGAAGATCCCGTCGCCGACCCGCAGGTCGACGAGCACGAGCCCCGCCTGGAAACGGGCGCCGGCGCACATCAGCACGGCCGAGATCTGGGATCCGCTGAGCGTCACCGAACCCGCGGCGTGGAAGCCGTCGTCCAGGTAGACGCTGCCGCCGATGCGCATGTGCAGCGCGTCGATCGACTCCGCGGCGGAGAGGCGGGCGCCGCTCAGGCCGAGGTTGTGGTCCACGGTCAGGCCCCGCGCGTGCACGGCGGGCGCGGTCAGGCCGCGCAGGTCCAGCTGCGAGAACTGCGCCCGGTCGAGCAGCACCGGCTGCTCGGTCGTGCAGTCGCGCAGCACCAGTGGTTTCTTCGCCACGACGTCGGACAGGTCGAGCTGACCGGTGATCTTGGCCCCGACGAGCACGAACCCGCCGGGATCCAGTAAGTCGTGCTCGATCATCCGCCGCCGGATCTCGTCCCCCTTGATCTCCACGGGGGCAACGTTATCCGGAGATCGACTCCTGGCCGTTCTCGATGTGACCGCACAGACGGCGGCGGAACCGGGGCTCCTCCTCCACGGTCACCGTCAGGTCGTACCAGCCGGAGTTCATGACCGTCAGCCATGGGATGACGTGCCGATGTCCTGGCCTCACAACGTAACGACGCCGCCCCAGCACGAACGTCAGCCGCGACGATCCACTGTTCTCGAACGTCAACGTCAGCACACGGCTGTATCCACGCACCGACGACGAGACGCGCGCACGGTCGGAGGAAGACCCGGCGAACTCACGGCGGAAGCCGTTGGGCCCCAGCAGCACGAGGTCGTGATCGCCCGTGACTTCAAGCGACGCCGACGACGCGACGTCGAAGTGCTGCGGCAGCGCGAACTGGCCCGAGTACGGGTACAGCGCGAAGTGCACGGACGCCGATCCGGAGTTCGACATCTCCAGCGACGACCCCCGCAACGACGCGTCGGGCTGATACGGCAGAGCGCGCGCACGCCGCCGTCCGGCCTCCTGCTCCGGCATCTTCTGCTCGGACGGAGGCGCGGGACGCCAGCGCGGCGTCGCGGGCGGCACGGCGGCGGGCTCGCCGACCTCCGGCCACGTCCGGCGCCGGTCGAAGTCGAACGCCGAGGTCAGGTCACCGGCGACGGTCCGGCGCCACGCGGAGATCTCCTCCGACCGCACCCCGGTCCACTTCTCCAGGAACTGAGTCATCGACGTGTGGTCGAACACCTGCGAGTTCACGTAACCACCGACGGACCACGGCGATACGACGGTCATCGGCACGCGCGCGCCCAGCCCCAACGGCCGGTCACCCACGTACTCGTCGGCAACGGACAACGGCGGGCGCGGTGGCGGCACGTGGTCGTAGAAGCCGTCGTTCTCGTCGTAGGTGATGAACAGGACCGTGGACTCCCACACCTCCTGGTTGGACGCCAGCGCGTCCAGCACCTGGTAGGTGATCGAGGCGGAGGCGGCGGGCGAGGACGCGCCGGGGTGCTCCGAGTCCACTGAGGACGGCACCAGGTACGACACGGCGGGCAACCGGCCCGCGGCGACGTCCGCGCGGAACGTCTCCCCCAGTCCGCCGGGCTTCACCCGGTGCAGTCCGCGCGAGTACAGCGACTTCTCCGCGGCGGAGAGCTTCGAGAGGTCCAGCGAGCCGATCAGCGCGGGGTCGCCGGTCCCGTACAGCTTGTCCAGCGACTTGAACCCGGTGGGCAGCACCTTGCGCGCGATCTCCTTGAACCGCGCGTAGAACTCCAGGTTGTTGTCCTGGAAGTTGTCCCACTCCTGGTACACGCGCCACGACTTCCCGGCCGCCTCAAGGCGTTCCGGGTACGTCTTCCACGTGTACCCGGTGTGGGTGTCCTCGCTGTAGGCCGCGTTGCCGGTCGCACGGCCTCCCGACGGCTCGAAACCCGTGTACCCGGACACCCAGTAGTTCCGGTTCGGCGAGGTCGAGGACGGCACTGAGCAGTGGTAGGCGTCGCACAGCGTGAACGTGTCCGCGAGCTCGTAGTGGAACGGGATGTCCTGGCGCGTGTAGAACGCCATCGTCGCCCCGGTCTTCGCCGGCACCCAGTTGTCGTTCCACCCGCCGCGCAACGCCGAGTGCCCGCCGTTCCAGCTGTGGTCCAGGTCACCGATGTACTGGATGTCACGGCCGGACGCCGCCTCACGCACCGGGAACGGCAGCACGCCCGACTGGTTGAACACGCCCTTCAGCGCGTTGCGGTCGGAGAACCCGCGCACGCCACGGAGGGTCCCGTAGTAGTGGTCGAACGAGCGGTTCTCCTGCATCAACAGCACGACGTGCTTGATCGCGCGCAACCCTCCCGTACGAGGCTCACGGGCCAACGCGGCGTACACCGACGGTGGCAGCAGCGTGCCCGCACCGGCTGCGGCGACGGCAGCCATGAACCCACGACGAGAGAGCGACATGAACGGAGTTTGTAGCCTCGGAAGGTGTCGCGGAACCAACCTTTGGTTAGCGTTCGGGCAACGGCCGGTTGTGACTCTCTCCCCAGGCAAGACACAGAAGAGGGGAAACGACCATGAGACTGCGCATTGCCGCCGCCGCGCTCGCCATCGGGCTCTGCACCGCCGGTGTGGCCCAGGCCGACGAGGTGCCGCCGGAGTTCCAGAACAGACCCACGCCCGCGAACTGCTACAACGCCGTGCCCACGATCGTCGGCGCGGGCTTCATCGCCGGCGGGCCGGGACCGGACGTGATCGTCGGCAGCAACGGGCCGGACACCATCTTCGGGCTGGGCGGCAACGACATCATCCTCGGACTCGGTGCCGACGACACGATCTTCGGCGGCGAGGGCAACGACCTGGTCTGTGCGGGCTGGGGCCCTGACAACGTCCAGGGCGGCGACGGGCACGACACCGTCTACGGCGAGGTCGGCGACGACGACATGCTCGGCGGCGACGGCATGGACCTGCTGTCCGGTGACGCGAACTTCGACCGCGGTGACGGCCAGCTCGGCTTCGACTTCTGCCCGGCGTCGACGGAGGTCACCGTCAGCTGCGTGTGACCGTCTGCCGCAACAGGATCTCCGTGGCCGGGTCGGGTCTCACCCCGAGCTGGCGCAACGAGTCCAGCACGCGCGCACGGACCTCCTCGGTCCTTTGTGGATTCCGTGCGCGCAACGCGGCGGCGAGCGCCAGCCGGTGCCCACGCGGTTCGAACGGCTCCAGCTCCAGCGCCCGGTCGGCGAGGTGACGTGCCTGCGCCGGATCTCCGGTGACGAGCCGGAGTTCGCCCAGCGCCAGCAGGTTGCCGACGTGCCGTTCCCTGATCTGAGCGATCTCCGCCTCGCAGAGGTCGGTCAGGTCCGGGAGCGGCTCGCCTCGCCACAACGCGGCCGCCTCACCTGGCCTGGCCGTGTCGCTCAGCTCGTGGAACGACCAGAGATCCACCGTCAGCCGGTCGCTGCGGACGAGACGGAGGGACTCGCTGTCGCTGCGCAGGAAGTAACTGGCCTCGCCGCCGGTCCGGCCCGGCTCCAGGAGCCGCCGGAGGTGGGTCATCGTCACGCGCAGGTTTCTCGCGGCACTCGCGGGATCCAGGTCGGGCCACAGCAGGTCGATCGCCTGGGCGCGGGTGATCGTGGTGCGCACCACGAGAAGGCCGAGGAGCTGGCGGACACGGGCTCGGCGCAGTTCCGGAGCCTGTGCGGTGAGGCCGTTTCTCGTGACCCGCATCGGCCCGATGACCTCGATGCCGATCGGGTGATCCGGTGGCGCGGGCACGGTGGCCAGGAGCTTCAACGCACCGGCGGCGAGGCCGGGATCTCTGGCGAGCTCACGGAACTGGCGGTGCGCGGCCGGTCCGACGCGGTCCGCCAGCCAGGTGCCCAACGCAGTCCTGCCCCTCGCCGCCTGACGGGCGGCGAGTTCGGCCGACCACGGCAGCGGCAGGAAGCAGAAGGCGTGTTCCGCCGGCAGGTCGGTGCGGAGATCTCCTTGCCTGGCTTGCAGGAACGCGCGTCCCGCCGCGCGGGCCCTGCGGTGGGACGGGCCCAGATCGGTGCTGTCCCAGCGTTCCCTGAGTTCGTCGCTGAGCACGTAGCCCAGCGTCAGGAACCGGCGCAGGTGCCGTTCGGCGACCTTGACGTCCACGGGCCACCGGGCCAGGTGCTGCTTGTAGATGTCGCGGGCCAGTTCCTCGTCGCCGCGGGTGACGGCGGCCGCCGCTTGCGCAGCACACGTCAGAACCGCGTCGCGCGGGTTGTCCTGCTCGGCGGACAGCTCAGCGGTGATCTCGCCGAACGACGCGGCGATGACCGCGTGAAAGGCCCGCGCCACGAACTCGTCACGAGCCGTGCCGTCCCCGTTGTCCCCCTGGAACACAACGGGTTCACCGTCGAACCACCGCGCCGTGGCGACGTGACGGCGGGACAGGTCGCCGGTGAGCATCCGTCCGGCCAGTTCGGCCGCGTCCTGGCCACGTCCGCACAACGCGAGGCAGTGCACGTGGAACCGCGTCGTGGACACCGCAAGCGCTTGGGGCACCTCGCTCGTGGGTGCCTGGGCGAGGTGGGTGAGCGCGGTCTCCGGGTCACCGGCGAGCTCGGCGACCACCGCGGCGACGCTGTGCCGGAGCAGTCTCAGCACGGGTGACCGCGCTTCGAGTCGTTGTGCCCGTTGGGCGACGGCGACCAGTCTGGTGAGGTCTCCCCGGGAATGTGCGGTGATCACGGCCTGTCCCAGCGCCACCGCCGCACCGTCGTGGTCGCCGGCTTCGAGCCACCGCGCGCACGCCCTGTCGACGAGGCGGTCGATGGCCGGGTCGGTGAAGTCGTCGGCGTGCCGGACCGCGGCGGTGAGCAACAGGAACGCCGGCTCCTGAAGCCGGTGTGCCGGAACGGCGTCGAGCCATCTCCTGGCCGTCGCGCTGGGCAGGACCGACAGCGTGGTCCGCACGAGCTCGACCGCCAGGCGCGCGAGCAGCGTCCAGTCGCCGGCCCGGCACGCGACCCGTCCGGCCCCTGCCAGTTCACCGCGCTGAACCAGCACTTCGACGGCTTCGGCGCGCAGGTGACCGGTGGGCAGCACGCTCGCCCACAGGTCGTGAGCCCGGTAGCGGCCGTCGTCGAGCCGGTCGACCAGTGGAACGCTCCGGACGAGGTGTTCCACGTCTGCGGCCACGCCCGCCACCGTGCCGACCTCCGCGGCGGTCGCGGTCCCGAGGATCACCAGCGCTGCCAACGTGTCCCGCGTCGGTGCGGGCAGACGGCTCAGCACCTCCTCGGCGGCGTAGCGCCAGGACGCGGCCGGACCCGCGGTGAGGGACAGCCTGATCAGCGCGGGCCAGCCGTGCAGGTCCTCGGTGAGCTCCCGGCCGAACCTCCCGGCCAGCGCGGACGTTTCGGCGTCGGTGAAGGCCAGGTCGGCGGTCTCGATCGTGGCCACCTCCCCCGCCGCCTCCCTGCGCGCCAGCGGAAGTCCCGGCACGGCACGTCCGGACAGGACGAGGTGCGCGGTGGCGGGCAACGCGCGGGCGAGGGTGGCGAGCAGCTCCGCTCCCGGCGATCCGTCCGGAACCTCGTGCACGTCGTCGAGCAGCAGACACACGTCGAGCGGGGCTTTCCGGTGCAGCGCCTGGAGGATCTCCGCCGCGCCGGCCCGGGATCCGTGCTCCGCCGCGAGGGCGTCCAGGATCGCCGCGGCCAGCCGGGTCGCGTCCTCGTGGCCGGGACCGCAGGTGACCCAGGCGTCGATGCCGCGTGGTTCCAGGAGGTTCGCGCGGACCGCCTGGGCCAGCGCGGTGGTCTTGCCGAAGCCCGCACCGGCGGTCACCAGCGTCACCGGGCGGCACCAGCGGCCTCTCAGGCGGTCGACCAGGCGCGGGCGCGCCAGCTCGACGTCGAGCGGGCGCGGCACCGCGTGCAAGCCTGTCTGGTCGTCCCCCACTCACTGCGGAGGCCCGCGAGAGACCTGAAATACGCGAAACGGCCCGCCTCCGGGTGGAGGCGGGCCGTTCGGGCGTGCTGGGTGATCAGGCGCCTGCGGCGTTGCGCAGGGCGTCGGCGCGGTCCGTCGACTCCCAGGGCAGGTCGACGTCGGTGCGGCCGAAGTGGCCGTACGCGGCGGTCGGGGCGTAGATCGGGCGGAGCAGGTCGAGGTCGCGGATGATCGCGGCCGGACGCAGGTCGAAGACCTCCGAGATGGCCTGCTGGATCTTCGACGGGTCCACGGTCTCGGTGCCGAAGGTCTCGACGAACAGGCCGACCGGGGCGGCCTTGCCGATGGCGTAGGCGACCTGGACCTCGACGCGGGTGGCGAGGCCCGCCGCGACGGTGTTCTTGGCGACCCAGCGCATCGCGTAGGCGGCGGAGCGGTCGACCTTCGACGGGTCCTTGCCGGAGAAGGCACCGCCACCGTGGCGGGCCATGCCGCCGTAGGTGTCGACGATGATCTTGCGGCCGGTGAGACCGGCGTCACCCATCGGACCGCCGATGACGAAGCGACCGGTCGGGTTGGTCAGCAGCCGGACGCTGGAGGTGTCGAGGCCCAGTTCGGCGATCTCGGGGGCCACGACGTGCTCGCGCAGGTCGACGCCGAGGAGCTTCTCCAGGTCGATGCCGTCGGCGTGCTGGGTGGAGATGACGACGGTGTCGAGGCGCACGGGCTGGTCGCCCGCGTACTCGATGGTGACCTGCGTCTTGCCGTCCGGGCGCAGGTACGGAACCGTGCCGTCCTTGCGCACCGCGGTCAGGCGACGAGAAAGCCGGTGGGCCAGCGCGATCGGCAGCGGCATGAGCTCGGGCGTGTCGGTGCACGCGTAGCCGAACATCAGGCCCTGGTCGCCCGCGCCCTGCTTGTCGATCTCGTCGTCAGCGCCCTCGACGCGGTTCTCGAACGCCGTGTCGACACCCTGCGCGATGTCCGGGGACTGCGCGCCGATGGCCACGTTCACGCCACAGGAGTTGCCGTCGAAGCCCTTCTGCGACGAGTCGTACCCGATCTCCAGGATCTTCTCGCGGACGATCGTCGGGATGTCCGCGTACGCCTCGGTGGTGACCTCACCCGCGACGTGGACCTGGCCGGTGGTGACCATCGTCTCCACGGCGACGCGCGAGCGCGGGTCCTTGGCCAGCAACGCGTCCAGGATCGAGTCACTGATCGCGTCGCAGATCTTGTCGGGGTGTCCCTCGGTCACCGACTCACTGGTGAACAGCCTGCTGCTGTGCTGGCTCACGGACACTCCTTGTTCGAGGGGCTCAACAGGGAAAAATTCTACTGAGAATCAGTCAAGCGAACGGTAACCGCGTCCCACACCGCGGACGCCACTTGTGTTTTGGGGCCGTGCGGTATAGGCGTCTCGGTGCCGTCCGGGGACAGCAGCCAGCCGGCGTTGTCCTCCTGCTCGAACGCCTTGCCGTCGCCGACCGCGTTCAGCACCAGGAGGTCGCAGCCCTTGCGCCGCAGCTTCGCCCGTCCGTAGTCGAGCACCGACGTCGTCTCGTCGCCGGTCTCCGCGGCGAATCCGACGATCAGCTGGCCCGTCCTACGTGCGGAAACGAGCTCCACGAGGATGTCGGGGTTCTTCGTCAGCGAGATCGGATCAGGGTCGCCGTCGGTCTTCTTGATCTTGTGCCCGGTGAGGGACAACGGCCGGAAGTCGGCTACCGCGGCGGCCATCACGACCACGTCCGCGTCCGCCGACACCTTGTGCATGGCGTCGCGCAGCTCCACCGCCGAGCCCACCCGGACCAGGTCGACACCGGCCGGCGTGACCAGGTCCGCGGTGTTGCCCGCGACCAAAGTCACTCGGGCACCACGTTGCGCGGCCACCCGCGCGAGTGCATAGCCCTGCTTGCCGGACGAGCGGTTGCCGATGAACCGGACCGGATCGAGTGGTTCTCGCGTGCCACCGGCGGAAATCGCGACGTGCACGCCTTCGAGTGTCCTCGCGAGGGCGTCCCGGCGCACCAGCAGCAGCCGGGCCAGTTCGACGATCTCGGCGGGGTCGGGCAGGCGGCCCTTGCCGGTGTCCTTGCCGGTGAGGCGGCCGGACGCGGGTTCGGCGACGATCACGCCACGACTGCGCAGCAGGTGCACGTTGTGCTGGGTGGCGGGGTGCTCCCACATCTCGGTGTGCATCGCCGGCACCAGCAGGACCGGGCAGCGCGCGGTCAGCAGGGTGTTCGTCAGAAGGTCGTCCGCGAGGCCGTGCGCGGCCTTCGCGATCAGGTTCGCCGTCGCCGGGGCGACCACGACGAGGTCGGCGTTCTGCCCGATCTTGACGTGCGGCACCTCGTGCACGTCGTCGAACGGGTCCGCCGACACCACCTGACCGGACAGCGCCTCGAACGTGGCGGCTCCCACGAACTTCAGCGCGCCCTCGGTGGGGATGACCCGCACGGAGTGACCGGATTCGGTCAACCGCCGCAAAACCTCACAGGCCTTGTACGCGGCGATGCCCCCGCCAACCCCAAGAACGATCTTGGGGCGAACAGGGGCACCAGCGTCAGATGACGCAGTCACTCGCCCTCGGTGTGCTCAAGCAGACCCGCGTGGATCTCGCGAAGAGCAATCGAGAGGGGCTTCTCACGCGGGCCCGGCTCGACGAGCGGGCCGACGTACTCGAGCAGGCCCTCGCCGAGCTGCGCGTAGTAGTCGTTGATCTGGCGGGCACGCTTCGCGGCGTAGATCACCAACGCGTACTTCGAGCTCACCTGCTCAAGCAGGTCGTCGATCGGCGGGTTGGTGATGCCCTCCGGAGAACCGGTCAGGTGACCGAGCTCGGTGTGGGTGATCACTCGTCAATCTCCTGAAATTCGTGGTCCGACCATCAAGGATAGCAAATCGGACGCAGCCGACTTCACGTCGGCGTTCACGACGACCTCGTCGAACTCCTTTTCGGCCGCCAACTCCTCGCGGGCGATGGCGAGCCGGCGTTCGACGACGTCCGGGTGTTCGGTGCCCCGGCCGGTCAGCCGATCGACCAGATGCTCCCAGGACGGGGGCATCAGCATGACCAGCTGGGCGTCGGGCATGGCCACGCGGACCAGCCGCGCGCCCTGCAGTTCGATCTCCAGGAGCGCGGGGCGGCCCGCGGCCAAAGCTTCTTCGACAGGCCTGCGAGGGGTTCCGTAGTGGTTTCCGGCGAACTCGGCGTGTTCCAGGAACTCGCCCGCCTCGACCATCTGCTGGAACTTCTCGTGGTCCACGAAGTGGTAGTGCACTCCGTCGACCTCGCCCGGCCTCGGCTTCCTGGTGGTCACCGAGACGGAAAAGTAGATATCGGGTTGCTGACTGCGCAGCTCCGTCAGAACGCTGGACTTGCCAACGCCGGACGGCCCGGACAAGACGGTGAGGCGGGAACGGGCAACACCCGTTCCCGCCTCGCTGCCAATCACTCTCCGCTGAACTCGGAGAGCAGGGCCTTGCGCTGACGGTCACCAAGACCGCGCAGGCGACGGCTGGGAGCGATCTCGAGGCGCTCCATGATCTGCTGAGCACGCACCTTGCCGACACCCGGCAGGGCCTCAAGCAGCGCGGACACCTTCATCTTGCCAAGGATCTCATCGCTCTCGGCGGACTTCAGCACGTCCGTCAGGGTCGTGCCGCCACGCTTGAGGCGCTCCTTGAGCTCAGCCCGGACGCGACGAGCGGCAGCAGCCTTCTCCAGCGCTGCGGCCCGCTGCTCCTCGGTAAGCTGGGGAAGAGCCACGATTTCCTCCGTGGTGTGGATTCTTTTCGGATCGGTGCCGCGACCGTACCGACCGCAATTGCCTGAGTACAACGTGACCCAGTCAGGTAAATCTTCAGCGGTCATGATTGCGGCGGGTGGTAGTAGTACCAAACCCTCCGGCGGCCTGATCACCGCCCTCCGGCAACTCATCGCCCACTCTAGGTGTGCTATGAGGCCGGTGACCAGCGGGGCAGCCGGTGGCGTGGACCCTACCAACACATGTTTGCCCTGGTGAGCGCGCCACACCCCAAAAGGCGTGGCGCGCCCCTCCTCAGAGGCTCTGCTGGACCCTCTGCACCGCGCTGACCAGCGAAGACACGTCCGGGCCGTGCTTGAGAACATCTCGTGAAGAAGTCGGAAAGACGTTGCGCATGTCGGGTCCGAAGAGCCGTTTTAGATCGGCCACGGAGCCGCCCTGAGCGCCGAAACCGGGCGCCAGGATCGGTCCGTTGAACCCGGAGAGGTCTACATCCGTTTCCCCGATCGTGGCGCCCACGACGAGACCAACATCGCCGCACGGGGAAATGCCTGAATTCCGGGCGGTGGCGAAATCGATGATCGTCTGCGCCACGGTTCGCCCGTCCGGAGCAACCGACCGCTGGACCTGCGCGCCCTCGGGGTTCGAGGTGAGGGCGAGCACGAACACGCCCCTGCCCGTCGCCCGTGCCGTGTCGAGCGCGGGCTGCAGTGATCCGAAGCCCAGGAACGGAGAGACCGTGACGGCGTCACCGGCCAGCGGTGAGCCGTCGCCCAGGTAGGCCTGCGCGTAGGCGGCCATGGTCGAGCCGATGTCGCCGCGCTTGGCGTCCACGAGCACCAGCGTGCCCGAGCCGCGCAGCTCCGCGATCACCCGCTCCAGCACGGCGACCCCACGTGACCCGTAGGCCTCGAAGAACGCCGCCTGCGGCTTCACCATCGCCACCTTGCCGCCGAACGCCTCCACGGCCGTCAGGGCGAACCGTTCGAGGCCCTCGGCGGTCGGGGACAGGCCCCACGCCTCCAGCAGGCTCGGGTGCGGGTCGATCCCGACGCACAGAGGTCCGTACGCCTCAACGGCTTTCGCGAGCTTGTCGCCGAAGGTCACTTGTCACCCCGCAGAGCGGCCTGGAGGGCCTGCAGCGGCTGGACGCCGATGTCCCCCTGGATGAGCGCCTCGATGCCGTGCACGGCCGCGGCGGCGCCCTGGATCGTGGTCACACAAGGGATGTCCTTCGCCACGGCGGCGGTGCGGATCTCGTAGCCGTCGATGCGCGGGCCGCTGTTGCCGTACGGCGTGTTGAAGATCATGTCGATCTCGCCGGCCAGGATCATGTCGACGACGTTGCCCTCGCCCTCGAAGTGCTTGCGCACCTCGGTGCACGCGATCCCGTTGCGCTTCAGGACCTCCGCCGTGCCCGAGGTCGCGAGGATCTGGAAACCGAGGTCGGCCAGCCGCTTGACCGGGAAGATCATCGCGCGCTTGTCGCGGTTCGCGAAGGACACGAACACCTTGCCCGACGTCGGCAGCGAGCCGTACGAGGCCGTCTGCGACTTCGCGAACGCCTTGCCGAACGACGAGTCGATGCCCATGACCTCGCCGGTGGACTTCATCTCCGGGCCCAGCAACGAGTCCACGCCGTGGCCCTCGGGCGTGCGGAAGCGGTGGAACTGCATGACCGCCTCCTTCACCGCGACCGGGGCGTGCTCGGGCAGCCGGGCTCCGTCACCGGTGGCCGGCAGGATGCCCTCCACGCGCAGTTCCGCGATCGTGGCGCCGAGCATCACGCGGGACGCGGCCTTGGCCATCGACACCGCCGTCGCCTTGGACACGAACGGCACCGTGCGCGACGCACGCGGGTTTGCCTCCAGGACGTACAGCACGTCGTCCTTGAGCGCGTACTGGACGTTCAGGAGCCCCTTCACGCCGATGCCCTTGGCGATGGCCTCGGTGGAGCGGCGGACGTTCTCGATGTCGGAGGCGCCGAGCGTGATGGGCGGCAGCGCGCACGACGAGTCGCCGGAGTGCACACCGGCTTCCTCGATGTGCTCCATCACGCCGCCGATGAACACCTCCTCGCCGTCGCACAGCGCGTCGACGTCGATCTCGATGGCGTCGTCGAGGAACCGGTCGACCAGCACCGGGTGCTCGGGCGTCACCTCGGTCGCACGGGCGATGTAGCCCGACAGCGACTCCTCGTCGTACACGATCTCCATGCCGCGCCCGCCGAGCACGTAGGAGGGGCGCACGAGGACCGGGTAGCCGATCTCGTCCGCGATCTCCTTGGCCTCGCTGAACGACGTGGCCGTGCCGAACTTCGGCGCGGGCAGGCCGGCCTCGTTCAGCACCTTGCCGAACTGGCCGCGGTCCTCGGCGAGGTGGATCGCCTCGGGCGTCGTGCCGACGACGGGCACACCGGCGTCGGACAGGCGCTGCGCCAGGCCCAGCGGCGTCTGGCCGCCGAGCTGGACGATCACGCCCGCGACGGTGCCGGAGCGCTGCTCGGAGTGCACGACCTCCAGCACGTCCTCGAACGTCAGCGGCTCGAAGTACAGCCGGTCCGACGTGTCGTAGTCCGTCGACACCGTCTCCGGGTTGCAGTTGACCATCACGGTCTCGTACCCGGCTGCCCGCAACGCCATCGCCGCGTGCACGCACGAGTAGTCGAACTCGATGCCCTGACCGATGCGGTTCGGCCCGGAGCCCAGGATCAGCACCTTGGGCTTCTCCCGCTGCTCCGCGACCTCGGTCTCGGCCTGAGGATCGAGCTCGTACGCGGAGTAGTGGTACGGCGTCTCGGACTTGAACTCCGCCGCGCACGTGTCGACCGTCTTGTAGACCGGACGCACGCCCAGGCGGTGCCGCAACGTGCGCACGCCGTCCTCACCGGCCAGCTCGGACCGCAGCGTGGCGATCTGCCGGTCGGAGAGGCCGGCACGCTTCGCCTTGCGCAGCAACGGCTCGTCGAGCACAGGCGCGTCCAGCAGCTCCTGCCGCAACGTGCCGAGCCACGCGATCTGCTCGATGAACCACGGGTCGATCTTCGACGCGTTGTACACGTCCTCAATGGACGCTCCGAGTCGAAGAGCACGCTCGACCGTGTAGAGGCGCCCGTCGTGGCCGCGCTCCAACTGCTTCAGAGTGGACTCCAGAGTAGTGCCCTCCGGGTCCGGCTGGGTCCAGAAACCGACCGATTTCGTTTCCAGCGAACGCAGCGCCTTGCCCAGCGCCTCCACGAAGTTCCGGCCGATCGACATGGCCTCGCCGACCGACTTCATCGTGGTCGTCAGCGTCGGGTCCGCACCGGGGAACTTCTCGAACGCGAACCGCGGCGCCTTCACGACCACGTAGTCGAGCGACGGCTCGAACGACGCCGGGGTCTCCCCCGTGATGTCGTTGGTGATCTCGTCGAGCGTGTACCCGATGGCGAGCTTCGCGGCGATCTTGGCGATCGGGAAGCCCGTCGCCTTGGACGCCAGAGCCGAGGACCGCGACACACGCGGGTTCATCTCGATGACGACCATGCGGCCGGTGTCCGGGTGGATCGCGAACTGGATGTTGCAGCCACCGGTGTCGACGCCGACCTCGCGGATGACCTGGATGCCGACGTCGCGCATGTGCTGGTACTCGCGGTCGGTCAGCGTCATCGCGGGCGCGACCGTCACCGAGTCACCGGTGTGCACGCCCATCGGGTCGATGTTCTCGATCGAGCAGATGACGACGACGTTGTCGTTGCGGTCGCGCATCAGCTCGAGCTCGTACTCCTTCCACCCGAGCACGCTCTCCTCGATGAGCACCTCGGTGACCGGGGACTCCTCCAGGCCGATCGCCGCGAGGCGTTCCAGTTCCTCCGCCGTGTACGCCATGCCGGACCCCAGGCCGCCCATGGTGAACGACGGGCGGATGACGACCGGGAGACCGAGCTCGGCGACGGTCTTGCGCACCTCGTCCATCGACTTGCAGACGGCGGAGCGCGGGACCTCGGAACCGATGCCCCGCACCAGGTCCTTGAAGATCTGCCGGTCCTCGCCGCGCTGGATGGCGTCGATGTCCGCGCCGATCAGCTCGACGTTGTACTTCTCCAGCACACCGCGCTCGTGCAGCGCGATGGCCGTGTTGAGCGCCGTCTGGCCGCCCAGCGTCGCCAGGATCGCGTCCGGGCGTTCCTGCGCGATGACCTTCTCCACGAACTCGGCCGTGATCGGCTCGATGTAGGTGGCGTCGGCGAATTCCGGGTCCGTCATGATCGTCGCCGGGTTGGAGTTCACCAGGCTGACCCGGATGCCCTCTTCGCGCAGCACTCGGCACGCCTGGGTGCCGGAGTAGTCGAACTCGCAGGCCTGACCGATGACGATCGGACCGGAGCCGATGACCAGGATGTGCTTGAGATCAGTCCTCTTCGGCATCAGCGGGCCTCATTCATCAGCGTCACGAAGTCGTCGAACAGGGGCGCGGCGTCGTGCGGGCCCGCCGCGGCCTCGGGGTGGTACTGCACGGAGAACGCCGGCGCGTCGAGCAGCCGGACACCCTCGACGGTGCCGTCGTTCGGGCAGTAGTGCGACAGCACGGCGCGGCCGAACTCCGAGGAGAACTCCTCGCCCGGCGTGCCCTCCAGCGCGAACCCGTGGTTCTGCGAGGTGATGGCGACCTTGCCGGTGGTCACGTCGATGACCGGGATGTTGATGCCGCGGTGGCCGTAGCGCATCTTGTACGTCCCGCGGCCGACCGCGCGGCCCAGGATCTGGTTGCCGAAGCAGATGCCGAACAGCGGCAGCTTGCGGCCCAGCGCCTCCTTCGTCAGCGCGATGGCGTGGTCCTGCGTGGCCGGGTCGCCCGGACCGTTCGAGAGGAACAGGCCGTCGGGGCTGACCTTGAGGACGTCCTCGAAGGAACTCGTCAGCGGCAGCACGTGCACCTCGATGCCGCGCGCCGCCATCATCCGCGGGGTGTTCGACTTGATGCCCAGGTCGAGTGCCGCGACGGTGAACTTCTTGGTGCCGATGGCCTCGACCACGTACGGCTTGTCCGTGGTGACGTCGACCGCGAGGTTCGCGCCCACCATCTCCGCCGAGGCCTTCACCTGCTCGACCATCGACGCGTCGTCGGTGAGCTCGGAGCCCGAGAACACACCGGCGCGCATCGCGCCCCGCTCGCGGATGTGGCGGGTCAGGGTGCGGGTGTCGAGGCCCGCGATGCCGACCACGCCCTGGTTCGTCAGTTCCTCGTCGAGGCCGCGCCGGGAGCGCCAGTTCGACGGCGTGCGCGCCGGGTCGCGGACCACGTAGCCGGCGACCCAGATCCTCGAGGACTCGTCGTCCTCGTCGTTCCAGCCGGTGTTGCCGATCTGTGGCGCGGTCTGCACCACGATCTGGCGGTGGTAGGAGGGGTCGGTCAGGGTTTCCTGGTACCCGGTCATGGCCGTGGAGAACACGACCTCGCCGAGCGAGACGCCGGTCGCTCCGTACGCCTCACCGCGGAAGACACGTCCGTCTTCCAGCACCAATGCCGCGTTCGTCACGCCTTGCCCTCCGTGTTGATCGGGTTCTGGCTCAGAGCCGCGACCCATTCGTCGTAAACGTCCTTGTCGTCACCGCGGAATCCGGTGTCGAAGAGGTGGCCTTCGTTCTCCCACTGGACCACCAGCAGGCCCTCTTCGCTGAACATGACCTTCCCGGCCAGGCCGCGGTCGGTGCGGGCGTCCCGGATGGACTCGGCGGGGATGAAGATCGGTGACGCGCCAACACGTTCGATGGCGACACCTTCCGGAACCAGGCTCAGCGTGGCCTCGGCGCGGAAGCCGATGTCCCCGACCTGGACGCGGTCCTGCCAGTTGCCCGCGTTCGTCGTTCCGATGTAGACGCCCGTGGTCGCGAGCCTCGGCGCGCCCAGGGCGGCCGGTGTCGAGGGGAATGCGGGCAGGTCGGCCTGCTTGCGCTGGCGTCGCCTCCAGCCGTGCCACATGCCGTAGACGCACAGGGCGAAGAAGACGAAAACCGCCAGGGACAGGAGAACGCGCGTCATTCCGCAATCCTCCCCGCCAGTGCGGTCACCCGGCCACGCAAGATGGTGGCCGTCACCGCGGCGGGCAGTTCCATGCCCTCGAACGGGGTGTTGCCCGCGATGCTCGCGAGCTGCGCGCCGTTCACCGTCCACGACGCGTCCGGGTCGACCAGCACGAGGTTCGCGGGCTCGCCGACCGCGATCGGACGGCCCTGGTCGGTCAGGCCGGCGATCTCGGCGGGCTTCTCGCTCATCACCCGCGCGACGCCGCGCCAGTCCAGCAGGCCGGTCCGCACCATCGTCTCGACGACGATGCCGAGCGCGGTCTGCAGGCCGAGCATGCCCGGACGGGCCGCCGACCACTCGCAGTCCTTGTCCTGGATCGCGTGCGGGGCGTGGTCCGTGGCGACGCAGTCGATCGTGCCGTCCGCGAGCGCCTGCCGCAGCGCGTCCACGTCGGACTGGGTGCGCAGCGGCGGATTGACCTTGTTGACCGGGTCGTAGGTGGAGAGCCGGTCGTCGGTCAGGATCAGGTGGTGCGGGGTGACCTCGGCGGACACCTTGGTGCCGCGCGCCTTGGCCCACTTCAGGACGTCCGCCGTGCCGGTGGTGCTGACGTGGCAGACGTGCAGCCTCGCGTCGACCTGCTTCGCGAGGATGCAGTCACGGGCGACGATGGACTCCTCGGCCGCGGCGGGCCAGCCCTGCAGACCGAGGCGCGACGCGTTCTCGCCCTCGTGCGCCTGGGCGCCGACCGTGAGGCGCGGTTCCTCGGCGTGCTGGGCGATGACCGCGCCCAGGGACTTCGAGTACTCCAGCGCGCGGCGCATGATCAGCGGGTCGTGCACGCAGTGGCCGTCGTCGGAGAAGACGCGGACGTTCGCCTTGGACTTCGCCATCGTGCCGAGCTCGGCGAGCTTCTCGCCCTTGAGGCCGACCGTGACGGCGCCGACCGGGTGGACGTCGACCAGGCCGACCTCCTGGCCGCGGCGGGCGACGTGCTCGACGATGACGGCGTTGTCGGCGACCGGATCCGTGTTGGCCATGGCGAAAACGGCCGTGTAACCACCGAGTGCGGCGGCCTTGGAGCCGGTCTCGATGGTCTCGGTGTCCTCGCGGCCCGGCTCACGCAGGTGGGTGTGGAGGTCGACGAAACCGGGCAGCAGAACCGCGCCGTTGCCTTCGATGACTTCGGCTTCTGAATCCGTGCCCTCTGCGATCACGCCGTCGCGGATCAGCAGGTCGATCGGATCACCCTCGCCGTAGGGCCGAACTCCCTTGAGAAGCAAGGGTTTCACGCGGTTTCCTCCTCGTGGGCAAGCAGGTGGTACAGCACGGCCATGCGCACGTGGACACCGTTGCGGACCTGCTCGGTGATCGCGGCCTGGGGGCTGTCGGCGACGACGGAGGCGATCTCCATGCCGCGCAGCATCGGGCCGGGGTGCAGCACGACGGCGTGCTCTGGCAGCAGCTTCAGGCGGCGCTCGTTGAGGCCGTACGCGATCGAGTACTCGCGGGAGCTCGGGAAGAACCCGCCGGTCATCCGCTCGGCCTGCACGCGCAGCAACATCACCGCGTCCTGCGACGCGAGCTCGGAGTCGATCTCGTGCGAGACCGTGACCGGCCACTTCTCGACGCCGGTGGGCAGCAGGGTCGGCGGGGCGACCAGCGTGACCTCGGCACCGAGCGTGGTCAGCAGGTGCACGTTCGACCGGGCGACGCGGCTGTGCAGGACGTCGCCGACGATCGCGACGCGGCGGCCGTCGAGGCTGCCCAGGCGGTCGCGCAGCGTGGCGGCGTCGAGCAACGCCTGCGTGGGGTGCTCGTGCATGCCGTCGCCGGCGTTCACCACTGACGTGTTGGTGTGCTTGAGCCAGCCCGCGAGGCGGTGCGCGGCACCGGACGCCGGGTGGCGCACGATCACGCAGTCGGCGCCCGCGGCCTGCAGGGTCAGCGCGGTGTCGCGCAGCGACTCGCCCTTGCTGACGCTGGAACCGGAGCTGCTGACGTTGATCACGTCCGCGGACATCCACTTGCCGGCGATCTCGAACGACACCCGCGTGCGCGTGCTGTTCTCGTAGAACATCGTGATCACCGTGCGGCCGCGCAGCGTCGGCAGCTTGCGGACCTCGCGGCCGAGCAGCGCCTGCTTCAGCCGGTCCGCGGTGTCGAGGATCGCGATCGCCTGGTCGCGGTCGAGGCCGTCGGTGGAGAGCAGGTGCTTCACTTCAGCACCACTCCGTCGCGGCCGTCGAACTCTTCCAGCATCACGACGACGTCCTCGGTCTTGGAGGTCGGCAGGTTCTTGCCCACGTAGTCCGCCCGGATCGGCAGTTCGCGGTGACCGCGGTCGACGAGCACGGCGAGCTGGACGGCGCGGGGCCGGCCGTGGTCGCGCAGCGCGTCGAGGGCGGAGCGGATCGTGCGGCCGGAGAACAGCACGTCGTCCACGAGAACGACCAGCCTGTCGTCGATGCCGCCCTCGGGCAGCTTCGTCGCCTCCAGCGGTCGCGTGGGGCCTCTGCGCAGGTCGTCGCGGTAGAGGGTGATGTCGAGCGTGCCCTCGTGCACCGTCCGGCCGGAAAATTCGGCGATCTTAGCGGCTAGACGTCGTGCGAGGGGGGCTCCCCGGCTGGGAATACCCATCAAGACGACGTCGGGTGCGCTGGGTGCATCGAGTGCGGTCTTCTCGATGATTTGATGGGCCATTCGGGCGACAGTGCGCGCGACGTCACCGGCCGAGAGAATCTCGCGATCCCCGGCCGGATCCGTCGCGCCACGTTGACGTGACGCCACGGCTGGACCTCCTTCCCCGCCTCACTGGACGGGTCCTTAAAGGACGTCGGACACCTAGTAATAACTAGGCTGACCTGCACCGTATCACCTACGGACGGTCAACCATCCGAGTGGTAGGCCAGGCGTGGCGCGCGTCTCTCCTTGAGATCAGCTTGACCTCCCGACCACGGCGAGTAATCATTACTCTGCGTATCGATCGAAGCCTCCCCGCAGCACGCCGGTACAGCTGACGGGGCGAATGAACGGAGAACCGCCACATGGGCGACTACGCCAAGGCGCTGGGGGCCAAGCTCCGCGCTATCCGCCAGCAGCAGGGTCTGTCCCTGCACGGCGTCGAGCAGAAGTCCGGCGGTCGCTGGAAGGCCGTGGTCGTCGGCTCCTACGAACGCGGTGACCGCGCGGTGACCGTGCAGAAGCTGGCCGAGCTGGCCGACTTCTACGGCGTTCCCGTCGCCGAGCTCCTGCCCGAGGGCCGCGTGCCCTCCGGTGCCGAGCCGGCCACCAAGATCGTGATCAACCTCGAACGGCTGCAGCAGCTGCCGGTCGAGAAGGTCGGTCCGCTGGCCCGCTACGCGGCGACCATCCAGTCGCAGCGCGGTGACTACAACGGCAAGGTGCTCTCCATCCGCACCGAGGACCTGCGTTCGCTCGCGATCATCTACGACATGACGCCGGGCGAGCTCACCGAGCAGCTCATCGACTGGGGCGTGCTGCCTCCCGAGGCCCGTCCCGCGAAGGAAGACTGAGCTTCACACGCCGTTCATGGCTCCCCCGACGTCCTGCTTGTCGCCCTGAGGACGTTCGAGGGAGCCATGTGCGTTCTTCAGGTCATTCGGGTGAGAACAGCCGCCGGACGTGCTCCCGGTCGGTGATCGCGTGGATCGCCGCGATCTTCCGCTCGCGCACCGTGAACGCCACCAGCGCGACCGGCTGACCGTCCACTGTCGACACCAGTCCCGCCTCGCCGCCGACGACCGCGGATTCCATGCACGGCGCCGCCCGCATCGCCGCGATCTTGGGTGTGACCATGCCGGCGCCCCGCAGCCAGATCTCCTCCGAGCGCAGCGTCACGTCCGCGTCCAGCACGTCCTTGCCCGCCATGAACGCGTCGACGACCTCGCGCTGCCCTGCCAGGTCCACATCGGACACCGGTCTGCCCGCCACCCGCTTGCGCGCCCGTGCCTCCACCTGCAGCGCACCGAGCGGTGTGCGGCCGATCAGCGGCGCCACCTGCTCGAACGGCTCCTGGAACATGTCGTGCAGGACGTACGCGACGCGTTCGTCGGGGGTCAGCGCGTCGAGTGCGGTCAGCACGCCGAGGCCGGGTTCGTGGTTCGGTCCCGCGCTCACGACCGGGTCCGGCATCTCGAAGCCGTTCTTGGCACGGACGCGCAGCATCGTGAGGCTCACCCGTGCGACGACCGTGCCCAGCCAGCCCGGCTCACCAGACTTCTCGATCTTGCGTCGCGCCTCCCTCACCGCGTCCTCCGCTTCGGCGAACCGGCCGAGCATCCGGTAGGCGAGTCTGTCCCCCTGGTCCAACTCCCCGATCATCGTTGGTCCCCTTCACCTCGAGCGCCCACTTCCACTAGACACCTGGCGGGCGTTCGACGTGACCAGTGACAGCAGTGGTATTGCTCACGGAACAAGAGCGGCGAGCTGCTTCTGGTCCTGGATCACGTGGATCGCGACGATCCGGTCGTCGCGCACCGTGAACGCCATGATCGAGAACGGCACGCCGTCCACCCTCGTGACGAAGCCGATCTCGTCGCCGACGACCGCGAACTCGACGGCCGCCATCGCGGCGTACTTCCGGAACAGGCTCGCACGGCCCGCGACCGTCCGCCCGCCGATGATCCGCAGGTCGCCCGCGCGCAGCACGGCGTCCGGGTGCAGCACCGCGACCAGGCCTTCCAGGTCGCCTTCCCGCGACGCCCTGAGGAACGCCCGCACCACCTCGCGCTGCTGCGGCAGGGCGACGTTCGGCCGCGGCCGGTCCTGCACGCGCTTGCGGGCCCTGCTCGCGAGCTGACGCGCCGCGGCCGGGGTCTTGTCGATCAACGGCGCGATGTCGTCGAACGGCACGGCGAACAGGTCGTGCAGCACGAACGCCAGCCGCTCGTCGGGCTTGAGCGAGTCCAGCACGATCAGCATCGCGAGCCCGACCTGGTCCTTCGCGACGGCCTGCTGCTCGGGCTCCTCCCCCGTCTCGATCACGGGATCGGGCATCTCGAACGCGTGCTCCCGCCGGTCGCGCAGCATGTTCAGGCAGACCCGCCCGACGACGGTCGTGAGCCACGCGGCCGGGTTGTCGATCTCGCTCGTGTCGGCGCGCTCGACGCGGAGCCAGGCGTCCTGCAGCGCGTCGTCGGCCTCGGCGAACGACCCGAGCATGCGGTGGGCGATGGCGCGCAACCTCGTGCGCTCCTGCTCGAACTGCGCGATCACGACTTCCCCCTGTGGCCTGGCACACACCCTGTCACGTTCCCGAGCGCCGCCGGGTCGACCGGGCAACGACTCATTCGGGAGAGTAATCATGAAGATCCTCGTGACAGGCGGCACCGGCACGCTCGGCAGGCACGTGGTCGCGTCGCTGCGCGACACCGGCGCGGACGTCGTGACCCTGAGCAGACACGGCGACATCGCCTGCGATCTGCTGGCCGGGAACGTCCCGCGGATCGACGCCGACGTCGTGGTGCACCTGGCCGGCGGGCAGAAGGGCGACGACGTGGCGACCCGCAACCTGCTCGCGGCGTGCGCGGGTGTCCGCCACCTCGTCTACATCTCGGTGATCGGCGCGGACACCGTGCCGCTGGCGTGGCTGCGCACGAAACTCGCCTGCGAGCAGGCGATCGCGGACTCGGGCATCGGGTTCACGATCCTGCGCGCGGCCCAGTTCCACGACCTGACGCTGACCGTGGTGCGAGGCCTGGCGAAGCTGCCGATCGTGCCGGTGCCGGCATGCGGCTGCAGCCGGTCGACGCTCGCGACGTGGCCGCGCGCATCGTCGAGCTGGCGGTCGGTTCGCCCGCCGGACGCGTCACGGACATCGCCGGACCCGTGGTCTACGAGATGGGGCAGCTCGTGCGGGACTACCTGTCGGCCACGGGCAAGCGCCGCCTCACCGTGCCGATGCCGCTGCCGGGCAAGGCCGGGAAGGCCTACCGGGACGGCCGGAACCTGACGCTGGACGGCGACCACGGCGCCCGGACGTGGGAGGAGTTCCTCGCCGATCGGTAGAATCCCGGCAACGTGACCCCTTCCGACGCAGGACTTCTCGCCGATCAGAACCCGCTGCCGTCCGGTGTGGACTCCCGGCTGCGAGAGCACTTCACGTTCCTGATCGAGGTCGATCAGCTCAAGACCGTGCTGCGCGCCTCGCCCCTCGCGGCGGCGGACCGGCGGGAGAACGACGCGGAGCACTCGTGGCACCTCGCGCTGATGGTGCTGACTCTCGCCGAATACGCCGACGAACCGATCGACGTCGGCCACACGATGAAGCTCGTGGTCGTGCACGACCTGGTCGAGATCTACGCGGGTGACACGCCGATCTACGACACCGAACTGGGCGAGAGCCAGCAGGAACGCGAGGAGGCCGCCGCCGACCGGCTGTTCGGCATCCTGCCCGAAGACGCGGGCCGCGCGCTGAGGGCGTTGTGGGACGAGTTCGAGGCGAGGTCGACGCCCGAGGCGCGGTTCGCGAAAGCCATGGACCGGCTGCAACCGTTGCTGCTCAACTGGATGGCGAAGGGCGGGACCTGGCGGACGCCCGGTGTGACCTCCGAGGACGTGCGTGCGCGCAAGGCCGTGATCGGCGAGGGCTCGGCGAAGCTCTGGGAAGCGGCGCTGGAGCTGATCAACGAGGGTGAGCGGCGGGGCTGGGCGCGGTCCTAAGGGGTGTGCCAGCCGCCGGCGAACCACTGCACCTCACCGGTCGCCGGGTCGTAGCGGCGGCGTTCGACGGTGCCGATGTCGGCGCCGTAGACGTGGATGCCGATGGTCGGTTCGTCGGATTCGGCCACGACCGAGTGAACATCGTCGTCGGTCGTGCAGCACACGGTGACCTCGCCGCGCCGGAAGACCTGCTCGCCGAGCTCGACCAGGGGACCTGGTCCGGTGGGCTTGGCGTAGCGGATCTCGCGTTCGGCGCCGGAGTAGATGCCGACGACGCCCCACGTCTCATGGCCGTGCACGGGCGTGCGCTGACCCGGTGCCCACACGACGACGGCGACGCACCAGCCGGAGGCGAGGTGCAGCGGGTAGTTGACGTGGTGGTCGGGCGACGGGCGGGTGAGTTCGCGCGGAAGGCGGTACCCGCTGTCCAGCAATGCGGAGAGGCGTTCCGCGACCCGCTTGGTGATCTCGTTCTCGTCGTCGGAGGCGGCCACGATCGACGCCACGTCGTCGAGGAAGGTCTGCAGGTTCATGACCTGAAGCCTGGGGGCAGCGCTGGTATGACGTCCAATGCCAAAACCGCGGGGGTCACATCAACATCGTTGATGTGACCCCCGCGGTGGCAGCACTCACAGAACGGCGCGCAGCTGGTCCGCGATGACCGCGATCCGGCCGAGCACGCCGTTCACGAACCGCGGCGAGTCGTCCGTGGACAGGCCCTTGGCGAGCTCCACGGCCTCGTCGATCGCGACCGCGTCCGGCACGTCGGTCGCCCACAGCAGCTCGTACAGGCCGAGGCGCAGGATCGCGCGGTCGACCGCCGGCATGCGCTGCAGGGTCCAGCCCTCGGCGTGCTCCGAGATGAGGTCGTCGATGCGCGTCCGGTGTGCGGTGACGCCCTCGACGAGCGTCACCGTGTAGTCGTTCACCGGCGGCACGTCGGGAGACCCGACACGCGAGGCCAGCAACGTCACCGCGTCGCTGCCCAGCAGGTCGGCTTCGTAGAGGAAGTCGACCGCGCGCTTGCGGGCCTTGCTCCGAGCACCCATCAGGACTTGTCGCTGATGCGGCCGAGGTAGCGGCCGTCGCGGGTGTCGACCTTGATCTTCTCGCCGGTCGTGACGAACAGCGGGACCTGGATCTCGGCGCCGGTCTCCAGGCGGGCGGGCTTGGTGCCGCCGGTGGAGCGGTCGCCCTGCAGGCCCGGGTCGGTGTGCTCGATGACGAGCTCGACCGAGGTCGGGAGCTCGACGAACAGCGGGACGCCCTCGTGCGTGGCGACCATCGCTTCCTGGTTCTCCAGCAGGTAGTTCGCGGCGTCGCTGACCGTCTCGGCCGAGACCGGGATCTGGTCGTAGGTGTCGCCGTCCATGAAGATGAAGTCGGTGCCTTCCTTGTACAGGAAGGTCATGCCGCGCTTGTCCACGGTGGCGGTCTCGACCTTGGTGCCCGCGTTGAAGGTCTTGTCGACGACCTTCCCGGTCAGCACGTGCTTGAGGGTCGTGCGCACGAAGGCGCCACCCTTGCCGGGCTTGACGTGCTGGAACGCGGTGACGGTCCAGAGCTGGCCGTCGAGGTTCAGCACCAGGCCGTTCTTCAGGTCGTTCGTGGTGGCCACGGTGGGATTTCTCCTGTGTAGGACGGGGGTGTCAGACGACCACGAGTTCTTTCGTGGTCAGGGTGAGGAGCTCCGGCCCGCTCTCGCGGACCACGAGGGTGTCCTCGATGCGGACCCCGCCCCGCCCCGACAAGTAGACGCCGGGCTCGACGGTGACCGCCATACCGGCCGAAAGTGTACCGGCACCCGCCTTCGACAACGCCGGTGCCTCGTGGATCTCCAGCCCGACCCCGTGGCCGAGGCCGTGCAGGAACTCGTTCCCGTGCCCGGCCTTCTCGATCACCTCGCGTGAGGCGTGGTCGACGTCGCTCACCCGCGCGCCCGGCGTGAGCGCGTTGCGGCCCGCCGCCTGCGACCGCGCGACCAGGTCGTACAGGTCGCGCTGCCAGTCCGCGGGCTTGCCGAGGACGAGGGTGCGGGTCATGTCGGAGTGGTAGCCGTCGACCAGTGCGCCGAAGTCGAGCTTGATGAGGTCGCCCACGTGCAGGGTCGCGTCCGTCGGCGAGTGGTGCGGCACGGCCGAGTTCGCGCCGAACGCCACGATCGAGGAGAACGACGGGCCCTCCGCGCCGTGGTCGAGCATGCGGCTCTCCAGCTCGCGCGCGACCTCGCGTTCGGTGCGGCCCGCACGCAGCCCGCCGTGGCCGATCAACGCCCCGAGGGCGCGGTCCGCCGCCGCGCACGCCATCCGCAGCGCCTCGATCTCGACCTCGTCCTTGACCAGCCGCAGCTTCTCGACCAGGCCGCCGGACTTCACGAGCTCCGCCTTGCCCGCGGCCGCGGTCAGCTCGTCCAGACCGTCGACCGTCACCTGGTGGCTCTCGAACCCGAGCCTGCCCTTCGCGCGCCGGGCCAGCGCGGTGTCGCACGGCCGGTCGATCAGCCGTTCCAGGTCCGGCACCTGCTTCGCCGACTGGGTGAGATAACGGCCGTCGGTGCAGAACACCGTGGTGTCGTCGCCGGCCGCGTCGACCAGGACGGCGGCGTTCGATCCGGTGAACCCGGTGAGGTACCGGACGTTCAGCAGGTTCGTGACGAGCAGCGCGTCCAGGTTCGTGGCCTGGAGCTCCTGACGGAGGGCGGTTCGGCGTGCGGCGTACGACGACATGTCTCGCAGCGTACGGCCAGTCCTAAGCTGTCCGCATGCGTCCTTGGTTCGTCCGTGCGTTGTGGATGGGGCTCCTGCACGGAGCCGTGCAGACCGGCGTGGCGGCCGTGGGCGTGCGCAGCCCCGAAGCCTCCTCGGTCCGCCCGATCGCGATCGGGCTGCTGATCGCCGCCGCGGTCATCTGGGGCGCCGTCGACACGGCGCGCGAGATGGACGGGCGCGGCATGCAGTGGTTCATCGCGGCGCTGATCGCGGGCCCGTTCGCGGGCGCGCTGGGCGTGATCGGGTCGGCGTTGCTGGTCGACCAGACCGGGCAGGAGGCGCTGTGGGTCGCGCTGACGGGCGGAGCGGCGTTCACGGCGTTGCTCGTGCTCGCGCCCGCCGGCCTGGGGATGCTGCTGGGCGGGTTCCTGGTCGGCAAGGACTCGGCTAGTCCGAGGAGTTGACGAGCAGCAGGTAGCGCGCCGAACTGCTGAAAGTGCCGGACTCGCCCTTGACCAGCAGCTCGTGCTCACCTGGATTGAGCGGCGGGATCCACGCCCACAGCCCGCAGCCCTGCGCCGGCACGCGTCCCTCGCGCTGTCCCACCACGTTGTCGCGCGCGGCCTGGTAGGTGATCGCGACCGGCGCGATGCGGCGCAGTTCCACCAACTGCCCGTCGAGGGTCACCGAGCCCTTGGCGTCCGCCATGAACGTCGTGCAGTTCGCGTCCGTGGAGGCGAGAGTGATCGCGGGGCCGGCGAGCGGGCGACCGGCGGGCACCCGGCACCTGCGGTCCACGGCGCCGCCGAACGTGCCGGCGAAGAACCACACGTCCTGCGGCTGGTTCTCCGCGCACCACTGCCCGGTGTCGTCGACCACGGGGTTGCGGTTCTCCGGACTCGACGCCGCCCACGTCCACCACTTCGCCTGCAGGTCCTGATCGGACAGCCGCTCGCGTCCGGCCGTCGTCGTCTCGCTGCTGACGGGCGCGGGCTCCGGCGCGGTGGCACACCCGGCCAGGAGCAGGGCGAACGCGGCGATCCACAGTCTCGGCACGATCAGCATCTTGACACGTTCAGATGGCTGCCAGACACGTTCAGGTGGCGACCAGTTCGATTTCGAAGCCGTCCTCGTTCTCCAGGAACGCCGCGTAGTGGTCCGGTCCTCCCGCGTGAGGATGCCTGTCCGCGAACATGAGTTTCCAGCCGTGCGCCTCGGATTCCCGGGTCAGACGGTCGACGTCCTCGCGGGTGCCGGCGTGCAGGGCGAGGTGGTTGAGGCCCGCCTTCATCCGGTCGTGCGGGCCGGTCATGGCCGGGGACCGCTCGGCCACCACGTAGGTCTCGCCGAGCTTCCAGCTGACACCGGCACTCCACCGCTGGTGCTCGGTCCAGCCCAGTTCGGTGAAGATCCACCCGAACGTGGCCTCGGCGCGGGCGAGATCAGGCACCCACAGTTCGACATGATGCAGCACTCCGCGCTCCCCTGGCTCCTACGATCGGCTCGTGAAGATCGTCTCGAACGGCGACCGGCCCGATCTCCAGGGTCCTGCCCAGGCCTCGCTCCGGGACGGCTGGGCACCGTTCGTCCTGCGCGGCCAGATCCCGGCGACCCACCGCGGCGCCGTGGCGGAGTACTTCCCGCGCTACGACGTGCTGCTGCTCGATGACGACGACACGGTGCTCGCGCGGGCGACCGCGGTGGCGCTGAGCTGGGACGGCGAGACCTCGTCGCTGCCGGACGGAGGGTACGACGGCGCCCTGGTCGCGGCGGTCGCCGAGCACGAGGCCGGGATCGAGCCGGACACCCTGTGCGTCGTGGCCGCGACCGTGCGAACCGACCGCACCGGCGGTGGGCTGGCGGGAAAGGTGCTCACCGGCCTGCGCGAACGGGCGGCGGACGACGGGCTCGCGCGGGTGATCGTGCCGGTCCGGCCGACGCTCAAAGCGACCTACCCGCTGACCCCGATGGAGGACTTCCAGCGGTGGACCCGCGAGGACGGCCTGCACCTCGACCCGTGGATCCGCACCCACCAGCGGCTCGGCGCCACGATCCTCGCGCCGGCGCCCCGGTCGATGGTCGTGACCGGCACCGTCGCGCAGTGGGAGCGGTGGACGGGCATGGCGTTCCCGCAGACCGGCCGCTACGTCGTCGCGGGCGGGCTGGACCTCGTCGCGATCGACCGGGAGCGCGACCAGGGGCTCTACGAGGAGACGAACCTCTGGATGCGCCACCGCTGAGCCGGTGGCATGACTCGGAACTAGCGCTTGAGCGCCAGCCAGCGCAGTGCCAGCAGGTAGCCCTCGACGCCCAGGCCCACGATCACGCCGCTCGCGACGGCCGAGATGACGCTGTGGTGCCGGAACTCCTCGCGCTGGTGGATGTTCGAGATGTGCACCTCGACCAGTGGCGCGGTGAGCTGGGAGCACGCGTCGCGGACCGCGATCGAGTAGTGCGTCCAGGCTGCGCCGTTGAGGACCACGGGGATCGAGGCGTCGGCGGCCTCGTGCAGCCACGCGACCATCTCGCCCTCGTGGGCGGTCTGGCGGACCTCGACCTCGAAGTTGAGTTCCTTGCCCTCGGCCACGCACAGGTCGACGAGGTCGGTGTAGGTGGTGCGGCCGTAGACGTCCGGCTCGCGGGTGCCGAGGCGGTCGAGGTTCGGACCGTTGAGGACGAGGACCCTCACAGCAGCACCTTTCCGGAACCGGTGGTCGGCTCGGCGGCGACGGCCGAGTAGGCGGCGGCGATCAGGGCCGGGTCCGGGCCTTCGAGGCGGCCGGGCTTGGCGAGACCGTCGAGGACGACGAAGCGGAGCACGCCCGCCTTGTTCTTCTTGTCGACCTTCATGCCCTCCATGAGCTGCGGGAGGGCGTCCGGGTCGTAGGAGGTCGGCAGGCCGAGCAGCTGCAGCACGCGCTTGTGACGGTCGGCCGTCTCGTCGTCCAGCCGGCCCGTGAGGCGGGCCAGTTCGGCGGCGAAGACCAGGCCCACGCTGATGGCGGCGCCGTGGCGCCAGCGGTAGCGCTCGCGGCGTTCGATGGCGTGGCCGAGGGTGTGGCCGTAGTTCAGGATCTCGCGCAGGTTCGACTCGCGCAGGTCCGTGGTGACGACGTCGGCCTTGATCTGGATCTTGCGGCGGACCAGCTCGGCGAGCACGTCGCCGGTCGGGTCCAGGGCGAGCGCGGGGTCGGCCTCGATCAGGTCGAGGATGACCGGGTCGGCGATGAAGCCGCCCTTCACGATCTCGGCCATGCCGGCGATGAGTTCGTTGCGCGGCAGCGTTTCCAGCGTCGCGAGGTCGACGAAGATCGCGTCCGGCTCGTAGAACGTGCCGACGAGGTTCTTGCCCGCGTCGGTGTTGATGCCGGTCTTGCCGCCCACGGCCGCGTCGACCATGCCGAGCAGCGTCGTCGGGATGTTGACCAGCCGCACGCCGCGCATCCAGGTGGACGCGACGAAGCCCGCCAGGTCCGTGACCGCGCCGCCGCCCAGGCCCACGACGACGTCGGAGCGCGACAGGCCGATCTTGCCCAGCACGTCCCAGCAGAAGCCGGCGACGGCCAGGTCCTTGCCGTCCTCGGCGTCGGGGACCTCGACGCGGTGCGCGTCGACGCCCACCGCCTTGAGCTCGTCGACCAGCACCTTCGCCGTCTCGGCCAGCGTCGGCTGGTGGACGATCGCGATCTTCGCCGTGGCCTTGAGGAACTCGACGATGTCGCCGAGAAGGCCGCGGCCGATCACCACGTCGTAGGCCTTCTCCGCGGCGACCCGGATGCGCACGGGCTCGGTCATGCTTGCTCTCCCTCGATCACCGCGTCGGTGACCTGTTCCGGGTCCAGCGAATCCGTCAGGACCTCGATCGTCGCGACCTCGCGGTACAGCGGCAGGCGCGCGTCCAGCAGCGCCTTGAACGTGGCGCGCGGGTTGATGCCGGACAGCAGCGGCCGCGAGGACGACAGCCCGGTGCGGCGCACGCCCTCGGCCATGCCCACGTTCAGGAACACGACGGTGTGCTCCTGGAGGCGCTCGCGGGTCGCCGCGGACAGCACCGCTCCCCCGCCCAGCGCCAGCACGCCCTCGTGCTCGACCAGCGCCTTGGCGACCGCTTCCTCTTCCATGGCACGGAAAACGGGCTCGCCGTCGTCGGTGAAGATGTCCGAGATGGGCTTGCCGGCCAGCGCGACGATGTCCGCGTCGGCGTCGCGGAACGGCAGGCCCAGGCGTGCCGCCAGCAGTTCGCTGACCGTGGTCTTGCCCGCGCCGGGCGGGCCGACCACGACGTAGCGCGGGCTCACATGCCCTCCCAGCGGGCTTCCAGGGCCTTGAGGTACGCGTGGGCGTTGCGGCGCGTCTCGTCGAGCGAGTCGCCGCCGAACTTCTCCAGCGCGGCCTCGGCCAGCACCAGCGCCACCACGGACTCCAGCACCACACCGGCGCGCGGCACGGCGCACACGTCCGAACGCTGGTGGATCGCGACGGCGGGCTCACCGGTGCGCACGTCCACCGTGGACAGTGCGCGCGGGACGGTCGAGATGGGCTTCATCGCCACGCGGGCGCGCAGGATCTCGCCGTTGGTGATGCCGCCTTCGAGGCCACCGGCGCGGTTCGAGCGGCGCGTCACGCCGACCGGGCCGCTGCCGCGGTCGATCTCGTCGTGCGCCTGCGAACCCCAGCGCTGGGCGGAGGTGAAGCCGTCGCCGATCTCCACGCCCTTCATCGCCTGCACGCCCATGAGGGCGGCGGCCAGGCGCGCGTCGAGGCGACGATCCCAGTGCACGTGCGAGCCGAGGCCCGGCGGGAGCCCGTAGGCGAGCACCTCGATCACGCCGCCGACCGTGTCACCGGCCTCCTTGACGGCCTCGACCTCGGCGACCATCGCGTCGGTGCCGCGGGCGTCGAAGCAGCGCACCGGCGACTCGTCGATCGCGGGCAGGTCGTCCGGCGTCGGCAGCGCGGAGTCCTCGGGCGTCACGGCCTTGCCGATGGACACCACGTGGCTGAGGATCTGCACGCCGAGCAACTGCTGCAGGAACTGCCGTGCAACCGTGCCCAGCGCCGTGCGGGCGGCCGTCTCACGGGCGGAGGCGCGCTCCAGCACCGGACGGGCCTCGTCGAAGCCGAACTTCTGCATGCCCGGCAGGTCGGCGTGACCGGGGCGCGGGCGGGTGAGGGCCTCGTTGCGGCCCGTCGTCTTGAGCAGGCTCGGGTCGACCGGGTCCGGCGACATGACCGTCTGCCACTTGGGCCACTCGGAGTTGCCGATCGTGACCGCGACCGGACCGCCCTGGGTCTTGCCGTGGCGCACGCCACCGAGGATCTCGACCTCGTCCTGCTCGAAGCCCATCCGGGGCGAGCGACCGAAACCGAGCCTGCGGCGCCCGAGCTGGGCGACCAGGTCCTCGGTGGTCACCTCCACTCCGGCGGGCATGCCCTCCAGGACGGCGACGAGAGCGGGGCCGTGTGACTCTCCAGCGGTGATCCAGCGCAGCACGTTCACAATCCTTTCACAGCGTCGTCAACGCCCAGGTGGCGGCCAGCAGCCCCGGTCCGTGCGGCACGGCACGGCTGCGGCGGAGCGCGGCGACGACGAGCGTGACCGCACTGGACAGGATCGCCGCAGGTAAGAGGGACGGCAGCGGGAGCGCCGCGCCGAGGCCGAGAGCGAGCTTCACGTCCCCGCCGCCCATGAGCGCGGGCCGGAAGCGCCGGACGGCGAGATGCGCGCCACCGAAGACGAGCGCCGAGAGCACCGCCGCTCCCAGTCCGTGGAACTGCAGGAGCAGCAGCGCGGCACCCAACGGGAGGGTCAGCGCGTCCGGCAACCGGTGGTGCCGCAGATCGATCATGGCGAGCACGATGCCGAACCAGGCCAGCAGGAACGACGAGGGTGGAGCGTCCAGGACGGCGGCGACCGTCCACAGGGAACCCAGCGCGAACGCGAGCAGGACCGTGGTCATGACACCACGGTCCTGCTCGGCACGACCTGGCACAAATTCCGCCCTGTCGTGAACGGTCCGTTCACGCACAGGCTTCACGGTGCCTCGAACGGGGCTGGGAGAACGCCCGGAACTACGGGTTCAGCGAGACCAGTCGAACAGGGCGTCGTTCGCCGCCACGTCGACGTCCAGCGCGAGGCCGGCCAGCGCCTCGGCGGACGCGTCCAGCGCGATCACCGGGCAGATCGGCGCGAACCCGGCCGCCTCGACCTCGGCCGGGTCCCACGTCACGATCCGCTGACCGGCCTGGACCTGCTCGCCCTTGACGACGTGCAGCTCGAAGCCCTCGCCCTTGCGCTTCACGGTGTCGATGCCGAGGTGGACCAGGATGGCCGCCCCGTCACCGTTGGCGACCACGAACGCGTGCGGGTGCAACGTGACGATGGTCCCGTCGAGCGGCGAAACCACATCGGACTTCGATCGAAGCGGCTCGACGGCCACGCCGGGGCCGACCATCGCCTCGGCGAAGACCTGATCCGGAACGGCGGAGAGCGCGACCACCCGACCGGCGACCGGGCTGCCGACGCGGAGGCTCACAGGAGGTCCTCGATGTCCGACGCGATGGTGTCCGCCTCGGGTCCGACGACGACCTGGACGACGTTGCCGGAGCGCATGACTCCGTGTGCTCCCAACGCCTTCAGGGCCTTCTCGTCCACGACGGAACCGTCCTCGAGCTCACACCGCAGACGGGTGATGCAGGGCTCGATCTCGACGATGTTGTCCCGTCCGCCCAGCGCGGCGAGGATCTTCTGAGCCTTCTCGTCAGCCACGTTCGTACCTCTCGTTCCCGTAACAGCGGTTGACACCCGCTCGGTGCGCGGAGCATTCTCCCGCACCAACTGGTCTAGACCGGAAAGTACCACTAGCGACGAGGGAGGTGAGTCGAGTGAACGAGATCGTGGACGGGCCCAAGCCCAAGCACGCGCAGTTGCGGGAGATCCTGCGACGGCTGGCCGAACAGGAACTCGCTCCGGGCTCGCCCATTCCGTCGGAGCGCGACCTCGCCGAGCGGTACGGAGTCTCTCGAATCACCGTGCGGGCCGCGGTCGGCCAGCTGGTCGCGGACGGCCTGCTCACACGGGCCAAGGGACGTGGGACGTTCACCGCCAAGCGGCGCTACGACCTGCAGCTCTTCCTGGCCTCGTTCACCTCGGACATGAAGGCGCGCGGGGTCGAACCCAGCACCGAGGTGATCAGCTGCGCCCAGGCGGCACCGGGCTCGAAGGCCTCATTGGGCCTGGAGGCCGACGAGTACGCGTACCGCGTCGTGCGGCTGCGCAAGGCCGACGGGGCACCGTTGGCGCTCGAGGCCGGCTGGTACAGCCCGCACATGCTTCCCGAGCTCGACCGATGTGACCTGACCGGGTCGATCTACGAGATCATCGCGACCCGGTACGGAATTCAGCTCGACCACGCGCGGCAGACCGTGTGGGCCGAGACCGCCGACGCGGAGACCGCGAAGGCGCTCGACGTCCGCAAGGGCAGCCCGCTCCTCGTGTTCAGGAGGGTCGCCAGCTCCGACGGGCGGCCCTGCGAAGACGTGACCTCCTGGTACCGGGGCGATCTCTACCAGGTGACCATGCAACTGGACCGGACCGTCCCGGGTTCCGGACCTAACTCCGCCAAGGGAGGTACCAAATGAGCGCCAGCGCCCCAGAGGCGACAGGCGGTCGCGGGTTCAAGGGCCTGGCCGGTATGCAGCGGTTCGGCCGCAGCCTCATGCTGCCGATCGCCTCACTGCCCGCCGCCGCGATTCTCCTGCGTTTCGGTCAGCCTGACCTGCTCGGCAAGGACGGCCTGGGCTGGAACAAGGTCGCCGCCGTCATCGGCGGTGCGGGCGACGCCCTGTTCAGCAACCTGCCGCTGCTGTTCGCCGTGGGTGTGGCCATCGGCTTCGCCCGCCGTGGCGACGGCTCGACCGCACTCTCCGCCGTGGTCGGCTTCGTCGTCACCCAGGCCGTGTTCAAGGCCATGTCTCCGATGGTGCTTCCTCTCGCCGAGGATCCCACCAAGCAGGAGCAGATCAACTACTCGGTGCTCACCGGCATCGTGGTCGGCCTGATCTCCGCCGTTCTGTGGCAGAAGTACCACCGCATCAAGCTGCCGCCGTACCTGGCGTTCTTCGGTGGCCGTCGCTTCGTGCCGATCATCGTCGCGGCAGTCATGATCCCGGTCGCGGTCGTCATGGGCCTCATCTACCCGTGGTTCGACAAGGGTCTGACCGCGGTCGGCGAGGCCGTCTCCGGCAGCACGATCCTCGGCGCCGGCGTCTACGGCGTGATCAACCGCCTGCTCATCCCGCTGGGTCTGCACCACATCCCGAACACGTTCATGTGGCAGGTCTTCGGCGAGTACCAGGTCGACGGTGCCACCAAGACCGGTGACATCCCGAGGTTCTTCGCGGGCGACCCGACCGCCGGCACGTTCATGAGCGGCTTCTTCCCGATCTTCATGTTCGCGCTCCCCGCGGCCGCGCTGGCGATCATCCACACCGCCAAGCCGTCGCAGAAGAAGATCATCGCCGGCATCATGGGCTCGGCGGCCCTCACCTCGTTCATCACGGGTGTCACCGAGCCGCTCGAGTTCGCGTTCATGTTCGTCGCGTGGCCGCTGTACGTCATCCACGCGTTCCTCACCGGCACGTCGCTGGCGATCACCAACGCGCTGGGTGTGCACGACGGTTTCGGCTTCTCCGCGGGTGTGATCGACTACCTGCTCAACTTCAACATCGCGACGAGGCCGTTGCTGATCATCCCGATCGGTCTCGTCTACGCGGCCATCTACTACTTCCTGTTCCGCTTCGTCATCACCAAGTGGAACCTGAAGACGCCCGGCCGCGAGGATGACGAGTCGCCGGAGGCCGACGAGAGTGTCGTCGGCAGCAGCGGTGACACCGCCGTGCGCGAGACCGCGGTGCGGGAGAAGCGCGCCACGAACGAACAGCAGTAAGCACAACCAGTACTACCGGGAGGAACCATCATGGCCGAGCGACGGGTCACCGTGGCCAGCAAGGTCGGACTGCACGCCCGGCCTGCCGCACTGCTGGCGAAGGCCGCCGCCGACCAACCGGTGACGGTCACCATCAGCAAGGACGGCGGCGAAGCCGTTGACGCGGCGAGTGTCCTGGGACTCATGACCCTGGGCGCTATGCATGGTGACGAGGTGGTGCTCAGCGCCGACGGGGACGGAGCGGATGCCGCTCTGGACGCCATCGCCGAACTGATCGCCACCGATCACGACGAGTGAGCCGGGTCGTGAGTGGTCTTGGTCGCCCCGATGGCCGAGACCACTCACGACCCACCCGAAGTGCAGCACGACACCCGCGGTCACGACGCCGGCCAAGGTCGACGGCGTGGCCTGCGGGTAGCTCACCATCAGCCAGACACCGCCCACGGCCAGCACGGGCGGCACGAGAAGTCCCGCGGTCCACTTGCGCAGCAACAGGAACGCGAGCGTCGAGACCAGCAGCGCCGCGCCGAGCGTGTCGCTGAACCGGTGCCAGCCGAGCGACACCGTCTCCGCCGCGACCGCCCCCGCGCCGATCGCCCCCGGCACCGCCACGACCAGCGCGAACCGCTTGGGCACGGCCATCGTCACCGCGATCACCGACGCCACCGCGGCCGTCGTGTGTCCACTCGGGAAGCTGTTGTGCACCAGCACGGCGTCGTCGTCCAGCGGCGGCCGCACCAGCACGTAGAGCTTCAGCACCTGCGCGCCCAGCACCGAACCGCCGAGCAGCAGCAACGGTGTCAGCGACTTCTTGCGTGCGAAGAGAATCACGAGGACAGCGGCGACAAGGATCGCCATGTCCACGTTGGACGCCCACGAGCGTTGGAGCGACAGCTCGGGCAACGCGGCGTTCTCCGCCTTCTGCCCGAACGACGTCCACACCAGCGCGAAGTACGTGAAGAGGAATCCCAGCAAGCTTCCGGCCATGACTTCGAGAGTCCGCGCGCCGCTCCATGGGAACGTGCACGGCATGTCATGGTTCCGCTACAGAACCGGCGCCGGTGCCGTCTCCTGCCGATAATGGATCTCGTGGCGATGGTCTTGCTGGTCGAGGACGACCCCGCGGTGCGTGAAGGACTCGGACTGGCGTTGCGCCGGCAGGGACACGACGTCCGGGCGGCGGGAACGGGCGAGGAAGGCGTCGAGAAGCTGCGCGAATCCCGCCCCGACATCGTGGTCCTCGACATCATGCTGCCCGGCATCGACGGCTTCGAGACGTGCCGCCGGATGCGCACGCACGCCGAGGTGCCGATCATCATGCTCACCGCGCGCGGCGACGACTTCGACGTGGTCGCGGGCCTGGAGGCGGGCGCGGACGACTACGTGGTCAAGCCCGTCGAACCGCGCGTCCTGGAGGCCCGCATCCGCGCCGTGCTGCGACGCACCGTCGCCGAGCCGTCCAGCCTCGAACGCCACGGCTCGCTGGTGATCGATCGGGCAGGCCTGCAGGTGCTCAAGAACGACGTGAAGGTCGCGCTGACCCCGACCGAGCTGAAGCTGCTGCTGGAACTCTCCCGCACCCCCGGCCGCGTGCTGACCCGCCAGCAGATCCTCGAAGCGGTGTGGGAGCACGACTACCTCGGCGACTCGCGGCTCGTCGACGCGTGCGTGCAGCGATTGCGCGCGAAGATCGAGGACGTGCCCTCCGACCCCGGCTACGTCCACACCGTGCGCGGCTTCGGTTACCGCTTCGGCCCGCGATGAGGTCGCTGTTCCGCGGCCTGCGCCCGAGGCTGATGGCCGCGTTCCTGCTGCTGACGGTGCTGGGCGCGGTGGGGGCGGCGGGTGCCTCCTACGCGACCGCCCGCACGTTGCTGCTGGCGGACGCGCAGGACAACTTCATGAACCCGCTCGTGAAGGACGTCCGCGACTACGCGCCCCGGCTGACCGTGCCGCCGGCGCAGCAGGACCTGGACGAGTTCGGCACGTACCTGCGCGGCTCGGGGGTCGTGCTGTACGAGGGCCTGCGCTCCAACACCGGCCCCGATCCGGCGTTCATCCCCGCCGAGATGCGCGAGATGCTCAAGACGAGCAGGACGACCCTCTGGCAGCGCCGCACCGACCTGACCGACCCGTACGTCGTCATCGGCATCCCGCTGCTGCGCCCGGACGGCGATCCGACCGGCGTGGAGGTGTGGTCGCTGCTGTACCTGAGAGGCCCCCAGACCGCCATCGACAGCTTCTCGACCGCCGCCTGGGTGGGCGTCAGCCTGGTGCTGCCCCTGGCGCTGGGGCTCGCGCTCTTCACCGCCCGCGGCGTGCTGCGTCCCGTCCGGCGCCTCGGCACCGCCGCCCGTGCGCTGGGGTCCGGCCGGCTGGACACCCGCGTCGACGAACGCGGCTCGGACGAACTCGCCGACCTGGCGCGCACGTTCAACCGCGCCGCCGAACGGCTGGAAGCCTCCCAGGCCGCGTCCCGCCGCTTCGTCGCGGACGTGTCCCACGAGCTCCGCACGCCGCTGACCGCGATGAACGCCGTGACCGCCGTCCTGGACGAGGACGCCGACACGTTGCCGCCCGACACGGCCGTCGCGGCCAGGCTGGTGTCGGCCGAGACCCGCAAGCTCACCCGCCTGGTCAACGACCTGATGGAGATCTCCCGCTTCGACGAGGGCCGCAACCTGCTGGAACTGGACGACTGGGACATCGGCACGGCGGTGCGCGACACGCTGGCCGCCCGTGGCTGGGCCGCGTCCGTCGAGGCTTCGCTGCCCGAGGGCGTGGTGGGCCGGGTGGACCGGCGCCGGCTGGACGTCGTCGTGGCCAACCTGGTGGGCAACGCGCTCAAGCACGGCGGTGTGCCGGTGCGTGTGAGCGTGCGGCCGGGTGTGATCGAGGTGTCCGATCACGGCCCTGGTATCTCTCCTGAGGCCCTGCCTCACATCTTCGACCGCTTCTACAAGGCAGACACGGCCCGCTCCCGTTCCGAGGGCAGCGGACTGGGATTGGCGATCGCATGGGAGAACGCACGCCTGCACGGCGGCACCATCGAAGCGGCCAACGCGCCCTCGGGTGGCGCGGTCTTCACCTTGCGCTTGCCCTGGTGACCCTCACGGCCTGCGGCATCCGCCCGACCTCGATCCTCACCGGGGCCGAGGCGCCGACGGTCTCGTCGCACACGCTGACCATCTACCTCGTGACGCCGCAACGGGACGGCCTGGTGCGCCGGACCCGTGACTACACCGGCACCGTCGACATCACGACGGCCATGAACGTGCTGCTGGCCGGGCTCACCGACGAGGAGAAGAAGCTCGGCCTGGTGACCGAGCTGCCCACCACGAACGACAAGGCGGTCGCCGTGCTGAACGTGATCGTGATGCCGGAGGGCATCGAACCGCCGACGTCCAAGTGGGCGGTGTTCCAGGTGCACTGCACGGCGCTGGCGAGCCGCGCGAAGGTCGCGGGAGTCGAGTCGCTTCCCGACGAGAACTGCCCGTAGGCATCATGTCGGTCATGGCTCACACCGCCCGTCGCATGTTCGAGCTCCTGGAGCCGATCTGCCTGGTGACCTTCTTCGCTCGCGAGTGCGGTGAGGAGCTGGCCGCACTCGGCCACCGCACCTACTGGGACGGCTACTTCGCGAGCCGCGCCGCGCAGCTGGGACGGGTGCCGGCGGAGGTCGTGCACGCGGCGTTCTACAACTTCGCCGACGGGGAGGCCGCTCGGCACATCCCGAGCGCGTGGGAGACGATCCCGCCCGAAGCATCGGTCGCCGCACGGGAGCGGGGCAGCGCGGCCTCCCTGCGGCGGATCCTCGGCGACGAACTGGCCGGCTCCCCCGGCCTGGTGCGCGCCGCCGACCTGACCACCAAGGCCGCGACGAGCGCGCCGATGGAGGGCCGGGTGATGTACGCCGGGATGCGCACTCTTCCGGTGCCCGGCGACCCGGTGGCCCGGCTGTGGCACTCCGCGACCATGCTGCGCGAGCACCGCGGCGACGGGCACATCGCCGCTCTCGTCGGCGCACGGATCGGCGGCACCGAGGCCCACGTGCTCTCCGCGCTGGCGATGGGCATCCACCCGGCGAAGACGTTCGGGCGCATCCACCACCTGCCGAAGAAGCGACTGGCCGCGGTCATGAACGGTTTGCGCGAACGCGGTCTCATCGACGCCGAAGGCCACTTCACCGACGCCGGTCGCGAGACCCAGCAAGGCATCGAGGCCCTCACCGACGAACTCGCCGCGGCGCCCTACGACGCCCTCTCCCCCGCCGAACTGGACGAGTTGGTCGCCGTGCTCGACCCCATCAGCGCGAAGCTGGTCGCCGCGGGATCGCGGTGACGTCAACGGGTCTTCCTGGGAAAGAGGCGGGACGCAGCGGCGGCCGTAGGCCGTGCGTCCCACCGACCGGCCCTCCCAAGGTGAGGAACACCGGCATGCGATGGCTCCGGCCGAGTGGCACATCGTCCGCAGCCAACGAGTCAGCCGTAGGCAACCACGGGCCTCGCGCACACCGGAATCGAACGGCCGAAGATCAAGACGAAAGTTACGCGCGGGCGGCCAGGGCGGCGTCGAGCGCCGACCTCATGACGTCCTGCGGCGCGGGCTTGCCGGTGAACTGCTCCACCTGCCCGAAAGCCTGGTGCAGCAACATGTCCAGGCCGGTGGCCAGTCGCGCCCCGGACGCCTCCACGGCCGCGGCGACCGGTGTGGGCCACGGGTGGTAGATCACGTCCAGCACGTAGGGCGCACGAGCCAGGTCGGCGGCCAGCGGCACGGTGGCCTCGGCGGGCACCGTCGACACCACGACGTCCGACGCGCCGGCCAGCACGCCGAGATCCACAGAGGACAGTTCCAGGACCTCGACGGTGATGCCGACCCTGGACGCGGTCTCCAGGGCCTCTCCCGCACGCGAAGGATCGCGCACCACAAGGGAAGCAGAAGAAATACCGAGCGCGGCGAACCCGGCCAGGGCGGCCGTCGCCGTGCCACCGGCACCCAACACGACGCCGTGCGTGCCGCTGGAGAACCCCTTCTCCCGCAACGCACCCACGACGCCGTCCACATCGGTGCAGTCGGCGTGCCACTCGGAGCCGTTGCGCACCAACGTGTTCGCCGCCCCCACCGCCGAAGCGCGCGGGGTCACGACGGACGCGAACGCCAGCGCGGCGCGTTTGGTGGGCATCGTGCACGAGAGGCCGACCCACTCCGGCCCCAGAGAGGCGACCAGAGCGGGAACTTCGGCCTCGGTGCACTCCAGGCGCGTGTACTCCCAGTCGAGGCCCAGGGCGGCGTACGCGGCGTTGTGCAGCACGGGGGAAAGCGAGTGCTCGATCGGCGAACCGATCACCGCGGCCTTGCGCACCACTAGTAGACGCCGTCCCTCTGTGCCTTCTGGTCGTTCGCGTTGTGCTCTTCGAACGTGTTCGCGAAGCACGACGTGCCGTCCGTCTGGCACTTCACGAAGTACAGGATGTCGCCGCCCTCCGGCTTGATCGCGGCGGCGATCGCCTGCTGCGACGGCGAGCCGATCGGGGTCGGCGTCAGGTTCTGGTTGATGTAGGTGTTGTACGGCCCTTCCGCGTTGCGGTCCGCGTCGGACGTGCGGATGTGGGGCTGGTTGTTCTTGTAGTTGATGGTCGAGTCGAACTGCAGGGGCATCGACTGCGGCTTCTTCTTGAGCCGGTTGTAGATGACCTGCGAGACCTTCGAGAAGTCCTTCTCGATGGCCTCCTTCTCGATCAACGAGGCGATGACCAGGACCTCGTACGGACGGAAGCCGGTGTTCATGGTGCCACCGGGAATGCCCGCGCCCTGCAGCTTCTGGGCAGAGGACACGACGACGCTGCGGATCAGCTCGACCGCGCTGACACCCGGTTTGACCTGGTAGACGCCGCGCATGATCAGGCCTTCGAGGCGGTACTGCGGCTCGGCGCGCTTCACGTCGGCCAGCGCCCAGTCCGGCACGCCGAGGGCGACCGGGTCGGTCTGCTCCGCGGCGGCCTTGATCTCGTCGCCGGTCAGGCACACCTTGGCGCCGTCCTTCTCCGTGCAGCTCGCGTCGGCCAGCAGGGAGTAGATGCCCTTGACGGTCTTGCCGTTGGCCTGGATGTCGGTGAGCTTGAGGCCACCGACGACCTGGACGGCCGGGACGCGCGTCTTCGGGTCGATCATGCGGGCCACGGCGTTCTGGCCCGACATCTTCGTCTTCATCAGGTAGAAGCCGGGCTGGATCGACGTCACGCGGGCGTCGGTCTTGCTGGCCTCGGTGAAGGCGCGCGCGGAGGCGATGACGCCGTTGTCGTACAGGGTCGACGCGATCTTGCTGACCACGTCGCCGTCCTGGACCTCGACGATGGCGTCGGCCTCACCGGTACCGGCGAAGTCCTCGAACGAGCCGATGCCGCGCAGCTCCTTGTAGCCGTAGTAGGCACCGCCCATGCCGACGGCGAGAATCAGCGCCACGACGAGCCACAGGACCGTCTTCTTGCGCTTCTTCGCTTTGGCACGGGCGTTGTCCCGGCTGCGGTCGCGCTTGACCGGCCGTCTCTCGTCCGCTTCGGGGTCGGTGAACAACCCGAGATCGTCGCCGCTCACACCTCGTCCTTTCGGGCGGACACAACCCGTGCCCGTGCGTCCAGCCAAGACTGCAGGATCTCGACAGCGGCAGCCTGGTCGACCACGGCACGCTGCTTCTTGCCCTTCACACCGCGCTGTGCCAGCACCCGGCTCACCACAACCGTCGTCAGTCGTTCGTCGCTGAGCCGTACCGGCACCGGGGCGATGCGGCCGGCCAGGGCCGCAGCGTACGCGGTCGCCGAGTCCGCCGCGGGACCGTGCCGACCGGCCAGCGTCTTCGGCAGGCCGACCACGACCTCGACGACGTCATGTTCGGCCACGAGACGTACGAGCTCGGTGAGGTCCGAGCCGCGCTTCTCGTCACGCTGCAGGGTGACCAGCGGCGTCGCCAGAAATGCCGACGGATCGCTGAGGGCGACACCCACGCGAACCGATCCGACGTCGACGCCGAGCCTCCTGCCGAGGCCCGGGTCGCCGACATCAGTGGAATCAGCGCTGTTCAAGCACCTTGTCCAGTTCGTTGGTGAGGTTCGTGATGGCGTCGGGAACGCCGGCCGGGTTGGTACCGCCGCCCTGGGCCAGGTCCGGCTTGCCGCCACCACGGGCGGCGATGGCCGGGCCGAACACCGGGACGAGCTTGCCGGCGGCGAGACCCAGGTCGCGGGCGGCGGCCGTGGTGGCCACCACGAAGCTGACCTTGTCGCCGTCGACCGAGAACAGGGCCACCACACCGGGCCTGCTGCCCAGGCGGTTGCGGACCTCGCCACCGAGGGTGCGCAGGTCGTTGCCCGACACGCCCTCCAGGCCCAGGGCCACCAGCGACAGGCCGCGGATGTCCAGAGCCTTGTCGGCGAGGGCGCCGGCGTTGCCCAGCAGCTCGGCGGCGCGGACCTTCTCGAGCTCCTTCTCGGCGGACTTCAGGCGCTCGACCAGTGACTCGATCCGCTCGGGCAGGCCCTCGGAACCGACCTTGAGCATGTCGGAGAGGTTCTGCACGATGGCGCGCTCCTTGGCCAGGAACCGCATGGCCTCGATGCCGACGTAGGCCTCCAGGCGGCGCACGCCGGAACCGACCGAAGACTCACCCAGCAGGGTGATCGGGCCGATCTGCGACGAGTGCTCGACGTGGGTGCCACCGCACAGCTCACGAGACCACTCGCCACCGATCTCGATGACGCGCACGGTCTCGTCGTAGGTCTCGCCGAACAGGGCGACGGCACCCAGCTCCTGGGCACCGGCCATGTCCGTGTAGACGACGCTGACCGGCAGGTCCTTGCGCACGGCGAGGTTCGAGACCTCTTCGATCTCGCTGCGGGCCTCGGCGGACAGGCCACCGGTCCAGGCGAAGTCGAGACGCAGGTAACCGGGCTTGTTGTACGAACCGCTCTGCAGGGCCGACGGGCCGAGCACGTGACGCAGGGCGGCGTGCACGACGTGCGTGCCCGAGTGGCCCTGGCGGGCGCCGACGCGCCACTCGGGGTCGACGCGGGCCTCGACCTGCTCGCCCTCGCTGACCTCGCCGGAGCGGACGCGCACCTGGTGCACCCACAGCTTGCGGGCGACCTTCTGCACGTCGAGCACTTCCAGCTCGGCGTTGGCCGTGACGATCGTGCCGGCGTCGGACTCCTGGCCACCGGACTCGGCGTAGAGCGGCGTGCGGTCCAGCACGACCTCGACGATGTCGCCCTCGCGAGCCGACTTCACCCGAGCGCCGTTGTGCACGATGCCGCGCAGCGTGGCCTCGGAGGCGAGCTCGGTGTAGCCGGTGAACTCGGTCGGGCCCTGCTCCAGCAGCTCGCGGTACACCGACTGGTCGCCGTGGCCGGTCTTCTTGCCGGCGGCGTCGGCCTTGGCGCGGGCGCGCTGCTCGGCCATCAGCTTGCGGAAACCGTCCTCGTCCACGGACAGGCCGGCCTCGGAGGCCATCTCCAGCGTGAGGTCGATCGGGAAGCCGTACGTGTCGTGCAGCTGGAAGGCCTTGTCACCCGGCAGGATGGCGCGGCCGTCGGACTTCACCTCGGCGGCGGCGCCCTCGAAGATCCGCGAACCGGCGTCGAGCGTGCGCAGGAACGTGTCCTCCTCGGCCTTGAGCACCTGCTGGATGCGGGCGAACCCGCTGACCAGCTCGGGGTAGGCCTCGCCCATCGAGTCGCGGACGACCTCGGCGAACTGCTGCAGCACCGGCTCGTTCACGCCCAGCAGGCGCGACGAGCGGACGATGCGGCGCAGCAGGCGGCGCAGCACGTAGCCGCGGGCCTCGTTGCCGGGCGTGACGCCGTCGCCGACCAGCAGCACACCGCTGCGGGCGTGGTCGGCGATGACGCGGAAGCGGACGTCGTCGACCTCGTTGGCGCCGTACTTGCGGCCGGAGAGCTCCTCGGCCCTGGTGATGACGGCGCGGACCAGGTCGGTCTCGTAGACGTTGTCGACGCCCTGCAGCAGGTAGGCGACGCGCTCGACGCCCATGCCGGTGTCGATGTTCTTCGACGGCAGCTCACCGATGACCGGGTAGTCCTTCTTGGCACCACCCTCGCCGCGGATGTTCTGCATGAAGACGAGGTTCCAGATCTCCAGGTACCTGTCCTCGTCGACTACCGGGCCGCCCTCCTCGCCGTACTCGGGGCCGCGGTCGTAGTAGATCTCCGAGCACGGGCCGCACGGGCCGGGGACGCCCATCGACCAGAAGTTGTCCTCGACGCCGCGGCGCTGGATGCGCTCCAGCGGCATGCCGGCGACCTTCTGCCACAGCTCGATGGCCTCGTCGTCGTCCAGGTAGACCGTCACCCAGATGCGCTCGGGATCGAAGCCGTAGCCACCGTTCTCCTGGGAGTTGGTGATCAGCTCCCAGGCGAGCCGGATGGCGTCTTCCTTGAAGTAGTCGCCGAGCGAGAAGTTGCCGGCCATCTGGAAGAACGTGAGGTGGCGGGTGGTCTTGCCGACCTCGTCGATGTCCGGGGTGCGCACGCACTTCTGGATGCTCGTCATCCGCGGGGCGGGCGGCGGGGCCTCGCCGAGGAAGTACGGCTTGAACGGCACCATGCCGGCGTTGACGAACAGCAGGTTGGGGTCGTCGAGCAACAGCGAGGCGCTGGGGATGTACTTGTGCCCGGCCTTCTCGAAGTGCTCGCGGAAACGCTTGATGATCTCGTGGGTCTGCACGGGAAGTTCCTAAGTGTGTTGCTGGGGACAGTCAGGGCATGGTCACGGGGCGAACGGCGCTAGTGCTTCCCGTTCGCCCTGGGCGCTCGGCGCCCTGGCGTGAATCCCGTCTGACGTTCCACGGTGTCCTGCAACTCCTGTTCCCGTTCGGCCATCCCCGCGCGGACCTCGGCCCCGAAGGAACCGATGGCGCCGGCGAGTTCGCGCAGGCCTTCACCCACGTTAGTGCCGATACCGGCCGGAGTCGCCTGCTTTGCGACCTCGGCGGCCTTCTTCGCGGCGAACAACCCCGCCGCGGCGCCCAGACCGAACCAGAAGAGGCGGCTCACCTGGCACCTCGCTTCAGGCGGCGCTTGGCGTGCTTGTTCGGCTGCTCGGCGGCCTTGCGGCGGGCCTTGACGGCCTTGCTCACGCCGTAGGACAGCGCGGCGGCCTTCACCAGCGGCCCGCCGAGCGTGGCGGTGAACAGGCTGGTGAGCGCGGAGACGTTGCCGGTGACGGCGCGCGCGTTGGCCGTGATGCCGTCGACGCGCTCAAGCTGCGTGTTCACGTGCGTGAGCGTCGTGTTGGCCTCGACGAACAACGGGTCCGTGTTCTCGTGGGCCTTGCGCATCGCGATCGTGGCCTCGTCGAAGAAACGCGCCGCCTTGATCGCCACGATCCCCACGATGAGCACGAGCAGCACGAAGGCACCGGCGGCGAGCCACCCTGGCGACACGGATCCTCCTGGTGAACAGGCGTTCGGGCTTGGTTGCGGGTGAGATTACCGGGTAGGTCCGACACCCGACCGAGGGGCACCATTTGTTGATCTTCAACGACCGGTGGCGCCGTCGATCTGCTCGCGGATGATGTCGGCGTGGCCCGCGTGCCGGGCGGTCTCGGTGGTCATGTGCGCGAGTACCCACCGCAGCGTCTTCGACACGCCTTCGACCGGGGTCACCATCAGCGCATCGGGATGACCGGCGGCCTCGATCGCCCCGTCGCTGCCGGCGATCGCCGAGCGGTAGTCCGCGATCACCGTCGCCGCGTCGCGGTCGGCCGGGACGCTCATGCCGAACTCGGTGTCCGCGGACCACTCCGCGCCCGCGAGGTGGTGGCCGAACCAGTAGCGCTCGGCTTCGGCCAGGTGCTGGATCAGCCCGAGGATCGACGTGCCGCTGGCGACCATCGGCCGCCGCAGTTCGTCGTCGGTCAGCCCCTCCGCCTTCTTGAGCACGCAGTGCCGCTGGAACTTGAGGAACGCGTGCGCGACGTCGAGCTCGCCCGTGTCGACGCGCGGCACCGGCTCGCGCTGGGTCTCCGGCATGGCGGTCAACCTACGCACATCCAATTGGGACGGACCACTCATTGACTCGCGGCCGTCACAGCCTGTGAAATACCCGTCACACAGGGCTTGACAGCTCGGTCCTGCACAGCGTGAAGTTAGGCCACCCTGAGTTGACCCGTGCAGGAGGCCCAGTGAAGCCGGTGTCGCACCTGGACTCCTATCGGCCCCAGATCACGGCGGGCCCACCGCCCGTTCCGGACCTGTCGATGCCGTGGGAGGCCCGTGTCGCCCGTGCGGACGGCTACGACCTGCACCTCGTGCACCGCTGGAACCAGGCACCGCACGTGGCGGCGTTCTGGCGGCAGGCGTGGACGTTGCCCCAGTGGGAACGCCGGCTCGAAGAACAACTGGCGGGCGACGACGACCGGCCGTTGCTGATCAGCTGGCACGGCCGCCCGGTGATCTACGCCGAGGTCTACCGCGCGGCCAGGCACGCCGTCGCCCGCTGCTACCAGGCGCGGCCGCACGACCTCGGCCTGAACCTCGCGGTCGGCGAACTGGCCATGACCGACCGCGGACTCGTGCGGTCGCTGCTCCCCCGGCTCACCGACGCGTTGTTCGAGGCCGACCCGCACTGCACGCGAATCGTGCTGGAACCGGACGTGCGCAACACCCGCGCCATCAAGTCGTTCGAGGCAGGCGGGTTCGTGGCCGCGGACGAGATCATGCTGCCGGGCAAGCTCGCACTGCTGATGGTCTGCCGTCGCTAGAACGCCGTGATGTCCTGCGGTGCGCGTTCCTTACGACTGAGCGCGCGCACCACGTCGATGGCGCGGTGCTTGTTGAGCGCCATGCGGGTCAGCAGGTCGATGACGGCCTCGTTGACGGGGCGCGGGAACTCGGGCGTCTCCAGCCCGACGCTCACCGCGAGGTCGTCGGAGTGCACGACGAACTCCATCAGCCTGCTGAGCAGGTACTCGTCCAGCGGCACCGCCCACGGCCCCCAGTGCGGCATCCGGACACCCCGGTTCTCCATGCCCGGCAACGTCTTCGCGAGCTCGTCGAGGGTCTGCTCGAACCGGTCGCACAGTGCCGCGTGCCCTTCCGCCGCCAGCTTCTCGCCGCCCGCGCGGATGCGGGTGTGGAACTCGGAGTCGACGTCGAGATCGGTCCACTTCGCCCGCTCGTAGTGCTCCATCAGGCTGACGACCGGCTCGTCGCCCGCGGGGGTCCCGATCATGCCCGGCAGCGGCAGGGCCTGGTAGGCGACGTGCCCGGCGAGGCCGCTGACCCCGAACTCCGGCAGGGCGCTGGGCCGGTCCCAGTTCGCCGCGACCTGCTGGTGGCGCAGGAGGTCCAGGGCGACGCGGGCGGTGGTCAGGAAGTCTTCTCTGATCGTCACGTCGCCGAAGTTACGCGATCTCTCTGGATCGCCCGACGGATTTCTTCGGCATGTGCTTGCGGCTCAACGACCACAGCATCGCGGCCATCAGCAGGATCCAGCCGATGACCGTCCCGGCCAGCGCGAGCGGGGCGAGGTTCGGGTAGCGCATGGTGTCGGAGTTGGCCACCAGGTTCCGGCCGTTGTGCGTGGTCGCAACCGGGACATCGACGCCGATGTGCTCCGGGGTGAGGAAACCCCGTGACTCCATCGTGCGTGCCGGCCCGCCGCGTGCGCTGACGTCGACCTGGCAGAGGTACCAGGCCTTGAAGCCACCGGTCAGCGTGATCGGATCCTGCCGCTCACACGACCTCGCCACCCCGACAGGGGTCTCGTCTTTCGCTTCGGTGACGACGATCTGGTCGCCGAGGTGGGTCCACACCGTGGCCGCGGTCAGGTAGCCGAGCGGCGGCATCACGAAGAAGACGAACAGGAATCCGAGGAGCTTCATCCACCCTGCTTCTGTTCTGGTTCCGAGTCGAACAGGCTGCCCGACTGACTGTCGAACGCCTTGCCCGCCTCCTTGCCCAGGTCGACACCCAGCTTCGGCACGGAGTCGGCGGGTGCGGATTTCACCCCGTCCACGACGTGCTTCTTCGCCTCGCTCACCCCGTGCTTCAGCGCGTCCAGGTTGGTCGCCTTGCTGACGATGGCATTCGCCACGTAGAAGTTCGTCACCCCGCCGCGCACACCGCTGGAGAGCTTGGTCAGCGCGTTCATGGCGCCCTGGAAGACGTTCTCCAGCTTCGAGAACAGGCCGGTGGCGTTGCTGAACGCCTTGGAGAGCTTCTTGCACCAGCCCAGGGCCTTGTTCGCGTACTTGACGGCCGTCGCGGTGCATTCGGCGATCGCGCCCGCGACGCCCGCGCCGAACGCGGCCATGGCCGGGGCCCAGCGGATGCAGATGCTGATCAGTTTGCCGACGGCTTCGGAGATCAGGTCGCGGACGATGCCGCGCACCACGTTGAGGATGGTCTTGCAGACGTTGACGAGCACGGAGATGCCCTGTGCGCCGGTCGCGACCGAGCCGTACGTGTCCGCCTTGTCGACACCGAACCTCTCGTACGCCCGGAACTCCTCGCCGGTCCACTGGCCGCTGTCGGTCTTCACCCACTGCCTGAGGTCGGCGGAGACCTGTTCGACGTGGTTGGCGATGTTGCCCCACGTCTTGGACATCGAGTCGAGCTGTTGCTGGTCGCCGGTGAGCCAGTCGAGCGGCTCCCGCAGGAACGGGACGTGCTCGATCAGCCAGCCGAAGCCCGCGCCGATCAGACCGGCGAGCGGGTCCGCCAGGAAGCCCGCCACGCCCATCGCGCCGCCCGCCGCGTTCATCAGGCCCTCGGCCCAGTTGCCCTGACTGATGGCGGAGAACGTCTCAACGGCGTCGTGGGCCAGGCCGAGGCCCTCGGTCGCCTTGGTCTTCTCGCCTTCGACGTTCAGCGGGTTCGTCATTTCCGGTACATCCCGTCGAGATCGGCCGCCCGCGCCTGTTCGTTGGTCTTGATGTGCAACGCCATGTCCGCGAACTCGCGGCAGTGGGCGACCGCCGAGTCCGCGGCCTTCTCGATGGCGTTGGCCGCCAGGGCCGACGTGCCCGCGCAGATGCCCGCGAGCGGCATGCCCAGCAGGCCGAACGCCGTCGCGTCCATGGTCGCGTTCGCGGACGTGACCGCGGTGTTGATGCGGGCGCCGATGTCGTCGAGCTTGCCCAAGTGCGCCTTCATCTCGGCTTCACTGCTGGCGTGGGTCATCGCAGGTACCCGCCGTCGCCGAAGTCCTCGTCCTCTTCGGTCGGACGGGGTGCGCGCGGCGGACGCGGGACCGGCGGGTGGTCGTCCTCGATCTGGCCGAGGCCGGACTGCGGCGGACCCCACGACGGGCGTTCGGGCTCGGCGGGCGGCTGGGCACTGCGGAGCTTGTCCATCATCATGCGCATCGCCTCGGAGTCCGCGCCCATCAACGGCGTCATGGCCTCCTGCACCGTCCACGCGACACGTCCTTGCGCTGCCTGCACGCCCCGCAGCACCTCGCGGCCGACCGTGTCGCCGTCCTTGCGCTGCAAGGCGTTGCCGAGCCGGAGGTCCACCAGGTTGCCGGCGTCGTTGACCGTCACCGAGATCTGGCCGTCCGCGCTGCGTTCGGTCACCTGCAACGTCGCCGGCGCCTCGCGAATCGCGTCGCCGCGGCGTTGCGCCTCGGCGAGCGTCCCCTCGTAATTCGCGAGGATCTGATCGGGATCGGTCATTCTCGCCCCTGGTGTGCGCGTGATCACCCAACGCAACCAGATGCTAGTCCGAACAGAGCAACCTCACTCGCCGCGGATCACCTTGCGCAGGCGCGGCACCCGTTCGGCCAGCGCGCGTTCGTTCCCGCGCCCGGTCGGCTCGTAGTAGTCGCGTCCCACCAGGTCGTCCGGCGCGTACTGCTGCGTCAGCACGCCATCCGGCACATCGTGCGGATAGCGGTAGCCCTGGGCGTTGCCCAGCTTCGCCGCGCCCGCGTAGTGGCCATCGCGCAGATGTGCGGGCACGGAACCGATGGCGCCCTTGCGGACGTCCTCGATGGCGGCGTAGATCGCGGTGGTGACGGCGTTCGACTTCGGCGCGGTGGCGAGGTGGATCGTGGCCTGCGCGAGGTTCAGGGTGCATTCGGGCAGGCCGATGAGCTGCACGGCCTGAGCCGCCGCCACGCACGTCTGCAGTGCCGTCGGGTCGGCCATGCCGACGTCCTCGCTGGCGTGGATCACCAGGCGGCGCGCGATGAAGCGCGGGTCCTCGCCCGCCTCGATCATGCGCGCGAGGTAGTGCAGGGCCGCGTCGACGTCCGAGCCGCGGATCGACTTGATGAACGCCGACGTCACGTCGTAGTGCTGGTCGCCGTCGCGGTCGTAGCGCACCGCCGCCTTGTCCACAGTGGACTCCAGCAGCGACAGGGTGATCACGCCCTCGTTGGACGCCAGTGCCGAGTCCGCCGCCGCCTCCAGCGCTGTCAGCGAACGGCGGGCGTCGCCACCCGCCAGGCGGATCAGGTGGTCCTCCGCCTCGGGTTCCAGCACGACGGAGCCGCCGAGGCCGCGTTCGTCTGACACCGCGCGCTTGATGACCGAACGCACTCCGTCGTCGGTCAACGACTTGAGCTGCAACACGAGCGAACGCGACAGCAAGGGCGACACGACCGAGAAGAACGGGTTCTCCGTGGTGGCCGCGACGAGCAGCACGATCCGGTCCTCGACCGCGCCCAGCAGGGCGTCCTGCTGCGTCTTGGAGAACCGGTGCACCTCGTCGATGAACAGGACGGTCGACTCGCCGGAGCGGACCAGGCGGCGGCGGGCCTCGTCGATGACCGACCGCACCTCCTTGACCCCGGCCGACAGCGCGCTCAAAGCCACGAACCGGCGGCCGGTCGCCTTCGACACCAGCGTCGCGAGGGTCGTCTTGCCGGTGCCGGGAGGGCCGTAGAGCATCACGGAGGCCGGCGTGGCGCCCTCGACCAGGCGGCGCAGCGGCGCACCCGGCCCGAGCAGGTGGTCCTGGCCGACGACCTCGTCCAGCGTGACCGGACGCATCCGCACGGCCAGCGGGGCGTTGGCCGCGATGCGCTCGGCCTTCTCCTCGTCGGTCGCGCCGAAGAGGCCCTCGTCGAACAGACCTTCGCTCATGCGTTCGAGCCTAAGTCATGTGCGATGATCGCGTTCCGTGCCCATCCCTCGTGCCGTGCTGCTCGCCGGACCCTCCGGCTCAGGCAAGTCGACACTCGCCGCCCACCTCGGCTGGCCCGTGCTGCGCCTGGACGACTTCTACCGCGACGGCGACGACCCGCTGCTGCCCCGCGACGAGCACGGCAGGGCCGACTGGGACGACATCGGCTCGTGGAACGCGGACAAGGCACTGCGGGCGATCATCGAGCTGTCGAACACGGGCAGGGTCGAGGCGCCCGTCTACTCGATCAGCGAGGACCGCGCCGTCGGCACGCAGACGATCGAGCTCGGCGACGCGCCCGCGTTCATCGCCGAGGGGCTGTTCGCGGACCTGCTGGTCCAGGGCGCGCGGGAGGCGGGGGTGCTGCGGGACGCGATCGTGCTCGCGCCGAGTCCGCCCGTCACGTTCGTGCGCCGGTTCGCCCGCGACGTCGCGGAGGCCCGCAAACCGGTGCCGACGCTGGTCAGACGCGGGTTGCGGCTGATGCGCGAGCAGCCGCAGGTGGTCAAACGATGCGTCAGCGCGGGCATGCGGCGCACGACACCGTCCAAGGCGCGGACCGAGCTCGTTTCGTGATCGGGTTCGCCAGTGGCGTGGGCGCTGATCTGGCAGGATGCCGCTCACACCACGACCGGGGGTAGCCGAGATGTCCGAAACGCCCGGCTGGTCCTCACCGGACCAGCCTTCGAACCAGCCGCAGCAGCCGGGGCAGCAGCCGCCTGGGGGCCCGCAGCCGCAGTACGGCTACAACGCCCCGCCGCCGCCCGGAGCACAGCCGACGATCAAGCCCGGTGTGATCCCGCTGCGCCCGCTGGCGGTCGGTGAGATCGTCGATGGCGCCATCACGACGATGCGCCGCTACCCGAAGCTGATCATCGGCGCGGCCGCCATCGTCGCCGCGGTCACGCAGATCCTCGGCCTGCTGGCGCAGCTGCCGTTCCTGGACGACCTCACCGCCGTCGTGACGCTCGACCCGAACTCGGTGACGCAGGAACAGGCGATCGACCAGTTCACCAGCGCCATCACCGGTTTCCTCACCGGCACGCTGCTCAGCGTCTTCCTGCTGCTGCTCGGCACCGTGTTCCTGTCGGGCTTCATCACCGTCATCGTGGGCCACGCCGTGCTGGGCAAGCCGGTCACGTTCGCGCAGGCGTGGGAGGAGTTCAAGCCGCGGCTGCTCCCGCTGCTCGGCGCGACGCTGCTCTCCGGTCTCGTGATCACCGTCGGCCTGGTGCTGTGCATCGTGCCGGGCGTCTGGCTGTGGGTGCTGTTCGCCCTGGTCACGCCCGCGCTGGTGCTGGAGCGCTGCGGCGTCACCGCCGCGTTCGGCCGCTCGAAGAAGCTCGTGGACGGCGCCTGGTGGCGGACGTTCGGCATCCTGCTGCTCACCGTCGTGATCACCGTCGTGATCGAGTGGATCATCGGCCTGCCGTTCGGCCTGCTGGGCGCGGCGACGACCGGGTTCTCGCCCGACCCCGCGGCGGCGCTGAGCATCGGCTCGCTGATCCTGTCGACCATCGGCGCGATCATCGCCTCGACGATCACGCTGCCGTTCAGCTCCGCGGTGACCGTGCTGCTCTACGTCGACCGCCGCATGCGTTCCGAGGGCATGGACATCGAACTCCAGCGGGCCGCAGGGCATGGCGGTAGCTGACGTACCGGTAGATCTCGGCCGCGACGAGGCGAGGGAGGCGGCCGTCCGGGAGCTCAGCGACCCGGCGTACGTCTCCGACGACCCGAACCCGCTGCAACGCGCCATCGAGTGGATCCTCGACCGCCTCGGCGAGCTCTTCGCCGGGGCGGGTGGCATGAGCGGCCTCACCGCGATCGTGATCATCGTGGCCGTGGTGGTGCTGATCGTGATCGTCATCAGGCTCCGCGTCGGACGCACGGGCCGTGTGCTGCGGTCGGGCGCCAAGGTGTTCGGTTCCACCGTCATGACCGCCGCGGAGCACCGGGCCGCCGCCGAGAAGGCCGCGGCCGCCGGTGACCTGGCCGAGGCCGTGCGCGAACGTTTCCGTGCCGTGGTGCGCGAGTTGGAGCAACGCGGCGTGCTCGACGCACGGGCCGGCCGCACCGTGGACGAGGTCGCTTTCGAGGCGGGCCAGGCACTTCCGGTGCTCGCCGACGACCTGCGCGGTGCGGCGATGCAGTTCGACGACGTCTGGTACGGCGGCAGGACCGCGACCGCGGAGGGGTATCAGGCATTGGTCTCCGTGGACGGCAAGGTGCGCGGATGACGGCGGTCTCCCCCGACGCCGGGCGGATCTGGACGGCCGCGCGCGGGCCGTTGCTGATCGGCGTGATCATCCTCTTCACCGCGGTCGTGATCACGTTGCTGCGCGGCAGCGGCGAGGGCGGGTCGTTCGATCCCCGCTCGTTCCGGCCGGAGGGCAGCCACGCGGTCGCCGACCTGCTGGAGCAGAACGGTGTGCGGATCGAGCTCACCGACAACGCGTCCTCGGTGGACGGTGCGACGCTGTTCGTGACGCAGCCGAACCTGATCGACCCGGAACGGCTCGCGGACCTCAGCGGGCGGGCCGCCGCGACGGTGCTCCTCGCGCCCGCGACCGGGGTGGGCCGGCTGGAGCCCGAGACCCGGCAGCCGGGCTGCCCGCTGGCGGCCAAGGCGGGCGCGGCGACCACGGGCGGGTTCGTCTACGAGGGCGAACAGCGGTGCTACGACTCGACTTTGGTGCGCACCGGCACCGTGACGATGATCGGCTACGGCGGGATCTTCACCAACCGCGACATCGACTCCGAGGGCAACGCGGCGCTCGCGTTGTCGTTGCTGGGCCAGCACGAACGGCTGGTCTGGTACGTGCCGTCGGCGGCGGACAGGTCACAGCAGAAGTCGCTGACCGACCTGGTCCCGGACGGCTGGAAGTTCGCCGCCCTGCAGCTCGGCATCGCGGCCGTGCTGATCGCTCTGTGGCGGGCGCGCAGGCTCGGCCGGGTGGTGCCCGAACGGCTTCCGGTCGTGGTGCGCGCCGCCGAGACCGTGGAAGGCCGCGCCCGGCTGTATCGACGGTCGCACGCCGCCGCACACGCCGCTTCGGTGCTGCGGCAGGCGACTCGGGACCGGTTGGCGCCACTGCTGGGGGTGCCGGTGGGGGACGATCCGTCCGAGGAGATCGCCCGCAGGACTTCGCGTCCCGTCACTTCGGTGCGGGCGCTGCTGTACGACGAGGGGTCGGTGGACGACCGGGGGCTGGTCGCGCTGGCAACTGATCTGGACGCTCTGGAGGACGAGGTGCGCAAGGCATGACGGCTGTGGTCACCACCGAGGAAGCCCGCACGGCGCTGGTGGCGTTGCGCGCGGAGATCGGCAAGGCCGTGGTGGGCAACGACGCCGCCGTGACGTCGCTGATCCTCGCGCTGCTGTGCAAGGGACACGTGCTGTTGGAGGGCGTACCTGGCGTTGCGAAGACGTTGCTCGTGCGTGCCCTTGCGCGCGCGTTGGACCTGTCGACGACGCGGGTGCAGTTCACGCCGGACCTGATGCCCGGCGACCTGACGGGTTCGCTGGTCTACGACTCGCACAACGCGGCGTTCTCGTTCCGCGAGGGCCCGGTCTTCACGAACCTGCTGCTCGCCGACGAGATCAACCGGACGCCGCCGAAGACGCAGGCCGCGCTGCTGGAGGCGATGGAGGAACGGCAGGTCTCCGCCGACGGCAAGACCCGGCCGCTGCCCTCGCCGTTCATCGTCGTCGCGACGCAGAACCCGGTGGAGTACGAGGGCACCTACCCGTTGCCCGAGGCCCAGCTCGACCGGTTCCTGCTCAAGGTGACGATGCCGATTCCCGCGCGGGAGCACGAGATCGACGTGCTGACGCGCCACGCGTCCGGGTTCGATCCGCGGGACCTGTCCTCGTTGCAGCCGGTGGCGAGTGCTGCGCACCTGGAGGCCGGTGGGGCTGCCGTGCGCGCGTTGACCGTGGCTCCTGAGGTGATCGCGTACGTCGTGGACGTGTGCCGTGCGACTCGTCAGTCTCCGGCCGTTCGTCTGGGCGTTTCTCCGCGTGGCGCAACGGCTCTGCTCGCTGCCGCACGCGCGTGGGCGTGGCTCTCGGGCCGTGACTACGTGACGCCGGACGACGTGAAGTCGTTGGCCCGCCCTGCTCTGCGGCACCGCCTGGAGCTGCGCCCGGAGGCCGAACTGGAGGGCGTGACGGCCGACGGCGTGCTGGACGGCGTGCTCGGCGCGGTTCAGGTGCCGCGCTGACGTGGCGCTCACGGGTCGCGCGGGCCTGCTCGCGCTCATCGGGGTTCTCGTCGTCGGTCTTCTACTGCCGTCCTGGCAGGGGATTCTCGTCGTGTTCGCTGTCTTGGTGCTGTGCGTGGCGGCCGACCTGTTGCTGGCCGCCGGCGTTCGGCCGTTGACGTTCTCACGCGCGGGGGCGACCTCTGTGCGTACGGGCGAGTTGTGCTCGGTTCAGCTCACCGTGCACAACCCCGGCCGTCGGTTGCGTGGCGTTCTTCGTGACGCGTGGGCGCCTTCTGCCGGTGTGGTCTCCGATCGCGTTCCGGTCGATGTGCCCGCTGGTGGCTCGCGTGTGCTGTCTTTCGACCTACGGCCTGTGCGTCGCGGCGATCGCACTGCGGACCGTGTGACCGTGCGTTCCCTCGGCCCGTTGGGCATCGCGGCACGGCAAGGCTCACACGTCGTGCCGTGGACCGTGCGCGCGTTGCCGCCGTTCCACAGCCGCCGCCATCTCCCGCCTCTGCTGGAACGGCTGCGTGAACTGGACGGCCGCCGTGCGTCGTTGATCCGTGGCGCCGGCACGGAGTTCGACTCGCTACGCGCGTATGTCATCGGTGACGACGTGCGTTCCATCGACTGGCGTGCGTCGGCTCGTTCGTCGGACGTGGTGGTGCGCACCTGGCGTCCGGAGCGCGACCGTCAGGTGACGATCGTGCTGGACACCGCCCGCACGTCCGCGAGCCGCGTCGAGGGCGCCCTGGGCGGCCTGCCGCGCCTGGACACGTCGATGGACGCGGTGCTGTTGTTGTCCGCCTTGGCGTCGCAGGCCCGCGACCAGGTGGACTTCCTGGCGTTCAGCCACAAGGTCCGCGCCTCGGTCCCCCGCGCCACGCTGCCGGTGCTGGTGCAGGCCATGGGACCGCTGGAAGCCGAACTGGTCGAGTTCGACGCCCGTGCCGCCGTGGCCGAGGTCCTGCGCCGCGCCGGACGCCGCTCGCTGGTCGTGCTGCTGACGTCGTTGGAACCGTCGATCGAACACGGTCTGCTGCCGCTGCTGCCGACGCTGGCCTCGCGGCACCACCTGCTGATCGCCTCGGTGTCCGACCCGGCCGTGCACGCGATGGCCGCCGGGCGTGGCGACCTGGAGGCCGTCTACACGGCCGCCGCCGCGGAACGCACTCTGGCCGAACGACGCCGTCTCACCGCGTTGCTCGCACGGCACGGAGTCGACGTCGTCGACGCACTGCCCGATGACCTGCCGCGCGCTCTCGCGGACCGCTATCTCTCGTTGAAGGCCGCGGGCAAGCTTTAGACGGCGACCGGCGCGACGTCCTCACGTTCGCTCGCGTCCACGTCGCCCGTCTCGCCCTGCTGCGCGGCCCGTCGCCCGACCACGAAGACGTACAGCAGGAACAGCACCTCCGCGACCACCCCGATGCCGACGCGCGCCCACGTGGGCAGGCCGGACGGCGTCACAAAGCCTTCCAGCACACCGGAGACCAGCAGCACCACGACCAGTCCGAGCGCCACGGCGACGACCGATCGCCCTTCCGCGGCGAGGGCTTGGGCCCGTGTGCGCTTGCCGGGGTCGATCACCTGCCACCCCAGTCGCATGCCGATGCCCGCCGCCACGAACACGGCCGTGAGCTCCAACAGCCCGTGCGGCGCCAACAGCCCGAGGAACAACTCACCGCGCCCCGCGCCGAACATCAGTCCGACGCCGACAGCGACGTTCACGGCGTTGGTGAAGAGCAGGTAGATCGGCGGAATCGCGAACAACACACCGAGCAACAGGCACGCGGCGGTCATCCAAGCGTTGTTGGTCCACACCTTCGCCGCGAACGACCCGGCGGGATCGCTGGAGTAGTACGACTCGTAGCCGCCGCCGACCTTGGTCATCTCGCGCAGCTCGTCGGGCGCGGCGATGGCGGCCTGCACGTCCGGGTTGGAGGCGATCCACGCGGCGATGATGCCGGTGACCAGGTAGAACGCGACGCCGGCCGGCACCCACCAGCGCCAGCCGAGGTAGATGGCGGCGGGCAGCCGGTGCGTGAAGAAGCGCGTGAAGACCCGCCAGGCCGGCGTGTGCGTGCCCGTGAGCGCGGACCGCGCCTGCGCGACCAGCGACGACAACCGTTCGACCGTGGCCGGGTCCGGGGTCTGGCTGCGCACGATCGACAGGTGCGTCGTGACGCGCTGGTAGAGCTCGATCAGCTCGTCGGCCTCGGCGCCGGTGAGCCTGCCGGAGCGTTTGACCAGCTTCTCGAGCCGCTGCCACGACTCGCGGTGGCGATCGATGAACACGTCCAGATCCACGATGAGTCACACTATCCGCGTGGGGGACCTCGTCACCGGTGAAGCCGTAGTTCTGGACCTGCGCGTCGCACAGCTCGCGAGCAGGGCCGTCGCGTTCGCGTTCGACGTGGCCGTGCAGTTCGGCCTGCTGCTGCTCGTGTCACTGCTCGTGCCGATCGGCTTCGACGACGCGCTGCAAACGGCCCTCGCGCTGTCCCTGACGGTGCTGGTCCTGATCGGCTATCCGACCACCGTCGAGTCGCTGTCCCGCGGCCGCTCGCTGGGCAAACTGGTGATGGGCCTGCGCGTGGTGCGCGACGACGGCGGCGCCATCCGCTTCCGCCACGCCCTGGTGCGCGCGCTCGGCGGCTTCTTCGTGGACTTCTGGGCACTCGGCATGGGCGGCGCGGTCGCCCTGTTCGTGTCGCTGTTCTCCCCGCAGGGCAAGCGGGTCGGCGACTACCTGGCGGGCACCGTCGTGATCCACACGCGCGTGCCGAAGCAACAGGTGGAACTCGCCACGATGCCGCCGCAGCTCGCCGACTGGGCGTCCGGGCTGGACCTGTCGCAGCTGCCGGACGAGCTGGTGCTGGCGGTGCGGCAGTACCTGAGCCGGTACCACGAGCTGACCGAGCAGGCGCGGTGGGATCTCGGGTCGCGGCTGTCGGATGACGTCGGGACCGCGATCCGGTCGCCGCGTCTGGAGTACACGCACCCGCATCCGTACCTGTCGGCGGTGCTGGCGGAACGCCGGCGTCGCGCGGCGATCTAGGCGTTCGCCAGCCGGAGGCGTTCGGCCCCCTGCTCCCGCACCGCGTCACCGGACGGCGTCGGATCGCCGTGCAGCACCTCCCAGCGTGCGTTGTGCACGGCGGTCCACATGCTCCCGGCCCACGCGATCTCCATCTCCTCCACGGAGAACGCACGCCCACGGACCTGCTGATAGGTCTCGATGAACGCCCGGGAACTCTCCAAAGGCACCCAGCCAGGAGGCGAAGCGTTGGCGAACGCCCCGGAAGCCGCTCCCACCAGGGCGGCTTCGGGTTGCCACGCCAGGCTGTCCCAGTCGTGCACGGCCAGCACCGCGCCGTCCTGCCAGCGGAGGTTCTGCGCCTCGAAGTCGGCGTGGCCCAGCACGCACGGCAGCGAAGTGGCCAGCAGCCGCGCACGCACACGAGAAGCCGCTTCGAGAACGAACGGTGGCACCACGCTCTGGTCCCGCGCGTCGAGGAAGTCGATCGCCGGCCACACACCGGGATCCGTGTGGTCCCAACGAGCCCAGCGCGGCGACGGCAGCGGTGGTGGCACGGAGACGTCGGCCAGCAACGCCATCAGCGAAGCGAACACGGCCGCATAGCGCCGGGCGACGTCGAGCGACGAGCCGAGCAGCATCTCCCCACCGGGCAACGACTCCTCGGCGTGCACGGCCAGCCCGTCCGCGAAGACCACCGGCGTGAGCGGGCGGGGGCACGGAAACCCCCGCTCCGCCAAAGAAGCCTGCGCGGCCAGGCACGACACGGCGCGGCCGTCGTCCTCGCGGGCCTTCACGTAGACCTCGCGGCCGTCGGCCAGAAGGAGGCCGTGGACCGACGAGATCGACACCCGCTCGTACCGCACCTCGGACACCGGGCTTCCCAGCTCCGCGACGCACCAGGCAGCGAGGTCGAAGGTCATACGCCCAGCAGCTCGGTCAGCAGCAACGGGTTCATGTAGTCGTCGTAGCGGACGATCTCGCCGTCGCGCAAGTGGATGATCGCGACGGCGGTGAACGTGTAGTGGTCCTGCTTCACCTTCGACCAGCCGCGGTGGGTGATCTCGGCGACCGCGACGGACGGGTCGTTGGTGCGCCAGCACTGGGCTTCGACGCTCTGGATCTCGATCCTGTCGCGCACGGCGGCACCGCGGACCTGGCCGAAGTACGCGCGGATCTCCTCTCGGCCCTTGATCTCCTCCGGCTGGAAGTGCGTCGGGAAGCGGTAGGCCATGACCCCGTCCTCGGCGAAGAGGTCGGCGAACTGGCTGTGCGTCTGCTCCCCCGCGACCATGCGGCGGACGTGGTCGACGATCTGTTCGGGCGTGCGCGTCATGGCTTCATCCCCACAGTAGAATCGGAACGGTGACCCCGGTTATGACGATACGGAACGCACGCCCCGGTTGGCAACGGTGAGGGCCGATGCGGCGCGGAATCGCGAGAAGGTGCTGGACGCGGCACGCGAGCTGTTCGCCACCCAGGGCTTCGAGGTGCCACTGGACGAGATCGCGGGCAAGGCGGGGGTCGGGCCCGGCACGGTCTACCGGCACTTCCCGACGAAGCAGGCGTTGTTCCAGGCCGTCACGGAGACGCGGGTGTCGGCCATGATCGCGTCGGCCGGCGAGCCCGCGGAGGACCCTCAGCAAGCGCTGTTCGCGTTCCTCACCAAGATGGCGGACGAGGCGTCGGTGAAGCGGGACATGTCCGACGCGATCACCGTGTCACCCGAGCTGCGCAAGAGCCTGCACAAAGCGCTGGGCGGGCTTCTTCACCGAGCCCAGGAAGCGGGAACGGTCCGTGCCGACGTCACGGCCACAGACCTCGTGGTGCTGATGAAGGGGATGCTGCAGAGCATGCACGACGGGGCGAATCCCGCCGTGCTGCTGGAGATCGTCCTGAAAGGACTTCAGTCGAGCCGGAACCCGTAGGGCAACTCCAACCGGTGGCGCGACAACAACGCGCTGTCGGCGAGGATCTCGCGGGTCGGGCCGTCCGCCACGACCACGCCGTCGTCGATCAGCACGCTGCGAGGGCAGATCTGCAACGCGAACGGCAGGTCGTGCGTGACCATGAGCATGGTGGGGGCCAACGAGAGCAGCAGCTCGGCCAGTTCGCGGCGGGCCACCGGTTCGAGGTTCGCCGACGGCTCGTCCAGCACGAGGATCTCCGGCGAGCAGGCCAGCACCGAGGCCAGCGCGACACGGCGGCGCTGGCCGCCGGACAGGTGTAGCGGGGAGCGGTCCGCGACCGACTCCATTCCCACCGCGCTCAACGCCTTCAGCACGCGCGCGTCCACATCGGACAGACCGAAGTTGCGCGGGCCGAACGCGACGTCCTCGGCGACCGTCGGGCAGAACAGCTGGTCGTCGGGGTCCTGGAAGACGAGCCCGACGCGGCGGCGGATCTCGCGCAGGTTCTGCTTGCGGACCTCCAGCCCGGCGATCGAGATCGAGCCGGAGCCGCCGCCGAGAACCCCGTTGAGGTGCAACGCGAACGTGGTCTTGCCGGCACCGTTCGGGCCGAGCACCGCGACGCGTTCGCCGCGGTCGACGCGCAGGTCGACGCCGAACAACGCCTGGTGGCCGTCCGGGTAGGCGAAGGCCAGCTTCGAGACCTCCAGGGCGGGAGCCGCCACCGTCTCGGGAACGATCGTCGCCGACCCTCCCGGCTGGCCCGTCCAGCCACGCGACACCATCGCGAGATGCACCCTCTCTCCGCGTTCGTAGGACCGGATGAACAGCGTGCCGACCGACCGGGCGACCGCGCCCGCCTGCCAGAGGAACCGCGGGTCGTCGCCACGCGAGATGCGGGCGACGCGCATGCGTTTCGCCTCGCCCACGACGACTTCGCCGTACCGCAGCATCAAGGTCGCGATCATGATCAACGGCGCGGGCACCCGCAACGTCTGCAGGCCGCGCAACAACTCCCCTGGTGCGGTCGTGGCCGCCAGGGTCAGGCTGATCAGCACGCCCAGCGTGCCCTTGGCCAGGATGTTCCAGCCCGCCAGCGAGCCTTCGATCGACACGGAGAAGCCGAGGAAGTCGGTGCGCGGGTCCGTGCCGAAGATCGGCAGCAGGAACGCGAGCACCACGAACGGCGCCTCGATCACCGCGCGCTTGAGGAACCACAGCACGGGGACCTGCGCGGCGAACCACACCGCGACGATCACCAGCAGGTACAGCCCGAACAGCGGGAACAGCGTGCGCGGGGTCGCCACGACACCCAGCACCGCCCCGAACGCCACGAGGATCTTCACGTGGGGCGCGAGGCGGTGCACCGGCGAGTCGCCGGCGTGGTGCAGGACGTCGTGGCCGCCGCTCATCAGGCGTCGGACTTCTTGCGCAGCACCCAGAACAGGCCGAACGACAGGCCCAGCACCACGACCACGCCGAGCACGCCCGCGAGGCCGGTGAACTTGTCGTCACCGCCGAGCGCGTAGTCGGCGAACGTGCTGCCGGAGAACGGGTGCTCCTGCGCGTGCTCGGCGATCCCGGTGTCCTCGACGGTCTTGTCCAGGCCGTCCGGGTCGCCGGACGCGAAGTACGACAGCACCCCGGCGATCAGCAGCGACACGAAGACGAACCCGATGGCGAACTTCTTCACGACCGGACCTCCAGCGGCTTGCTGCCAAATGCGGTGTTGCGACCCTTGAGCAGGTAGACGAGGTCAGGCCGGATCGACGCGACCGAGGTGACCGTGACGGCGGTGATCAGGCCCTCACCGATGCCGATCAGCGCGTGCAGTCCCCACATCAGCAGCGCGACCTTGCCGATCTCCACGCCGCCCGCGCCGCCGATCGCGTACTCGACGACGAAGCCGGTAGCGGCGACCACCGTGTTGACGAACGCCGAGATGAACGCGACGGCGAACAGCCCGCCCTTGCCCCGTTCGGCGATCTTGCGCAGGGCGACGGCGACCAGGAACCCGGTCGCGGTGCCGATCAGCGCCATGTTGGTGACGTTCGCGCCCAGCGCGGTGAGGCCGCCGTCCGCGAACAGCAGCGCCTGCACCACCAGCACGATCGTCACGCACAGCGCGCCGACCCACGGGCCGACGAGGATCGCCGCGAGCGCGCCGCCGAGCAGGTGGCCGGAGGCGCCGGGCAGGATCGGGAAGTTGATCATCTGGACGGCGAAGATGAACGTGGCCACCAGGCCCGCCATCGGCGCCGTGCGGTCGTCGAGGTCCGCACGGGCCTTGACCAACGCGAACCCGACGCCCACCGCCGCGAGGACGAGGAAGGCGACAGACACCGGCGCGTTCAGCAGACCGTCGCTCATGTGCATGGCAACAGGTGACATGAACCGTCACGCTAATTGCCCGACCTCGGCTATGGCTAGAACTGTGCAACAACGATTTGCAGGCAAGAAGGGCGTTGATCGTCACACGCTCGCTAGTCATCGGATGACTTCTGCGGTTAGATCCGTTCCGCCGCCGCCACGGCACGGAGGGACGAACAGTGACAGAGCTGTCGCGTAGAACCTTTTTGTACGGGACGGGCGCGGCCGTGGGGGCCTCCGCACTCGGAGTGGGCTCCGCCGTCGCAGCGCCGGAAACATCGGGTCACAACGTGCACCGGGATGTGGTCCGCGATGCCCGCATGGAGTGGAAGAAACTGCCGCAGAACTGGGGCGACAGTCCGTTCCTCGCCAACGGATTCCTGGGCGTCCAGGTCTACGCGGGCCGCACCGCGAACGAGCTGAAGCTCATGCTCAGCCACTCGGAGGTCCAGGACCAGCGCGAACACTGGGAGGCCGCGGTCGGCCTGTCCCGGCTGCCCATCGGGTACCTGACCCTGCAGTTCGCCGGCGCGATCACCGCCGTCGACTGGACGCTCGACCTGTGGAACGCCGAGCTCACCGGCTCGGTGACGACCACTCAGGGCAGTGCCACGTTCACGATGCTCGTGCACAACTCGCGCAGCACGTTCCTCGCCTCCGTCAAGGGTGACGTGACCTGGGGTTTCCAGCCGCTGGAGTCGTCGACGACCCGCCAGATCCGCAGGCCGGCCGACTACACGGCCAACCCCGCCGCGACCCTGGGCACGGCCAACGGCGTCTCGTACGCGGCTCAGCCGCTGCTAGCGGGCGGTGGCTACACAACGGCCTGGCAGACCCGCAACGGCCGGTTCGCGGCTCACGTGGCGTACACACACCCTGCGGACACGCACACGTCCGACGCGATCCGTGAGGTGCGGCAGGCGCTCGCGATCCCGTCCGAGGTGCTGACGCTGCAGCATCGCCGCTGGTGGAACGCCTACTTCGCGAAGTCGCTGGTGTCCGTGCCGGACAAGCTCGTGCAGCGCTTCTACTGGTTGCAGCTCTACAAGATGGCCGCGGCGACGAGGAACGACGCGCCCGTCATCTCCGAGTGGGGCCCGTGGTTCCCCGAGCAGGGCAACAGCTGGACGGCCGTGTGGTGGAACCTCAACGTCCAGATCTCGTATCCGCTGATCAACGGCTCGAACCACCACGAACTCGACGCGGTGACGACGACGTTGAAGCGGTTCGAGCACAACCTGGAACTCAACGTGAACCCGGCATACCGCGACGGCGACTCGTACGCGATCTGCCACCCCGGCGACCGCACGCTGCGGTCCGGGCCGCGCTACTGCGGCGTTCCGGGCGTCGCGCCGAACGACCATACGGGCAATCTTCTGTGGGCCTGTCACAACGTCTGGCTGGGCTACCGGCACACGATGGACGAGAAGATCCTCAAGGACGTCCTCTTCCCGATCCTGACGAAGGCGGTCAACTACTACGCCCGCTTCCTCGTCGAGGGAACGGACGGCAAGCTGCATCTGCCCGAGACCCGTTCACCGGAGTACGCGAACGCCACGGACACGACGTACGACCTCTCGCTGATCCGCTGGGGTGTGCGCACGTTGCTGTCCATCGAGGAGAACGCGCGCTGGCGGGACATCGCCAATCGGCTCGTGCCTTACCACCTGGGCCCGAATGGTGCTTTGATCGGCAAGGACGTTTCGCTCAACGACTCCCACCGGCACTTCTCGCACATGCTCTGGTTCTACCCGTTGCGCGAGCTGACCTACGACATGCCGGAGCACCGCGACCTGATCAACAAGACCTTCGACCACTGGGTGTCGCGGCAGCAGGCGTGGGCCGGCTACAGCTACGGGGCCGCGTCCGCGATGGCGTCGGCGATGGGCCGGCCGGAGGAGGCGCTCCAGTTCCTGCGCTACTTCCTCGACCGCAAGCAGGTCGGCACGAACGCCGTGCTGACCGAGAACTCCTTCTACCGCGAGGGAGGCAACCTCGCGATCGAGTCGCCGCTGATGTCCGGCCAGGCGGTGCTGGAAATGATGGTCCAGTCTCACAACAACGTCGTGCGCGTCTTCCCGTCCGTTTCGTCCACATGGGCCGATGCGTCCATCTCGTCGTTGCGCACGCAAGGAGCGTTCCTTGTGGACGCTTCCCGTTCGTCCGGACGGACGGACTGGATCAAGGTCCATTCGGAGGCGGGCTCGCCTTTGCTTCTGGAGCACGGGATCGCGGGTGACATCGACGTCCGCGACACGTGGGGACGACGCCTCGACTACAAGACGCGTGGCTCGGCCATCGAGATCCCGCTTCGCCGAGGTCAGAGCGCCGTGGTGGCGCGTCGCGGCACACGTCCTGACGTCTCAGCACGTGATGTGAAAGCGAACGGCTCGTCTTCGCGCTGGGGTCTGCCGTAACGTCCAAATTCGAACATTCGGATTGCGCGTGTGGACGAGTGGAGTGTGCGGTGGATCTTCAGCACTGGCTCAACGAGGCGTTGGCCAACCACGAGAAGTGGACGGCCGACTACGGCACCTTCACACCCCACTCGTCCCTGCAGGTCGACCCGGCGCTCTTCGGTTCGGCGCTCGCCGAGCTGCAGGACCGGCTGCGCGACAACTACCCGTTCTTCCACCCGCGCTACGCGGGCCAGATGCTCAAGCCGCCGCATCCGGCGGCCGTCGTGGGCTACCTGTCCGCGATGCTGATCAACCCGAACAACCACGCCCTCGACGGCGGTCCCGCGACCGCCGCGATGGAACGCGAGGTCGTCTCGGACCTGGCGACGATGTTCGGTTACGGCGACCAGCACCTCGGCCACCTGACCTCCAGCGGCACGATCGCGAACCTCGAAGCGCTCTTCGTGGCCCGTTCGCTTCATCCGACCCGTGGCGTCGCGTACTCCTCCGAGGCGCACTACACGCACTCACGGATGTGCGGCGTGCTCGGCATCGAGGGTTTCCCTGTCGCCGTGGACGGACTAGGTCGCATTGATCTCGACGCGCTCGAAGACCTCTTGAAGACCGGCAAGGTCGGAACCGTCGTAGTCACTCCGGGAACTACCGCTTTGGGTGCCATCGAACCGGTGCATCTTGTACTGGACGTCGCACGCCGATACGACGCACGGGTGCATGTGGACGGTGCGTACGGCGGCTTCTTCACGTTGCTCGCGGGCACCGATCTCGCGCCTGAGCCGTGGGAGGCCATCGGCTCGTGCGACTCCGTGGTGGTGGACCCGCACAAGCACGGCCTACAGCCCTACGGCTGCGGCGCGGTCCTGTTCCGCGATCCGTCCGTCGGCCGCTTCTACCTGCACGACTCCCCCTACACGTACTTCACGTCCGACGAGATGCACCTGGGCGAGATCAGCCTGGAGTGCTCCCGCGCGGGCGCCGCGGCGGCCGGGCTCTGGCTGACGCTGCGGCTGCTGCCGTTGACGCGTGACGGCCTGGGCGAGGTGCTGGCGGCCGGACGGCGGGCGGCCGTGCGGTGGGCGTCGATCATCCGCGAGTCGGACTCCCTGGAGCTCTACCAGGAGCCCGAGCTGGACATCGTCACGTACTTCCCGCGGACCGACCCGCTGACCCTGTCCGCGGTGGACGCCGCCTCCCACCGCGTGATGGAGACGGGCATGAACGCGGCCGTCGACCCGATCTTCCTGAGCGTGGCACGGGCCTCGACGACCGCGTTCGCCGCCCGGCATCCCGAGGTGGAGGCCGATGCGGACGGTGCGCGGGTGCTGCGCAGCGTGCTGATGAAGCCGGAGTCCGAGGACTACCTCGACACCCTGCACGCGCGGGTGCTGAGCCTGCTCTGAGCGCTGGTCAGGGGCCTGCCCTCTGACCGGTCAGACCCCGATTCAACGCCAAATTGGGCGACTCACCCCCGGTGAGTCGCCCAAGGGCGTCGAGTCAGCCGTGCTTGGCGCGCCGACCGGATCGGCGCGGCGGCAGCGGCGTGTCTCCGCGCAGGTCGAGCCGGCGCTGCTCGCCGTTGGCCTCGAGGTGCGTCACCATGCGGCGCAGCATCTCGGCCAGCGACTGGGCCTCCGACGACTCCAGCGAACCGCTGACGAAGACCTCCTCCTCGTTGAACTTGGGGAAGAGGTCGGCCATCAGTTCTTCACCCTCAGGGGTGAGTCGCAGGACCGCCAGACGCCCGTCGGTCGGGTGGCCCAGGCGCTCCAGCAGGCCCCGTGACTGCAGCGTCTTGGCGACGCCCGTCAGGGTGCCCTTGGAGATACCCGCCTCCTCGGCGACGTAGCGCGTCTCCATCTCGCCCCAGATCCACACGACCCAGAGCACGACGAAGCCGGTCCAGGTCAGATCGCTGGTGCGCAGCACCGAGTTCTCGAGGTGCTGGCGAATCGCGGTCGCGGCGCGGTGGATGTTCGACACCGCCGCCATCTGCTCGCGATGCAGCGGCACCGCACCGAGCTTGGCCTGGACGGCCTTCTCGGTCTCGGCAATCGTGTGGTGACCAGACAACTGAAAGTCTCCCGTGCTCGAGCTCAGGTGTTCCCGGCACAATACTTGCGGTTCCGAACTATGTCTGTGATGTGGTGCGAGTCGGTCCGCAACCACTTTGATCACGATCCCACATCGTGCATGATCTCGTGACGGTCGTCACCCGTCCAGTTACGGACTGTTGCCCCGTGGTGGACGATGAGTGTGGAGCACCGAACGGGGACCAATGGCGGTCTTTGCTCCACGGACGGGTCGATAGCGTTTGCCCCTCAACGTTATCCCCTCCGCGTCAGCGACACACTGTGCCGGAAAGGTAGTTCGACGTGGTCGGTGAACAGGTGACTCGGGAACTCGCGGCAAGACTCGGCGAGGACGGGATCGACGTGGTGCGCGTCGTCTTCCCCGACCTGCTCGGCACCGACCGGGGCCGTGACGTCCTCGTAGAGCACCTACCTGCGGTCATTCAGCGCGGACTGTCGTTCTGCCGGGCCGTGTACAGCACCACTCCAGGCGGCAAGACGACCGAGACCGGCGGTGTGCTCGACGCCGGGCTGCCCGACGTGATCGTGGTCCCCGACCTCGACACGCTGCTCCCGATCCCGTGGGAGCCGGGCGTCGCGTGGTGCATCGGCGACGCGGTGAGCCCGTCCGACGAAAGGCCCGTCGACGAATCTCCCAGACAGGTGCTGCGCAGAGCGCTGGAGGTGTTCGAGACCACCGGGCTGTCCCCGGTGATCGGGCCCGAGCTGGAATATTTTCTCTGCGAACCGGACGAAGATCGCCCGAACGGGTGGCGGCCGTACTGCGACGAGCCCGGAAACGTCTACGCGACCGGCCGCCGGGGCGATTCGGACGGTCATCTGCTGAGAACTCTGCGCACCCTGAGTTCGGCAGGCCTGCAGACGACCGGCGGCAACCACGAATACGCCGGGGGCCAGTTCGAGATCAATCTCGTCCATTCGCCCGCCATGGACGCGGCCGATCGCGCGTTCCGCTTCAAAACGAGCGTGAAGGAGCTGGCCAGGCGTGAGGGCCGGCTGGCGACGTTCATGGCCAAGCCGTTCAACGACGGCGGCGGCAGCGGGTTCCACCTGCACCTGTCGTGCCACGAGAAGGACGGCCGCAACGCGTTCCAGGCGCCGGGGAGCTCCAGCGGCCTGTCGGACGAGGCGCGGTGGGCCATCGGCGGGATTCTGAAGCACGCCCCGGCGCTGGCCGCGCTGCTCAACCCCACGGTCAACTCCTACAAGCGGTTCGGCCCGGACTCGCTCGCGCCGTGGCTGATCGACTGGGGTCTCGACAACCGCAGCTCGATGCTCCGGGTGCCGGCCGAGCGCGGTGAGACCACCCGGCTCGAACTGCGGCTCGGCGACGCGAGCGCGAACCCCTACCTCGGCATCGCCGGTCTCGTCGCGGCCACCTACCTGGGCATTCGCGACCGGATCGAGCCGCCGCGGCCCTCCGCCGGGTACGGCTACGACCCGTCGAAGGCCCCCACGCTGCCCGCCACGCTGCCCGACGCCCTCGCCTATCTGGAGGAGGACACGGCGATGGTCGAGGTGCTGGGCAAGGACTTCGTGCGGTCCTATGTGGACTTCAAGTGGGAGGAGGTGGCCCGGTTCCAGCGGTTCGTGACCGACTGGGAGTTCACCGAATACGCGTACCACCTATAGTTCACCTGCGATGACTGCACTTACGGACCGGCTCACCTCGATCGCCGACGAAGACGAACTGTTCGACGCCTTCTCCCACTGGGCGACTGAGCGCGGCCTCGCGCTGTACCCGGCGCAGGAGGAAGCGGTCATCGAGCTCGTCTCGGGGGCCAACGTCATCCTCAGCACCCCCACGGGGTCGGGGAAGAGCCTGGTGGCGATCGGCGCCCACCTGGTCGCGATGGCGGCCAACCAGCGCAGCTTCTACACCGCGCCGATCAAGGCGCTGGTCTCGGAGAAGTTCTTCGCGCTGTGCGAGGTGTTCGGCCCGGAGAACGTCGGCATGATGACCGGCGACGCCAGCGTCAACGACCAGGCGCCCATCATCTGCTGCACCGCGGAGATCCTCGCGAACATCGCCCTGCGCGACGGCCACACGGCCGACGTCGGCCAGGTCGTGATGGACGAGTTCCACTTCTACAGCGAGCCCGACCGCGGCTGGGCCTGGCAGGTACCGATCGTCGAGCTGCCGCAGGCCCAGTTCCTGCTGATGTCGGCGACGCTGGGCGACGTCTCGTTCTTCGAGAAGGACCTGACGCGGCGCACCGGCAGGCCGACGGCGGTGGTCCGTTCGGCGCAGCGTCCGGTGCCGTTGAACTTCCAGTACGTCTCCACGCCGTTGCACGAGACGATCGAAGACCTGCTGCACGGCCGTGAGGCGCCGATCTACGTCGTGCACTTCACCCAGGCCGCGGCTCTGGAGCGCGCGCAGTCGCTGATGAGCGTCAACGTCGCCACGAAGCCGGAGAAGGAGCAGATCGCCGCCACGATCGGCAACTTCCGGTTCTCGGCCGGGTTCGGCAAGACGCTGTCGCGGCTGGTCCGGCACGGCATCGGCGTGCACCACGCCGGCATGCTGCCGAAGTACCGCCGCCTGGTCGAGCAGCTCGCGCAGGCCGGTCTGCTGAAGGTCATCTGCGGCACGGACACCCTCGGCGTCGGCATCAACGTCCCGATCCGCACGGTCGTGTTCACCGCTTTGTCGAAGTACGACGGCACGCGCACACGCATCCTCAAGGCCCGTGAGTTCCACCAGATCGCCGGACGGGCGGGCCGCGCGGGCTTCGACACCATCGGCACGGTCGTGGTGCAGGCACCCGAGCACGAGGTCGAGAACATCAAGGCGCTGGCGAAGGCCGGCGACGACCCGAAGAAGCGCCGCAAGATCGTCCGCAAGAAGGCTCCGGACGGGTTCGTGTCGTGGAGCGAGGCGACGTTCGAACGGCTCGTCGGCGCCGAACCGGAGCCGCTCACGTCGTCGTTCCAGGTCTCGCACGCGATGCTGCTGAACGTGATCGGCCGTCCCCTCGGCGGCGCGTTCCAGGCCATGAGGCACCTCCTGGAAGACAACCACGAGGACCGCCCGAAGCAGCTCAAGCACGTCCGTCGGGCGCTGTCGATGTACAAGGCGCTGGTCGCGGCCGGTGTCGTCGAACGCCACGGCGACGACTTCCAGCTCACCGTCGACCTGCAGTTCAACTTCGCGCTGAACCAGCCGCTGTCGCCGTTCGCGTTGGCCGCCATCGAACTGCTCGACCGCGAAGCTCCGGGCTACGAGCTGGACGTGCTGTCGGTGATCGAGTCCATTTTGGACAATCCGCGGCAGATCCTGGGCGCGCAGGAGCACAAGGCGCGTGGCGAGGCGATCGGCGCGATGAAGGCCGACGGCATCGAGTACGACCAGCGCATGGAGATGCTGGACGAGGTCACGTACCCGAAGCCGCTCGCCGAACTCCTCGACGCCGCGTTCTTCACGTACCGCCGTGGCCACCCGTGGGTCGGCGACTACGACCTGTCCCCCAAGTCCGTCGTGCGGGACATGTACGAGCGCGCGATGACGTTCACGGAGTACGTGGCGTTCTACGGCCTGGCGCGCTCCGAGGGCCTGGTGCTGCGGTACCTGGCCGACGCCTACAAGGCGCTGTCGCAGACGGTGCCGGACGAGGCGAAGACCGAGGAGCTCAACGACCTGATCTCGTGGCTGGGCGAACTCGTCCGCCAGGTCGACTCGTCGCTGATCGACGAGTGGGAGAAGCTCACCAACCCGGACGCTCCCGTCGAGGAGGTCCGAGTCGACCTGCCGCCGGCGGTCACCCGCAACGTCCGCGCGTTCCGCGTGCTGGTCCGCAACGCCCTGTTCCGCCGCGTGGAGCTGGCCGCGAAGCGCGACTGGTACTCCCTGGGCGAGCTCGACCACGAGTCGGGCTGGACGGCCAAGGAGTGGATGGACGCGCTGGAGCCGTACTTCGAGGAGCACTCGGACATCGGCGCGGGCCCGAACGCGCGCGGCCCGGCGTTCCTGATCATCAACGTGGAGCGCGAGCGCTGGGTGTGCCGGCAGATCTTCGAGGACCCGGCCGGGGACAAGGACTGGGGCTTCAACGCCGAGGTCGACCTGGCCGCGTCCGACGAGCTGGGCGAGGCGGTCGTGACGATCACGGACGTCGGCAGGCTCTGAGTACCGCGCGGGCCTCCTCCACCATGAGATCGCTCCACCGCGCCAAATGCACCGCCGCACGCCGTCGCACATGCCACGGCGTGGCTCGGTCCCGCATGACGTCGCGCGCCGTCATGGCCGCCTGTTCCTTGTAGTCCCGCCGCAACGCGAACATGGCTTCGGCGGCTTTGATACGCACCACCGGTACTTTGCTCTTTGTCATGTCCTGTAACGCCTGCGCACCTTCGTCCGGCTCGAACACCCCTATCGCCTTGTACAGCCTGATGCGCAGCAACGGCTCGTCCACCTTCATCCGTCTAAGGAACCGCACGACCTCTGCTCTCAGGTCTGGCCTGATCTTCCCGACGACGGTGGCGGCTTCCACGCGCGCCATGCTGTTCAACCACTCGTCACCCATCATGTGCCGTAGGGCTCTCACGCCCCGTTCGCGTCCCTTGGCCCCGAACCGCGTCAACTCCTCCCCTGCCCGCCACCGCAACGCGGCCTTGTTGGTGGGGTCTTCCGCGATCGCTTCCAACGCTTGGGCACCAGCCACGCGGTCGGCGAAGTCGTAGTCGCGCAAGCGTTTCGCCGCACGCCAGCGGGTTGCCGGCCTAGGGTCTGTGAGCATCGTGCGGAGTTGAGCTATGGCGCCGCGCGCTTCCGCCCGTTCCATGTGCTGCTCGTGGGAGCGGGGTTCTACCGACCAGTCGAAGCGCGAGGCCTTCCACCGTTCACGCCACGGCTGCGTCTCGTCGTCCGCGATGGTTCTGGCGTTGGCGCGGACCTGGGCGCTCCAGCGGGGGCCGAGCTTGGCCAGTTCGTCCTGGCCTCGCCAGCCCATGCAGTCGAGCAACTCCGCTGCCTCGGCGACGAAACACGACGACAGCTGGGCGAGGGCGGCGGCCGCGGTCACGCGTTCGTGGTGGGAACTTTCGGGAGCCGCAAGGACATCACGAACCGCAACCTCCGTCTCACGACGCAGCGGCTGGTAGCTCCAGTTGTCCAGGTCCGGAATCCGGTGCTCCAGGTCGATCGAGCGGTCAGCGAGCATGACCCGCTGCGCCGCCAACCGGTTCACCCGCTTCCGGCCGCGGAGCGCCCTCTTCCGCTCAGCCGCGCCGGAGGCTGGATCGTCGGCGACCGCACGTCCCAGGAAATCGGTGAGAGCCGAAACTCGGATCAGATGTTGCAGGCTCGACACCGCCAATGCCCTCTCCGCAACAGTCAGTTCAGCATCCACAGCGAACTGCGGTAACAGATCCAAGGCCGCTGACGCCGCTGTCATGTCCATCTCGCTCAGGCAATGCGCGGACGTGCACCGATCGGCGATCGGCGCTGTCAAGTCGTCTCGCACTCGCTTGTGGTGCTCGCGGACTTGAGGAAGCTCACGTCCGCCCTGCTCAGCCAAGGCTTTCGCAGCATTCGCGCGAACTCTGTGATGCAGGTACTCGTCGTTGGCGAAGCGGCCAAGGATCTCCGGTGCCTCATATCGACCTAGACTCACCAGGGCGCTGATGCCATGCACTCGTTTTACTGCGCGTGCGTTCGCATCCGCGACCAGCGCACACAACAGAGGCAGGGGCTCAGCACCCAACTGCGACAGCGACCACAGCTCCTCATTCCAGCCGTAACGCGCATCGCGCTGATCGGAGACCACGATCCTGGTCACGGCGTCCGCGAGGTCGGGTTGCAGGGAGGCGATCTGGACCGCGAGCCTGAGGCGATGCCAGGGATTCACATCTGCGCCGTGCAGAATCGCACTGAGCACGGGGACGACCTCAGACTCACGCCGCCAGCCCATCACCCGCATCGCCTCGGCTGCGTTCACCACAGTCGCGGCTGTACTGTCAGCCGACAACACTTGGGCGAGCAGTGCCTGCGCGAGGTCCTTTTGGAACACGTCAGCGACGCCAGCGCACTGTTGCAACCATTCAGCTAGATAGGTGCGGGGCACAGCCTCGGTGCGAATCAGGTCGATCAGGCCGCGCACGGCGCGGCGGTGGAACGCCTGCCCCAACTCGATCAGGTTGCGGGCGGCAAACCCGCGCCAGTGCTCATCGCGGCCGTGGTCCTGCAACAGCCGCAGCCACACAGCCCCTACAGCGTCGACGTCGTCGAACGAGGCTGCCGAAAGCCACAGCCCGTCGGCCGGCTCGTGGTCGTCTCCGTCGCCCGTCGAGATCAACTCGATCTGGAACGCGGCCGCCTCCGTCCGGTATTGGGCGCCGAGTTCCGAGAGGCGGTGCCGTGCCACCAGTCCTGCTCCGAGGTCGGACCGTCGCTCCGCCAGTTCGCGGAGATGATCGATGACCTCGGCGTGGAACTCAGGCCCGAGTCGAATGAGTCGGGAAGCGGCCTGGTTGCGGCGAACCGGAGCGACCGTTCTGTCGGCGAGAGTCGCTCTCAGCTGGGACACGGCTTCTGTGCGACGCGACTCATCGGCACTCGCCACCTCGCTGAGGGCGGCCTCGTGTTCCCAACTCGTCGAGAACCGGTGAGCGGTCGCCTCGCATAGGTTCGTCAGACGGCTGACTGCTTCGCCCCGGTACTCCGGGCCGATCTCGAGCAGTCCTCGGATCGCCCAAAACGCCGTGTTGACGGTCAACGCGCCGTGGTTGAGCACACGATGAAAAATCGACGCGACCTCCTTGCGGTACTCCCATCCACATTCCAGCAGAGCCTCGCCGTGACGCCAGAGTTCGGAAAGCGGCACTCCTGGCTGTTCAGACAGGGCAACGATGTGCCGTGCCGCGGCTGCTCGATACGACGGCCCGATCGTCACAAGCACTCCCGCCGCGGCGACCCGCTCCCACCTCACCAAGCGCGCATCCGCAACGCGGTTGTTGATCGTCTCGACTCCCGATGCGACATACTGCGCCCCTAGCGAACCGAGGGTCTTGGCCGCTGTTCGCAGCGTTTCGGTCTCGAGCCAGGCGGGGCAGTTCCGCAGGATCTCGACCAGCACCTCCGCACACCGGTCAGCGTGTTCGACAGTGATCTCGACCAGGCCGTTCGCCGCCTCCGCCATGCGCGGCGGCGGAGCTTCCGGGTCGTTCAGCACGGACAGGAGCGCGACTGTGGCGAAGGCTCGGGCCTCGCCACCCAGCGATGCCATCACCAATGCGGCATCGCGATGTTCACGCGGCGTCGCGAACGGGTCGTCGAGGATGACGCGCAGCGCCTGTTCGGCAGTGGCCCGTTGGTTGTCGCCGCACTCGGACAACGCCTCTGCGGCGACCAGCCGGTGCACGATCTGGCCCTCGACGTCGTTGACCGCAGTGTGCAGGAGTTCCAGCGCGGCCTGTTCAGTGTGGCCCCGCAACCGAGTGGCCAAGGCCGCGGCGGCCTCCGCACGGCTCGTCCACGGCGCGCGCGGGTCGGACATCAAATCCGCCAGCCAGTCGGCCAGGCCGGGATGGTGGGTGGCACGACTCGCCCCCGCCAGGATCTCGTACGCGTAGTGGTGCGTGGTCATGGCCCAAGCCCGGGTAGTGGTCAGGAAAGCCTCGACCACGCCGGACGAAGCCGGCAGGTGACCGGCGAGCAGACGAGCCGCCAGCAGGTGTTTCTCGGAGTCACCGGAGTTCAGCGTGCGAAGGAGCGAGTCGGCCTGAAGGGGACGGAGGCGGCCGTAGTGCAACAGGACGCGCCGCGCGTGCCGGCCGTGCTCACGAGGCCGGGCGGCGTGCAGGAGGTAGGCGAAGTGGTCTGCGGTGAAGGTGGCGGGAAGGCCGCGGGCCTTCGCGGTGGCGGCGAGGTGGTCGGCGAAGCTGTGGTGCAGGAAGTGGATGTCGTCGGCGCGCAGGGTGAAGGGGCCCACCGCGGTGAGGAAGCGGACCAGGTCGTCCTGCCATTCGCCTGCGACGTGGGTGGCCGCCCACGTCCGAGCGGCGGCCAGGAGTGAGGTGTCGGCGTCCACGCGGACCTGGCCGAGGTGTTCGAGCAGCGGTTCGCGGTGGGCGTCGAGCGGGCTGGGGTGGTGCGGGTGGCCTGAGCGCAGGTACTTGAGGTACGCCTCGTAGAGCTCGTACTGGTTGTCGGGCAACGGGTGGGCTCGGCGTTGTTCGAAGATGATCGCGGCGATGGTGGCCAGCAGCGGGACGCGCACCAGTTCGTCGAGGTAGGCCTTGCGGATCTGGCGCAGGAAGTTCGTGGCGGCGTCGCCGTCGTCGCGGAACCAGCTCTCCGCGAACGTGCGCAGCGCCTCTTCGTCGAACGGTTGCAGCTCGTAGCGCGTGGCGCCGATGCGTTGCAGTGGGGCCAGGACGCCGCCCTCGATCGGACGGGTGGTCAGGACGATGCGGTAGACGTCGCCGGAGGCCGCCCAGCCGGCGAGCGCGTGCACCAGGTCGTCGCGGGCGGCGGGAGACGTGACCTCGTCCAGGCCGTCGACGAGGAGCAGCCAGCGGCAGCCGGAGACGCGGTCCTCGAAGTGCGACGGGTCGATCGCGCACCTGAGCCGCAGGTTGTATTCGGCTCGCACGCTCGCGGCCAGCGCCTCGGCGAACGGGACGTCGAGGCGCGCGGCCAGTTCCCTCGCGGGCAGGCGCAACGGCACCACGCGCTCGGTCGTCTGCTCGGTGCCGTCCGCGGACCAGCCGAGTGCGAGCTCCGCGGCGAGTCTCAGGGTGAGGGTCGACTTGCCCTGACCGGGGCCTCCCGTGATGACGAGGTGGTCGTCGGACTCCAGCGCTTCGCGCACCGTTCGCGCCGGTGGCCGCACTGACGTTCGCACGCGCGGGGTCGTGGACACGTCGACGAGCTGGCCGTGGCCGTCGACCATCGGCCGCGGCCTGGACTCACCGGACGTGAGCTCGTCGCCACCGGTGCCGAGGTCCTGCCGCACGTAGACGGTGGACAGCGACGGCGTTCGCGCGCCGCGCAGCTGGTACGGCAGCTGCTCCGCCATCAGGACCTGGGCCCGCATCAGGGATGCGATCTCGACCGGCGCGGGGCGGCGGGTCGCGGTGCCGACGTTCAGGTCGCCGTGGACGGCGCCCACCTGCACGACGTTGGTGGCATCGCCCACCCGCGCGACGTTGGTGGGGTCGCTCGCTCGCTCTGAGGTCATGCCTGGCCTCTCGCAGCACTCGTTCGGCCTCGAAGGTCTGGCCACGGTACCCGCGGGCGGGTTCGGCGCGGACTGGTCGCGTAGCTCCGTTCGGGGGATCCCCAGGTCCTGCCGACCACCTGGAACGTCGCCGGGAATCGTCAGATTGCCCTGTACGAACCTGAACGACTGAACTCCACCTGCCCTGAGGCAAAAGAGTTAATACGTCGGTCGAGAAGTCCCTCAGCCGACGTAACTCAATGCCGTGATTCAGGCGACCTGGGACACACCGATCAGGCCCGGCGCGACCGGTACCGCCGGGCCTACCAGGCAACTAGAACCGACACGATGTCGGGAAACATCGACTAAACGCCGAAACGCGTTCATTTCAGCCAACGGCCATAAGTGCGCGCCAGTTGAGACGAGCGCCAGTTGAGACGGATTGCGCAATCGATTGACCGGGTAGTCCCCTTGGGGCAACATCATTGCACTGGACCGCAGAGGTCGAGATATGGTGTTGCCCAGTGGGGAAATGTCTGGCGCAGCACGACTGGAGGAATCCGTGGACCCGGCACTGGACGCCTTGCGCGACCGGCTGGCGGAGATCGTCGCGTCACCGCCGGACAACACCGAGGAACTGGTGGACACGCTGAGCGGTCTCGCCAAGCTCTCGAACCAGTGGTCCGAGGCGATCCAGGCGTTGCGCGCGCCGACCCGCAGACTGGTCGGCCCGGCCGCCGCCGCCTCCGTGAGCGTCGCCGCCCGCCGTGCCGAGGAGTCGTTCATCGAGCTGGAGATCACGCTCGGTGACGCGCTGGCGGCTCAGCCTCGCGCGATCCGGCAGCCCTGACTGAATCTTCCCCGCACTGTGAGCGGCTCAGTTCACTGAGGGTTCGCACCTCGTCACCGAGACACACCCGATCGGAGGGTTTCCGCTCCTCCTCTCCCTGGCGGATGATGCGCCCGATCGGGGTTTCAGGGCGGGAGGGGGAACTCGTGGTGCACACGGTGCGCAACCGGACCCCCGCGGCGGGTCACCCTCCGTGAGGGGGCATGATCGCGTATCCGACGCCCACGGCTCACCAGGCGCGCGATGACCGAGCGTGGTCTAATCGCCGCCACGTGAGGATCGGCCGTACACAGTTTGGACTCGATCTCGAATGACCTCAGGTCTGCCCTGCCCCATCTGCGAGGGGCCGGATCGACGTGGCAGCCTCGAGCGCTCGCTGCGGGTGCTCGCCGTCGACGACGAGGCGCCCGCGCTGGAAGACCTCACTTACCTGTTGCGCTCCGATCCGCGCATCGCCCACGTGGAAGCGGTCACCGACGCCACCAAGGCGCTCCGGGTGCTGCACCGCGCGATGGACGCCGGGCAGCCGTTGGACGCGGTGTTCCTCGACATCCGCATGCCCGGGCTGGACGGTCTCGACCTCGCCCGTGTGCTGTCGCGGTTCGCGCAGCCGCCGCCCGTGGTCTTCGTGACGGCGCACCAGCAGCCCGCGGTGGAGGCGTTCGAACTCAAGGCGCTCGACTACCTGCTCAAGCCCGTGCGCGCGGAACGGCTCGCGGAGTCCGTGCACCGCATCGTGCACGAGGTCTGGGACTCGAAGACCGCTGCCGAACCCGCCGCCCCGGCGCCCGCGCAGCCCGCGAACTCCACGCCGCCGGAGATGGGTGACGAGGTCATCCCCGTCGAACTCGGTGGCGTCACCCGGTTCATCCGCCTCGCCGACATCCGGTACGTGGAGGCGCACGGCGACTACGCCCGCCTGCACACCGCGACCGGCAGCGGCCTCGTGCGCGCGGCGTTGAACGGTCTCGAGGAACGCTGGCGCAGCGCCGGGTTCGTCCGCATCCACCGCAGCCACCTGGTGTCGCTCGGCCACATCGACGAACTGCGGCTGGAGGACGGGCACCTGAGCGTCACGATCGGCGGCGCGGTGCTGCCGGTCAGCCGTCGGCACGCCCGCCACCTGCGGCAACTGCTCGTGCGACGCGCCAGGCCCACTCCGGTGCCGGGGAGCGCCGGTGTCCTGCAACCGAGGAACGGGCTCGGGTCGTGACGACGCCACCACCCCGGCGGCCGGACCCGAGGCCGACCCAGCGCGTGGTGGTGACGAGCCCGCGCACGCGGGCACCCCGTGCGCGCCGCCCGTACTCGGGCACGCGCGAGATCAACGAGCAGAGTGAGCTCGGCGCCGTCTACATGCGCACGCTGATCCGGGCGCAACGGCGGCTGGGGCTCTCGGTGTGCCTGGTGGCGTGCGGTGCGCTGGGCCTGCTGCCGCTGTTGTTCGCGATCGAGCCGGAGTTCGGCAAGTTCCGGATCCTCGGGCTCGGCCTGCCGTGGTTCCTGCTGTGCGTGGCGACCTGCCCGATGCTGCTGCTGGCCGGCTGGTTCTACGTGCGGCAGGCCGAACGCAGTGAACGCGAGTTCGCGGAGCTGGTCGAACGTCCATGACGAGTGGTTACGCCATCGTGGCGGTGCTGGTCGTCGCACTGGGCACGATCCTGGTCGGCACCTACGGACTGCGCGTCTCCCGCACGACGTCCGACTTCTACGTCGCCTCGCGCACGGTCTCCCCGTGGTGGAACGCCTCCGCGGTCGGCGGTGAGTACCTGTCGGCGGCGTCGTTCGTCGGCATCGCCGGGCTGATCTTCGCCTACGGGCCGGACATGCTGTGGTTCCCGGTCGGCTACACCGCCGGCTACCTGGTGCTGCTGACGATGGTCGCCGCTCCCCTGCGGCGGTCCGGCGCCTACACGCTGCCGGACTTCGCCGAGGCGCGCTTCCGTTCCCGCGGCGTGCGCGCGGTCGCGTCGATCCTGGCGCTGGCGATCGGCTGGCTGTACCTGTTGCCGCAGCTGGAAGGCGCGGGCCTGACGCTGAACACGGTGACGGGCGCGCCGGACTGGCTGGGCGCGTTGGTGGTCACGGTGGTCGTGACGGTGAACGTGATGTCCGGCGGGATGCGGTCGATCACGTTCGTGCAGGCGTTCCAGTACTGGCTCAAGCTCACCGCGATCACCGTGCCGATCGTGTTCCTGATCGTCGTCTGGCAGGCACACGGCGCCGACTCGCTGACCAAGCCCGAGTACCCCACGTTCCGGCAGGACACCGAGGTCGCGTTCCAGCGCCAGACCACGATCCACGCCGAGAAGGCCCTGTTCATCAAGGGCACCGGCGAGGTCGACGGCGTGCGCATCGAGAACACCGGCATCGTGCTGACCGAGGGCTACCACCGCATCGGGCAGGGCGCGGAGTTCACGTTCCCGAAGGACGCGCCCGTCCCCCATCTGTCCACAATGGCGCACAACACCAACGAGATGTGGTCGCTGCCGATGTCGAGCGGCCAGGACTTCCCGTTGTACGGGGCCTATTCGCTCATCATCGCGACGTTCCTGGGCACCATGGGCCTGCCGCACGTGATCGTGCGCTTCTACACGAACCCGAACGGCACCGCCGCGCGCCGCACGACGTTGATCGTGCTCGGCCTGCTGTCCGTCTTCTACCTGATGCCACCGATGTACGGGGCGCTCGGCCGGCTCTACACGCCCGAGTTGCTGATGACCGGTCAGACCGACGCCGTGGTGCTGGTGCTGCCGACCCGGATGATCGACGGCATCGGCGGCGAGCTGCTCGGCGCCCTGGTGGCGGGCGGCGCCTTCGCTGCGTTCCTCTCCACCTCGTCGGGCCTGGTGGTGTCGCTGGCGGGCGTGCTCTCGCAGGACGTGCTGCGCCTGGGCGGCGTGCGCGGTTTCCGGATCTCCACGGTGCTCGCGGGTCTCGTGCCGCTGGCGATGACGTTCGTGTCGACCGGCATGCCCGTCGCGGACATGGTCGGCCTCGCGTTCGCCGTCGCCGCGTCCTCGTTGTGCCCCTTGCTGATGCTGGGGATCTGGTCGAGTCGGATCACGACGGTCGGAGCCATCGCCGGCATGCTCGCGGGCGGCGTGCCCGCACTGACCGCGGGCCTCGTCACGATGTTCACCGACACCGGCGACGCCTGGTACGAGATCCTGCTCTCCCGCCCCGCCGCGTGGACCGTCCCGCTCGGCTTCTCGGTCATGTACGTCGTCTCCCTGCTCACCCAACGGCACGTGCCGGCCGGGGTGCAGCGCACGATGGTCAAGCTCCACGCGCCCGAGAACCTCGGGCTGGACAGCTCAAGCTCCAACTCGGGCGAAGAGCGAAGCTAGGGGTGTGACATGCAGGACTTCCTCACCGCCGCCGCGATCCTGTTCGTGGGCGGAGCGGCCGTGCTCGTCCTGTGGCGGGGCACGCGCAACAAGCAGTCGCTCTCGACCGAGGCCCAGCGCGTCACCTACGAAACCCTGCACACGGCCTGGTCCGCCGCTCCCCCGCTGCGCGCCGGTCTCGTCCCCGACGCGGCGAAGAAGTCCGCCCGGCACCTGCGCACGTTGCTCGACACCCCGGCTCTGGCGCTGACCGACGAGACGGAGGTCGTGGCCTGGGAGGGCGTCTCCGACCACCACGCGGCCGAGGCCATGGCCCAGGCCGAGGACGTCTTCCTGACCGGCCGCACCCAGGCGTTCGACATCGGCTGCACCGAACCGAACTGCCCGATCAACTGCGCGGTCGTGGCCCCGCTGACCGTCGAGGGCCGCGTCGTCGGCACCCTGGCCGCCTACTCCCGCGAAGCCTCGGCCGGCCTCGTGCGCGCGACGAACCAGGTGGCCCGCTGGGCGGCGGGCCAGCTGGAACTCGCCGAACTGGACCGCTCCCGGACCCGGCTGGTCGAGGCGGAGGTGCGGGCCCTGCGCGCGCAGATCTCGCCGCACTTCATCTACAACTCGCTGTCCGCCATCGCCTCCTACGTCCGCACGAACCCGGAGCGCGCCCGGACCCTGCTCCTGGACTTCGCGGACTTCACCCGCTACTCGTTCCGCCGCCACGGCGACTTCACGACCCTGGCCGAGGAACTGCGCTCGATCGACCAGTACCTGGCCCTGGAACGGGCGCGCTTCGGCGAACGGCTGAAGGTGACGCTGCAGGTGGCGCCCGAGGTGCTGCCGGTGACCGTGCCGTTCCTGTGCCTGCAGCCGCTGGTCGAGAACGCCGTCCGGCACGGCATGGAGGGCAAGGTCGAGCCCGGCCACATCCAGATCTACGCCAACGACGGCGGCGCCGAAGCGCACATCACGATCGAGGACGACGGCATCGGCATGGACCCGGAGAAGCTGCGCCGGACGCTGGCAGGGCAGGTGGACGAGTCGGCCGGCATCGGGCTCGGCAACATCGACGAACGGCTGCGGCGCGTGTACGGGGACGAGTACGGGCTGGTCGTGGAGACCGCCTGCGGGCTGGGCACGAAGATCACCGTGCGGGTGCCGAAGTACCACGCGGGCATCAACGGCATGTGAGCGCACGAAAACGCCGGAGCCACCCTTTCTCAGGGTGACTCCGGCGAAGCAAAGGGAGAGATCAGCTGGCGGCCTTCGCGGCCCGGCGGTCCGCCGCGTCCAGCACCGCGCGGATCCAGTCGATCTCCTCGGTCCCGCATGCGCCCTCGGCAGCGGCACGCCGGAGCCGGACCCACAGCCCCAGGTCGGTCCACTCCTGGAACCGCCGGTGCACGGTCGGCACGGTCACGCCGAACGACGCCGGCAGGTGCCGCCAGGCGCATCCGGACGACAGCACGAACACGATCGCGGTGAACACCGAACGGCTGCACACCCGGCCGCGGCCGCCGCCCTGACGGCGGACCTTGGCCGGCGGGATGAGCGGCTCCACGACGGCCCAGAGGTTCGCCGAGACGAGGCGGGCGGAGAGCTGGTCGATGACGTCACCGCGGCCGGACTCCATGCCGGACTCGGGCCAGGCGGACGTGCGCATCCACGCGTCGGGGCGCTGCGCCACGTCGGCGGGCCGCTGGTCCTGGCGGGCGGACTCGGCGCGCTGACGGGAGCGGAGCAGGGTGGCCAGGGCCGTGTCCTCGGCCGTGGTGCGGCGCTGGGGGACGGCGTAGGCCTGGTGCTGCTGGGCGTGGCGGGCGATCTCGGCGCCCACCGTGCGGCGGAACGACGGGTTGCCCGCGAGGCGGGGGTCGACCGGCTGGCCGTAGCGGGTGGGGACCTGGCTCACGGCCGCCTGACGAGGCGGGATCTGGCCCGCGGGCGTCTGGCGTGGGGGAACTGGGCGTCCTGGCACCTGACGGGGCGGGACCTGTCGCGAGAGTCGCGGGTCCGGGGTGCGAGCGAACTGTGAGTCGGTCATGGGGTCCTCCGCCAGGACTTTTCCGTCAGGTGACAGCGCTCACAGTAGGAAGGAGGCCAGAAAACAGGTAAGTAGGTAGGCCATAAAAGGCGGTGAACGGGCGTGCGGCGGCGATACGCGGCTTGCCCTGTTGAGACGAGTGGCGCACTGTCTGCGACGAACGGATAACCGGTCGTGGTACCGCTCTCACGAACGGGTGGCCCACCGGAGGGCAATGATCCGGTCGTTGACGCCACAGATACCGTTCGAACTGTGAAGCTCTTGGCCACCAGCGACCTGCACGTCTCCTACCAGGACAACCGCCAGGTCGTGGAGACGATCGCCTCACCGGACGAGACCGACTGGCTGATCATCGCCGGGGACATCGGCGAGAAGTTCGCCGACATCGAGTGGACGCTCGCCACCCTCCGGCCGAAGTTCGCGAAGCTGATCTGGTCGCCCGGCAACCACGAGCTGTGGACCACCAAGGACGACCCCAACCAGGCCCGCGGCGAGATGCGCTACAAGCAGCTCGTGGAGCTGTGCCGCAGCCTCGACGTCGTGACGCCGGAAGACCCGTACGTCACGTTCGACGGTCCCCGGGGTCCGGTCACCGTCTGTCCACTTTTCCTCGGTTACGACTACTCCTTTCGGCCGCACGGCGCCACGGACGTGAAGTCGGCCCTCGCCATCGCGCACGAAGCGGGTGTGGTGTGCACGGACGAGTACTTCCTGCACCCAGACCCGTACCCGTCCCGTGAGGCGTGGTGTCAGGCGCGCGTCAAGGAGACCGAGGAGCGGCTCGCCCAGATCCAGGGCCCGACCGTGCTGATCAACCACTACCCGCTCGTCCGCGACCCCACGTTCGTGTTGCGCTACCCCGAGTTCGCGCTCTGGTGCGGCACGACGCTGACCGCCGACTGGCACAAGCGGTTCAACGTGGTCGAGATGGTCTACGGCCACCTGCACATCCCCCGCACGACGCACTACGACGGCGTGCGCTTCGACGAGGTCTCGCTCGGCTACCCGCGCGAGTGGAAACCACGCGGCACCACCCAGGTGAAGCTGCACGACGTGCTCCGGGAGGCGTGACCGTGCTGGAGCAGGTTCTTCCCCCGCCCGTCGCGGCGGTGGAGCGGTACGACGACGAGCAGCCGGCCGACCTCTTCCCCGAGGAGGAGGCGCTGCTGGGCAACGCCGTGCCCAAGCGCCGGTTCGAGTTCGGCACGGTCCGCGCGTGTGCCCGCGAGGCGATGCGGCAGCTCGACGTCGAGCCCGCCCCGATCCTGCCGGGCCCGAAGCGCGAGCCGCTGTGGCCGGCGGGGATCGTCGGCAGCCTCACGCACTGCGCCGGCTACCGGGCCGCGGCGCTGGCACGCGCGAGCGACTTCGAGACGATCGGCATCGACGCCGAACCGCACAAGCCCGCGCCGGACGGCGTGCTGGGCGCGATCGCCATCCCGGCCGAGCTGCGCAGGATGCCGGGGCTGAAGGTCGACGACCCGAAGATCTGCTGGGACCGGCTGCTGTTCAGCGCCAAGGAGTCCACCTACAAGGCCTGGTACCCGGTCACGCGGCGCTGGCTCGGGTTCGAGGACGCGGACATCACGCTCAACGCCGACGGCACGTTCCACTCGCGCATCCTGCTGGCCGACACCCCGATCGCCGGGTTCGACGGCCGCTGGCTGGTGCAGGGCGACCTCCTGCTCACCGTGATCGCCGTGCCCGCGCGCGGGTGAGGGCGTTCCGGGGCCTGTCCTGTTTCGCAACAAGACACGGGTGTCGGCTTGATCAACCATGGTGCAGAGTGGTGGGCTGAACCCTCGACCGCCGGGAGGCCACCATGGGCGAGGACGTCGCGAAGCACGAGTTCACGCGCGAGGACCGCACGCGGTACCGCACCAAGGTGCGGCGATGTCTCGACGTGTTCGCGCGGATGCTGCGTGAAGCGCGCTTCGACTTCGAAAGGCCGATGACCGGCCTGGAGATCGAGATCAACCTCATCGACGAGAACTGCGATCCGGCGATGAAGAACCACGAGGCCCTGGACGTCATCGACGACCCGGACTTCGTGACCGAGCTCGGCCAGTGGAACATCGAGATCAACGTGGCCCCGCGCCGGCTCGCGGGCGGCGGCATCACGTCGTTCGAGGAGACCGTCCGCCGCAGTCTCAACGACGCCGAGGAGAAGGCGCGGGCGGTCGGCGCGCACATGGTCATCAACGGCATCCTGCCGACCCTGCGCACCCAGGACATCTCCCCCGGCCTGCTCTCCGGCAACCCGCGCTACGCGTTGCTCAACGAGCAGGTGCTGGCCGCGCGGGGCGAGGACCTGCAGATCTCCATCGACGGCGTCGAGCGGCTGCACCTCACGGCCAGCTCGATCGTCCCGGAGGCCGCCTGCACGAGCACGCAGCTGCACCTGCAGGTGTCGCCGGAGCAGTTCCCCGCGTACTGGAACGCCGCCCAGGCCATCGCGGGCGTGCAGGTCGCCGTCGGCGCCAACTCGCCGTTCTTCCTCGGCAAGGAGCTCTGGCGCGAGACCCGCATCGCCCTGTTCCAGCAGGCCACCGACACCAGGGGCGACGAGCTCAAGGCCCAGGGCGTGCGGCCGCGCGTGTGGTTCGGCGAGCGGTGGATCAACTCGATCTTCGACCTGTTCGAGGAGAACGTCCGCTACTTCCCCGCGTTGCTGCCCATCACCGACGACGAGGACCCGCTGGCGGTGCTCGACAAGGGCGACACGCCCGCGCTGAGCGAGCTGAAGCTGCACAACGGCACCATCTACCGCTGGAACCGGCCCGTGTACGACGTGGTCCGCGACCGCCCGCACCTGCGCGTCGAGAACCGCGTGCTGCCGGCCGGGCCGACCATCGTGGACACCCTGGCCAACGCCGCCCTGTACTTCGGGCTGGTGCGCGCTTTGGCGGAGGACGAGCGTCCACTGTGGTCGCAGATGAGCTTCCAGGCGGCGGAGGAGAACTTCAACGCCGCCTCGCGCAACGGGATGGACGCGCAGATGTACTGGCCCGGCGTCGGCACCGTGCCGGTGGTCGAGCTGGTGCTGCGCCGGTTGCTGCCGCTGGCGCACGAGGGACTGATCCGGTGGGGCGTCGACTCGGCCGAGCGTGACCGTTTACTGGGCGTGATCGAGCAGCGGTGCCTGAGCGGCGTGAACGGCGCTACTTGGCAGGCGCGGGAGTTCCACCGGCACTACGACCACACGCACATGGACCGGGCGGACGCGTTGCGCACGATGCTCCGGACCTATGTGGACCTGATGCACGCCAACGAACCCGTGCACACCTGGCCGTTGACGTGAGAGGAAGGGGTGGCCGCCGAAGCGGCCACCCCTTCCTCATTCAGTTCAGCTGGTCGGGAAGTTGTCCGGCGTCCTGATGCGCTCGCGCACCCACACACCGGCTTCCTTCAGCACACCGGTACCCGAGAAGTTCGTGCCGGAGCAGGTACCCGTCTTGAACACCGCGCCCGACAGGCCGTCGTCGGAGTAGTTCCAGTTGGCCCACGAGATCTTCTTCTGGGCCATCAGGTCGATGTACTTCTGCGACGTCGTGAAGTCGTTCGAGCCGCCGCCGGACGCCGTCTGCGTGCCGAACTCGGTCACGAACACCGGAACAGCGCTGGAGACGCGGTTCAGGACGTCGATGTACGCCTGCTTGTGCGAGTTGGCGTAGAAGTGGAACGAGTACATGAAGTTGGTCGCGTTGACCTTGTTGTTCAGCACCACCGACGGGTCCTCGCCGTCGGAGTGGCCGAACGTCGACCAGCCGTTCGTGCCCGAGACGATGAGGCTGTCCGGGTCGATGTTGCGGATGACCGGGATCATCTGCTCGGCGTAGGACTTGACCTTCGCCCACGACGTGCCGTTGGGCTCGTTGGCGATGTCGTAGATGATGTTCGTCTTGTCCTTGTGCCGGTTGGCGATCTCCGTGAAGAACGTCTTGGCGCGGGACAGGTTGTAGTTCGGGTCACCGGGCGAGAGCTGGTGCCAGTCCACGAGGACGTAGATGCCGCGACGCGTGGCTTCCTCGATGTACCCGTGCATCATGTCGGTGAACTTGCGGGGGTCGGTCTCGTACCCGTCCTCCTGGATGTACATGGCGACGCGGATGAAGTCCGCGTTCCAGTCGTTCACCAGCGCGTCCCACCACTGGGACTTGGCGCACTGGTGGTACCACTGGATGCCGTGCGTGCTCATGCCGCGCAGCTGGATCGGCTTGCCGTACTGGTTGCACAGCTGCACACCGCACACGCGCAGCAGGCCGTTGATGTCGTGCGGCCTGGTGCCGCCGGGCGTGCCCGGCTGCGTGCGCACCGAGATGGAGTTCGAGGCGCCGGACAGGTTGCCCGCCGCGTCGCGCGCCTGCACGGTGAAGGTGTACGCGGTGTCCGGCGTCAGGCCGGTCACGGTGTGCGTGGTGCCGGCCGCGGTCTGCCCGTTGGACAGGACGTACCCGGCGACGCCCACGTTGTCGGTGGACGCGTTCCACGCCAGCGACACCGAGGACGACGTGGTGCCGGTCGAGCGCAGGTTGCCCGGTACCGAGGGAGCCACGGTGTCCGGCGTGCCCGACTGGGCGTCGACGTCGACGCGGTCCAGGTTCGGACCGCCGTTCACCGTCGTCGCGACCGTCTTGATGGTGTTCGAGCCCGCGTTCAGGGTGACCGTCGTGGACTTGGTCGTCCACGTGGTCCACGCGCCGGTGGCCGGGAACGAGAAGTTCGACGCCACCACGGTGCCGTTGACGGAGATGTCCATCGGGCGGTTCGCCGTGGTGCCGTTGGCGAACCGGAACGTGAGTGCCGCCGGACCGGCGGTGCCCGCGTTCACGGTGAACTCGACGGAGCTGCCGACCTCGTTGTCGTAGTTGACGAAGCCCGAACCGGTGAAGCCGGCGTGGTTGGACTCGACGAGGCCGTTGGAGATCGTCGCGCTCTCCGCCTGGTACTGGACCGGGGCGGCGAGGGCGACGGCCGGAACCACGGCGAGTGCGAGAGCCGCTGGTACGACCAGGAACAGGGGTCTGGCCACAGGTGCCTCCTGTGTGAGGGGAACAGCAGGGCGCGGCGGCGATTTAGTTAAGAAGGTTTCCTATCAGTGGTGGCTTGAATCACAGCACTAGACCACTGCTCGTGTCAACAAATTCGGGCGACCGGAACAAGTCGGATGAGGCATCCTCGACCACCTGATGCGATCCAAAGTCACCGTGACCCCTGCGCAGCTCCCGGAGGTGCTGCTGCACGTCGCCGTCGTCCGGCCGGTCTTCCTGTGGGGAGCACCGGGTATCGGCAAGTCCTCGCTCGTCCGCAAGTTCGCCGCCGAGCTGGGCCTGGAGTGCGTGACGCTGCTGGGCACGCAGCTCGCGCCGGAGGACCTCATCGGAGTTCCGGAACTGGTCGGTGGCCGTTCCCGGTTCGCCCCGCCGGAGTCCATCGCACGGCAGGACCCGTACTGCCTGTTCCTGGACGAGTTGAACGCGAGCTCCCCCGAGGTGCAGAAGGCGTTCTACTCGCTGATCCTCGACCGGCGCATCGGCGCCTACGAGCTGCCGAAGGGCTCGATCGTGATCGGCGCCGGCAACCGGGCGGTCGACAACGCCCTGGCGCGCCCGATGGCGTCCGCACTCGTGAACCGCATGATCCACGTGCACCTCACGGCATCTTCGAAGGACTGGCTGGCATGGGCGCGTGAGAGCGACATCCACCCGTGGGTGCTGGAGTACCTGACGCAGCGCCCGGACCACCTGTGGAGCGCGGCACCCAAGGTGGAGGAGTCGTTCTCCACGCCACGTGGCTGGCACATGCTCTCCGACGCGCTGCACTCGTTCGGCGACGACATCTCCGACGACCTGCTGGAGGTGCTGGCGTTCGGCACGGTCACCGCGAACCACGCGTCGATGTTCAAGGCGTACGTGAAGACCGTGCGGCACGCGTACGGGCTGGAGGCCGTGCTGCGCGGCGACGCTCGGTGGCCGTCCGCTCCCCACGACCGCGACCTGCTGTACTTCCTGGCCGAGGCGTTCCGCGCACGGCTGGTGAAGGAGCTGCCGCACGACAAGGCGCACGCGCCGGCGGCCGGCAAGCAGCTGGCGCACCGCGGCAAGGCGCTGCTGCTGGAACTGGCCGAGCTGTCGCTGGAGATCGCGCAGATGGTGATCGCGGCCGACGACGACGGCAATCCCGTGCTGCCCGCGTGGTTCCTCGTCGAGGTCACCCGCGACCTGCCCCGACTGGTCGCCGCACGCGCATGAGGAAGCGCACCAAGGTCAGTGCGTATCCAGCCGTGGTGGCGTTCGACACGGCGGAGAAGCGGATTGCCGCCCATCCGCTGTTCGCCGCTCTCGGCTCGTACGTGTTCCGGCTCTCCGAGCACCCGTGGGCCGACATCTCGCTCGACGGCAAGTTGCGCGCCCACCCGTCACGGCAGGCGAGCGAGGACGAGTGGACGTGGGTGTTCGCGCATTGCCTGCTGCACCTGGGTTTCAGCACGCACTCCTGTGAAGACGTGCTGGACTTCCAGCCCGCGCTGAGGTTCGGCACGCGGCCACCGTCGTGGAGACCGGGCAGCTGTGTGCGCGGCGAGGAGTCGAAGGACCCGAAGAAGTGGGCGGAACGGTTCGCGGCCGGGCTCTCCAACGCCGCCGTGGCCGCGATCGAAGTGGCGGGTGGCGCGCGGTCGTCGTTGTCCGACGCACGGCCGCTGAAGACGGAGTGGGATCTCGCGCTGGGCTGGTTCGTGTCGAACTACCCGCTGCTGGGCGCGTTGGCGTCGACGATGAAGGTGGTGGCGGACGCGGAACTGGCGCGGGGCTGGGACATCTCGATCGCGGCGGTGTCCGCGGCCTCGGCAGAGATCTACGTGAACCCGCTGGCCGGGCTTTCCCGGCAGGAGTGGCGGTTCGTGCTCGCGCACGAGATGTTGCACGCCGCGCTGCGCCACGGCGACCGGGTCGGCGGGCGGGATCCGTACCTGTGGAACATCGCCGCCGACTTCGTGGTGAACGGCTGGCTGGTCGAGATGGGCGTCGGTTCCCCGCCTTCCGGGGTCCTGCACGACCCCGAGCTGCGCGGCCTTTCGGCGGAGTCGGTCTACGACCGGATCGCGGTGGACCTGCGGCGGTACCGCAAGCTGCTCACGTTGAGGGGAAACCATCAGGGCGACCTGCTCGGCGACCCTCTTCGCGGGCCTTCGGACGTGGCCGATCTGGACGACTTCTACCGGCGTGCGTTGCTGACGGGGCTGAGCTACCACACGTCGTCTCGTGGGCTCCTGCCCGCAGGACTGGTAGAGGAGATCCGGGCACTGGAGCACCCGCCGCTGTCGTGGGACGCCCAGCTGGCGCGGTGGTTCGAGGAGTTCGTTCCGGCCGTGGAGAAGCGCCGCACCTATGCCCGCGCGTCACGGCGACAAGCGTCCACTCCGGACATTCCACGGCCCGGCTGGGTGCGGCCGGAGTCGCTGGAGGCACGGTCGACGTTCGGCGTCGTGCTCGACACGTCCGGCTCGATGGACCCCCAACTGCTGGGAAAGGCACTCGGCGCGATCGCTTCTTACGCCGCGGCACGTGACGTGCCCGCCGCACGCGTGGTTTTCTGTGACGCGATGGCATATGACGCTGGATACGTGCCCGTGGAGGACATCGCGGGCCGCGTGACGGTGCGCGGGCGCGGCGGAACGGTGCTGCAGCCCGGTGTCGACCTGCTCGAACGTGCCCCCGACTTTCCCGAGGCCGGTCCGATTCTCATCATCACCGACGCCGGATGCGACGTGCTGAGGATTCGGCGCGAGCACGCGTTCCTGATCCCGGCGGGCGCGCATCTGCCGTTCCGCGCTCGCGGCCCCGTCTTCCGGATGTCCTGATGGAGATCGCCTGCGACGAGTCGGGGTCCGAGGGCGAGAAGCTCGTCGGCGGGGTCACCGCGGTCTTCGCCCATGCCGGAGTGCTGCTCTCGCGGGAGGAGGCCTCGGCGTGCGTCGAGACGCTGCGCGAGATGATCAAGTCACCCGCGCTGGAGTACAAGGCGAACCACCTGCTGCGGCAGAAGAACAGGTGGGTGCTGTTGTGGTTCTTGGGGCCAGACGGCCCATTGGCGGGCAAGGCGCGCGTACAACTCGTGGACAAACGGCGGTACCTCGCCTCGCGGGTACGTGCCGAGTTCGGCGGTGTGACGGGGCCGCTGGAGCTCTACAACGACCTGCTGCGGGCCCGTGGTCCGCGCGGGAATCTCGACCCACTGTTCCCCGCCATCCTGCGCGCGGTGGCGCAGTGGCAGACTTCGGGGGGCGGGCCGGTGTCGATCGTGCACGACCAGCAGCTGTCGCTCACCGATGGACGGATCCGGCAGCTCAAGAAACTCGCGCCACGGCTGCAAAGCCTGACGCTGGTCGACTCGCAGTACGACGCCCGCGTGCAGGTTGCCGACTTCCTGGCCGGAATCGCGCGACGGGTCGCCGAGGAAGAACTCAACGGACGACCTGACCGCGAGGTGATCGAGTTGCTGATGCCCTTCGTGGTCGGACCTAGGATGTGGCATGCCTGACGCGATTTTCGCCGACCCAAGACTGGCTCGGCTCTACGACGCCTTCGACGGGCCGCGCGTGGACCTGAACCTGTATCTCGGCATCGCGGCCGAACTGGAGGCGGCGAGCGTGCTCGACGTCGGCTGCGGAACGGGCAGCCTGGCGGTGATGCTGGCGTCGTCCGGCCGGACCGTCGTCGGGGTGGATCCGGCGCTGGCGTCGCTGGAGATCGCGCGCGCCAAGGAGTCCAGGGTCACCTGGATCCACGGCGACGCGACCACGCTGCCCGCGCTGTCGGTCGACCTCGCGACGATGACCGGGAACGTCGCCCAGGTGTTCCTGGGCGACGACTGGGAGGCCACGCTGCGCGGGGTGCGCCGGGCGCTCAAGCCGGGCGGGCACTTCGTGTTCGAGACGCGCCGCCCGGAGCACCGCGCCTGGGAGGACTGGTCCCGGGCGAAGCCGCGGGTGCTGGTCGGGGTGCGAGAGCAACTCGAACTGCTCAACGTGAGCCTGCCGTTCGTGTCGTTCCGGCACACCTACCAGTTCCCGGACGGCTCGGTGATCTCCTCGGACTCGACGCTGCGGTTCCGGTCGCGTCCCGAGATCGAGCAGAGCCTGACGCGCTGCGGCTTCGAGGTGGTCGACGTGCGCGACGCACCCGACCGGCCTGGCCGGGAGCACGTGTTCGTGGCGCGCAGGGTCAACTGACCAGCGCGGGCTGCTTCCAGGCCCGCACCAGCCACGGCAGGACGCGCGGCAGCCGGTCGGCCACGATGTCGTGCAGCACCAGCACCATCCGGCCGGAGTGCACGGGGCCGGCGTCGAGCCACACCACGTGCATCAGGACGCCGGTCCGCAGGTCGAGCCCCGCCTCCGCCTCCGCGAGGGCGGCGGGGGTGGCGGCGACGGGGTCCGCGACCTCGTGATGCGCGAAGCCGGAGCGACACAGCTCAGGATGCAGTTCCACCAGGGAATCCATGGCGGCGGCGAGACGTCCCACGCCCAGCCCTGCCCGAACCTGCACCGTAATGGCTCTCACATTAGGAGAGCCTAACCTAGGTCCACTCCGGGTTCCGCCCACTGAGTCCCAGGACACGGTCGAGCAGTGGCGCGGTCGAGTCGACCTCCACCGCGGCTCCGAAGAGCGAGCCGTCGCGATCGTCGGGTCCGATCGACGCCACGAAGCCGTGCACGACGTGGAGCAGGCCTTCCTCGACCTCGAACGGCTGCCCGGTCGCCTTGGCGAGATCCCAGCCGTGCAGCACGATCTCGTCCAGCGCCACGGCACCGGCGACCTCGCCGGGCAGGTCGACGCCGCCGGCGCGGGTCATGCCCTCCCACGCCCCCGGCGAACGCCAGGCCTTCGCCAGTTCTTCGAGCCTCGCCGGCACGGACTCGCGGAAGTCGAGTGGCAGTCGCGCCGCGTCACCGGAGCCCGAGCCTTCGAGCGGGGTCTTCAGCGCCGCCGCGGTGAACGCGACCGACAGGCCGTTCACGTGGTCGAGCAGGTCGCCGACCGTGTAGTCGGGACACGGGGTCGGCGCCTTCAGATCGCCGTCGGTCACGTTGCACACCAGACCCGCGAGCTGATCAGCCGCGGGAGTCAGGTCGAACATCAGTAGCCGTCGCCTCCCCAGAACTGTTCTTCGAGCGTGTCAGCGGTACCGGCGAGCAACTGGAGCGGATCGGTGAACTCGTGGATGTCGAGATCCTTGAGCGGCAACGAGTGCCGGACGACGACGTGCTCCCCCATGATCGCGAGGCCGCACGCGACGGTCGAGTTGCCCACCTCCGCCAGCACCGCGCGGAGGTCCACGTCCTTGGCCAGCCCGCACGGGGACGCGATCTGCACCCACTCGTGCATCTTGTCGAGCACTTCCCTGACGATGATCACGACCTGCGTGCGTTCATCGTCGCCTTCGTCCTCGTCCCCGAAGGTGAAGAGGATCCTCAGCTCCTCGTCCTCGTCGTGGATGACGTCGTACTCGGCGCGGACGTAATCCGCGAGGTCTCCCCAACTCGCCATGGCGCAACCCTACTGGCCGCGATGGCCCACAGCCCGACGACCAGAACAGCCGCCACCTCCGCGGCGAGCAAGATCCTCTCTATGTAGCCCAACGGGAACACGCGCCACCACCGAACGTCGGAGACCATGCCCAGCACAATGGCGTAGAGGAGGGGCATGAATGCGACAACACTCAACAAACCGGACGCCATCGTCCATCTCGCGTGCTTGCCCCACACGTGATCCCGCAGCCACGGCCGCGCCAGCAGGATGATGGCGATCGGCAGGCTGACGAACGCGATCATGCTGCCGAACCGGTGAATGCTTCCGCTCAGCTCGTTGGTGCCCATGGCCCAGTTCGTCTTGGGGAACACCACGACGAGGAACAGGCCGATCGACCACAGGGTGAGCGCGATCGCGCCTCCCGAACGCCATCTTGTCAGTCCTTTGTGGACCAGAACGGCGAGGATCGCGAGCGAGCCCACGGCCAGCGACACCACCGCGATGTCGAAGACCGTGCGGTAGTCGCCCAGCGCGTACTCGCTGATCGTGCGGCGCAGCGGGCCGACGGTCAGGTCGAGCAGGCCGACCATGGCCACCGTCGCGACGACGGCGAGTGAACCGCCGGTGGCGGCTAGTCGAGGTATCAGCACATAACGGACAACGCCCCGGTGAACGTGCCGGGTTCCTGGGTTCAGGAACCCGACAGCTCGCGCACAGGCTTTCACCAGCTTTCAGCCGAAGACGCTGCCGCAGGTGATGTTGACCTGCGCTCCCGTGATGGTGCGCCCCCAGTCCGAGGCGGCGAACACGGCAGCCCTGCCGACGTCTTCCAGCGTCGCGGCCCGGCCGAGCAGCGTGTCGCCGACGATGTCCTCCTCGATCGGCGCCCGATGCTCTTGAGGCACCGACTCGGGGATGCCACCGGTCTGCAACGTCACCACCCGCACACCGTGCGGTCCGAGTTCGGCCGCGAGCTGACGGCGCATGGACTCCACCGCGTCGAACGCCGCGAGCAGGCCGCCGAGCTGCCACTTCCGGTGCGCCGACGGCTCGCCGGTGCCGCCGAAGAACAGGATGACGCCCTCGCCCTGCCTGGTCATGTGCCGCGCCGCCGCCCGCGCCGTGAGGAACTTCGACCTGACCGCCGACACGACCGGACTGAGGTAGTCCTCGACACTCATCTCGACCATCGGCGTGCCCTGGACGTCGTTGTCGGTGGTGACGTTGACGGAGATGTCGATCCGGTCGAACGTGGCGGCGTGCCGGTCCACCGCCTCCTCGTCCAGCGCGTCGACCACGGCGTAACGGGCGTTGAGCTCGTCGGCCTTCGCCTTGAGCGTCGCCTCGGTGCGCCCGGCCAGGTGCACGTCGGCACCGGCCCTGGTGAACGCCGCCGCGATCGCGCCGCCGACGTTGCCCGCGCCGCCGTAGATGACCGCGGTCTTCCCGTCGAGGTTCATCGGTTCGCCGGTCATGGCGTCGAGGCTAACTCCGGAGAGCTGTGCCCGCCTCCTGCGCGACCGCCTCGGCCACGGCGTTCAGCGCAGGCGAGTCGAGCTTCCACTGCTGCCAGTACAGCGGCACGGAGATGGTGCGGCCCGGCGCGAGGTCGACCAGGCCGTCCTGGAGCTGTTGCGGCGGCACCATTCCCCAGCCGAGACCCGCCACGATCGTCCGCACGTACACCTCGGACGAGGGAACGAAGTGGCGGTGCTCCGAGGCGCCGCGGCCACGGGTCAGCGTGCGCACGAACCGGTCCTGCAGGTCGTCGTTGCGGTCGAACACGACCACCGGCGCGTCGGGCAGCCACGACTTCAGCGGTCCGGCCTCGTGCCGCTCCACGTACGGCCGCGATGCCATTGCGGCGTAACGGATCTCCCCCAGCTTGGTGACCGAGCAGCCCGCGACCGGCTCACGCGAGGACGTCACCGCCGCCATCACCACCCCTTGCCGCAGCAACGCCGTCGTGTGGTCCTGGTCCTCGCGGTGCAGGTCGAACGAGATTCGCAGCGACGGCGAAACCCGTTGCAGCGCGGGCAGGAACCAGGTGGCGAGCGAGTCGGCGTTCACCGCGATCGGCACCCGCACGACGGCGTCCTCGCCCAGCGCCGCGTCGAGATCCTGGTCCAGTGCGAGCAGTTGCCGACCGTAGCGGACGATCACCTCGCCGGACGGCGTCAGCCGCACCGGGCGCGCCCGCACCAGCAACACGCGTCCGGTCCGCTGCTCCAGCGCTTTGATGCGTTGTGAGACAGCGGAAGGCGTGACGTGCAACGCGGCGGCGGCAGCGTCGAACGTGCCCGCGTCCACGACCGCGAGCAGCGTGCGCACCAGGTCCAAATCCATCACGGCTGCTAATGATACGTAAGAATCTGTAGCTGGCCTCATCAAGACGGCGTCAATAGCGTGGACCGCGTGACTGATCTGCTGCTCGGCTTCGGCACCATGATGACCCTGATCGTCGCGATCGGCGCGCAGAACGCTTTCGTGCTGCGCCAGGGGCTTCGCAAGCACGCGGTCGCCAAGGTCGTCGCCGTCTGCGCCCTCTCGGACGCGATCCTGGTCGCCGCGGGCGTCGCCGGATTCGGGGCGATCGTGAAGATGTTCCCGGCGGCGATCACCGTCGCCGCGATCGCGGGCGGTGTTTTCCTGCTGGGCTACGGCTTCCTGGCGGCACGCCGGGCCTTCCACCCGTCAGCGCTTCGGGCGGCCGGGGACGTGAACACCCGTCCCGTCCTGACCGCGCTGGCACTGACGTGGCTCAACCCGCACGTCTACCTCGACACGGTGTTGCTGCTCGGCTCGATCGCGGCCGGCCGCTGGCTGTTCGGCGTCGGCGCGGTGACCGCGAGCATCACGTGGTTCGTCGCGCTCGGGTACGGCGCGCGCCTGCTGGGCCCGTTGTTCGCGAGGCCCCGCGCGTGGCGGGTGCTGGACGGCCTGATCGCGGCCGTGATGATCACTCTCGGGGTGACCCTGATCGCCGGGTCGTGATCAGGACCCGAGCTTCACGGCCTTCGGGAGTCCGGCCGGGCCCGCCACCGGCCACGCCAGCGGATCCGGCCCCAGCTTCACCAGTTCGGCGACCTGCAGCCGGGACCACGGCGACACCGCGCGCGTCCCGTCCAGCACACCGGACGCGTACTCGCTCCACGCCACCCGTTCGGTCGAGTCGACCTCGTCCGGGTTCGGCACGGGCTCGTCGTCGGAGAGCACGCGGAACACCGGGCACATCTCGTTCTCGACGACGCCGTCCATCTCCGCGCGGTAGCGGAAGGCCGGCAACAGGAGCTCGGGTTCGGGGGTCTTCATGCCGAGTTCGTCCCGCAGACGGCGCAGAACGGCCTGGGCCATGTCCTCTTCCGGCAGGGGGTGGCCGCAGCAGGTGTTGGTCCACAGGCCCGGGAAGGTCTTCTTGTGCAGCGCGCGGCGGGTGAGGACCGTGTTGCCCGCCGAGTCGAAGACGTAGCTGGAGAACGCCAGGTGCAGCGGGGTGTCCGCGTGGTGCACCGCTGCCTTGTCCTCAACGCCGATGGCCGAACCGTCCTCGGCCAGGAGGACCACCTGTTCCACAGTCACGGGCACCACGTAATCACACGCGGGCCAAGATCGGGAACCACGCGGACGAGTGAGCTTGAGCGTAGAGATAGCCGGACCATAGGTGTCGCAGGTCACCCTGGGGGCATGACTTCCCCGTTCGCTCAGGCTCACACCATGTTCCTGGTGCTGGTCAGCCCGGCGGGCCAGTACTCGATCTGGCCCGCGGTGCTGCAGGTGCCCGCAGGGTGGCAGGTCGTCCACGGAGTCGCCTGCCGCCAGTCCTGCGAGGACTACGTCCAGGCTCTCCGGAGCGACCTTCCCCTGGCTGCCTAGCAGGTCAGCCGCGCGTCCCCCACGCTCTCGCCCCGACGACGTCCACGTCGAGCGTCCGTCCACATCGGACTCGGTGCTCACCGGAAAGAACATCCCTCGACCCGGGCACTTCACCCGAGCCGAGGGATGCGACAAGCCATCACTACTTCTGACAGGCCTAAAGCAGGGTGATGTACCCGTGCGAAGAGGCCCCGCCGTGCTCGTTGTCGCCCGCGTACGAGGCCGTGAAGCCCTGCAGCAGGGTGGACAGGCCGACCAGCAACGCCACCTGGGCGTCGCACGTGGCCTTGCCGGACGAGTTGGTCGTCGCGGTGCAGAGCGGGTTGCCCTTCACCGTGCGGAAGACGATCGACTGGCCGGCGATCGGCGCCCCGGTGTGCTTGTCGGTCAGCGTCGCGTCGAGCGAGCGGACCGTGAAGCCGAGGAGCCGCAGTTGCAACTGCGCGGACCCGGACACGAGCTTCGACGCGGCGGGCGGCACGAAGTTGATCGCGATGCCCACCGGGCGCTGGCCCACGGCGATGGTGCCGGTGACCGTGTTGGACGCCGTGTCGATGATCGACACCGTGTTGCTGTTGAAGTTCGTCACGTAGGCGGAAGCGCCGTCCGGCGTGAGGGCCACGCTGATCGGACGATCGCCGACGAAGATCTTCTGCAGTTCGGTCATCGTGGTGAGGTCCACGACGGACACCGAGTCGAACTCGCTGTTCGTCACGTACGCCCTGGTTCCGTTGGGCGCCAACGCGATGCCGTGCGGCGTGAAGCCGACGGACGCGGTGCCGACGACGGTGCGCGAGGCCACGTCGATGGCGGAGACGCTGTCCGAACCCTTGTTGACCACGTACATCCGCGTGCCGTCCGCCGACGCCGCGATCGCGGTCGCCGCGTTGCCGACGGCGATCGTGGTGACGACGGTGTTGGACGTCGTGTCGATGACCGAGACCTTGCCCGGTCCGGGCAGGTCGTGCGTGACGTAGACGGACTTGCCGTCCTTCGTGACGACGACACCGTCGGCGTTCGAGCCGACCGTGACGGTCGCGGTGACCGTCAGCGTGGCCGTGTCGACCACGGACACCGTGCCGTCCAGATAGTTGGTGACGTAGACGAAGCCGCCACCGGGGGCGACCGCGACACCCGCCGGGTGGGACCCGACGGGAACGGACTTGTCGACCGTGTTGGTCGGCGTGTCGATGACCGTGAGCGTGTTCTGCACGGAGTTCGTGACGTAGCCACGGGTTCCGTCGAACGCGACAGCTGCCATGTAGGGCGAGTTACCGCCGCTGTCGGCGATCGTCGCGGACACCGCGTTCGTGGCCGTGTCGATCACCGACACCCCGCCGCCGTTGTTGGCGACGTATCCGAGCACCCGGCCGGCGGGAGCCGCCGAGGCCGGGGTCACCACCAGTGCCGTGGTGACGGCAGCAGCCATCACCAGTGGACGCAACCGCATGTTCAATGCCTCCTGGCGCGAGTCATCCCGACCCTTCAGGACATCGCGACCGGATGAGCGGACGTTAGCCTCTTCTCGAACCAGTGATCGGAGTATTCGGCTGCGTTGTACGGAGCAATCTCCACGAACCCGTGCTTGGCGTACAGCCTCCGCGCCTCCACGAGATCATTGCGCGTGTCGAGCCGCAGCACGGTGACGCCGCGCTTCAGCGCCTCGGCCTCCATCGCGACGATCAACGCCGACGCGGCGCCCTGTCCGCGGAACGGCGTCCGCACGAACATCCGCGTCAGCTCGCCGACACCGTTGTCGAGGAAGCGCATACCCAGACAGCCGACATCGTTGCCATCGCACGACGCCACGAGGAACACGGGCACGTCGTGGTCCTGCTCGTCGCGTTCGTAGGCGTCGATCTCGGCGTCGTTCGTCGGACGCCCCCAGTAGCGGCTGATCATCTCCGCGTTGTACTCGCGGTTGAGCGGCGAACGCGCGGCGTCGGTGGCCGTCACGGTCCAGTTGGTCATGCCACCATCATCGAAAGTCCGTCCACTGTGATTCAGGTCACTGCAACACTGGTACCGCGAGAAGCCAACTGGGGGCGTGATGTTCGCGGAGCTGTTCGACGAGCACGCCCATCCGTTGCACAGATATCTGGCGCGACGGGTGGGCGTCGACGTGGCTGACGACCTGGTCAGCGAGACGTTCCTCGCCGCCATGCGCGGCCAGGAGAGCTACGACCCGGAGAAGGGCAGCGTCGTCGGCTGGCTCTACGGCATCGCCACGAACCTGTTGCGCGGCCACGCCAAACGCGAGGCGCGCCTGTTGCGCACCGCCGAACGGTACGGCGTCGACCTCGGTGTCGCCGAGTCGCTGGAGCACACGGTCGTCGCCCGCCTCGACTCCCGCTCGCACCTGCGCCGGATCGCGCGCGAGCTGGCGCGGATGACCGAGGCCGACCGCGACCTGGTGCTGCTCGTGTCGCTGGCCGGACTGACCGTGCAGGAGGCCGCCGAGGCCCTCGACCTCAACCCCGGCACCGCCCGGTCTCGTCTGCACCGCCTGCGCGCCAAGCTGAAGGAAGTGGAACATGCGTGACGTGCTGGACGACGATCTCGCCGAGCTGTACCCGGTGCGGGGCGACGACGACGTGCGGCTGGCCCGGTTGCGCGAACAGCTCTTCGCCGAGAAGCCCCAGCCACGCTCATGGCGCTGGGTCGGCATCGCGGCCGCGGCCGTCGCGGTGGTGATGATCACCGGGCTCGTGGTGCTGCTGCGGCCGGTCTCCCGGGACGCGCCCGCGACGATGCCGGTCGCGCCCGCCACTTCACTGCCGGAGGCGGCGGCGATGCTGGAACTGGCACCGAAGCCGACCGCGAAGTACCGGCACGTCAAGTACCAGGTCTGGCAGCTCGTCACCGATGCTGAGGCGCCGTTCGACGCGACCTCGGTCAAGTTCGAGTACGACGTCTGGCTGCCCACCGCGCCGGACGAGATGGTGTTGATCTACCGCAGGTTCACCGGCGAGCACCGGGCGGTCACCGGTCCGCAGCGTCCGATCAAGGACATCGAGGGACGAACCAGCGGCACGATCCTGTGGAACTCGTTCTGCGCGGCCACCCCGTGCCGGGAGGAGAGCATCTCGACACCGTTGCCCGTCGACGACGGGGAGAAGCTGGAGGCCGCGGCGCAGGCGTTGCTCTCGCCGTTCACCACCGCAGAGGAGAAAGCCGGGCTCTACCGCAGACTCGCCGAGGCCCCCGCGATCCGCTGGGACAACGGGAAGGTGTTCGCCGAAGGCAGCCGGTGGGTGTTCCGGGTCGATCCCGCCACGGGTGAGGTGACCGGCATGGACGTGGACGCGCCGCACGACACCAGGCTGCCCAGCGGCACGCTGGCGTTGAGCGTCACGGTCACCTACGAGTGGGCCGATCAGCGTCCGTCGTAGGACCGCGGCAGGTACCAGGCCAAGGCGGCGCGCAGCTCGGCGACGTCGCGCTCGCGCCGCCGCCTGGTGCGCTCGTGGGCGACCGGGAACACCCGCACACCGCCGTGGTGCGCGCCGAAGAAACGACGCGGTGCCGGGTCCTTCAGCCAGACGACGACCCACGGCCGTTTCTTGTGCGGCACCACGCGCACCCGTGCGAGCTCGTACCACCAGTACTGGTGGAACTTGCCGTTGCGCGTCGTGGCGATGCCCTCGCGGCTGATCTCGATGACGACCTTGCGGCGGGCGGCGGCGCTGAAGTACCGCACCGCGCGCACGACGAGCACGCAGAACGCGGCCAGGGCCAGCAGCTGCGTGGCGCCGTTGGCCTGCGCGGCCGGGTCGGCGATCGCGGCCGCGAGCAAAGCCACGGCGAGGTTCAGTCCGCCCCACGCCATCGGCACGAACCGCGACGTCGAGAACGTCGCGGCGGCGGGCGTCATCGGCGCGGGGAGCTTGCTGGTCGGCGCCTTGGGCGTGACGACCTGGGAGAGCAGGCGCGTCACCTCGGCCGGTTCGGGACGCTTGGCCGGGTCGCGGTGCATGCACTTCTGCACCAGCGGCCGCAACGGCTTGGGCACGCCATCGATGTCAGGTTCGCCGTGCGCGGCCTTGTAGAGCAACGTGGCCGTCGGTCCCTCACCGAACGGACCCTTGCCCGTCGCCGCGTAGACGAGCACGGCGCCCAGGGCGAACACGTCCGACGGGGACGCGACGTCCTGGCCGGTGATCTGCTCGGGCGACAGGAAGCCGGGCGTGCCGAAGACCATGCCGGTCTCGGTCAGCGCGGTGTGCTCCATCGCGCGCGAGATGCCGAAGTCGATGACGCGGGGCCCGTCGGCGCCCAGCAGCACGTTGGACGGCTTGAGGTCGCGGTGGACCAGGCCGGCCCGGTGGATCGCGGTGAGCGCCTCGGCCAGACCTTCGGCGAGGCGTCTCAAATGGTGCTCCGGCAACGGACCGTGCCGTTCGATCGCTTCCTGGAGCGTGGGACCGGGCACGTACTCCGTCGCCATCCACGGCCGGGGCGCGCGCGTGTCGGCGTCCACGACCGCCGCCGTGCCGGCGCTGCCGACCGCACGGGCCATCTGGACCTCGCGGCGGAACCGCTCGCGGAAGCGCGGGTCGTCGGCGAGCTCCGCGCGGGCGACCTTGACGGCGACCTGGCGTCCGTCGCTGCCTTGTCCCAGGTAGACCGTTCCCATGGCACCACGACCAAGCCTGCCCAAGAGCAGGTAGTCCCCAATGCGCTGTGGTTGGTCCACCTTCACCGGATCGAGGGTAGCGGGAACTCGGGCCGAAACCTCACATCTGAGTAGATCTACGTATCGTTGTCGTCCATGGGCAAGACCCGCTTGTACCGCAAAGGCGAACTCGTGGACAGGGACTTCCCGGTCTCCGAGATCACGAAGCACGTCAAAGATCACTCCGCAGTCGTGTGGTTCGACCTCTGCGCGCCGTCTCAGGACGAGATAGGTCTGCTGCGCGACGAACTGGGACTGCACGAGCTCGCGATCGAGGACGCGTTCACCGAGCGGCAACGCCCGAAGGTCGACCGCTACCCCACCCACCTGTTCATGAGCGTCTACGCGGTCCAGTACGTCGACCACGAGATCAAGGCGTGCGAAGTCGACTTGTTCGTGGGCAAGAACGTGCTCGTGACGGTGCGCGAGAGCGAGGACTACGACCTCGCCGGCGTGGAGCGCAGATGGGACAGCGCGCCGTCGCTGGCCTCGTCTGGCGTCGGGTTCCTGCTGCACGGCCTGCTCGACGACGTCGTGGACGGCCACTACGCGGCGGCCCAGAAGCTCGACGACGACATCGAGGCGCTGGAAGACCACATCTACGAGGAGAAGCCGCACGTCGGGCGCAGGGCGCTGCAGCTGCGGCGCGCCCTGGTGCAGCTCAGGCGGGTCGCGTTGCCGATGCGGGAGGTGCTGGGGTCGCTGCTGCACCGCGAGCACGAACTCGTGGACGACACGATGATGCCGTACTACCTCGACGTGAAGGACCACACGCTGTTCACCGCGGAGCTGACCGAGTCGATGCGGGAGCTCGTCACGAACCTGCGCGAGGCCGAGGTGGCCGTGCAGGGCAACCGCCTCAACTCGATCATGAAGAAGGTCACCAGCTGGGCCGCGATCATCGCCGTGCCGACGGCGATCTCGGGCTATTACGGCATGAACGTCCCCTACCCCGGTTTTGAGCAGAAATGGGGCGTTTGGGTGTCCACGCTGGGTATCTTCGGCCTCTCCTACCTCCTGTACCTGATGTTCAAGCGCCGCGATTGGTTGTGAGCCTGTGAAGATCCACCTGACCCGCCGCGACGAGCTCGCGATCATCACGATCGACGCGCCGCCGCTCAACCTGTACGCCCTCGACCTCGACGCCGAGTTCCACGAGGCCCTGGACGAGCTGGGTGACGCACGGGCGTTGCTGGTCAACGCCACGGGCCGGGTCGTGTCGGGCGGTGTCGACGTGTCGCTGTTCGCCGCGCAGGAGTACCGCGACGAGGCGCAGCAGCTGTTCGACCGCATGCTGCTCCTGCCGCAACGCCTGGCCGCACTGCCGATCCCGACCGTCTTCGCCGCGCACGCCCTGTGCCTGACCTGGGCTTTCGAGCTGGCGGTGGCGTGCGACCTGATCCTGGCCTCCGAGAAGGCCCGCTTCGGGCTGGTCGAGAAGGTCGTGGGCCTGACGCCGACGATGGGCGGCACGCAGCGTTTGGCCGCACGGGCGGGCGTGGGTCGTGCGAAGGAGTTCGTGATGACCGGCGACCTTTACGACGCGGCCACGCTGGAACGGTGGAATGTCGTCAACCGGGTGTTCCCCGACGAAGGTTTCGCAATGGCCGCGGAGCAGTTCGCGCTGAGTCTCGCGGCCGGTCCGACGCAGGCACATTTCGCGACCAAACAGGTGCTCGCGCATTTCGAGAACGGAGGCGTCCCGGAGGCCGACGCCCACGTCACGACGATCGCGTCGGCGCTGTTCGAAACCGAGGACCTGCCACGCGCTGTGCACAGCTTCCTCACGGACGGTCCCGGTCGCGCGACATTCACGGGTCGCTGATCTCACACATCAAAGAATCATATGGCTCGGTGATAAAACCGTGATCTACCTGCTCACACGGATGGAGCATTCCCCACCAGGCGGAAGATGATGTTGCGCCGCAACGAGATCCGCTTGACTCCTCCGGTTCTGCCGTGCAGTGTGCTGACCGTTCAACGGCCCCGTACGAAACTTCGTCGCACGAGTTTTGTACACATTCCGCGACGGCCGACGACACAATAAGCGAGTTCACGGTCCCCCGTCGTGAGCGCGCGTGGAGGTAGAACCAGCCGTGAGACTGAGATTGGCCGTACTGCTGACCGGTGGTGTCATCGTGCTGGCCGCCTGTTCCCCGACCAAGGCGGCCCAGCCGACACCCGTAGCGGAAAGCTCCAGCGCCACCTCGACCAGCACCACCAGCAGTTCCTCCGCCGCCCCGAGCAGCAGTTCGGCGGCCCCCAGCTCGACGACGCGGTCCGCGACCAACGGACCTGTGAAGCCCCCGGCGAACTCCCCCGCCCCCGCCGGCTCCCCCGGCTGGAAGCTCACCCAGGCCAACACGGGCCTCGCCGCCCACGGCCTGAACTGCGACTCGCTGCCGCTCTACACCGGTCCCGGCGCCCCCGCCGCGGGCACCGTGATCTCCGGCAAGCGCATCGAGCAGGCCCTCACGCTGTTCGCGGGCAACATCACCGTCGAGAAGTCCTGCATCCGCCCGAAGAACCTCGGTGAGACCGCTCCGCTGATCACCACGAACGGCCCGTGCGGCAGCAACTCCTGCCAGGTCACCGGCGCCCCGGTGACGATCCGCGACTCGAACATCGACGGCTCGGCCCTGTCGGCCAAGACCATCGCGGGCTCCTGCGCGTTCCTCGGCGTCGGCACCCTGCAGCGCAACTACATCAGCGGCATGGGCTCCGGCATCTGCTTCTACAACACCGGCAGCTCCCTGAGCGGCCTCGCCGAGGGCAACTACGTCCGCGGCCTGCGCTCGGACGGCGAGTCCCACAACGACGGCGCCACCGTCCGCGACTTCCCGCTCGACAAGAACGCGGGCCGCACCCTGACGTTCCGCAACAACCGCATCGACTGCTCGACCGGCAACGACACCGGCGCGCTGTTCATCCAGACCTACGGCGGCGACATCGACAACGTCACCGTCGAGGGCAACCTCCTGGAGGGCGGCGGCTACCAGCTCGGCCTGGAGTCGGGCTTCGACAACCTCTACGGCCGCAACATGAAGTCCATCAACAACCGCTTCAGCGGCACCGGATGGGGCGCGGCGTACGTGAGCCAGAAGGGCGCCTCGTACAAGTGGGCGGTGTGGCAGGACAACTTCCTGCACGACGCCAACGCGCCGGACGCCAAGGGCAAGCCCGCGGGCACTCCCTAGCACCTGTGACCGTCTTCGCCGCCGTGCCCCCGCCGGCGGCGAAGACGATGCGTGGGCTCGGTCAGGCGGTGCCGGAACGGCGCTCGGCCTCGGCGAGGCGTTCCTCAAGAGCCCGGATGCGATCGTAGAGATCGACCAGGGTCACGCCGTCCGCCACCACGCCGGGGCGCTGCCAGTGCCTGCGCACGAAGTCCTCCCGGCTCTCCTGCGGCGACTGCTGGAACGTGCCGAAAGGCGAAGCACCGGGTGCCGTGTCCGACGTGCGTGTGCCCAGCACGCCGAACAAGGACTTCTGCAGCTTCATCACGGCCATCCCACCGAGCACGATCACCACGAGAGCGGCGACGGGTATCAGCAAACCCCAGGCATCCGACATGAGAACCCCCTGATCCTCGGACAGCGGAGATCGACTCTACCGGCCGCGGCACCCGCTCAGCCGTTGTCGCGGAACTTCAGCCAGCGCCCGCTGAGCGAGTCCCAGATCTCCTGGTAGCGCTCGAACATCTCCCGCACCCGCTCGGGATCCACGTCCGCGGCCGGAGTCGACGCCACGTAGTAGGCGAGATCGTCCTCCAGCCGGTGGAACTGGTAGCTGGCCTCCTCCATCAGCACCCACAGCGAGCGCCACGCGAAGAACGGCTCCAAAGCGGACACCACGGTCACGACCGCCACCAGAGAGAACGCCGTTCCCGTCCAGGGGTCGAGGTTCTGCAGGCCGAGGATGATCGTCGACACCGCCGAAAGCACCAAAGTGGTCAGTCGGACGGTTACGGACTTCCACCTGAACCGCTGCTTGCGGGAACGCGCGTACGCGTGTCCGCGTTCGATCTGCCCGAGCAGGTGCTGTGCGAGTTCGTGCGGCTTCAGGCCGGACGGCAAGTCGGTCACCGGCAAGACAATAGTTTCGAGGTAACTTCCCCGCGTGCAGTTCGATGGACCGAGAACCTTGCTGGCCGTCCACGCTCACCCCGACGACGAGTCGCGGTCGACCGGAGGAATCCTGGCCCACTACGCCCGTCAGGGTGTCCGGATCGTCCTCGTCACCTGTACCAGCGGCGAGCTGGGTGACATGCCCGGTGGCGTCAAGCCCGGCGAGCTGAACCACCACCCGCAGGCCGTGGCGGCGCGCAGACGGGCGCAGCTCAACGCGGCGTGCGATGTGCTCGGCATCACAGACCTGGAACTGTTGGGGTATCACGACTCCGGCGAGACCGGCGAGGTGCCGCCCGGCGCGTTCTGCTCGATCCCCGTCGAGACGGCGGCAGGGCGGGTGGCCGCGCTGATCGAGCACTTCCGGCCGCAGGTGGTCGTCACGCACGACCACCACAATCCACATCAGCACCGCGACCACGTCCACGCCGCGCGCGTCGCGCAGCACGCGGTCAAGGAGACCGGCATTCCGGCGAAGCTGTACCTGGAGGCGCACGACAGCCTTGCCACGACCACGGTCGACACGTCCGCGGTCGCCGACGTGAAGCGCAAGGCGTTGTACTGCTACGAGAGCCAGTCGCTCATCGGGAAGCTGACGGCGCAGCAACGGTTCGCGGCCGAGTCGTACATCCGCGCGATCGACACGACCGGCGCGCCGTTGCCGGAGACCGATCTCTTCGCCGGCATCACGCACCACGGGCCGGATCTGCCGCGCTGGTGAGCAAAGGGGCGTTCGTCCTGAAGACGAACGCCCCTTCAAAGCTAGAGCGGGAGCGCGGACAGCAGGCCGCTCGCGAGATCGCTCGCCTGAGCCAGCAGGCCAGACGCCTGGTGCACGAGACCGCTGACCATGTCCATGAGTCCAGCCACGGCGAGAACCTCCCCGACAAGTCCCGGCGGGCCGCTCCCACCGGGGTGATGCCGGGAATCAAAGCGCTAGCACGACAAGGCCGCGCGCCCTGTCACACCATTGAGCTAAATGGACAGTCTCAAGTGGACTAGCGGCGACCCAGCGACGTGCAGGTGAGGCCCGCACGACGAAGAACGTCCGGGTCCAGGAGGTTCCGCGTGTCGACGACCACCGGCTGGCGCACGGTCTCGGCCAGGCGAGCCCAGTCCAGCGAACGGAAGTCCGGCCACTCGGTCAGCACGACGAGGGCGTCGACGTCCTTCGCCGCCTGGTACGGATCGTCCACAACGGACACCGGACCGAGGTCCGTGCCGCCGGTCAGAGCCGGGTCGTAGCCGACGAGCTCGGCGCCCGCCTGTTTCAGCAACGCCGCCACGGCCAGCGCCGGGGAGTCGCGCAGGTCGTCCGTGCCCGCCTTGAACGTCAGGCCCAGCAGGCCCAGGCGCACGTGCGACAGCGAGCCGCCGCGCTTGCCGGTGACGGCCAGGCGGACCTTCTCGACCATCCGCTGGCGCTGGCGCTCGTTGGTGTCGATCGTGGCGCGCAGCAGCCGGAACTCGAAGTCTGCGGCGTCCGCGACCTGGAGCATCGCGTGCGTGTCCTTGGGCAGGCACGAGCCGCCCCAGCCGGGGCCGGGGTTGAGGAACGCCTGGCCGATGCGCTTGTCGTAGCCCATGCCCTCGGTGACGTCGGTGATGTTCGCGCCGAGCCGCTCGCACAGCTCCGCGACCGCGTTGACGTACGAGAGCTTCATCGCCAGGAAGCAGTTCGCCGCGTACTTGACCATCTCGGCCGAGGCCGCGTCGGTCAGCACCGTGGGCGCGCCGAGGCGTGCGTACAGGGCGGCAACGCGCTCGGCCGCGTCCTGCTGGTCGCAGCCGACGACGATGCGGTCGGGGTTCAGGAAGTCGTGCACGGCCGAGCCCTCGCGCAGGAACTCGGGGTTCGAGACGACGGCGACGTCGTCGCGGCGCAGCAGTTCGGCGGTGCGGATCGAGGTTCCGACCGGCACCGTGGACTTGTTGACGATCACAGTGCCGGACGGCAGCAGGTCGCGCGTCTCGTCCACAACGGACTCGACCGCGGCCAGGTCCGCGATGCCGCCGACACCCATGGGCGTGGGCACGCACAGGAACACGACCTCGGCGTCGGCCACCGCGGCCGAAGCGCCGAGCACGAACGTCAGGCGACCAGAGGCCAGACCTTCGGCGACCAGCTCGGCGAGACGCGGTTCGAGGATGTCGACCTCGCCCCGCGAGAGGCGTTCGACCTTGCCCGCGTCGACGTCCGCGCACACCACGCGGTGGCCCAGCGAGGCGAGGCAGGCACCGGTGGTCAGACCGACGTAGCCGGTGCCGACGACAGCGATCCTTCTGACGAACATCATTCTCCCGTTCGGGTCACGGCGAACGCGCGGAGCACGGCGTCGTCGCTCACGTCGATCATCTTGTTGCCCCACTGGTCGGTGCCGGCGCCGAGCTCGGGCCTGCCGTCGGGGAACGGGCCGCGCGAGGCGAAGCCGGTGAGCCCGTCGAACACGGCCACGTAGTTCTCGGCCTGCGGGCGCCAGTCGAGCACGGCCTCACAGCGGCGACGGCCCTCGAAGCCGAGGCGCGCCCGGCGTTCCGCGTCGTCGAGCAGGTCGAGCAGTGACGTCGTGAACGCCTCGACGTCACCCGGTTCGACCAGCACGGCGCACTCGCCGGCGGACACCACGGTCTCCTGCAACCGGTACGTGACGACCGGCAGCGCGTAGGCCATGTACTCCATGGTCTTGTTCATAGTGGACACGTCGTTCAAAGGCGACAACGGATCCGGGCCCAGTCCGACGGAGGAGGTCGACAGGTAACGGGTGATCTGTTCGGGCCCAACCCGTCCGGTGAACTCCACGTACGGATCGAGTCCCCAGGCCGTGGCCTGCTTCTTCAGGTCTTCGAGGCAGTCGCCGAAGCCCAGCAGCGCGAAGCGGACGTCGGTGCGCCCGCGGTCGAGAACAACTCTCCGTGCGACTTCCAGGACGCCGTCGACGCCGTCCTGCGGTCCCATGATTCCGAGATACGCCACCAAGTGTTTGCCGCCGCGTCGGAGTTCGTCCACGCCCTCGACAGGCCGCATCACGGTGGTGTCCGGGCCGGAGCGCACGACGGTGGTGTGCTCAGGCGGAACGTCGCCCCGCGTCCACGCGATCTTCTGGTACGAGGTGTTGGTCGACGTCACCCGGTCGGCCGTGCGGAACGTCCGGCGCTCCAGCCACTTCAGGATCCGGTACTGCAGCTTGCCCGCGAACCCCTTGGGCTCACCGAAACGAGACAGGAACACCTCGGGGTTGAGGTCGTGGTGGTCGAAGACGAACTTCACGCCGCCGAGCCGCCACAGCAGCGCGAGCGCCCAGTACGTGTCCGGCGGGTTGCACGCCTGCATGACGTGGAACCGCCTGCGGGTACGCACCTTCACGCTCAGCAACGCCGTGCGCACCCAGCAGTACAGGAACTCCCACGCGTAGCCCAGCGCGCCCTCGGCCTGGGGCGGCGGAGCGTACTTGTACAGGTGCACTCCGTCGAGAAGTTGGTAGGCGGGGTCACCCGGACCCTTGGGGCAGATCACCGAAACCTCGTACCCGGCGGCGGTCAGGGCGCGGCATTCCAGCCACACCCGCCGGTCCAGCGGCACGGGGAGGTTCTGCACGATGATCAACACGTGAGGCGATGACGTCACGCTCTGATTCTCGTTCCGGAGGGCAAAACGGTTACACCTTCGCCGATTCTCGTAACGGAGGTTGCAAAAGGCTCGATGTAGCGCGAAGAGGCCCCAAAGCGAGGAGCGGTTGTGGAACGGTCACCTGTCGCGGTGGTCATCGTCACGTACCAGAGCGAACAGGTCATCGAGGGATGCCTGAACTCGTTGCCCGACGGTGTGAAGGTGATCGTCGTCGACAACGCTTCCACCGACGGCACTGTGTCCTCCGCCACTCGGCCGGGCGTGCACATCGTGCGAAGCCCTGTGAATGCGGGATTCGCGGCCGGTGTGAATCTGGGCATCAAAGCCGCAGAGGGTTACGACGTTCTCGTGCTGAACGCCGACATCCGGTTGCACCCCGGAGCCGTGGAGACACTCCGCGCCGCCGACAAGCCGATCGTCGTGCCGCGGCTGGTGGACGATTCCGGTGAGCTGTCCCACTCGCTGCGGCGCAAGCCGCGCGCCGCCGGAGCGTTCGCGGAAGCCCTCATCGGTGGCGGCCGCGCCGGGCGGATCGGCCTGGGCGAGACGGTCACCGACGACAAGGCCTACCAGGGAGCGCACGCCGCCGACTGGGCGACGGGCTGCGCGTGGCTGATCAAAAGGGAAGTCATCGAGCGGCACGGCCTTTTGGACGAACGCTACTTCCTCTATTCGGAGGAGACCGACTACATGCTGCGCGCCGGCGGCGTCTGGTTCGAGCCGCGCGCGACGGCCACGCACATCGGCGGCGAGGTCTCCACGAACGCCCGGCTGTGGTCGATGCTCACCCAGAACAAGGTCCGGCTGCACCGCGAGCTGCACGGCCGGTTCGCAGCACTCTTCATGTGGCTCGCCATGGTCGTGAACGAAGGGCTTCGCGCGCGTTCGCCGAAGCACCGCACCGCGTTGAAGGGGCTTTTCCGCATGCGCCGCTGGCCGGAGGAAGTGGCCTCCGAGGGCCCGAGCTACCTGTGCTTCTCGGCGCAGGACTGGTGGTACCACAACCGCGCCCACTCGGACTTCCAGCTGCTGCGCCGCGTCGCGAAGCACCGCAAGGTGTTGCTGGTCAACAGCATCGGCCTGCGGATGCCGTCGCCCGGCAAGAGCACGCAGTTCCTGCGCCGGATCTTCCGCAAGGCCAAGAGCGTCGCGATGCTGGTCCGGCAGCCCATCCCGGAGACGCCGAACTTCTACGTGATGACGCCCGCTCCCCTGCCGTTCTACGGCAAGCCGTGGCTGCGCAAGCTGAACTCGGTCCTCGTCCGCACGCAGGTCAAGGCCGTCTGCTTCTTCCTCAGGATGGGCACGCCGGTCGTCGTCGCCACGATCCCGACCGCGTGGGACGTCGTGAAGCCCATGAAGACCAAGGGCCTGGTGTTCAACCGCTCGGACCGGCACTCGGCGTTCCCCGAGGCCGACCAGGGCACCATCGCCGCGCTGGAGAACCAGCTGCTGTCCAATTCGGACTCCGTTCTTTACGTGTCGCGCGCCCTCCAAGAAGAAGAATCCGCGCTGACCGGCAACCGCGCGCACTTCCTCGACCACGGCGTGGACGTCGACCACTTCACCCGCCGCACCGAACTGCCCGCGGACATCGCGAGCATCTCCGGCCCGCGCATCGGGTTCTTCGGCAGCCTCGACGACTACCTCGTCGACTTCGACCTGATCGAGAAGGTCGCGCAGGAGTTCCCCGAGGCGTCCGTCGTGCTGATCGGGGACGCGACCTGCTCGATGGAGCGCTACGACAAGTACCCGAACGTCCACTGGCTGGACTTCCGGTCCTACGACCAGATTCCCGGCTACGGCTCGGGCTTCGACGTGGCGCTGATGCCGTGGCTGGACAACGACTGGATCAAGCACGCGAACCCGATCAAGATGAAGGAGTACCTGGCCCTGGGCCTGGCCGTCGTGTCGACGGACTTCCCCGAGGTCGAGCGCTACTCCGACGTCATCCGGATCGCCCAGGGCGAGGCCGACTTCATCGACCAGATCCGGCTCACGCTCAAGGACGGCGGTCTGAAGACCCCGGCCGAACGACGTGCGGCCGTGCTCACCGCCTCCTGGGACTCCCGCGCCCGTGAGCTCATGCAGATCTCTGAAAAATCCTCTTCTGGGGAGCGCTAGACGTGTGCGGTATCGCAGGCATCAGACGGTTCGACGGCGCACCCGTCTCCCGTGAGCTGCTCGCCGAGATGGCGAAGCGGCTGCACCACCGCGGCCCCGACGACAGCGGCTTCTGGTCGGAAGGCTCGATCGGCTTCGCGCACACCCGGTTGTCGATCATCGACCTGGCCGGGTCGCCGCAGCCGATGGCGGGCGCGTCCGGCACCACGCAGATCGCGTTCAACGGCGAGATCCTGAACTACCGGCAGCTGCGCTCCGAGCTGTCCTACCCGTTCCGCACGAACGGCGACACCGAGGTCCTGCTGGCGCTGTACGAACAGCACGGGCCGTCGGCGGTCGCCAAGCTGCGCGGCCAGTTCGCCTACGCGATCCACGACGCCCACACCGGCGAGACGCACCTGTTCCGCGACCGGCTCGGCATCCTGCCGCTGTACTACTACGCGGACTCGAAGATGTTCGCGTTCGCGTCCGAGATCAAGGCGCTGCTGCCGGCGATCGGCGCGGCCGAGGTCGACCACGAGTCGCTGCACGACTACCTGGCGCACCGGTCCGTCCCAGCGCCCCACACGCTCGTCAAAGGCGTCCACAAGGTGCCGCAGGGCCACCACCTGGTCGTCACCGCGAAGGGCGAGGTGCGGACCGAGGCGTACTGGGAGCTGCCGCGCGAGTCGGAGATCAGGCAGGTCACGCCCGAGGAGGCAGTGCGGCTCGTCGACGAGGCGCTGACCGCGTCCGTGCGGGACGCTCTGGTCGCGGACGTGCCGGTCGGCGCCTACCTGTCCGGCGGCGTCGACTCGTCGCTCATCACGGCTCTGGTGGCGCGGGAACGGGGTGACGCGGAGCTGCACACGTTCTCCGCGGGCTTCGGCGACCCGCGCGTGGACGAGATCCACCACGCCGAGAAGGTCGCCCGCCTCGTCGGCAGCCGCCACCACAACGTGATCGTCACGGCCGACGACTTCCGCGACAGCTGGGCGAAGCTCTCCTGGCACCGCGACGCGCCGCTGTCCGAACCGGCTGACGTGGCCGTGTTCCGCCTGGCCGAACTCGCCCGCAGGGACGTGAAGGTCGTGCTGTCCGGCGAGGGCAGCGACGAGCTGTTCGGCGGCTACCCGAAGTACCGCTTCGCCACGGCCACCCGGCTCGCCGGTGCCGCGCCGTCGTTCGCGCTGAAGCGCCTGGAGAAGGCCCTGCCCGCCTCGAAGGCACGGCTGGGCGTCGCCCTGCGGGCGATCTCCGAACCCTCCTACGCCGAACGCATGCGCGGCTGGTTCGCCCCCTTCACGGTGTCCGAACGGGCAGCGTTGCTGGGCGGCCCCGCCACCCGGTCCGTGCTGGCGCCGTACGAGAACGGGCGCGGGGACGCGTTGCGGCGCATGCTCTACGCCGACTCGCACACCTGGCTCGCGGACAACCTCCTCGAACGCGGCGACCGCATGTCGATGGCCGCCTCGCTGGAACTGCGCCCGCCGTTCCTCGACCACCGCGTCGCCGAGCTGGCGTTCTCGCTGCCCAGCAACGTGAAGGTGCGCGGCGGCACGACCAAGTGGGTCGTGAAGGAGGTGGCGCGCCAGCACCTGCCGGCCGACATCGTCGACCGGCCCAAGTCGGGCTTCAAGGTGCCGCTCGACGCCTGGTTCCGCGACGGCCTGCGCGACATGGCCTACGACCTGCTGACCGGGACCACGTCGTTCGTGGGCAAGACCTTCGACCGAGCCGCGGTGCGCTCACTGCTCGACGACCACGACTCCGGTGACCGCAACGAGCAGCCGCGCATCTGGACGCTGCTGTCTCTAGAGGTGTGGCACCAAACGCTCAGCTGGTAGGACGGTCAATGAACAGGGATTTCGTTTCCGGGGCAGGTGGGTGACCCGTGTACGTCGCCTCCTCCCGTCCGTCCAAGACGGACTTCCGCAAGCGGTTGCCGGGCACGGTGTTCGCGCTCGGCACGGTCAGCCTGCTGACCGACGTCTCCGCCGAGATGATCACCGCGTTCCTGCCGGTGTACCTGCTCTTCACGCTGCACCTGGGCTACGCGCAGTTCGGCCTGCTGGACGGCATCTACACCGGTGCCACGGCCCTGCTGCGACTCGTCGGAGGCAGCGTCTCGGACAAGTTCCGCAGGCCCAAGGCCGTCGCCGCGGCCGGCTACGGGCTCTCGGCGCTCACCAAGGTCTTCTTCCCCCTGGTCGGCGCCTCCCCGTTCGGCATCGGCGCGCTGATGGCGGCGGACCGTGCGGGCAAGGGCATCCGGACCGCCCCGCGGGACGCGATGATCTCCCTGGCCACGCCGGAGGATCGGCTCGGTGCCGCGTTCGGCGTGCACCGGAGCATGGACACGTTCGGCGCGCTCCTGGGCCCGCTCATCACGTTCCTGCTGCTCACGCAGATCGGGATGGTGCCGGGGCCGATCTTCGCGGTGTCCGCGGCGTTCGCGGTCATCGGCCTGATCGTGCTCATCTCGTTCGTGCGGGAGAAGCCCGCCGGGGAGAAGCCGAAGGGGCCGCGGCCGTCGTTCCGGGCCGGGCTCAACCTGCTCACCGACAAGCACTTCCGCCGCACGACCATCTCCGCCGGGATGCTCGGGCTCGCGACCGTGTCGGACGCGTTCGTCTACGTCCTGGTGCAGAAGGCCACGAACATCTCGCTCGGCTACCTGCCGCTGCTGCCGCTCGGCACGGCGGTCGTGTTCCTCGCCGCCGCCGCTCCGCTCGGGAAGCTGTCGGACAAGGTGGGGCGCTGGCGGATGTTCCTCGCCGGCCACGGGCTGCTGCTCGGCGTGTACGCGCTGCTTTTCATCCCCGAGGGCGGCATGGGGGTCGCGATCGCGGCGCTGCTGCTGCACGGCCTGTTCTACGCGGCCACGGACGGCGTGCTGTCGGCCAAGGTGAGCGAGTCTGCTCCGGAGTCGCTGCGAGCGAGTGGCCTGAGTGTCGTGCAGACCGGCCAGGCGCTGGGGCGTCTCGTTTCGTCCGTCGCGTTCGGACTGCTGCTGCAGTTCTCCAGCTTCGGGACGAGCATCACGGTAGCGCTGGCAGCACTGACCGTGACGCTAGTCCTCGCTTACGGCATCAACCGCGAGCAGCCAGCTTCTGTTTGATCTTCTCGAAGCCGCCCTTGCCGAGCACCCTCATGGCCGCGTTCTTCGCCGCCACGCGCCCGGAGTCGCGCAGGAACCGGACCGGCTGATCCACTAGACGGTCCTGCGCCACGGCGAGCGAGCCCGGCGCCGTCACGTCGTCCAGCGAGTCCCCGAACGACGCCTTGTACGGCTCGGGCGAGACCAGCCGGCCGCGTGTGCGGTTCGACACGTTGCCGCCGTGCACGACCTGCAGCCAGCCCGGCGCCCCGTCCAGTTCCACGACGGGGAAGTGCAGGTGCATGTGGTTGTGCCAGTGCGCCCAGCACGTGACCGGCTCGTCCCAGGACTCGCGCACCGAGACGAACGCGTTGTGCCGGTCGACCCGGTGGTACAAGCCGCCCGGAGACTTGATCAGTCCGTTGACCAGGTAGTACGCGGCGGTCGTGGTGGGGCGGGGAGCGGCGCAGAGGCGTTCCACGAAGTCGACGGCGAGGCCGTCGTCGTTGTCCAGGTTCGTGGTGATGAGCTCGTCGCCGACCTGACCGTAAAGCGACCGGATGTCCGATCGGAGCTCTTCCCGCGACACTTCCGGACGGTAAACGGGCGTGTACGCGTCACCGTGTGAGGCGATTTTGTCCTTGAGCCATTGCGGTGATTCGGGGTCGAAATAGATGAGCCAACGCGTCCGTTCGTCCGTCTGCGCGAGCACCGATGGCAGGCAGTAGCGCTCGAACAGCGCAACGCGTTCGGTCAGCCATCCTTCCTTTGCCCGGACGTAACTTTCGGCCCCCTTCGAAGGCAGGTTGAAGCGCGTCAGGATGACGTGGTCGGCCATGACTCCCCTTACTCCGGTCATCGCCTACATCGCCCGATGGGCCCAAAACGTTGCGGGGCTAACGAATGCGAACCCACACCGATAGTGAGGTTGTGCCAACGCTTCCCACAGTGGACGTCGTGATCCCCTGTTACAACTACGCCCACTTCCTACCGGCCTGCGTCCGCAGCGTCCTCGACCAACCCGGCGTGGACGTCCGAGTGCTTGTGATCGACGACACGTCGTCGGACAACACCCCTGAGGTGATGGCCGAGCTGATGGCCGCGGACAAGCGCGTCGAGGGCTACCGGCACGAGGTGAACAAGGGGCACATCGCCACCTACAACGAGGGCCTGCTGGACTGGGCGAGCGCCGACTACACGGTGCTGCTGTCCGCGGACGACCTGCTGGCGCCGGGAGCACTCCAGCGTGCCGCCGAGGTCTTCGAGCAGAACCCCGAAGTGGGCATGGTCTACGGCCGCGTCGTCTACTACAGCGACCACAACGCGTTGCCGAGGGTCACTCAGCTTCCGGCCACGTCGAGGGTCTGGCGCGGCGACGACTGGATCGAGAACCGCTTCCGCAGCAGCCGCAACGTGATCTCCTCGCCGGAGGTCGTGGTGCGCACCAAGATCCAGCAGAAGGTCGGCGGCTACCGCTCGGACCTCCCCCACGCGGGTGATCTGGAGATGTGGCTGCGCATCGCCGCGGTGTCCGACATAGGGTACGTCAGCGGCAGGCCCGGCGCGTACTACCGGGTGCACGAGAACTCGATGATGCGCACGACGTTCAAGTCGGTGTTCGCCGACCTGGAGCAGCGCCGGGACGTGTTCGACCTGGTGCTGGAGCAGAACCCGGGCCTGCCCGCGCGACTGAAGACGCTGGCGCACAAGGCGATCGCGAGCGACGCGCTGTGGCGCGCGGTCCGGCTCCACGACAGGAACCAGCTCGACGGCACCGAGCAGGAACTCCTCGACTTCGCCCGCGAGACCTACGCGCAGCTGGAGGAGTTGCCCGAGTACAAGGCACTCCTGCGGCGCAAGAAGTTCAGCCCGCGTTTCCTGAGCCGTACTCAGTTGTTCCTCGCACCCCACGCCGTCAAGCGCGCGAAGCTGTGGATCGGCACGCAGCGCTGGAAGTGGCGGGGCGAGTGGTGAGCACGGACACCGGCCGGCTCGAAGGCAAGGTCTCCTCGGCGATCCGCTGGAGCGCCGTCAACTCACTGCTGCAACGACTCGCCGCCGTCGGCATCAGCGTCCTGCTCGCGCGCCTGATCGCGCCCGAGCAGTTCGGTGTCTTCGCGGTCGCCCTGGTCGTGCTCAACATCGTGCTGAGCGTGTCCGAGCTCGGCGTCAGCGCCGCCCTGGTCCGTCACAACGGCCCGATCGAGGAGATGGCGCCGACCGTCACGACGCTGTCCCTCGCGTCCGGCACGCTGCTCGCGTTGATCTGCGCGGTCGGCGCACCGTGGTTCTCCAACGCCATGGACGCGCCTGAGGCCGCCGGGGTCATCCAGCTCATGTCGATCGCGCTCGTCGTCGCGGGCGCGACCGCGGTGCCCGGCGCGATGATGCAGCGGAACTTCCGCCAGGACCACAAGTTCTACGCCGACACCGCCGCGTTCGTGGCGGGTACGGCCGTCGCGGTCGTGCTGGCGCTCATGGGCTTCGGCGCGTGGAGCCTCGCGTGGCAGCGGATCGCGCAGAACGTCTCCGCCGCGGTCATCATGTTCTGGCTCACCAAGGAGAGGTTCCGGCCCGGCTGGAACGCCGTGCAGGCCAAGGAACTGCTCGCGTTCGGCCTGCCGCTGGCCGGATCGAGCCTGCTGATCTTCGGCGTGATGAACGTCGACTACATCGTCGCCGGCGCGATGCTCGGCACCGTCCAGCTCGGCTTCTACCTGCTGGCGTTCAACCTCGCGAGCTGGCCGGTGGCGGCGTTCAGCGCCCCGGTCAGAAGCGTGTCGCTGGCCGCCTTCTCGAAGGTCCGCGAGGATCCCGAGCTGTTCCAGAAGTCGTTCGGACGTGCTCTGGGACTCCTGGCGCTCGTCACGGTGCCCGCGTGCGTGCTCCTGGCCGCCTTGGCCGAACCGCTCATCCGCGTCGTCTACGGCGAGCGCTGGGCCCCCGCGGCGACGGCGCTCGCGTTGCTGGTGCTGCTCGGCGCTGTCCGGGTCGCCCTCGAACTCGGCTACGACTTCCTCGCCTCGGCCGGCCGGTCGCGAGCGATCCTCGTGATCCACGTGGTCTGGCTCGTCGCGCTGGTGCCGTTGCTGGCGCTGGGCGCGCACCTCGACGGCATCCGGGGCGTCGCGGCGGCCCACGTGATCGTCGCCGTCCTGATCATCACACCCGCGTACCTGGTCACGTTCAAGCCCTACGGCATCCGCGCCGGCGCGCTCGGCACCAGGCTGCTGCGGCCGTTCCTCGGCGGCGTGCTGATGGTCGCGGTCGTGCTCGTGGTCCGGAACATGATCGACAGCGAGGTGCTGCAGATCCTCGTCGGCGGCGCGCTGTCCTGCCTCGCCTACCTGCTCGTGGTGTACCCGATGAGACACGAGATCCTTGCGGTGCTGAAGAAGAGGGCCGACGCGTGAGGCGACTGAGGCAGGTCACGAAGATCGTCCGCGAGCAGGGCGCGAAACAGCTCGGCGTCCGCCTGCTCACCGCCGCGACCCGCAGGCTCGGCGCCGAGGGCGAAGACATGCCGGTGCGTCTCGACGACGTCCGCAGGGCCGACGTGGAGCAGCGCAAGCCCGTGGTGATCCCGCCGATCCCGCCGGGCGGCAAGCTCACGATCAACTGGGTCACCACTCCCCCGTCCAAGGGATCCGGCGGCCACACCACGATGTTCCGGCTCATCCGGCACCTGGAGTCGCTCGGGCACGAGTGCAGGCTCTACCTGTACGACACGTTCGGCAACACGGTCGCCGACCTCGAACCCGGTGTCAGGCAAGCGTTCCCGTTCTTCCGGGGTTCGATCCACGACGTGACGGACGGCATGGCGGACGCGCACGCGGTCTTCGCGACGGCGTGGATCACCGCGTACCCGGCGTTCAACGATCCCTGCGCGGGCAAGAGGTTCTACCTCGTGCAGGACTACGAACCGTGGTTCTACCCGTCCGGCGGCCTCTACGCGCTCGCGGAGAACACGTACCGGATGGGCATGCACGGCTTCACGGCCGGAAGGTTCCTCGCCGACAAGCTCCTCGACGAGCACGACATGCCGGCCGACCACTTCGACTTCGGCTGCGACGCCGACAGGTACAAGCTCGGCGACGACAAGCGCGACGGCATCGTCTTCTACGCCCGGCGCAAGGCACCGCGCAGGGCGTTCGAACTCGGCGTGCTGGCGCTGGAGGTCTTCGCCGAGAAGCACCCGGACCTCAAGATCCACGTCTACGGCGAGAAGATCGGGCAGCTCGGGCCGCAGTTCCACGACCACGGCCTGGTCACGCCCGACGACCTCAACGCCATCTACAACCGGTGCTTCGCCGGGTTGTCGCTGTCGATGACCAACGTGTCCCTCGTGCCGCACGAGATGCTCGCGGCCGGATGCATCCCCGTGGTGAACGACGCGCACTTCAACCGCGTAGTCCTGGACAACGACCACGTCCGGTACGCGACACCCACCCCGCACTCACTGGCGCGTGCGTTGTCCGAAGTGGTCACATCGCCGGACTTCGACGCGGTCGCCCGTGCGGCCGCGTCCAGTGTGGAGGGACGTTCCTGGGATGCGGCAGGACATGAGCTGGAAAAGGTGCTCCGCCGCGAACTCGCTACATGACCGGGGACGGCGACGTGGCGTCCTGGATCAGCACCCGAGCGTCCTGCGAGCCGTCGGCGGGAACCACGTGAACGGCGGGCAGCTTGGCGTCCTTGGGCACCGCGGCGAACGCGAGCTCCGTCTGGGTGAGCCACGTCGCCTGGTCGTCGACGCCGGCCGTGCCGGGCAGCCGCTTCTCCGTGTTCGTGGCGAGGTCGAGCACCGCGAGGTCCCACGGACCGAGGCGGCCGATGCGCTTCTTGTACGCGACCTTCGTGCCGTCCGGCGACAGCGACGGGCATTCCGCGTCACGGCGCAACGACGTCACGGACTTGGTCGTCAGATCGCCCTTGACCAGCCAGGTGAAACCACCGCTGGCGAGCGTCGCGTAGAAGGTCCTGTCATCGGAACCGACCGTCAGGCCCCAGTAGTTGGCGTCACTCGCGGTGAGCAGAGCACCCTCCACAGTGGCGGCGAAGTGTTCGAGCGACTCGACGGTCTCGCCGGTGCGCACGTCGAAGTAGCCGGTGCGGGTGGAGAAGCCGCCGGGAACCGAGTACGAGTCGCCGGTGACGAAACTCGTCCAGGACACCACGTTGCCGGACTGCGACACCTTCGCGCGGCTCGGGATGCCCGGCAGCGGAATGGTCTTGATCGGCTTGCCGCCGCGGCTCACCTCGGCCGCGTAGGTCGGGCCGGGACCGGAGAGCTTCAGGCACACGCTGGTGCCGCCGGCGGCGTAAAACCGCTGGCAGGCGAGCTCCATCTGGGTACGGGCGCCGCCGTCGGCGAGCTTCTCGACACGGTTCTGCCCCCCGGCGAGATCGACGAAGAGAAGATCGCCGACCTTGGCCTGCGTCACCTGTTCGGTGCCGCCCGACTGCTTCGCGTCGGTGGCCGCCGTGACGACGTAAGCCGTTGTCCCGCCGATGACCACGAGAATGGCCGCGACGGTCACGGTCAGACGTCCTGCACGCATGCTGCCTCCTGGTTTCCACCTGTTCATCGCCGTACAGCTACGGCCTGTAACAGTTGGCAGCTCACCCCGATTTTCAAAGCAGGCGATACCCTACGAACATTGCGTTCGCAATACCGAGCCGCGGATCGGGGATTTTGATGGACTTCTGGGGAACCGTACGAGTGCTGCGGCGGCGGTGGTACATCGCCCTCCCCGCAGTGCTGCTCACGGGCATCCTCGCGCTGTCCGTCTACGTCTCCGTGCCCACCCGGTACGAGTCGAGCGGCGTGCTGGTCCTCACCTCCCCCGCGGCAGGCGGCCGGTACACGGCGAACACCAAGCCCGAGGACGTCGTCAGGGTCAACCCGCTGCTGCAGTTCGACGGCAGCCTCACGACCACCGCGCAGATCCTCACGCAGGTCCTCGGCGACCCGAAGACCGCTGAGGAGTTGGCGGGCAAGGGCTCGACGTCCGTCTACACCGCGAACACCGGCCCGGTCGGCGGCCCGCTGCTGTTCATCACGACCGAGTCGGACTCGGCCGAGTCGGCGGAAGGCCTCGTCGGCAAGGTGCTCGAGAAGACCGTCGCCGAGCTCGCGGCGCAGCAGAAGGCGTTGAACGCGCCCGAACAGACGTTCATCACCGCGCAGATCCTGGTGAAGCCGACGACGGCCTCGGCCAAGATCGGCGGCAAGGTCCGGTACGTCGGCGCGGCCACCGTCGTGTTGCTGCTGCTGACGCTCGCCTCGACGTTCGCCGCCGACTCGATCATGCTCAGGGCCAAGCGCCGCAAGGACAAGGACGCCAAAGACGGCAAGGACACCAAGGACGCGGCACCGTCCGAAAAGGAGACGACGCCGCAGCCCGTCCCGCCGGTCCGGCCTGGGCCACCGCACAACGGCAACGGCGGCGCACCTCAGCGGCCCATGCCCCAGGGTGTGCCGAACGCGCACCAGAAGACCGTCATCATCGCCGCACCCAAGCCAGACCCAGCATGGCCGACGAAAGACGACTGACCGCCCAGCGAGCCGACGGCGCCACTCTGCTCATCTTCTACATGGTGGCGCTGCTCGTCGTCCCCGCCCGGTTCACCATCGCGTTCGTCCCGATCACGCTGCCGCCCGCGTTGTTCGTGGCGATGTGCCTGGCCGTGGTGTGGTTCGCCGCCCACCTCGTCGACCACCTCGGCATGGCCAAGGGCCGCAACGCCGTCCGCACGGTCCTCGCGATCTACGTGATGCTGCACCTGATGACGTACGCCCTGGCGACGCGGCGCTACCTGCCGATCGACGAGCTGTCGGTGTCGGACTCGGCACTGATCCGGGTCGTGTCGATGGCGGCGCTCGCGGTGTTCATCGTCGACGCGGTCCGCAGTGGTGAACGCCTGAGCCGCGCGCTGCGGGTGATGGTGGCCTGCCTGACGGTCAGCGCGTTCGTCGGCCTGTTCCAGTTCGGCCTGGGCCTCGACCTGGCCTCGTACATCACGCTGCCGGGCCTGCGCGTGCAGGACAACGGCTACTCGGCGCTGGAATCCAGGTCGATCTTCTTCCGCCCCGCCGGCACCGTGAACCACCCGATCGAGTTCGGTCTGGTCTGCGTGCTGGGCGTGCCGTTCGCCGCGCACTTCGTGTTCCAGGCGAAGGACAAGGGTGAACCCGCCGGCCGCTGGTGGATGGCGCTGTCGCTGCTGGCGCTGATGGCGATCCTGTCGCTGTCCCGCACGGCCATCATCGGCCTCGTCGTGACGGGCGTCGTGATGGCGATCCTGCTCCCCCGCGAACGCGGCCTGCCGCTGCTCGGCGTCGGCGCGGTGTTCCTGGGCGGCGCCTCCGTCGTCGTGCCGGGCCTGTTCGGCACGGTCACCTCGATGTTCTCGAACATCGAGGACGACCCGTCGTTCCAGGGCCGCACCAAGGACTACGACGGAGCCTGGCTGGAGATCGCCAAACACCCGTGGCTGGGCCGGGGTTTCGGCACGTTCCTGCCCTCGAAGTACACGATCCTCGACAACCAGTACCTGCTGACGATGATCGAGAACGGCTATCTGGGCCTGATCGCGTTCGTGCTGCTGTTCCTCGCCGGCATCTTCGCGGCACTGCGGGCCCGCGCGCTGTCGAAGGACGAGGGGGTGCGCGGGATCGCCATGTGCCTGGTGGCCGCGATGCTGACGTCCGCACTGGGCGCCGCCACGTTCGACGAACTCGCGTTCAGCGTCGCCACCGGCATGACGTTCATGTTGATCGGCGTGTCCGGCACGTTGTTGCGAATAGCCAGACAGGAGGCCGCCGAACGCAAGGCGGCCGAGGTCAGTTCAGCCAGTTGAGCAGGCTCTGCCAGGCAGGGGCGGAGAACGCGAGGACGTCGCCGCTCGCGTTCTTCGAGTCCCGCACCAACGCGTCCTGGGTCAGCGAGACCTCGACGCAGTCGCTGTCGATCGTGTCGCTGCTGTAGGAGCTCTTACGCCAGGTCCGGTCGCCAGTCATGAAGGTCCTCTCGAAGTCCGCTGACGTACTCCGCCAGCTTGCTCCGAGATTGTTCCTCATCCAGCGCGACCGCATCTAGCCGCTCAAAGAGCTTCCTGCTCCACGCGACGGCCGCCTCTTCCTGGGCGAACACCTTGGCCAGATCGGTCTCCGTGTAAGCCAACGGCGATACCTTGCCGAACTCGAACAACGTGCACTTCGAGTGGAACGCGATGCCCTTGACCGTCGCTGGCACGACTCGCAAGATGTGCGCGTTGAAGAGAAGGCGCAGGTACTGGTCCTCCATGACCTTGGCGTCGCCGACACGCATCCGCAGCGCCAGTTCATGCACGTAGAACACGCATTCAGGGCGATATGGCCGCTGCCAGATGCTCTGCCGCAGCATGCGGAGTTTGACGCCTTTCTCGACGTCTTCTGGCGACACGTTGCCGGTCTCCTCGAACTGCGCCCGTGCGTAGGCCTCGGTTTGCAAGAGGCCCGGTATCGACAGGATTTCGTAGGCGAAGATCTTCTTCGCCATCGACTCGACCATGGCGAGCGTGCGCAGGTTGCCCGGCGCTTGGGCGAAGTACAGGTCGAAGGCATGGCGGTACCGATTGGTGAAGTCCTGCAGGAACTCGATGCCCTTTCCGCACGTCGCGAGGTACTGAGCGAGGTCGACCTCGGTGGGCCGGGCCTTGCCGGTCTCGATGTTCGACACCTTGCTCGGGTCCCACCCGAGCTGGACGGCCATGGACCGGCCTCCGAAACTGGTGTTGTTCTCGCGCAACCTGCGGAGTTCGTCGCCCAGATCCCGGCTGTACGCGGTGGAAAGGAATGCAGTCATGCTCTTGGACCGTAACTGTTGAAGTAACTCCAAAGAACGGCTCGTTCGGGTGAAAACGGACCAGCTTCAGACGGCGATGACGTGCTTGCCGAGCACGCCGCCGCGTTCGAAGGCCTCGTGCGCGACCGCGATGTCGGTCAGCGGATAAACGCTGTGCACCACCGGGCGTAGAGCGCCGGAGGTGACGTGGTCGGCCAGGTCGTCGAGCACCGCGTAGCCGGGGTTGGCGCTGAAGGTGCGAATGCGCCGGGAGCCGTGGACGCTCGACACCGCGATCGCGGCCAGGGCGGGACCGGAGAGCGCGATGGTGACCATCCGGCCGCCCTTGGTCAGCCTGCGGCGATAGCGCGCCAACTCGGAGCCGACCGTGTCGACGATGACGTCGAACGGTCCGATCTGATCCGGGGTGGTGGTGCTGTGGTCGAGGACCACGTCGGCGCCCAGCGCACCGAGCGCCTCGGCGTGGCGGTCGCGGGCCAGTGCGGTGACGTGGCCCCCCATCGCGTGGGCCAGTTGCACGGCCGCGGTGCCCACACCACCGGCCGCGCCCCGGACCAGGACCCGCTCCCCTTCGGCCAGTCCCACGCTGTCGCGCAACGCGATCAGCGCCGTGCTGCCCGCGACGACCAGGGACGCCGCCTCGACCGCCGACACCCCCGCCGGAGCGGGGCTGATGCGGTCGGCGGCGACCACGACGTACTCGGCCGCTCCCGCGACGGTGTGCCGTTGGCGGGGGTGCACCATGCCCCACACCCGGTCCCCGGCGCGGTAGTCCTCGACGCCGAAGCCGGTCGTGACGACGGCACCGGTGAAGTCCAGGCCGACGCCGATCGGGAAAGTGCGGCCCGACACCATCTTCAGTCCGCCGGCCCGCACGATCGTGTCGTGGCCGTTCACGCTGGCGGCCTCGACCCGCACCAGGACCTCGCCGGCACCGGGAGCGGGCCGGTCGATCTCGACGACCCGCAGGACGTCCGGTGCTCCGAAGCTCGTGATCTGTGCGGCCTTCATGTCGTGTTTCCTCCTGTGATCGGCTGGTGTGCCACCGATCCTGGGCTCCCCTCGCGTGATCTCGGTCGTTCGCCTTGTCCTGGGTCTGCCGGACCCACCCTCGTCGCTGACACCGCGGGCATACTGGCCCGATGACCGACGACCCCCGCCGTGAGCTGGCCGAGTTCCTGCGGACCCGGCGCACCAGGGTGCGTCCGCAGGACGTCGGTCTGGAGCCGGGTCCGCGGCGGCGCGTCGCGGGACTGCGCCGGGAGGAACTGGCCCTGCTGGCCGGGGTGAGCCCGGACTACTACCAGCGCATGGAGCAGGGCCGTGACGTGCGGCCGTCCGACCAGGTCCTCGACGCCATCGCCGGGGCGTTGAACTTCTCCGCGGAGGAGTCGCGGCACCTGCACAGCCTCGCGGCCGCCGCACGCACTCCCGTTCGGGCAGGACGCCGGTACCTGCCGGAGGAGGTGCCGGCGACCACGCTGCGGCTGCTGAACGCGACGGCCTCACCCGCGCTCGTCGTGGGCCGCTTCCTGGACGTGCTGGCCTGGAACCCGCTGGCCGGCGCTCTGCTGGGTGCGTTCACCGAGGCGCCTCAACGGAATCTGCTCGCCCTGCTGCTGCACCCGGAGGCCGACCAGGCGTGCCCGGACCGGGCGGCCACGGTCGCCGAACTGACCGGGATGCTGCGGGCGCAGGTCTCCGCCGAGCCGGGCCACCCGCGTGCGACGGAACTGGTGGACGAACTGAAGGCGCGCAGCGGCGAGTTCGCGACGCTGTGGGCCCGCCACGACGTCGAGGACACGACCCGCGGCCGGATGCGCGTGAACCACCCGCTGGTCGGCGACCTGAACCTGGACTGGGACGCCTACCCGATGCCGGGCGCGCCAGGCCCCGTGCTCATCGTCTACACCGCCGAGCCGGGCAGCCAGGACGAGGAACGCCTTCGCCTGCTCGCCTCACAAAATGAGTGTGCGCCCACCCCGGCACGGTGATAGACAGCGGGCGTGCACAACAACCTGGCGTTCTCCGACCTCCTGCGACTGATCGAGGAGCGGACCGCCGCCTTCACCACCGCCGTCGCCGCCGCCCCTGATCTGGACGCCCCGGTGCCGTCGTGCCCCGGCTGGACGCTGTACGACCTGGTCCAGCACCTGGGCGACGGCCGCCGCAAGTGGGCCGAGATCGTCGCCGCGGGCCCGGCCGACGCTCCCCCGGCTCGCACGCCGGTCGAGGCACCGCGCGAGGACCTGGTGGCGTGGATGACCGAGTCGTCGCGACTGCTGATCGACGCGCTGAAGGAGTCCGGCCCCGACCGCGACTGCTGGGCGTGGTGGAGCGACTTCCAGTCGCCGCGCAACACGGGTACCGCGGCCCGCCACCAGCTCCAGGAGATCGCGGTCCACACCTACGACGCCCAGCTCACCATCGGCGCCCCGCAGCCGTTGCCGGCCGAGGTGGCGCTCGACGGTGTGGAGGAGTTCCAGACGACCTGCGTCGCGACGACGTCCCCGTGGCCGCACGAGCCCGTGCTCGTCGACTACCACGCCACCGAGGGCCGTTCCTGGCGCGTCACGCTCGACGCCGAGGGCGCCCGACTCGGTGACGTCCCCGGCACGGCCGACACCACGTTCAGCGGCACGGCGAGCGACCTGGTGCTGTCCTTCTACGGCCGCAAGACCGCGGACGACCTGAAGGTCGAGGGCGACCAGCGCACCTTCGAGCGGCTCGTGGCCTGGGAGCCCGAATAACCGCTCAGTCGGTCCCGTGCTCCAGCCCCACGGTGAAGAGCAGGTCCTCGAAGTCGTCGGAGTAGTAGGTGACCATGCCCGCGCCGTTGTGGTGCCCGACGGTTTCGAGCCCGCCCGCGGGCAGGGGACGCCACCAGTACACCCGTGAGCTGAGCTGGTAGGCGCTGTTCGCGTGGCACTCGGCGGCGAGCCGCCCGACCTCGTCGAGTGCCGCCAGCACACCCGCGGTGTCGCGGTCCCGGATGACGTGGAAGATGAACTGGTCGCGGGCGGGCATCGCGACCAGCGCGCCGTGGGGCGCCTCGGCCACCGCGGTCACGGCCTCGATCACCCACGGGACGATCAGCACCAGGGAACCGACGTAGTCCGAGCCCTGCAGGTAGTAGACGCCGTCGGCCTCGTAGTACCCGTCCGGCAGTTCCCTCGCCAGGTTCTCCGCGCCGGCGTCGTAGAGCTGGTCGTAGCCGTGCCGGAGCACGTGCTCGTCCTTCATGACCACGATGGAGTCCGGCCGGTCGAAGGCGAACACCTGGAGCAGGCCGGGCGTGATCTCGGCGGCGTAGGACGCGACCTCCGACACCCCGCTGTCCGAGGTGGCCAGGCGCAGGTAGGTGCGCTGGAGCACGACATCGGTCGGTCCTTCGACGTCGGAACCGTCCGCCGTCGCGAGAACGACGGCCCGCCGGAAGTGCTCGTCGACCAGATCCGCCCACTCGCCGGTGGGAGCGCCTGCCAGGGTCGCCGAAAGCGACTCGAAGCCGAGTTCGAGCGGCTCCGGATGAACGACCTCGACGTGGTCGTCGTGGACGACGATCCGCATGCCGATGAACGCTGGACTGCGCCGGGCCAGGTGCCGCAACCGATCCTGTTGCGCGGTGGTGAGCAAATGCACCGCCGGGACGTTACAAGTCCTGCGGCGACGTGTCCGGGTTTTGCGCGAAAGGCCGCCGAAGCCCTCGCTTCGGCGGCCTTGAACGCTGGTTCAGACGGCTTTCAGGCCGTCCGGGGTCTCCTCGTGCCGGATGCCGCACTCGGGGCACGACAGATCGTCCGAGAGTCGCACACCGCAGGCGCAGACCCAGCCCTTCACGACCGCCGGGTTGCCCGCCACGAAAGCGTGCGCGGGCACGGACTTCGTGATGACCGCACCGGCCGCGGCGAACGCGTGCTCGCCGATCTCGGTGCCGCACACGACGATCGCACCGGCGCCGAGCGTCGCGCCGCGACGCACCAGGGTGGTCTCCAGCGCGTCGCCGGTCTTCTTGACGTGGGCGCGCGGGCGCAGGTCGTTGGTGAACAACACGTTCGGGCCGAGGAACACGTCGTCCTCGCACGTGACGCCGTCGAAGACCAACGTGCCGTTCTTGACCGTCACGTTGTTGCCCAGCACCGCGCGGGACTCGACGAACGCGCCGTCGCAGATGTTGCAGTCACGGCCGATGCGGGCGCCTGGCAGCACGTGTGCGAACGCCCACACGCGCGTGCCGTCGCCCACGTCCTCGGACTCGCACAAACCCTTGGGGTGCACGCGAACGCCGGTCATCGCAGCGCCTCCTTCAGTGCCTCGGCCACGCGGGTCTGCTGGGTCTCGGTGATCTCCGGGAACAGCGGCAGCGACAGCAGTTCCGCGGCCGAGGTCTCCGCCACCGGGAACGAACCGTCGAGGTGCGCGAACGCACCCGTCTTGTGCAGTGGCGTCGGGTAGTGGATGCCGGCGCCGATTCCCGCGGCGTGCAGGGCGGAGAGCACGCGGTCGCGGTCCGGCACGCGGACGACGTAGAGGTGCCAGACGGGCAGGTTGCCGTCCAGCACGACCGGCACGCGCACCCGTTCGACGTCGGCGAGCAGCTCGGTGTAGCGCTGGGCGGCGGCGCGGCGGGCCTGGTTCCAGCCCTCCAGGCGGCGCAGCTTCGCGGACAGCACCACGGCCTGCAGCGTGTCGAGGCGGCTGTTGAAGCCGAGCACCGGGTGCTCGTACTTGCGCGGTGAACCGTGCTCGCGCAACAGCTTCACCGACTCGGCGATCGCGTCGGACGTCGTCAGCACCGCGCCGCCGTCGCCGTACGCGCCGAGGTTCTTGCCGGGGTAGAACGAGGTCGCGGCCGCGACACCGAGGCCACCGACGGCGACACCGTTGCGGCGCGCGCCCTGGGCCTGGGCGGCGTCCTCGACGACCGGCAGACCGAGCGGCAGCAGTTCGACCGGCGCGGCCTGGCCGTACAGGTGCACCGGCACAACGGCTTTGGTGCGCGACGTGACCACGGAGGACACCTGGTCGACGTCGATCAGCAGCGTGTCGTCCACGCAGTCGACGAGCACGGGCGTCGCGCCGGCCCTGGCGACGGCCTCGGCGGTGGCGATGAAGGTGTTGGCGGGCAGCACGACCTCGTCGCCGTGGCCGACGCCCAGCGCGCGCAACGCCAGTTCGATGGCGTCGGTGCCGTTGCCGACACCGATCGCGTGCGCGACTTCCTGGTAGGCGGCGAACTCCGACTCGAACCGGGCGACCTGGGGGCCGTTGATGAAGGCCGTCGTCTTGAGCACCTCGGCCCAGCCGTCGGCCACCTCGTCGGCCACCTGCTCGTGCTGGGCACGCAGGTCCACCAGTGGAATCTCGATCACGCGCTCTCCCCACGCAACGGGCGGGCCGGCACGCCGGCCCACGTCTCTCCCGCGGGAACGTCCCGCAGGACAACGGCTCCCATGCCGATGACGGCACCGGCGCCGATCTTCACGCCCTCGCGCACCAGGGCTCCCTGTCCCAGGTACGCGGCCTCCCCGACGTGCACAGAACCCGCGAGCGCCGCGCGGCCGGCGAACGTGACGCCGTCCGAGACCTCGTCGTCGTGGGTGATCAGCACCTGGGGCATGGCCACCACGTGCCGGCCGATCGACAGCGGGGTCGTGATGACGACGCCCGCGAGCAGAATCGTTCCGGCGCCGACAGAAGCACCGGAGGTGACAGCCGCCGGATGCACGATGGTCGCCCACCGCTCGTCCGGCAGATCGAGCCTCCTGGCCACGTCCAGCCGGACCAGCGACCGCCGCGCACTCGCGATGCAGAGCACGACGGCCGCGTCCGGATGATCGGCCAGGGTGTCGAGCCCGCCCAGCACGGGCACCCCGTCCATCAGGGTGCCGTGCAGGGCGGTGGAGTCGTCGAGAGCCCCGATCGGGTCCCACGTCTCCGGGAGGAGGCGGACCGCCGCGAGGGTCTCGCGAGTCAGTCCACCCGCCCCGAGGAACAGCAGTGGCCGAGCAGTCACAGGCGCATCACTGGAACATCACGTCCACCCAGTAGTTGCCACCGTTGTAGGTCGACGTCGGGAACCCGGATCCGGCGGTGAACACACCGGCGGACGGCGTGGCACCCAGCGGCGGCGAGGTCACCGAGCCGAAGTAGCCCTCGTTCACCGCGTAGCGGCCGACGGTGGTCGTGTACGAGGCCGTGTACGTGGTGTTCGCCGTGATCGACACCGGTGAGCTGAAGGTCAGCGTCTGCCAGCCGGACGCGGTCTCGTTCGAGAACGTGCCGGTGGCCAGGCGCTGGCCGTCCGCGGACCAGAGCGATCCGGTGTGGGTGCCGGTGTTGCCCGTGCCCTTGTAGAACTTCACGCCGGTGATCTGCCCGTTCGTGCTCGACGTGAACTTGACGCCCAGCTCGTACGCGCCGTTGTCATCAGCCGAAGTTACCGTCGGAACGGTCGCCGCGCTGAACAGCGAACACGGGCAGGTCTGCGTCGTCGTCGTGGTGAACGACCACGTGACCGGGTTGGCCATCATGTTGCCGAACGTGTCCGCGGCCTTCGCGGTCACCGAGTACACAGTGGACGCCGCGAATCTGGCGGCGGGCGTGAACGTGATCATCCTGCTGTCCGGCGAGAGCGCCCGCGTGCCGGCGATCTTCGCGCCACCGGGGTCGGTGACGTCGAACTGCGCCGAGTTGAGATCCACGGGCTCGTCGAACGACACGGTGACCGTCGAGTTCAACGCCACGTCGCTCGCGCCGGTCAGCGGCGTGTGCGACTGCGCCACCGGAGCGACGTTGTCGGCGTTGGGCTGGTACATCACGTCGACCCAGTAGTTGCCGGAGCCGTACGTCATCGTCGGGAAGCCCGCACCCGGCACGAACACGCCGTTGAGCTCCTGCGGTGCCGACAGCGGACCGGAGTTGACCGGACCCGTCCCGAAGTACCCGGCGTTCACCGCGTAGTGCCCGGTGGTCGTCGTGTACGAGGCGGTGTAGGTCTGGCCGGAGCTCACGACCACCGGCTGCGAGAACGTCAGCGTCTGCCAGCCCGTCGCCGTCTCACCCGTGAAGGTGCCCGTGGCGAGGCGCTGACCGTTGGCGTTCCAGAGGCTGCCGGTGTGCGTGCCGGTGTTGCCGGTTCCCTTGTAGAAGCGGACACCGGTGATCTGGCCCGACTGGGTCGGGGTGACCCGGACACCCAGCTCGTACGCGCCCGAGTCGTCCGCGGACGTCTCGTCCGGCACCGTCGCCGTGCTGAAGAGCGAGCACGGGCAGGTCGGCGTCGTCGTGGTCGTGAAGTTCCACTCCGCGGCAGCCGTCATCGCGATGCCGTTGACGTCCGCGATGCCCACGTGCGCCTGGTACTGCGTACCCGACACGAGCTTGGCGGACGGCGTCCAGGTGACCGTCTTCTGGTCTCCGGACAGCGACACCGAGCCGGACAGCTTGGCGCCCTTCGGGTCCTTCAGCCAGATCTGCGCCGACGCGGGGTCGACCGGCTCGCTGAACGTCGCCGTGAGGGCGTTCTGCAGGCCCACGTTCGTCGCGTTCACGGCCGGCGCGCGGTTCGTGATCGTCGGCGGCGTGGTGTCACCGTTGAGGCCGTTGCGGTAGATGACGTCGACCCAGTAGTTCGTCGCGTTGTAGGAGTTGTTCGGGAAACCGGTGCCGTACTTGTAGACGCCGTTTCCGCCGTCCGTGCCGTTCTGCAACGCGTGCAGCGACTGGTAGCTCGCCTCCTGGCCGTTGAAGTAGCCGGAGGTGACCGAGTACCGGCCGCTCGGGGCGTTGTACGAGACGATGTACGTCGTGTTCGCCTGCACCTGGACCGGCGAGTTGAACATCAGCTTCTGCCAGCCTGACGTCGTCTCCGCGGTGAACGTGCCGGTCGCGAGCAGCAGACCCGTGGAGGTCCACAGCGAGCCGGTGTGCGTGCCGGTGTTGCCGGTGCCCTTGTAGAAGCGGACGCCGAGCACCTCGCCCTTGCCGTCGAAGCGGACCTTGGTGCCGACCTCGACCTGGCTGGTGTCACCGGCGTCGATCACGGCCGGTGCCGCGAAGTCGTCCCAGATCGTGCACGGGCAGGCCGCCGGGCGCGGCGATCCTGTCGTGAACGTCCAGTTCGACTGCGAGGACAGGTTTCCTGCCGCGTCCGCCGCCCTCATCGTGACGGTGTAGGCGGTCGCTGCCGCCAGCGGCGCGGACGGCGTGAACGTGATCGTGCGGGCGTCGTTCGAGATCGACTTGGTGCCCGTGACCGCGCCCGACGGGCCGGTCACCGTGACCTGCGCCGAGCTGAGCGTCACGTTCTCGTCGAACGTGCCGGACACCGTGGTGTTCAGCGCGACCGAACCGGCGTTGGTCACCGGCGAGTTCGCGCTCTGGATCGGCGCACGGGTGTCGGGACCGGGGTCCGTCGCCCACACCACGTCGACCCAGTAGTTCGTGTTGTCGAACGTCTGGTTCGGGAAGCCGGCGCCGAAGCGGAAGATGCCGTTCGGTCCGTCCACACCGGACTGCAGGCCGGTGATCGGCTGCATGTACGCCTGTTGCTGGTAGAACCCGCCGGTGTCGTAGGCGAAGTGCCCGGTCGGCGTGTAGTACGACACGATGTAGGTCGTGTTCGCGTTCACCGCGATCGGCGACGGGAAGAGCAGCGTCTGCCAGCCCGTCGGGCTCTCGTTGGTGAACGTGCCGGTGGCGAGCAGATCACCGTTGCTCGACCACAGGCTGCCGGTGTGCGTGCCGGTGTTGCCGGTGCCCTTGTAGAACTTCACGCCGCGGACGTAGCCGTTGCTCGCGGCCCTCCACTTCACGCCGAGCTCCAGCTGCGAGCTGTCGTCGGCGGACGTGACCTTCGGGACCTCCGTGCCGGCGAACATGCCGCACGGGCAGGTCTTGGCGGCCACGTTCGGAGTCGCGCTCACGGGCGTGGACAGGTTCAGCGAGTCGTCGACCGCGCGGACCCTGATCTGTGCCGTGCCGGACTGGTTCGGCGTGTAGGTGTAGGTCCACGACGTCTGACCCGCCAGCCAGTTCGCGTAGTGCCAGCGCGTGCCGCCGTCGGTCGAGACCTCGACGCCCGCGACCTTGCCGGACGCGTCGATCACCGTGCCGCCGAAGGTGTAGGCCTGGCCGACCGTCGCCTGCGCCGGCAGCGTCGAGATCTGCACGCCGGGCGCCGCGTTGTCGTTGATGGCACCGGAGATGGTGAGCTGGTCGGCACCCCACAGCTGGTAGGGCTGCACGCCCATGTCCGCGAGGAAGTTGACCGTCGCCTGCTTGATCCGCTTGTCCGACGTCGGCGTGTTGGTCGGGAACGCGTGTTCGTCGTCGACGCCCCACGCCCACTGCACCGTGCCGGCACCGAACACCAGCGCACCGGAAGGCGCGCGGTAGTACGTGATCGCGTGCGTCTCGGGACCCGAGCCGTACTCGTCGCCGTAGTTCTTCAGGCCGTAGTAGCCGTCGAGGTTGACCGTCGTGCGGGACATCTGCGCGACGCCGGCGGGCTGGAAGCCGTTGTCGTAGACGGTGTTCCACTCGTAGCCGAGCGTGCCGGGCTGGAACGTGTACGTGCTGCCCGCGGCGAGGTTCACCAGGTCGGTGTTGCGCCAGAGCCGCATCTTGCCGTACGCGGCCGGCACCTGCAGCGCGTCGTCACGCCGGCCGTTGACCGTGAACATGTTGCCGAGCAACGCGTTCTCGGGTCTGCCGCCGTCCTGAGGTGGACTGTAGCGAGGGTCTCGCCAGGTGCCGGTCCAGGTGCTCGTGCCGTCGTTCTGGGTGCCCTTCGTCTCCTTGAAGCAGACGATGGTGCGCCAGTCGGTCTGGGAGGAGTCCATGCTCTTCTCCCACTTGGTCTTCCAGAAGATCTCGTTGCCGGTCAGGAACGCCATGTGCACGCCGGCGTCACGCGCGGCCATCACGTTGTTCCACTGCTCGTTCGACCAGTACTCGTCGTGGCCGACCGCCATGAAGACCTTGTGGTTCTTGATCAGGTTGCCGCGCCGGGCGGAGTCCACGTCGGTCGTGTAACTCATGTCGTACCCGTTGCGCTCCATGAACCTGAGCATCGGGTACTCGGCGTTGAAGATGAAGTTCTCGTCGCCGTCGCCGCCGGTGTACGGGCGGTTGTAGCTGACCTTGTACGAGCTGCCGCCCTGGCCGGGGCCGTCACCGAAGTAGAGGCTGTTGCCGCCGTAGCGGTTGTACGCGACCCAGGTGGCGTCGGAGGTCTGGAAGAACACCTTCGAGGTGGAGGCGTCGTCGCGGACGACGAACGCCATCTCGTTCTCGGCGCCGGTGTCGTTGCGCGTCATGCGCACGTAGTAGATGCCGGAGACCGCGGTGGAGGGGATGTTCCAGGTGACCGACACGGCCCAGTTGCCGCAGTCGATGAGCGCGGTCGGCGCGTCCCGCAGACATGGTGGCTGGTTCTGCGGGGTGTTGCGGTTGACCGTGCCCATGTGCCGGGCGCCCTTGCCGCCGTACCAGCCCATCCGGTAGATGTCGAGCTTGTACGAGGAGGCCGACGTCAGCATCTTGAAGCTGACGGTCTGGCCGATGTTGTAGCTGATGTCCGTTGTGTACCCGAGGATCGCGTCGTCCCGGTACTGGGCCTGCCAGTTGTCCGCACCGGTCTGCGTGTTCTCACACGCGACCTTGTTGGTGACGGGGAAGTCACACGGAGCAGCATTGGCGTTGGGGGCGTTGAAGACCCCCATCACGAACATCGTCGATGCGATTAATGCCGTGATCACAAGCACCCGCACGAGACGCGACTGCTGAGCCACCATTGGGTTCTACCTCTCGGACGGAGTTACCGTGTGTGATCCGCGCACTACGCTGGACAGCACAGGGCTGCTACTCCGAACGTCGGCGATCTGGTTAGAACTGTTACGTGTCAACACAAAAATGTTCCGGTGGGGGTTGAATCTTTATCTTTCAACCACGCACGGTCAGTTGGGATGTGTGGAGAGTTTCCGACAACGCTGACACGACGGTGTCCTGTTCGGACTCGGTCATGTCGTGGAAGAGCGGAAGGATCAGCGTCCGGGCCGTGAAGGCCTCCGTCACCGGCAGCGCGATGCCGGGATGACCCTCGTAGGCGGGTTCGAGGTGTGACGCCATGATTCCGCGCCGTGCGCTCACGCCGCGTTCGGCAAGGCCCGCAAGGACTTCCTGACGGTCGGCGCCCTCGGGCAGCCAGACCCAGAACGACTGGTAGTTCGTCGTCCCGTACTCAGGGTCACGAACGGTCTCGACGACGCCGTCCAGCAACTCGTGGTAGCGCGCGGCCAACTCACGGCGACGGGCGATGATCGCGTCCAGTTTGGACAGCTGCACCAGGCCGACGGCGGCCTGGATGTCGGTCATCCGGTAGTTGAACGCCGTCTCCAGGTACTGCTCGATGACGGCGCTTCCGCCGTTGTGGCGGTCCGCCGCGGAGACGCTCATCCCGTGCTCGCGCAGGCGCTTGAGCCGGACGGCCCACTCGGGGTCGTCGGTGGTGACCATGCCGCCCTCACCGGTGGTGAGGAGCTTGCGCGGGTGGAACGACCAGGCGGCCAGCAGCGCGTCCGTGCCGACCGGCTTGCCCTTGTAGGTGGAGCCCGCCGCGCACGCCGCGTCCTCGATGACCGCGATGCCGCGCGGTTCGCACAACGCCTTGAGCGCGTCGACGTCCGCGGGCACGCCGGCCTGGTGCACGACCATGACTGCGCGTGTTCGTTCGGTGAGCACGGGTTCCACTGTGGACGCGCTCAGGTTGCCGGTCTCCACCTCGACGTCGGCGAAGACGGGGGTGGCACCGGTGTAGCGCACGGCGTTGGCGGTGGCGATGAACGACAGCGACGGCACGACGACCTCGTCGCCGGGGCCGATGCCGAGAACGTGCACGGCGAGGTGCAGACCCGTTGTGCAGGAGGACACCGCGACACCGTGCTGCGCGCCGACCGAGGCGGCGAACGCTTCTTCGAACTCCCGGACTCGGGGACCCTGGGCCACCCAGCCGGACCGGACGGCCTCGGCGGCGGCGAGCGCCTCTTCTTCGCCGAGCAACGGCCGCATAACCGGAATCAAAGCTCTACCTCTTCATTGGCGGAGTTGGTGTCCGCGACCGCCGCTGGAGTTCGACGGCGGGTGGAACTCCAGCGACGGTCGCGGAAAGGGGTGCGGACGCGGCGGACCTGGGGGTGTCGGCCGCGCCCGCGGTCTTGGGGGTTACACGCCCGCCGCGTCGGCGGCGGCCTTCTCGGCACGCCACCACGCGACGAGGTCGCGCAGACCGCCGTCCATCCCGATCTCGGGCTTCCACCCGAGCTCGGTGGCCGCGAGGCTGATGTCGGCGAGCCGGCGCGTCACGCCGTTCACCTTGCGCTCGGGGCCGTGCTCCAGCGGCAGGTCGGAGTCCATCGCGGCAAGCAACGCGAGGGCGAGCTCCTTGAGCGATGTCTCCTGGGAGGACGCGATGTTGTACACCGTGTCCGTGACCGGCGCCTTGGCCGCGAGGATGTTGGCGCGTGCGATGTCGTGCACGTGCACGAAGTCCATCGTCTGGGCGCCGTCGCCGAAGATGAGCGGCGACTTGCCGTCGACGATGCGCTCCATCCAGCGGATGAGCACCTCGGTGTACAGACCGTGGACGTCCATCCGCGGGCCGTACACGTTGAAGTAGCGCAGCGCCACGTAGTCGAGGTCGTACATGGCCTTGAAGCTGCGCAGCATGCCTTCGTTGAACGCCTTCGCGGCGCCGTAGAAGGTGTCGTTGTTGTACGGGTGGTGCCGTTCGTTGGTCGGGAACGACTCCGCGAGCCCGTACACCGACGCCGACGACGACGCGATGACCTTCTTCACCCCGGCGGCCGCGGCGGCCTCCAGGATCGTGAACGTGCCGTCGACCAGGCACTCCAGCGCGAGCCGCGGTTCCTCGGCGCACTGGGTGATGCGGATGGCGGCGAGGTGGAAGACGAGGTCCACGCCCTCGGTCAGCTCGCGCACCAGGGCCTTGTCGTTGATGTCGCCCTCGACGATGCGGACGACACCGGACTCCAGCGCGGCGGCCAGGTTCTCGCGGCGGCCGCGCACGAAGTTGTCCAGCACGACGACCTCGGCCGCACCGGCCTCGACGAGCTGGTCCACCACCGAGGAACCGATCGTGCCCGCACCACCGGTGACGAGCGCACGCTGACCGGCGATGGGCTGGCCCAACTCCTTGGCCGACATCAGGACACCTTGCCTTCGACTTGTTGAACAGGAACGAAAACTCCGCCGGCGCGCAGCGACTCCGACGCCGCCTCCAGCACCGCCAGCACGCGCAGACCCGCGCGGCCGTCGGTCAGCGGCGCCCGCTTCTCGGTGATGGACGCGGCGAACTCCGCCATCATCGTGCGCAACGCCTCGCGTTCCACCAACGCCGGCGCGACCATGTCGCCGGTGCGGTAGGAGATCTTCTGCTGCTCCGGGGACTTGTCGACGCCCCGGTCATAAATGGACAGTCGCTGTGCGGGATTGTTGTCGTCCCACACGACCGTGCGCTGTGAACCGCCGATGACCATCGTGCGAATCTTCGTCGGCGACAGCCAGTTCACGTGCACGTGCGTGATTGCCCCGTTGGACAGCCGCACCGTGAGGTGGCCGACGCACGCGACGCCCGCGCCGATCGGGTCGGAGCCGTGCGCCGCGACCTCCACCGGGTGGACGTCGTCGGGCAGGATCGCCTCGAAGATCGACAGGTCGTGCGGGGCGAGGTCCCACAGCACGTCGACGTCCGGCTGCACCAGACCGAGGTTGATGCGCACCGAGTCGATGTACTGGATGTCACCGAGTTCGCCGCCGCGGATGATCTTGCGCAGGTGTTGCACCGACGACGTGTACGCGAAGGTGTGGTCCAGCATCAGCGTGAGACCGCGCTGCTCGGCGGTCTCGACGAGCTTGAGGCCGTCCTCGAAGTTCGCCGCGAGCGGCTTCTCCACGAGGACGTGCTTGCCGGCCTCCAACGCCGCGAGGGCGACGGGCAGGTGCGTGGCCGCGGGGGTGGCGATGGCGACCGCGTGGACGTCGGGGTCGGCGAGGACCTCGTCCAGCGACGCAGTGGCGCGCACGGTCGAGTACTGGCCCAGCACGCGCTGAGCCTTCTCGACGTCGAGGTCGCACAGGTAGCGCAGGTGGAGCTCCGGGGTGGCCTGGGCGTTGCGAACGAGGTTCGGCCCCCAGTACCCGGCTCCGATGACAGCAAGGCCAATCACGTCTTGGTTCCCCATCAGTAGGCCCCCTGGCCGCCGAAGACGGCGCGGAAGGTCTTCCACATGATCACGAGGTCGAGGGCGAGCGACCAGTCCTCGACGTAGCGCAGGTCGAGCCGGATCGACTCCTCCCACGAGAGATCGCTCCGTCCGCTCACCTGCCACAGGCCGGTCAGTCCGGGCTTCACCAGCAGGCGGCGCCGCACGTCCGAGGAGTACTTCGCGGTCTCCTCCGGCAGCGGCGGGCGCGGGCCGACGAGCGACATGCTGCCCGCGAGGACGTTGAACAGCTGCGGAAGCTCGTCGATCGAGTAGCGGCGCAGGAACGTGCCGACCTTGGTGATGCGCGGGTCCTTCTTCATCTTGAACAGCACGCCGTTGCCTTCGTCGACAGCGGCGAGCCTGGCGCGCAACGCGTCGGCGTTGGTCACCATCGTGCGGAACTTGATGATCGTGAACGGCACGCCGGTCTTGCCGACCCGCTTCTGGCGGTAGAAGACGGGACCACGGCTGTCGATCATCACGAACGCGGCGACGGCGAACATGAGCGGTGCCAGCAGGACCAGGAGGGCGAACGCTCCGACGCGATCGACGACTTCCTTGACCAGACGGCGGAATCCGCTCAGTGCCGGTTCGCTCACGCGCAGCAGCGGCATGCCGAGCACGGCGCTCATGTGCAGTCGCGGGCCGGCGACCTCCATGAGACCGGGCGACACGACCATTTCGGCACCGGAGCCTTCGAGCGCCCACGCGAGCTGCTGGAGACGGCGAGGTGTCCAGTAGGCGTCGGGCGTGACGGCGACGATGCGGTACCCACCGCGGCGGACGTGCTCGGCGAGCTCACGCAGCTGGCCGACGACGGGAACACCCTCGACGTCGGTGCCGGAGCGGCCGCGGCCGTCGATCGTGCAGATCGCGTCCACGCGCCAGCCGAGGTGGGCGACGCGCTTGGTGCGGTGGATGAGGTCCTCGACGGTGTCCAGGTTGCCGGCGGCGAGGACCGAGAGCAGGAAACGTCCTTCACTGCGACCGCGGTGCAGCGGGCGGCGCAGGAGGTAACGCATGGGGAACGCGACCAGGGCGATCGCGGGAACCACGACGAAGATCCACAGGCGGGCGCCGGGGATGTCGACGGCGAGCGCTCCGAGTCCGAGCGCCACGACGGCACCGAACAAACCCCGGCCGAGTCTTCGGAACTCCTCGGCACCCTGGCCGAGAACGGTCGGCGTCCACACGCGGTTGATCGCGAGCGAGCCGACCACGAGAACTACTGTGAGTATGTCCAGCAGGGCAAGGGAAAGCGGGCCGAAAGCGGCGTGTCTGATGCTCATGACGGCACCGACGGCGATGACGACCAGGACAACGGTCAGCACGTCGGCGGTGATCACGGCATAGCGGTAGCGGCTTTCCCAGCGGGCAACGGGTGGGTGCGTCTGTCTGTGTTCCGACAGAGGATTGAGCGTGGAGCGCAACCCTTCGACGTCACGGGCAGCGACGTCACGGGCAGCGCGGACCTGCTCACTCATCGTTCTGATCTCCCCGGCTCAGCGGCGATTTTGGACACGCACAGGCACAGGTCACCCCGAGGACCTTGGAACTTCCAGCTTCGCGATCTTCGGCACGACGTCGAACTGGATTGGCGCCCGAAGCTCGCAACCGGTGATTCGCACGTACCGGCATCGGCGTTACAGACCCTGGAAAAAACTTTCCCGAAGTCCGAATACCGGACGTGACGCGCGTCTCACCGCCTGGAAACCGTGGCGACGTAACACGTTTCCAGATGTCCACAAGGGACATAATTGGATACGTATGTCGCGAGGTAATGGCTCAGAACAGGTCTTCAGGCCCTAGTCTGATCGACTGCCATTGTGCATGCACTTACCGCTGAACGGAGTAATGCGCTACGACCGAACGGAAACGCGCACTTCGTCACTCTCGACAACCACTACGTCACCGTGCCGCAGCTGTGCTCCACGCCGGAGCTCCACAGCGCCGTTGACGTGGACTTCCCCGTCCTCGATGAGCTCTTTGGCGTGTGCGCCGTCCTCGGCCAGCTGCGCCAGCTTGAGGAACTGCCCTAGCCTGATCGGCTCTTCGGAGATCTCGACCGTCCGCATGAGTCCCATCATCCCAGTAGGGAGCTCCCCACTGCTCGCTCGGGGGGCCACACCAGCGCGTTCGAGTGAAGGCGTTGACACGCTTGAAGTATGAAAACTTCGTGGGGGTACGCCGCCTGGTTGGCGGTATCGGGATTCGTCTGCGTCGCGATAACGATCTTCGCCGCGAGCGCGTACGTCACCCTGGACGTGGATCAGGCGAGACCGCCGTTGCACGGATCGGTCCACTACGGGCTTCTGGTCGCCCACATCTTCACCGGAACGGTCGCGGTCCTCGCGGGTGTCTCGCAGTTCTGGCCTCGCCTGCGCGGCCGGCATCCGCGGGTGCACCGGGTGATGGGGCGCGTGTACTTCGCGGCGGTCCTGCCGTCGTCGTTGCTCGGCGTCGTGTGCGCTCAGCTGTCGCTGGCCGGGCTGGCCTCGTCCGCGCCGCTGACGGTTCTGTCGGTGCTGTGGTTCGTGACGGCCCTCTACGGCCTGAAGACGGCACGGCGGCGCCAGTTCGGCGAACACCGCATCTGGATGATCCGCGGTTTCGCACTCACTGGCGCCGCCGTGACGGGTCGCCTTTGGGGGCTTGCTCTCGGCGCGGTGATGCCCGACGGGGACGGGCTGCTCATCTTCGCCACCGCGAACTGGCTGTCGTTCGTGGTGAACCTGCTGGTGGCCGAGTGGTGGATCCAGTCGCGGGGTTACACCCGGACCTTGCCCTCCGTGGCGTTCAAGCCGAGCATTTCCAGCAGGTCAGCGCAGTCGAGCGCGTCCGTGGCGTGACAGGCCACGGTGCGTGCCGCCTTGCTGTTCTGAATCGTGCTGTGCTCCTTCTCCAGAGCCTTGGCCTCGGCGAAGGTGCCGGTTTCGGGCTCGGCGATCGCGGGACGCGCCCAAGTCATCTCGTGCCTGCTTCCGCATCGGGGGATGTGGTCATCATGGCAACTGGGTGACGGAAACACCAGAACCGGTGCTTACCGTAATCGATCACCCACGCTGCGTGGTAACCATGGGAGCGCTTTCTTCGCCTTGTCCCCTGATCATTTTGCCACGATTCGACTTTACCTGCCGTATCTGAGCACCGATTCCACTTCGGTCACAAATGCGACCAGCCGTTCGTCGTCCACGTCGTCCGGCGTGGGGCCGTCCACCGCGAGCCGTTGCAGCGCAACGGAAGTGGTGGCGCTCTCCCGCGCCAGGCGGCGGAAACCGAACGTCGCCTCGTACAGCGACATCGCGGTGCCCAAAGCGGCCAGAACCGTTGCCACGAAACCCCACATGGCCCTGCGCGGTCCGTCCGCCATCCCCACGGCCGCGGCGGCAGCGGCGGCGATGAACAAGGCGGCGGCGAGCGCGACCGTCCACGTGCGAGCGCGGGAGTAGCGCTTGCGGGCGCGTTCGAAGTGGTCGAGCCGGTCCTGGAAGCGGTGGCGCAGATAGGCTTCCACGAACTGGGCCTGGCGCTGCTTGTCGCTCATGTCCGTACCACCTCGTGCTTGCGGTTGCTGACCGCGGCTTCCAGGTCCGCCACCTTGTCCAGGCGCTCCTCCTCCGTGGCCGGGGCGACGGAGGCGAGGTGCGCGAAGTACAGCGCCCGCAGGCGTTCCGCGCGCGACCGGGCGGTGAGGTACTTGTCGAGTGACTCCCGCTTGCGCGCCACGATCGTGATGGCCGCGGCGAACGCGCCACCCGCCACGACGAGCACGCCCGGCCACGGCGTGTCCTTGAGCCAGGTCTGCAGCCCGGCGAACACCGTCGTGGTGAGGCCGCCCGCGATCGCGAGCACGGCCGTGAGCCGGTAGCGGTTCTGCTCGACCTCGGCCTCGGAGTCGAGCTCCTGGAACGCCGGCGCGACGACCTGGTTCGCGTCGTGGATGGCGTCGGCGAGCATCGGATACGCCACGACGAAGCCGGGATCGACGAGCGGGCGCGGTTCCGGCGCCTTGTACCGGACCTTGGGCAGGATCCGCGGCGGCTTGACGGGCTTCTCCTTGCCCAGCAGCCGTTCCAGCGCGGTGACGGCCTTACCGGCGCCCTCGTCGACGTGGACGATGAAGATCTTGCCGCTGCGCACGAGCACCGCGAGGTCGCCGGTGAGGTCACCTGTCGCGATGCGGTCCGCGAGACCACCGGTGCCGGCGAGCACCAGCAGCGGGTTGTCGCCGCTGAGGTGGTCGATCACCTCCCGCTCGTTCTCGCCTCCGACGACGAGAGCGACGACGGGCTTCTTGTGGCGCACCGCGTCGATCGTGCGGAACAGCACGGGTGTCGAGTCCGTCCACTCCGAACCGGGCACGACGACGGCGATGCTGTGGTTGGGTTCCAGCGGGACCTGACCGTTGGTGGAGGTCTCGGTGAGGTCGTGCACCTTGCTGCTCGGCGCGACCCCGATCACGACGGGCCAGCGCTGCTCGCACGCCTGCAAAGCCATGCCCAGCAAGTGGACAACGCCTCGGTCGGTGCCTTCGGTGACGAACACGGCGCCGTTGCGCGCCGCCGTCACCACCACGGATCTGAGCACCGGCAACAACTTCGCGGCGAGATCCGTCTCGATGTCTTCTGTAGAGCCGAAGACCGAGATCACCGTGCGGCCTCGGGGCATTCCGAGGGCCTTCGGTTTGATGTCGGCGTCCGGCTGGGACAGCCGTTTGACTGTCGGGCCGCCTGCTGTGGGCATGCCGCGCACCATAACGCCGTGATCGACCGTCGGCCAGGGCCGTTCAGACCCGTCTCAGGTGGCCCACACGCTCCTGGCCAGCCGTGACAGGTCGCTCAGGTCGTCGATCACGATCTGGGCTCCAGCTTGGTGGAGATCCTGTCTCGAACTGCGCCCGGTGGCCACGGCGACGAGCCGCACACCCGCTTTCGTCGCCGCGTAGACGTCGTGCGGGGTGTCGCCGATGAGCACGACCTCGTCCTGTGCGAACGACCGGATGCGTTGCGCGCGTTCACGGGCGAACGTCACGAGCTCGGCGCGGTCGGCGTGGTCGTCGCCGAACGCGCTCGCGTCCCAGTCGACGAGGTGCGCCAGCCCGAACTCCTCCAGCTTGATCCTCGCCACACTGCGGAGGTTGGCGGTCAGCACGCCCTGGTGCACGCGCGGATCGTCCGCGAAGTGTTCCAGCGCCTGGAGCGCGCCGGGCAGGACCTCGCCGTGGCCGGGCAGTTCGGCGCGGCGCGTCTCGAAGGAGTCCGCCAGCGCGTCGGCCAGCAGCCGCGACGCCTCCTCGGTGTGCTCGATGCCGTGCTGCCGCAGGGTCTCCTCGATGATGTCCAGCTCGGTGCGTCCACCGAGGTCGACGGGGCCCGCCAGCTCCCGGCCGAACGCCGTCCGGAACGCCTCGCGGTACATCAGTCCGCCGAAGCCGCGCGCCGCGATCAGCGTGTTGTCGATGTCCCACAGCACCAGCAGTTCGGGCCCGGTCATCCCGAGCACCCCCTCACCCCGTAAAATGCCTGCTCATGACCTCGATCGACCCCGCAGAGCTGGAAGTCTGCCTGCGCGTGCTTGCCCAGGTCGAGGACCTGCCGGCGGAACACGACGACGCCGTGCGCGTCCGCCGGGCCACCGCGAAGATCTTCAAGGCCGCGAAGAAGTTCCGGAAGACCGAGCGCAAGGCCGCCATCACGGCCAACGACCGCGCCGTGACCGCGCTGACGGCCACCGGGTCGCCGGACCGCATCGACGACGAGACGCAGGGCCTCCCCCTCGTGTCGAACGCCGCCGGCGCGACCGCCGGCACGTTGCTGCGCGCGCGGTCCTGCTACACGTGCCGCAAGAGGTTTGTCGAGGTAGACGCCTTCTACCACAACCTCTGCCCCGAGTGCGCCGCGTTCAACCACAGCAAGCGCGACGCCCGCACGGACCTGACCGGCCGCAACGCCCTGCTGACCGGCGGGCGCGCGAAGATCGGCATGTACATCGCGCTGCGTCTGCTGCGTGACGGCGCGCACACCACGATCACCACCCGGTTCCCCAAGGACGCCGCGCGCCGGTTCGCCACGATGCCGGACGCCGCCGAGTGGATCGACCGGCTCAAGATCGTCGGCATCGACCTGCGCGACCCGTCCCAGGTGCTGGCTCTGGCCGACGAGGTGGCGTCGCGCGGCCCACTCGACGTGCTGATCAACAACGCCGCCCAGACCGTGCGCCGCTCCGCCAACGCCTACACGCCGCTGGCCCAGGCCGAGCACGACGAGCTGACCGGTGACGCCCGCCGTCCCGAGCTGATCTCGTTCGGCGGGCACGGGCAGCTGGCGTTGCCCGGCACCGCCGTTCCCGAGGCGCACTCGGTGACGACGCTGGCGCTGATGGCGGGCTCGAAGGACATCGACGCGGGCGGCCTCGTGCCGGACACCGCACCGGTCAACTCGTGGATCCAGAACGTCGACGAGGTCGACCCGGTGGAGCTGCTGGAAGTGCAGCTGTGCAACTCGACGGCGCCGTTCCTGCTGATCTCGCGGCTGCGGTCGTCGATGGCGAAGTCCTCGTATCGCCGCAAGTACGTGGTGAACGTGTCGGCGATGGAGGGCCAGTTCTCCCGCGCCTACAAGGGTTCCGGGCACCCGCACACGAACATGGCGAAGGCCGCGCTGAACATGTTGACGCGCACCAGCGCCGAGGAGATGCTGCAGGCCGACGGCATCCTGATGACCGCCGTCGACACGGGCTGGATCACCGACGAGCGCCCGCACCCGATGAAGATGCGGCTCGCCGAGGAGGGCTTCCACGCCCCGCTGGACCTGGTCGACGGCGCGGCGCGGGTGTACGACCCGATCGTGCGCGGCGAGGCCGGCGAGGACCTGTACGGATGCTTCCTGAAGGACTACGCGCCATCTCCCTGGTAGGCCTTCAGAGTGACTTTCGTCGGAAACACGCGTCCGAGGCACCTGTCGGACGCGTCCGAACGAGGCCTTTCATCAGGCATTATGCTTAGTTGAACACCTGTTCGAGTACTCATTTGTCATGAGAACTGTGTGGCGGGGAGCACTTCGGTTCGGGATGTCGACGATGACGGTGCGGCTGGTGTCGGCCGCCACCGAACATCGCAGCAAGGTGCACCTGGTGCACCGCGAGGACAGTGGCCGCGTACGCCACCAACAGGTGTGCGGCGAGTGCTCGCTGCGGCTCACGCCGGAGGACATCGGGCGCGGCTACGAACTGGACGACGGCCGGATCGTGCAGATCGATCCCGGCGATCTGCCGGCGCCGGAGGACGGCGTGATCGACGTGCAGCAGTTCGCGCCGCAGGTCGACCTGGACCCGGTCGCGTTGCACCGCAGCTACTACGTGGAGCCGGACGACCTGGCCGTGCGGTCCTACGTGCTGCTGCGGGAGACGCTGGAGCGCACCAAGGCCGCGGCGATCGTGAAGTTCGCGTTGCGGGGCAAGGAAACGCTGGCGGCACTGCGGCCACAGCAGGGCGTCCTGGTGCTGCACACGCTGTTGTGGCCGGACGAGGTGCGGGAGCCGCACTTCGCGTTCCTGCACCGGGACACCGAGGTGCGGACCGGCGAACTGGCCGCCGCGGCGGCGCTGGTGCGGGCGCAGACGCGTCCGTTCCGACCGCACGACTACCCGAACACGCACCACGAGGCCCTGCTGCACCTGGTGGAGGCCAACGTGTGACCGGCTCCTGACGGTGCGGGTGCGCGACCCGCGTCTCGGGGATGAACGCGGGTCGCGCGCCCGTTCTGTCAGGGGGCGGCGCTAGCATCGGCAGCCATGCTCGCCAGCCCGTCCGATCTCGTCGACCTGCTCGAATGCGAGCACCGCAGCTTCCTCGCTCGTGACGAACGGCGTGGCGACCCCGCCGAACTGCACCGTCAGGCCGCTCGGACGGCCGCCGAGATGCGGTCCGGCGCGGACCTGGTCGAGAACGCCGTGTTCTTCGACGGCGTGTTCCACTGCTCGACTCAGACCCTCGTGCGCACCGCCGAGGGCTACGAGCCGTGCGACGAGGCCTCGGACGCCACTCCCCTGGCCGTGTTGTCGCTCGTCGCCGCCGCTGAGGCACTGGGGGCCGCGCGGGCGCACCTGATCGTCGACGGGCGGCGGACGTCGTTCCGCGTCGCCGACTTCCTTCCCCTGCTCGGGCGCCTCCGCACGCGGCTCGCGAAGCCCTCACCCGCGCCTCCGCGGTCGTGGGGGGACGTGCGGGCCGCGTGCAACGGGTGCCGGTTCGCCCGTCACTGCGCTTCTGGTCGTGAGGAGGCGCGGGACCTCTCGCTCGTGGCGGGTCTTAGGGCTGACCAGCGGCGGAAGCTGGTTTCGGTCGGCATTGACACGATCGACGCGCTTGCGGCGACCGAGGAGCGGCCCGCCACGTTGTCACCTGCCTCGTTCGCGGCGTTGACCGCGCAGGCCCGGCTTCAGGTGCAGCAGGAACGGACCGGCGTGACGACTTACGAGGTCGTGGCGCCCGAGGCGTTGGCGAACCTGCCGGAGCCGGCCGAGGACGACGTGTTCCTGGAGGTCGACGGCGACACGTTCCGCACGCCGGGGTGGGAGGGCACGTTCGAGGAGTTCGTCGACCGGACGCCCGCTGGGACGGTGTATCACTTCACGCCGCACGATCTGGCCGGGCGGGCCGCGCGGACGGCGACGAAGGAGTCCGAAGTGGACGAGCTCGTGCGACGGTGCGTCGACCTCGGCGCGCTGACGCGACGGGTGCTGCGGGTGTCCACCCGGGAGTACACGCTGCCGGCGCTGAAGCCGTTGCTGGACGACGAGATTCCCACTCGTGGTCTGCGGGATCTGTTGCACGCCATCAAGATCGAGCGCGAGATCGAGACCGCGCCGCCGCAGGAGCAGGACGAAGCAGCTAAGGAGAAGGCGGCTGAGCGGGCGCGCAGGATGGCGGCGCTGACGGAGCCGTTGCTCGCCGAGGGGCACGACCTGTTCGCGGCGACGGTCGGATATCACCGGCGGGAGGCGAGTCCGGCGTGGGGCGACTTCTTCCGGCAGGCCCTCGCGCCCATCTCCGATCTGGAGACCGACTCCAACTGCGCGGTGCCGATCACACTCAAGGCCGAGGACTGGGTGCCGCCGGCCGGGCGCGTCCGGACGCACAAACGGCAGGTGCACGCGCGGATCGACCCGGAGCGGCCGCATCCGTTCGGCTCCGGGGAGCAGGTTCGGCTGCTCTACCCCGGCAACGTGACGCGCAACGCCGTGGTCGCGGACGACAACCCGTACGAACTGGTGCTGACCGAGAGCAACTCGCAGGAGCATTCGGAGCTGCCGATCGCCGTGCTGCCGGGCAGTCCGGTGCCCGCCTCGCCGAAGGACGAGGCCGTCGCGGACCTGGCCGAGCAGGCCGTCGGTCTGTTGCCGCTGCTCCCCCGCAACCCCGGCATCGACCTGTTGCTGCGCACGCCGCCCGCGCAACCGTTGCCGCAGCACGACGACGTGGTGCAGGCCGTGATCAAGGCCGTCGACCAGCTCGACGGCGGGACCCTGGCCGTGCAGGGACCACCCGGCGCCGGCAAGACGTACCTCGCGACCAAGCTCGTGCGGCACCTGATCGACCAGGGCAAGACCGTCGCGGTCACCTCGACGTCGCACAAGGCCGTCGAGAACGTGCTGTCTTCAGTGGATCCCGACATCCCGATGGCCAAGCGCTCCAAGGAGAAGAAGCCCGTCGAGGGCCTGCCGTGGGACCAGCCCAAGGACAACGGCGCGCTGGCCAGGTGGCGCGAGGAACACCCGCAGGGCCACCTGGTCGGCGGCACGGCTTGGACGTTCTCCAACGCCGTGATCAAGGCGCAGCCGTTCGACGTGATGATCATCGACGAGGCCGGTCAGTTCGCGCTGGCCGACGCGGTGGCTGTGGCGACGGCGGCGCGCAACCTCGTGCTGCTGGGCGATCCGCAGCAACTGCCACAGGTCGTGCAGGGCGTGCACCCGCCCGGTTCGGACGCCTCCGCACTGGGCCATCTGCTCGGCGACGCGGACGTGATCCCCGCGCATCTGGGCTACTTCCTGGCCGAGACGCGTCGCATGCATCCGGCGGTGTGCCGTCCGGTCTCCGAACTTTCCTATGCAGGTCTGCTCCATTCGCACGAATCCGCCGCGCATCGGTCGATCTCCGGCATCGAGCCCGGGATCTACCTGCGCGAGGTCGATCACCGTCACAACATCACGTCGTCGGTCGAGGAAGCCGAAGCCGTGGTGGACACCGTGCGCGCGATCGTCGGTCGTACGTGGACGGACAACGGCAAAACGCGCGAACTGACCGATGCGGACATTCTCGTGGTGGCGCCCTACAACCTGCAGGTGCGGGTGATCCGCCGACGGCTCGCCGATGCGGGATTCGGCGAAACTCGGGTGGGCACCGTGGACCGCTTCCAGGGGCAGGAAGCACCCGCGGTCATCATGTCCATGACGTCGTCGTCCACCGTGGACCTGCCACGTGGCCTGGACTTTCTTTTGTCACGCAACAGATTGAACGTGGCCCTGTCCCGTGCCCAGACGCTCGCCGTGATGATCTGCTCGCCGCGGCTGCTGGACGCCGACGTGCGCGGCGTGGAGCAGATGAGACTCGTCGCGGGCACGATCGGCCTAACAGAAAACATGAGGATCTATCCGTGGTGACACCGTAGCGTTGTCATACGGTGACCTTTCGAGTGCTCTCGGTTGCTAGCGTGGCGCGGTTCACCCGGTCGGGTGATTCAGATCATGAATGTGTGCTCGACCCGCCACGCATCAAAAGCAAGAGCAGGAGAGATTCGTTGGCACGTAGAGTTCTCGGCGCGTTCGCGGTGACCGCCACCGCTGCACTCGCCACGTTGGCGCTGTCGACGCCTGCCAGCGCCCACACCCCGAGGTGGACGGCGTCCTGCGACGAGGGCGCCAAGGTCACCAAGGTGTCGGTCAACCTGACCCAGTACAACAAGAAGGCCAAGAACACCGTCACGGTCCTGGACGGTCAGACGAAGCTGCCGATCGAGAAGCCCGAGTTCCAGGAGTCCTTCTCGAAGGAGTGGAACAACCTCGACGCTTCCGTCAAGCACGTGTTCAAGCTCGTCGTGACCGCGTCGGACGGCTACAACTACGAGGACACGAAGACGGTCGAGCCGTGCGTGAAGAAGGCGCCGCCGACCACGACGACCACGACGACGACCGCCACGAAGCCGGCGACCACGACTCCGGAGGTGCCCTCGTCCTCCGAGGTCCCGCCGTCCACCACCCCGGCCGCTCCCGGCGGCAGCGCTCCGGAACCGCCCCTCGCGGCAACCGGCGCGTCCCCGATGTGGCTGCTGCTCTCGGGTCTGGGGCTCGTGGGCGCCGGTGCCGGCACCCTGCTGTTCCTGCGCCGTCGCAGCGCCTGAACCAGCTGAACTGAAAGCGGGGCGGTCCGAAGTGGACCGCCCCGTTTGTTCGTCTAGAGGTCCAGTTCGGTCGCGGGCCCGTGGCCCTCGCGGATGAACCACTCGGTGCCGAACGCGTGCGCGAACGTGGGCTCGTCCAGCGACAGGAAGAACGACTGCTCGGGGATCTGCGATGCGTGCGCGCGCATCGCCGCGCGCTTCACCTCCAGGTACTTCGCGACGTCGACGCCCACGTTGATCTCCGACTCCGGCACCGCGTCCTCGCCGAGCGGCGGCGGTTCCTCGATGCCCGCGCGCCGGAACGCCTCGCGGAACTCCGACTCCCGCACCATGCCCTGGTAGACGGCCGGCGTGCCCGCGAGCTCCGCGGCGCGCATGCCCACCCGGTGCGCCTGGATGTGGTCCGGGTGGCCGTAGCCGCCGAAGCTGTCGTACGTGGTGAACACCTTCGCGTCCTCTTCGACGAGGATCGCCGCGAGTTTCTGGGCGGCCTCCTCGACGTCCGCGGTCCAGAACGATCCGGGGTGCCCGTTGAGCTCGTCGCCCATCATCCCGGAGTCGCGGTATCCCAGGAACTCCACGCGCGCGACCCCCAGCAGGTCCGCCGACGCGTGCGTCTCCACGACGCGGCGCTGCCAGAGCTCCTCGCCGTCGGCCAGGTCGTCCGGCACCTCCCCGGCCTCCCCGCGCGTCGCGACGACGAGCACGACCCGGTGTCCCTCCTCGAACGCCTTGCGCATCACGCCACCCGTGACGATGCACTCGTCGTCGGGGTGGGCGTGGAACGTCACCAATGTCGCCATGTCCGCGACGTTACCTGTGAATGGAACTTCGCCATTCCCCCGCGCCCCCGCGGCTCCCTAAGGTGGGGAACAAACCCTCGGCCGCGGGGAGGACGCCGTGCGCGTGCTGTGCACAGTCGCGTTCTCGGCCGCCCACGCCAGGGCCACCCTGCCGCTGGTCGCGATGCTCACGTCACTCGGCCACGAGGTGCTGGTGACGGGCCCGCCGTCGGTGTTGCGCGGCTTCGCGGACGAGCCGGTGCGCGTCGCCGCCGTGTTCCCCGAGATCGCCGACCAGCTCGCGGACCTGTTGCAGGGCGAGGTGCTCACGCTCCCACCGGACTACGACCCGTTCTCCGACGAGATGATCGTCGAGTTCGCGGCGGGCCCGCACATCACCGCGGCCGTCCAGGCGCTGCTGCCGGTCGCCACCGAGTTCCGGCCCGAACTGGTGCTGCGCGGCGGAATCGAGTTCGCGGGCCTGCTCGTCGCCGAGCACCTGGGCGTGCCGCACGTGGCCACGCCGTCCGGTGTCGGCCAGTACATGGACCGCCTGACGCTGCTGAACGCTCTGAACGAACGCCGCGCGGAACTGCGCCGGCCGCTGCACGAGTCCCTCGACTCGGCGCACCGGTACGGCCGGTTGGACGCGGTCCCGCCGGGCTACTCGTTCGCCCGCCAGCCGATGCCTCCCGCGTTCGCCTTCCAGCAACCGTCGCACCACAGCGCCGGGGAACGGCTGCCGCAGTGGCTCGCGGACCTGGACCCGTCGCGGCCGCTGGTGGTGGCGTCGACCTCCACCTCGGGCGGGGTGTTCGAGTCCGAGTCGTCGCCGGAGCTGTTCGACTTCGACGCGCTGCCCCCGCAGGCCCTGGACCGCTCGCCGCTGGCCCACCTGGAGGCGATGGTGGCCGGACTGTCCTCTGTGGAGTGCGAGGCGGTGGTGCTGACGGGCGGGCTGCCGGTGGAGGCCACGGCGGCGCACGTGCACCTGGTCGAGTCGCTGCCTCAGGCGTTGCTGTTGCAGAGCGCGGATCTGCTGGTGTCGCACGGCGGGTACAACTCCGTTCGCGAGGCGATGCGGGCCGGGGTGCCGTCGGCCGTGCTGCCGGTCCTGCACGACCAGATGCACAACGCCCATCGGGTCAACGATCTCCAGCTGGGCGTGCGGGTGCACGACTTCTGCTCCGACGCGGTCGCTCAGGCCTGTCAGCGGGCGCTGACGGACGACGGGATCCGGGCGGGCGTGCGGCGGGCGCAACGGCACGTGCTCGGGCTGCCGTCGATCCGGGACGTCGCCGACTACCTGGAACGGATCGTGCACCGCAACCGGAAACTCGTGCGCATGTGAAAGGGCGGCGCCTCCCCCAGATCTCAGGGTTGGAAGGCGCCGCCCCTCGGCGAACTCGTAGAGCTATTGCAGGGTCAGGTTCCAGGAGTTGATGTACCCGGTGTCACCGGAGTACACGTCCTGGACCCGCAGCTTCCACGTGCCCGCCGCGACCTCGGACGAGGCGTTGACCGTGTAGGTCGCCACCACGTTGTCGGCACTGTCCGAAGAGGACGAGTTCTTCAGCCGGTAGGCGGTGCCGTCCGGCGCGATCAGGTCGATCACCAGGTCACCGCGGTAGGTGTGGACGATGTCCACGCCGACCTTGGTGGTCGAGGAGGCGTTGCCCGTCACCGTGGAGGTGATGGACGACGTCACGGCGGCACCGCGGTCCGCGATGGCGACGTCGGTCGTGTTCTCCAGGCCACCGGAGGGCGGCGGAGTCGTGTCGACGGCGGCCACGGTCTTGGCGGCGTCCGCGAGACCCGCGCCACAGCCACCCGAGCAGGTGCCGGGAAGCGGACGGGCGTTGGTCTTGATCAGGTCCTTGACCTGGGCCGGCGTGAGCGACGGCTTCTTGGCCACGAGCAGTGCCGCGAGGCCCGCGACGTGCGGTGCGGCCATCGACGTGCCCTGGTAGGGCTTGTAGTTCTCGGCACCGGGGGTGGTGGCGCCGGCGTTCAGCGTCGACCAGATGCCGTTCTCCGGCGTGGTGATGGTGCCGGGGGTGTCGGTACCGCGACGGGTCTCGCCGCCCGGAGCCGCGATGTCGATGCGGGTGCCGTAGTTCGAGTAGAACGTGCGGTTGCCCTCACGGGAAGACGCCGCGACGGTGATCACGCCGCTGCAGTTGGCCGGGGTGTAGAGCGACGCGTTGTCGTTCGAGTTGCCGGCCGCGACGACGACCGTGGTGCCGCGGTTGATGGCGCCGTTGATCGCGTTCTGGTACGTCGTGGAGCAGGAGGACTTGCCGCCCAGCGACATGTTGATGACCTTGGCGACGTTGGCGTTCGCGGGGACGCCGCTCACCGTGCCGCCGGACGCCCAGGTGATCGCGTCGGCGATGTCCGAGGTGGCGCCACCGCACTTGGCGAGCACGCGCAACGGCTGGATCTTGGCGTCGTAGGCGATGCCCGCGATGCCCTTGCCGTTGTTCGTGGCCGCGGCGATCGTGCCGGCGACGTGCGTGCCGTGCCAGGACGACGCGCTGTCCTGCGCGGGCACCGGGTTGCCGTTGGCGTCGGTGCCGCACTCACCGCGTGCGGTCCAGTCGCCCTCGTCGGCCGGGTTGGAGTCGCGGCCGTTGTTGTCACGGGCACGAGCGGAGTCGGAAACGAAGTCGTACCCCGCGACGACCTTGGACGCCAGATCGCTGTGCGCGACGTAGCCGGTGTCGATGACCGCGACGGTCACACCGGAGCCGGTCGTGCTGGACCACGCGCCGGGCACGTTCATGCCCGCGGTGGCCTCGAAGAGGTCCCACTGCCGGGAGTACTCGGTGTCGTTCGGGTCGGCGAACGGCTGCATGAGCAGGTCCGGCTCGACGTAGGCGACCTTCGGGTCGCTCTTGAACGCCTGGATCGTGCTGTCGGCGTTCGTGGTCTTGGCGCCGAGGTCGACGACCACCGCGCCACTCGCCGTGCGGCGGTGCAGGGACTTGCCCTTCTTGCGGGCGTCGTCCGAGGCAGCGGTGTCGGAAGAGGCCTCGGCGGTGCCGGGCTTGTAGCCGACGATCAGCCGCTCGAAGGGACGGTTCACCTGGGTCGAGTCCGGCTGGGACTGGATCTGGCTTGGAGCTGCGTTGACGGGTGAGGCAACGCTGAACACGGCGGCGGAAACTGCCGCGGCGCACAGGGTCGTGCGTCGCAATCCGTTCACGTGAGGTCCTTCCACGCAGGGCCTTCGCGTGCCGTTGAGGGCGTCAGTGTTCTGAACCGGCTGCGGAGGTGGGGGGACCGTAAGCCGGGTCACAGCTGCGAAAACAGGTCTAGCGGAGGCCGTTTAACGACACTGGCGTGTTCACGACAGGGGTACTGCTCTGAATGGCGCACAATGTGGCCGTGTTGGGACACCTGGGCGTCAACGCGGAACAGACCGCTGTTTACGAGCTTCTGGTAACGGGCGGCAGCCGCACGACCGTCGAGATCGGCGCGTCGGCCGCCCTGCTGGAGTCGATGCGGGAGCTCGGCATGGTCCGGCACCTGCCCGGCGACGTGTGGCAGGCCGTCCCGCCCGACCTCGCCGTGGAGGCGCTGATCGCGGCCCGCGAGGAGGCCCACCGCCGGGCCCGCGCGGACGTCGGCCCGTTGATGGAGCTGTACCTGCGCAACCGGGACGAGGAACTGGCGGACAACGCGTTCGTCGAGGTGGTGTCCGGAAAGGACGCTGTGCGCGATCTGTGGCGCACGCTGCTGGGCGGCGCGCGCGAGGAGGTCTGCGTCCTGGACCAGCCGCCGTACCTGTCGCCGCAGGAGGAGCACGCCGAGCTGGAGGACTCGACGCGGCAGCGCGACGTGCAGTGGCGCGTGGTCTACGACAGGTCCGCCGTCGACCTGCCCGGCCGAGTCACCGAGATCATCGAACTGGTCGCGGCCGGCGAACGGGCCCGCGTCACGCCGACGCTGCCGTTCAAGCTCGCCGTGATCGACGCGCACGCGGCCGTGCTGCCGGTGGCGTCCGGCGACGTGATCGACAAGGTGCTGCTGATCCGGCCGTCCGCGCTGCTGGACGTGCTGCGCTCGACGTTCGAGCTGTACTGGGACAAGGGAATCCCGTTCAGCCCCGGCGGCATCTACGCGGCGGCGGCCGACGTGGACCCGAACCTGCTCGGCCTGCTCGCCGCCGGGCTGACCGACGAGTCGATCGCGCGGCAGCTCGGGCTCGCGCCCCGGACCGTGCAGCGGCGGGTGCGGCAGCTGATGGACCGGTGCGGGGCGCAGACGCGGTTCCAGGCAGGCGTTCAGGCGATGCGGCGAGGCTGGCTCTAGAAACGATCTCGCATGCAACCTCCGGTGATCACCTGGCGTCCTTCCCTTCGCAAGCGAACGATCACCAGGGGGAATTATGCGCATGCGCAACGTGATGGCGGCTGCCCTGACGGGCTTGGCACTTCTCGGACTCGCGGGCACGGCGTCCGCTCAGACCGGCCTGGCTTGGCCGCCGAAGGACGTCACGCCGGTCCACAAGACCAAGGCGGAACTGGAGAAGCAGGCGGCCGGGTTCACCGCTCGCCTGCAGCAGACCTTCCCGAAGGTCTTCCGCGGCGCGCAGAACGTCGAGCCCGGCAACTGGGGTGGCGAGGCCGAGGGCGTGTTCGACGACATGCAGTACATGACCAACTGGACGGAGTTCACCGTCAACGGTCAGAACAACACGGTGTTCATGCAGGTCAACGCCCCGGGCTTCTTCTCGAACTCGCCGACGCAGGTCTGCGAGCAGAACACGTGCACCGGCAGGGAGAGCGACCACCGCGGTGGCGTGACGGTCTTCACGAAGAACGACCTGTACGGCACCGCGACCGCGTGGAACTTCCGCCGCAACGGTGAGGTGGTCTACGTGCAGAGCTGGACGCCGGGCACCGAGGCACAGCTGGCGGCGGTGGCGTCGGACCGCGCGTACACGTTCACGCGCTAGTGGTGTGGCTCGGAACGTTGGCGAGGTGATCCACGCTCAGCAGGGCACCTCGCGGCGCCGCCCCCACGCCTCCGTAAAACCAGTACGAGGACGTGGGGGCGGCACCACGATGCACCCGTCTGACCGCGAATTCGCCCGGCAACTTTCTGGGCCACACCACTAGTTCGAAGAGAGAGCGGGCGCTTCCGGTCATGGAGTCACCGGAAGCGCCCGCTCGATCAGCTGGCGACCTTGCGCGCGGCCACCAGCTGCCCGTCCGCGAACCCCTCGACGCGCACCTCGCGCCCGGTCGCGGTCAACGTCGCGGTGTGCGCGCCGTCGGTCACGTCCAGCGAGGTGGCGGGGCGGCCATCGACGTAGACGTCCACCCGGTCGAGGTTCACGGTGTCCAGGGAGACGGTCGTTCCCTCGACCGCCACTCCGAGCCGTCGCACCGGCAGCGCCTTCAACAGCTCTCCCGCCCGTGCGAGCAGATCCACGTTGCCCTGCAACAGGTCCGCGCGTGTGACCTTGTGCTGGTGCGTCGGGCGCACACCCAGGTCCTCCACCGGCGTGCCGGCCAGCTTGCCGACGCGCAACGTGCGGCGGATCGAGACCCGCATGTTCGCCTTGCTGGGCAACGACTTGTACGGCGACTCGGCGTCGCCCGGTGCCGGGATCGTCAGCAGTGTTTTCAGAAGACCGTGCGTCCACACGTTCGCGCCGCCCGCACCGGTGTTGTCGTCCACGCCGAGGATCGGGCCCAGTTCGTGGTCGGCCCAGCCCGCGGCGAAGATGTCCGTGGCCGAGTAGCAGCGCGCGTCGGTGATCAGCAGGACCGGGCCGTGATAGGTCTGGCCCACCGCGTTCGCGCCGTCGACCGGCGTGATCGTGTGCGAGCAGGAGAACGCCTGGCCCGTCTCCGTTGAGCTGTCGAGCGACGGGAACCACGGGCCGAGGTCGATCTGGCCGGTCGGGTCCTCCGCGTGCCGCCGGCAGATCCGCAGGTTCAGCGGCGTGCTCAGGAACTGCACGGGTTCCGGCTGCACGGGCCGCGGCGTCATCGTCTGCAGCAGGAACTCCGAGGCGAAGATGTGGCCGCCGCCGTTGTCGCGGACGTCGACGATGAGTCCGTTCTGCGGCAACAGGTTCGCGAGCCGGACGAACTCGGCGAGGAACGCCTGCGGGTCGTCGACGCTGAACGTGAAGATCCGCAGGTGCCCGAACGTGCCGGACGGCGTGGCGACCGGACGCGCCCGGAACACACCGGGCATCGTCGTGGCGACGTCCTGGGACGCCATCGCGACCGCGCCACCGGCGGCCTCGGCCTGCACGACCTTGGGCGCGTGCAACAACTTCTTGGCGCGCGCCTTCTCGTCGGAGTCCAGGTCGACGCCCTGGGCGGCCGCTGCGGGGCTCAGAGCGTCGACGTCGGTCATCGGAGGGAGGTTCTCCGTGACCTGCCAGTCGACCCGGACGTCCTCGGCGGTACCCGCCTCGGTGCGGAACGTGACGACCACCCAGTCCTCGTCGGGCGGGAGCTGGATCACCAGGGGGCGCAACGTGAGCGACTCGAGGCCGCGGGCCAGGTTCGCGGCGGTGTTGCTGCCCGCGAAGATCGCGCCGTTCAACGCCACCGCACGGCCGATCTGCGTGCCGTTCCAGTGCGTCACCTCGGCACCGGCCGGGATGCCGTCGAAACCGGCGACCGTGCGGGCGACGAGGTACTGCTCGGTGCCGTCGGCGGCGAAACAGCGTTCCAGCTGGAACGGCAGGAAGGCGATCCTGCCCGCGAACGGCGCGGGCAGCAGGTAGTTCGTGTGCAGGTCGCGCACCGAGTGGAAGGTGCTCGACAGCTCGCGGTGGAACTGCCACTCGGCCTCGGCCGTGGCGTCGGTCTGCCGTTCGAGTCTGGCTCGGAGAACCCTGAGTCTTTGCACAGGGTTCACCGCGTGCATGGCGACCTTGAGGGGCAGGTGCGCGTAGTTCTGCTCCAGCAGGATCAGCGCCTGGTCGACGATGAGCTTGCGCTGCGCCAGGGTGAGGGTGCCGGCCGTCGCGAGGAACTCGGCGAGTCCGACGGAGTTTGCGACGTTCGGGTGAGCGGTTGTGGTCATGGTGGGGCCTCCTTGTCCAGTAGAGGCTTTCCAGGGCGCCTGGATACACCTGTTTCACCCGTTCGGCCGCTAACTGGAGCAGTTTTCAGGACGACAACTGGAGTAAAGGGGGAGGCCGGTCATGAACCCACGGTTCTTGGAACTGCGCATCCACGGGGTCAACAACACACCCCCGGACGCGATGCTGGCCCTTCCCGAGCACGCGGTCGAACAGTTCCGCGGCGACCGGTTCGGCAGCTTCTGGCGGCCGAAGCCGGACAAGCTCGCCGAGTTGCCGCCGGATCACGCCGGGCAGGTGCCTGCGGCCGTGCGGCGCGAGGCGTACTCGTGGGGCGGGATGGCGCGCAGCAGTCCGGGGGTGCCGGGCAGCGGGGTGCCGTCGGTGCTCGCGAACGTGCTGGGGCGCGTCGGGTGGGCGCTGCTGCTGCCGTTCGGGCTGGCGAACGTCGCCTACTGGTCGCGGAAACTCCCCGACGACTCGACGCCGACGACCAAGCACATGGTCTGGTGGAACGCCGGGCGCGGCGCGGCCTCGACGCGGCTCTTCGGGCTGGGGCTGACGGTGTTGCTGGTGCTCGCGGTGTGCGAGGTGGCGATCGACGTCTACGCGATCCAGTGCTCGCTGCCCGGCATCACGTGCAAGCGGCTGCCGGACTTCCTGGACGTGCTGGGCGATCCCGCGCGGCACGTCAGGGTGCTCGCCGCGTCCGTCGTGCCGGTGCTGCTGTTGCTCGGACTGGTGGCGCTGACCTCGTTGTCGCGCAACAGGTACGAGCAGGCGACGATGCGGCGCAAGCCCGTGCGGCGGCCGGGCGTGATGCTGAGCCGGGCGTCGATGTGGGAGGGCAGCCCGCGGATCCGCAGGCTGACCCGGCTGCACATCTCGGCGGGGTGTTGCGTGGTGGTGCTGGTGACGAGCGCGCAGTTGTGGCGGCACGCGTTCTTCCTGGTGCTGACCGTGCTCGCGGCCGGGGTGCTGGCGGTCGTGATGGCGCGGGTGGTCGTGACGGCGACCGACTGCCCGGACGTGCCGTCGACCGAGAAGGGCGGCCTGTGGTCGTGGCTGCTGATGATCTCGGCGGTGCTCGTGCTGGTGGCGCACGGGTTCGGCCTGTACGCGATCGAACCGGCGTTCGACGGGCCGTTGTGGCTGACGTCGTGGGGACCGCCGGTCGTCACGGTCGCGCTGCTCGGGTCCGTGCTGGCGGCATGGTCGTGGCGGCGCAACGACGCCAAGGGGCCGCTGGTCCTGCTCGTGCTGTTCGTGGCTTTCATGGTTGCCACGTACTGGGTTCCGCTCGCCTGGATCGGTGCGGTCGTGGCCGGCGGGGCGCTCGCGTGGCGCGCCCGGCCGCAGGACGGTGATCAGTGGCAGGCCTGGCGCGGCGCCGGTCCCGGTGTGCTGCTGGGGTTGTCGCTGACGTCGTCGGTGACGATGGCGACCGTGCTGGTGCTGACGTTCCGGGGCTGGGTCGGCACGGGTCTTCAGGCGCCGCCGTTCTACTCGTGGTTCAGCGCCGCGTTCGCCGTCGCGCTGGTTCCGCTGGTGCTGCTGGTGATCGCCCAGGCCGTCGTGCTGCTGCCGCGGCTGACCAAGCCCGCCGTGCTCGACGACGACGAGGCCGAGGTGCTCGTCGTGCGGGTGCGGCACGTGGTCGCGGTGACGCACCGGGCGGAGACCGTGGCGGGCGTGCTGTCGACGCTGGGCGTGCTCGCCCTGGTGCTGACCTGCTACCTGGCGTTCGCCTCGCCTTCGTGGTCGCAGTGGTCGGGCGTGACGTGGGTGGTGGGCAAGGGCGACTGGGTCACCGGGCTCGCCGGGGTCGCGGTGATCGGGTCGTTCGTCGGGGCCGGGATGCTGACCAACCGCCGGCCCCTCGGCCTGGTGTGGGACCTGATGTGCTTCCTGCCGCGCACCGCCCACCCGTTCGCGCCGCCCTGCTACGCGGAGCGCGCGGTGCCGGAGATCGCGGACAGGTCCCGTGAGTTCCTGGACGAGTCGCCTGATCATCGGGTGGTGCTGTCCGCGCACAGCCTGGGCGCCGTGCTGGCTGTGGCGGCGCTGTTCGCGTTGCCGGAGGGGTATCTCCAGCGCGTGCGGCTGCTCACCTACGGCGTGCAGCTGCGGCCGTACTTCGGGCGGATCTTCCCAGAACTGCTGGGTCCTTCGGTCCTGGGCACACCGGAGGTCCGTGCGGGCGCACTGTTCTCGTGCGATCCGTGGCGCCGAAATCCTGGCAGCACACCGGAACGCGGGCTCACCAGACTGATGGACAAGAACTGGATCAACCTGTGGCGTCGCACCGACTACCTGGGTTTTCCCGTGCACGGCTGGGAACCCAACGACCTCGACCGGCGCGCAGGCGAGACCAACGGGTCACCGGACAAAGTGGAGACTCACAGCGACTACCACCTGTGCACGGCCTATCGAGACGCGCTCACGGACCTCGTCTCGGCCGATCTGAACCAGTCACCCGATCGTGAACGTGGAGGGGATGGGAACCTGGAACGCAGTTGACTCAAGGAGAAACATGCGCACGACTGTGGCGACCCTCGCGGGAGCCGTACTGCTCACCGGAGGACTGGCCGCCTGTTCGAGCGAGCCCGCGCCCCCGTCCGCACCGCGGACCCAGGCCGTGCAGCCGGTGGCGGAGACCGACGCGGTGGCTCCCGCGGCGTCCGGTGACCAGCCGAAGGGCATCACCTACGACGTGGCGCGGATCCCGCTGGGCGCCAAGCTCTCCACCGGTTCGTCCATCGCGAATGGACAGACGACGGTCGAGCTGAAGGTGTCCGGCCTGCTGCCGAACACGAAGTACGGCTCGCACGTGCACACCAAGCCGTGCGGCGCCAAGCCGGCCGACTCGGGCCCGCACTACCAGAACGAGAAGGACCCGGTGTCGCCGAGCGTCGACCCGAAGTACGCCAACGCCGAGAACGAGATCTGGCTGGACTTCACCACCGACGCGCAGGGCGCCGCGACCGGCACGGCGACGGTGAAGTGGGAGTTCCGCAAGGGCGAGGCGAACGCCGTCGTCGTGCACGCCGCGCACACCAGCACCGAGCACGGCAAGGCGGGCACCGCCGGTGACCGCCTCGCGTGCTTGACCGCAGCCTTCTAGCACGGTCCGGTCAGGGCCACCCCTCCCGCGAGGTGTGGCCCCGACATCGGTTCCAGCACCGCCGCGCGCACGAGGTTCAGCACCTCGTGCCGGGATCCGGCACGGCGGACGAGCCCGCGCACGCACAGGTCCCGCAGGGACCGGCCAGGTGCGGCGTCGTCTCCCTCGGCCATCCGCACCAGCAGCTCCCGCCCCTCGTCGTCCACTGTGGACAGCGAGCGGCGCAGCGAGTCGCGCAGGTGCGCCGAGGTCGGGTCGAGCGGGTTGGTCCGCAGCCGGTCCAGCAGGTGCTGCGGCGAGTAGACCATGAACCACCCGGCCGCGAACTCCAGCGCGGACGGCAGCCCGTCCAGCTCGTGCACGAGACCCACGAGCGCGGCCTGGTTGGCCGGCTCGGGCTTGAACGCGGGCCGCACCCGGTGCACGTGCGTGAGCAGCACCCGCATCGCGGCGTCATCGGCCAGCGCTCCCAGCGGGAACACGTGCTCGCCGGCCAGTCCGGTCGGCGCCAGTGCCGTGACGACGATCCGCAGCCTCGGGTGCGCCTCCAGCAGACTCGGGTCCGGCAGGCGATCGGTGACGAGGACGGTGTCCTGGTCGTCGTCGACGGACGGGCTCGGCTGCGCCGGGTGCCACAGGACCGACCAGCCGTGCCGGAAGTGCAGCTCGCCCGCGACCTCCAGGGCGAGCCTGGTCTTGCCGACACCGCTCACGCCGGTGATGGTGATCAGCCGCCGGGACTCGTAGCCTCCCGCCTCCGGCTGTCCCTCCGTCAGCAACGCCGACAGCGCCGCGGCCTCCGCCTCCCGTCCCACGATCAGGCCCGCCTGCCCGGCCGGTGCGGGCGGCGCCACGGCGGTGCGGCCCGCGGCCCGGCCTCCCGCCTGTTGCAGGTCCGCGCGGCCGGCCTCGTCGAGCCGCAGTCCGTCGGCGAGCAGGCGCACCGTCTCGGCCCGCGGTGAGCGGGTGCGGCCGCATTCCAGGTCGCGGATGGCCCGCACGCTCACCATCGCGAAGTCAGCCAGCTGTTGCTGGGTGAGGCCCGCGCCGATGCGGTGCGTGCGCAGCAGTTCTCCGAACTCCCTCATCCCGTTCCCCTCCCTCGGACATCGAGTCTCGGGTGAATCGGCCGCCGAAACATGGGTGGCGATCCCCCATATTCACGTCCGCCCGCAAATCTGGGGGGTTGATCCCCATGTGCCGCCCGCCCGCGCGTGCGAGGTTGGCCGCGTGACCTCCGCGGCCGAGACCAGCACCGGCGAGAGCTGGACAGCGGCTTTCGCGCACGCTCTGCGCCCGCTGATCGACGCGTCCCGCACGGAGGTCGCGCCGCCGTTCGACGCGGCGTTCGCCGAGCAGCTCGGCCGCCGGCTGGTGGCCATCGCGGCGCGGACGCTCGTGCTGGAGCTGCACAACGCGCGGGACACGCTGACCGCGCCCACCAGCTCCGAGCGGTTCACCGAGTTCACCAGGACGTTGAGCCTGTCGTCGGTCTTCAACCGCTACCCGGTGCTGGCCCGATTGCTCGCGCAGGCCTGTGAGCAGGCAGTTTCCACGCACCACGAGCTGTCGTCGCGGTTCACCCGCGACCGCGGGGAGATCATCCGGACGATCTTCGAGAACACCGATCCGGGCACGCTGATCTCCATCGACATGGGCCAGGGCGACGCACATCGGCAGGGCCGGACCGTCGCGATCCTGACCTTCGAGTCCGGCCAGAGGCTGATCTACCGGCCGCGACCGGTAGGGCTGCACGCGCGGTTCCAGGACCAACTCGACTGGCTTTCCCAGCGCACCGGAATCGAGTTCCGCGCGCCGCGACTGCTCCCCCGCGACGGCTACGGCTGGCTGGAGCACATCCCGTACGCACCGTGCGCGGACGTGGCCGGGGTCGCCGAGTTCTACAAGAGGCTCGGCGCGCTGCTCGCGTTGCTCTACGCGGTCGACGGCACCGACATGCATTACGAGAACCTCATCGCGTGCGGCGACCAGCCGGTGCTCGTGGACGTCGAGACGCTGTTCCACCCCACGCTCACGCCGGACACGGATCCCGCGACGCTCGCCCTGGTGCGTTCGGTGCACCGCACGGCCCTGCTCCCCCACGTGCTGCTGGGCGACAACGGGGTCGCGGACGTGTCCGGGGTCGGCGGTGATCACGGCGTGCTGTCGCCGTTGGACGCGGTCGACTGGGCCGACGCGGGAACCGACCGGATGCGGCTGGTCAGGCGCCCCAAGACGTCGTCGGGTGCGCTCAACCGGCCGCTGCTGCAGGGTGAGCCCGCCGAACCCGCCGACTACCAGGACTCGCTGCTGGCCGGGTTCCGCGCGGGCTACGACGCGATCGTGGCGCACCGCGACGAACTGCTGGGGCTCGTGCGGGCGTGTGTGAACGAAGAAGTGCGGTTCGTGGCACGCGCGACACGGCAGTACGCGCGGTTGCTGGACGAGTCGACGCATCCGTCCGTGCTGGCCGACGCACTCGACCGCGACCTGGCGTTCGGCGTGCTGGTGGTCGACGATCCGCTGCTCGACCGGCTGGTGCCGTTCGAGGTCTCCGACCTGTGGCGCGGCGACGTGCCGCTGTTCACGTGCCGGCCGGGGTCGACCGACCTGTGGACCGCGTCCGGGCTCCGGCTGCCGGGGATGCTGCCGGAGCCCGGACTGCACGCCGTGACGCGCAAGATCCTGGCGATGAGCGAGGTCGACCGGCACGACCAGCAGTGGGTGATCACGGCCCTGCTGGCGTCGCGGCCGCGGCCGGTGTCGCACCACAGCGGCGTCGCGGTGTCCGGGCACGTCGCGCCGGTCGATCCGGATCCGGCCCGGCTGCTGGTCGCCGCGTGCGGGATCGCCGACCAGATCCTCGCGCACGCCGTCACCGGCAGGGACCGCGTCAACTGGCTCGGGCTCGAACTGGTCGACGACCGGCACTGGACGGTGCAGCCGCTCGGCGCCGGTCTGTCCAACGGCTACACGGGTGTGGCGCTGTTCCTGGCCGAACTGGGCGCGCTGACCGGCGCCGCGCGCTACGAGGAGTTCGCGCGCGACGCGCTGCGGCCGTTGCCCGCGCTGCTGGAGATGTTCGCCGGGGAGCCGGAACTCGTCACGGCGGCCGGCGGCGGGATCCACGGCCTGGGCGGCATTTGCTACGGGCTCGCGCGTCTCACTTCGTTGCTCGGCCTGGACGACGAGCTGCTGACCCAGGCCGTGCGGCTGATGCCGGAAGAAGATTCGTCGCTCACCGTCGTGGACGGCGTCGCGGGCTCGCTGGCCGCGATGCTCGCGGTCGGCACGCCGGAAGCACTCACGCTGGCCGATCACTACGCGTCTGCTCTGCGTGGTGCTATTTGTTCCGCGAATGGTTTCGCTCGCGGCCATGCGGGAATCGGATGGGCGCTGAGGCGTTACGCGGCAACGGCTCGCGACGAGTTATCTGACGTGACCGCACGATCGTTCCTGGAGAGCGACGCCATCGACCCGACCGACACCGGCTGGTGCACGGGCCTGGCCGGTGCCGCGCTCGCCAGGGACGACGAGCGTCTGGCCGGTCTGCTGGCGTCCAGGAAACCGTTGCGGGACATGAGTCTCTGCCACGGCGAACTGGGCGTCGTCGAAGCACTGGCCGCGCACCACCCCAGCGCGGCGACCCGTCGCACGGCGTTGTTGCTGGGAGCACTGGAGGAACACGGCGCGCACTGCGCCACCCCGGGCGGCGTGCCGTCACCAGGCCTGTTCACAGGTTTGGCCGGCATCGGTCACGGCCTGCTGCGCCAGGGGTTCCCGGTCCCGTCGGTCCTGCTACTGCAATCGTCACCTGACAAAGAGGAGTGCTCCTGATGAACGAGTCCCTGCACCGCACCGCCGACCAGCCCGAACCGGCCGAGCACGCGATCGGGGAGATGGAGCTCGCGCCGAAGACCTTCGCGGGTGCGCGTGCGCGTGCGTTGATGGGTGTGACCATGGCGATGAGCGCGTTCGTGGCCATCACACCCGCGATCTCGGACACCACGGTGAGCGACAAGTAGGAAACTTTCACCCCTAATACGCCTGGGCAGCCGATACGGAGAACTGCGCAGGACCGTTAGGGTCCAGACATGCAGACCAGAGCGCCCCACGTGGTCGGCCGTGATCGCGAGGTCACGGCCATCACGGGGGCACTCGGACACACGCGCGAGTCCCGTGGCGGCGCCGTCTTCCTCACCGGGGAGGCGGGAATCGGCAAGTCCAGGCTCGCCCGGTACGCGGCGGGCCACGCGTACGACGAGGGCATGCGGGTGCTCAAAGGACGCGGCACGACCATCGGGCCGATGGTGCCGTTTCGTCCAATCGCGGAAGCACTTCTGGGTCTTTTCCGCGGCGAACCGCCGGACGACTCCGCGCTCGGCCCGTACAAACCCGTGCTGGGCACGCTGATCCCGGAGTGGCACGACCACCGGTCCACGACGGAATCTGTCGTGGTTCTGGCAGAAGCGGTGCTCCGGCTGCTCGCGTCCGTCGCGCGCAAGACGCCGTGCCTGCTCGTCCTCGAAGACCTGCACGAGGCGGACGCGGAGACGCTCGCCGTCGTGGAGTACCTGGCGGACAACCTGGAGGACCAGCCGGTCCTGCTGCTGGCCACGATCCGCACCGAACCCGGCCACGCGCTGGAACTCGTGCACCGGATGGGACAACGCGGCTCCGGCCGGCTGGTGGAGCTGCACCGGTTGTCACAGGACGAGGTCGGGCAGATGACGGCCGCGTGTCTGGAGAGCGAGCTGATCCCGGCGGAGCTCGTCGATCGCTTGTGGACGGACAGCGCCGGAAACCCGTTCGTCATCGAGGAACTGCTGCACGGCATGGTCAGCGGCGGCCTGCTGGTGGCCGGTGCGCACGGCTGGCAGGTGCTCGGCGAGCTGAAACTGCCGGTGCCGGCGGCGTTCGTGCGCAGTGTCGCGCACCGCACGGACAGGCTGGGGCCGCAGGGCCGCGAGGTGCTGTCCATCGCGGCGGTGCTGGGCCACCGGTTCCCGCTCTCCGTGGTGCAGAAGGTGACCGGCACCGACGACCGCGCGCTGCTCAGCCACCTGCACGCCGGGGTGGCCGCACAGCTCGTGACGCCGGACGAGCCCGCGCCGGACTGGTACGCGTTCCGGCATCCGCTCACCGCGGACGCGTTGCTGGCCCAGTTGACCCCGGCCGAACGCGTGGACCTGTCGTGCCGCACGGCCGACGCGATCGAGGACCTGCACGCCGGGCTGCCCGGCGACTGGTGCCCGCTCGTCGCGAAGCTGCGGTTCGACGCCGGTTCGCCGACCCAGGCAGGACTTCTGTTCGCCGAGGCGGGCAAACGGGCGCTGGCGGGTGGTGCGGCGAAGTCGGCCGTCACGTTGCTCGACCGCGCGCAGAGCCTGCTCACCGACGCCGCCCGCGCCGACGTTCTGGACACGTTGCTGCCGGCGCTGGCCGAGACGGGCGACTTCGAACGCGCCTTCGCCCTGGAGATGAAGGATCTCCAGGGCCTGGACGGCCCGCAGCGCGCGAAGCTCCACACGCGACTGTCACGTGTCGCCTACCTCGCCGGCTGGTTCACCGAAGGCGTGGAACAGGTGCGCGTCGCGAGGACGTTGCTCGGACCGGACGCGCCTGACGAACTGGCCGCGCAGCTGGACGTCAACTCCGCCTACCTGACGCTGAACATCCCGAGCCCCGACCGGATCTCCTCGGCCGCGGGCCTCGCCAAGCAGGCGGCACTGGCGGCGGACCGGGCGCAACTGCCGACGGTCGCGTGCGAGGCGTGGCAACTGCTCGGGATCATCGCGCGCGAGCAGGACATCGACGAGGCGAACACCTGCTTCAGCAAGGCTCTCGCGCTCGCGGACGCGCACCAGATGCCGATCCAGCACGTCTACGCGCTGGTCCGCCTGGCGGGCAACGACTGGCTGCAGCACGGCAGCACCGCGTCGCTCGGCCGCACGCACGCCGAGGCGTGCCGGGCGGGCGCGATCACGGTGGCGCACAACGTGGACGCGATCCTGGCGCTGCAGTCCGTGCTGACCGGGGACTACGTCGTCGCGGCCGAGGAGATCGACCGCTGCCTGCGCACGACGACCCGCCTGCGGTTCCACGCGCTGACCCGCTATCTGCTGATGGCGAAGGCGACCCTGGCCGCGCACCGGGGCAACCGCGCCGAAACCGACGACGCCATCAGCGAGTTCGAGGCGGTCGCGAAGAACGGGGCGCAGGAGTACCCGCTGTGCTTCGGGCTCGCCCGCGCGTTCTGCGCCCTGCTGGAGGAGAACCACGCGCTGGCGATGGCGGAACTCGACCGCGCGCTCGCGCTGGAATCCCAGAACCCCACCACGTTCCACCTTTCCGGCACGCACGGAATGCGGGTGCTGCTCGGTGTGCTCGACGGCCGGTTCGGCTGGTCCGACTACTGGGAGCTGACCGCGGCGTCCGCCTCGGGAATGCGGTGGAACCGGCAGTTCACCGAACTGGCGCACGCCGTTCTCCTCGGCCGCGACAACCGGTTCGCCGAGGCCCTGGAAGCCTTTCAGCACGCCCAGGAAGCCTCGGAGCTGTATCCGCTGGCCGGGCACCTGGGCCGGCGGCTGATCGCGGCGGAGGCGACGGGCTGGGGCGATCCGGTGTCCTGGCTGCGTTCGGCGGAGGAGTACTTCCACCAGGCCGCGATTCCGGCGGTGGCGTCGGCGTGCCGCGGCCTGCTGCGCCAGGCCGGAGCGCCGGTCCAGCAACGCCGCAACGGCACGGAACAGGTACCGCGGCAGTTGCGCGGGCACGGCGTGACGGTGCGCGAGTTCGAGGTGTTCGTGCTGCTGGCCGACCGAATGGGCAACAAGGCGATCGGCACCCGGCTGCACATCTCGCCGCGTACGGTGGAAAAGCACGTCGCCTCGCTCATCGCGAAGACCGGCCAGCCCGACCGTGAAGCGCTTTCCACCTATGCCGCCGCGCTGAGCCGCTAGTTTCGATCAGGGCCGAAACGTCGAGGGACATCGGCCGAAAGACTGATGCAACCTCAGGGACCTATCAGGTGTCCTTATCGGTAGGTTGGTCGAAACGACATGGGGGACGTTCGTGCGCAAAATTGTTCTCGCGCCGCTGTGCGCGCTGGTCACGGTGACCGTGGCGGCGTGCAGTCCGTCAGGTCCGGACCAGACCAATCCGGAGCTGGCGCCGCGCGGCACGCCGATGACCAAGGTCAAGCCCACCAGGCAGGACCTGACCACCAAGATCAGCATCACCGGCAAGGTCGAGATGAACCCGACGTTCGGGCTCGTCGCGCCGGTCGCGGGCGAGGTGCGGTACTTCGACGTCCCGGCACCCAACGGCACGCCGACCAGGCCCATCCGGGTCGCCACGGTGTGGAAGGACCAGACGCCGAACTACGTCGAGGCGCCGCCCGGATCCACGTTCAGCGGCAGGCTCGTCGACGACAAGGCGACGGTGACGGCGGGCATGCCGATCGCGTCGGCCAAGCACGTCGGCTACGCGATCGTCGGCGACATCGACGGCCAGCAGGCGTACAAGATCAACGGCGCGCTCACCGACGTCGTGGTGCAGATCAAGAACGGCCCCGGCCCGTTCCCGTGCGCGGTGCTCGGCACGATCGCCGCGCTGCCGCAGGGCACGATCCCGGAGAAGCCGCCGGTCACGCCGGACACCAAGGACGAGAAGAAGGACCAGCCGCAGCAACAGCAGCAGCCCAAGGACCAGCCGCAGCAGCCGAGCGGCTCCACGGGCCTGCGCATCGTGTGCACCGCGCCCGCCGACGTGCAGATGATCAACGGCGCCAGCGCGTCGATCGAGGTCACCACCGGCAAGTCGGCGCAGGCGCTGGTCGTCCCGGTCGAGGCCGTCGCGGGTGCGCAGGGCAAGGGCAAGGTCGACGTCATCGCGGGAGACGGCGCGCGCCGCACCACGGACGTGACGCTGGGGCTGACCGACGGCAAGGTCATCGAGATCAAGTCGGGTCTCACCGGTGACGAGGAACTGGCCGTGCCGGGCCCGAACCTGCCAGAGGGTCAGCAGCAGGGCGGCGACCAGACCAAGCCGACGGGTCCGTGATGACGCAGTCCTTCGATCAACCCACGGTTCAGGTGCAGGCACCGCTGCTGCAGCTCAACGGCATCACGAAGGTCCTGAAGGGGCAAGGGGAACCGCGCACGATCCTGTCCGGTGTGGACTTCACCGTCCATCCTGGACAGAGCGTGGCGATCCTCGGCCGGTCCGGCTCCGGCAAGTCGACGCTGCTGTCGCTGATCGGTCTCTTCGACCGCGCCGACGAGGGCCAGTACTTCCTGCACGGCAACGACATCACGAAGCTGCCCGAACGCAGGGCCGCGGCGTTGCGCAGCGCGGAGTTCGGGTTCGTCTTCCAGCGCTTCTTCCTGCTCAAGCACCTCACCGCGGCGCAGAACGTGGCGATGGCACTGGTGAACGGCCAGGGCTGGTCGGCACGGCGCAAGCGCAAGCAGCTGGTCATGGAAGCTTTGGAGCAGGTCGGCATCGCGCACCTCGCGAAGTCCAAGCCCACCAGGCTTTCCGGTGGTGAGCAGCAGCGCGTGGCCATCGCCCGCGCACTCGTGCGGCAGCCGCGGATCATCCTCGCCGACGAGCCCACGGGCGCACTCGACACCGAGACCGGCAACCTCGTCGTCGAGGTGCTGCTCAACACGACCAGGCAGGGCTGTGGCCTCGTGCTGGTGACGCACGACCACGATCACGCGCGCAAGATGGGCCGCGTGATGGAGCTCCGCGACGGGCGGTTCAACTGATGCTTTCCGGCAAGTTCCGGTCCGCCCTGGTCATCGGCGGACAGGGCATCCGCGCCCGAAAACTGCGCACGTTCCTCTCGATGGTCTCGCTGTTCCTGGGTGTTCTCGCCGTCGTGGCCGTGCAGGCGGGGTCGGAGATCGCCGAACGCGCGATGCTCACCGACGTCGAACTGCAGTCGGGCAAGGACGGCACGATCCGGGGTTACGTCCCCGGTGAGAAGGGCGCGCCGGCGATCGTCGAGTCGACGTTCAAGGGCCGCGCCGACGCCGTCGCGATGATCAGCTCGCAGGCGATCATCGGCGAGCCCGGTGTGCGGCCGATCAACGAGGGCGGCATGCCGTTCGAGTACGCCGGCCGCGGCGGGAACTACTACGGCCCGCGGATGATCTGCGACGCCGACGGCACGTGCCAGGAGCAGAAGGAGCCGGAGAAGAAGCCGGACGGTCAGGCCATCGAGGTCAGCATGGTCGCGCTGACCGGCGACATCCGCCCGTTCAAGCCGTTCCGCCCGGTCTCCGGCAGCTGGCTCGACTTCGGGACCGCGCCGTCGCTCGCTCCCCGGATCGTGCTGAACGAGGAGGCCGCCAAGGGCCTGCGGCAGTACCGCGTCCCCGGCGAGATGACGATCGAGGGCGCCACCCACCACGTGACGCCGCAGATCATCGGCGTGGTGCAGGACGGCGACATGCAGCCGCGCATCTACATGCGGCTCGACGAGCTGCGCACGTGGATGCCGTCGGCCACCGCGACCAGCAACGCCAACCAGTACCGCGGTGGCGGCACGAGCCTCGAGCTGTTCATGCAGCCGGGCACGGACGACCTGCAGCAGCTGCTCAAGGCCAAGCTCGTCGGCGCGGGCCTGCCGCAGGAGCAGATGCAGTTCCAGGCGGTGAAGTCCAAGGAGCGCATGGAGTCCCAGCTGCGGATCATGCAACTGATCTTCCTGGGCATGGCGTTCCTGGTGCTGCTGATCGGTGTCGCGGGCATCCTGAACGTCGGCCTCGCCACCGTCGGTGAGCGCGTCGAGGAGTTCGCGCTGCGCCGCGCGGTCGGCATGTCCCGGCTGCTGCTGGCGGGCATCGTGCTGGCCGAGACGTTGCTGACCGGTCTGCTGACCGCCGCGCTCGCGATCGGCGCGGGCGTCGCCGGGTTGCAGGTGGCGCTGATGATGTTCGGCAGCCGCTTCCCGTCGCTGGTGGGCACCGCCTTCCCGTGGGAGGCGGGGGTCGCCGGGGTGATCGCGGGCCTCGTCGCCGGTGTGCTGGGCGGGCTCATCCCGGCCATCAGGGCGGCACGGATCCCGATCGCCACAGTCATGCGGGCCTAGTCCTTGGCCCGTCGCCGACGAAGCCCCGGACCGCGATCAAGCGGGCCGGGGCTTCGTATTTCCGGGTCACGCCACTAGTTGAGCTCGTCCGGGTTCGGGCCGATGCGGCCGCCGCGGTCCAGAGTGGACAGCGCCTCGATCTCGGCGTCGGGCAGCTCGAAGTCGAACACGTCGATGTTCTCCCGGATCCGGGACGGCGTCACGGACTTCGGGATCACGACGTTGCCGATCTGCAGGTGCCAGCGCAGCACGATCTGCGCGGCCGACTTGCCGTGGGCCAGGGCGATCTTCTGGACGACCGGATCGCTCAGCAGCTCGCCGCCCTGGCCGAGCGGCGACCAGGCCTCGGTCTGGATGCCCTGCTGGGCGTTGAACGCGCGCACCTCGGTCTGCTGGAAGTACGGGTGCACCTCGATCTGGTTGACCGCCGGCACGACGCCGGTCTCGTCGATCAGCCGCTTAAGGTGATCGGGCTGGAAGTTGGACACGCCGATCGCACGGACGCGGCCTTCCTTCTGCAGCTCCACGAACGCCTTCCAGGTGTCGACGTAGTTGTCGCGCGCCGGGGTCGGCCAGTGGATCAGGTACAGGTCGAGGACGTCGAGGCCGAGCTTGCGCAGCGACTCGTCGAACGCGCGCTTCGTCGCGTCGTAGCCGTGGTCGTCGTTCCAGAGCTTGGTGGTGACGAAGAGGTCGTCACGGTCCACACCGGACTGGGCGATGGCGGCACCCGTGCCGGCCTCGTTGCCGTAGGCCGCGGCGGTGTCGATGCTGCGGTATCCGGCCTTCAGCGCCTCCGCGACGGCGGGGGTGGCCTCCGCGTCCGGCACCTGCCAGACGCCGAAACCGAGCTGGGGCATGGTGACGCCGTTGTTGAGCTTCACGGTGTTCAAAGCAGAATCCTTACGGTTGTACTTACGGAATGAGCGTCGGAGCGGTGCCGCCGTCGACGCGCAACGCGGCTCCGGTCGTCGCGGACGACAGGTCCGACGCGACGTAGGTGATGAGGTTCGCGACCTCGTGGGGGCGGATCAGGCGGCCCAGCAACAAGGTCGGCCGTTCGGTGCGGACGAACTCCGCCTCGCCGCCGTCGCCGACGCGCTCGCGGATGAACTCCTCGACGCCGGGAGTCAGCGTGGGGCCGGGCAGCACCGAGTTCACGGTGACGCCGGTGCCCTTGACCTCCTGGGCCATGCCGCGCGAGATGGCGATCTGCGCGGTCTTCGTCATGCCGTAATGGACCATCTCGGTCGGCGTGAAGACGCCGGACTCGCTGCTCACGAAGATGACCCGGCCCCAGCCGCGGTCGACCATGCGGGGCGTGTAGTGCCGGGCGAGCCGGACGCCGGACATGACGTTGGTGTCGAAGAACCGCTGCCACTCGGCGTCGTCGATCTCGAAGACCGGCTTCGCGCCGTAGATGCCCAGGTTGTTGACGAGCACGTCCACGTCGGGCACCTGGCCGGTCAGTTCGGCCGCGCCCTCGGCGGTCGCGAGATCCGCCGCGACACCGCGCACGTCACCGTGGGCGCTGAGCTTGCCGACCGCCTCGGCCACGCGGTCCTCGGCGCGGCCGGTGATGACGACGGCGGCACCCGCTTTGAGCAGCCCTTCCGCGGTGGCGAAGCCGATGCCCGCGGTGGAGCCCGTCACAAGTGCCGTGCGTCCCGACAGATCCATGTCTCTCCCCGGTAGACTTGTTGAAGACGATTACAAGCGTACGCAATAGTTGCACACGCTGTCTATTCGAGAAGGGTTGACCTATGTCACTGGACGACGACGCCGTCCAGGCGCGCGCACAGGGATGGCGCACGCTCGCGGCGTTGCACGCGCGCATCGAGGACCGCCTCGAACGAGCGCTGCAGAAGGGCCACGAACTCTCCGTCAGCGAGTACACCGTTCTGGACGTCCTCAATCGCCAGGACGGGTTCCACCTTCGGATGAACCAGCTCTCCAACGCCGTGGTGCTCAGCCAGTCAGCCACAACGCGCCTGGTCACGCGACTCGAGGACCGCGGCCTGCTGTCGCGCTACCTCTGCCCCACCGACCGGCGCGGCATCTACACCGAGGTCACCGAGAAGGGCCACGAGCTGCTCGCGCTCGCCCGTCCCACGCACGACCAGGTGCTCTCCGAGTCGCTGTCGGAAGCCGGGGACGTTCCGGAGCTCAAGCCACTCGTTGAGGCGCTCGCCAAGCTGTAGCCGCTGGAGCAAGATCGCGCGCATGGATCTCCACGCCCTGATCCGCGCCGAGGCGCCGGTGGCCGAACAGCAGCGCGCCCTCACCGAACCGGTGCTGACCGCGCTCGTCGACCACGGCGTGCACCGCCTGATCGCCCCGAAGCGCTACGGCGGCGCCGAACTCGGGCTGCCGCAGTGGAGCCGGGAGGTCCAGGAGCTGTCGAGGTCCGACGCCTCGACCGGCTGGACCGCGATGACGACCACCATCTCGTCGTCGCTGGCCTGGTACCTGCCCACCGACGCCGCCGACGAGGTGTTCGGCGACCCGCGCGCGTTGATCGCGGGCACCGCCGCGCCGTTGGGGAAGGCCGTGGAAACCGACGGCGGTTATCGCGTGACCGGCCGTTGGGGCTGGGGCAGCGCCGTCACTCACGCCTCATGGGTCATCGGTGGCACGCTCACGCCCGTAGGTCCGCGTCTGGCCGTGTATCCGCGTGAGGACGTGACTATCCACGACACGTGGCACGCCGCCGGCCTGCGCGCGACCAGTTCGCACGAGTTCTCTCTCACGAACGCCTTCCTGCCGTCACGTCGTGCGGTGTGGCCGATCGGCATCGCCCCCGGCATCGAAGGCCCCATCACGGTGTTCCCCTACTTCAGCTTCCTGGCCGTGGGCGTCGCGTCCGTGTGCCTGGGCGTGGCCCGCCGCGCGATCGACGAGATCGAGGCGCTGGCCGTCGAGAAGGTGCCGCAGTACGCGACGTCCCGCCTCGCGGAGCAGACCGGCGTGCAGATCGAGCTCGCGCTGATGGAGGCACGGCTGTCGTCGGCGACGGCGTTCCTGCACGAGACGCTGAGCGCGGCCTGGGACGCGGCGCTGACCGGCGCCGCCGCCGCGGATCCCGTGAAGGCGCGGCTGCGGCTGGCCTGCTCGTTCGCCTCGGGCGAGGCGACGGACGTGACGCAGAAGGCGTTCGCGGCGGGCGGCGGCAGTTCGGTGTTCGAGTCGTCCGCTCTGCAACGCTGCCTGCGCGACGCGCACGTGGCGGCGCAGCACACGGTGGTGTCGCGGCGGATGCTGGAGACCTACTCGATGCTCAAGCTGGGGCTCGCCCCGGACATGACGAGGTTCTGATGGACGCCCTCGAAGCGATCATGACCACGCGGGCGATCCGCCGGTTCACCGACGAGCCCGTGGCCGTCGACGACGTGTGGACGTGTCTGCGGGCAGCCCAGCAGGGGCCGTCCGGGGGCAACGTCCAGCCCACGCGGTACCTGGTCGTCACCGATCCGGACGTGCGCGCCGAGGTGGGCAGGCTGTACCGCAGCGCGTTCACCCGCTACGCCGAGATGGCGCCGGAACGCACTGACGCGGTCGGCCTGCGGATCGGCCGGTCCGCGAACCACCTCGCCGACACCCTCGCGTCCGTGCCGGTGATCGTGTTCTTCCTCATGCCCCGGCTGCCGTCGCTGGTGGAGGGCATCGACATCGGGCCGGTGCACGCGTCGGTGTACCCGGCCGTGCAGAACTTCTGCCTGGCCGCGCGCGCGTTGGGGCTCGGCACCACGCTGACCACGGTGATCAGGGTGCATCAGGCCGAGACGCTGGAGCTGCTCGGCGTGCCGGAGCGCTGGGAGATCGCCGCGATGGTCCCGCTCGGCCACCCCGCCGAGAAGTTCTCCGTGGCCGTGCGACGCGACGTGGCGGAGGTGACGTCGTTCGACCGCTGGAATTAGTTAGGGTGCGTTCATGCCCGACACGCAGTACGAAGACCTGCTCCGCCACGTCCTCAAAGAGGGTGTGCGCAAGGAGGACCGCACCGGCACCGGCACGCGGTCGATCTTCGGCCACCAGCTGCGCTATCCGCTCGCCGCCGGTTTTCCGCTGATCACGACGAAGCGCGTGCACTTCAAGTCGATCGCGTACGAGCTGCTGTGGTTCCTGCGTGGCGACAGCAACGTCCGCTGGCTGCAGGAGCACGGCGTGTCCATCTGGGACGAGTGGGCCTCCCCCGAGGGGGAGCTGGGCCCGGTCTACGGCGTGCAGTGGCGGTCGTGGCCGACGCCCGACGGCGGGCACGTCGACCAGATCGCCGAAGTGCTCAAGACGTTGAAGACGAACCCGGACTCGCGCCGGATCATCGTCTCCGCCTGGAACGTCGGCGAGATCCCGCAGATGGCGCTGCCGCCGTGCCACGCGTTCTTCCAGTTCTACGTCGCGGACGGCAAGCTCTCCTGCCAGCTCTACCAGCGCAGCGCGGACCTGTTCCTCGGCGTGCCGTTCAACATCGCCTCCTACGCGCTGCTGACGCACATGATCGCCGCGCAGACCGGCCTCGGCGTCGGCGACTTCATCTGGACCGGCGGCGACTGCCACATCTACGACAACCACGTCGAGCAGGTCGAGCTGCAGCTCAGCCGGGACGCGCGCGAGTTCCCCACGCTGAAGACGGCTCCGGCGGCCTCGCTGTTCGAGTACGGGTACGAGGACTTCACGATCGAGGGCTACGACCCGCATCCCGGCATCAAGGCTCCGGTGGCGGTGTGATCGGGCTGATCTGGGCCCAGACCGCCGACCGCGTGATCGGCCGCGACAACGCCATCCCCTGGCGCGTCCCCGAGGACATGAAGCACTTCCGGGAGATCACCGCGGGCTCGGCCGTCCTCATGGGACGCCGCACGTGGGAGTCGCTGCCGCCGCGCTTCCGGCCGCTGCCGGGCCGCCGCAACCTGGTGCTGTCCCGGACGCCCCAGGAGGGCGCCGAGACGTTCGACGGCCTGGAGAAGGCCCTGGCCGACGTCACCGGCGACCTGTGGGTGATGGGCGGGTCGGCGGTGTACGCGGCGACGCTGCCGTTCGCCGACCGCGTCGAGGTGACCGAGATCCGCGAGGCGTTCGAGGGCGACACGTACGCACCCGTCGTGGACCGGGAGCCGGTCAGCGTCGGCGAGTGGCTGGAGTCGAGCAGCGGCCTGCACTACCGGTTCGTCAGCTACTAGCGACGGCCGCCGAACTCCCACTCGTGCACCTCGACGGCGTCGTACCGGTCCGCGGTCAGCACCGATCGCGGGTCCGCCGACCTGACCAGTGCCGCCGTGCCCAGCCAGGCGTTGCCGTCGTCTGAGAGCAACGGCCCGTACGCGATCAGCTCCTCCGGCCGCGCAGGGACGAGGTCCGCGGGGTCTCCGGAGCCGAACCCGAGCACCAGGTGGCCACCACCCTCGCGGCCGCCGGGGAAGTCCCACATCGTGCGCCCGAGCACGTTGCGCCACCTGCGCACCAGCACGTCCCGGTAGCCACCGGCCTGGTAGATGGGCTCGTCGAACGCGAACGCACGGGCAGCGGCCGCGTCCGGCACGTCGACGACGTGCACGCTGCCCGTGACCACGTCGTCCGCGAACGTGGGCCCGCGGGCGATGAGCTCGAACCCGTCCATGTAGGACCAGTGCGCCTCGACCAGCCTTGAGCGCACCGGCATCGACCCCGGCCGATCCCGGTGGTAGCAGAGGAACTCCACTAGAGCCCGACCTCGGCGGTCCACACGGGAAGGACGAAGTCCTCGTCCGTTCCCGGCCAGTCGCCGGCGAGGTAGTCAGCGACGACGGCCGCCAGCGTCGCGTCCGGATCGACCTTGGCGCCGAACGGCAGCGCGTCCTTCTTCGCCGAGCTCGTCGAACACTTCAGGTGCCCTGCCTGCACGTCGTACCAGACGTAGAAGGTCGCTGTCCGCTCCATCGCGGTCACGCGCTCACCGAGCCGTCGCGCGGTCTCCTCGAACGCGGCGACCACCTCCGCCGCCACGGGTGTCTCCCCCTTGGCCCTGCCCAGCGACCAGGTGTTCTCCTCCGCCTGGGCCTGGAGATCACCTGTCAGCAGCAACGGCTCGTCCGCGACCTCGCGGATCCACTTCGTCAGCGTCACCGGCGCCGTGCCCTCGCGTGCCACGCTTCCACGATCAACTCTTCCAACTCCCCCACCTCGATGTGTTCCAGCCGCACCAGGATCGCCGGATACCCGTTGAAGTGCGGCGTCGTGAAGTAGACCGAGTGGTCCGAGGCCAGCAACGCCTCCTTGGCGCCGAGGTCCGGGACGCGGGCGGCCAGGATCGGTCCGGACGGGGCCGCCGCCCCCAGCGCCGACAGATCGGTCTTGCGCAGCGGCCGTTCCCAGACGAACAGCTTGTCCTTGACCCTCCAGTCGACGACGCCCTCGCGCACCCGCTCCGTGACATCGGGCATGGAGGTGGCGATCCGGTGCACGTCGTCCCAGGTGGCCATAGCGAGCTCCTACAGGTGGTCCGGCGGACGCTGCTGCTCGGCCAGGAACCGTTCGAACTCGGCCCCCAGTTCGTCCGCGCTGGGGAGGTCGGTGTTTCCCACAGTCTGGATGAAGGCGTCGTACTGCCGCTCGAGCGCTTCCACCACCTGGGCGACCTCCTCGGACTCCGCGACCTGCCGGTGGATCTCGGCGTCGGCGGCCTGCGCGGCGTCGACCAGCGAGCCGATGGGCAGCGCGAGGCCGGTGGCGCGGGCGAGGGCGTCGAGCAGGGTCACGGCGGCGGTCGGGTACTGCGACTGCGCCAGGTAGTGCGGCACCTGGGCGGCGAACCCCATCGCGTCGTGGCCCGCCTGGCCGAGGCGGAACTCCAGCAGCCCGGACACGTTGCCGGGCACCTGCACGCGGTTGAAGAACGGCTGGTACTCCGACACGAGCTCGGGTCGCGTGGCGTGGCCGATGACGTTCAACGGCCGTGTGTGCGGCACCCCCATCGGGATCCCGTGGTAGCCCACGGTCAGACGCACACCCCAGCGGTCGATCAGCGAGCGCACGGCCTGGATGAACGCCTCCCAGCCGCGGTCCGGCTCGGGGCCGGTGAGCAGCAGGAACGGGTGGCCCGCGCTGTCCCAGAGCAGGTGCACGACCAGTTCCGGGGCGGCGTAGTCCTCCCAGTGGTCGGTCGCGTAGGTCATCAGCGGGCGGCGGGACCGGTAGTCGATCAGGCCGTCGATGTCGAAGCGCGCGACGACGCGGCTTTCGAGGGTCTCCAGCAGGTGCTCGGTGAGCAGACGGCCCGCGGCACCGGCGTCCATGAAGCCCTCGAAGTGGTGCAGCAGCACCGCACCCGTGAGGTCCGGGACCTCCGAGTCCACCTCGTACAGGTTCTCCGGGTCCACCGCACGCCTCCTGAACTGTCGCTCTCGTCTCGTCCAAGCCAACCACGTGGACACGGAACTGATTCCGCTCGGGTCGATTAGCCCATACGGACCGTGTGCGCGCATCACCTCACGGGTACTCCAACGCGGTGTATAGGCGCTGGGTGACGCGTGGAGCATTGGTCGCGGCCGTCCTCATTCTCCTCGGAGTGGCGGCGTTCGGTTTCACACAAATAAAACCCTTCGGTGACGAATCCATCGACCGCAGCCAGCCCGCGATGCTGAAGTCGGTGCGGGACCTGAGCCAGTACCACGCCGCCGCGGGCGAGTTCCAGGTCGTGCTGGACATCGAGAACGACGTGAAGTGGGTGCCTGCCGCACTGGCCGGCGAACGGACGCTGTTCGTCGCGGCCGGGTCCGTCAACGCCTTCGTGGACCTGGGGACGCTCCAGGACGACGGGCTGATCCTGTCGCCGGACGGCAAGACCGTCGAACTGCGCGTGCCGAAGCCCCAGCTGGACAAACCGAACCTGCACCACGACAGGTCGTACGTGTTCAGCCAGGAACGCGGCCTGATCAACGACCTGCAGGCGCTGGCGGGACCTCCTGACCAGCAACGGTTCTACGTCGCCGCGGAGGCCAAGCTCACCGAGGCCGCGCAGAAGTCGGAGATCCTCAAGCGCGCCGAGGACAACACCCGCGTGATGCTGACGGGAATGTTGCAGGCACTGGGATTCCAGGTGAAGGTCGTCGGCGACTGAACCTCCCGGCCAATCCCTGCGAACGTCCAGCGATGCCCCGTTCGCTCCGGGATAGGATCCGCCGGTGGAAGACGATCTGATGGCCTGGGCGCCCGCGCAGGGAGCTGCGCAGGCGCCGGAGATCGCGTTGCCCGGCTACAGCGGCTTCCGCGTGATCGCGCAGGGCGGCGAGGGCACGATCTACCGCGCTCGCCAGGACGGCCTGGGCCGCGACGTCGCGGTCAAGGTGCTGCAGGTGACGGACCCGGCCACGGTGACGCGCTTCCGCCGCGAGCTGGCCATCACCGTCGAACTGGGCCGCCAGCACCCCCACATCGTCACGGTGCTCGACACGGGCACGCTCCCGGACGGCCGTCCGTGCATCGTCATGGAGTTCTACGAACGCGGCTCGCTGCACGACCGGTTGCGCGCCATGGGCCCGTTGCCCGTGCAGGACGTGGTGGCGGCGGGCATCGCGGTGGCGGACGCGCTGGCGTTCGCGCACGGCCAGAGCATCCTGCATCGGGACGTGAAGCCGCAGAACGTCCTGGTTCTCCCGACTTCGTACGTGCTGGCCGATTTCGGCATCGCGCGTGGCGCCGACGCGGGACATTCCGCGTCACTGCAGATGGTCAGCTACCGGCACGCCGCTCCGCAGATGCTGGAGGGCGCCGCGCCGTCGTTCGCCGACGACATCTGGTCGCTCGGCTCGACGCTGTTCACGTTGCTGGAGGGCAAACCGCCGTTCGCCTCGGACAACCCGGACGAGGACACGCTGCTCTCCTACGTCGGCCGGGTCGGCAGCGGCGAACCCCGGTCGCTCACGCGGTTCGACGTGCCGGCGCCCCTCGTCGCCGTGCTCCAGCGCTGCCTGCGCAAGGACCGGGCCGAGCGCTTCGGTTCGGCACTGGAGCTGCGCGACGCGCTGATGGCGGTGAACTCCGGCACCTCGCTGTCCACTGTGGATCCCGACGCGACGGCGATGCTGGGCGAACGCCCCGACTACTACCCGGAGGGCCCGACCGAGGCGCCGGGTTTCGGGCCGCGCGGCTTCAGACCCGAACCGGAACCCGAACCCGAACCGGAACAAGAGCGCGACGACTCGTGGCAGGGCCGGCTCGAAGACCTGACCTACCGGCAGCACGACCTCGTCCCGCCACCGCCTCCCCGGTCGCAGCCGGTCGCGGTGCTACCGACAGTAGATCTGCCTCCCGTCGAACCGATGACCGCGCCGGTCCGCAAGAGCAAACGCGGCGCGGTGCTGGCGTTGCTGGCCGTGATCGCGGTGACCGGCGGGCTCGCCGCGGGCATCTTCCTCAACCGGGGTGACGACCGTCAGCAGGCCCAACCACCAGTGACGACAACGACACCGCCCGTGCCGACCTCGGACTCCGCCGACGCGGGACCGTCACCGAACACCGACCCGAGGTTCGTCCCGGTCCTCAAGCGCGCCGAGTACCAGGGCAGGGCGATCGAGCTGGAATGGAGCGATCCCAGCGACGGCCAGGCCGAGTTCGTCGTGGTCGACGTGACGGGCGCCAAGCCGAACGCCGTGACGAGAGTGACCGGCGGCAGCACGAAGTACGTCATCGAGGACGGTGGCGGTGACCGGCGGTGCTTCCAGATCGCGGCGTTCGGCTACAACGGCGAACGTGGCAGCTCCGCAAAGGTCTGTGCCAACAAGAACTGACCTTGTTCACGACCGTTGTTGTTGCGCACGCACGAACTGGCGTAGGTTGCCCCGGTGCAAAGCGCTCGTTATGCCGGCCCACCGATGTTCGCTCGACAACGAAAGCGCCGCATTCTCATTGTGTGGGCGGTCATTCCACTCGTGGTCGGCATCGGGATCGGCATGCTGATCGGCGGCAACCTGCAGTCGGAGTCCCGGCAGAACACGGGCGCCTCGCCCACTTCCCCGGCTGTGCCCGATCAGCTCGAATACACGGACATGCCCTGCGACCCCGGCTCGTCCGTCCTCGTGCTGCACTCGCTGGAAGGCGCGATGCCGCAGTCGGAAGTCCAGGTGCTGCTGGACTACGAAACGATGTGGGTGAAGCATCGTGAGAGCGCGAACCCCGCACTGCGCGGCCAAACCGCGTTCCTGACCAGACGCGACGACGTCTGCCCGGTCATCGTCCCCGAGGACACGCGATTCACGCAGTTCATCTGGCTCGGCCCGTTCCCGTCCGACACGGCACCGGGGCTGTGCGAGGCGCTGTTCAAGGTGATCGGGAAGAACTGCATTCCCGCCCAGGTGGTGCGCTGATCCGTCAGCGCCGGAACAACGGCCGCGGGTCGATCGCCCACACCAGCCTGCGCCACCAGGAAGCCTTGCGCCGCACCGCTTTCTTCACCTGTCTGGCGAGCCGCCAGCTGTTCTCGCCCACGACCGGCTGTGGTGCGAACGCGGCCTGGTCGACCAAGACGGCCAGCTGTGCGCCCGCCTCTCCCCACTCTCGCGCGACGTCCGGCACGGTGCGGCTCGGCTTCGGCCGCAGTCCCGCCAGTTGCAACGCGTCGAGCACCTCGTGCCACGCTCCCACCGGTCCGGCCACGCGCAGCCGGACGCGCCGCGAAGTCCGTGCCACGTACAGCCCGACGAGCAGCAGCACCGGCGTGAACACCCAGAACGGGAACCCCTTCGGAGCCTCGGGCGCGGCCACCTGGTCGCCCCGCACCGCGGTCGGCTGCACCAGCGGAGGCACGGACTGGAGCGAGGTCGGCGTCGGCTTCGCGGTGGTCGACGCGAGCCGGTTCAGCACCTCGCGCTTCGAGGCGGCACTGGGACCGCTTCCGTTGCCGGACACCGGATCGAACGCGACCCAGCCCCACCCGCTGAAGTACACCTCAGGCCACGCGGTGGCGTCGGCGGCGCGCACGATCCGCTCGCCGTTCTGCTCGGGCACCGGCTGGAACCCGACCACCACCCGAGTCGGCAGCCCGACCGCCCGTGCGAGCACCGCGTAGGCCGACGCGAACTGCTCCGCCGTCCCCGCCCCCGCGCCGGCCTCGCCCGCCGCGCCGAACAGGAACGTCTCCAGCCGCGCGTAGGACGAGCCGACCGGCGCCTCGGCGTCCGGCCGGCGGTTGAGCCGCACGACCTGTTCCAGCGCAACAGCCTTCTCGTACGGCGTGCGCGCGTTCTGCGTCGCCTGGCGCGCGTAGTCCGCCAGCGTGAACGGCAGGCGCGGCAACGCCGTGTACCTCGTTGCGCTGGAAGGAACCTGAGCCTCGGCGAGATCGGTGTCGGCCGGCGTCTCGACGACGCCGCGCACCGTGTAGCTCAGCCCGGTCTTGAGGCCCTCGGCCACGACCAACGAGCCGGTGTCCGGATCCACCATGGCGTCGCTCAGGGACACCGCCTGCGGCTTCCCGACGCCCGGCAGCCACTCCCCCGTCAGCCCGGTGATCCGCAGATCGACGCTGGCGTCCTGGAACTTCCCGCCGGTCGGCAGGTCCGGCGCGTCCACCACACCAAGCGGTCCGTACGTCGACGCGGCCTCCCACGACGCCCCCGAGTACCGGCTCAGCGTCACCAGCCGCACCGGCACCTCGGGCCCGCGCATCCGGAACAGCTCCGTGTCCCCCTGCGCCGCCCACGAGGCGAGCTGCGGCAGCGGGTTCGAGAGAGCGAGGTCGGTGACGGGCGGCGTGACGAGCTTGCGCGGCTCGAACCCGTTGGTGGGCAACACGAAGGTCAGCAGCGTCAGCGCGGCCAGCGTGGTGGCGAGCACCGCCGGCGGCACCACGGGCCCGCGCCGGTCGATGATCAGCCATCCCAGCGCGAGCACCACGACCAGCGTCAGCGCCACCAGCCCGTAGCGGTCCGCACGGCCGGTGGTGAGCAGCGCCGCCGACACGTACAGGGTGGCCGCACCGAGCGCCGGGACGAACAACGCCGTGCCGCGCTTGGTCACCGACAGCACCATTCCCGTGGAGATGCCGATGATCAGCAGCAGTCCGGGCACGAGCAGTTCGGGCGTCGCGGGGGCGGGCCGGGCGGCGGTGAGCAGCCTCGGCACGGTGTCGAGCAGCACCCACGTCGGGTCGCGGTCCGGGGACGCGCCGCGGGCCAGGAAGAACCCGCCCGTCATCGCGAGCACCATGACCGCCAGCGCGGCGAGGCCGGCCGGGACGAGACGTTTCAGCGGCAGAGCCAGGAAACCCGCGAACGCGGCGAGTCCGAAGTAGACGAACGCGCCGTCCCAGGCCTGGGCGAGCTGGAGAGAGCCGACGAGAAGAATGGCGGCGACCCACGCGAACTTCATCGGGCCACCACCGCGTTCCACGAGTCGACCAGGTCCTCCGCGCGCGCCCCGCTGATCACCAGCACCGACCCCGCCGCGCCGACCGGCCGCTTCTCGTCCACCACGAGCACCGCGCCGAACGCGGCCCGCCCGGCCTCCAGCACCAGCGCGGGAACGCTCTTGCCGCTGATCACGGCGACCACGTCGAGGTCGCGCACCGGCACGGTCGGGCGGCCGTCGACGTCCCGCAGTTCGAGGTCGGCCAGCGCGGACAGGATCGGCGCCGAGTCCTGCTGCTCCTCCATGTCGGTGCCGCCGGACGACGTCAGCAGCCGCACCGGGTGCCCCTGTTCCAGGGCCGAGGTGACGAGCGACGCCGCCACCTCGACGGCCTCCTCGAAACGCTGTTCCTCGGCGTACGAGGAGACGCTGTCGTCCAGCAGCACGGCAAGGTGCGGGCGGGCCGGGTCGGCGTCCTCGCGGATCATCAGCGTGCCGGTGCGCGCGGACGTCGCCCAGTGCAGCCGCCGCAGGTCGTCACCCGGCACGTACTCGCGCAGTCCCACCAGGTCCGTGCCGCCGCGCTCGACGCGTTCGTCGGCGCCGACCTGGCCCCGGCGGGCACCGGACGGGAGGCCGCGGACCGGCAGCACGCGCGGCACGACCCGCACCTGGACGACCTCGCCCAGCACGGTGCGCGCCTGCGCCAGACCGGCCAAGCCCTTGCGCCGCAACGTCAACGGGCCCACGTCGAACACGCCGCGGCGTTCGGTGGGGATCGCGTAGTCGACGGCCTCGACCGCGCCGGGTGCCAGCAGCGGCACGTCGACGTCCATCGGCGAGCCCGCGACCATGTCGACGGCGTCCAGCGCCACCGGCCAGCGCCCGGTCGCGGACAGCTCCAGCCGGCCGTTGCAGCGGGCCAGCCGGGGCACGGTGCGCGGGCGGACCGTGCGCGAGACCGACAGCGGTGAGGCGACCAGCACGGAGACGATCGAGGCGACGACCAGCGCGGTCAGCGCCAGGCCGAACGCCGCCATCCCCGCGTACCGCCACCACAGCCCGACACCGAGCATCAGCAGGCCCAGCACCGCGGTTCCGGTGCCGCGCAGGGTGAGTCTCATTGTGCCGCGGGCTTGGGCACCGCCACGCGCGACAGCACGTCGGACAGCACCTCGGCCGTCGTCACGCCCGACAGGACGCTCTCCCGCGTCAGCACCAGGCGATGGGCCAGCACCGGCTCGGCGATGTCCTGAACGTCCTGCGGCACAACGAAATGCCGCCCCTTCGACGCCGCGTAGACCTGCGCGCACCGCACGAGGGTCCGCAGGCCACGCGTCGAGGTGCCCAGCCGCAACCGCTCGTCGGTGCGGGTACCGGTGCCCACGGACGAGATGTACTGCAGGATCGGGTCGGCGACGTGCAGCAACTGCAACCGTCCGCTGAACGAACTGATCTCGCGCGGCGACGACACCGTGCGCACGTCGGCGACCCGGCCCGCGCCGCTGCCGGGACGCAGCACGTCCAGCTCGTCCTCCACCGACGGGTAGCCGATGGAGGTGCGCAGCATGAACCGGTCGAGCTGCGCCTCGGGCAGCCGGTAGGTGCCGTCGAGGTCGATCGGGTTCTGCGTCGCCACCACGAGGAACGGGTCCGGCACCGCGTGCCCGATGCCGTCGACCGTGACGGTCCGCTCCTCCATGACCTCCAGCAGCGCGGACTGCGTCTTGGCGGCCGCGCGGTTGATCTCGTCGGCCAGCACGATGTTCGCGAACACCGGACCCGGCCGGAACCGGATCTGGCCCGTCTGCGGGTCGTAGACCGAGGTGCCCGTGACGTCGGACGGCAGCAGGTCGGGCGTGAACTGCACGCGCCGCGACAGGCCGCCCAGCGCACCCGCGACGGCACGTGCCAGCGTCGTCTTTCCCGTGCCGGGCACGTCTTCGAGCAGCACGTGGCCGCCCGCGAACATCGCCACCAGCACCAGGTCGATCACGTCGCGCTTGCCGCGCACCGCGCTCTCGACCGCGTCGCCGAGACGGGTGTGCAGGTCGCGGAAGGCGGAAACCTCACCGGTGTCGATCACTTGTCCTCTTCTCCACGACGAACACCGATGCGCAGCAGGAACGCGCACGCCAGCAGACCCAGACCGCCCGCGCCCATCGGCGCCGTGCCGGCTCCGGCCGGCGCCATCCGCGGGATGCAGCTCGGCTTGCCCGCGCACTCGTCGTAGGTGAAGAGCGCGTTCTTCTGCGCCGAGTCGACCTGGCCCGCTCCCGAGGCCGCGTAAGCGCGCACGACGATCGCGTTGCTGCCCTCGTCCACGTCGATGGTCGCCGACGTCGCGTTGCACGGGATTCCGACGGAGAACCCGTACGACAGGTTCACGACCTCGCAGCGTCCGTTGTGGCTCGCCCAGTCAGCGGGCGGCGCCAGGTTGACCCGGCGGGTCGGGTTCGTGCGCACACCCGAAATCGACGTGATCACCACCGCACCCGCGCTCGGCAGCGAGGGCGGCGGAGGAGGCGGCGGTGGAGGCGTGGTGGTGGTCGTCGTCACCGGAGGCGGCGGTGGAGGCGGTGGCGGCGTGGTGGTCGGCGGCGGATTGTTGGGCGGCGGGTTGTTCGGGGGCGGCGGCGCCACCGTGAACGCGGCCATGCCGGCGGCACCGGCGGCGGACGCCGTCGACGCGCGCACCGTCACGTCCAGTCTGCCGCCCGAGCAGAACGTGGAACCCGCGCACGGCACCGACAGATCAGTGGACGTACCGGCGGACTGAGCCGACACCGAGCCACCGCTGAACGAGCCGGAGCCCGCGACCGTGTAGCCCACGACCGGATCGGTCGAGGCGGCCGCGGTCCAGCTCACCGTCACGACGAGCGCGGAAGCGTTGCGGGACTTCTCCCTCACGGTCACGCCCGCGGGCGCGGCCGGAGCCGTGGCACCGGCGGACGGCGGTGTGGACGGAGCCGACGGCGGAGGCTGCACCTCGCTCGTCGGGCCGTTGCCCAGGCCGGGGTTGCGCGGCGGCTTCGTCGGCTCGTTCGGGTTCGGCGGCGGGGGCGGCGGCACGGACGGCGGCGGCGAGCGGTCCGGGTCCTTCACCGGAACTTCAGGGCTGCGGATCGTCAGCGACCGCGTCCCACCGTCCGCGTCGACCAGCACACCCGTGGAGGAACCGGGCACGTTGACGAACAACCGGCCGTCGTCGAACACGAGCTCGGGGTCGGACCCGCCGGACGTGCGCACGTCGTCGCCGCCGCGGTTGCCGGAGCGGTCGAGGATGATGACCTTGCCGGATCCCTTGCAGGGCACGTAGACCTTGTCGCGGAACACCGCGGGCCGCCCGGGATTCGGGCACCCCATCGCGCCGACGTCGACACGGAGGACCTCGCGACCGACGACCAGCACCACGACCGAGGACGACGGCACCGACGCGGGCACCAGGTCCAGCGGCGAGGTCTGCGCGGCGATCACCTCGGCGTCCGAGCGGTCGGTGGACGAGTCCACGTCCTCACCCGTGCCGTCGCGAACGACGACGCCGCCGTCGAGGCCGATGAGCGTGACGCCCTGGTCGTGCGGCACAAGAACAGTACGAGGCCCGGCACCGGTGACCTGACGCTGCGAGCGCTCCTGGAACCGCTCCTCGTCGTCCGACCAGTCCAGGGAACGCAACGTGCCACCATGATCGACCAGCCACAGCACACCGCGCTCGTCCACGACGGCGTCGGCCAGGGGCTGTCCTGCCTGCCACGTCTGCCCGATGTCGGCCAGCGACAACGGATCGGCGGTGTGCACGGTGCCGGCCGCGCGGTCGACGACGAACACCAGCCCGTTCGCCACCAGCACCTTGCTCGTCGCACCGGGCGGCGCCTGCCTGCGGCCGGAGGCGAGCAGCGTCGCGAGGTCGATGACGGTGATCTCGCCGGTGCGCCGGTTCAGGACGATCAGCCGGCCGTCCTCCTGCGCGATCTCGAGCTGCGAGTCGGGCCCGCTGATCTGCAACCGCGTCTGCGGCTTGCCCGACACGGGGTTGACCTGCACGACCTCGCCGCGCTGATCATCGCCCAGCCAGGTGAGCCCGTCCGACACCGAGACCGACGTGCGCGAGATGCCCTGCCCGAGCGCGGCGCCCGCGAGCACCAGAACACCCAGCAGTGCCGCGACGAAACTCGCCGATTCCCGCCCTCCACCGGAGATAATGCGTCTGATCCGGTGCCACCAAGACATAACGCGCCCTCCCTCGCCCGCCGGGGATGCTAACCCCCGGCTCTGACAACTTCGGGCGGCGCATGGTTCCCGGTTCGCCTGGTCAGCCGACTGGCAGACATCAGGAATGGTGATCGACGCCGACCGGCAGTTTCGAAAACCGAATGGCGTTCCCCCAACTCGACTAACGCATAAGGCAGAGTGGACGCATGGAAATCCCCGGCATGGGACTTGCCAAGCAGGCGCTCAACACCGCCCTCGACACGACAGTGGCCGTCGCGGCCGTTCCGGCCCGCGTGCTGAGCCTGATCGGCGAGGTCGAGCAACTCGTCCGCAAGGTCAACGGCACGATCGACGCCGTCGACGGCATCGTCGCGAAAGCCGGCGACCTGGTCGACCGCACGGCCAATGTCGTGGCCGACGCGGAGAAGGCCGTCGACGAGGTCCGCGCGATCACGACGAGCGCGAGCGACGTCGCCGAACGGGCCGGGCTGGTCGTCACGACTGCGGGCCACACCGCGAACACGGCCAACGAACTGATCGGCATGTACGAACCGCTCGCCAAGCAGGCCCAGCCGCTCGCGAAGCGGTTCGTGGACGAGCTCTCGCCGCACGAGGTCGAGGCCGCGATCAAGCTGGTCGACGAGCTGCCGGTGCTGACAGAGCACCTGACCAGCGACATCCTGCCGATCCTCGCGACCCTGGACAAGGTCGGTCCGGAGGTGCACCAGCTGCTCGAGGTCACCAGCGACATGCGCCAGGCGATCCTCGGCATCCCGGGCTTCGGGTTCATGCGCCGCCGCGGCGAGAAAAAAGAAGAGGAAGAAGGTGTGAGGGAGTTGGAAAACGGGTAGCCCACCCGAATGACCGCTCTCGCACGCGAAGATCAACTGACCTGGTGGCTGCTGACCAGCGTGTTCGGCCTGCTCGCGGCGATCAACGTCGCACTGGCCGTCACGGAGAGAACGACCTGGCCCTACGCGCTCGCGGCGTTGCTTCTCGCCGCGAGCGCGTGGAGCGCCAGACAGGCGCTCAGACCTTCCCCGTCGTCTGATGCGTCAGGTTCGACGGCGATCCGAACCGGAACGCGCGCACCCGATAGGTCGCGGTTTTCTCGTCTGGAAGTGTGATCACCCCGTACGAGGTGGTGTCCGGGTCGAGCTGCACGGCGACGCGGTAGTCCGCCGCGCCCGCCGGCCTGACCTCGATCAGGTACCCGTCCTCGTCGGACGCGTGGTCCTCCCAGGTGAACAGGATCCCGTTGGCGTGCTTCACCTCCGCCTTCAGGCTCGTCGCCGCCGCCTCGGGTGAGGCCACCGGCGTCGCGCCCCCACCGCGCTTGACCGGCGCGGTCCAGTCCGGCCCCTCGATCTCCGGCACGTCCTCGCCCGGGGGCAGCACGACGTCCACAGCGGCCGAAGCGGGTCCGGCGAGCGGCCGGACCCGGTAGTAGAACTGGGTTTCCGGGATCAGGTCCGGATGCTTGTACGTGTCCTTCGCCGGTGCGGCGAACTCCAGGATCGTGTACTCGCCGTCGGCCGCGTTCGCGTACTCGACGACCTGCCCGGCCGACCCCGCCTCCGGACGCCAGTGCAGCGTCACGTCGATCGGCGAGGTCAGCTCGGACGTCAGCACGGGGTCCTGCTGTTCCTGGCCGCAGGCAGCCAAGAACAGCAGGAGCACCAAAGCAGTCGTGCGTCGGATCACTTGCGCCAGAACTTGATGTTGCTCCAGACGACCGTGGCAGGTCCTTGGCCGCTGGAAGTCCGATACGCGCCGAACTTGTCGTAGAAGCTCGAACCCGAGCTCGCGTAGGTGTGCGCACGCGAGCCGTTGATGTACGTGCGGTGTTCCGTGGCCGTGTTGTGCACGGTGTTCACGCGCACGGTCGCCCCCACGGTCGCGCCGGTGGCGATGGTGTCGCCCCCGTGCACGGCGTAAAGCCGGCCGCCGCGTTCCACGGCGAGCATCCAGAACGGTCCGGCGGTGGGAGCTTCCCGGAACGTCTGCTTGAGACTGATGCGGGTGCCGCCGAGACTCGTGATCCGGAAGCTCCCCTCGAACTGGCGCGTGCCGCCGGTGTAAGTGGCGTAACGCCGCTCGGCACGCTGGTCACCGCTCGCGGTCGAGCAGGTGAGCTGGAACGTGAGGTTGTTGACGTTGCCGCAGCCGCGTTCCTGGACGGTGAACGACGGTGAGTAGCTGGTCCACGGACCCGTCTCGACCTGTGCCTGTGCCGGTGAGACCGACACGAGCAGACCGGCTGCCAGCGCGATCCCCGCGACGATGCGGAGTCGTTTGGACATACCGATACCTCCTCAAAGCGTGCTGAGGACAGCACGTTTTCTCAGGGGGCGGTAGCGGCACTGTATCGGATAATGATCTGATGTTCGACCTCCATCGCCTGCGACTGCTGCGAGAACTTTCCCAAAGGGGGACGCTCGCCGCCGTCGCGCAGGCGCTGAACTACAGCCCGTCGTCGGTGTCGCAGCAGCTCTCCCTGCTGGAGTCCGAGGTCGGCGTGCCCCTTCTGGAACCGGTCGGCAGGCGGGTGAAGCTCACGCCCCAGGCCGAAATTCTGGTGCGGCACACCGAAGAGGTGCTCGCCCGGCTGGACCAGGCCGAGTCGGAGGTGGCCGCGTCGCTGCACGAGATCACCGGCACGCTGCGGGTCGCGACGTTCCAGACCGCGGCGCTCGCGCTGATCCCGGCGACGCTGGCACGCATGAGGGACGAGCATCCGTCACTGCGGATCGAGTTCCAGGTCCTCGACCCCGCGGAAGCGCTTTCCGCGCTGAACGCCAGGGACTTCGACCTCGTCTTCGTGGAGGAGTGGCCGGACCAGCCGGAGGCCAGGTTCACCGGCCTGGAGTACCGGGAACTGTGCCGGGACCCGATCCGGCTGGCCGTCCCACGTGGACTTCCGGTCGCCGAGATCGGCTCCTACCCGTGGATCATGGAGACCGAGGGTTTCCCGCAGCGGATCTTCAACGTGAACTGGTGCCGCCACAACGGCTTCGAGCCGGACGTCCGCTTCTCCTCCACCGACGTGCTGGTGAAGCTGCGGTTCGTGGAACGGGGTCTCGCGGTCGCGTTGCTGCCGGACCTCATCTGGTACGACCGCGAGGTCGCCGTCGACCTGCACGAGCTGCCGGTGCCGATGTCGCGGCTGCTGTTCACTGCGGCACGGGCAGGACGAGGTCAGCATCCCGCTGTGCGGGCGTTCCGGGAGGCGCTGGCGCTTTCCGTAGCGCCGCTCCAACCCCTGCCGTGATCACCAGGGCGATGCCGCACAACGAGATCACGCTCAGGTGCTGGCCGAGCAGCAACGCTCCGGCCAGCGCGGCGGCGGCGGGTTCGAGCGCGAGCACGACGCCGAACGTGCTGGGCTGCAACGTCTTGAGCGCCCTGATCTCCAGGGTGTACGGGATCGCGGACGCGAGCAGCGCCACCAGCGTGCCGAGCAACAGGATCCTGGGCTCGAACAACGTGGCGCCGGCCGTCGACAATCCGTACGGCAGGGTGAGCGCCGCCGCGATCAGGCTCGCCCCCGCGAGACCGCCGGTGCCGAGCCCGGCCGTCGCGAGCTTGCGCCCGGCGAGGACGTAGCAGGCCCAGAACGCGGCCGCGATCAACGCGAGCACCACACCGATCAGGTCGAGCTTCGCGCCGGTGTACTCGTGCACGCCCAGGACGACGACACCGGCGAGCGCCAGCCCGACCCACACGAAGTCCCTGGGCCGCCGGCTCAGCACCGCCGCGAGCCCGAGCGGCCCGAGGAACTCGATCGTCACCGCGACGCCGAGCGGGATCCGGTCGATCGCGAGGTAGAACGTGCCGTTCATGCCGGCCATGGTCATCCCGAGCACGAGCGTCTCCTGGCGGAACTTCGGCCGCACGACCACGGCCAGCATCAGCGCCGCGATGCCGAGCCGCAGGGCCGTGGCGCCGGGCGCGCCGATCTGGCCGAAGAGCTGGTTCGCGAACGCCGCGCCGAACTGCAGCGAGACGACCGAGCCGAGGACGAGGAAGACCGACATGCACCCAGTGTTGTTTCCGCCGTCCCTTCAGTACAGCGAATGTTTGCGAGCGATATCGTTCGGTTTTCCCGAACATTTAGACTGGCCGGTGCGATGAGACGCAAACCCTCCTCCCCTCTCCCCCAGCGCAACGGCCTGGACGCGGCGCGGTTGAAGCTGCCGCCGGAAGGTCCGTGGCTGTCCCTGCGCGAGCACCTCGTGGAACGCCTGCCGCGGGTGGCGGTCGAACGCATCGACGAGATGCTGGCCGAGGAACGGATCTGGAGCGTCTCCGGGCCGCTGGGCGTGGACGCGCCGTTCGTGCCCGACTCCTACATCTGGTTCCACCGCGACCTGCCCGTCGAAGTGCCGGTGCCGTTCGAGGTCGGCGTGGTCCACCAGGACGACTACATCGTGGTGGCGGACAAGCCGCACTTCCTCGCGACCATCCCGCGCGGCCAGCACATCATGCAGACCGCATTGGTGAAGCTCCGCGACTCGCTGGGCCTGCCGGAGCTCTCGCCCGCGCATCGGCTGGACCGCGTGACGGCCGGGCTCGTGCTGTTCGTGGTGCGCCGCGAGCTGCGCGGCAAGTACCAGACGATGTTCCGCGATCGGGTGGTGCGCAAGGAATACGAGGCGATCGCCCCGTACGACCCGGCGCTGGAGCTGCCCCGCGTGGTGCGCTCGCGGATCATCAAGGAACGCGGCATCATCACCGCGTTCGAGGAGGACGGCGCACCGAACGCCGAGACCCACGTGTCCCTTGTGGAGCATCGTGGTCCGCTCGGCCGCTACCACCTCAAGCCGGTGACCGGCCGCACCCACCAGCTGCGGCTGCACATGTCCGGGCTCGGCCTGCCGATCGTGAACGACGACTTCTACCCGGTGCTGAGGGAACGTCCCCTGGACGACTTCTCGGCGCCACTCCAGCTCCTCGCCCGCACCTTGTCCTTTGTGGACCCCGTGTCGGGCGTCGACCGCTCGTTCACCTCGGGGTTGAAGCTGTCCGCCTGGTCATGAGACGTGCGTGCGGAGGGTTCCGATCGGCTGCGGCGTCCAGACCTGGCCCATCCGGTCGAGCAACCGCTGGGCGAGCGCGCTCATCTCCGGGTGGGTCTCGGTGAACGTCGCCACGACCCGCGCCCGGAACATCAGCCGGCCGCGCGCCGTCGTGCTGTACCAGAACCAGTCCTCGTCGACGACCTTGGCGAGGTGGTCGGTGCCGTCCCGCTCGGAGCGCTGCACCAGCGCGTCGCCGTTCACGAGCCACCGCACGCACGCGTCTTCGAGCCCCGCGGTGAACCCGCGTTCCTCGAAGTAGGCCCGCTCGGCGGCCTCCCGCAGCTCCCGGGGCGTCTCGGTGACGGTCGCGCAGGTCGGGAAGCCGATGCGGAGGTAGACGACCTCGGTCAGCCCGTCGCCCAGCGCCGCTCCTTCGAGGTCGACGAACCTCGCGCCCTGCGGCGTGTACATGTCGTTGCCGGGACACGGGTCGCCGTGCACCAGGTCGAACTTCCCGGAGTCCTCGAACACCAGCTCGTTCTCGGCGCCCCCGATCTCGACCTCCATCGCCCGCACGAACCGCAGGAACGGGGCGGGGTCCGGGACCGCCTGGCGCGGCAGCAGCCCGGCGTGCTCCGGCCCGGTGGCCATGTGGAGGCGGGCGAGACCGCGGGCGTAGGCGATCACCCAGTCCTCCCCGAACGGGTCGGAGCGCAGCCGTTCGAGCACCACCGTCCGCTTCTCGTGGTCGACGTCGAGGACGCGCGGCACCACGCCGGTGTGCTCGGCGAGCCTCAGCGCGGTGACCTCACGCTCGAACGCCACCTGGTCGCCGACCACCTGCTTGATGATCCGGTCACCGTCCGCCCAGACGCGGGACCGCACACCGCTCTTGAGTCGCTGCACGGACACGACTATTCCACATTCATAAAGAATATGCCACGAAACAATCTTCCATTCGGCGCAATGCTGTAACAGAGGAAGATATCCGGCCGAATTCACCGGCGTGCAGAACCATGGGGCGGAAGCGAAGCCGGGGCGGTTGCCTTCGCTGACCGGCATGAGATTCATCGCCGCGTTCGTCGTGTTCGGATTCCACATCAGCTCGGCTGGGTTGTGGCCATATCTCGACATCGGATTCCGGCAGGGCGCGACCGGGGTCAGCTTCTTCTTCATCCTGTCCGGATTCGTGCTCACGTGGTCTGCCAGGCCGGGCACCGGCGCCCCCGCGGTCTGGCGGCGCCGGGCGGCGAAGATCTTCCCCAACCACGTCGCGACCTGGCTCTTCGTGCTGGTCGCGGCCGCCGCGGTGTCCCCTGCGACGGCGCTCGTGAACCTGTCGCTGATCCAGGCGTGGTTCCCTGCCGAGAGCGTCTACTTCAGCCTGAACACGCCCGCGTGGTCATTGTCGTGCGAAATGGCCTTCTACCTCGCTTTCCCGTTGCTCATCAAGTGGCAGATGCGCAGTCCCTGGTTGATCGCATCGGCAACAGCGATCGCGATTATGGCCGTTCCGGCAATCGCACTAACCATGCCTGGTCCGATCGAATACTGGTTCGTCTTCGTCTTCCCGCCAGTGCGCGCTTTGGAGTTCGTGCTCGGTATGGCGATGGCGCGGGTCGTGCAGCAGGGGAAGTGGATCGGCCTCGGGCTGTGGCCCGCGAGTGCGCTGTTCGTCGCCGCGTACGTCGGGTCGGGCTACCTGCCGGCCTCGTTCCCGTACGTCGCGGGCACGGTCGTCCCGCTGGCGCTGCTGATCCCGGCCGCGGCGGTCGCCGACCTCACCGGCAGGCCCTCGCCCTGGCGCTCGAAACCGATGGTGTGGCTGGGGACCGTGTCGTTCGCGTTCTACATGGTCCACCAGATCGTCATCCGGGTGAGCGAGAAGCTCCTCGACGTGCACGCGTTCCCGCTGGTCGCGGCACTGGGGATGTTCGTGGTGTCGATGCTCGGGGCGTGGCTGTTGTACCGGCTGGTCGAGGTGCCCGCGGAACGGTTCCTCAAGGGGGCACCCCGACCAGCACTGGTCACGCCAGCGTCAGCGCGTACAGCTCCACCCGCGGATCGTCGGGCAGCGTGACCGAACGAACCGTCTTCGCGGCGTCCAGCCTCAGCGACTGACCGAACAGCCGGACCGGCGGGCCGTCGACACCCTGGCCCGCCTTGATGCGGTGCGGCATCTCCAGCACGGTCGGGCCGCCGCCCGCCCAGTCCGCCACCGAGGCGACGACCTCGGCCGAGGTGCCGTCGGTGTACCAGACGGTGAAGGCGGCCGACACCGGTCCGTTGTGCGACGAGCCCACGACGTGCAGCCACGAGAACTGGCCGGTGGGCAGCAACAGCCCCTGCCCGTGTGCCTCCACGAAGTTCGGCTTCGTGCCGGCGGGGTCAGGCGCCTGGTAGGTGATGCCGCCCCACGTGACCGGCCCGGCCGGGGGCAGCAGGGCCGCGTCGTAGCTCCAACCACCGCCGTCGAAGTTGCCGGACGCGGAGTCGGCGACCGTCGCCGTGCCGTCGTGGTTGAGCTCCGGCGTCACGTCGACCGAACACGTCGAGAACGCGCACAGCGCGGCCGGTTTGACCTCGACCACGGCCTTGAGCGCCACCGCCTCCACCTGCACCGAGACCTCGTACGAGCCCGGAGCCACCCCGGCGGGCACGGTCAGCGTCAACGGCACCGTCTTCTGCGTCGGCAGGTGCCGCGACACGATCACGAACGGCTTGGCACCGCTCACCTTCCAACCGGCGGGCACGGTCGCGACCGGCCGCACGGTCGTGGCCCCCGGCGACTGGGCCAGCACGTCGAGCTGCACCGTCAGCGACTGCGCGGAGTCCGAGGTCGGCAGCACGATCTCCGAATTCCGCAGCGACGCGGACAACGCACGACGCGAGTCCTCGTCGCCGTCGTTGAGCGAAGGCGGCTCGTCACCCTTCGCGGTTCCCCACGACGAGGGCTTGGACGACACCTGGTGGGCGAGCTTTCCACCGCGCTGCAACGAGGACCAGGAGAGCCAGGTCTTGCGGACGTCACGGCCACCGAACGACACGCTCTTGACGTACCGGTTGGTGTCCGAGACCCCTGGCGCCGTCACGGTCAGCGTGCCGCCCTGCGAGCCGTGCTGTCCGATTCGGACGGTCGCGGACTCGAACTGCGGCGAGGACAACGCGAGGAAGTCCGCGCCGTTGAACGTCGGGTAGATGCCCAGCGACGAGAAGACGTACCAGGCCGACATCGTGCCCAGGTCGTCGTTGCCCGTCATGCCGTCCGGGCCGGTGGTGAACAACGTCATCGCCGCCCGCACGACGGTCGCGGTCTTCGACGGCGTGCCCGACCACAGGTACATGTACGGCGCGAGCAGGTCCGGTTCGTTGTTCGGGTTGTAGGTGGGTTTGCCGTAGTAGTCGTACGGCTCGGTGATCCAGTCGTGCCGTGCGGTGCCGGCCGGGTCGGCGAGCAGCTTCTCGTAGGCGAAGAACGAGTCGAGCCGCTTCTCGGTCTCCTTGCGGCCGCCCATCAGCGACACCAGCCCGGCCGGATCCTGCGGAACCAGCCACTGGTACTGGTAGGCGCCACCCTCGTGGAACTGGTGCGAGGCGTCGACCGGGTTGTACGGCGTCAGCCACGTGCCCGCGGCGGTGCGCGGCCGGAACTGGCCGATCGACGAGTCCCACAGATTGCGGTACCACTGGCCGCGATCGGCGAACAGGCGCGCGTCGGCCTTCTTGCCCAGCCCCTTGGCCATCAACGCCAGCGACGCGTCGGCCGCCGAGTACTCCAGGGTCGCGGAAGCCGGGTGCACGCAGTCGTTGTCGCCGCCCTTGTGCGCGCAGTCCTTGCCCAGCACCAGGCCGGACGGGATGTATCCGCGGTCGTTGTAGTAGGTGACACCGGATCGCCCGTTGTACGGCGATTCAGCGGGCGGCAACGACGTCGCGTTGGCGCGCAACAGCTTGTACGTCTCCTCCTCGTACCCCTTGAGCAGTCCCTTGGACCAGGCCTCGACGAGGAACGGCGTCACCGGGTCGCCGGTCATGATGTTGGTCTCGGACGACGCCAAAGCCCAGCGCGGCAACCATCCGCCGTCCCGTCCACTGGCCACTACGGACAGCGCGACGTCACGGGCGACCTTCGGTTCCAGGATCTGCAACAGCTGGTTCTGTGGTCTGTACGTGTCCCACAGCGAGAAGTTCTGGTACGGCGTGTAGCCCGACGCCGTGCGCACCTCGCCGTCGAAGCCCATGTACTTGCCGTCGACGTCACCGGCGAGGTTCGGGTGCAGCACCGAGTGGTAGAGCGCGGTGTAGAACGCGACCTGCCGGTCCCGCGTGCCACCGGAGATCCGCACGGCGTCCAGCTGCTTCTTCCAGACGTCCTTGGCCGCCGCGACCGCGCCGTCGAAGTCGTAGGAAGGAGCCTCCGCCGCGAGGTTCTTCCGCGCGCCCTCGATGCCGGTGTAGGACAGGCCGAGCTTCAGCACGACGTCCCGGTCGGCGGTGGCGTCGAACGTGACCCAGGCGCCGTTCCCACCGGTGCCGGCCGCGTCCCGGACGCCCGCCGTGGGAACGCTCCCCCGCCACGCACCGAACGACGCGAACGGGCGGTCGAACGACGCCGTGAAGTACACGGTGTGCTCGTCCTTGCCCGCGCAGAACCGGCCGTTGCGCACCCGGCCCTCGATGGTTCTGTCACCGACGACGTGGATCTCCGAGTCCAGCACCGTCTGGTTGGACCGTCCGGTGTTGAACAGGACGTTCGCCGCTGCGGAGGACGGGAACGCGTAGCGCTGCCACCCGGTCCGCTGCGTGGCCGTGAGTTCGGCGTTCACGCCGTAACGAGGCAGCCCGACGCGGTAGTACCCGGGCTGCGCGGTTTCGTCCGAATGGCTGAAATCGGACTTGTAGGCGTTGATGTCAACGTTGTCAACGGACCCGACTGTCGGCATGACCGGCAGCTCGCCCATGACGCCGCAGCCCACGCCCGACAGGTGTGTCTGCGAGAAGCCGTAGATGGAGGTGGCCTTGTAGTCGTACCCGCCCTGACCTCCCGTGTCAGGGCTGACCTGCACCATCCCGAACGGCACCGAGGCACCGGGGAAGGTGTTGCCGAAGTTCTGCGTGCCCACGAAGGGATTGACCAACGACGAAGGATCCTCGTCCGCCTGTGCCGCTTGAGCAGGGACTGTTAACCCCAGTAACAGCCCGACTACAACCAGTGTCCGCATGGGAGGCAGTATTGTCCGATCGTCGCCGCCCCGACACCCATCGGAGGTCGGCGATGCGCGCTTTGGCCGCAGTGTTGCTGCTTCTTGTCGCGTTTTGTCAACCGGCGCAGGCCGCGCCCACTCTCGACACGGTCACCACAGCGAGCGTTTACGGGTGCCTGCGCACCAACGGCGCCGGCGTGTACGACGCGACGGTGAACAAGACGTTCGTGACGTACTCGGGGACCAGGCACGACATCTACGTCAGGGCGTTCGACCACGCCGCGCACTCGTGGTCGGCGGCGGTCAAGGTCGCCGCGCTGAACCTGACGCACGACAACGCCTATCACGACTACCCGGTGCTCACGCAGCTCGGCGACGGCAGGCTCGCGATCTTCCGGGCCACGCACACGACGTCGATGCAGCTCTACACCGCGCCCACGCCGCGGTCGATCACCGGCACGTGGACCGCTCGGACGATCAGCACCGACAAGAACACCTACCCCGAGCCGATCGTCACCGGGAACACGATCCACCTGTTCTACAGCCACAACACGGATCTCTCGTACCCGTACCGCACGTACAAGGTGATCAAGTCGACGGACAACGGCAGGACGTGGTCCGCACCGCGCACGATCATCGACTCGGGACGCACGGCCGACAGGTACGCCGAGGTGTACGCGTTCGGCGTGACACACCGCAACGGCCGCGTCTACCTGACCTGGTCGCTGCACGGCGGCCCCAGGGGCCACAACGGCGGCGGCAAGAACATCTACGTCGCCTACCTCGACACGGCGTCCGGGAACCTGTTCACCGTCGGCGGCGCGTCACTCGGAACGGTGATCGACTCCTCGGACACCGACAAGGCCCGGGTCGTCACGACGAACCCCACCGATCTCCCGGCGGGCAAGGACCTTCCGGAGGAGAACCCGGTGACGGTGCCGTTGAGCGACGGCTCGCTCGTGCTCGGCTACGGCGTGCACACCAGCACCAGCGCCAAGATCGTGCTCTCCCGTTTCGCCGGTGGCACCTGGACTTCCACGACGGCCGACACCTCGACGTCGTTGTTCAAGGACCTCGCCGCGACCGGCAACGGCGTCGACTTCTCCTACGCCAGTGCGGATCGCAAGCGGTTGCTGGTGAAGTCGTGGACGCCGGGCGGGGCGGTGACGGCGAAGCACGACCTGGCGGTGCCGTACTCCGCGGGCGCCGACACGACGTTCTACGCGAACTTCGTGGAGAACCGGCCGAGCGACCTGATCGCCAACACCATCGACTACGAGACCCGCAAGACCAACCACACGGGTACGTGGCCGGTGTTCTCGATTCGAAGCTAGCTAGCAGCGCTTGCTGGAGAACGCGGTGAAGTTGTCGTCCTGCTGGCTGCTGTTGAGTTCGACCCGCACCCGGCGAACTGCTTCACGGACGCGATGTTGTCGCCGCGCCACTTGACGTACCCGGTCGACCCGATCTGCGCGGCACTCGCGCAACCGGGCGGCGTCTCCGCGTTGGCGACACCGGGAGAGACAAAACCGAGCAGCACGAACGCGGCGGCGATGATCGCCCTCTTCATGCGGGTGATCGTCGCCGTTCGCGCTGACAACGCACTGACACCCGAGTAAGCAGGAAGCATGCCCGTACAGCTCAACCACACCATCGTCCACGTCAGCGACCAGGACCACTCCGCCCGCTTCCTCACCGAACTGCTCGGCCTGCCCGACCCGGTGCGCTACGGCCCGTTCCTCGTCGTCGAGGTCGCGAACGGCGTCTCGCTCGACTACATGACGGCCCGCGGCCCGATCACCGAGCAGCACTACGCGTTCCTCGTGACCGAAGAGGAGTTCGACCAGATCTTCGGCCGCATCCAGGAACGCGGCCTCGACTACTGGGCCGACCCGTTCCACAGCCAGCCGCAGCAGATCAACCGCAACGACGGCGGCCGCGGCGTCTACTGGAACGACCCGGACGGCCATGCGCTGGAGATCATCACCCGGCCCTACGGCTCCGGCAGCTGACGAACCGGTTCACGTATCTAAAAGGTATAGACCACCTCTTGTGCTCGGAGTGCCTTGCCTGCCACCGTGAGAGCGGTAACACACCGTGGGCGCGCAGATGCTCCGAGGAGTTGGTCCCCATGTTCCGGACACGCGCCGCCGCCCTGATCGTCGCGCTGATCGGCGTCTTCACGCTCGTTCAGCCGGCGACGGCAGCGCCGTACATCATCACCGAAGCGCAGTTCAACAGCATGTTCCCGTCCTCGACCCGCAACGCCTTCTACACCTACGCGGGCCTCAAGTCCGCGATCAACTGGTCCGGCACCTTCGTGAACCAGGGTTCCGAAACGGTGAAGAAGCAGGAACTCGCGGCGTTCCTCGCCAACGTCTCCCACGAGACCGGTGGCCTCAAATACGTCGAAGAGATCAACAAGAACGGCGACTACTGCGACGAGAGCCAGTCCTACGGATGTCCCGCCGGCGTCAAGCAGTACTACGGCCGCGGACCGATCCAGCTGTCGTGGAACTTCAACTACAAGGCAGCCGGCGACTACCTCGGCATCAACCTGCTGAGGACCCCGAGCGAGGTCGCGAAGAACGCGACGACGGCATGGAAGACCGCGATCTGGTACTGGATGACGCAGAACGGTCCGGGCACCATGACCCCGCACGCCGCCATGCTCAACTCGCGCGGCTTCGGTCAGACGATCCGCAGCATCAACGGATCACTGGAGTGCGGCGGCAAGAACCCCGGAGCGGTCGAGAGCCGTGTCTCGAAGTACCGGCAGTTCACCGGCACCATCGGTGTCGCACAGGGATCAAACCTCTACTGCTAGTGACAAAACAGGTCTAGACCCTTGACTGGTCTGGACCATTGGTGCCAATCTCAGCGCTGTTCACATACCTGATCCTCCGGGCGCAAAGACTCCAGGAGTGAGTGACCTTGCTGAGAAAACGAATTCTGGCGTCTCTCGCGGCGGTGACGATGGCGGCGACCATGGCCGTCATCGCGCCGACCGCGTCTTCACAGGCGGAAGTGTCCGCACAGGCCTGCTCGTTCACCAACTGGGCAGCGGGCACGTGGTACACGACCGGCGCGATCGTGAAGTACACCAACGGCCAGTACTACCGCGCCGAGCACGACAACCCCGGCTACGACCCGATCATCTCCACCTGGTACTGGGAGCCGACGAGTTGTGACGGCGGCGGCACCCCCGGTGGCGGCACCTGCACCGGCGCTCCGAACTGGGCGGCAGGCACGTGGTACCCCGCCGGTTCGATCGTGAAGTACACCAACGGCCAGTACTACCGCGCCAAGAACGAGAACCCGGGCTACGACCCGATCATCTCCACCTGGTACTGGGAGCCACACTCCTGCAACGGCGGCGGCGACCCCGGCAACCCCGGCAACTCCCTCGTCAGCGAGGCCCAGTTCAACCAGATGTTCCCCGGCCGCAACAGCTTCTACACCTACCAGGGCTTCGTCAACGCGGTGAACTCCGAGGCCGGGTTCGCCACGACGGGCAGCGACACGGTGAGGAAGCAGGAAATCGCGGCGTTCCTCGCGAACGCGTCGCACGAGACCGGTGGCCTCGTCTACATCGAAGAGATCAACAAGAACAACGATCTCTGCGACGAGAGCCAGTGGTACGGCTGCCCCGCCGGCACCTACGCCTACTTCGGCCGCGGTCCGATCCAGCTGTCGTGGAACTTCAACTACAAGGCCGCGGGTGACCACATGGGTCTCGACCTGCTCGGAAACCCGTGGCAGGTGGCGCAGGACTCCAAGACCGCGTGGAGGACGGCGCTCTGGTACTGGATGACCCAGAACGGACCAGGCAGCATGACGGCGCACAACGCGATGGTCAACGGTGCCGGCTTCGGCCAGACCATCCGCAGCATCAACGGATCCCTGGAATGCGACGGCCGCAACCCGGCGCAGGTCCAGAGCCGCGTCTCGAAGTACCAGCAGATCACCGGCATCATCGGTGTGGCGCAGGGCAACAACCTCTACTGCTAGTGGTCGCCCTGACTAGGACTTGAGCGGTCCTAGTTCGGTCGTAGCTTCAATTCATGACCATGGAGCTCAACGACCTGTTGCACGAGCTGAACGATCAGCGCAGGACCTTCCGCGTCACCGTGCGAGGTCTCACCGCCGAAGAGGCGGTCAAGCGCACGACCGTCAGCGAGCTCACGCTGGGTGGGTTGCTCAAGCACCTCACCTGGTGTGAGCGCGGCTGGACCCACATCCTGACCGAACAGCCCGGCACCCCGCCCGGCATGCTCGACTGGGACCAGTACACCTGGACCGGCGACGACCTCGACGCGTTGCTGGAGTCCTACGACGAAGCGGTGCGCACGACCGATGAGGCCGTGCGCACCGCTTCGCTCGACAAGCTGGTGCCGCTGCCGTCCGCGCCCTGGGACCAGAACCCGAAGCCCATGTCGATCCGGCGGATCGTGCTGCACCTGATCCGGGAGACCGCGCAGCACGCGGGCCACGCGGACATCATCCGCGAGACGCTCGACGGTCAGTCGACCACGGCGTTCCTGTACGAGTAGCGGGTCAGGCCGCGAGCTGTTCCTTGACCTGCGCCAGCGACGGGTTCGTGAGCGCCGCGCCGTTCGGGAAGTGCACGGTCGGCACCGTGCGGTTGCCGCCGTTCACCTCCATCACGAAGTCGGCCGCGCCCGGCGTCTCCTCGATGTTGATCTCGACGTACTCGATGCCTTCGCGGTCGAGCGAGCTCTTCAGGATCCGGCAGTAGCCGCACCACGAGGTCGAGTAGACGGTCAGCTGGTCGGGAGCCATCAGGCGCACTCCTCGTCGGGGTTGGACATCGTCATCAGTGTCAACGTTCGGCGAGGAGCACTTCTTCCCGGGGTACCGCTGTGCCGCGCACCACTCGGACGGCGCAGCCGCCGGCGATCGTCAGACAATCGTCAGGTCAATTCCCTGCACGGTGAGTGAACATAGTTCGCGCACGGCCGAAGATTTCGGGCGTGCAATTCGTCGTGAATTCGTGCGGGCATTGCCGATCAATTCAGTCACCCATTCGGCGGCCCGTCACCACGCAGAGTTTCCGATATCGTCTGAATTCCGCCGCCGCTACCGCAGTCATGTTTGGAAAGGCTGACCATGCTGAAAACGGTGGCGGCTGCTGCCCTCGCGCTGTCCGCGGTCCTGACCGCGCCGGCCGCGAACGCAGCATCCGATGTTCCTGATTTCGTGACGATCGACGTCGTCACCGTGAACGGTTCCGGCTGCCCGGCCGGCACCGCGGCTGTCGCGGCCGCGGACGACCGCACGGCGTTCACGGTCACGTACAGCCAGTACCTGGCGCAGGCCGGACAGGGCTCAGGCCCCACCGACTTCCGCAAGAACTGCCAGCTCAACATCAGAGTGAGCTACCCGCAGGGCTTCACGTTCGGCATCGCCCAGGCCGACTACCGCGGATTCGCCAACCTGCAGCAGGGCGCCACGGGCACGGAGAAGGGCAACTACTACTTCCAGGGCATGTCGCAGACCGCGAGCCGCACCCACACGTTCAACGGCCCGAAGAGCGACAACTGGCAGGCCACCGACCGCGCGACGGTGTCGGAAATCATCTACGCGCCGTGCGGGGAAGTCCGCCACCTGAACATCAACACCGAACTGCGCGTGAACGCGGGAACCGCGTCGAAGGCCAACAGCTTCATGACGATGGATTCCACGGACAGCAGTGTGAGCACGAAGTACCAGTTCTCCTGGAAGCGTTGCTGATCCAGGCACCGATTGCCGCCGCCCGTTCATTTCGTTGAACCCCAGACGGAAAGGTGCCCCATGCTCACCACACTCGCCGCGGCCGCGCTCGCGATGTCGACGATCATCATTCCCCCCGGTGGCGCCCCCGGCGACACGCCCCCGCCGGAGAACATCACCATCGACGTCGTGACGATCAACGGTTCAGGCTGCCGGGCGGGAACGGCCGCCGTCGCCGTGAGCCCCGACAACAAGGCTTTCACCGTCACCTACAGCGAGTTCATGGCGCAGGTCGGCCCGCAGGCACTGCCCACCGACTTCCGCAAGAACTGCCAGCTGAACCTGCGCGTCAACGTGCCGTCCGGCTTCACCTACGGCATCGCGTCCACCGACTACCGCGGCTTCGCGCACCTCGAACGCGGCGCCACGGCCCTGGAGAAGGCCAACTACTACTTCCAGGGCATGTCGCAGACCGAGTACAAGCAGCACAACTACAAGGGCCCGCTCAGCGACGACTGGCAGGCGACGGACACGACCGACGTGGCCGCCATCGTCTACCACCCCTGTGGCGAGAAGCGGAACTTCAACATCAACACGGAGCTGCGGGTCATGGCGGGCACGTCGGACCCGAAGAAGGTCACCAGCTTCATCGCGATGGACTCGACGGACGGATCCATCGAGACGACCTACCACTTCGCGTGGAAGGTCTGCCCGCCCAAGCCGTAGTACCCGCTAGGTGCCGGGCATTCCGCGAACGGGGTGCCCGGCACGCCCCTGTCCTGAGAGGATCGTCCCAGCCGACGTCTGGGGGGACGAAGATGCACGCGGGAATGGAAGCGGAGCTGGGGCCGGAGTTCCGCGCGATGGTGAACGCGATCGCCGGGACGACACCGCACCCCGGCCGGACGCTGCTTCCGGCAGACCTGCCGAACTCCTCCGCGCGGCTGGATCTGGTGCGGCTGGCCGTGATCGTGGCGCTGGAACGGGCGGGCGAGCAGTTCGAGGGCGTCCCGGCCCCTCCGCGCAGGGGATGGCCGGCCGCGCTCAAGGCGGCTGTTTTCAAGGAACGTCGTCCTGGACGCCCGGTGACCATCGCGGAGGACGGCGAACTCGTGCGCGTCACGATCGGCGAGGAGCGGTTCGAGTTCCGGCCACCGTCCGAACAGGAGTGCCGGCGGTTGCTGGAGCCCGGGGCACGCGGCACCGTGCTGCGCTTCCCCGTCTTCCCCAGCCACGGACCGTTCCTCCTCGCGCGCGGCCACCGGCCCGACGAGGTGGTGCTGTGGGAGCCCGGCGCACCGGTGACCGAGGTCCGGCTGCCCGGTCCCGTGCTCGCCGCCACCTACGTGTCCAGAACGGGCCTGAACGCGCTCATCGAGGTCGACGGCGAACTGTTCGTGCACTACGAGGACGACCACGACACGATCATGCGCAACCTGCGCATCCCGATCGACTTCAGCGTGGCCGACGAGGCGGAGCGCGACCTGTCGCCGCTCTACCTCCACGCGGTGGAGCTCTGGGACTACCGCGTCTACTTCCGCCGCGCCGGACTGTGGTGGGAGTTCAGCTGGTCGCCCGGCCACGTGAGGCTCGAACCGTCGAACTCCAAGGTGCACCAGCCCGAGCGCTTTCCGTTCCAGACCGTGCTGGACGGCGCGGGCCTGTCGCTGTTCGGCCCGAGCCGCAGGACCGCGGGGCGGCGCGACGACGGCTGGGTGACGTGGGGGTACGGGCGGGACGGCGAGGTCATCCCCGTGCCACCGGCCGAGGAGGTCCTCGGGCTGACCGAGTTCGACGATCGACCGGCGCTGCTGACCCGCGAGGGTGCCGTCGTCCGGGCGCGCACGCTGGAAGACGTGCGCACGGTCGTCGAGTTCGACGGTCCCGTGCTCCTCCACCACGGGTTGCCGTGGGTGGCGGTCCAGCGCTCGGCCTACCTGGTCGAGGTCATCGAGGTCGCGACCGGCGCCGTGCTGCACCGCGTGAGCACCGCCTAGATCAGGAAGCGGTACGCCGTCGACCCCGGCTCCACGTGCTGGATCTTGAGCGGGGACTCCTTCATCCGTCCCCACAGCAGGTCGTAGTCCTCGCGGCGGCCCAGTTCGATGCACACCAGCGCGGCCCCGGTCTCCCGGTTGTCCCGCTTCATGTACTCGAACTGGACGATGTCGTCGTCCTTGCCGAGCACGTCGTCGAGGAACCGGCGCAGCGCGCCCGGCTCCTGCGGGAACTCGACCAGGAACCAGTGCTTCAGCCCGCGGTGGATCATGGACCGCTCGACGATCTCGGCGTAGCGCGAGACGTCGTTGTTGCCGCCCGAGAGCAGGCACACGACCGTGGAGTCCGGCGCGACGGAGATCTCCTCCAGCAGCGCGGCCGAGGCCAGCGCTCCGGCGGGTTCCGCGACGATGCCGTCGATCTGGTACAGCTCCAGCATCTCCGTGCAGACCGCGCCCTCGGACACCGTGAGGAGCTCGGCGCCGCTGTCGCGCACCATCGGGAACGTCACCTCGCCGGCGCGGCGGACCGCGGCGCCGTCGACGAACGAGTCCACCTCGGGCAGCGTCACGGGACCGCCGGCCTGGATGGCGGCGATCATGCTCGCGGCGCCGGCCGGTTCCACGCCGATGATCCGGGTGCGCGGGAAGCGTTCCCTGAACCACGTGCCGACGCCGGAGAGCAGTCCGCCACCGCCGACGGGCACCACGATCACGTCGGGCGCGCCGCCGAGCTGCTGGACGATCTCCAGGCCGACGGTGCCCTGACCGGCGACCGTGCGGCGGTCGTCGAAGGCAGGGACGAGGGTCGCGCCCGTCTGCTGCGCGTACTCCTTCGCCAGCGCGGCCGCGTCGTCGTAGGTGTCGCCGTCCACGACCAGCTGCACCATGCCCTGCCCGAGGGCGTGGATGCGGTCGCGTTTCTGGCGCGGCGTGGTCCGCGGGACGTGCACGCGGCCCTCGATGCCGAGACGGCGGCAGGCGTACGCCATGCCCTGGCCGTGGTTGCCGGCCGACGCGCAGACCGCTCCACCGAACGCGAACTCGGTCTGGCAGAGCAGGTTGAAGGCGCCACGCAGCTTGTAGGAACGGCCGACCTGAAGGTCCTCGCGCTTGAACCACACGCGCGCCCCGGTCCTCTCGGACAACCGCTGGTTGACCTCCAGCGGGGTCGTGCGTGCTACACCGCCGAGCCGGGCTGCGGCCGCGGACACCTCATCAGCGAAGGACATGTCAATACATCTTCCGTGAACGACTTGGGTCTGGCACGCGTACCCCTAGAAGGAAGGGGGCGGTGCCTGTGTTTCGCCTTTTGGGCGTGCTATCGCTGCTCATGATGCTCTCCGCGGTTCCCGCGCACGCCCATGGCGCGCCCACTGACCCCGCGAGCAGGGCTTTCCTGTGTTCGCCAGGTCAGCCCACAGCATCATCCCCGCTCTGCCGCAGCGCCATCGCGGCGGGGTTGCCGTCCAAGGAGTGGGACAACATCCGGCTGCCGAACGTCCGCGGCCAGGACGAGGCCAAGGTTCCGGACGGCCGGTTGTGCAGCGCCGGGCTGCCGAAGTACGCCGGTCTCGACCTGCCGAGCGCGCAGTGGCCCGCCACGAAGCTGAAGAGCACGGACTTCACGTACAAGGCCACGATCCCGCACCAGGGCTCGTTCCGCTTCTACGTGACGCGCGACGGCTACTCGCCCGCCGCGCCGCTGCGATGGGCGGACCTCGACCAGTTCCTCGACGTGCCCTCTCCCCCGTTGGTCAACGGCTCCTACGAGTTCAAGGTGCAGCTGCCGAAGGACCGGACCGGACGCCACCTGATCTACACGGTCTGGCAGAACACGGACACCCCCGACACCTACTACTCGTGCACGGACGTCGAGATCGCCGCGGCCGTGAAGCCCGCACCACCGGCGGCCCAGCCCGCACCCGTCGCCGCACCCCCGGTGCTGGCCGCGCCCCCGAGCTCCGCCGCGCCGTCGACCAAGCCGTCCGCACCGAAGTCGAGCATCCCGCGACCTGTTCCCGTTGCGTCGAGCGCCGAACAACCTCCTTCCAACGCAACGAGGTTCGGCATATCGGCCGTGGTGGCCGCACTGGGCGGGCTCGCCGTCCTCGGCGGGATCATGTTGTGGCGCAAAAGAATTCTGTGAACGTCCCGGTCCCCAACAGGTCTAGACCTTCTCTACGATGATCTTCGGGCGCGCAACCCCTGCTACACGAAGGTGTGTACCCGAATGGCTCGAAAACTGTTGGCGTTGCTGGCAATGCTCGCCGCCACCCTCGTCCCGGTTTCGCTCTCGGCAACGAGCACGGCACAGGCGGCACCGTTCAAAGTCCTCGCTTTCTACAACGGCACCTGGGACGCGGCGCACATCGCGTTCGTGAACGAGGCGAACCCGTGGCTCACCCGCGCGGGCCAGGAGAACGGCTTCACCTACGAGTCGACCCGTGACTGGAACCGGCTGGGCACCCTGACCCCGGCCCAGGCGCAGGTCGTGATCTTCCTCGACGACGCGCCCACCGGGGCGGCCGCACGCACCGGCTTCCAGCGCTACATCGAGGCCGGTGGCGGGTTCTTCGGCTTCCACGTCAGCGCGTTCACCCAGAACGCGAACGAGTGGCCCTGGTACCACAACACGTTCCTGGCCAAGGGGAACTTCGTCAGCAACACGTGGGGCCCGACGACCGCGGTGCTGAAGGTCGAGACCCGCACGCACCCGTCGACGCTGCGGCTGCCGGAGAAGTTCACCTCCGCGGTCAGCGAGTGGTACAGCTGGGACCGCGACCTGCGCCAGAACCCGAACATCCAGATCCTGGCGAGCGTCGACCCGTCGAGCTTCCCGCTCGGCACCGACCCGAACCAGCAGTGGCGCAGCGGCTACTACCCGATCATGTGGTCGAACAAGAACTACAAGATGATCTACGCGAACTTCGGGCACAACGCCATGGACTACGCGGCGAACCGGCCGCTGTCGTCCACGTTCGCGAGCGCCACCCAGAACAACTTCCTCATCGACAGCCTGCTGTGGCTGGGCGGTGGCGGCACCCCGCCGCCGCAGGGTGAGTGGAAGACGGTCGTCAACCGCGGCAACGGCAAGTGCGTCGACGCCGCCGCCGCGGGCCTGAGCAACGGCACCGTCATCCAGCAGTACGCGTGCAACGGCACCACGGCGCAGAACTTCCGCGCGGTGGCGACGACCGACGGCTACTCCCGCGTCGAGTACCGCAACGACCCGGCCAAGGTGCTGGACGTGAGCAACGTGTCCAGCGCCGACAACGCCGGCATCCACCTGTGGGACTTCGGTGGTGGCACCAACCAGCAGTGGCGGGTCACCACCGGTTCCGACGGCTACTCGACGCTGACGGCACGCCACTCCGGCAAGTGCCTGTCGGCGCCGGCCGGGTCCGGTGACGGTGTGCAGCTGATCCAGGCGACCTGCAACGGGTCGGCCGCGCAGAGTTTCAAGATCGGCTAGGAGGATCGTGAGTGGTTCTGGTCGTCGAGGCGCCCGGAACCACTCACGACCACCCGTTCCCCTGGAAGCGGGTCCGCGGGGTGTGGTGCCCCGAGAAACCCGTACATGTCGTTGAGCTGGTGCAGCGCCTGCACCGCGTCCCGCCACACCGGGCAGGGCCACGCGCGATGCCGCCCGTACCAGGCGTGACACGACTTGCACCGATGCCGCTCGTTCGGCTCGTGCATCCGCAGCAGCCCGCGCCACCACGGCAGAGCAGCACGAAGCTGCTCACGCAGTTCGAACACCTCGTTGGGCGAGTCCGTCTGCGCGAGCTGGTTCATGGTCTTGTAGACGACGTCGATCACCGAGCGGTGAAACGACCCCTGTCGTTCAGCAAGCGCCATGTCCCGGAACCTCCGCGAAGTGGCGATCAGGTGGGCTGTCATGACTGTCGCGGACCGCGCGGACACCCTCCGCAGTTGAGACAGACACGGGGGGAGTCTATGTTGGCCATTGGAGGGCTTTCAACTGGTGAAAATCTCGTCACCCAGATAGCCCTTTCCATGGGTGGAGACGCTCACTGCGCGCGACCGGGGAGGCGGCATGGCGGGGCAACGGTCCCTGGCTGACAAGCTCAACCACCTCTTCGCGCGGCACACCGCCAGGTCAGGCCAGGAGTACAGCAACGAGCAGGTCGCGGCGGCCATCGCCGATACCGGCGTGACCATCTCCCAGAGTTACATCTGGCAACTGCGCAAGTCCAAGAAGGACAACCCGACGTTCAAGCACCTGCAGGCACTGGCAGGCTTCTTCGGTGTGCCCGTGAGCTACTTCTTCGACGACGAGGTCACCGACCGCGTCGACGAGCAGCTGAAATCGTTGCAGGACGAGCAGTCGCGTCTCAACGAGATCGCCTCGGGCAGCGACGCGCAGCTCATGGCGATGCGGGCGGGGGAACTGTCGCCGGACCGCCGCCGCCTGGTCATGGAGCTGCTCGACGTCGTCTACCGACAGGAACAGGCCGAGCGCGGCGAAGGATGACTCGTGGCCGAACGAGATTTGCGCAAGCGGTGCCGCCGCCTGCTGAACGAACTGGACATCCAGCCGCCGCTCGACGTCGGCGAGCTCTGCCGCCGTGTCGGTGACCAGCGCGGCAAGCCCATCCGGCTGATCGCGCACCCGATTCCGGTGCCCGGCCCGTACGGCGTGTGGATCGCCACCGCCAAGGCCGACTACATCCTGTACCAGCAGGAGACGTCGAAGGCGCACCAGAACCACATCATCCTGCACGAACTCGGCCACCTGCTGGCCGGTCACACGAGCGACGAGCAGGACGACGACCTGCTCGCGGGCCTGTACCCCGACCTCGAACCGGACGCGGTGCGGCGCGCGCTGCGGCGCACGTCCTACGACTCGGAGCACGAGCGCGAGGCCGAGACGGTCGCGACGATCATCCTGGAATGGGCGTCGGTGCTGGACAAGGTGGCGCCGCGGGCGTCGGAGGGTCCCGCCCGCCGCATGTCGAAGTCGCTCGCGGACCGCCTGGGGTGGTTGTAGGTGGAGTACCTCAAGGAGACCCAGGGCATCGTCGCGTTCTCCGCGCTGGCCGTGGTGCTGTACCTGCTCGTCCGCCGCCCGCACGATCCGCGGCTGCGTTCGGTGACGGGCCTGGTGGCCGGCTGGGCGATCGGGTATCCGTTCGGACGCGCGGCGGCGAACGGACGGTGGTTCCTCGGGCTCGACCCGATGGTCTGCCAGCTGATCCAGCACTCGATGCTGCAGGTCGGCGTGTACGGCCTGATCTGCTTCTTCATCTTCTCGGCGCTGGACGACGAGAAGGCCCGCAAGCACGCTCTCCTGCAGCTGATCCCGCTCGCCCTGTGCATCAGCTTCATGACGTGGGCCGTGCTCGCGATCCCGGACGACCTGAGGGTGGCGGCGGCCCGCGTGCCGAACTCGCTCGGCGGCGGCCCGACCGGCGTTCTCGCCATCACGGTGTTCTACGCGCTGGGCAACGGCTACCTGCTCTACGGCTTCGCGGCGATGTTCGTGTGGGCCCGCCGCTACGCCCGCGGCGCCGAGCCCCGGCTGCGGCGCGGCCTGCGGATCACCTCGACGGGCCTCGCGCTGCTGGTGCCCGCGGACGCGATCTTCGTGTCGTCGAACGTCTCCCGCTACTTCGGCGAGCCGCTCCCCCGCTGGCTGCTGACCACCGCGGTGTGGTTCCTGCTGCCCGGCGTGCTGCTGTGCGTCGTCGGCGTGATCTACCCGATCGCCGCGATGCGGTTCGCGGCGACTCGTTTGTGGCTGCGGCATTTGCGCGCGTACCACCGGCTCTCTCCACTGTGGACGTTGCTGAACCAGTCGTTCCCCGAGGACGCCCTGCACCGCGTGCCGTCCAAGCGCGACACGTTGTCGTTGCGGGGCGTGCATCGGCGCTACTACCGGCGGGTGATCGAGTGCCGGGACGGGCTGGTGCGGATCAGCCCGTACGTCGCCGAGACGCCGGACGAGCTGCCGCTGTCCGAACGGCTGCGGGCCGGGCTGGAGACGCGCAGGTCGGGAGCGGTCACGATGCGGCGGCCGATCGCCTTGGCCATTCCCGAGGACGACGGCATGGACGCGGACGTGCGGGAACTCGAAAAGCTCGCGGTGGCTCTCCGCTGAGCTTATGGTCCCGGTGTGGACCTGCCCGTGATGCCGCCGGTGAAGCCGATGCTCGCGAAGTCCGTGCCCGTGCTGCCGCGCGGCGACGGACTCGCGTACGAGCCGAAGTGGGACGGCTTCCGCTGCATCGTGTTCCGCGACGGCGACGAGGTCGAGCTGGGCTCGCGCAACGACAAGCCGCTCACCCGGTACTTCCCCGAGGTCGTCGAGCTGCTGCGGGAGGCGCTACCGCCGCGGTGCGTGGTGGACGGTGAGATCGTGCTGGTCACGCCCGACGGCCTGAGCTTCGACACGCTCCAGCTGCGGCTGCACCCGGCGGCGTCGCGCGTGCGCAAGCTGTCGGTGGAGACGCCGGCGAGCTTCGTGGCGTTCGATCTGCTGGCGTGCGGCGACCAGGACGTGACCGGGTTGTCGCTCGGCGAGCGGCGCAAGATGCTGGAGGAGATCGTCACCGAAGTCCCCGGTGTCTACCTGACACCGTCCACAGCGGACCCGGACGTGGCGCAGGACTGGTTCACCCGGTTCGAGGGCGCGGGGTTCGACGGCGTGATGGTGAAGGCCCTGGACGGCGTCTACGAGCCCGACAAGCGCGTGATGTTCAAGGTCAAGCACGAGCGGACCGCCGACTGCGTGGTCGCGGGCTACCGGTGGCACAAGGACGGCGAAACGGTCGGGTCGCTGGTGCTCGGGCTCTACCAGGACGGCGAACTGCACAACGTCGGTGTGGCCAGCAGCTTCACCGCGGCGCGGCGGCGGGAGCTGGTCGAGGAGCTCAAGCCGTTGCTCAACCCCGCCGAGCATCCGTGGAGCGCGTGGGCGACGTACGAGGGTCCTGGCATGAACAGCCGATGGAACCCCGAGAAGCAGCTTCAGGTCGTGCTGCTCGAACCGACGCGCGTGGCCGAGGTGCGGTACGAGCACGTGCAGGGTGGACGGTTCCGGCACACCTCACGGCTTGTGCGCTTCCGTGCGGACAAGACCGCGATGGAGTGCACGTACGAGCAGTTGGAAGAGGTGGCGCCGGCCGAACTGGACGCCCTGTTCGGTGAGGCCGAACAACGCAGGCGGACAATCGAGCCGTGAAGGTGATCAAGCGGGACGGCACGCACGAGATCGAGATCCAGCGGTCGCGGTTCCTGTGTCACGTCGCCCGCGTCACCTCCGATGCCGACGCTTCCGAGTTCTTCGCGCGGATCCGCAAGGAGCACTGGCAGGCCTCGCACAACTGCACGGCGTTCCGGACTCTCGACACCCAACGGTCGTCCGACGACGGCGAACCTGCCGGCACCGCAGGCGTTCCGATGCTGGAAGTGCTGACGCGCCGGGATCTCGTGGACACCGCTGTCGTCGTCACCCGCTACTACGGCGGGATCAAGCTCGGTGCCGGTGGACTGGTCCGGGCGTACGGACGAGCAGTGTCGGAGGCCATCGACGCGCTCGGCACTCTCACCCGCGAGCGCCACGAGACGAGACGTCTCGTCTCGGCTCACGACCAGGCGGGGAAGCTGGAGAACGCGTTGCGCGCGGCCGGGTACCACGTCGCGGACACCGAATACGGTCATGACGTCACCTTCACCGTTCTCACGAAGGACCCGGACGACTTCGAGGTCTGGCTCGCCGCGCAGACCGGCGGTTCCGTGACCGCGATCAGGGGCGAGCCCGTGGACCTCGACAGTTAGAACTTGCCCAGATCAGAACTTCTCGGCCCAGTTCAGGGCGTAGTCGGCGACCTCTTCCCAGCCCGGCGTGCCCAGGACGAAGTGCGGGCGGTTCGGGAACTCCTTGATCTCGGTGATCGCGGGGCCCTTGTAGCGCCGGGCGTTCTCGCGGTTCATCGACGCGGGCACGACGTTGTCGCCCTCGCTCGCGATGAACAGCAGCGGCGCGCGGTCCGGGTTCTTCAGGTCGACCTTGGTCGCGTTGTGCGTGGTGAAGTTCGCGGTCGCGGCCTGCCACAGCGGGCGTCCGGGCGCGGTGATGGCGAACTGCTGCCGCAGCGCCTCGGCTTCGTCGGCCGGCAGGGTGTTCGTGAACGCGTAGTGCCATTCCGCGGCCGACAGCTCGACGTTGCGCTTGGCGTTGGCCGGGTTCTTCAGCACCGGCAACGCGGCCTTGATGGACGAGACCGGCAGGCCGAGCGTGCCCTTGGCGGGCGCCGAGTGGATCGCGACGCCGGCCTTGCCGAAGCCCCGGTCGAGGAGCTTCTGCGTGATCAGGCCGCCGAACGAGTGGCCCATGATGATCGCGTCCTCGGCGTGGTGCTCGCGGATGAACTTCTCGACGTGGTCGGTGATCTCGACGACGCCCAGGCCGTTCGCGACCTCGGGATGGGCCCTCATCTCGGCGACCTCGCCGTAGCCGGGCCAGGTCGGGGTGAGCACCTCGTGGCCGGCCGCCTCGAACCGCTCGGCGACGTTCTTCCAGCTGGCGGAGGTGAGCCACAGTCCGTGAACCAGCACGATCTTCGACATTTCCGTCTCCCTCAGTTGTGGAGAACGCTCGTTCTCCGGCATGAGTGCTACAGTAGAGAACGAGCGTTCTCCACGGCAAGGGGTACTGAGGTGACGACGGACACAGAGGCGCGGGAGCGGGTCCTGGAGGCCGCTGACCGGCTGTTTTACGCGAAGAGCGCGCACGCGGTCGGCATGGACGAGCTCCGTGCGGAGGCGGGCGTCTCGTTGAAGAAGCTCTACAGCCTCTTCGACGGCAAGGAGGCGCTGGTCGAGGAGGTGCTGCGCCGGCGGGAGGAGGCCATCACGGCTGAGACCATGAAGTACGTGCTGCGCGCGTCGACGCCGGAGGAGCAGATCCTGGCGGTCTTCGACTGGATGGCGGACTCGTCGGGCACGACCGACTTCCGCGGGTGCGCGTTCATCAACTCCTACGCGGAGCTGGGTCCGTCCTCGGAACGCGTGACGGCCGTGGTGCGCCACCAGAAGTCCGGCGTGCGGGGCGCGATCGCGGCGCTGGTCGCGGCGAGCGGGCGGCCGGAGTGGGTGGCGGACTCGATCTTCCTGCTGTTCGAGGGCGCGATGACGAACACGGCGATCACGGTGTCGTCCGAACCGGCCCGGCAGGCACAGACCGCGGCGCGCTTCCTGCTGCAGAACACAGCCTGAAGCGCGCCGCCGTCACTTGTTATGGGTTAGGTGCAGGGCAGAGCGTCCGGATCGGCGCCCGCCTTGGGCACCCACCGGATGTTCGCGAACGAGGCCTGGAACGCGCCGTCGGTGTAGACGAGGAACGGCGTGTTGACGCTCTCCAGGTCCAGTCCCTTGTTGGAGAAGCAGGAGACCGGGATCTTGACGGTCGACTTCTGCCCGACGGGGAGGTTGCGGAACGCCTGCGTGGCATCGATCTCCGCCATGCACGGGTACTGGCAGTGCGAGCTGATGACGGTGCGGTTGGCCGGGGCCTGGTGCACGATCACGTCGAACTGGATGGCCGCGTTGGCGTTGCCGTAGCCGCGGAGGTCGCTGACCGCCGGGCTCTGCAGGTACACCTGGCCGGGGCCGGTACCGGTCCACGTCGTCTTGAGCGCGTCCTGCTGGACGTTGACGTCGGACTGCACGACGTTGATCTCGGCGTGCGAGGCCTGGCCGTCGGGGCCGACCACGGTGCCGCCCCAGTTCTCCGCCGACCCGATCATCGACTGGTACGGCGCGATGTCCGTGCGGTTGAAGATCTCCAGGTCCTCGGTGGCCGTACCGCCGCCACCGCCGGAGCACAGGACGCCGGGGCTGGTCTCGTCGAGCGTGCCGACGCGGCCGGTCTCCCAGTCGCGCAGGCCGTAGCCGAGCTTGAACAGCGGCTTCTTGGCGGGCTCACCCGGCAGCGCGGGGCAGGCCTCGCCCGGCCACGAGTAGGACAGCTTGCCACTGAACCCGTTGTGGCGGCCCTTGATCAGCAGGTCGGCGATGCCGCCGCCCTCGGAGCCCGGCAGCCAGGCGGCCACGAACGCGTCGGAGCGGTTGATCTCCTTGTTCATGTACAGCGCGCGGCCACCGACGTAGACGGTGATGACCGGCTTGCCCTTGCCGGACACCTTGTCCAGCACGGCGAGGTCCTGCGGCTGCAGGCGAGCGGACTCGAACGACCGCTTGCCGAGGTCGCCCACGCCCTCCGCGTACGGCGTCTCACCGATCACGGCGATGACGGCGTCGAACTGCGCCGGGTCGACGCCCTCCGCGGTCTCGGCGAACGTGACGTTCGCGGCGCCCAGGGTGTCCTGGATGCCCTTGAGGATGCTGGTGGCGTTCGGGAAGTCGGCGTTGGTGTTGCCGGTGCCCTGCCACGACAGCGTCCAGCCACCGGTCTGGTTGCCGATGTTGTCGGCGCTCTTGCCGACGACGAGAACCTTGCTGCGCTTGGACAACGGCAGCACGCGCTTGTCGTTCTTCAGCAGCACGGCGGACTCGCGCACGGCCTCGCGGGCGAGTTCCTTGTGCTGCAACGCCTTCGCGTCACCCGCGTGCTCACGCAGCGAGGGCTTCTTGGCCTCGAAGACACCGGCGCGCAGCTTGACGCGCAGGATGCGGGTCACCGCGTCGTCGATGCGGGCCATCGGGATCTCACCGGACTCGACCTGGGCGATCGTGTTGGTGATGAGCGCCTTCCAGTCGTTCGGCACCATGAGGATGTCCAGGCCGGCGTTGATCGCCGCCGCACAGCTGGCGTTCGTGCAGCCCGGAACCTGGCCGTGGCCGTTCCAGTCGCCGACGAGCAGGCCGTCGAAGCCCATCTTCCCCTTGAGGATGCCGGTCTGCACGTACTTGGAGCCGTGCACCTTGCCCTCGGCGATGACGTCGTTCGTCCAGCTGTTGAACGAGATCATCACCGTCTGGGCACCCGCGGCCAGCGCGCCGTAGTAGCCCTGACCGTGGACGTTGATCATGTCCTTCTCGGACGAGGCGTTGATGCCCTGGTCCTTGCCGCCGGTCGTGCCGCCGTCACCGATGAAGTGCTTGGCGGTGGCGATCACGCCGTCCTCGCCGATGCGCTTCTTCGCGTTGTCCTGCAGGCCCTTGATGGCCTCGTAGCCGTAGGCGCGCGTGATCCGCGGGTCCTCGGAGAAGCCCTCGTACGTGCGGCCCCACCGGTCGTCCTGCACGACGGCGAGCGTCGGCGAGAAGGCCCAGTCCTGGCCCGTCGCGCGAATCTGCTCGGCCGTGGCCTCGTTGATGTCGCGGATGAGGCAGGGGTCCTGCGCCGCGCCGAGACCGATGTTGTGCGGGAAGACCGTCGCGCCGTAGACGTTGTTGTTGCCGTGCACCGCGTCGATGCCCCAGATGACGGGGATCTTGGTGCGCGTCTGCTTCGACGCCTCGAAGTAGGCGTCGGCCAGCGCGAGCCACTCCTGCGGCGTCGCGTTCTTCTTGGCGCCGGGCCAGCTGCCACCACCGTTGAGGACGGACCCGAACCCGTAGGTCGTGACGTCCGCGGCCGTGATCGCGCCGATCTCGGGCTGCGTCATCTGGCCGACCTTCTCGGCCAGCGTCATGTCCTTGAGGATCGCCTTGATCCGAGCCTCGTCCTTGCGGTCGCCCGTGAGCTGGCTCTCGACCTTCGGCCAGTCCTTGAGCGTCGGCAGGGACTTCTCGATGCGAGCACAACCGTGCTCCGTCTTCGGCTGCCCGATGACCGGCTGCTTCGGCGGCCAGTGCTGCGCTTCCTGCGCGACGGCCGCCGATGTCGTGCCGGCGACCAGTGTCAGCCCCAGCACCGCGGCGAGAGTGCTTCTCCAATGCATGCCGCGATCCTCAACGGCGTGTTACGTCCACGTCAATGGGAACGCTCTCACGACTTTGTTCCGGAAACTTTCAGGACTAATTTTCCATACCGGGCTTGTGCGTTCGTGTGGACTTTTGTGGTGGTCCAGTTGGACCACGGACAGCGAACGGCCCCCGGTTCCCGCAGGAACCAGGGGCCGTCAGAACGAACCGTCAGCCGGCGAGCGCGCGCACCCGGCGCAGCACCTCGTCCGTGCCCAGCGTGCGGGCCACCGCGTGCAGGTCCGGGCTCGCCTTCGACCCCGTCAGCGCCACGCGGATGAGCTGCGCGGCCTCACGGATCGAGCCGGGGTACGCGTCCGGGTTCTTCTTGAGCTCCTTGGGGTTCGGCGCGAACCCGTGCTTCGCGGCGAGCTCGCGGATCTGGCCGAACCACTCCTGGCCGTCCTCCAGGTCCGCGTAGCCGTCGGCGAAGTCCGCGGCGAACGCGGAGATCAGCTCGGGCGCCAGACCGCCGAGGCGCTCGTCGGTCCGGTCGGACACGAGCGGGAACAGCGACGGGAAGAAGAAGCCGTAGGCGGTGCGGAAGTCCGCCCACTTGCGGAGGTCCTTGCGCGGGTTCGCGACCTCCGGGCCGCGCTCGACGCGCAAAGCCGCCAGCGCCGCGTCACGCTCCGAGGCCAGCACGGTGACCAGTTCGGGGTCGTAGGTCGCCGCCCACTCCGAGACGAGCGAGATGATCTCCTCGCCGGAGAGCGTCGCCACGTGGTCGGCGCAGATGTCGTCGAGCTTCACCAGGTCGACCAGCGGACCCGCGACGCCGCACTCGGCGAGCGAGATCGGGGCCTCCAGGGCCTCGGCCAGCGGCAACTCGGCCAGGCGGGCGTTGACCAGGCCGCGCATGTAGTACTGGACGGCCGGGGCCGGGAAGCCCGCCTCGATGAAGAACTCGACCGACGCCTCGGGGTCCTTGCGCTTCGAGAGCTTGCGCCGGGAGCCGCCCTGCTGCTTCATCAGCGGCGCGATGTGGGCGTACTCGACGCGCTCGAAGCCCAGTGCGTCGAACAGCTGCAGGTGGGTGGGGACCGAGGAGATCCACTCCTCGCCGCGGATCACCAGGTTCACGCGCATCAGGTGGTCGTCGACGGCGTGCGCGAAGTGGTACGTGGGCAGGCGCGGCGACTGGTCGGACGCCTTGAGGATCACCACGTCGTTGCGGTTCGCGTCGTGCTCGAGCGGGCCGCGGATCGCGTCGACGAACGACGTCCGCTCCCCCGCCTTGCCCGGCGAACGGAAGCGCACGACGTACGGACGGCCCTCGTCCAAAGCGGCCTGAACGTCCTCGGCGGTCTTGTCGCGCCAGATCGCCCACCGGCCGTAGTAGCCGGTCGGCAGCTTGGTGGCCTGCTGACGGGCGGTGATGTCCGCGAGCTCTTCCTTCGTCGCGAAGCACAGGTACGCGTGACCGGAACGCACCAGCTCACGCACGTACGTCAGGTAGACCTGCTCGCGCTGCGACTGGTGGTACGGGCCGTACGAGCCCACCGCGTCGGCCTCGTCGGGCTCGATGCCGAAGTACTTGAACGCCTTGTTGAACTGCTCGACGGCGCCGGGAACCTCACGCGCCTGGTCGGTGTCCTCGACGCGCACGATGTACGAGCCACCGGAGTGGGACGCGAGGTCGCGGTCGATCATGCCGACGTACAGGCCGCCGATGTGCAGGAACCCGGTCGGCGACGGGCCCAGACGGGTGACCTTCGCGCCTTCTGCCAGCCCGCGAGGCGGGTACTGCTCCTCCCAGAAGGCCGGTTCAGGCAGGTCCGAGGGGAACAGGGCGTCGACGACGGCACGGTCGAGCATCGCTAGGGGTCTCCAAACCAGGGAAAGAAGTACCCCCAGGTTATCAACGTGCGCGAGCCGAAATGCTGGCCCCTCGGTGATCGGCCTAAGCTCACCGGCCATGGCCAAGTACCTCGACGTCCACCCGGTCAACCCGCAGAAGCGCGCCATCGACCAGGCCGTGAAGATCCTGCGGGAGGACGGCCTGATCGCCTACCCGACCGACTCCTGCTACGCGCTGGGCTGCCGGCTGGGCAACAAGGACGGCATCGACCGCATCCGGGAGATCCGCAAGCTCGACGACAAGCACCACTTCACGCTGATGTGCGAGAACTTCGCCCAGCTCGGTCAGTTCGTCGTCGTGGACAACGCGGTGTTCCGGGCGATCAAGTCCTCCACGCCGGGCAACTACACGTTCATCCTGCCCGCGACGAAGGAGGTGCCGCGCCGCATGATGCACGCGAAGAAGAAGACGGTCGGCGCGCGCATCCCGGACCACGTCGTGACGCAGGCGCTGCTGGAGGCGATGGGCGAGCCGCTGCTCACCAGCACCCTGCTGCTGCCCGACGAGGCCGAGCCGCTCGTGCAGGGCTGGGAGATCAAGGAACGCCTCGACCACGTGGTGGACGCGGTGATCGACTCCGGGGAGTGCGGCACCACGCCCACCACGGTGGTGGACTTCTCGAGCGGCGAGGCCGAGATCATCCGCTACGGCGCGGGCGACCCGACCCGGTTCGAGTAGGTCAGGAGACGACCAGCGCGTAGTCGGCGTCGGTCGCGGCCGTCTCGACGTGACCGTCGACGTTGACCGAGGTCGCGATCACCTCGACCGTCCAGTTGCCCGCGGCGGGCGTCTGGACGAGGACGTTCTCCACGGTGTCGACGGTGTTCGCGACGCCGCCGGACGTGGACCAGTTGCCGGCCAGCAGGCCGTTGTTGCCCCAGTAGACGGTGCCGTTCGGGGCGGTGACCTTCAGCGTCAGGTCGTTGACGGTCGCCTTGGCCGCGGTCGGCGAACCGGCCGGGTCGGTGTAGGCCAGCGTCGCGCGCAGCGGCGTCTGGCCGTTGGACGCGACGGTGTACTTGCGCGACTGGCCGGTGGCCAGCAGGTCCGTCTCGTTCACCAGCACCGGCAGCTTCCAGCCGCCCGCCTTCGCGCGGTCGTAGAGGTTGCGGACCGAAGCCGTGCCCCAGCCCTGGTGCGTGCGCGTCTGGTCGTGGGTGGTGCCGGAGAACGTGAACTGGTTGGCGGTGTTGATCAGCAGCGCCTTGGCGGTCGCCGCGTGCGGGCGGGACGCGAACACGTCACGCCCCTTGCCGGGCGCGCCGTCGAACACGCCGTCGGCCCACATCTGGAACAGCAGACCGGCGTTGCCGCAGGTGATAGGCGTCGCGCCGGACGTGCCGCCGAACGACGTCGTGTAGGCGGTGTCGCTGGTGGACGTCGTGGTGTCGATGCGGTCGTAGTAGTTCGAGATCTCCGGCTTGATGCGGCCGTCGGCGGCGGGGCCGATCGACGCTCCGCCGTTCCACTTGTCGTCCGCGCGGTCGAGGGTGTTGTAGTGGTACTGGCCGCCGACCGACAGCACGTTCTTCGCCCACGCCTGGGGACGCGAGCTTCTGGTGCCCGCGTTGCTCTGCGACTGGCAGATCAGCAGGTCGTGGTCGAACACGATCCGGTCCATCTGCTGCGAGATCGAGTTGTACGCCGTGGTGAGCGAGTCACCCCAGCTGTTCGACTGGAACACGGCCTTGTACTGGCCGGCCGGGTCGACGAGCTGCTTGGTGTGGGCGTAGCGGTCGCCGGTGTTGTAGACGGCCGTGATGCCCTGGCCCTCAGGCAGCAGGCCGCGGTGCGCGGACGAGACGCCGGACGCGAAGATCTGCCCGTACGTCGAGGTGCCGTGCGAGGTGTTGGTGGTGTTGGCGGTGTGCTGCAACGGCGGCCGGGTGCGGAACTCCTGGTGCGTCAGGCGGAATCCGCCGTCCATCACCTCGCCGCGCACGCCCTGACCCTTGTAGCCGCCGACGCTCTCGATGTGGTTGGCACCGGACGACTCTCGCGAGATCGCCATGTCGGTCTCCGGCGCGGACACCGGGTCGATCGCGATCACGGCCGGCAGCTTCGCGAGCTGCGCGGCTTGACCGGCGTCCAAGGTGGCCATGATGTGCTCACGGCTCGCGGAGATGACGTTCACCTTGCCGCCCAAGGACTTCACCTTGGCGGCGACGGCCTTCTGGTCGCGCTCGTCCTGCTCGACGAGCGTGATCAGGTAGTCGGAAGCGCCGCCCAGCGCCATGATCTGCGGCTGAGCTTGGAACGGGCGGACCTCGCGCACGTAGCTCAGCCGCGAGACGCGCGCGGTGCTCGTCATGCGGGCGAGGTAGGTGCCGTCCTGGACGAACGCGCCGAGCCGGACGCCGAGGCCCTGGAGCTGGTGGCGCTGGCCGTCGTTCAGGGTGGTGCGGAACTGCAGCAGGTAAGCGCTCTCTGCCGGGGCAGCGACGGCAGGAACGCCGCTGACCAGCGAGAACACGGCGGCGACGGACAATATTGTGCGCAGCACGAAGACAACCTCCATCGGCAGGGGTGGCGGCGACCGGAGGGAGTCACCGCCCGTGACCAGCACGTTACCGGCAAAGACCAGGTCAGGACATCAGTCGTTCGGCGGTGATCATCTAGCGGGACGATGTAGAAGAATCCGTTCGGCCGCCCGCATTCGTTCACCCGGATGGTGCATCCGGAGTAACGTCCGATCGGGTAAGCCCGACATGCCCGGCAAAGCATTTCCGCGCGGAGGACGGATGCCAGTCTCACCTGAGCAGCTGATGGAAGAACTGCGCACCTTGTGCCGTGGGCGCGGTGTGCAGACTCCCGGTATCGACTTGCACGTCGGACCGGCGCTGCGCCAGGTGTGCGGCATCGTCGAGAGGGATGGCGCCGAAGCCGTGCGGACGAAACTGCGCGACTGGGTCCTGAACGCGACGCGCGGTTTCCCGGTCGAGGTCCGCAACGCCGTTCTGGCACCCCTCGGACTGCACGACGAAGCGCAGTTCCGGTTCCTCAACGAACGCATCGAGTGGCTCGCGAAGCAACAGGACCGCGGGGCGCGCACGGTGCGCAGACGGATGGACGCCGGACTGCAGCGCCTGGTGGAGGTGGCGCTGCAGCCGGCTCCTTCGACGACGCACGTGGCGCCGTCGGAACTGTGGCACGTCAAGGAGTTCGACGCGCTGCTGAAGCTGGACGGTCCGACGCCCGCGTGCACGGAACGCCGGACCGTTGTGGCCGACACCGACGGTGTCAACGAGATCGCGTGGTCGATCACGATCCCCTCACCCACGCCCGAAGGTGCTCCAGGCGACCTGGACGTGGAGGTGTTGCACGGGGTCGAGCTCATCGGCCACGAACGTCCGTCCCCGCGACGCTTCCTGATGAAGCTGCGGTTGCCCCGACCCCTCAACGCGGGACAAACGCACCAGTTCGCGCTCGAAGTGCGCGTGCCGCGGGGACAATCGATGCGTCCGACCTACGTGTTCTGGCCGGAGCGGATGTGCGAGTCGTTCCGGTTGCGGGTGCGATTCGACCAGGACGACCTGCCGGAGTCGGTGTGGCGCGTCGAAGAGGCTCTGGCACGCGACACCGACGATCTGACGCCTTGGCCGCAGACGCTGCCGCTGGACGAGATCGGGGAGATCGACGTGCAGTTCCCCCATCCCCGCCAGGGCCGCGGCTACGGCGTGCAGTGGACGCCACGCTAGAAGCCGTGCGGGTTCAGATCGTGTCGATGCAGAAGTGCGGTTCCACGGCTGACACCTCCCTTTGATGGCCAGGGAGAACCGCAGTCCGAAATGAAGTCAGATCACCGTCGCGATGAAGACGCTGCCTGCCATGAATCCAAGAAAAAGACAGATGGCGGCAACCTTCATGACGGTGGCGAGTGAGCAGATCATTCTCATGGAAGAATTCACCTTCTCATTCTGACTGGCTTTCGGGCTGTTGTTCTCGCCGATGCACCAAGAGTGGCTTTTCGCCAGTCGAATGAGAACGGGTTTCCTGTTTCCTGCTGAATGAGGAAACCCTTGGGGAACGCTATTTCTGGGTCGTGCGGCGCAACGCCATCACGAGCAGCGCGTGCGAACTGCCCGCGTGCGGGAGCATGCCCTGCCGGACGAGGTCGAGCGCGTGGCAGAACGGCATCGTCCGCACGCGCAGGTCCGCCTCACCGGGTTCGAGCGCCGCCTCGCCCTGGGTGAGGTCGGTGGCGAGGAAGATGTGGTCGACGTGGTTGCTCAGGCTGTCCGCGCCGTGGATCTGGCCGAGCCGCTCCCACTTCGCCGCGCGCAGCCCGGTCTCCTCCGCGAGCTCACGACGTGCCGCGGCCAGCGGATCAGCGTCCGCGTGGTCGACGGCGCCGCCGGGCAGCCGCCATTCGGTGCCGCCGTGCGTGTAGATCCACTGCCGGGTCAGCACGACCTCGTCGTCGTCCTGGATCGCGAGGATCGTGACCGATCCCGGCGCCACGACGTGCGTGTAGGTGCCATGCCCGCCATCGGGTCTGACGACCCTGTCGGAGCGAACCTCGAACCACTGCGACCGGTGGACCACGTTGGTCGCCAAGCGCTGCCAGACCATCACCACACCAGCCGCCTCGTCGAGCCGCGTCATCACCATGACTCACATGGAACCATCGCCGACCGTTCCAGATAGCCCCAGTTGATCGTCAATCAACGGCCAATAAGTGGACATTCGGCATTCGGGTGTTTGACGGCGTACACACTTCCGGGGGGAGGGGGGTGAAGCCGTTGTCGCCCACGTTCGCCCAGGAGGTTCGCCGCCTGCGCAACGAGCGCGGGCTCTCACTCAGTCAGATGACCGGCCTCGTACCGTACAGCAAGGGACACCTCAGCAAGATCGAGAACGGCCAGGTTCACCCGAACCCCGAAATGGCCAGGCTCTTCGACAACGTCCTTCAGGCTGACGGTCACCTGATCGAACTAGCGGACGCACCGGCCCGTCCGATTCCCAGTGACCACACCACTCTCCTGACGTTCGACTCGATGTTCGACCACCACCGCGCTCTGGGCCACCGCCTGAGCCCCGAGGTGGTGTTGTCCAGTCTCCGCCCCCAGGTGGACGCGCTGAGTTCGATGGCCCGCTCCGCCGACGACCCCGGTCTGGGCCGGGGCCTCTGGCTGCTGGCCGCCCGCTACGCCGAGTACGCGGGCTGGATGGAACAGGAGCGCGGCGACGACGCCTCGGCGGCCGAACTGACCCGGCGCGCCGTCCAGTACGCCGCACGAGGCGGCGATCCGGACCTGGAGGCCTACGCCTACGTCCGCGCCTCGGAGTTCGCCCTGTACCGCGGCGACGCCCACGCCACCGTCAACTTCGCCCGCAAGGCAGGCAAATCCCGCTCGATCGCCGTCAAAGCCGTTGCAGCCCAACGGGAAGCCCAGGGCTACGCCCTGGCCGGCGCCGCCGACCGCTGCCAGGCCGCCCTCGACCGCGCCGCCGAACTCCAGCGAGCCGTGAGTGAATCCCGTTACGGCACAACGAGTCTCGTCGACCAGGTGGCCATCGCCCGCGCCTGGTCGTTCCACGACCTGGGCCGCCACGCCGAGGCCGCCGCGATCCTCGACGACCAGATGCCGCTGATCGCCCCCACCGCCCTGCGCGCCCGCACCCGCTTCGGCCTGCGCAGAGCCCTGGCCCACGCCGAGGCCGGCGACGTCGACCACGCCTGCGACCTGGTCGTCGACCTGCTGGACGACATCCGCCAGGTGCGGTCGGCGACCGTCCACATAGACCTGACGGCGTTCAGCAAGCTGTTGTCCCGCCTGCGTCCCGCGGCGGGGCGTGAGGTGGCGGGAGAGATCGGCGACATCCTGTTCGCCACCTAGACGGCGGCCCGGTTCTACGTCGCCAGAGGCTCCTGCGGCTCGGGCATCTGCCGGAATCTATCCGCGAAGGCTGGAACAGCGATCTTCGCCCACACGTACATGAACAGCATCCCGTAGACGAACGTGCACAACCAGCCGACGAAGACCTGGGGCCGTTCATCCGGCGCGGGCTGCGAACGCCGCACGTTGTGAGCGGCGTACTCCTTGCCGATGTCCGACGGGTCCAGCCAGCCGGTCACGGTCGACGTGTTGATGTCACCGTCCTTGAACCGGCGCTCGATCTTGCAGTCGTAGTAGTAGCCGAAGCCTCGCAGGGCCACGGGCCCCTTGCGCTCGCAGGACTTCGCCACCGCGACCATGTCGGCCTTCGCCAGGTCGCCCGGTTCGGCCTTGTCCCAGAAGAAGTTGAAGATCGTGGCGCCGAGCAGGTAGCCGAGGAACGGAACGAGCAGAAAAGCGAAGATGCGGTGCAGAGCCTTCATGAGTTCTTCTCGTCCTCTTTCTGCTTCTGCTGAAGCTCGCGCCAGTTCAGCCAGCCACCGTTGTCCCAGACCTTCGCGACCTCCTTGCGGAACTCCTCGCCCATGGCGGGACCGATGTCCTTCGGCAAGCCGGTGATGCCGTCGACGACGACCTTCTTGGTGGCCTGACCGGCCTCCGAAGCCATCTCGCCGAAGTTGAACGTCCGCGTCTTGCGGGCGATGTCCGCGGCCTCGGTCGCCCGCAACACGGTCACGAAGTCGTCGCCGCTCTTGGCGAGGTTCTTGCTGGCGTTGGCGAGGATGTCGTCGAGCTTCTTGAACAGGCCGCCCGCCTTGCCGAACGCGCTGGTCAGCTTGCGGCACCACTCGATGCACTTGTTCGCGTACCGAACCGCGGTGGGCACGCATTCGGCGATGGCGCCGGCGACGCCCGCACCGAACGCCGCCATCGCTGGGGCCCAGCGCAGGCAGATGCTGATCAGCTTGCCGATCGCCTCGGAGATCAGGTCGCGCACGATGTCGCGCACGACCTTGAGGATCGTCCGGCAGATCGTGACCAGGATGCCCATGCCGCTGGCGGCGGTGCCGACGGCGCCGTAGGTGTCAGCGCGGTCCTCGCCGAACGCGCGATAGGCGATCGAGTCATCGCCCAGCCACTGTCCGGCGTCCTTGCTGACGGTGCTCTTGAGGTCGGTGGAGATCTCGTCCATGTAGCTGCCGACGGACTGCCACGTCTGCGCCATGCCGTCCAGCGTCTGCTGGTCACCAGTCAGCCAGTCGAGCGGTTCCTTGAGGAAGCTGACGTGCTCGAACAGCCAGCCGATGCCCGCGCTGAACAGGTACGCGAGCGGGTCGGTGGCGAGCTTGGCGAAGTCACCGGCGGCACTCGCCAGGTTCAGCAGGCCCTCTGCCCAGTTGCCGTCGGCGAAGCCCTTCACCGCTTCGGTGGCGTCGTGGAACATCCCCGCGCCCTCGGTGGCCGGGGTCTCGGAGCCCTTGCGGATCAGCGGGTTCGGGGCGGGTGCGGGCCCCACGCTCGACGTGGTCATCAGTCCTCAACCTTGAAGCGGTCGTGCTGCATCTCTTCGTTGTTCATAACGTCCTCGCGCCACGCGAGGACTCGCCTGTGGTGGTCGGTGGCGGCTTGGGCGGCCTCCTTCAGCACGTTCATCGCCATGTGCTGTGCGCCGAAGCAGATGGCCGCGAGCGGGATGCCGAGCAGTCCGAACGCCTCGGAGTTCTCGGCCGAACTGCCCGCGCCGATGGCGGTGTTGATGCGCCCGCCGATCTCGTTGACCCGTCCTGCATGGCTTTCCATCTCGCCGAGGTCGATGCGGTAGGTCATCGGAGGAACCCTCCGTCGCTGAAGTCGTCATCATCCTCGACGGGACGGCGCCGGGGCGGTTGCGGAGGCTGCTGTGGGCGGGCCTGGGGCGGTCCGCCGTCGTCCTCAATGGCACCCAGGCGCTGCTCGGTGGGACCCCATCCGCCACCACCACCGCCTGGCACGTACTGCTCGGCAGGGGGCGGCGGCTGGGCGCTGCGCAACTTGTCCATCATCATGTGCATGGCCTCGGAGTCAGCGCCTATCAATGGCGCCATTGACTCCTGGACCGTGTTGGCGACCTTGCTCTGGGCGGCCTGCAGCGTGCGCAGGATGTCCTGGGCAACAGCGGCACCGTCCTTGCGCTGCAGCGCTTGCCCGAGCTGCAGGCCGACCAGGTTGCCCGCATCGTTCACGGTCACCGTGATCTGCCCGTCCGGGCTGCGTTCGGTGACCTGCATGGCCGCGAGGTTCTCGCGGATGGCGTCGCTCTTGGCCTGAGCCTCGGCGAGCTTGCCCTCGTACTGGCTGAGCAGCTGTTCGGGATCGATCATGCGTCCCCCAGGGTCGCCCTTGACATCACGCCGTCAGACGCTAGCGGAACGGATTGGGCCGTACAGGCTAATCGCCTTGATCGGCTGACCAAGGCGACACGACCGTGTGCGGAAGCGACCTAGACCGCGGCCCGGTCCTCGCGTTCCAGCGCCTCGGCCATCTCCACCCAGGCCTCAGCGACCCCGCGAGCCATGTCCGCCACCAGTTCCCGGCAGTGCGAAGGCACCCCGGACACCACGGTGGCCCACTCCCCGGACGACACCGCGTGCGCCTCCAGCCACCGCAGCACCAGCCGCCCGTGCTCGTTGAACCGCAACGACGGATCGCGGCGCAGAATCGGCAGGGTGGCGTCGGGATCGCGGACGTCGGTCCGCCCGGCCGGCAGCACCGCGTCGGCCCGTTCGGAGGCCCGCATCCGTTCGGGCACGGGATCCAGCCCGGCGCTGAGACGGCGGCGGACGTCCCGGACGGTCCCGGGCGACACTCCGGAGGCACGGGCGATGTCGCGCAACGAGGCGTCGGGGCGTTCGGCCACCATCCGGCCGGCGAGCCTGCGCCCGGCGGCGGAGTTGACCGGCCTGACCTTCCCGTCGCGGCCCACCCGCACCGGGGCCTGCCCGCCGACGGCCCGCCGCAGCACGCCGACGGACTTGGCGGCGAGGCCGGTGGAGGCCGCGATCGCGCGGTCCGACCACTGCGGGTGCGACCGCAGCAGCCGCCGGGCCGCGGCCTCGCGATCGGCGGTCGGCAGCGTCGCCAGGTTCAGCGACACCGACAACCCGAACAGGTCCTCGACGGGTCCGTCGACGTACTCGACCTCGACGGAACGGCAGCCGCGCAGCACCGCGGCCTTCAGACGGTGGATGCCGTCGACGACCCTCATCGTCGGGCGGTGCACCACGATCGGTGGCAACTGGGCGCCGGACGACGCCAGTGAACGAACGAAGTCGTCGCTGCAGCCGCGAAGACGCGGCGATTCGGCGGACCGCAAAGCGGTGATGTCGACGAACATGCGAAATCAAGCCCCCCAGGCTGATTGTCCCCCGGGACCCCCAGGTGCCCGGTGACGACGACGCCAGGTTAGCTAGTCGTTCAACGGGAGCGCCACTCGATCGCGGGACACACGTCCATCACCATGCGCAGACCGGCCTCGCGAGCGCGCGCGTACGCCGCGTCGTCCACCACTCCGAGCTGGAACCACACGGCCTTGGCGCCGATCTCCGCGGCCTCGTCGGCGAACTGCCCGGCGTCCTCCGAGCGGCGGAACACGTCCACGACGTCGACCGCGAACGGGATGTCCGCCAGGGTCGCGTACCCCTGCTCACCGTGCACGGTCTCGGCGGACGGGTGCACCGGCACGATCTTCTTGCCGCGCTGCTGCAGGAACCGGGCGACGCCGTGGGCCGCGCGGGACGGGTTGTCCGAGAGCCCGACGATGGCCCAGACCTGGCAGTTCTCGAGGATCCAGTCGACGTCTTCGCGCATGCCCTCCACACTAACCTTGTGACCCCGGTCACAATTGCCGGAAGCCGGTCGAAACGCCGGGGTCCCCGATCGACGCCTGGGTAGAAACGCACCAGACACCAGGCAGAGGAGACCCGAGATGCGCTTCATGGTCATCGTCAAGTCCACCCCGGAGACCGAGCAGGGCGTGATGCCGACGTCCGACGAGCTCGCCGCCATGGGCAACTACAACGAGGAGCTCGTCAAGGCGGGTGTGATGCTCGCGGGCGACGGCCTCTACTCGAGCGACAAGGGCGCGCGCGTCCGGTTCGACGGCAAGGGCGCGACGACGGTCATCGACGGTCCGTTCACCGAGTCCAAGGAGCTGATCGCGGGCTTCTGGATCTGGGAGCTGCCGAGCCTGCAGGACGCCGTGGAGTGGCTGAAGAAGGCACCGTTCCAGGAGGGCGAGGTCGAGATCCGCCAGGTCCACGGCGACGAGGCGTTCGGTGACGCGCTGACGCCCGAGATCAAGGCGCAGGAGGACCGGATGCGCGAGCAGATCGCCTCCCGGAGTCAGTGAGTGGGCAGAGTCAGTGAGTGCGCGGCAGCGGCACGTCGGGCGTTGAGTGCGCGGTCAGCGCGACGCTCAGGGTCAGCAACGCACGCGGCGAGGTCGGACGGCAGCCCGTCAGCCGTTCGATCAGCCGCAGGCGGTGGTCGAGCGTGCTGCGGTGGATGTCGAGCCGCCGCGCCGCCGCCGTGCGGTTGCCGTCCTCGCCGATGAACGCCCGCAACGCGTCCAGCAGCGGCTGTTGCGCCACCACGGGTTCGATCACGCGGGCCAGCCGTTCGGCGACGTGCGGCTGGCGCAGCACCGCGAAGTCCGCCAGGACGTCGCGCAGCTCGTAGACGCCCGGCGCACGGCAGGAAGCGATCCTCAGGACGTCCTCCGCCGTCGCGCGGGCGGCCGCGAGATCACGCCGGGGAGCCCAGGTGACGCCCATCCACACGTCCAGGCCCAGCTGCTCGTACAGGTCACGGGCCAACGCGAGCTGACCGTCCTGGGCACAGGGCAGCAGCACGTAGCCGCCACGAACGCCGTCGAGCACCAGCGCGTCGGCGTTGTCCCGCAACGATTCCAGCACGCGAGCCGCATCGTCCTCAGTGGACGCGCAGAACGCGATCACCGCGTACGCCAGCGCCAGTCCGTCGAAGGAACCGTTGTCACGGCCGGAGAGCAGGGTTCTGGCGAGCTGACGACGGGTCGCCACGTCCTCGACCGGCGGAAGGCCGAACGGACGGAGGATGTCACGCAGCACGTCTCCCAGCAGTCTGCTGTCCAGCACGGTGGTCACGCGTCGCCTCCTCGAGGGGTCTGCGATGTCGCACCGAACGGTAGGGAACCGCCGACAGTCGGCACAGTCCGCTTGAGGGAGTCTTGACGTTGACCGCGGCGAGCTGAATCCGTTCAGCCCCAGGCGTTCGCGCGGCTCATCCCGATCGCCGTGCCCAGAACCGCGAGGTCACGCGGGTTGACGGGGCTCAGTCCGGTGAGCTCCTCGATCTGCCACAACCGGTAGTCGATGGTGCTGCGGTGGATGAACAGCTTCCTGACAGCTACCGCCCGGTTGCCGTCGGCCTCCAGCAACGCCAGCACGGTCTCCACGAGAACGGGGTTCGCCAGCAGCGGCGCGACGACCCTGTCCAGCTCGTCGCGCACCTCCGGGGTCTGGATCATCGCGCTCTCGAACAGCACGTCGTCGATCCGGTAGACACCCGGCGGCCGGCCGAGCGACGACACGAGCGCGTCGATCTCGTCCACCTCCTTGCGTGCCAGCGGAACGCGAGCGGCGGGCCGTTCCGCGACGCACAGCCACACCTCGCCACCGATGTCGAGGCACACCTCCCGGCACAACGCCAGGGCCGCCGTTTCAGAGACCGGCAACAGCAGGTGACCGGACGACGCCCGCAACACCGTGCCGTGTCTGCGGAAAGCGTTTATCACCCTGTCCACCAGGGCTCCGCGGACCGAGACGACGGTGTAGAACGCGGCCGCGCCATCAGGTGCGCCACCGGCGAGCACCGCGTCCGCCAGCCCGTCGTCGGCGGCGCAGAACGACGACATCAGTTCGGCGGTCAGCGCGGTCCCGGCGGCGGCCAGGGCGCGGGCGTCGCCGCCGTCGTCCAGCATGGCCTCGGTCAGCAACCTGTCGGTGGACCGCAAGGCCACGACCACGTGCGCGACCGGAACCTTCGCCGAACGCAGCCGGGAGCCGACGCGGTGCGCCACGGCCACGGCGGCGTCCTCCCAGCCGTCGGCGTCAGCGGCGGCGGCCCGGTAGACGGCGAGGAACTCCTCGTGCAGCAGGCGACCGACGTCGAAGAGCACTGGTCCCTCCCTCTTTCGCGCCGCTGAAGGATTTCAGCGCGGGCAGTGGGGAAACCCCCAGCGTTCTCCAGCGGTACGCCAGTGCCCGCGACCCTAACGTCGGGTGCATGGCACCTCAGCTGCTCGCCCCGGCGCGGCCGCCGATCCTCACGCCGTCGAACGAGGCCTGGCGCCAGTTCGCGCAGGCCCTCGCCCCCGTCGAGTTCGGCCGCGGTGACGTCCTGCTGCGGCTCGGGGTCCCCGCCGACGACCTGATCGTCCTGCGGTCGGGCAAGGCGAAGACCTGCTGCGCCTCCCCCGACGGCCGCGAGCTGGTGCTGGACTTCCACTGCGCGGGCGATCTCCTGGTGGAACCGACGCTGTTCGACGCGGCGCCGTCGGTGTCGACGACGGTCGCGATCACCGACGTGCGGGCGGGCCGGATCTCGCGGGCGGACCTGACGCAGTGGCTCGCGCTGTGCCCGGAGATCGCCGAACGGCTGCTGGGCCAGATCGCCCGCCGGCAGCGCGAGTCGCACCAGATGCGCATGGACCTGGTGCAGATGGACGCCCCCGCACGGCTCGCGAAAGCGTTGCTGCGCCTGGCCGGACGGTTCGGCACCGACCGCCGCGGCGCGGTGCTGATGATCGAGGACCTCACCCAGGAGGAACTCGGCCAGTACGTCGGATCGCGCCGCGACACCGTCAACAAGACGCTCTCGGACTTCGCCCAGCGCGGCTGGATCTCGATCGAGCGCAAGAGCATCTTCCTCACCGACCCCGCCCAGCTGTCCCGCCGGGTCCGCGTGGGCATGCCCGCTGTGCCTTCGCAGCGCTGACACAACCGCCAACGCAGGGAGATCCTCCAGTGACAACAGAAACCAGGACCAGCACGGGCAAGGTCGTGCTCGGAGTCGTGGCCGCGATCGTGGCGGCCTCGATCGGCAACGCCGTCGTGTCGTACCTGGCGCAGGCGCTGGGCGCCGACCCGAACGCCGTCGAAGGCCTGAAACCCCAGGGCTACGTCGTGCTGACCGCGCTGGGCGTGATCATCGCCGCGATCGCGTGGGCCACGATCCGCAAGCGCGCCAAAGATCCCGCGCGCACGCTCGGCAAGCTGGTCCCGATCGTGGTCGTGGTGTCGTTCCTCGCCGACGTGCCGGTCTTCTTCCTGCCGGGCGCGAGCATCGTCGGCGTGCTCGCACTGATGGTCATGCACGTCGTCGTGGCGGCGGTGTCCGTGCCGATCTTCCGCCGCGTACTTCCCGTCTAGCAGCACCCAGAACGGCCGGGAGGGCATGTCCTCCCGGCCGTTCTCGCCGTCACTCCGAAAGGCTCAGCTCCGGCCACACCAGCGACGTGGCGCCCCACGTGAGACCGCCTCCGAACGCCGTGAGCAGCACCTTCTGCCCCGCCTCCAGCTCCCCCGACCGCACGCCGTGCGCGAGCGCCAGCGGGATCGAGGCGGCGGAGGTGTTGCCGACGTCGGTGATGTTGGAGATGAACTTGTCGCGCGGCACCCCGAGCTCCGCCGACACCGCGTCCAGGATGCGGGTGTTGGCCTGGTGCGCGATCACTCTGTCCACATCGGACGCGACCCAGCCCTGCCGCTTGATCGCGTTGCGCGACGCGGCGGACATGCGCGCGACCGCGTTCGCGAAGACCTCCCGGCCCTCCATCTGGAAGAACTTGTCGCCGTGCGGCACGATGTCGCGCGACGACCGCTGCCGCGAGCCGCCGGCCGGCACCGTGATCAGGTCGGACAGCTCGCCGTCCGAGCCGAGGTCGAACGGCCCGAGCGCGCCCGGCTCGTCCGGGGCTCCCGCCCGCAGCACCACCGCGCCCGCGCCGTCGCCGAAGATGACGGACGTGGTGCGGTCCTGCGGGTTGAGGATCGTGGAGTAGGCGTCGCCGCCGATCATGATGAGGCTGTCCACGATGCCGGCCGTGATCAGCCCGGCTCCGACGCCCAGCCCGTACACGAATCCCGTGCACACGGCCGCGATGTCGAACGCCGGGACGTCGATCAGTCCCAGCCGCGACGCGATCTCCGGAGCCGTCGCGGGACACGGCCGGTCCGGTGTCGTCGTCGCGAGGATCACCGCCCCCGCGCCCGGCACGCCCGCCGACCGCAGTGCCCGCCGCGCCGCCTCGACCGACAGGTCCGAGGTCGCCATGCCGGGTTCGACCACGTGTCTCGTGGCGACCCCGATCCGCGATCTGATCCACTCGTCGGTCGTGTCCAGCTTGGCTGTCAGTTCGTCGTTGGTGACCACCCGCGGCGGGAGCCATGACCCGAGTCCCGCGACCACCGCTGCGCGCATTCTCCGACCTTCCTCACCGTTCGTCAGCCAGGACTTCCGGGAGGAAGCGGCTGGGAAACCCTTGGAACACCACGGGACGCTGGAACCGTTCGACGGCCCGCACGCCCACGGAGGTGTGGAACGGCGACGTGGTCGCGGGCCAGGGACCGCCGTGGTGCATGGCCGGGGTCGTCGCGATGTCGTTGGGCCACTGGTTCCACACGATCCGCCCCGCCCGCCCGGTCAGTTCGCTGACCAGCTCGGGCAGGACGTCGTCGTCCTCGCCGTGCACGGTCGCGGTCAGCTGTCCCGGCAACGTGGCGGCGAGCTCCAGCAGTTCGTGGCTGTCGCGGTAGGTCACCACGACGGACACGGGCCCGAAGCACTCGCTGAGCACCTCGTCGTGGCCGTTCAGGACGTCGGTGGCGGTGGTGCGCAACAGGGTCGGCGCGTGCCCGCCCGCCACGGAGCCCCCCTCGACGAGCACGTCGAGAAACTCCGTCAACGCCTCCACGCCCGTTTCGAACCGCTTCGCCACGAGCTTGTTGAACAGCGGCTCCGCCCGCAACGCGCGCACCTCGGCGGCGACGTCGTCGGCGATTGCCTCTGGTACGACGAGAAGTCCGGGCTTCGTGCAGAGCTGCCCGCTCTGCTGCGCCAATGCCTGGGCGAACCCGCGCGCGATCTCCCGACCACGCTCGCGAGCGGCCTGAGCGGTCACGAACACCGGGTTCACGCTGCCGAACCCGCCGTAGAACGGGATCGGCTCCGGCCGGGTCGCGGCGAGGTGGTGCAGTTCGCGGCCCACGCGGCTGCTGCCGATGAACGCGACGGCCTTGATCCGCGGGTCGAGCACGAGCTGACGGGCGCGGCGCTGCCCGTGCACGAGCGCGAACACGCCCTTGGGCAGCACTGCCTCGACGATCTCGGCCGTGCGGTCGGCGAGATCGGGATAGCTGTGGCTGGCCTTCACCACGACCGGGCACCCGGCGGCCAGCGCCGACGCGGTGTCGCTGCCGGCCACGGAGAACGCGAACGGGTAGGAGGTGGAGCCGAAGACGGCGACCGGTCCGAGCGGCACCAGCATGCGGCGCAGGTCCGGCCTCGGTCCGGCCGGCCACGCCGGGTCCTCGCGGTCGACGACGACTCCGTTGACCGCGCCCGAGCGCAGGTGGGCGGCGAACGAGCGCAGCTGGAAGGTGGTGCGGGCCACCTCCGCGCGCAGGCCCTCGCCGGGGAGCCTGCACTCCCACTCGGCCAGCGCGACCAGGTCGCCGGTCTCGCGGTCGAGCGCCTCGGCGACGGCGTCGAGTGCCGCCGCCCGCTCGTCCGGCCGGGTCGTGCCCCACTCGCGGGCGGCCTCCGCCGCCCGGTCGAGGATCTCCTCCACGACGGCCTACTTGATGTAGTCGGCGGAGACCCGGGGCGGCCAGCTCGCGACGCTGAGCACGCCGAGGCTGTAGGCGCGCGAGACGAGCGCGGCGCGGTTGGGGGCCTTGAGCTTCTTGAGCATCGTGCCGACGTGGTACTCGACGCCCTGGCGCGACAGGAACAGCCGCGACGCGAGGCGCACGGTCGACTCGCCGGTGGCGATGCCCTCCAGGATGCGGGCGTCGAGCTCGGTGAGGATGCGGTTGCGGTCGACCACGACGGCGTTGGGCTGCTCGCCCTTCTCCGGGTTCACGACGACGACGAACTGCACCAGGCCGCCGTGCACGTCGTGGACGGCGATGCCGGTGATGTCGCCGGTGAAGACGGCGTGACGCGGGCCGATGCCGGCGAGGTGCTCCACGAACCGCTGGCGGCGGCCCTCGACCAGGCGGTCGAACTGCTTGCGCATCGGGCCGTGCACGCCGGGGTGCAGCAGCTCGTAGAAGCTGCGGCCGAGCAGCGACTCGCGGGAGTGGCCGAACTGGGTCACGAAGTCGTCGTTGGCCTCGACCACGCGCAGCTGCAGGTCGAGACGAGCGAGGCAGAGACCGGAGCGTTCGAGCAGAGAGCGGAACACGTCCGCGTCCGGAACGGCGATCTGGTCGGTGGCGAGAGAACCAGCGGCAACAGTGTGCATCAGAGAGAATCCCTCTCGTGCAGAAATGAAACTTGAGGCGGCATCGAGGCGATCTAGAACTATTTCCCGAATCTCACCTTGACACGATGAATCGTAGGAAGATCTGCCGAACCCGGTCAACGAGGTGTGAGGGGTGGCCCCTAATGTTGTGGTAGGGGTGGGCCGGGGGTTCGGGGAGGCGTCCGCGTATTTCGGTAGGGCGTTTCGGCCGCGTCTCACCTGATGGCCCGATACAGCCCTGAACTGCGGAGATGTCCGCGCGACCGATCGAGACGCCACCGCGCGGTAACTGAGGCACAGCTCAACTGTGCGGCACATGCGCACAAGAAATTCGTAGATGTGTCGCCGGTGTTACGCGTCGGGCGGGTAGGCCCTGGCGAGTGCGCCGGCCAGTTCCGTGCGGCGGCGGATGCCGAGCTTGCGGAACGAGTTCGTGAGGTGCTTTTCGATCGCGCGTGAGGTCACGGCGAGTTCGTCCGCTATTTCGGCGTTGGTGAGACCGCGGACCACGAGTCCGGCGACTTTGAACTCAGCGCGGGTCAGTGCCACGACGATGCCGGGGGAATTGCCGTCGAGTTCCTGCGCGATTCTCTGAGCCAGTCTTTCGGCGCCGCTTTCCACCGCGAGCTGATACGCGTCGCTGAGACGGCTTTGTGCCTGAGGGTCGCCATCCGCACGTTCGCGCGCGCCGAGGTGAAGCAGCGTCTTGGCCCGTTCGAACGGGTTGGCGTGCAGGACCTCGACGGCCTCGCGCAGCATCTCGAGGCCCTGGCCGCCGGGCGTGTAGCGGCCGAGCACGGTGAGCGCCCGACCGATGCCGAGCGGCGCGCCCCACTCGACGGCGCGGTCCCAGCCGGCCGCCGCGGCTTCTCTCGCGGCCGCGAAGTCACCGAGCTGGGCATGCAGCCGTGCGACGTACACGCACCACGGCAGCAACACAGGATTGCGCCACCCCGCGGCGTCGAACACGCGACCGCAGTCCTGGAGACGTTCGAGCGCCTGCGCGTGCTCCCCCGCCAGCGCCTCACCCATCGCGTGCAACATCCGGTACACCGCCTCCACGCCCGCGGGTTCGTCGCGATCGGGCCGGGAAGCGAGGAGTTTCGCGATCAGCCCGGGATCGCGCAGGTCCATCGCGACGGCGATGAGCCCGACCGCGGCGGTCGTGGTGTCACCGCGCCAGTCCAGCACGGCGAGATCGACGGCGTGTTCGGCGGCCACGCGCGCCTCCCCCGGTTTGCCCAGGTGCATGAGGACGAACGACTGCTGGGCGCGGATCAGGGCCTGCTCGACGGTGGTCGTCGCCTGTCCGAGCGCCTGGTCGAGCCACGGCACGGCCTCGTGCGCGGCGTCGGCGGCGGCGAGGACCTTGATGAGCAACGGCAACGCGGTGTGCACGTGCTTGGGATGCGGCGGTTCCTGTCGCAGCACGGTCCGTGCGATGGCCGCGACCTCGTGCGCGGGCATGCGGGCGGTGAGCATGGCGGCGTCGAGCAGCACGATCTGCAGTTCGCGTTCGCCGGGGGTGACGCCGCTGATCTGCCGGAGGCGTTGCGCGGAGTCGGCGAGCGACGCGGGATCGGAGTGCCACGCATACCGTTGGCGTGCCTCGAGCCGATACGCGAGCTCCTGGTCGCTGGTGAGGCCGGCGACCTGGTCGATGAGGTCGCGTACCGGCCGGGGTGCCGAGCCGAGGGCGGTCGGCGCGATCCGCACGAGCGCGGCCGCCCGTTCCTCGGCCTCGCGGAACAACGGCACGGCGTAGGAGATGTGCCGGACGGACGCGGCGGGGTCGAAGAGGCGTTCGGCGGTGGCGAGATCGACGAGCAGCCGGGCGCGTTGCTCGGAATCCCTTGCCACGTCCCGCAACGCGCGGCGCAGGTAGCGGGCGGCGACCTCGGGCGCGCCTCTGCGCAACGCGGTCGCGGCGGCCTCGCCGAGCGCCTCGATCGCCCACGGGCCGTGCGCGGAGGTGGCGGTGAGCAGCCGGGCCGCGACCTGTTCTGCGGGCCTGCCGTTGTCGTGCAACAACTTCACGGCCTTCGCCTGCCAGTCGTCGCGTTCGCCGACGGGCATCGACTCCTCGATCGCGTCCCTGATCACCGGCCTGCCGAGCACGAGACCGGCCTGGTCGAGGACGCGCTGGGCCTCGTGCGCCTGCCGTTCGGTGAGCCCGGCGAGCCGGCCGACGAGCTCGTCCTCCCCGAGCACGGCCGCGGCCTTGGCGAAGTCCTGGGCGAACCGCGGCTGGGTGGCGAGGTCGCGCACGAGCCGTTCCCTTAGCCGCGCGGGCCGCAACTCGCGGACGTGCGGGACCTGGTCGGCGGTGGGGCTGGTGACGTGGTGCAGCACCGCGCACAGGAACATCGGGTTGCCGCCGGTCACCGCGTGGCACGCGGCGACGAACTCCTCGTCGGGGCACCTGCCGACGCGGCGTTCGACGAGGTCCGCGATCGCCTGCGGCGACAGCGGTTCCGGCCGGATCTCGGTACCCCCGATCAGTCCGCGCGCGCAGTCCCTGGTGGCCGCGACGAGCAGCACCGGCTCGCTCTCCAGCACCGCGCGGAGAGTCACCAGCCAGTGCAGCGACGGGTCGTCGGCCCACTGGAGGTCGTCGATCAGCAGCACCACCGGTTGTTCCGCGCCGATCGCCCGCAGCAGCGCGGTGAGTCCGCTGATCGCCGCCTCCTGCACGGCGAACACCGAGTCGACCGGTGTGTCCTCCTCGAACACGGGTCTCGCCAGCCCTGCCGGGCCGCTGAGCAGGCGGGCGCCGTCCTGAGCCAGCACGGGATCCAGCAACTGGCGGGCGACGCCGAACGCGAAGTCCTGCTCCAGCGCGGAACAGGTGGCCGTGAGCACGCGGAAGCCGGTGGCCTGCGTCCGGATCGCGTCGAGCAGCGCGGACTTGCCGCAGCCGAGCGGTCCGGTGATGACGACCTGACCGCCGTGTCCCTGGCGGGCACGGTGCAGCGCCTGAGTGAGCCGGCGCAGTTCCTCGGTGCGTTCGAGCAGGATCATCACGAGGCCAGGTAGTCCGCCAGCTCCGCACGGCTGGAGATCCCGAGTTTGCGGTAGGCGCGGGTCAGGTGCACCTCGACGGTCCGCAGCGTGACGAACAGGTGGTCGGCGATCGCCCGGTTCGTCACACCGGCCGCCGCCAGGTCCACGACCTTGCGCTCGCTGGCCGTCAGCACCGCCAGTCCGTCCACAGTGGACGGCACGCGCATCCGCCCGCCGACGCCGAGCAGCACCGTCCTGGCCGAGTCCGCGAGCGCCCTGCTGCCGGCCCGCAACGCCAGTCCGACTGCGGCCCGCAGGTGCGCTCGCGCCTGCCGGGGATCGCCCACGCCGGCCCACCGCTGGCCCAGCAGCAGTTCAGTTCGCGCCTGCTGGATGAGCGACGGCACGGCCGCGAACCCGTCCGCGGCGGCCCTGGCCATGTCCATCGCGCCGAGCCCGGTCGTGGCGTAAGCCTGTGCCAGCAGGGAGAACGCGGCCGACTCCCTGGTCGGCCACGCCTTGGCCAGCCGGTCCGCCTCGCGCGTGGCGGCGGTGGCGTCCCGTCCTGCCAGCGTCATCACCTGCACGACGTCGATCCACGTCGGCAGCGCGCCGGGGTCGCTGAGCCCGACCTCGATCATCACCTTCTGGCAGGCCGTCATCCGTTCGGCCGCCAGCGGGAGGTCGTCCTGCACGACCGCGAGCCAGCCGGACGCGCGCAGGTACTCGCGGTGGATCGGGGTGAGGTGCCGGACGTCGTCCTCGTCGACCTCGTCGAGCAGCTTCTCCGCGAGCGGGGTGTTGCCGGTCTGCAGCGACAGCCAGGCCAGCAGGACGATCGCGCGGGGCAGCCGCCAGCCGCCGTCGCGCATCGCCTGGACAGCCGTCGCCGCGTCCTGGGTGGCACGCGGGAGATCACCCAGCGACATGTGGACGAGCGCGCGCTGCACGAGCGATCGGCAGCGGGCGAGCGAATCCCCGTTGCCGGAGAAGGCGTCCACGGCCCGGTCGAGCACGGAGAGCGCTTCCCCGGCATGACCGGCCACGCGCAGAACCGTTGCGGCGGACAGCATCGACCAGTCGGTGAGCGCCTCCGAGTCGGCGAGGGCCGCTCGCGCGTACCCGACGGCGGCCTCCATCCTTCCCCCGCCGCGCATGACGGCCTCCGCGACGACGCCGAGCAGACAGCGTTGTGCCGTCGTGTCTCCCGCCGGTGGTGGCGTGGCCTTCGCGACGGCCGCCGCGACCACGCGGGCGTCGTCGAGGTCGATCGACAGCTGCACGGCGTCGAGCAGCGTCACCAGGTCCGCGGACAGCGCGGGATCCCTGGCCAGTCGCAGGAACGCGCGGGTGCGCCCGGTCAGCGCGTGCTTCACGGCGAGCGCGGCCCGCAGCTCCGGGTCGGTGGTGCGGTGGAACGCGGCGGCGAGGTGTTCGCACGCCTGCGCGGGATCGTGCCGGGACAGCTCGGTCGCCAGGGTGACCCGCAGTTCGACGTCGTCCGGGCTGAGCTCGACGAGCCGGCGCAGGTAGCGGGACGCGTCCCGGGGCTGCCCGCCCGCGGCCGCCTCGTGCAGCACCTGGGACATCCAGGGCGCGTCGACGGCGGGCAGGTGGACGAGCTGGTCGGCGACCGCGCCCGCGTCGTGCCCGAACTCGTCCAGCACGACGGCCGCGCGGTGCCGCAGTTCGGCGGCCTCGGCCGGGTCGAGCACGTCGAGCACTCCCGCCCGGTACCAGGCGCGGACGTGGTCGGGCAGGCCGTCGCCGAGCAGGTGGTGGCGGCGCAGCGTGGAGATCCCGTTCTCGGCCACCCGCGCGGACACCCCGGCGAGCGGCCCGACGAGTTCCTCGCGGTCGACGACCACGAGCGCGGTGGCGATGGAGCGCAGGTGTTCCGGCAGGTCGCGCAGCCTGCGGGCGGCGACGAGTTCGACGGACTCCTGCCGCAACGCCCGGGCGGCGCGGATGTCCGCGAGCACGGTCGTGAGGTGACTCGGGATGCCGCCGGACAGGCGCAGGCACAGGTTCGTGAACACCGCGTCGGGCGGGAAGTGCAGGGTCGTGGAGATCATGTCGGCGACCTGGGGCGTGGTGAGCGGCTGCAGGTCGACCACGTGCGCGCTGGCCAGATCCACGTGCAGCGGCGAGTTCTGCGACAGCACCAGGCTGACCGGTTCGTCGCCGAGCCTGCGCAGCACGAAGTCCACCCAGCGGACGGTCGCGTCGTCGCACGCGTCGAGGTCGTCGAGGACGAGACAGACGGGCGACTTTCGCGCCAGCGTCACGACGTCACGCCACATGCCCCGGTACACGCGGTAGAAGGAGGCGGCGGAGGTGTCCGTCAGTTCCGGAACTCCCGTGCCGGCCTGGGCGAGCAGTCGGCGGGCGACGGTGAGCGGCAGGCGTTCGCCGTGGCCGCCCGCGCTCAGCACCGTCGTCCCGGCACGAGTCTCGGTCGCGGCCGCCAGGCGCAGGACGGCGGACTTGCCGGAGCCACGGCCCCCGCGCACGAGCACGGCCTGCGCGCCCCTGCCACGGCGAGCCGCGGTCGTGTGGTGCGCCACCGCGGTGAGCACGCTCTCACGACCGAAGAGCTCCGACTGGTCGTCCACCGCCTACCGCCTCAGGCTCGAAGAGTGACCCTGCGCTGAGGATAAATGCCCCAGGTGACCGGACCGCAAACTCCGTGAGGCAGGTGTCAAAGTCTGGCGCGGTGATTCCGCATTGTGCGGGTGGCGAATCCACCGCCGGTTCCAGTCAGTGAACTAATACGCCACAACGCGGCCCGGCACAACCCGGTAGAGGCTCGGTTTCTCCGGGAGGAACGCGAGCCCGAAGCGGGTGAGGAACTCGCGGAAGGCGGCGTCCACGAAGTCGTCGTCCGGAAGGCCGTCCCACGTCTCCGCGGCGGCCCTCGCGACGTCGACGGCGGTGCTGTCGTAGACGACGAGGTCGGGCAGGTCGCCCGCGAAGTAGCCGCGTGCCAGCGAGATCGGCGACGAGCTGTCGTCGAGGAACCCCACCACGTCCCACCTGCCCTCGGTCGCCTCGCTCAGCGCGAGACGGGCGGCGACCTCGGACGAGGTGGCGTAGGTGACGCGGTAGCCGCGGCGCACCAGTTCCTCGATCACCGCGAGCGCCGGTAGTGCCTGGCCCTGCGCGGGATTGGCGAAGATCGCCACGTGCCGCCGTCGGGTGCCGACCTCCTCGGCCATCGTTGATGACCACCTCTCTGCGAACGACGTGCTGCCTGATGCCGTTGTACCGCGTTCAATGCCAGGGGAATGTCTCACTTTCCTTTGTTCCCGAGCCGGAATCCACTGCCCGTTTTCTGCCCGAGGTGACCGGAGGCGACGAGCCGGCGCAGTTCCTCGGCGGGCGCGGGTTCTCCGGTGGGAGAGGCGGCGCTGAGCGTCTCCAGAATGGCGAGCGAGATGTCGAGGCCAATGGTGTCGAGGAGGGTGAAGGGCCCCATCGGGTGGTGGAACGCCGTGACGATCGCCGAATCGATCTCGTCGACCGTGACGTCGGTGCGGCCGAGCATCCGAATGGCGTCGTTCAGATACGGGAACAGCACGTGGTTCACGATGAACCCGACCCGGTCGGCGCAGTCCACGCCGGTCTTGCGCAGCCACTTCACCAACGCGTGGGCGGTGGCGTGCACGTCGTCGGCGGTGTGGCTCGTGCGGACGACCTCGACGAGCTTCATGACCGGGGCGGGGTTGAAGAAATGCAGCCCGATGACGTCCTGGGGACGGCTCGTGACGTTCGCGCAGTCGGTGACGGAAAGGCTCGACGTGGTGGTGGCGATGATGACGCCGGGTTTGACGGCGGCGTCGATGCCTTGCAGCACAGCGCTTTTCACGGCCATGTCCTCGGCCACGGCCTCGATGACGATGTCCGCGTCGGCGAGCTCTTCGTAGCTCGTGCCGGCGGTGAGCCTCGCGAGGACGTCCTGGCGGTCCTGTTCGGACATCCTGCCTTTCTGCACGAGTCTGCCCAGGGAAGAACAGATCTGCTGCCGTGCGATCTCGGCTTTTTCCGGTGTGCGGGCGACGAGCGTGGTGGGAATGCCCGCCACGATCAGGACTTCCGCGATGCCCCGGCCCATCAGCCCGGCGCCGACGACACCGGCGCGGCGGATCTCGCGTGGTTCGCCGTCGCTGACGCGGTGGCGGGACGGGGGCTGGATCTCGCCGCGGTCGTCGTACCGGTGGAAGCCCTGGCCCGTTTTCCGCCCGAGGTGGCCTTCCTCGACCTTGCGGACCAGCAGCGGGGACGGGACGTAGGAGTCGGAACCGGTGCTGTCGTGGAGGTGGTGGAGAGCTTTGCGGACGGTGTCGAGTCCGATCAGGTCGAGCAGGTGCAGCGGACCGAACTTGAGGCCACAGCCCAGTTTCAGGGCGGCGTCGAGGTCCTCGACGGTCGCGTAGCCCTCGTCGGCGAGATTCATCGTGCGGTTCATGCAGGCGTACAGCAGCGCCGTGGCCGCCTCGACGGGCCGGCAGCCGAGGCTCACGAGCTCGGTGCCTGCCAGCCGGACTGCCCTGCGCGCCAGGTGAAACGCCTCCGGGGAGGCCATGGACGTGCCGATCAGACTCGCGTGCCGCCCGTACGGCGGCGGGATGGAGTAGCGCAGTCCGACGACGCGGTCCGGCGCACCGGACGCGATGGCGAGCTTCGCCACGGACAGCGTCGAGGTGGCGGTGAGGAAGACCGTGCCCGGCGCGCACTGGTCGACGAGCTGCCGCAGCACGGTCTCCTTGACGCCGAAGTCCTCCGGCAGCGCCTCGATGACGAGGTCGGCCCGCTTGAGGTCGACCAGTTCGGTCGCGAGGCCCAGCCGGGGACCGCCGAGCCTGCCGTGGACGCGCGCCAGCACGTCGAGATCGCTGTCCACGCCGATCACCTCGGCCCCGTTCGCGAGCAGGACCTTCGCGAGGCCCTCCCCGAGGCTGCCGAGCCCCACCACACCGATCACGAGCATGTCCGTCTCCTAGCCTAGAGACCGAGTTCTTCGTCGAGCATCGCGAACATCTCGTCGTCCGAAGCCGACTCGAAGTCCTTCTCGGTGCTGGTGTTCCTGGCCCACTTCGTGCGCAGGACGTCGAGCCGTCCGGCGATCTGCTGGTGCAGCGCGGGATCCACGCTGGCCGCGGCGAGCGCCTTCTCGAACGCGTCGAGGTCGGCGAGCACGCTCGGCAAGCCGGGCTCCGGCGCGTCGGCCAGCAGCTCGGTTTTGAGGTGTGCCACCAGGTCGTTCGGCGTCGGGTAGTCGAACACCAGCGTGGCGGGCAGCCTCAGCCCCGTCGCGCCGCCGAGGCGGTTGCGCAGTTCGACCGCGGTGAGCGAGTCGAAGCCGAGCTCCTGGAACTGCCGGTCGCCCTCGATCTGCTCGTTCTCGCCGTGGCCGAGCACCTCGGCGACCTGGCCTCGCACCAGCTCCAGCAACGCGTCGGTGCGTCCCTGGTCGGTGAGCGCGGTCAGGCGGGTGATCAGCGAGTCCGCTGTTTCCTGGCCTGCCACGGCCTTCTTCGACCTGGTGCGCACGAGGCCGCGCAACAACGGTGCGACCTCGTGGTTGCGCAGGACCGCGAAGTCCAGCTTCACCGGAAGGGTCGCTGCCGCGCCGGTCTGGAGCGCCTCGTCGAAGAGGGTGACGCCGAGTTCCTCGGTGATCGCCGGCATGCCGGAGCGGGCCATGCGTTCGGCGTCCTGGGCACTGAGCATGCCGGTGTCCCAGGCGCCCCACGCCATGCTGATCGCCTTCTGGCCGTGCGCCTTGCGTTGTGCGGCAAGGGCGTCGAGGAACGCGTTGGCCGCCGCGTAGTTGGCCTGACCCGCGTTGCCGAACGTGCCGGCGACGCTGCCGAACAGGATCAGGGTGGCTTCCGGCGCCAGTTCGTGCAGGTACCAGGCGGCGTCGACCTTCGGCTGGAGCACCGGGGCGATGCGGTCCAGCGTCAGGGTGTCGACGGTGGCGTCGTCCAGGACGCCCGCCGCGTGGATGATCGTCGCCGGGTTGTGGCCGGCGAGCAGTGCGGCGAGTTCGTCGCGGTCGCTGACATCGCAGGCCGCCACCGTGACGTCGGCCGGGAGATCTCGCACGTCCGCCTGACCGGTGCGGCTCGCGAGGACGAGCTCCCGCACGCCGTGGTTCTCGACGAGGTGCTTCGCGATGATCCGGCCGAGACCACCCGTGCCACCGGTGATGAGCACCTTCCCGTACTCGGTCGTGGTCTCGCCGCGCTGCGCCCTGGTGAGGCGGCCGCCGAGGATCTCGCCGTCGCGGATGACGATCTGCGGTTCCTCGGCCTGGATCGCCTGCCGCAGCACGGCGAGGCTGGAGCGCTCGTCGTCGATGTCGAGCAACCCGAACGTGCCGGGGTGCTCGGACTGCGCGACCCGGACGAGGCCCCAGACCGCCGCCGCGACGGGATCCGGTGCTTCTGCGCTGCTCGCCGCGATGGCGTTCTTCGTGACGAACCAGAGCCTTCCCGGCCTGTTCGCCGTGATCCACTGCTGGACGTTGATCAGGGCGTCGCTCACGGCGGCGTGCGCGGAGTCCACGACGTCGTCGGAGCAGGCCTTGATCTCGGTGAGGACGACCTCGGCGTCAGCGGTCTCGATGGTGCCGTAGACGCGTCCGGCGACGAAGTGGCCGACCAGTCCGAAGTGGTCCTCGCCCGCGATGGCCACGGTGGCGTTGACGGGTTCCGTGGCGGTGATCGGCTTCCAGTCGAGCGTGAACAGGGCGTCGCGGGTGGTGTTCTCGTTGAGCTGCCCCGTGGTGACCGCGCGGACCACGAGCGACCGGACCTCGGCGACCGGGTTGCCCTGCGGGTCGGCGACGACGATGTGCATCGCGCCGCTGTCGTCCCTGGTCATCCTGACCCTGACGGCGGCCGCACCGGTGGCGTGGATCTTCACGCCCTCCCAGCTGAACGGCAGCCCCGCTCCCCCGTCGCCTTCCTGCAGCAACGCGGTGTGCAGCGTGGCGTCGAGCAGCGCCGGGTGGAGGCTGAACGCGCCGGGCTCGACGCCGTCGGGCAGCGCGACCTCCGCGAGAACGGCGCCGTCGTGACGCCACGCGTTCTTGAGGCCCTGGAACGTGTCCCCGTACGCGAACCCGATCTCGGCGAACTTGTCGTAGACGCCGTCCAGTTCGATCGGCTCCCCCTGCGGCCAGTCCGTGAGCGCGGTTCCGCGGCTCTCGCTGGTGCTGAGCGTGCCGCCGGCGTTCTCGGTCCACGGCAGGTCGGCGTCCTCGGGCCTGCTGTAGATCGTGACGGCACGCCGGTCGTTCTCCTCGGCGCCGATCGCGACCTGGATCTGCACGCCGCCCTGCTCGGGCAGCATCAGCGGCGCCGCGATCGTGAGCTCGTCCAGCGTGTCGAGCCCGAGTTCCTCGCCGGCCTTGAGCGCGACCTCGACCAGCGCCGCGCCGGGCACGAGCGCGCGTCCCATGATCACGTGGTCGGCGAGCCAGGCGTGCGTCCTGAGCGAGATCCGGCTGGTGAACAGGTGCCCGTCCTGCCCGGCGAGCTGGACCGCCGCGCCGAGCAACGGGTGCCCGACACTGCCGAGACCGGCCGCCTTCACATCGCTCGCGCCCTCCACGACCTTCGGCCAGTACGACTGCCGGCGGAACGCGTAGGTGGGCAGGTCGATCTTCTTGGCGTGGCCGAGCAGCGGCGTCCAGTCGACCTTGACGCCCTCGACGTGAGCCTGGCCGAGCGCCGTGAGGAACCGCGTGACCTCGTTCTCGTTCCGCTTGATCGTCGGAATCGCCCCGTCGACCAGCGGGGTGAGCGCCGCGTCGGGCCCGATCTCCAGGAACGTCTTGTCTCCCAGCGCGGTCACGTTGTCGTGGAAACGCACGGCATCCCGGACGTGGGCGACCCAGTAGTCGACCGTGGTCGGGTCGCCGGCGGTCTGGAACGCGATCGCCGGTTCGCTGAAGGTGATCTCACTGATCGCCTCCCTGAAGTCCGGCAGCATCGGCTCCATCAACGGCGAGTGGAACGCGTGACTCACCTTGAGCTGCTTGTACTTCCACTGCTTGGCGATCTTGAGGACCTCGTCCTCCTCGCCCGCCAGCACCACGGTCCGCGGCCCGTTGATCGCCGCGATCGACACGTTGCCCGTCAGGTACGGCGTCACCTCCTCCTCCGAGGCGATGACGGACACCATCGCGCCGCCCCGCGGCAACGCCTGCATGAGCGCGGCCCGCGCCGTGATGAGCTGACAGGCGTCCTCAAGGCTCAGCACACCGGCGACGTGCGCCGCCGCGACCTCACCGATCGAGTGCCCGGCAACGTGATCCGGCCTGACACCGAACGACTCGACCAGCCGGTACAGCGCGACCTCGACGGCGAACAACGCCGGCTGCGCGAACCCGGTCTGGTTCAGCGCCTCCTGGTCGTCGCCCCACATGACTTCCTTCAACGCGGGATCGAGGTGCTGCAACGCGTTGTCGAGCGCCTCGGCGAACACGGGACACGCCTCGTACAGCTCACGCCCCATGCCGATCCGCTGCGACCCCTGCCCGCTGAACAGGAACGCCACCGGCTTCCTGCTCACCGCCCCACGCGCCACCACCTCACCGCCGAGCACCACGGCCCGGTGATCGAACAACGTCCTGCTCGTCAGCAACGAGTACGCGACGTCCTCGGCCGACCCACGAGCCTGCCTGATCCGCTCGACCTGCCCGTCGAGCGCCGCCTCACTCCGAGCCGACACGATCCACGGCACCAGGTTGTCCACAGGCCGCGAGTTATCCACAGATTCCTGCGCGGCCCCCTGACCAGCACTTTCATCGCGTACGCTGGAAATTGGGGGGATCCCCAGCGCCCCAGGCGCTTCCAAGATCACGTGCGCGTTCGTGCCACTGATGCCGAACGACGACACCGCCGCCCGCCGCGCCCGCTCCACCGAAGGCCACGCGGTGTTCTCCTGCAGCAGCTCGACCGCGCCCTCGCTCCAGTCGACGTGCGACGAAGGCGTCGAAGCGTGCAACGTCCGCGGCAACACCCCGTGCCGCATCGCCTGCACCATCTTGATGATGCCCGCGACACCGGCAGCGGCCTGCGTGTGCCCGATGTTCGATTTGATGCCACCGAGCAGCAGCGGCACGTCCCGATCCTGCCCGTACGTCGCCATCAGCGCCTGCGCCTCGATGGGGTCGCCCAAAGAAGTACCGGTGCCATGAGCCTCAACGGCATCGACATCAGCAGCGGACAACCCAGCGGACGCCAACGCCTGACGAATCACCCTCTGCTGCGACGGCCCGTTAGGCGCCGTCAGCCCGTTGGACGCGCCGTCCTGGTTGATCGCGGAACCACGCACGACCGCAAGGACCGTGTGGCCAAGACGCACCGCATCCGACTGACGCTCCAACACGAGCAGACCGACACCCTCAGACCAACCGACACCATCGGCGGAATCCGAGAACGCCTTGCACCGCCCGTCCTCCGACAGACCACGCTGACGCGAGAACCCGACGAACGAGCCTGGGGTCGACATCACGGTCACACCACCGGCCAATGCCAATGAGCACTCACCGGCCCGAAGAGCCTGCATGGCCCAATGCAGCGCCACCAACGACGAAGAGCACGCGGTGTCGATCGACACCGACGGTCCCTCAAGCCCCAGCGCGTAGGACACGCGCCCAGAGATCACCGAAGGCGAAGCTCCGGTCGAGCCGAAGCCCTCGGTGTCCGCACCGCCGATGAGCTGCGTGTAGTCGTTGTACATCACACCGGCGAACACACCGGTGGAGCTGCCACGCAACGATGCCGGCGCGATCCCGGAACGCTCCAACGCCTCCCACGCGGTCTCCAGCATGAGCCGCTGCTGCGAGTCCGTCGCGACGGCCTCCCGCGGCGACATCCCGAAGAACTCCGGGTCGAACTGGTCCGCGTCGTGCAGGAAGCCGCCCGCCCGCACGTACGACGTGCCGGGGTGGTCTGGGTCCGGGTGGAACAGCGTGTCCAGATCCCAGCCGCGGTTCGCCGGGAACGGTGTGATCGCGTCGACGCCGGAAGCGACCAGATCCCACAGGTCCTCCGGCGAGCAGACACCGCCGGGGTATCGGCAGGCCATGCCGACGATCACGATCGGATCGTCCGAAGTGGACACCAGCGCGGGCAGGTCCGAGGCGTCCGTGACCGCTCCGAGCAGTTCGTCCTTCAGACACCCGGCCAGTTGGGCCGACGACGGGTAGTCGAAGACCACGGTCGCCGGCAGCTTGAGCCCGGTGACCGCCGTGAGCCGGTTGCGCAGCTCGACCGCGGTCAGCGAGTCGAACCCGAGCTCCTGGAACGCCCGCGCCGGGTCGACCGCGGCGATCGTGTCGTAGCCGAGCACGGCCGCGACCTCGCCGCGAACCAGGTCGACCAGCGCTTCGTTCCGCCCGGCCTCGTCCAGAGCGGACAGTCGCCGCACCAGCCCGGAAGCCGTCTCCGACCCCGCGACCTTGCGCCGCGCCTTGACCCGGATCAGCCCGCGCAGCAACGGTTTCACGTCACCGTTCTGCTTCAGCGCCGCCAGGTCGAGCCGCACCGGAACCACCGCGGGCTCCGCTCCGGCGACCACCGCGTCGAACAGCCGCAGCCCCAGCTCGGACGGGATGGCCGGCATGCCAGAACGCCGCATCCGTTCGGCGTCCTCGGCCGACACCATGCCGGTGTCCCAGGCGCCCCAAGCCAAAGAAACTCCAGGAAGCCCGTTGAGCTGCCGGTGTGCGGCCAACGCGTCGAGGAACGCGTTGCCGGCGGCGTAGTTGCCCTGCCCGGCGTTGCCGAACACCCCGGCCGCCGATGAGAACACCACGAACCTCGACGCCTCAGTCGCGAGATCGTGCAGGTTCAGCGCAGCGTCGACCTTCGCTCGCAACACACCGTCAACCCGCTCCGGCGTGAGCGACTCGATCACACCGTCGTCCAGCACACCGGCCGCGTGCACGACACCACGAACCTTGTGCTGCTTCAACACCTCCCACAGGGCGGTCCGGTCAGCGGCATCGCAGGCGACGACAGAAACCTTCGCACCCAACGCCTCCAGATCGCTCACGTCACCGGAACCGCTTCGACTGACCAGCACCAGCTCCGTGACCCCGTGTGCCTCCACCAGATGCCGAGCCACGATCCGCCCAAGCCCACCGGTGCCACCCGTGATCAGCACCGGACTTTCCCAAGCACCCTCGTCGACCCCACCCGTGACCCGTCCAAGACGCGCCGCCCGAGCTTCACCGTCCCGCACGACCAGCTGAGGCTCGTCCAGGTCCAGCACTCCGAGCAGCGTCGCGAGCGACGACTCCTCCGCGTCCACGTCGATCAATCCGAACCGGTCCGGGTGCTCGGTCTGCGCGGTCCGCAGCAGCCCCCACACGGCCGCACCGGCCAGGTCGTCACCCTCGACCGCACCGCGCGTGACGAACACCAGCCGCCCGTCGCGGTCCTCGCGAATCCATTCTTGGACCAGTTCCAACGCCCGGTGCGTCACGGCCCGCACCGACTCGGCGTTCTGCTCCCCCGCGACCGGCACGAGCACAACGTCCGTGTCCGCCAGGGAAAGCAGACCCTCGACCCGTCCGACGGACAGCCCGAGCACGTCCGGCCCGAGCACGCTGACGGTCTTGCCCGCCTCGGCCGGCGTCACCGCGACAGGCGTCCACCGCACCGCGAACAACGCGTCGAGCTCAGCCGGCTGCTCGGCCGCGACGGCCCGCATCACCAGCGACTCGACCGATGCCACCGGGTTGCCGGCGGGGTCGGCGAGCGCGATCCGCAGTCCGTTGCCGTCGCGCGTCATCTTCACCCGCAACGTCGTAGCCGCCGTCGCGTGCAGCGACACGTTCTCCCACGCGAACGGAAGCCCGGCGACCCCGCTCTCGTCGAGCAGCGAGGCGTGCAGCGCGGCGTCGAGCAACGCCGGGTGCAGCCCGAACGGCTTCACGTTGACGTCGTCCGGCAGCGCCACCTCGGCATAGGTCGTGTCACCGTCGCGCCAGGCCGCCCGCAACCCCTGGAACAGCCCGCCGTAAGCGAACCCGGCCTCCGCGAACCTCTCGTAACACCCCTCCACGTCAACAACTTCAGCCTTGGGCGGCCAGACGTTCGCGTCGAACTCGACGCGCTGCTCCCCCTTGGCCAGCGCACCACTGACCACCTGGGTCCACGGCGCGTCGGTCACCTCGTCAGGCCGCGCGTGGATGGTGAACGTCCGTCGGTCATCGCCGGCGGACACCTTCATCTGCAGCGCGAGTCCGCCGTGCTCCGGCAGGATCACCGGCGCCGACAACGTCAGCTCCTCCAGCCGGTCCAGCCCGACCTCGTCCCCGGCCCGCAGCGCGAGCTCGACGAGCGCCGCACCCGGCACCATCACGCGTCCCATGATCGTGTGGTGGCGGATCCACGGATGCGTGCGCGCCGCCAGCCTGCTCGTGAACAGGAACCCTTCCCCGTCAGCGAGTTCCGCCGATGCGATGAGCAACGGGTGCCCGACCGCGACCATGCCGATGCCGGACGCGTCGTCCCCGCCGATCCGCACCGCGGGCCAGTACCGCTGGTGGTCGAACGCGTAGGTGGGCAGGTCGATCTTCTTGCCACTGGCGCAGAACCCGCTCCAGTCGACCCTCACACCTTCAACATGCAGACGAGCCAACGCCGTCAACGCCGCAAGACGCTCACCCTTGTCCTTGCGCAGCAACGGAATCGCGTCCTCGACCAGAGCGCTGAGCACCCCGTCCGGCCCGACCTCGACGAACGTGGTCGCGCCACCATCCTTGAGCCGCTGCACGTTGTCCGTGAACCGAACCGCGTCCCGGACGTGGTTCACCCAGTAGTCGACAGTCGTGACGTCCCCGCTGGCCACCACAGGAATGCCCGGCTCTCGCAGGGTGATCTCCGCGAGCGACTCGCGGAAGTCGTCCAGCATCGGCTCCATCAACGGCGAGTGGAACGCGTGCGACACCTTGAGCCGCTTGCTCTTCCACCGCTCAGCGATCGCCAGCACGTCGTCTTCCACACCCGCGATCACCACGGACCTGGGCCCGTTGACCGCCGCGATCGACACGCGACCCGTGAGGTGCGGCAGAACCTCGTCCTCAGAAGCCTGAACCGAGACCATCGCGCCACCCTCAGGCAACGCCTGCATCAGCGCAGACCTCGCGGTGACCAGCAGACACGCGTCCTCAACGCTCAACACACCCGCGACGTGCGCCGCCGCGATCTCGCCGATGGAATGCCCGGCGACCTGCTCGGCCTGGACACCCCACGACTCCAACAACCGGTACAGCGCCACTTCAACGGCGAACAACGCCGGCTGCGCCACCCCGGTCTGGTTCAACGCCTCCTGGTCGTCACCCCACATGACGTCCCGAACAGCCGGGTCGAGGTACATCAACACGGCGTCCAGCGCCTCAGCGAACACCGGGAACACGCCGTACAACTCGCGCCCCATACCAACCCGCTGCGATCCCTGCCCGGAGAACAACACCGCGACCGACCGCTGCGACGACGCGACCCCGGACGCCAGCACCTCGCCCCCGAGCACCACGGCCCGATGATCGAACCGCGCCCGAGTGTTCAACAACGAGTACGCCACGTCCTCAGGCGCCCCTTCAGCGACCTTGGCCCGCTCGACCTGCCCGGGCAACGCCTCCGCGGTCCTGGCCGACACCACGAACGGCACCAGGTTGTCCACAGGCACCGAGTTGTCCACAGATCGCTGAGCGGCCCCTTGACCAGCACTTTCGTCCGGTACGCTGGAAATTGGGGGGATCCCCGACGCTCCCGGCGCTTCCAAGATCACGTGCGCGTTGGTGCCGGAGAGCCCGAACGACGAGACACCGGCCCGTCGCGGCCGCGACACCGCGGGCCACGGCGTCGCCTCGGTGACGAGCTCGACCGCCCCCTCGCTCCAGTCGACGTGCGAGGACGGCGAAGTCACGTGCAGCGTCGGCGGCACGACGCCGTTCCGCATGGCCTGCACCATCTTGATCACGCCCGCCACACCCGCGGCCGCCTGCGTGTGCCCGATGTTCGACTTGATGCCACCGAGCAGCAACGGCACCGCACGATCCTGACCGTAGGTCGCGAGCAACGCCTGCGCCTCGATCGGATCACCCAAAGTCGTACCCGTGCCGTGCGCCTCAACCGTGTCGACATCAGCAGTGCTCAGTCCAGCAGACGCCAACGCCTGCCGAATCACCCTCTGCTGCGACGGCCCGTTAGGCGCCGTCAGCCCGTTAGAAGCACCGTCCTGGTTGATCGCCGATCCACGCACGACCGCAAGGACCGTGTGCCCAAGACGCACCGCATCCGACTGACGCTCCAACACGAGCAGACCCACACCCTCAGACCAACCAACGCCATCGGCGGAATCCGAGAACGCCTTGCACCGCCCGTCCTCCGACAACCCCCGCTGACGCGAGAACCCGACGAACGCACCCGGAGTCGACATCACCGTCACACCACCGGCCAGCGCCAGCGAGCACTCACCGGCCCGAAGAGCCTGCGCCGCGAGGTGCATCGCGACCAGCGACGACGAGCACGCGGTGTCGATCGACACCGACGGCCCCTCGAACCCGAACGTGTAGGACACCCGGCCCGACACCACCGAGGGCGAGGTTCCGGCCCCCTGGTGCCCTTCGGAGTCGGACTCCAGGATCTGCGCGTAGTCCGAGTACATGACGCCGGCGAACACACCGGTTCGACTGCCGCGCAACGTCTGTGGGTCGATCCCGGCCCGTTCCAGCGCCTCCCAGGTCGTCTCCAGCAGGATGCGCTGCTGGCCGTCCGTGCCGAGCGCCTCCCGCGGCGACATCCCGAAGAACGCCGGATCGAACTGGTCCGCGTCGTGCAGGAAACCACCGGCGCGCGCATAGGACGTGCCGAGGTGGTCGGGGTCCGGGTGGAACAACGAGTCGAGATCCCAGCCGCGGTTCGCCGGGAACGGCGTGATCGCGTCCGTGCCCGACGCCACCAGGTCCCACAACGTCTCCGGCGACGACACGCCACCGGGGAACCGGCAGGCCATGCCGACGATCACGATCGGGTCGTCCGAAGTGGACACGAGCGCGGGCAGATCCGCCACCACGTCGGCGGAACCGAACAGCTCGGCGTGCAGGTGATCGGCCAGCGCGATCGCCGTCGGGTAGTCGAACACCAGCGTCGCCGGCAGCCGCAACCCGGTCGCCTCGGTCAGCTGGTTGCGCAACTCGACGGCGGTCAGCGAGTCGAACCCGAGGTCCTGGAACGCCCGCGTCGCGTCAACGGCGTCGATCGAGGCGTGGCCCAGCACCGACGACACCTGCGCGCGCACCAGGTCGACGAGAGCCGAGTGCCGGTCGGCGACGTCCATCGCGCCGAGCTTCTGCACCAGTCCGGAAGCGGTGGCGGAACCAGCCGCCGCCCGCCGCGCCCTGACCCGGATCAGCCCCTGCAGCAACGGCGCCACCGCACCACGTGCCCGCAACGTCGCGAGGTCGAGCCGCACCGGAACAGTCAGCGCCGCCCCGCTCGTCACGGCCGCGTCGAACAACTCCAGCCCCTGCTCGACCGTGATCGGCGGCATGCCGGCGGTGGTCATCCGCGCGGCCTCGGCCTCGGTCAGCTCGCCGGTCATCCCGCTGACACCGGCCCACACGCCCCACGCCATCGACGTCGCGGGCAGACCGGACGCCTTGCGATGCGCGGAAAGCGCGTCGAGGAACGCGTTACCCGCCGCGTAGTTGGCCTGCCCGGCGTTGCCGAACACCCCGGCCGCCGACGAGAACACCACGAACGCCGTGAGATCGGACGTCAACTCGTGCAGATGCCAGGCGGCATCGGCCTTGGGCTTGAGCACGTTCGCGACGCGCTCCGGCGTCATCGATTCGATCACGCCGTCGTCCAGCACACCGGCCGCGTGCACGACACCCCGGATCTCGTGCTGGGCAAGAAGTTCCGCGACAGCATCCCGATCGGTCACGTCGCACGCGGCGACGGTGACCTGTGCTCCCAACGCTTCCAGCTCCGCCGTGTCGGCGTGGCCGCGACGGCTCACGAGCAGCAGCTCCCGAACACCGTGCGCCTCGACGAGGTGCTTCGCGACGACCGCACCCAGACCGCCGGTACCGCCGGTGACCAGGACCTTGCCTTCCCACCGGACCTCGGACTCACCGGTGACCCGCGCCAGCCGTGCGGCCACCACCTCGCCGTCACGCACCACCAGCTGCGGCTCGTCGACCCCGAACGCAACTGAAACCATCGCGGTGGAAAGGTTGTTGCCGCACAGGTCGATCAGCCCGAACCGTTCCGGGTGCTCCGACTGCGCCGACCGCACCAGACCCCAGACCGCGGCGGCCCCCATGTCCTCGCCGGTGGTCGCCCCCCGCGTGACGAACGTGAGTCTGCCGTCCTTACCGCTGCTGATCCATTCCTGCACCAGTCCCAGCACACGTGCTGCGTTGCGGTGCGTGCTGCCGAGCACATCTTCAGTTCCCACGATCGGCACCAGCACAAGCCCCGCATCGGCGTCAGCGATCGTGCCGACGACCGGGAACCCGAGGTCGAGCACGTCCGGCCCGAGCACCGAGACAGACGCGGGCGCGGCGACGTCCTCCTGCGTGACCGGCACCCACTCGAGCCCGAACAGCTCGCTCTGCCTGGCCTCGCCGAGCTGTTCGACGTTCACCGCCCGCACGATCACGGCCTCGACGGTGGCGACCGGCGCACCCGTGACGTCGGCCAGCGCGATCGTCCTGCGCATGCCGCCCTCATCGCGGGTCAGCTTGACGCGCAGCTCGCTCGCCCCGGTGGCGTGCAGCGACACGCCCTCCCAGGAGAACGGCAGACCGGCGTCGAGCGTCTCGTCCAGCAACGCCGCGTGCAGCGCCGAGTCGAGCAACGCCGGATGCAGACCGTATGCGGCCCCGTCGACGTCCTCCGGCAACGCGAGCTCGGCGTAGATCTCCCCACCTACCCGCCAGGCCGCCTTGAGGTTCTGGAACGCGTGCCCGTAGGCGAACCCGACGCTCGCGAACCGCTCGTAGCACTCCTCGTGGTCCATCGCCACAGCCCCAGCAGGCGGCCAGACGGAGGCGTCAAAGCTGCCCGTGGTCGTGCCACTCGCCAGGAAACCGGTCGCGTGCTGAGTCCACGGCGTGTCCTGCGCGTCCTCAGGCCGTGAGTGGATCGCGTACTGCCGGCGACCGTTGCTCTCCGCACCGACCTTCAACTGCACCTGCACGGCTCCGCGCTCCGGCAGGACGAGCGGCGCGGCCAGCGTGAGGTCGTCGACCCGGTCCAGCCCGACCTCGTCCGCGGCCCTCATGGCCAGCTCGATCAGCACGGCGGCCGGCACCAGGGTGCGCCCCATGATCACGTGGTCGGCGAGCCACGGGTGCGTGCTCAGCGACACCCGGCTGGTGAACACGACGCCTTCGCCCTCGGCGAGCTCCACCGACGCGCCGAGCAACGGGTGCCCGACACTGACCAGCCCGAGCCCGGACGCGTCCGACGTCTTCCCGGCGCTCGCCGGCCAGTACCGCTGACGGTTGAACGGGTAGGTGGGCAGCTCGATGCGCTTGCCGCCGCCGTAGAACCGCGCCCAATCAACATTGATTCCGTCGACATGTACTTGACTCAGTGCAGTCAACATTGACTCAACATCGGACTTGACCCGCGTCAACGTCGGAATCAACCCGTCAACCATCGCCGTCAACTGCGCGTCGGGCCCGACCTCGACCAACGTCATGTCACCCAACCGAGCGACGTTGTCGTGGAAACGAACGGTGTCCCGAACGTGGTCCACCCAGTACTCGACCGTCGTGACATCGCCGGATGTCGACATTCCGACAACAGGCTCGTGGAACGTGAGCCCACTGATCGCCTCGCGGAAGTCGCCCAGCACCGGCTCCATCAACGGCGAGTGGAACGCGTGCGACACCTTCAGTCGCTTGCTCTTCCACCGCTCCGCGAGAGCCAGAACCTCTGTCTCAACGCCGGCGATCACCACAGACCGCGGCCCGTTGACGGCAGCAACAGACACACCGTCCGTCAGATGCTCACGCACCTCGCCCTCGGACGCGATGACGGACACCATCGCGCCACCAGCAGGCAACGCCTGCATGAGAGCCGCCCGCGCCGTCACCAACAAGCACGCGTCATCCAGACTCAGCACGCCCGCGACGTGCGCCGCCGCGATCTCCCCGATGGAGTGCCCGGCGAGCTGCGAGGGCCGCACCCCGAACGACTCCAGCAACCGGAACAACGCCACCTCGACCGCGAAGATCGCGGGCTGCGCGATCCCGGTCTGGTTCAACGCCTCCTGGTCGTCGCCCCACATGACCTCGCGCAACGCCGGATCGAGGTTGACCAGCGCGGCGTCCAAGGCCTCCGCGAACACCGGGAACGCCTCGTACAACTCGCGCCCCATGCCAACCCGCTGCGACCCTTGCCCGGAGAACACGAAGGCAAGTGGCCGGTTCCGCACCACACCAGAGGCGAGCTCGACGCCGTTCCACACCACCGCCCGGTGGTCGAACAACGCCCGCGTGGTCGCCAACGAGAACCCGACGTCCACAGCGGACACACCACTCGCCACGAGCGCGCCGACCTGCTCCACCTGGGCCCGCAACGACGCCGCCGACTTCGCCGACACCACCAGCGGCGCACCCACAACCTGAATCGATCCCGCCTCGCTGGCCCCCAGGGGGCTGCGAGCCCCCATCCCAATCATCTCAACCGGGTCTGACAATTCCTGAGCACTCGGCGCTTCCAAGATCACGTGCGCGTTCGTGCCCGACACACCGAACGACGAGACGGCGGCGCGGCGGGCACGGGAGACCTCAGGCCACGAGGCGTTGCCGGTCAGGAGCTGGACCGACCCCGCTTCCCAGTCCACGTGGGACGACGGCGAGTCGATGTGCAGCGTCTGCGGCACGACGCCGTGCCGCAGCGCCTGCACCATCTTGATCACGCCGGCGACACCGGCCGCGGCCTGGGTGTGGCCGATGTTCGACTTGATGGAGCCGAGCAGCAGCGGCGACGGCCGGTCCTGCCCGTAGGTCGCGAGCAACGCCTGCGCCTCGATCGGGTCGCCCAAAGACGTACCGGTGCCGTGCGCTTCGACGACGTCGACGTCCGCAGTGGACAGACCGGCGGACGCCAGCGCCTGCCGGATCACCCGTTGCTGCGAGGGACCGTTGGGCGCGGTCAGGCCGTTGGAGGCGCCGTCCTGGTTGACCGCCGAACCACGCACGACAGCCAGCACGTCGTGGCCGTTGCGAACAGCGTCGGACAGCCGCTCCAGCACGACCACACCGACACCCTCGGACCAGCCGACACCATCAGCGGAGTCGGAGAACGCCTTGCAACGGCCGTCCGGCGAGAGGCCGCGCTGCCGCGAGAACCCGATGAACGTGCCAGGAGAAGCCAGCACCGTCACGCCGCCGGCCAGCGCCAGCGAGCACTCACCGGCGCGGAGAGCCTGCATCGCCCAGTGCATCGCGACCAACGACGACGAGCACGCCGTGTCGAGCGTGACCGCGGGTCCTTCGAAGCCGAACGTGTAGGAGACCCGGCCCGACACCACCGAAGGCGAACCACCGGTCGTCTGGTAACCCTCGGAATCACCTTCGAGCAGCAGCGAGTAGTCGTTGTACATGACACCGGCGAACACACCGGTCGGACTGCCCTTCAGCGCGACGGGGTCGATCCCCGACCGCTCCAGCGCCTCCCACGACGCCTCCAGCAGCAGGCGTTGCTGCGCGTCGGTCGACACCGCCTCACGCGGCGACATGCCGAAGAACTCCGGATCGAACTGGTCGGCGTCGTGCAGGAAGCCGCCGGACTTCGTGTACGAGGTGCCGACGTGGTCGGGGTCCGGGTGGTAGAGCGAGTCGAGGTCCCAGCCGCGGTTGGACGGGAACTCCGTGATGGCGTCGCGGCCGTCGACCACGAGGTCCCACAGCTGTTCCGGCGTGGCGACACCACCGGGATAGCGGCAGGCCATGCCGACGATCACGATCGGATCGTCCGAAGTGGACGTCAGCGCGGGCAGCGATTCCAGCACGTCCGAGGCGCCGAACAGTTCGTCGCGCAGGAAACCCGCGAGCACCGCGGACGTCGGGTAGTCGAAGATCAGCGTGCTCGGCAGGCGCAACCCGGTGACGCCGGTCAGCCGGTTGCGCAGGTCGACCGCGGTCAGCGAGTCGAACCCGAGGTCCTGGAACGCCTTCGCCGGGTCCACCGCGGCGACCCCGTCGTGGCCGAGCACCGCGGCGACCTCGGCGCGCACCAGGTCGAGCAGCGCGGTGAGCCGTGCCTCCGGGGCCATCGCCGTGAGCCGCTGAACCAGCCCGGAGTCGGCCTGGGCCGCCGCGCGACGGGCCTTCGTGCGGATCAGTCCGCGCAGCAGCGGGCGGATCTCGTCGTGGCCGCGCAACGTCGCGAGGTCCAGGCGCAACGGCAGCAGCACCGCGTCCTCACCGGCGATCGCCGCGTCGAACAGCGCGAGCCCCTGCTTCACCGACAGCGGTGGAGTTCCGCCGCGTGCCATGCGTTCGGCGTCGGCCTCGGACAGCATGCCGGTCTGGTTCCACGCGCCCCACGCCAGCGACACCGCCGGCAGTCCGGCCGAACGCCGGTGCTGCGCCAGTGCGTCGAGGAACGCGTTGCCCGCCGCGTAGTTCGCCTGCCCCGCGGCACCGAACGTGCCGGCGGCGCTGGAGAAGATGATGAAGTTGTCGAGGTTCTTGGTGAGCTCGTGCAGGTTCCAGGCGGCGTCGACCTTGGGCTTGAGCACGGCCGACAGCCGCTCCGGCGTGAGCGACTCGATCACGCCGTCGTCCAGCACTCCGGCGGTGTGCACGACGCTGCGGACCTTGTGCTTCCTCAACACCTTCTGCAACGCCTTGCGGTCACTGACATCGCACGCGACGACGGTGACCTTGGCGTCCACATCGGGCACTTCGGCCTTGCCGGTGCGGCTGACCAGCACCAGTTCCTGGACGCCGTAGCGTTCGACGAGGTGCTTCGCGATCACCCGTCCCAGCCCGCCGGTGCCGCCGGTGATCAGCACCGGTCCGGTGAACTCGCCCTGCTCCGCCGCCTCGGCCCGCGCGAGCCGCGCCACGGACACCTGACCGTCGCGCACCCGCAGCTGCGGCTCGTCGATCGCGAGAACCTGCTCGGACACCTCGGCATCGGTGTCGATGAGCGTGAACCGGCCGGGGTGCTCGTTCTGCGCGGCCCGGACCAGGCCGTGCACCGCGCTCGCGGCCAGATCATCCTGCCGCGTCACGAACACGAGCCGTTCGGCACGCTCTTCAGCGATCCAGCGCTGCACCAACTCCAGCGCACGGGCGGCGAGAGCGTGCGTCTGTGCGACGACGTCCCCGTCGCCGACGAACTCCTCCACACACACGGCGGCCGCACCGGCGTTGGGCAGCGACACCGGCACCCAGTCAAGCCGGAACAGAGAGTCGCGGTCCACCGCGCTCGTCTGCTTCCCGGACACCGCCCGCGTCACCAGCGACCCGATCGTCGCGACCGGAGCGCCCGTCGTGTCGGCGACCGCGATCACCCACGCGTCCCCGTCGCGCCGCAGCCTCACCCGGACCGACGTCGCACCGGTGGCGTGCAGCGACACCCTTTCCCACGAGAACGGCAGCCCCGCCTCGGCCCCGTCGAAGAACCCGCCGGCGTGCAGCGTGGCGTCGAGCAGCGCCGGGTGCAGCCCGAACGCCGTCCCGTCCACGTCCTCGGGCAGCGCGACCTCGGCGAACACCTCGCCGTCCCCGCGCCAGACCGCCCGCAGCCCCTGGAACACCGGCCCGTACTCGAAGCCGTTCTCCGCGAACCGTTCGTAAGCCCGTTCGACGTCAACGCTTTCCGCGTCCGGTGGCCAGACGGTCGCATCGAAGTCACTGCCAGTCGTGCCGCTCGCCAGGAAGCCAGTGGCGTGTTGCGTCCACGGCGCGTTCTCGCCATCCGGCCGTGAAAAGACCCCGACGGTACGACGTCCGTTCTCTTCGTCCCCCACCGCGACCTGAACCCTCACGGCACCCTGCTCGGGCAGCACGAGCGGCGCGGCCAGCGTCAACTCGTCGACACGGTCGAGCCCGACCTCGTCACCCGCGCGAACCGCGAGTTCCAGGAACGCCGTGCCGGGAAGCAGCACCTGCCCGAACACCCGGTGATCCGCGAGCCACGGGTGCGAGCCCAGCGACAACCGGCTCGTGAACAGCACCCCGTCCGCACCGGCGACGTCGACCGCGGCCCCGAGCAACGGGTGCTCCACCCGCGTGAGCCCGAGCGCACCGACGTCACCGGCCTTGCGCACCGCCTTCGGCCAGAACATCTGGTGCTCGAACGCGTAGGTGGGCAGATCGACCTTCCGCCCACCTGTGTACAGCTGCGTCCAGTCAACATTGATTCCGTCAACATGTACTTGACCGAGTGCGGTCAACATTGACTCGACTTCACCGCGATCACGCCTCAACACCGACGTCGAGCTGTCCACCATGGCGCTCAACTGGGCGTCCGGCCCGACCTCGATCAGCGTGACATCACCCAACCGAGTGACGTTCTCGTGGAACCGCACCGCGTCCCGAACGTGGTTGACCCAGTAGTCGACGGTGGTGACATCGCCGGATGTTGACATTCCGACAAGCGGCTCACGGAACTCGATCCCGCTGATCGCCTCACGGAAGTCGTCCAGCATCGGCTCCATCAGCGGCGAGTGGAACGCGTGCGACACCTTCAGCCGCTTGCTCTTCCACCGCTCAGCGACAGCCAGCACCTCGTCTTCAACGCCGGCGATCACGACCGTGCGCGGCCCGTTGACCGCCGCGATCGACACGCCTGCGGTGAGGTGCGGCAACACCTCTTCTTCGGAAGCGATGACGGACACCATCGCGCCACCGGCCGGCAACGCCTGCATGAGAGCCGCCCGCGCCGTAACCAGCAGGCACGCGTCCTCAAGGCTCAAGACACCCGCAACGTGCGCCGCCGCGATCTCCCCGACCGAGTGCCCGACCAGGTGGTCCGGCCGCACCCCGAACGACTCGATCAACCGGTACAGCGCCACCTCGACGGCGAACAACGCCGGCTGCGCCACCCCGGTCTGGTTCAACGCCTCCTGGTCATCGCCCCACATGACCTCGCGCAACGCCGGATCGAGGTTGACCAGCGCGGCATCGAACGCCTCCGCGAACACCGGGAACGCCTCGTACAACTCACGCCCGGCCCCGATCCGCTGCGCCCCCTGCCCGGAGAACAGGAACGCCAGCGGCTTGCCCGCCGCCACGCCTTCGGCGACAACCTCACCACCGAGCACCACGGCCCGGTGGTCGAACAACGCCCGCGTGGTCGCCAACGAGAACCCGACGTCCACAGCGGACACACCACTCGCCACGAGCGCGCCGACCTGCTCCACCTGGGCCCGCAACGACGCCGCCGACTTCGCCGACACCACCAGCGGCGCACCCACGACCTGAATCGATCCCGCCTCGCTGGCCCCCAGGGGGCTGCGAGCCCCCATCCCAATCATCTCAACCGGGTCTGACAATTCCTGAGCGTCAGGAGCCTCCAAGATCACGTGCGCGTTCGTGCCCGAGACACCGAACGACGAGACGCCCGCGCGACGTGCGCGCGACACCGAAGGCCACGTGCGGGACGAGGTCAGCACCTCGACGGCGCCGGACTCCCAGTCGACCTGCGTGGTCGGCGTGCCGACGTGCAGCGTCTCGGGCAGCACGCCGTGGCGCAGCGCCTGCACCATCTTGATCACGCCCGCGACACCCGCGGCGGCCTGCGTGTGGCCGATGTTCGACTTGATCGAACCCAGGTAGAGCGGCTCGGAGCGGTCCTGCCCGTACACCGCCAGCAGCGCCTGCGCCTCGATCGGGTCGCCGAGCCGGGTGGCGGTGCCGTGCGCCTCGACCGCGTCGACGTCCGCCGGCGACAACCCAGCCGAAGCCAGCGCCGCGCGGATCACGCGTTGCTGCGACGGACCGTTCGGCGCGGTCAGGCCGTTCGAGGCGCCGTCCTGGTTGACCGCCGAACCGCGCACGACCGCCAGCACGGTGTGGCCGTTGCGAACCGCATCAGACTGCCGTTCCAGCACGAGCAGACCGACGCCCTCACCCCAGCCGGTGCCGTCCGCGTCGTCTGAGAACGCCTTGCAGCGCCCGTCAACGGAAAGACCGCGCTGACGGGAGAACTCGACATAGGTGGTGGGCGTCGACATCACCGTCACGCCACCCGCCACAGCCAGCGAGCACTCCCCCGACCGCAGCGCCTGCGAAGCCAGATGCAGCGCCACCAAAGAAGAAGAGCAAGCGGTGTCGACCGTGACGGCCGGGCCCTCGAAGCCGAACGTGTAGGAGACGCGACCCGAAGCGATCGAGCCCGCGCTGCCCTGGCCCTGGTGTCCCTCGAACTCGCCACCGTCCAGAATGGACGCGTAGTCGTTGTACATGACGCCGGTGAACACGCCGGTCGCACTGCCCCGCAACGAGGCCGGGTCGATTCCCGAGCGTTCCAGCGCCTCCCAGGTGGTCTCGAGCAGCAGGCGCTGCTGTGAGTCCGTGGCCAGGGCCTCGCGCGGGGACATGCCGAAGAACGCCGGGTCGAACGCACCCGCCTCGTGCAGGAAGCCACCGGCGATCGAGTAGGTCGTGCCCGCGTGGTCGGGGTCCGGGTGGTAGATGCCGTCGACGTCCCAGCCGCGGTTGACCGGGAACTCCGTGATCGCGTCGACGCCCTCCGCCACGAGCCGCCACAGGTCCTCGGGCGACGACACGCCTCCGGGATAGCGGCAGGCCATGCCGACGATCACGATCGGATCGTCCGAAGGGGACACCAGAGCGGGCAGCCGCGGCGCCGCGTCCGCAGCGCCGAACAGCTCGTCCTTCAGGAACCCGGCGAGCACGGCGGCGGTCGGGTGGTCGAACGTCAGCGTCGCGGGCAGGCGCAACCCGGTGACCTCACCGAGGCGGTTGCGCAACTCGACCGCGGTCAGCGAGTCGAAGCCCAGCGACTGGAAGGCGCGCGACGGATCGATCGTCTCGCCGCCGCTGTGTCCGAGCACCGCACCGACCTCGGCCCGGACCAGGCCCAGCAAGGCCTCCAGGCGGCCGGCGTCGTCCAGACCGGTCAGTTTCCGCACCAGCGACGACGAGGTGCCGGACGCCGCCGCCCGTCGAGCGCGAACCTTCACGAGCCCCTGCAACACCGCCGGAACCTCGCCGCGCGCACGGAACACCGGAAGGTCGAGCCGCAGCGGCAGCACTAGCGCGGCACCGGAAGACAATGCGGCGTCGAAGAGCTCGACACCTTCCGCGGGCGTGATCGGCGGCATGCCCGACTTGGCGAGCCGCTCGGCGTCCGCGCCGGACAGCATGCCCGTCTCCGCCCACGCGCCCCACGCCAGCGACACGCCCGGCAGGCCCTGCGAACGCCGGTGCTCGACCAACGCGTCGAGGAACGTGTTGCCCGCCGCGTAGTTGCCCTGGCCCGACGAACCGAAGATGCCCGCACCGGACGAGTAGACGACGAACGCCGAGACGTCGCCGGAGAGCTCGTGCAGGTTCCACGCGGCGTCGACCTTGGGGCGCAACACGTTCGACAGACGATCTGGCGTGAGCGACTCGATGACGCCGTCGTCCAGCACGCCAGCGGTGTGCACGATGGAACGGATCTGGTGCCCTGCAAGGAGGTTCGCGACGGCGTGCCGGTCGGCGACGTCGCAGGCCGCGACCGTGACCGACGCGTCCAGCTCCGCCACCCAGTCCGGCGTCTCACCGCGCCGACTGACCAGCACCAGGTCGCGGACACCATGTGCGGCCACGAGATGCCGTGCGATGACCTGGCCGAGCCCACCGGTACCACCGGTGATCAGCACAGGTCCTTCCAGCACAACGCTCTCACCGGCGGCGACCCGGGCGACACGCGGCACGAAGACCTCGCCGCCCCAAACGCGCAGCTGGGGTTCGGCGCTCGCGAGCGCCGCGTCCGGCAGGTCGCCGTCGGTCTCGATCAACGCGAACCGGCCTGGGTGCTCCGACTGCGCGGCCCGCACGAGCCCCCATACGGCCGATGCGCCCAGATCACCCTGCCGCGTCACGAAAACGAGCTTCTCGGCGCGTTCGGCCGCGATCCACTCCTGGATCTTCGCGAGTGCCTGAGCCGTCACCGCGTGCGCGGCCTCGACCGGAGAGCCTTCCGTCTCGACGCGCTCGACGACGTGTGCCGCCGGAACCGCCTCGGTGAGCGTGATCGGCACCCAGTCCAAGCCGAACAACGCGTCCTGCGCGGCGCTGAGCTGCTGCGCCGCCACGGCCCGTGTGACGAGCGAACCGACCGTCGCGACCGGCGTACCGGCGGCGTCGGCGAGGGCGATCTCCATGGAGCTGTCACCGGTGGTCCGCAGCCGCACCCGCAACGACGTGGCGCCGACCGCGTGCAGCGCGACACCTTCCCACGAGAACGGCACCGCGCCCTCGGTCCGCTGGTCGGCGAACGCGACCGCGTGCAGCGCCGCGTCCAGCAACGCCGGGTGGATGCCGAAACCGGTGGCCGCCACGTCCTCGGGGAGCGCGACCTCGGCGAACACCTGGTCGCCCAGCTTCCACGCGGCCCGCAGGCCCTGGAACGCGTGCCCGTAGTCGAACCCGAGCTCCGCGAACCGCTCGTACGCGCCCTCGATCTGCACGGCCTCCGCGCCCGCGGGCGGCCACGTCGAGGTGTCGAAGTCCGCGGCCGTGGCGCCGGACATCAGGAAGCCGGACGCGTGCTCGGTCCACGGCAGGTCGCTGTCCTCGGGACGGCTGTGGATCGCCACCGCCCGCCGGTCGCCGTCCCCGCCGACCCGGATCTGCACCTGCACGGCGCCGGACTCGGGCAGCACGAGCGGCGCCGCGATCGTCAGCTCGTCCACCCGATCGAGGCTCACCTCGTCCGCGGCCCGCAGCGCGAGCTCGACGAGTGCCGCTCCCGGCACGAGGACCTTGCCGTGCAACGAGTGGTCCCGCAGCCACGGGTGCGTGCGCAGCGACAGCCTGCTCGTGAACAGCAGGCCCTCTCCGCCGGCGAGCTCGACGGCGGCGCCGAGCAGCGGATGCCCGACCGCCCCGAGACCGGCCGACCGGACATCCGAGCGCGTGGACACCTCTGGCCAGAACGTTCGCTGCTCGAAGGCGTAAGTCGGCAGGTCGATCTTCCGGCCATGTTGACAGAACCTGTTCCAATCAACATTGACGCCGTCAACATTGATTCGGCTCAATGCCGTCAACATTGACCTGACCTCGTCAACGTTGCGCCGCACCGCGGGCACGCAGCCGTCCACCATCGCGGACAGCACGCCGTCCGGCCCGATCTCCACGAACTTGACGTCACCCAACGCGGTGACGTTGTCGTGGAAGCGAACGGTGTCGCGGACGTGGTTCACCCAGTAGTCGACAGTGTCGACATCGCCGGATGTCGACATTCCTACAACAGGCTCGTGGAACGTCAGCCCGCTGATGGCCTCGCGGAAGTCGTCCAGCATCGGCTCCATCAACGGCGAGTGGAACGCATGCGACACCTTGAGCCGCTTGTTCTTCCACTTCTGCGCGATGGCGAGCACTTCTTCTTCGACGCCGGCGATCACCACGGACCGAGGCCCGTTGACCACAGCGATGGACACGCCATCAGTCAGGTGCTCGCGCACCTTCTTCTCGGAAGCGACCACGGACACCATGGCGCCACCGGCTGGCAACGCCTGCATGAGCGACGCACGCGCCGTCACGAGCTGACAGGCGTCTTCGAGGCTGAACACACCGGCGACGTGCGCGGCCGCGATCTCGCCGATGGAGTGGCTCGCGATGCGACTGGGCTTCACGCCGTAGAACTCGAACAACCGGTACAGCGCGACCTGGAACGCGAACAGCGCGGGCTGCGCGACCCCGGTCTGGTTGAGCGCTTCCTGGTCGTCGCCCCACATGACCTCGCGGACGGCCGGGTCGAGGTTGGCCAGCACCGCGTCCAGCGCCTCGGCGAACACGGGAAACGCCCCGTACAGCTCACGGCCCATGCCGATCCGCTGCGACCCCTGCCCGCTGAACAGGAATGCCGGCTCGCCGGCCTTGGCGACACCGCGAGCCAATACCTCGCCGTCAAGCACTACAGCCCGGTGGGCGAACAACGCACGCGTGGTCAGCAACGAGAACGCGATGTCCGCCGCGTCCCCCGGCCACGCCTTGATCCGCTCGACCTGCCCGGCCAACGCGTCCGCCGAGCGCGCCGACACCACGTAGGGCACGGGCACCGCGGGGGGTGCGGGCACCGGAGCCGCCTCTGACAATTCCTGAGCGCTTGGCGCTTCCAAGATCACGTGGGCGTTCGTGCCCGACACACCGAACGACGAGACACCCGCGCGGCGGGGGCGGGCGACGGAAGGCCACGTCGTCGCAGCCGTGACCAGGGAGACCTCGCCCGCGGTCCAGTCGATGTGGGTCGACGGCTGGTCGACGTGCAGCGTCGCGGGCACGACACCGTGGCGCATCGCGTGGACCATCTTGATGATGCCCGCGACACCCGCGGCGGCCTGGGTGTGGCCGATGTTCGACTTGATGGAGCCGAGCAGCAGCGGCGACGGACGATCTTGGCCGTACACGGCGAGCAGCGCCTGCGCCTCGATCGGGTCGCCCAGGGTGGTGCCCGTGCCGTGCGCTTCGACGACGTCGACGTCGGTCACGGCAAGTCCGGCCGAAGCCAGCGCGGAGCGGATCACGCGTTGCTGCGACGGGCCGTTCGGCGCGGTCAGGCCGTTCGAGGCGCCGTCCTGGTTGACCGCAGAACCTCGTACGACCGCCAGCACGGTGTGGCCGTTGCGCAGCGCGTCGGACTGCCGTTCCAGCACGAGGAGGCCGACGCCCTCGCCCCAGCCGGTGCCGTCGGCGGCGTCGGCGAAGGACTTGCAGCGGCCGTCCATCGCGAGGCCGCGCTGCTTGGAGAAGGCGACGAACGAACCCGGCGTCGACATGACGGTCACGCCACCGGCCAATGCCAGTGAGCATTCGCCGTTGCGCAGGGCCGAGGACGCGAGATGCAGTGCCACCAAAGAAGAAGAGCAAGCCGTGTCGACGGTGACCGCGGGGCCTTCGAGGCCGAAGGTGTAGGCGACACGTCCGGACAGCACGCTCTGCGCGGTACCGGTGCCCTGGTAGCCCTCGAAGATGTCGTCGGACACCAAAGTCGAGTAGTCGTTGGACATCACGCCCGCGAACACGCCAGTTTTGGAGCCACGAACGGAAGCCGGGTCGATGCCCGCACGCTCGAAGGCCTCCCACGCGGTCCGCAGCAGCAGCCGGTGCTGCACGTCCGTGGCGAGGGCCTCGCGCGGGGACATGCCGAAGAAGTCCGGGTCGAACGACGGGGCGTCGTGCAGGAAACCGCCCTGCATCACGTGGGTCTTGCCGGCGGCGTCCGGGTCCGGGTCGAAGAGCCCGTCCAGGTCCCAGCCGCGGTTCGACGGGAAGCCGGTGACGCCGTCGCGTTCCTCGGACACCAGGCGCCACAGGTCTTCCGGTGACGCCACACCGCCTGGGTAGTGGCAGGCCATGCCGACGATCACGATCGGGTCGTCGGACACCGCTCCGGTGATCGCCTCCGGCACGAAGACGTCCGCACAGAACAGTTCGTCCATCAGGTAGGAGGCGAGGGCGCCGGCGGTCGGGTAGTCGAAGATCAGGGTCGCGGGCAGGCGGATACCGGTCGACGCGGTCAGGCGGTTGCGCAGCTCGACGGCGGTCAGCGAGTCGAACCCGAGCCCCTGGAACGTGCGGGTCCTGTCCACTTCGGACGCGCTGCCGTGGCCGAGCACGGCGGCGACCTCGGTGGCGACCAGGCTCAGCAACGCTTCCAGCCGGGCGTCGGAGCCGAGCCGTGACAGTTCGGCGACAAGTCCTTCCGCCGCGACGGACTGCGCGGCGGCGCGGCGCTTCGGGGTCTTGATCAGGCCGCGCAGCAACGGCGGCGGCGTGCCCTGGGCGCGCAGCGCGGGAAGATCCAGGCGAAGCGGCAGCAGGAAGGCGTCCGATCCGGCGGCACCGGCGTCGAACAAGGCCAAGCCCTCGGCGACCTTCAGCGGAGGCATGCCGGACCGGGCGATGCGCTGCATGTCGGCGTCCGACATCGCGGCGGTCATGCCCGAGGTCTGCTCCCAGGCGCCCCACGCCAGCGCGACAGCGTGCTGACCGGATGCGCGGCGCATGCGGGCGAGAGCGTCGACGAAAGCGTTGGCAGCGGCGTAGTTCGCCTGCCCGGCGCCACCGAACGTGCCCGCGGCCGACGAGAACAGCACGAAAGGCACGTCAGGCAACAGCTCGTGCAGGTGCAGCGCGGCGTCCGCCTTCGGGCCCAGCACCACGGCAATGCGCTCCGGCGTCAACGATTCGACGACACCGTCGTCCAGCACCGCGGCCGTGTGCACGACGCCGCCGACGGAGTGCCGCGACAGCAACGACTCCAGTGCCGAACGGTCGGAGACGTCGCACGCCTCGACGATCACGTCCGCGCCGAGCTCCTGCAACGCCGAGACGTCGGCAGAGCCGCTGCGCGAGACCAGGAACAGGTCGCGAACGCCGTGCTCCGCGACGAGATGCCGGGCCACCAGCTGACCGAGTCCGCCGGTGCCACCGGTGATGAGCACTCGACCGGACCAGGGCAACTGCGAGGTGGGCAGCGCGGCGCGGGCGAGGCGGGCGGCGAGAACGACACCGTCGCGGATCGCCAGCACCGGCTCGTCGGTCGTCAACGCGTGCAGCACCGCGCCCACGGAAGCGTCGGAGAAGTCCAGGTCCACCAGCACGAAACGGCCAGGGTGCTCGGACTGCGCCGACCGCACCAGGCCGCGCGCGGCGGCCGCGGCGAGATCGTCGCCGTCCACCGCGCCGCGCGTCACGAACGCGAGCCGCCCCTCGGGCCGCGTCACGAACTCCTGGATCAGCGACAACACCCGCGCACACGTCTCGCGAACATCCGTGCCGACCACAGGAACCAGCGTCAGGTCGGCGTCCGTCAACTCGGAGACGACCGGACCAGCGGCCAGCGACAGCACGTCCGGCCCGAGCACCGCGACGGTCTGCTCCGCGAACCCCGCCGGCAGTTCGACAGGCGCCCACTCGATGCGGAACAACGAGTCGCGCTCGACCCCGGACCCCAGCTCCTCAACGGGAACAGGGCGTGTCTGCAGGGCCTCGACGGACGCAACGGGTGCGCCGGTCGCGTCAGCGACGGCGATCTCCATCGAGCCGTCCTCGCCGCGCGACAACCGCACCCGCACCGCGGAAGCGCCCGATGCGTGCAGCGACACGCCCTGCCAGGAGAACGGCAGCCCGCCACGGCTGATCGAACCGAGGTCACCGAACCCGGCGGCGTGCATACCGGCGTCCAGCAGCGCCGGGTGCAGCCCGAACGCTCCGCCGTCGACGCCCTCGGGCAGCGCCACCTCGGCGTAGACGACACCGTCGCCGCCACGCCAGACCGCCCGCAGGCCCTGGAAAACAGGGCCGTAGTCGAAGCCCATGTCGGTGAAGCGCTCGTACGACCCGGCGATGTCGACGGGCTCGGCACCGGCGGGCGGCCACACCGAGGCGTCGAACGAGACCGCGTTGGTGCCTGAGCCGAGCACGCCGGAAGCGTGCTGAAGCCAAGGCAGGTCAACGGACCCCTCGGCCCGCGAGAAGATCGCGACGCTGCGCTTGCCCTCGGAGTCGGCAGCGCCGACGGAGACCTGCACCTGAGCGGCGGCGTCCGGCGCCAGCACGAGCGGCGCGGCGAGCGTGAGTTCTTCGACGCGGTCGCAGCCGACCTCGTCCGCGGCGCGAACGGCGAGCTCCAGGAATGCCGTGCCGGCGAACAGAACCCGCCCCATCACGACGTGATCGGCAAGCCACGGGTGCGTCGTCAGCGACAACCGGGACGTGAACAGGTGTCCCGACGAGCCGGCCAGTTCCACGGCCGCGCCGAGCAGCGGGTGACCGATCGAGCCGAGTCCGGCGCCGCGCACGTCGCCGGACTGCGTCTTCGGACGCGGCCAGAACCGCTGCCTCTGGAACGCGTACGTCGGCAGGTCCGCCTTCTGCGCCCCGGAACCCTCGAACAGCCGGGTCCAGTCCACGGGAACGCCCACGACATGTAGCCGCGCCAGCGCCGTCACGAACGCCAGCTCCTCGCCGCGGTCCTTGCGCGCGGTCGGGATCGCGTCGTCGACCATCGCGGCGAGCACGCCGTCCGGGCCGACCTCGACGAACGTCTTGTCGCCCAGCGCAGTCACGGTGTCGTGGAACCGCACGGCGTCGCGAACGTGCCGAACCCAGTACTCGGATTGTTCAACAATCCCACGAGTCATCAGGGGAATTGAGGGATTGTTGAACGAAATTCCGGAGATCGCCGCGCGGAAGTCGTTCAGCATCGGCTCCATCAGCGGCGAGTGGAACGCGTGGCTGACCTGCAGCTGCTTGAACTTGCGCGGCGCGACGCCGGACGTAGGATCGTTGAGTTGTTCAACAATCCTACGCGCTTCGTCTTCGACACCGGCGATGACCAGCGACGCCGGGCCGTTGATCGCGGCGATCGAGACGCCGTCGGTGAGAAGCGGAAGGACCTCGTCCTCGGTGGCCTGCACGGCGATCATCACGCCGCCGGCCGGGAGCGCCTGCATCAGCGAGGCGCGCGCGGTCACCAGCGTGCAGGCGTCCTCCAGCGAGAACACCCCGGCGACGTGCGCGGCCGCGATCTCACCGATCGAGTGGCCCGCCACCTGCTCCGGCACGAGTCCGAACGACTCCAGCAACCGGAACATGGCGACTTCGAAGGCGAACAACGCGGGCTGCGTGTAGCGGGTCTGCTCCAGCGCGGCGGCGTCGTCGCCCCACATCACCGAACGCAGAGCGGGGTCGAGGTGTTCGAGAGCGGCGTCGAACGCGGCGGCGAACACGGGGAACCGGGCGTGCAGCTCACGTCCCATGCCGAGGCGCTGGGATCCCTGGCCGGAGAACAGGAACGCGAGCGTGGTCTCGTCGGCGGCCACCCCGCGGGCGAGCTCGGTGCCGTCCGGCAGCACCACGGCACGCTGCTCGAACGACGCCCGCGCCGTAGCCAGGGTGTACGCGATGTCCAGCGGCGACAGGGAGTCCACGACAGCCTGCAGCCGATCTCGTTGCGCGTCCAGGGCAGCGGCGGTGCGACCGGACAGAACCCACGGCAGCACAGCGGGAGCGGACACGACAGGAGCGCCTTCGACGACCAGCGCAGGAGCCTGTTCGATGATCACGTGCGCGTTCGTGCCCGAGACGCCGAACGCGGACACACCGGCACGCAGCGGGCGGTCGACCGAGGGCCACGGCCGCGCGTCGTGCAGCAGGGACACGTTGCCCTTGGTCCAGTCGACCTGGGTCGAGGGCGTGCCGAGGTGCAGGGACTGCGGCAGCAGTCCGTTCTGCAGCGCCATGACGACCTTGATCACGCCGGCGACACCGGCGGCGCCCTGGGGGTGGCCGATGTTGGACTTGATCGACCCGAGGTAGAGCGGCTCGGCGCGGTCCTGGCCGTACACCGAGAGAATGGCCTGCGCCTCGATCGGGTCGCCCAGCGTGGTTCCGGTGCCGTGCGCCTCGACGGCGTCCACATCGGACGGTGCGAGGCCTCCGTTCTGCAGCGCCTGACGGATGACGCGCTGCTGCGAGGGCCCGTTGGGCGCGGTCAGGCCGTTCGAGGCACCGTCCTGGTTGACGGCGGAACCGCGGACGACGGCGAGGATCTTGTCGCCGGCGCGTTGCGCGTCGGAAAGTCGCTTCAGCACCAGCACGCCGACGCCCTCGGACCAGCCGGTACCGTCCGCGTCGTCCGAGAACGCCTTGCAGCGACCGTTTCCGGCGAGCCCGCCCTGCGAAGTGAAGGCGGCGAACCCGGCGGGCGTCGTCATGACCGCGACACCACCGGCGAGCGCCAGGTCGCACTCCCCAGCGCGCAGAGCGGACGAGGCGAGATGCAGTGCCACCAGAGAAGAAGAGCAAGCGGTGTCGACGGTGACGGCGGGGCCTTCCAGTCCCAGCAGGTAGGAGATGCGGCCGGAGAGAACGGAGGCGGCGAACGCGGTCGTGGCGTAGAGGCCGACGTCCTCGCCCGAGCGCGAGAGCAGATCGGCGTAGTCCTGCGAGGTCGTGCCCATGAACACACCGGTCTTGGTGCCGCGCAACGACTGCGCGTTCACGCCCGCGCGTTCCAGGGCCTCCCAGGCGGTTTCGAGCAGGAGGCGCTGCTGCGGGTCCATGACGACGGCTTCGCGGGGCGAGATGCCGAAGAACCCGGCGTCGAACGACGCCGGGTCTTCGAGGAAACCACCTTCGACGGTGGCGGAGTTGAGGTCGGCGACGTCCCAGCCGCGATCGGCGGGGAATCCGCCGATCACGTCCCTGCCCTGGGCGACGACCTGCCACAGGTCCTCGGGCGAGATCACCCCGCCGGGGTACCGGCAGCCGATGCCCACGATCGCGATCGGTTCCACCGCTGCCGCGATCAGCTGCTGGTTCTGCTTGCGCAGCCGGTCGATCTCCTTCAGTGACGACCGCAGAGCCTCGACGTACTGGTTAGCAGAGGTGGTCATCGCGCTTCCTTCTCGGATCGCCCGCTAGTCCATGGCGTCCCCGATCGCCAGACGCAGGAGGGCTTCGCCGTCCATGTCGTCGATCGATTCCGCCTCGGCTGCAAGCACAACATCTCCGGCGCTGTTGTTTTCCCCACTGTCCTGAGCAAGTTGGAGCACCAGGTCCAGCAGCCCGGCCTGCCGCAGACGGCTGATCGGGATCGCCGCGAGCGCGTCCCGGATCGGCGCGTCGGGGTCGTGGGCGGTGGTCGCGGCCTCGCCGAGCAGTTCCGTGCGGATGAACTGGGCCAGCGCGGCGGGGGTGGGATAGTCGAACACCAGCGTCGCGGGCAGCGCCACGCCGGTGACGATCTTGAGCCGGTTGCGCAGGTCCACCGCTGTCACCGAGTCGAAGCCGACGTCGCGGAACGCCCTGGCCGGCCCGAACGCCTCGGCACCCTCGAAGCCCAGCGTCGCCGCGGCTTCCGTGCGGACGAGGTCGAGCAACGTGCGCGCGCGTTCCACCTCAGGCAACGCCAGGAGCCGTTCCTTGAGCCCTGAGTCCGTCGTTTCCGGCTCTTCCAGGGCTTCCCGGACCGACGGGATGCCCATCAGCAACGGGCTCGGCCTCGATGCCGTGAAGCTCGGCGCGAACTTCTCCCAGTCCATGTTGGTGATCGTCAGCGACGTGTGGCCGTCCTCGACCGCCTGCTGCAGCGCGGTGATCGCGAGTTCGGGTTTCATCGTGTGCACGCCGCGGCGGCGCAGTTGTTCGGCGCCTTCCTCGTTCTCCGACGCCATGCCGGAGTCCGCCCAGGCACCCCACGCGATCGACGTCGCCTTGAGGCCCTGGGAGGCCCGGAAGTGCGCGAGGCCGTCGAGGTAGGCGTTCGAGGCGGCGTACGCGGGTTGCGCGCCACTGCCCCAGCTCGCCGCACCGGACGAGAACAGGATGAACGCGTCCAGGTCGCTCGTGAGTTCGTGCAGCAGCCGGGCCGACGTCATCTTGGCCTTGAGCAAGCGATCCAGTTGATCGATGCCCACCGCGTCGGTGGTCGCGTTGCCTTCGACGATGCCGGCCGCGTGCACCACGGCCCGCAGGTCGGGCACCGTGTCGATCACCGACTTCAGGCTCTGCCGATCCGAGGCGTCGCAGGCCGCGATGGTGACGCGCGCTCCCAACGCTTCCAGCTCTTCGCGCAACTCCGCCGCTCCAGGCGCCTGATCACCGCGACGGCTGGTGAGCAGCACGTGCTCGGCGCCGCGTCCCGCGACCCAGCGGGCGACGTGGCCGCCCAGCGCGCCGGTGCCGCCGGTGATCAGCACTGTGCCGCGCGGGATCCACTCCGCGGACTGGGGCGCGCGCTGGGCCGGCACGAGCCTGCGGCCGTGGACGCCGGTGTCGCGGACCGCGAGCTGGTCCTCGCCGCCGCCGTTCGTGATGGCGGCGACCAGGCCCTGTTCGATCTGGCCGTCGATGGTCCCCGGCAGGTCGACCAGGCCGCCCCAGTGGCGCGGCAGGTCGAGCGCCGCGACCCTGCCCAGGCCCCACAACGCCACCTGCTCGGGGTGGTGCACGGGGTCGGTCGCGCCGGTCGAGACGGCCTGCTTCGTGACCGCCCAGAACGGCGCGGTGCTGCCGGCGTCGCCGAGTGCCTGCAGGAGCAGGACGTTCAACGCGAGACCGAGCGGTGTCGCGGTGAACTCCTCGTGCGGGGTGTTCTCCGTGCCCAGCAACGAGATCACGCCGACCGGTTCGATGCCGATCAGTTCGGTGGCGAGCAGAGCGCGTTCGGCGTTGGCGCGGACGGTGACCCGCACGAGGTCGTTGCCGAACGTCCGCAGCACCGCCTCGGTCCACTCGTCGACGTGCTCGGGCACGGCCGCGAGCCAGGTGCCGTTGATGCCGGTGGCCTGGACGCCGCGCAGGAGTTGCCACGAGTCGCGGTAACGCCAGCCATCCACAGTGGACTGCGTCTGCTGCTTCGCGCGCCATTCCCTGAGCGCGGGCAGGACGTTCTCCGCGTCGACGCCGAGAGCACCGGTGAGCTCGCCGTTCTCGACCAGCTGCCAGAACGCGCTGTCCTCGGCGTTGACGACCTTGGCACCGGCCTTGGGCCAGAACCTGCTGCGGCTGAACGGATACGTCGGCAGGTCGATCCTGCGACCCTCGCACTTCCACCGCACGTCGAGGCCCGCGACCCACGCCTCGGCGAGCGAGGTGGTGAACCGGTGGCTCCCGCCCTGGTCGCGGCGCAGCGAGCCGACCGTGACGAGTTCCGTGCCGTCCGCTTCGGCCGTGGCCTGCGCGGACATCGTCAGCACCGGATGCGGGCTCGTCTCGACGAACACGCGGTAGCCGTCCTCGATCAGCTTCCTGGTGACCGCGACGAACTCGATGGGACGGCGCGCGTTCTCGTACCAGTAGTCGGCGTCCAGAGTCGCGGTGTCGACGCGTTCGGCCTTCACCGTCGAGTAGAACGCGATGTCGGTCGAGCGCGGCGTGATCGTGCCGAGGAGGCTCATCAGCTTCTCGCGCAGCGGTTCGACCTGCGGACCGTGCGAGGCCACCGTCGACGCGACCACCCGGGCCCGGATCTCCCTGGCCTGGCACAGTTCCACGAACTCGGTGAGCTCCTGCAGGGCGCCGGCGACCGTGCAGGCGTTGGGGCTGTTGATGCCCGCGATGGACAGCACCGGCCACTGCTCGATGAGCTTTCGCGCTTCCTCGACCGGCAACGCGACACTCGCCACGGCGCCGTTCCCGACGAGCTCGTCCGCGAACAGCTGCGACCGCAGCACGACGATCTTGGCCGCTTCGTCGAGGCTGAGAGCCCCGGCGACGTAGGCGGCGGCGATCTCACCCTGCGAGTGCCCGACGACCGCGGCGGGCTCGACGCCGTTGGCGCGCCACGTCTGGGCCAGCGACACCATGACCGCGAACAACGTCGGCTGCAGCACCTCGATGCGTTCGAGGAGTGCGGCCTCGCCGCGCAGCACGTCGATCACCGACCAGCCGACGAGCCTGCCGATCGCCGCGTCGCACTCGATGATCCAGTGCGCGAACGTCTCGTCCTCGTCCAGCAGTTCGACCGCCATGCCGTGCCACTGACTGCCCTGACCGGGGAAGACGAACACCGGCGCACTCTCTTGCGCGACGCCCTGGACCACTTCGTCCCCGATGAGCACCGCACGGTGGTCGAACACCGACCTGGTCGTCAGCAACGAGAACGCCAGATCGTTCGCGTCGCTCTCCAGCGCGCGGACCTGTTCGATGCGCGCCTTCAACGAGGCCGGCGACTTCGCCGACACGACCAGCGGCACCGCGCCGACCTGCTGAACGGACTCCGGCCGACTGGCCTGATCTGGGGCTTCTTCGAGGATCATGTGGGCGTTCGTGCCCGAGATGCCGAACGCGGAGACGCCCGCGCGGCGCGGTTGGCCGTTGGTCTCCCAACTACGGGCCTCGGTGAGCAGCTCGACCGTGCCGTCGGACCAGTCGACGTGCGAGGACGGCGAGGCGACGTGCAGCGTCCGCGGCAACAGGTTGTGGCACAGCGCAAGCACCATCTTGATCACGCCCGCGACACCCGCGGCCGCCTGCGTGTGGCCGATGTTCGACTTCACCGAACCCAGCCACAGCGGCGAAGACCGGTCCGCGCCATAGGTGTTGATCAGGGCCTGCGCCTCGATCGGGTCTCCCAGGGCTGTGCCGGTGCCGTGTGCCTCGATGACGTTGACATCGCCCACGGACAGACCGGCGTTCGCGAGAGCAGCACGGATCACGCGCTGCTGTGACGGGCCATTGGGTGCGGTCAGGCCGTTGGAGGCGCCGTCCTGGTTGACCGCCGAACCGCGGATCACCGCGAGCACCTGATGGCCGTTGCGCACCGCGTCGGACAGCCGCTCCATGACGACCATGCCGACGCCCTCGGACCAACCGGCACCGTCGGCGTCGTCGGAGAACGCCTTCGACCGGCCGTTCGCCGCGAGAGCACCCTGCCGGGTCAGCTCGGCGAAGGCGAACGGCGTCGTCATGATCGTCGCACCACCAGACACGGCCAATGAGCACTCACCGCCGCGTAGCGCCTGCACCGCGAGATGCATCGCGACGAGAGAGGCGGAGCATGCCGTGTCGACGGTGACCGCCGGCCCTTCGAAGCCGAACGTGTAGGACAGGCGACCCGAGATCACCGACGCCGCGAGTCCCGTGGCCGCGTGGCCCTCGGTGTCCTCGGCCGACGACGTCAGCAGCGTCGCGTAGTCCTGGCCGTTCGTGCCGACGAAGACACCGGTCTGCGACCCCCGCAACGACAGCGGGTCGACGCCGACCCGTTCCAGCGCCTCCCACGTGGTCTCCAGCAGGAACCGCTGCTGCGGATCCATCGCCATCGCCTCACGCGGCGAGATCCCGAAGAACGCCGGGTCGAAGTCCGCGGTCCCGGCGAGGAATCCGGCCTCGCGCGTCACCGACGTCGACAGCACCGACTCCACGTCCCAGTCGCGGTCGGCCGGGAACGCGCCCATGCCGTCCCGTCCGTCGAGCAGCAGCTGCCACAGCTGTTCCGGCGTGGTGACGTCACCGGGGAAGCGGCAGGCCATGCCGACGATCGCGATCGGTTCGTCGTTCCGCGCCACGACGTTCTCCTGCGACCCGACCGCTCCCCCGCGCAGGTGGTCGGCGAGCCGGCGCGGCGTCGGGTAGTCGTAGACGAGCGACGCGGGCAACGTCCGGCCGGTCGCCGTCGACAGCTGGTTGCGCAGCTCGACCGCGGTCAGCGAGTCGAACCCGAGGTCGCGGAACTCCTTGTCCACCCCCACCGCATGCGGTCCGGCATAGCCGAGCACCGACGCGACGGCCGTGCGGACGACCTCCAGCACGTCACCGCTGACCTCGATCTTCTTGCGTGCCTGGGGTTTCTTGTCCGGAAGGATCGCGATTGCGACGGTCGGCGCGTCCTCCGCGACCGCCCGCCACATCGACTCCACCGCCAGGTCGGGCCTCATCGTGATCGAGCGCAGGTCGGCGCCGACACCGTCCGCCATCCCGGAACCGGCCCACGCGCCCCAGGCGATCGACGTCGCTTTGAGCCCCTGCGCGCGCCTGTCGCGGGCGATGGCGTCGAGCACGGCGTTGGCGGCCGCGTAGTTGGCCTGGCCGGGATTGCCGAGAGCGCCCGCGACCGACGAGAACAGCACGAACGCGTCCAGTTCCCGATCACGCGTCAGCTCGTCGAGCACCAGGGCCGAGGCGACCTTCGAGCGGAACACGTCCGCGAACCGTTCCGGCGCAAGGCCTTCCAGCACGCCGTCGCTCAGCACGCCGGCGGTGTGCACGATGGCGTTCGGCGAGTACGTGTTCAGCAGGTCGGCCACGGCCGCGCGGTCCGCGACGTCGCACGCCACGATCTCCGCACCCAGTTCGTCCTGGAGTCGCGCGGCTCCCGGTGCGTCGAGACCGCGCCTGCTGACCAGCACGATCTTCTCGACGCCGCGCTGCTTGAGGTCGCGGGCGACGTGCGTGCCGAGCGCGCCCGTGCCGCCGGTGACGATCACGGTGCCGTGCGGCTCCCACATCGCCTCGGTCGGCTGAGCAGCGTCGTATCGCCTCGCGAACACGCCTTCAGGCCGGATCTCGACCTCGGTCTCGCCGTCGGCGAGCACCGCTGCCAGCTCCGCGACGCCACCGGTGATGTCGACCAGACCGCCCCACTGCGCGGGCAGCTCCAGCGCCGCGACTCGCCCGAGGCCCCAGACCGCGCTCTGCGTCGCACTGGTCGCCGCACCTCGCGTGACTGCCCAGACCGGGGCGCTCACACCCTTGCGCGCCAACGACTGGATCAGCTCCATCGTCGCGATCACGCCCTGCGGCACGCCGTTCTCATCGGCCTCTCCGTCCAACGCGAGCAGCGACACGATCCCGTCGAACGGCGTCTCCGGCACCTCCTGCACCACTGTGCCGTTGACGGCCGTCGCGACTTCGCGGGCGAAGTCGTCCTCGGCACCGAGCACGAGCCAGGTTCCGGAGATCGCGCCACGCGGGGTGATCCGCTCCCACGACTCGCGGTGCCGCCACGAGTCCACAGTGGACGTGGCGCGGTCGATCGGTGCGACGTCGAGCACGGTCGGCCAGTAGCGCTCGTGCTGGAACGCGTACGTCGGCAGGTCGATCCGCCGCGCGCCCGTGCCCTCGAACAGCGCGCTCCAGTTCACGGTCGCGCCGCTGACGTGCAGACGCGCGAGCCCGGCGACGAACGCCTGCTCCTCACCACGGTCCTTGCGCAGCAGCGGAATGCCGCTGACCATCGCCGACAGCACGCCGTCCGGGCCGATCTCCAGGAACGTGCTGCCTTCGAGCGCGCGCACCGTGTCGTGGAAGCGCACGGTTTCTCGGACGTGCCGCACCCAGTACTCGGATTGTTGAACAATCCCACCAGTCAACAACGGGATCGTCGGATCGTTGAACGAAATCCCGGCGATGGCCGCGCGGAAGTCGTCCAGCATGGGCTCCATCAGCGGCGAGTGGAACGCGTGACTGACCTGCAGCCGCTTGACCTTGCGCTGCCCGGCCGCAGACGTAGGATCGTTGAGTTGTTCAACAATCCTACGTGCCTCTTGTTCACCACCCGCGATGACCACGGCGATCGGGCCGTTGACCGCGGCGATGGACACGCCCTCGGTGAGCAGCGGAGTGATCTCCTCCTCGCCTGCCTCGATCGCGAACATCGCACCGCCAGTCGGCAGCGCCTGCATCAGCGAGGCGCGCGCGGAGATCAGCGTGCACGCGTCCTCGAGGCTGAACACTCCGGCGACGTGCGCGGCCGCGATCTCGCCGATCGAGTGCCCCGCGAGCCGGTCGGCCTTGATGCCGAACGACTCCGCGAGCCGGTACAACGCCACTTCCAGAGCGAAGATCGCGGGCTGGGCGTTGCCGGTCTGGTTCAGCGCGTCCGCGTCCTCGCCCCACATGATCGACCGCAACTCGGAGTCGAGGTGCGCGAGCACGGCGTCGAAGGCGTCCGCGAACACCGGGAACCGCTCGTACAGGTCCCGGCCCATGCCGAGCCGCTGCGATCCCTGCCCCGTGAACAGCAGCGCCAGATCACGCTCGCCGGCCTCTCCCCTGGCGATCTCCACGCCGTCCACCAGCACCACCCGGTGCTCGAACGCGCTGCGCGACACCGCCAGCGAACAGGCGAGATCGAGCTGCGAGGCATCGACCGCACCGAGGCCCGCGAGCTGATCGGCCAGCGCCTCCTCGGACCGGCCCGACACCACGAGCGGCACCACCGAAGCGGTCGCCGTGACCTCGGGAACCGGGGCCGTGAACTCCGGCGCCTCCTCGATGATCACGTGCGCGTTCGTGCCCGAGACACCGAACGACGAGACACCGGCACGGCGCGCGTGGCCGTTCGCGGGCCAGTCCCGGCGCTCGGTGAGCAGCTCGACGTTGCCGGTCTGCCATTCCACGTTGGACGACGGCGCGTCGACGTGAAGGGTCTGCGGCAGCACGCCGTTGCGCAGCGCCATGATCATCTTGATGACGCCGGCGACACCGCCGGCGGACTGCGGGTGGCCGAGGTTCGACTTGATGGAACCGAGCAGCAGCGGGGTCTCCCGGTTCTGCCCGTACGTCGCGAGCACGGCCTGAGCCTCGATCGGGTCACCCAGGGTCGTACCGGTGCCGTGCGCTTCGACGGCGTCCACTTCGGACGGCGCCAGTCCGGCGTTCGCCAGCGCCTGGCGGATCACCCGCTGCTGCGACGGGCCGTTCGGCGCGGTCAGGCCGTTGGACGCGCCGTCCTGGTTGACCGCCGAACCGCGCAGCACGGCGAGCACCTCGTGGCCGTGACGGCGAGCGTCCGACAAGCGTTCCAGCAGCACCACACCGGCGCCTTCGGACCAGCCGGTGCCGTCGGCGGACTCCGCGAACGCCTTGCAGCGCCCGTCCGGCGCGAGTCCTCCGGCCGCGGTGAACGCCGAGTAGGCGTTCGGCGTGGTCATCACCGCGACGCCACCGGCCAGCGCGAGGTCGCACTCACCGTTGCGCAGAGCCTGTGCGGCCCAGTGCATCGCGACCAGCGACGACGAGCAAGCTGTGTCGATAGTGACGGCCGGGCCTTCGAGGCCGAGCAGGTAGGAGATGCGCCCGGACAGCACTGACGCGGAGAACGCCGTCGTCGCGTACGGGCCAGTCTCCTCCAGCGAGCGGTTGAGCAGCGACTCGTAGTCCTGGCCGGTGGTGCCGACGAAGACGCCGGTCAGGCTGCCCTTCAACGACGTCGGGTCGATGCCCGCTCGTTCCAGCGCTTCCCAGGAGGTCTCCAGGAGCAGGCGCTGCTGCGGGTCCATCACGACGGCCTCGCGCGGCGAGATGCCGAAGAAGCCCGCGTCGAAGTCGGCGACGGCGTCGAGGAAACCACCCTCGAACGTCGAGCTGGCGAGCCGTTCCAGGTCCCAGCCGCGATCGGCCGGGAACCGCGAGATGACGTCCCGTCCCTCGAAGACCAGTTCCCACAACGCTTCCGGCGTCGTCACACCGCCGGGGTAGCGGCAGCCGATGCCGACGATCGCGATCGGGTCGTCGGTGGCGATCGTGGCCGCGCGGACCTCGATCTGCTGCGTTCCACCGAACAGTTCGTCACGCAGGTGCCGCGACAGCGTCGTCGCGGTCGGGTAGTCGAAGACGAGGGTGGCGGGCAGCGCGAGTCCGGTCGCGGTCTTCAACCGGTTGCGCATCTCGACCGCGGTGACCGAGTCGAACCCGAGCTCGCGGAACGCGCGGGCCACCGGAACCTGGTCGCTTTCCTGGTAACCCAACGTCTTCGCCGCTTCGGCGCGAACGAGGTCGAGCAGCGCGCGGTCGCGTTCGGCCTCGGTCAGCCGGGAGAGGCGTTGCTTGAGCTCCGACTCCTCGACGACCTCGTCGGCCAGCGCCGCACGCACCTCGGCGATGCCGCTGAGCAGCGGGCTCGGGCGTTCCGCGGTGAAGCTCGGCGCGAACCTGGCCCAGTCGATGTTCGTGACGGTGAGCTGGGTCTGATCGTCGGCGACGGCCTGGCGCAGCACCTTCATCGCGAGCTCCGGCGGCATCGCGCCGATGCCGATCCTCTGCAGCGCCTCGTACATGCCGTGATCGGCGGCCATGCCGGCTTCCGCCCACGCTCCCCACGCGATCGACGTCACCTTCAGGCCCTGCGACCGGCGCAGGTGAGCGAGGCCGTCGAGGTAGGCGTTGGCCGCGCCGTACGCGGGTTGACCGCCGCTCCCCCAGCTCGCCGCGCCCGACGAGAACAGGATGAAACGGGCCTGTGGCGCGAGTTCGTGCAGGTGACGGGCCGCGGTGATCTTCGTGTCGAGCAACGCGGTGACGTTCTCGTACTGGATCTCGTCGATCGGGGCGTCGCCGGTGCCGATGCCCGCGGCGTGCACGACCGTCGTGAGGTCGTCGATGCCCGCGAGCAGGGTCGCCAGGGCGTCCCGGTCCGCCGCGTCGCAGGCCGCGATCGTGACACGGGTGGTCGTGTCGAGCTCTGCCTTGAGTTCTGCCGCGCCGGGCGCGTCGAGGCCGCGGCGGCTGGTGAGCACCAGGTGCTCGGCACCGGCCTCGGCCATCCAGCGGGCGACGTGGCCGCCGAGCGCGCCCGTGCCGCCGGTGATCAGCACCGTGCCGGATGCCTGGAAGTCCGGGCTGTGGTGGGCGTTCGTGCGGATGAGACGGCGGGCGAACACGCCGTTGCCGCGGATCGCGACCTGGTCCTCCTTGCCGGTCAACGCGGCCGCGAACCGTTGTGCGGCCTTGTCGTCCAGCGATGCGGGCAGGTCGATCAGGCCGCCCCAGCGGCGGGGCAGGTCGAGTGCGGCGACGCGGCCGAGGCCCCAGATCGCGGTCTGCGACGGATCGACCTCCTCGCCGCCGATCGCGACGGCGTTGCGGGTGACGGCCCAGATCGGCGCGCTGACACCGGCTTCCGCCAGTGCCTGGACCAGCGTGATCGTCGCCTGCAGGCCGGTCATCGCGATGACGCCGTCGATCGTCTCGGGCAGGCGCGCGGTGAGGTCGGCGCGGGTGATCTGCTCGTCGACGTCGAGGTGAACGGCGCCGAGCGCGTCGATCACGTCCTGAGCCGCCGTGCCGGACGTGACGACCAGCCAGGAGCCGGGCGGGGTTCCGCTGACGGTGACCGGCGTCCACTGGTCGCGGTACCGCCAGGTGTCCATTGTGGATTCGGACTTGCGACGGTTGCGCCACTGCGCGAGCGTGTGCGCGACACCCTGCCCGACGCCCATGTCCTCCAGGCCGCCGTTGTCGACGAGTTCCCAGAACTCGGCGTCGACCGGGTCGGAGGTGTCCTTGACGAGCGGTTCGGGCCAGAACCTCTGGTGGTCGAACGGATAGGTCGGCAGCGCGACGGTCCGGCCACCGGGGTACTGCCACCGGACGTCGAGGCCCGCGACCCACGCCTCGGCGAGCGAGGTGGCGAACCGGCGGCTGCCTCCCTGGTCACGGCGCAGCGAGCCGATCGCGACGATCTCGGCGCCGACCGCTTCCGCGGTCTGCTGCGCGGGCAGCATCAGCACGGGGTGCGCGCTCGACTCGATCAGCACGCGGTGGCCGTCCGCGACGAGCTTCTCGACCACCTTGGCGAAGCTGACGGGCTGGCGGGCGTTCTGGAACCAGTACTCGGCGTCGAGGGTCGCTGTGTCGATGCGCCCGGCCGTGACAGTCGAGTAGAACGGCACGGTGCCGGGCTGTGGCGTGATGTCGGCGAACAGGTCGAGGATCTGGTCGCGGAGGCGGTCGACCTGCGCGCAGTGCGAGGCGACGGTCGAGCCGATCACGCGAGCCCGGATGTCCTGGGCGACACAGCTTTCCACGAACTTCTCGAGCGCGGGGACGGCGCCGGCGACCGTGCAGGCGTGCGGGCTGTTGACGCCCGCGATCGCCAGCTCCGGCGGCAGCAGCTTCTCGACTTCGGGGGCGGGCAACGCGATGCTCGCGACGGCGCCGTTGCCGACGAGTTCGTCCGCGAACAGTTGCGACCGCTTGACCACGATCTGCGCGGCCTGGTCGAGGGTGAGCGCGCCGGCGATGTAGGCGGCGGCGATCTCCCCCTGCGAGTGCCCGACGACCGCGGCGGGCTCGACGCCGTTCGCGCGCCACGTCTGAGCGAGGGAGATCATGATCGCGAACAGCGCGGGCTGCAGGACCTCGATGCTCTGGAGCAGCTCGGCGTCACCGCGCAGCACGTCGATGACCGACCAGCCGACGTGCCCGGCGATCGCCCGGTCGGCCTCGGCCATCCACCGGGCGAACGTCTCGTCCTCGTCGAGCAGCGCGACCGCCATGCCGTGCCACTGGCTGCCCTGGCCGGGGAACACGAACACCGGTCCCGGCCCGGCGTCCGCGACCGCACCTTCGACGACCTCGTCGCCGACGATCACCGCGCGCTGGTCGAACCTGCTGCGCGCGGCCAGCGAGAACCCGACGTCGATCGGGTCACGCCCACCGGCCACGAGCGCCTTGACCCGCTCGACCTGCGCCCGCAGTGACCCCGCCGACTTGGCCGACACCGCCAGCGGCACCACGCCGCCCTGCTGAATCGATCCTGCTTGGCCGGCCCCCAGGGGGCTGCGAGCCCCCATCCCAATCATCTCAGGGAGGTCTGACAATTCCGGAGCCTCGAGGATGACGTGGGCGTTCGTGCCGCTGATGCCGAACGACGACACGCCGCCGCGACGGGGCCGGTCGACTGCGGGCCAGTCGCGGGAGGAGGTGAGCAGCTCGACGGCGCCCGCGTCCCACTCGATGTGCGACGACGGCGCGGACACGTGCAGCGTCTGCGGCAGCACGCCGTGGCGCAGCGCCATGATCATCTTGATCACGCCGGCGACACCGGCCGCCGACTGGGTGTGGCCGATGTTCGACTTGATCGAGCCCAGGTAGAGCGGCTCGGCGCGATCCTGCCCGTAGACGGCGAGCAGCGCCTGCGCCTCGATCGGGTCGCCCAGCGAGGTGCCCGTGCCGTGCGCTTCGACGGCGTCGACGTCCGCTGGGGTCAAGCCCGCGGACGTGAGCGCCGCGCGGATCACCCGTTGCTGCGACGGGCCGTTCGGCGCGGTCAGGCCGTTGGACGCGCCGTCCTGGTTGACGGCGGTGCCCTTCAGGACCGCGAGGACGTTGTGGCCGTTTCGCCGAGCGTCCGACTGGCGTTCCAGCACGAGCAGGCCGACGCCCTCGGAGAACCCGGTGCCGTCCGCGCCCTCGGAGAACGCCTTGCACCGCCCGTCCTGCGAGACGCCGCGCTGCCGGGAGATCTCGATGAACGTCGCCGGCGTCGACATCACCGCGACACCACCGGCGAGAGCCAGCGACGACTCCCCCGTCCGCAGCGACTGCGCCGCGAGATGCATTGCCACCAAAGAGGAAGAGCAGGCGGTGTCGATCGTGACGGCCGGGCCTTCCAGACCGAGCACATAGGACACTCGTCCGGACGCGACCGACGGCGACGAACCGGTGCCGTGATGGCCCTCGAACTCACCGCCGAGCAGCTGCGCGTAGTCGTTGTACATGACGCCCGCGAACACGCCGGTGTCGCTGCCGCGCAACGACACCGGGTCGATCCCGGCGCGTTCGAACGCCTCCCAGGCGGTCTCCAGCAGCAGACGCTGCTGCGAGTCCGTCGCGAGTGCCTCCCGCGGCGACATGCCGAAGAACGCCGGGTCGAACTCGCCCGCGTCGTGCAGGAAGCCACCGAGGCGCGTCGAGGAGGTGCCGATGTCGGTGCCGGAGAACAGGGTGTCGAGGTCCCAGCCGCGGTCGGACGGGAACTCGGAGATCGCGTCCGTGCCGTCCAGCACGAGCCGCCACAGGTCCTCGGGCGTGCTGACCCCGCCGGGGAACCGGCAGGCCATGCCGACCACGACGATCGGGTCGTCGTCCGACACCGTCCGCGCCGTGACGACGTCGCCGCCGTCCGCGCCGAACAGCTCGTCACGCAGGAACGACGCGAGCACGTGAGCGGTCGGGTAGTCGAACACCAGGGTCGCGGGCAGCCGCAGCCCGGTGACCGCGGTGAGGCGGTTGCGCAGGTCGACAGCGGTCAGCGAGTCGAACCCGAGATCGCGGAACGCCCGCGAGGCGTCGAAGCTCTCCAGCGCCAGCACAGCACTGACCTGCGCACGGATCAGGTCGAGCAACGCGTCGAGGCGCTCGGCGTCGCCCAGCGGGCGCAGCTTCGCGGCCAGACCCGTCGCCGCGTCCGAACCGGCGACCGTGCGACGGGTGCGAGTCCGGATCAGGCCGCGCAGCATCGAGGGAACCTCGCCCTGCGCCCGCACCGTCGCGAGGTCGAGGCGTGCGGGCAGCAGGACCGACTCCCCGGTCGCGAGTGCCGCGTCGAACAACGCGGTGCCCTGCGCCGGCGTGATCGGCGGCATTCCGGCGCGCACCAGGCGTTCCCGGTCGGCGTCGGTCAGCGAACCGGTGAGGCCGACCGTCGCCTCCCACGTGCCCCAGGCCAGCGAGACGGCGTTGCCGCGGTGCTCGGCGAGCGCGTCGAGGAACGCGTTGCCCGCCGCGTAGTTGCCCTGGCCCGCGCCGCCGAGAATGCCGGCGGCGGAGGAGAAGAACACGATCCTGGCGTCGGGCAACAGCTCGTGCAGGTGCCACGCGGCGTCGACCTTGGGCCGCAACACCGTGTCGAATTGCTCGGGCGTGAGCGACTCGATCACGCCGTCGTCCAGCACACCGGCGGTGTGCACGACCGACTTGACCGTGTGCTTCTTCAGCAGACGCTGCAACGCCCTGCGGTCACTGACATCGCACTTGACGACCTTGACGGCCGCGTCGACGTCCCAGTCGGGCTTGCGGCCGCTCCTGCTGGCCAGGATCAGCTCCGTGACACCGTGCTCGGCGACGAGGTGCTGGGCGATCACGCCGCCGAGCCCGCCCGCGCCGGTGATCAGCACCGGGCTCTCCCAGACGGTCTCCTGGGCCGCCGCGACGCGCTGGAGCCGTGGCGCGAAGAGCTGCCCCTGCCTGATCCGCACCTGCGGTTCGTTCGCGGCAAGCGCTTGCGGCAGAACGGCTTCATCGTCGACGTCGGCCAGCACGAACCGGCCGGGGTGCTCGGTCTGCGCCGACCGCACCAGACCCCACACGGCCTGCCCGGCCAGATCCCCCTCGCGGGTCACGAAAGCCAGGCGCTCGGCGCGTTCGCCGGAAATCCACTCCTGGAGCTTGGCGAGCACTCGCGTCGTCAGGGTGCGGGTCGACTCGATGACGTCGCCGTCACCTGCGACGTGCTCGATGACGACGTTCTCGGCCACGTCGGACGGCAGTGCGGTGGGCGTCCACTCGATGCGGAACAGCGAGTCGCGGTCGACCTCGTTGCGCGGCAACGCGACAGGCCGCACGACGAGCGACTCGACGGTCGCGACGGGCTGACCGGTGGTGTCGGCGAGCGCGATCTCCATCGCGTCACCGCGGGAGCGCAACCGGACCCGCAGCTCCGTCGCGCCGGTGGCGTGCAGCGACACGCCTTCCCACGAGAACGGCAGCCCGGCACCGTCCTTCGCGAGCAACGCGGCGTGCAGCGCGGAGTCCAGCAACGCCGGGTGCAGGCCGAAACCCGCGGTCTCCTCGGACGTGGTGACCTCGGCATACACGTCCTCGCCGGAACGCCAGACCGCCCGCAGGCCCTGGAACGACGGCCCGTACTCGAAGCCCATGTCCGCGAAGCGTTCGTAAGCTCCTTCGACGTCAACGCTTTCGGCTTGAGGAGGCCAGATCGACGCGTCGAAGTCGCTGGTAGCGCTGCCAGTCGACACCGTGCCGGACGCGTGTTGCGTCCACGGCGCGTCGTTCTCGGTGCGCGAGTAGATCGCGACCTGGCGGTGTCCGTTCGCGTCCTCGGCCTTCACCGCGACCTGCAGTTGCACGGATCCGTCGAGGACGAGCGGCGCGGAGATCGTGAGCTCGTCGAGCTGCTCGCAGCCGACCTCGTCACCCGCTCGGACCGCGAGTTCGACAAAAGCCGTGCCGGGCAACAGAACAGTGCCGCTGACGGCGTGATCTGCGAGCCATGGGTGAGAGTGCGCCGACAGCCTTGACGTGAACAGCACGTCCTCGCTGCCCGCGACGCTGACCGCCGCGCCGAGCAGCGGGTGCTCGCCGGGCCGTACCTGCCGGGACGGCCAGAACCGCCGTCGCTGGAACGCGTAGGTGGGCAGGTCGATCAGCTTGCCGCCGGGGAAGTCCCATCGGACGTCGAGCCCTCGCACGTGAGCCTGCGCGAGAGCAAGGGGCAGGTGCCCGCCTTCGTTGCGCCGCAACGTTCCGAGCACCACGGCCTCGGTGTCGTGGTGCTCGACGGTCTGCTCGACGCCGAACGTCAGCACCGGGTGAGCGCTCGGCTCGACGAAGAACCGGAAGCCGTCACGCAGCAAAGCGCTGGTGGCGTTCTGGAACTCGACGGTCTGCCGCAGATTGGTGAACCAGTAGCCGGCGTCCATGATCGCGGTGTCGATCGGTTCACCGGTCACCGTGGAGTACAACGGAATCGTGCCGGTGCGCGGCCGCAGCTCCGCCAGATCAGCCAGCACCCGTTCGCGGATCGCCTCGACCTGCGGAGTGTGCGAGGCGTAGTCGACCGCGATCATGCGCGCCCGGATGCCCTGCGTCTCGCACTCCAGCACGATCTCCGCGAGTGCCTCGACCTCGCCCGCGACGACCGTGGCGCGGGGCCCGTTGACGGCCGCGACCGCGACCCGGTCCTCGAACCGCGCGATCCGCGGCCGCACCTCGTCCACCGGCAACGGCACCGACAGCATGCCGCCCTTGCGCGACAACGCCTCGTCGACGGCCTGCGAGCGCAGCGCGACCACCCGCGCCGCGTCGTCGAGCGTGAGCGCCCCGGCGACGGCCGCCGCCGCGATCTCGCCCTGCGAGTGGCCGACGACCGCCTGCGGCTCGACGCCGTGCGCACGCCAGACCTCGGCCAGCGACACCATGACCGCCCACAGCACGGGCTGCACGACGTCGACCTGGTCCAGCGGCAGTTCGTCGCGGAGGACCTCGATCAACGACCAGTTCACGAACGGCCGCAGCGCCGCGTCGCACTCGGCGATCCTCTGGGCGAACACCTCGTTGGTGGCGAGCAGTTCGCTGCCCATGCCGACCCACTGCGAGCCCTGGCCGGGGAACACGAACACGGTCTTGCCCGCGGTCGTGACCTGGCCGGTGACGACGTTCTCGCCGATGACGACCGCGCGGTGGTCGAACGCGGTCCGCGCGGCCAGCGTGAACCCGACGTCGGCCGGGTCGGCCTCGACCGCCCGGATCCGCTCGATCTGGGCTTCCAACGCCTCCGCGGACTTCGCCGACACCAGCCACGGCACCAGACCGGCCTGGGACGGTTCCTGCTGGGCCGCAGGAAGACTCGGAGCCTCCAGGATCACGTGCGCGTTGGTGCCCGATACGCCGAACGACGAGACACCGGCGCGGCGCGGTCGGGAAACCGAAGGCCACTCGCGCGTCGAGGTCAGCAGTTCGACGGCGCCGGCCTCCCAGTCGACGTGCGACGACGGCTCGGTGACGTGCAGGGTGCGCGGCAGCACGCCGTGGTGCAGCGCCTGCACCATCTTGATCACCGACGCGACACCGGCGGCGGCCTGCGAGTGGCCGATGTTCGACTTGATGGAGCCGAGCAGCAGCGGTTCGTCGCGATCCTGGCCGTACACGGCGAGGAGGGCCTGGGCCTCGATCGGATCGCCCAGCGGCGTTCCGGTGCCGTGCGCCTCGACGGCGTCGACATCCGTGACGGAGAGACCGGCGGAAGCCAAGGCCGCGCGGATGACTCGTTGCTGTGAAGGGCCGTTCGGGGCGGTGAGGCCGTTGGAAGCGCCGTCCTGGTTGACCGCGGATCCCCGGACGACCGCGAGAATGCGGTGGCCGTTGCGCAGCGCGTCGGACTGGCGTTCCAGCACGACCTGGCCGATGCCCTCGGCCCAGCCGACACCGTCCGCCGAGTCGGAGAACGCCTTCGAGCGCCCGTCCTCGGAGACGCCGCGCTGCCGGGAGAACTCGATGAACGTCGACGGCGTGGACATCACCGTCACGCCGCCGGCCAGTGCGAGCGAGCACTCCCCCGACCGCAGCGACTGGATCGCCCAGTGCATCGCGACCAGCGACGACGAGCACGCCGTGTCGACCGTGACGGCAGGTCCCTCAAGCCCGAACACGTAGGACACGCGGCCCGACGCGACGCTGCCCGCGCTGCCCTGGCCCTGGTGTCCTTCCATGTCGCCGCCACCGACGACGGACTGGTAGTCGTTGTACATCAGGCCGGTGAACACGCCGGTCGCGCTGCCCCGCAACGACGCCGGGTCGATTCCCGCGCGCTCCAGGGCTTCCCAGGCGGTCTCCAGCAGCAGGCGCTGCTGGGTGTCGGTCGCCAGTGCCTCCCGCGGCGACATGCCGAAGAACGACGGATCGAACTCGGCCGCGTCGTGCAGGAACCCGCCGGACCGCGTGTAGGAGGTGCCGATGTGGTCGGGATCCGGGTGGTAGAGGCCTTCGAGGTCCCAGCCGCGATCGGACGGGAACCCGGTGACGGCGTCGACCTCGTCCATCACGAGCCGCCACAGCTCTTCCGGCGTCGTGACGCCGCCGGGATAGCGGCAGGCCATGCCGACGATCACGATCGGATCGTCCGAAGTGGACACCAGCGCGGGCAGGTTCGGCGTGACGACAACGGCTCCGAGCAGTTCGTCACGCAGGTAGGACGCCAGCGCGCCGGACGTCGGGTAGTCGAAGATCAGCGTCGCGGGCAGGCGGATGCCGGTCGACGCGGTGAGGCGGTTGCGCAGTTCGACGGCGGTCAGCGAGTCGAAGCCGAGGTCGCGGAACTGCTGCGCCGGATCGATCACCTGGGCGTTGACGTGGCCGAGAACCCCGGCGACCTCCACGCGGACGACGTCGAGCAGCGCTTCGAGCCGGTCGGTCTCGGAGAGCGGGGAAAGCCGTGAGACGAGGGTGACCGCGGTGTCCGAGCCCGCGACCGAACGCTTCGAGCGCGTCCGGACCAGGCCGCGCAGCACCGGCGCCACCTCGCCCTTGGCTCGCAGCACGGCGAGGTCGAGCCGGAACGGTGCCAGCGTTCCGGCTCCGTGCGCGACGGCCGTGTCGAAAAGCTCTACGCCCTGCTCCACCGAGATCGGTGGCATGCCGGCGCGACGCATGCGTTCGACGTCCACTTCGGACAGCTGCCCGGCCATGCCGCCTTCCCAGGCACCCCAGGCGAGGGAGATGGTGTTCGGCCGGTGTTCGGCGAGCGCGTCGAGGAACGCGTTGGCCGCCGCGTAGTTGCCCTGGCCCGCACTGCCGAGCGTTCCGGCGACGGACGAGAACAGCACGAACCTGTCCAGGTCGCCCGCCAACTCGTGCAGGTGCCACGCGGCGTCGACCTTGGGCTTGAGCACGGTCGCGAGACGCTCCGGCGTGAGCGACTCGATCACGCCGTCGTCCAGCACGCCGGCGGCGTGCACGATCGAGCGAACCGGGTGCTTCTTCAGCAGCTTCTGCACGGCCTTGCGGTCCGACACATCGCACTTCGCGACGGTGACGCGCGCGTCCAGTTCGGTGACCCATGCGGGCTTCTCGCCGCGTCGGCTGACCAGCACCAGGTCCTCGACGCCTTGTGCGACAAGGTGTTTCGCGATGATGCCGCCCAGTCCACCGGTGCCGCCGGTGATCAGCACCGGCCCCTGCCAGGTGACGTCGCTCCGCACACCGGCCGCTCGCGCGAGCCTGGCCGCCTTGACCACGCCGTCGCGGATGATCAGCTCGGGCTCGTCGATCCCCGACGCCCGTGCGACGAGTTCGCCGGAGTCGGTGTCGATGATGCCGAACCGGCCGGGATGCTCGGTCTGCGCCGACCGCACGAGGCCTCGCACCGCCGCGCCTGCCAGGCATCCCTTGCCGGCGACGAAAACGAGCTTCTCGGGACGTTCGGTGGCGATCCACTCCTGCAGCCGCGCCAGCGCCTGCGCCACGAGCGCGTGCGTGGCCTGGACGACCTCGCCCTCGGCGACCACGTGCTCCACCACGACGTCCGCGGCGGGTTCGGCGGGCAGGCCGACCTCGACCCAGTCCAGCTGGAACAGCGAGTCGCGGTCGGTCGTGCTGAGCTGCTCGGCCGAGACGGCGCGCACCACGAGCGCGTCCACCGACGCGACCGGTGCGCCGGTGGTGTCGGCGAGCGCGATGGCGAGACTGTCGCCGTCGCGGGTCAGCTTCACGCGCAACGCCGTCGCGCCCGTCGCGTGCAACTGGACGCCCTCCCACGAGAACGGGAGTCCAGCGCCGTCGTCCACGAGCAACGCGGCGTGCAACGCCGAATCGAGCAGCGCGGGGTGCAGCCCGAAGCCATTCGCCGACACACCCTCGGGCACCGCGACCTCGGCGAACACGGTGTCGCCGGTCCGCCACGCCGCCCGCAGCCCCTGGAACGCGGGCCCGTACTCGAACCCGTTCTCCGCGAACCGCTCGTAGGCGTCCGCGACGTCGATCGCCTCCGCGCGCGGCGGCCATTCGCCGACCTCGGCGACGGTCCCGCCGGACCCGAGCACACCGGTGGCGTGCTCCGTCCACGGTTCGTCCACCGCGGCCTCGGCCCGCGAGTAGACGGTGATCGACCGGCGGCCGTTCTCCTCGACGCCCACGATCAGCTGAACCTGGACGCCACCGCTCTCCGGCAGCACCAGCGGCGCGGCCAGCGTGAGCTCCTCGACTCGATCCAGCCCGACCTCGTCGGCCGCCCGCACCGCCAGCTCGACCAGCGCCGCGCCCGGCACGAGCACCGCGCCGTGCACGGTGTGGTCGGCGAGCCAGGACCGGCGTGACAGCCGTGCCGTGAACAGGTAGCCCGCGCCACCCGCGAGCTCGACCGCCGCGCCGAGCAGCGGGTGCTCCACCGCGCCGAGGCCGGCCGACCTGACGTCGGACTTCGCGGTGTTCTCGGGCCAGTACGACTGGTGCTCGAACGCGTACGTCGGCACGTCGACCCGTCGACCGCCGGTGTACAGCTGCGCCCAATCAACATTGATTCCGTTGACGTGTACATGACCGAGTGCAGTCAACATTGACTCAACATCGGACTTGACCCGCGTCAACGTCGGAATCAACCCGTCAACCATCGCCGTCAACTGCGCATCCGGCCCGACCTCGACCAGCGTGACGTCACCCAACCGCGTGACGTTGTCGTGGAAACGAACGGTGCTGCGGACGTGGTCCACCCAGTACTCGACCGTCGTGACATCGCCGGATGTCGACATTCCGACAACAGGCTCGTGGAACGTCAGCCCACTGATCGCCTCGCGGAAGTCGTCCAGCATCGGCTCCATGAGCGGCGAGTGGAACGCGTGGCTGACGTTCAGACGCTTGTTCTTCCACCGCTCCGCGAGAGCCAGAACCTCTGCCTCATTGCCGGCGATGACCACAGAGCGCGGTCCGTTGACGGCGGCAATGGACACTCCGTCCGTCAGCTGAGCGCGCACTTCCTCTTCGGACGCGATCACCGACACCATCGCGCCGCCGACCGGCAACGCCTGCATGAGAGCGGCCCGTGTCTGAACCAGCTTCGCCGCGTCCTCAAGGCTGAGCACTCCGGCGACGTGCGCGGCGGCGATCTCACCGATCGAATGCCCGGCGACCTGACCGGGCCGCACGCCGAACGACTCCAGCAACCGGTACAGCGCCACCTCGACCGCGAAGATCGCGGGCTGCGCACACCCGGTCTGGTTCAGCGCCTCGGCGTCGTCGCCCCACATGACCTCGCGGACGCCTCGGAGATGCTCCAACACCTCGTCCAGCGCACGCGCGAACGCGGGGAACGTCTCGTACAACTCGCGGCCCATGCCCAGCCGCTGTGAACCCTGCCCGGAGAAGACGAACGCGAGCGGCTTTCCACTCACCGCTCCCCGGGCGACGACCTGCCCACCGAGCACCACAGCCCGATGGTCGAAGGTCGTCTTCAGCGCGAGCGAGTACCCGATGTCCCGCGCATCGCCCTGCAGCGCCAGCACCCGGTCGATCTGCCCGTCCAGCGATGCCGCGGACTTCGCCGAGAGCAACCACGGCACCGCGCCACTCCGCGGAATCGATTCGGATTGCCCGGCCCCCAGGGGGCCGCGAGCCCCCATCTCAATCATCTCAGGCAGGTCTGACAGTTCTGGCGCGCTCGGCGACTCCAAGATCACGTGAGCATTCGTGCCGGAGACGCCGAACGACGAGACGCCGGCGCGGCGCGGGCGTGAGGCGGCCGGCCACTCGGTGGATGTCGTGACCAGGGTGATGTCACCGGCTTCCCAGTCCACGTGGGTGGAGGGCTCGTCCGCGTGCAGGGTCGCGGGAACGAGGCCGTGGCGCATCGCGTGCACCATCTTGATCACGCCCGCGACACCCGCGGCGGCCTGGGAGTGGCCGATGTTCGACTTGATGGAGCCGAGCAGGAGGGGTTCGGCGCGGTCCTGGCCGTAGGTGGCGAGGAGTGCCTGGGCCTCGATCGGGTCGCCCAGGGTCGTGCCGGTGCCGTGGGCTTCGACCACGTCGACGTCGGCGACCGACAGGCCCGCGGAGGCGAGGGCCGAGCGGATGACGCGTTGCTGGGAGGGGCCGTTGGGGGCGGTCAGGCCGTTCGAGGCGCCGTCCTGGTTGATGGCCGAGCCTCGCACGACGGCGAGGACGGTGTGGCCGTTGCGGATGGCGTCGGACTGGCGCTCCAGGACGAGGAGACCAACACCCTCGGACCAGCCCACGCCGTCCGCGGTGTCGGAGAAGGACTTGCAGCGGCCGTCGGCGGACAGGCCGCGCTGGCGGGAGAACTCGATGAACGTGGACGGGGTCGACATCACCGTGACGCCGCCGGCGAGAGCGAGGGCGCACTCGCCGTTCCGCAGGGCCTGCGAGGCCAGATGCAGTGCCACCAAAGAAGAAGAGCAGGCGGTGTCGACCGTGACGGCCGGGCCCTCGAAGCCGAAGGTGTAGGAGACGCGGCCGGACGCGAACGTTCCGGCGCTGCCCATGCTCTGGTAGCCCTCGAACTCGCTGCCGCTGATCACGACCGAGTAGTCCGTGTACATGACGCCCGCGAACACGCCGGTCGCACTGCCGCGCAGGGAAACCGGGTCGATGCCGGCGCGTTCCAGGGATTCCCAGGCGGTTTCGAGCAGCAGGCGCTGCTGCGAGTCGGTCGCGAGGGCTTCGCGCGGGGACATGCCGAAGAACGCCGGGTCGAACAGCGGTGCGTCGTGCAGGAAGCCGCCGGAGCGGGTGTAGGAGGTGCCGATGTGGTCGGGGTCCGGGTGGTAGAGCGCGTCGACGTCCCAGCCGCGGTTGGACGGCATGTCGGTGACGGCGTCGACGCCGTCGACCACCAGGCGCCACAGGTCTTCCGGCGACGACACGCCTCCGGGGTAGCGGCAGGCCATGCCGACGATCACGATCGGGTCGTCGGAGACCGCGGAACGCGCCTGTGCCGGCCGAACGACCGTGTCAGCGCCGAAGAGTTCGTCGCGCAGGTAGGAGGCGAGGACACCGGCGTTCGGGTAGTCGAAGATCAGGGTCGCGGGCAGGCGCAGGCCCGTGACGGCGGTGAGCTGGTTGCGGAGTTCGACGGCGGTGAGCGAGTCGAAACCCAGTGACTGGAAGGCGCGGCCGGGGTCGATCTCGTCGGTGCCCGCGTGTCCGAGGACGGTGGCGACCTGGCCGCGCACGAGGTCCAGCAACGCTTCCAGGCGTGCGGCGCCGTCGAGCGACGCCAGGCGGCCGGTGAGCGAGACGGCGGTGTCCGAGCCTGCGACCACCCGGCGCGGGCGGGTCTTGATCAGGCCGCGCAGCATCGGCGGGATGTCGCCTCGTCCGCGCAACACGGGCAGGTCGAGGCGCACGGGGACGGCGTTGCCGGCGGTCATGGCCGCGTCGAAGAGCTCGACGCCCTGCTCGACGGTGAGACCGGGGATTCCGGTGCGTGCCACGCGTTCCGCGTCGGCACCGGACAGCATGCCCGCGATCCACGGGCCCCACGCGAGCGACGTGCCGGGCAGGCCGTTCGCGCGGCGGTGTTCAATGAGGCCGTCGAGGAACGCGTTGGCGGCGGCGTAGTTGCCCTGGCCCGCCGTGCCGATCGTGCCCGCGACCGAGGAGAACACGACGAAGGCGTCGAGGTTCGTGGCCAGCTCGTGCAGATGCCAGGCGGCGTCCACCTTGGGCCGCAACACGGTGCCGACGCGGTCGGGCGTCAGAGACTCCACGGTGCCGTCGTCGAGAACGCCCGCGGTGTGCACGATCGCCCGAACCTCGTGGCGTGCCAAGAGATCGGCAACGGCGGCGCGGTCGGAGACGTCGCACGCCTCGACGGTGACCTGTGCTCCCAGCGCTTCCAGTTCCGTGACGTCGGCCTCGCCCCGCCGCGAGACGAGCAGCAGGTCGCGAACGCCGTGCGTGGCGACGAGGTGGCGGGCGATCACCAGGCCGAGCCCGCCGGTACCGCCGGTGATGAGAACCTTGCCCTGCCAGGAGAACCCGCCGGCCGGGGCCAGGCGGGTCAGGCGCGGCACGAACACCTCGTTGCCGCGCAACCGGATCTGCGGTTCGTCCAGCGCGAAGACCTCTGCCGGAACGTCGCCGTCCGACTCCACCAGCACGAAACGGCCGGGGTGTTCGGTCTGCGCCGACCGCACCAGACCCCACACTGCCGCCGCACCCAGGTCGCCCGGACGCGTGACGAACGCCAGGCGGTCCTGCCGCTCATCGGCGATCCACTGCTGCAGGCGCGCGAGCACCCGTGACGTCAGGGCGTGCGCGGACTCGATCGGGGAGCCCTCGGAGACGACGAGCTCGACCTCTGCCGCAGCGGTCTCGCTGGGGAGAGCGACGGGGGTCCAGTCGACGTGGAACAGGGCTTCGCGCGCGATTCCCGAGTCATCGCCGGGGATCGGGCGGGTGACGAGCGAGTCGATCGAGATGACCGGAGTGCCGTGGGGATCCGTCGCGGTGATCGCGAACGACTCGCCCTGAGTCCGGATCCGCACGCGCAGCGCGGAAGCACCGGTCGCGTGCAGCGAGACACCTTGCCACGCGAACGGCATGCCTCCCTCGGACGTGCTGAGGTCGGCGGCGTGCAGGGCGGCGTCCAGCAGGGCGGGGTGCAGGCCGTAGCGGTCGGTCTCGTCCGCGATGGTGACCTCGGCGTAGACGTCGTCGCCGACTCGCCAGGCCGCCTGGAGGCCTTGGAACGCCGGGCCGTACGCGAAGCCTTTGTCCGCGAAACGCTCGTAGAACCCTTCCAGGGAAACGGGTTCCGCTCCCTTCGGCGGCCACGCCGAAGTGTCGAGAGTGGTCCCGGTGCCAGAGGTGAGGTAGCCGGTGCAGTGTTCGAGCCACGGTGTGTCCGGGTCGAGCCGTGAGTACACGGTGATGGAACGGCGTCCTGTCGCGTCCTGGGCGCCGACCGCGACCTGGAGTTGCACCGGGTCGTTGAGCACGAGCGGCGCGGAGAGGGTCAGTTCGTCCAGGCGGTCGAGGCCGAGTTCATCGCCGGCGCGCAACGCGAGTTCGACGAAAGCGGTGCCGGGGAACAGGATTCGGCCACCGACGACGTGGTCCGCGAGCCACGGGTGGGTGGTGGCCGAGAGCCTGCTGGTGAACACGACTCCCTGGCCGTCGGCCAGTTCCATCGCCGCGCCGAGCAGCGGGTGGGAGACGGCGGTGAGACCGAGTCCGGACGCGTCGGCGTTCTTCGCGGTCGACGGCCAGAAGCGCCGGCGCTGGAACGCGTACGTCGGCAGGTCGATCCTGGCGGCGCCTTCGTAGAACGGCGTCCAGTCGACGTCGGTGCCCGCGACGTGCAGGCGGGCGAGCGCGGTGATCAGGGTCTGGGTTTCGGGGCGGTCCTTGCGCAGCGAGGGGATGCCGTCGACCAGCGCGGACAGCACGCCGTCGGGGCCGATCTCCAGGAACCTCCTGTCGCCCAGCGCCTGCACGGTGTCGTGGAATCGGACCGCGGCGCGGACGTGGCGGACCCAGTAGTCGGCGTTCGCGACGTCGCCCAGGCCCGGGATGGTGGGCGCGTTGAAGGTCAGGTGTGCGATGGCGGCGCGGAAGTCGTCCAGCATCGGGTCCATCAGCGGCGAGTGGAACGCGTGACTGACCTGGAGCTGCTTCGACTTGCGGTCCTCGAACCGGGCGACGACCGCGCGGGCTTCTTCTTCCGCACCGGCGATGACGAGCGAGTCCGGGCCGTTGATCGCGGCAACGGACACACCTGCGGTGAGGTGCGGGGTCACCTCGGCTTCGGTGGCCTGGAGCGCGATCATCACGCCGCCGGTGGGCAGGGCCTGCATGAGCCGGGCCCTGGCCTGAACGAGGGTGCAGGCGTCTTCGAGGCTGAGCACGCCCGCGACGTGCGCGGCGGCGATCTCGCCGATCGAGTGGCCGGCGACGTGGTCGGCCTTGACCCCGAACTCCTGAAGCAGGTGGTAGAGCGCGACCTGCAGCGCGAAGATCGCGGGCTGCGCGATGCCGGTCTGGTTCAGGGCGTCGGCGTCGTCACCCCACATCGCGCTCACGTCGAGGTGCTGCGCGACCTCGTCGAACGCGCTGCGGAACGCCGGGAACGCGTCGTACAGCTCGCGGCCCATGCCGAGCCGCTGGGAACCCTGGCCGCTGAACAGCATCGCGAGCTGCTTCTCACCGGCGACGCCGCGCGCGATCTCAGCGCCGTCGAGGAGGACCGCGCGGTGCTCGAACAGCGTCCGCGCAGACAGGGCGTGGCCGATCTCCTTCGCGTCCGCGGTGACGTCGCGCAGCCGGGCGATCTGAGCGGTGAGCGCCTCCTCGGACTTGGCCGAGACGAGCCACGGAACGCTCGGAATCGATTCCGAGTGGCTGGCCCCCAGGGGGCTTTCGGCCCCCATCTCTATCGTCTCAGGCAGGTCTGACAGTTCCGGGGCGGGCGGCGCTTCCAGGATCAGGTGTGAGTTCGTGCCCGAGACGCCGAACGACGAGATGCCGATGCGGCGCGGCCGGTCGACGGACGGCCACGGGGTGGCGGAGGTCAGCAGAGAGACCGAGCCCGCCGTCCAGTCGACGTGGGACGAAGGCTCGGTGATGTGCAGGGTGCGGGGCAGGACGCCGTGCCGCATCGCCTGCACGACCTTGATCACCGAAGCGACGCCCGCCGCCGCCTGTGTGTGACCGATGTTGGACTTGATGGAGCCGATGTAGAGCGGGACTGCGCGGTCCTGGCCGTAGGTGGCGATCAGGGCGGCGGCCTCGATCGGGTCGCCCAGGGTGGTGCCGGTGCCGTGCGCTTCCACTGCGTCGACGTCGGCGGGCGTCAGACCGGCGGAGGCCAGCGCGGCGCGGATCACGCGTTGCTGCGACGGGCCGTTGGGCGCGGTCAGGCCGTTGGAGGCACCGTCCTGGTTGACGGCCGAACCGCGCAGCAGAGCCAGAACGTGGTGCCCGGCGGCGACGGCGTCCGACAGCCGCTCCAGCACGAGCACGCCGGCGCCCTCGGCCCAGCCGACGCCGTCGGCCGAGTCGGAGAAGGCCTTGCAGCGGCCGTCGGAGGCGAGGCCGCGTTGCAGGGTGAACTCGATGAACGAGCTCGGCGTGGCCATGATCGTCACGCCGCCGGCCAGTGCCAGCGAGCACTCGCCGCCGCGCAAGGCCTGCATCGCGAGATGCATGGCGACAGAAGACGAGGAGCAGGCGGTGTCGACGGAGACCGCGGGACCCTCGAAGCCGAACGTGTAGGAGAGACGGCCCGACAGCACGGACGCGATGAGGCCGGTGGAGGCGTGCCCGTCGCCGTCCACCGACACCAGGTCCGCGTAGTCCTGGCCGTTCGTGCCCACGAAGACGCCGGTCTGCGAGCCGCGCAACGCCGCGGGGTCCAGGCCCGCGCGTTCCAGGGCCTCCCACGTCAGCTCCAGCATCATGCGCTGCTGCGGGTCCATGCCCAGGGCCTCGCGCGGCGAGATGCCGAAGAAGCCGGCGTCGAACGACGCCAGGTCGGTCAGGAACCCGCCTTCCTGCGCCAGCGACTGGTCGCGCAACGAGGACAGGTCCCAGCCGCGGTCGGCCGGGAACGGGGAGACCAGATCCCGTTCGGAGACAACGGCCTCCCACAGCTGCTCGGGTGTGGTCACCCCGCCGGGGAAGCGGCAAGACATGCCCACGATCGCGATGGGCTCGCTGTGCTTCTGCTCCAGTTCGAGGACGCGTTCGCGAGACCGGCGCAACTCGACCGTGACTCGCCTCAGGTAGTCGGCAACCTTGTCCTGCTGCTCTTCCTGCACTGGTCCGTCCTCATTTCGTGCGGGCAAACACTGCTTCTACGAGAGGTCGAGCAACTCGTCGTCGATGATGTTCAGGAGGTCCTCGACGGAGACGTTGCGGATGTCGTCGTCCGAAGTGGACACCGGCTTCTTCAGGCGCCCGAGCAGTTTCTCCAGGCGCTCACGGATCGCGTCGTGATCAGCGGACGACGAGGCCACCGCGGTTTCGAGCCTGGTCAGCTCGGCCAGCGCCGAGCCGTCCGTCGCGGCGGACAGGCCGGTCAGCAGGTGCTCGGCGACCTGGCGCGGCGTCGGGTAGTCGAACACCAGGGCCGACGGCACGGGCAGGCCCGTCGCGGCCTTCAGGCGGTCGCGCATCTCCACGGCGGTCAACGAGTCGAAACCCTGCTCTCGGAACGCCTTCTCAGCGTGGATCGACTCGACGCCGGAGTAGCCGAGCACCGCGGCGGCCTCGGAGCGCACCAGGTCCAGCAGCACGCGCGATCGATCGGCCTCGGACAGGCCCGCGAGTTTCTCCTGCAACGCCACCTCGGCGCCGGTCACGTCGGCGTCGGGCACCAGTGCCGCGACGACCTCGGGAATCGACGAGAACAGCGGCGACGGGCGGGACGCGGTGAAGCCGGGCGCGAACCGGGCCCAGTCGGTGTTCGTGACGGTCAGCACGGTCTCGCCGTCCGACACCGCCTGCACCAGCGCGGTCAGCGCCAGTTCGGGATCCATCGGCAGCACGCCGTGGCGGCGCAACTGGTCGTAGGCGTGCGGGTCGGTCGCCATGCCGGCCTCGGCCCACGCGCCCCACTGCACGGACGTCGCCGCCAGGCCCTGGCCACGCCGGAACTGTGCGAGCCCGTCCAGGTAGGCGTTCGCGGCCGAGTAGGCGGGCTGGCCGCCGCTGCCCCACGCCGCCGCGCCCGACGAGAACAGCACGAACGCGTCGAGGCTCCCGGTCAGCTCGTGCAGGTTCCGCGCCGCCACCATCTTGGCGCGCAGTAGATCCCCGAGCTGGTCGGCGGACAACTCCAGCAGAGGTGCGTCACCGCTGTCGATTCCGGCGCAGTGCACGACCGCCGTCAGATCGGGCAGACCGTCCAGCAACTCCGCGAGGGCAGCACGATCGGCGACGTCGCAGGCCTCGACGGAGACCTCGGCGCCATAGCCTTCGAGCTGCGCCACCAGGTGCTCGATCCCGGGAGTGAGTGAACCCCGGCGCGAGGTCAGCACGATGCGCGAAGCACCCCGCGCGGCGACAGCGCGCGCAACGAACCCGCCGAGCGCTCCGGTGCCGCCGGTGATCAGGACCGTGCCGGACGGCGCCCAGTCCTCGCCGTGCTCGCCACGCGGCGCGGGCACCAGGCGACGGGCGAACACGCCGTTGCCGCGCACCGCGATCTGGTCCTCGCCCAGCGAGTTCCGCAGCGCGGCCTGCAGGCCCTGCGCGATCTGGTTGTCCACGCCGCCCGGCAGGTCGATCAAGCCACCCCACCGGCGCGGCATCTCCAGAGCGGCGACCCGGCCCATGCCCCACAACGCGGCCTGCACCGGCGACGTCACGATGTCCCCGTGACCGGTCGACACGGCACCGCGCGTCACCGTCCACAACGGAGCTTCGATGCCTTCGAGAGCCGTCAGCAGCTCCAACGTTCCGGACAGCGGGTAAGGCACGTCACCCGAGTCGTCCGCGACACCGAGCAACGACACGACACCCGTGAACTCCCGGCCGGTCAGCCCCGAGACCTTGTCCAGCGGCACGGCGACACCGCCGAGGATCTCCACGACGTCCCGCGTCCAGGTGTCCTGCTCCCCCGGCGGCACGACGACCAGCCAGGCCCCGGAGAAGGCACCGGACAGCGACAGCCGGGTCCACGACTCCCGGAACCGCCAAGAATCCACAATGGACTGCGACCGCTGCCGTGTCCGCCACGACGACAAAGCCGGCACGACCGCCGCCGCGACCTCAGGATCCAGCTCCAGCACGGACGCCAGCTCGTCTTTCTCCACCAGCTGCCAGAACGCCGCGTCCAGCGGATCGGCCCCGCCGGCCGCGACCTCGGGCTCCGGCCAGAAACGAGACCGCTGGAACGCGTAGGTCGGCAGGTCGACGCGCACCGCGCCGGTGCCCTCGAACAGCACGGACCAGTCAACCGGCACACCCACGACGTGCAGGCGCGCCAACGCCGACACCGCGGACGCCTCCTCCGGTCGTTCGCGGCGCAGCATCGGCACGACAGCGGTGTCCAGCGGCACCGCGCCCGTCTCGGTCATCTCCGCCACCAGCGCCGACAGCACGCCATCGGGCCCGAGCTCCAGGAACGCCGAGACTCCTTGACGCCCCAACGCCCGCACGCCGTCGGAGAACCGCACGGCCTCACGCACGTGCCGCACCCAGTACTCCGGCGAGGTCAGCTGTTCGCGCACGGCGAGCTGCCCGGTCACGTTCGACACGACCGGGATCTGCGGCTCGGAGAACGACAGGCCCTCGACGACCGCGCGGAAGTCGTCCAGCATCGGGTTCATCAAGGGCGAGTGAAACGCATGGCTGACCGGGAGACGCTTAGTCTTGCGATCGGCGAACCGGGCCACGACCGCCTCGACACCGTCCTCGGTGCCCGCGATGACGACCGAGCGCGGTCCGTTCACCGCCGCGATCGACACTTCGGACCCCAGCAGCGGCAGCAGTTCCTCCTCCGTGGCCTGCACCGCGACCATCGCCCCGCCCGGCGGCAGCGCCTGCATCAGCCGCGACCGCGCGTCGACCAGCCGGCAGGCGTCCTCCAGGGAAAGCACACCCGCGACGTGCGCGGCGACGATCTCGCCGATCGAGTGCCCGCCCACGAAGTCCGGCCGCACGCCGAACGACTGGGCGAACCGGAACAGCGCCACCTCGATCGCGAACAACGCCGGCTGCGTGTACCGGGTCTCGTTCAGCGCGTCGAGGTCGTGGCCCCACATGACGTCGCGCAGCGAGCCGTCCAGGTGCTCCAGCACCGCGTCGAACGCCGCGGCGAACACGGGGAATCGCTCGTACAGTTCGCGTCCCATGCCGAGCCGCTGCGAACCCTGTCCGGAGAACAGCACCGCCAGCGGACGCTCCGTGGCCACGCCGCGCGCGATCTCCACGCCGTCCACGACCACAGCCCGGTGCTCCAGCTGCGTTCGCGTCGACACCAGCGACGCCGCGACGTCCAGCACGGGAGCCTGCACCGCCCGGAACCGCTCCAGCTGCGCGTCCAACGCGACGGCGTTCTTGGCCGACACCACCCACGGCACCACCGAGAGCACCGACGACGGCTCCTCCTGCGTCACCTCGACCTCGGGCGCCTGCTCCAGGATCACGTGCGCGTTCGTGCCGGAGACACCGAACCCGGACACGGCGGCCCGGCGTTCCCGCGACACCGACGGCCACGGCTGCTCCGAGGTCAGCAGCTCGACGCGGCCACTCCCCCACTCCACGTGGGTCGACGGCGAGGTCACGTGCAGGGTGCGCGGCAACGTGCCGTGCCGCAACGCCATCACCATCTTGATCACGCCCGCGACACCCGCCGCGGCCTGGGTGTGGCCGATGTTGGACTTGACCGATCCCAGCCACAGCGGCCCGGAGGAATGGGGCCCAGTCCGGTCCTGGCCGTAGGTCGCCAGCAATGCCTGCGCCTCGATCGGGTCACCCAGGGTCGTGCCGGTGCCGTGCGCCTCCACCGCGTCCACGTCCGAAGTGGACAGACCGGCGGACGCAAGCGCTTGCCGGATCACGCGCTGCTGCGACGGGCCGTTCGGCGCGGTCAGCCCGTTCGACGCGCCGTCCTGGTTGATCGCCGAACCGCGCAGCACCGCGAGAACCGTGTGACCGTGGCGGCGAGCATCGGACAACCGTTCCAGCACGACGAGTCCGGCGCCCTCGGACCAGCCCGTGCCGTCGGCGGAGTCGGAGAAGGCCTTGCAACGGCCGTCCGCCGACAGCCCGCCCTGCCGGGAGAACTCCACGAACGTCTGCGGCGTCGACATGATCGTCACGCCACCGGCCAGCGCGATCGACGACTCGCCCGACCGCAGCGACTGCGCGGCCCAGTGCAACGCGACCAGGGACGACGAACACGCGGTGTCGACGGTGACGGCCGGCCCCTGCAGTCCCAGCGTGTAGGCGACGCGGCCGGACACGACGCTGCCCGCGGTGCCGGTCGTCCAGTACCCCTCGGTCCCGGCGGGCGCGTCCAGCAGCCCGGCGCCGTAGTCGTGGTACATCACGCCCGCGAACACGCCGCCGTTGGTGCCGCGCAACGTCGCGGGGTCGATGCCCGCGCGTTCCAGGGCCTCCCAGGAGACTTCGAGCAGCAGCCGCTGCTGCGGGTCCATCGCCAGCGCCTCGCGCGGCGAGATCCCGAAGAACTCGGCGTCGAAGTCGGCCGCGTCGTGCAGGAAGCCGCCTGAACGCGTGTGCGAGGCGCCGTCGAACAGCTTCTCCAGGTCCCAGTTGCGGTCGGCGGGGAACGGCGACACGACGTCGCCGCCCGCCATCACCAGCCGCCACAGGTCCTCCGGTGAGGACACCCCGCCGGGATAGCGGCAGGCCATGCCGACGATCGCGATCGGCTCGTCCGGCGCCGACCGCACCATCTCCAGCGGCACGACGGAAGCCCGTTCACCCAGCAGTTCCGCCCGCAGGTGCCGGGCCAGCACGGTCGGGGTCGGGTAGTCGAACGCGACCGGCGCGGACAGGTGCAGGCCGGTCGCGGCGGTCAGTCTGTTGCGCAGGTCGACCGCGGTCACCGAGGTCAGGCCGAGTTCGCGGAAAGTCTTCTTCGCCTCGGCGCGCTCGGCACCGGTCAGGCCGAGCACCCCCGCGACCTCGGTGCGCACCAGGTTGAGCAGGAAGATGTCCTGCTCCTCCGGCGACATCGCGACCAGGCGCTGGCGTAAAGCGGAGAGGTCGCGCTCGTCCGGGGTGGCGAGCCGCGCGGAGACGTCGATCAGGCCGCGCAGCAACGCCGGGACCTCGGTCGACGACGTCTGCTCGCGCAGCGCCGCGCTGTTGATCCGCATGATGACGGCCTGCGCGAGCCCCGCCGAGGTCGCGACGTCGAACATCGCGCTGAACTCGTGCGCCGACAGCTCGCCCACCCGCGACGCCGTGGTCGGCGCGTCCGTCGATCCGACCGCGAGGAACGTCGCGGCCAGCTCGCGCTTGCGGCGGTAGCGGGCCAACGCGTCGAGGAACGAGTTCGCCGCCGCCTGCTCGCCGGACCCGACCAGGCCCAGCGCGCCGGCGACCGTGCAGAGCATGACGAACGCGGTGACGTCGCCGCTCTTGGTGAGCTGGTGCAGGTTCACCGCACCATCCACAACGGACCGGAACACGTCCGAGCGCGGCAGGTTCGCCGACGGCTTCGCCGGATGCTCGCCCTCGCCGTGGATGACCGCGGTGATCGGTCGCTTGAGCTTGCCGAGCACCTCGGCCAGCGCGGCGCGGTCCGCCACGTCGCAGGCCGCGACCGCGACCTTCGCGCCCAGCGCGGACAGTTCCGACTCCAGCTGTGCCGTCGCCTCGTCGGCGCGGCCGCGCGGGCTGATCAGCAGCAGGTGACGCGCGCCGTACGCGGCGACGAGGTGCCGGGTCAGCGCGGCACCCATGGTGCCGTCCGCACCGGTCACGACCACGGTGCGCTTGGGGTCGATGCGCAGCACCTCGTCGCTGTCGACCGACGCCGAGACTCGCTTCAGCCGCGGCATCAACGCGATGCCCGAGCGGATCGCGAGCTGCGGTTCGTCGGCGGCGACCGCGCGCGGCAGCACGCTGATGGACGGCGCCTGGTCGTCGATGTCGATCAGCGTGAACCGGTTCGGGAACTCGACCTGCAACGACCGCAGCAGCCCCCACACCGGCGCGTGCACGAGGTCGCGCACGTCCTCGACTCCGGCCGCGACCGCGCCGCGCGTCAGCACGACCAGGCGGGAGTGCGCGAACCAGTCGTCGTTCACCCACGTCCGCAACACGCCACCGACCTTGCGCAACGCCTCCTGCGCCGCCGTCGTGAGCTTGCCGCCGGTGTCCATGTCGTCGGGGCAGCACAACACCGCGACGTCCGGTGCGGGCTCTCCGTCCACAACGGACACGTGCAGCGAGGCCGCGTCGGGATAGGTGGCCACGTGCACACCGGCCGAGGCCAGGGACGCCGTCAGCCCGAACATGTCCGGACCGACGACCGCCCAGCGCTTCGCCAGTTCCAGGCCGGCGGTGCGGACCGACGTCATCGGCGCCCAGTCCATGCGCAGCAACGACTCGTGCTGCCCGCCGCTCGCGGCCCGCAACCGGGCCGGGCGGTCGAGCAGCACGTGCCGGGTGATCTTGCCCGAGGTCGTGCGCGGGATGTGGTCGATCTCGTACAGCTCCTCCGGCACCTTGAAGTTCGACAGCTGCTCGCGGCAGGCGTCGTACAGGCGCACCGGGTCGAGGCCCTGCCCGCCGGGCACGACGAACGCGATCGGCACCTCGCCGAGGATGTCGTGCGGCTTGCCGACCACCGCGGCGTCGGCGACACCGGGGACCTTGAGCAGGACCTCCTCCACCTCGCCGGGGTGGATGTTCTCGCCGCCGCGGATGATGAGCTCCTTGACGCGGCCGGTGATCGTGACGTAGCCGTAGAGGTCGCGCTTGGCCAGGTCGCCGGTGCGGTACCAGCCGTTCGGCATCGCCTGGGCCGTCGCCTCCGGCTGGTTGTGGTAGCCCGCCATCAGGCTCGGGCCGCGCACCCACACCTCGCCCTCGGCCTCCACGTCGACGTCGACATGGGTGTCCGGGTCGACCAGCCGCACCGCGAGACCCGGCACCGGCAGGCCGACCGAACCCGGGACCCTGGTGCCCTGCGGCCAGTTCACCGCGATCAGGCCGCACGTCTCGGTGCTGCCGTAGCCGTCGAGCAGAGCGACACCGAACAGGGCCTCGAACTCGACGCGCAACGCCGGCGGGCACGCGGCACCCGCGGTCAGGCAGCGCTTCACCGTGCCCGCTGAGACCTCGCGGGTGCGCGCGACTTCCAGAAGATGGTGGTACATGGCGGGAACACCGCACAGGAACGTGTAGTCGTCACCTTCCAGCGCGGTCAGCACCTCGTCCGCGGCGAACCCGTCGAGGACGCGGGCCGAAGCGCCGACCGCCGTGACGCCGACGACGCACAGCACGTGAGCGAGAGAGTGGTGCAGCGGCAACGGCCACAGCACCTTGTCCTCGTGGTTCAGGCCGATGACCGGGGCGTAGCAGGCGGCGACCGACCACAGGCAGCTGCGCTGAGTCGACAGCACGCCCTTCGGTTTGCCGGTAGTACCGGAGGTGTAGAGCATGAACGCAACATCGTCGAGGCCCTGGTCGTCCCGCGCGGGAACAGCCGGGTCCGTCGAGGTCAGTTCCTGGTACGACACAACGGAACCGCCACGCGGCAGCGGCTCGTCACCGCTCACCACCACCTGGAGGTACGGACGGCCCGGCAGGAGCTTGCGGACCTGGTCCAGGTGCGCGAAGTCGGTGATCACGACGCGGGCGCCGCTGTCGTCCAGCACGTAGGCGAGCTCGGCGTCGGCGGAGTGCGGGTTGAACGGCACCGCGACCGCGTTCGCGCGGGTGACGCCCAGGTAGCTCTCGATGATGTCGACGCTGTTGCCCAGGAAGATCAGCGCCCGGTCTCCCGGCTGCAACCGCAGGCCGGCGAGATGCCCGCCGAGCCGCCGGGTGCGCAGTTCCAGGTCCGCGTACGTGACCGCGCGGCGCGAGTCCGCGAACGCGACCTTCTCCGGCTGGTTCGCGGCGTGGTAGCGCAGCAGTTCGGACAACGGCCGGATCAGTTCGGTTCGAAACATCCCGACGTCGCTCCCTATTTACCGGCTTGCTGGAGACGTGGCCTGCACCTCGAGCGATGCTAGCCTCGGCCTCATCGAGCCGGTAAGTAGGAAATCCCCTAGCACCCCCCTACGATCCCCCTATCATCCGGCCGAAAGTGCTTTCTCCTGGCGCAGGAGTTTTGCTGAGCCCAGCCGGTGGCTAATCTTTGATCACCGGCCCGGAAGAGCAGCCGGAAACAATAATTCGGCTCCACTCCGCAAAATTCTTTACCTACTCCTCGGAGGGGCATTCCAATGACTCAGGCGCAGCAGACGGTGAACCTTCCCAGCTCGGTGTTCACCGGCCTCACCGAAGTCAGCCACGCAGCGGCCACCGGAAACGTTCTCGGAGTCGTCAACTACACGACCGAGTGCACCGACCCGCGCGTCGAGAATGGCCTCCTCACGCTCGACCTGCACATGGCGAGCGACCTCGGCGAGGCATTCGCGGAGGTGTGGACGACCACCGGCACCGTCGAGACCGGCGAGCACCACGGCGTCGTTTACGCCCACGACGGCGAGTACCTCCTCGTCGCCGGGCGGATCGCACCGACGGGCCGCTACACCGAGGACACCCGCGCCGCCTACGTCGCCGCGCTCGACCTGATGGACGGCCTCGGCTACAAGAACTGCTTCCGCATGTGGAACTTCCTCAACGACATCAACGGCGACAACGCCGAGGGCCTGGAGATCTACCGGGACTTCTGCAAGGGCCGCGCCGAGGCGTTCGAACTCTTCCACTTCGGCGACAAGGAGGTCCCGAGCGCGACCGGAATCGGGTCGCAGGGCGGCGGGATCGCGTTCTACTTCCTCGCCTCCCGCTCCGCCGCGCTGACGTCGGTGGAGAACTCGAAGCAGATGGCCGCCTACCACTACCCGCGGCAGTACGGCCCGCGCCCGCCCAAGTTCGCGCGGGCCACCTACCTCGCCGGCACGCACACCGACCGCAGGTCAGGGCAGATCTACGTGGCCGGCACCGCTAGCATCCGCGGCCACGAGACCCTGCACGACGGCGACATCGAGGCGCAGGTGAGGTTGTCGCTGGACAACATCGAGCACCTCATCTCCGATGAGAACCTGGCGGACTACGAGATCACGCAGGGCAATTCCTTGCTGAACCTCGACAACATCAAGGTCTACGTCCGTCACCGTTCCGACATCCCGGCGGTCCGCAGGATGTGCGAGGAGCGTTTCTCCCCGAACGCCCGCGTCCAGTACCTGAACGTCGACGTCTGCCGCGCCGATCTCCTCGTGGAGATCGAGGGCATCATCGCCTGACTCGTCCGGCCGAACCAGATACAGGAGCGAGAACAATGCCTCAGACGGTGAAGCTGACCGAGTTCACGCAGACGCAGACGGCGGCCCCGTGGATGACGTTGCCGGCGACGCAACAGCCGCACTGGCACCACCACCCCGACTACGACCTGATCGAGGCCGAACTGTCCGGCGCGCTCCCCCTGGTCGCGCATTCCGAAATTCGCGAGGCGAAACGCGCTCTGGGTCTCGCCGCCCTCGGTGAGGCGCGTGTCCTGCAGCTCGGCGACTGCGCGGAATCGTTTTCAGACGTCGACCCGGTGACAACTTCCGGAAAGGTGCGCAACATCGGCCGCATCGCGTCCCGGCTGGCGGAACGAACCGGGCAGCAGGTGGCTCGTTTCGGACGCATGGCCGGGCAGTACGCGAAGCCCCGTTCGAGCAACTTCGAAACGATCGACGGAGTCGATCTGCCGTCGTTCCGCGGTGAGCTGGTCAATTCGTTCGAGCCTGACGTTTTCGCCCGCAGGCACGACCCGGAACGAATGTTGCAGGCTTACGACGCATCGGCCGCCGTCATCCGAGAAGTGCGCGCCCACTGGTCGGGAAGTGCCGAGGAACTGTCCGGTGGTCCGTGGGTGGCTCACGAGGCATTGGTGCTGGATTACGAGAACGCGCTCATTCGCACGGACGAGCGCACCGGCGAGCAGTTCCTCACCTCGACGCACTTCCCGTGGATCGGCGAGCGCACCCGCCAGCTCGAGAACGCGCACGTCAGCATGTTCTCGGCGATCGCGAACCCGATCGGCGTGAAGGTCGGCCCGACCGCCGACCCCGAGACCGTCGTGCGCCTGTGCCAGCTGCTCGACCCGCACCACACGCCCGGCCGCCTGACGCTCATCGTCCGCATGGGCCGCGAGGACATCCACGTCGCCCTGCCGCCGATCGTGCGCGCCGTGCGACGCGCCGGCCACCCCGTCGTCTGGATCTCGGACCCCATGCACGGCAACACGGTCACCACCGAATCTGGGCGAAAGACTCGACATGTCACCCATATCATCGAGGAGGCCACGGCGTTCCGGCACATCCTCGAGACCGAGGGCGCGCACGCGGCCGGCTTGCACCTGGAAGTGGCCGCGACGGACGTGACGGAGTGCGTCGGCGGGTCCGTCTCCGACGAGAACGCTCTCTCCGCGCGCTACGAGACCCTCTGCGACCCGCGGCTGAACCCCGGACAGGCGCTCGGAGTGATCGACTCGGTGTTCTGATTCCCCCAGGCAGACAGGGAAACTGATGAAGTCACACACCGCCGACGTCGCGGTAGTCGGCTGCGGCCCGGTCGGCCTCGTTCTGTCCATCCTCCTCGCGCACAGGGGATGGCGGGTCGTCCTGCTGGAGAAGTACCGCGGCCAGTACCCGTTCCCGCGCGTCGTCGCGTTCGACGGCGAGACCGCCCGCTCGTTCGCCTCGGCCGGCATCGGCGCCGACCTGATGGAGCTCGGCGAACCCCTGGGGCAGTACATGTTCCAGAACGCCGAGGGCCGCGAGCTGTTCAGCTTCGAAGCACCGTACGAGCCCGGCCGCGACGGCTGGCCGATCGCGACCGTGATGCACCAGCCGACGTTCGAACGGGCGCTGCGCGAACACGTGCTGACCTTGCCGAACATCACGACGTTGTTCGGGCACAAGGTGGAGGCGGTCGAGGACCACGGCTCGCACGTGTCGATCACCGCGCCCGGCCCTGACCACGAGGGTGACGTCACGGCGTCCTACGTCATCGGATGCGATGGCGCCAACAGCTTCGTCCGCGACGTCATGGGCTCGCGGATGATCGACCTGAACTTCAAGCACGACTGGCTGCTGGTCGACGTCGTCTTCCACGAGAAGCGCGCGTTCCGGCCGAACGACGTGCAGGTGTGCGACCCGGCCCGGCCGACGACGATCGTCGCGTCCGGGCGCGGGCACCGGCGCTGGGAGTTCATGCGGCTGCCCGGCGAGTCGATCGAAGAGATGTCCACTGTGGAGCGCATGTGGGAGCTTCTGGCGCCCTATGACGTGACCCCCGCGAACGCCGACCTGACGCGCAACATCGTCTACACGTTCCAGGCGGCGATGGCGGACAAGTGGCGCAACGGCAGGATGCTGCTGGCCGGGGACTCCGCGCACCTGATGCCGCCGTTCGCCGGTCAGGGCATGTGCTCCGGCATCCGCGACTCGGTGAACCTGGCGTGGAAGCTCGACCTGGTGCTGCGGGACCTGGCCTCTGACTCTCTGCTCGACGCGTACCAGGCCGAGCGTGCCCTGCAGGTGCGGCACACGATCGAGATGTCCATCGAGGTGGGCAAGATCGTGTCGGAGCTCGACCCGGTGGCCGCGGCCCGGCGGGACGCGTTCCTGATCGCCATGCAGGCCAAGCCCGAGGGCGTGGACCTCGCGCCGTCCGCCTACGCGCTGGAGGACGGCATCGTCCGGCGCACTCCGGACATCACCCTGCCGCACGGCGAACTGTCGCCCCAGGGCGTGGTGGCGCGGGGAACCCAGCGGGACCGGTTCGACGACGTCGTCGGACGCGGGTGGCAGCTGATCACGACGCTCGACCCGTACGAGGCGCTGGGCGAGGACGAGCTGGAGTTCCTGAAGTCACTGGGAACGCACCTGGTGCGGGTGATGCCGGCCGGGATTCCGCCCAAGATCGTTCGTGCGCACGAGGTCGTGGACGTCGAGCGCCTCTACCTGCCTTGGCTGGCCGGGTACAAGAAGGTGGCGGCGCTGGTGCGGCCGGACTACTACGTGTTCGGGTTCGCAGCGGACCGGGCTGACCTGCCCGCGCTGGTGAACGACCTGAAGGCGCAGCTGCCACTGGTGCGCTAGACCAAGGCCGGAGCCGGTTGAGGACGCGGTTGTGGCAAGACCCAACTGGGCGTCAGCGTGCCCAGACTGTCGGTGCGTCTCGTCTTGGGCTCATCACCCTCGAAGGCGTGGAGCACGTTGCGGCGGGCCGCGCGGTCCGGATCCAGCCAGCCCGGCGGGTAGAAGCGCGGCAGGCCGTGCACCATCCTGATCTCCCACTCGCTGTGGTGGATCAGGCGGTGGTGGTTGCGGCACAGCAGCACGGCGTTGTCGACGGAGGTGCCGCCTCCGTTGGACCAGAACCGGACGTGGTGGGCGTCGCAGTGTTTCGGCGGGCGCTCGCAGCCGGGGAAGGCGCAGCCCTGGTCGCGGGCCACCAGCACTCGGCGGATCGCGGCGGGGAACGTGCGTGCCTTGCGGCCGATGTCCATCGGCTGGGAGCGTTCGCCCAGGACCAGCGGGATGATGCCGGCGTTGCACGCGAGCTGACGGGCTTCGGCGGCCGGGATGCGCTCGCGGTTGTCGAGCATCGCCTGACCTGCCTGGCTCACCAGGTCCTCGTAGCGCATCGTCAGGGTGAGGCTGACCGGTTCGCCGCCGTGTTCGGGCAGCTGGTCGGCGCGCAGCATCAGGTCGACGAGCTCGGCCAGGGCGTCGCCCTCGCGTTCGGAGCGCGTGCGGAGGTCCGGGCCTTCCTCTGGCGTTTCCGGGCGCGGCTTGGCCAATGGGTCGAGCAGGGCCTCGTACTTCGCGCCGGTGATCTTGTCGAGCTTCGCCCAGATCTCCAGGCATTCGCCCTTCCAGCGCATCACGTGCTGGTTCGTCGGCGGTGCGGGCTCGGTGTCGCGGGGCTCCGGGTCGTCCTGGTACAGGCGGTAGGCCAGTTCCTTGCCGAAGGAGCGGACCGCGCTCGGCTCGTGGGCCTGCGCGAACTCCACCACCGGGGCTTCGGCCGCGGCGGGAAGCTTCTTCATCACCTCGGCGACGGCGGAGATGTGGTCGGCCGACAGCGTGCCCTCCGCGACCGCGGCGGCGGTCACCGGGAGATCCGGCTCCAGCCTGCTGCCCGTCGGGGTGATGTCGTGGCTCAGGGCGTGCGCGTTCGCGAGCCATTGCCGGGCGGTCTTCAGATCCCAGCGGACCGCGTGCCGCAACACCTGCGGCAGGTCCTTGTAACCGAGTTCCTCGGCGGCGCCGCGACGGTCCAGCTCAGCGAGCTTCCGCAGCACCGCGTGCTCACGAACCCTGATCTCCACGACCTCGCTGACGACGCTGCTGAGCAGCTCGTCAGTCGAGAGGAGGCACGGGTCCGGTTCGCTCATGTGTTCGACACTACCGCAAGATCACGTTTTGATAACGGGTCAGCGTGAACACGATCGAGTGAAAGCGTGGCGTCCTCAGTGGAGGATCAAGCCGTGCTGGGCAGGTACGAGTGCAGATCCGCCGGGAGATCCTTGCGGTACTTGACGTTCAGCTTCCTGTACACCCGCGTCAGGTGCTGCTCGATCGTCGACGGCGTGATGTAGAGCTTCGACGCGATCTCCCGGTTCGTGTACCCCACGGCGGCCAGCGCGGCCACCCGCCGTTCCGCGTCCGTCAGCGTGGCGATCGGATCGGCCGGCTTCTCCTCGGCCGGCGCGTCCTCGCCGTCGGCCTTCCCCCGCGAAGGCAGCAACTCCTCGCACAACTCGGCAGCGTCGCAGACGTTCGCCACGTGCCACGCCCGCCGGGCCACGGTCCACGCGCGCCGGTGTTCCCGCAAAGCCTGATGTGCCTTGGACAGATCGGCCAGAGCGCGGGCCAGCTCGTACTGGTCCCCGTACTCCTCCAGGATCACCACGGCGTCCTGCAACAACTGTGGCCGGTTGTGCGGCTGGTTGGTGGCGGCCAGCAACCGCAACGCCACGCCTCGGGTGCGCGAGGCGTCCGGGCCCAGCCGGGCGAGCTGCTCGTTGATCAGCCGCTTGGCCTCGTCCCGGTTCGCCCCGTGCAGCAGCCACGCCTCCGCGGCCGACGTCCGCCACGGCACCACGCCCGGCTGATCCACACCCCAGGACGTCATCAGCTCGCCGCAGGACAGGAAGTCCGCGAGCGCCGCGTAGTGCCGGGACGTCGCCAGGTAGTGGTGGCCGCGCGCGTACAGGTAGTGCAACCCGTACCGCGACTGGAACATTGCCTCGGGCACCGGCTGTTCCAGGAACGACGCCGCGTCCTCGTGCCGTCCCATCTTGGTGGCCGCGTTGATGAGGATCCCCAGCGGCATGCCCAGCGCCACGCCCCATCCGCCGGCGGGCATGAGGTCCAGGGCGTTCTGGGCGTGCTCGAAAGCGGTGGTCAGGTCGCCGCGCCGCAGCGACACCTCGGCACGTACGCAGGAGAAGAAGGCGCGCGCGACCGCGAGGTTCTTGGTCCGCGCCTCGTCCAGGAGCTTGTCGCACCACTGCGCCGCCACGTCGAGCCGGTCCGCGTAGACCAGGGCCTGCAACGCCAGCATCGCCGACTCCGGGCCCCACCAGCCGCTGTCGGACGGCCGCGCGGCCTGCAGCACGTGCTCGGCGTCGGTGGCCGAAGCGTCGTTGTTGCCGTACGTCAGCACGTTCGCGAGCGCGGTGACGGCCTTCAGCATCGGGCCGGAGGTCAGGCTCACCGTCCGGGTCTTCACGGCCTCCGGGGTGGACGTCGCCCGGCGGGCCAGGGTCGGGTGCGAGCAGGCGAGCCACAGTTCCATGGCGCGCAGGCCGTTGCTCGACGTGGTGGTGCGCCGGACCCGGTCCATCGCCTCGGTGGCCTCGTCGACCTGGCAGTTCCACAGCATCGGCTGCACCAGCGACGTGACGTCCCGGTCGGAGAGCTGCCCGGCCCGCATCGCCGGCACCACCGTGCCGAGCCTCCTGCCGGCCGCGGACGGGTTGACCCGCCACTCCACCCGCACCAGCTTCGCCGCGATCGCCGCACGTCCGTGCACCTCGACGCACGCCCGATGGGCCAGTTCCAGGTAGCGCAACGCCGTGTCGATCTGTTCGTCGCGCAGGGCGTGTTCGGCGGCCTCCACGAACACCGGCACCATCCACGGGTTCTCGGAGTGGTCGGCCATCACCAGGTAGGGAGCGACCTCGGTGGCGGGCGCGCCCTCGTCGTGCAGCAGCAGGGCCGCCCCGAGGTACATCTCCTTGCGGTCCTGAGTGGACAGATCGTCCAGCACGGCACCTCGCGCTGCCGGGTCGCGGAACCAGCCGTCGCACAGCAGCCCGGCCTCGTTCATCACGTCCAGCGCGGACGCCACGGTGTCGGTGTCGGTGCGAGCCAGCCGCCCCAGCGACTCGTGCGTCGCCTGCTCCCCCGTCACGGCCAGCGCCCGCGCGACGGGCAGCACGTGGTGGTCGCTGCGATGCAGGCAGCTGACCAGCGCTCGCCGGTAGCTGGGGCCGATCACCAGACCGCCGTCGTCGCGCGGCTTGCACAGCCGTTGATCGTCGAGCAACGACCGCACCAGCAAAGGATTCCCGCCGGACAACGCCATCGCGTCCGCGGCGTGCGCGGACGCCTCGAACAACTCGCCCAACGATCCCAGCGGCGCCAGCTGGACGTCGCGGCAGTGCGGGTGGCGCAACAACTCGGTGTGCAGGGCGGTGTGCGCGGCACGCGGTGAGGCGGTCTCGCTGAGCATCAGCAGCACTTTCGCCTGGCCGATGCGGCGGATCAGGTACAGCAGCCAGTGCAGCGACGACGAGTCGGCGTGCTGCACGTCGTCGATGCCGATCACCAGTGGCGTCTCGGCCGTGAGATCCAGCAACGCCAGGCACAACGCGTGCAACTGGCGTGCGGTCGGCCCCTCAGCGCTCCGGGCGGCGGCGTCGAGCAGTTCGCCGACCTCGTCCGGCGCGTCCAGGGGGTGGAAGATCTGGCTCGCCACGCCGAACGGCAGGTCGCGCTCGAACGCCGAGCAGGTGGCCTTGACGAACCCAGCGCCGGAGGCCTCACCGAACGCGTGCAGCAGCTCGGTCTTCCCCGACGCGACAGGGCCGGTGAGCAGAGCGACCCTTCCAGATCCTGACAGGGAGTCCGTCAGCAACGTCTCCAAGGTGGCCCACTGGTCGTCCCGCTCGATCAGGCCCGCGAGCCTCGCCTTGGTCATGCCGTTGTCAGACATCCCGGTCATGATGATGTACCTCTCGCCAGGAGGCACCGAGCGTCGCAGGCGAACGCATCCCCATCAAATCGATACGTGCCAGTTCTAGGTGTTCTCCTGGAGTGCCGGTGCTTTCGAACACTAGGTCTTCTTCCGGAGAAGACTGCCGCCCTGGGACAGGGCACCTCGGGGTCCGGCAGGCTCGCGGTCATCAGGCGTCAGTCCGAAGGGTGAAGTCCATGAGCCAGCGGCCGATCCTGTTCGTCAGTCTGCCGGAGAGCGGCCTGCTGAACCCGATGCTCGTGCTAGCCGAGGAACTGTCGCGCCGCGGCGTCGAGGACCTGTGGTTCGCCACCGACGACAAGGCTCGCGAGGAGGTCGAGGCGGCCGCGGTCGGCTCGCCGATCGAGTTCTTCTCGCTGGGGGACGTGATTCCGGAGATGTCCTCGGTCACCTGGCCCGACGACGTCTACGCGAAGGTGACGCAGCGGTCGCGGTTCAAGGCGCGCAAGGCCGTCATCGCGCAGACGAACCGACCCGAGCAGCGGATTCCCAAGTACCGCGGGCTTTCGGAGCTGGTCGACGAGATCCGGCCTGCGCTGATGATCGTCGAGTCGATGTGCATGTTCGGCTACGAGGTCGCCATCACCAAGGGCGTGCCGTACGTGATCAGCAACCCGTTCGTCGCGTCGAACCTCGTGACGTCCGCGATCCCGATCGGTCCCTCGTACACGCCGAAGGACTTCCCGCGCCCGCACACCGGACTGCCCGCCGACATGTCCTGGACCCAGCGCTGGGCCAACAGGCTCTTCGGCTGGCGCACGCTCGCGACCGCGTTCACCAAGGACAACAAGGACCGCAACGCGCGCAACGCCAAGGTGATCGCCGAGCTGGGCATCTCCTCCAAGGCTTTCGGCCAGTTCGCGAGGGTGGAGCAGGCCGAAATGGTGCTGTGCTACTCGATCCCGGAGATGGACTACCCGTTCGACATTCCGGAGAAGATCCGCACGGTCGGCGCGCTGGTGCCGCCACTCCCCCAGGCGGAACCCGGCGAGCTGGGCACGTGGCTGGACGCGCAGAAGTCCGTCGTCTACATGGGTTTCGGCACGATCACGCGGCTGACCCGGGACCAGGTCGAGGCATTCGTCCAGGTCGCCCACGATCTGAACGGCAAGCACTCGGTCCTGTGGAAGCTGCCGCGCGACCAGCAGGAGTTCCTGCCCTCCACGCTGCCCGGCAACCTGCGCATCGAGACGTGGGTGCCGTCGCAGCTCGACGTGCTCGCGCACCCGAACGTCAAGCTGTTCTTCACGCACGCGGGCGGAAACGCCTACACCGAAAGCATTTACTTCGGCAAGCCGATGGTGTCACGGCCGTTGTGGGTCGACTGCTACGACCAGGCCGTCCGCGCCACGAGCTTCGGCGTCGGGCTCACGCTGGACAAGCCTCACACCGTCGACCCCCACGACGTCGTGGACAAGCTGACCCGCGTCCTGGACGACCCGGCGTTCACCGAGAACGCCGAACGTCTCGCGGCACTGCAGCACTCCGCGGGCGGCCGCAAGACCGCCGCCGACCTGATCCTCTCTCTGCCCGCACTGGCCTCGAAGTGAGTTGACGATGAGCTATCGCTATCCCGTCTCGATGCCTTCGTTGCGCGGCAACGAACTCGAGTACACGACGAAGGCCGTGACGGACGGCTGGATCTCCTCGCAGGGGCCGTACGTGCCGCAGTTCGAGGAGGCCTTCGCCGCCTACAACGACGTCAAGTACGGCGTCGCGTGTTCTTCCGGTACGACGGCTCTGACGCTCGCACTGAGGGCTCTGGGCGTCGGTCCCGGCGACGAGGTGATCGTGCCCGAGTTCACGATGATCGCGTCGGCGTGGGCGGTGACCTACACCGGTGCCACCCCCGTTTTCGTTGACTGCGCCGACGACCTGAACATCGACGTCACGAAGATCGAGGAGAAGATCACCCAGCGCACCAAGGTGATCATGCCGGTGCACGTCTACGGCCGGCAGTGCGACATGGAGCCGATCCTCGAACTGGCCTACGAGTACAACCTGCGCGTGGTCGAGGACTCGGCGGAAGCGCACGGCGTCAAGCCGACCGGTGACATCGCCGCGTTCTCGTTGTTCGCCAACAAGGTCATCACCTCGGGTGAGGGCGGTGTCTGCGTCACGAACGATCCGCACCTGGCGCGGCAGATGGCGCACCTGCGCGGCATGGCGTTCACCCGCGACCACAGCTTCCTGCACAAGAAGCTCGCCTACAACTTCCGGATGACCAACCTGCAGGCCGCGGTCGCGCTCGCGCAGACCGAACGCCTCGACGAGATCATCGCGACGCGCGCGCAGATCGAGAAGCGGTACGACGAGGGCCTTCGCGGCATCGCCGGCATCACCCTCATGCCGCCGCGGGACGTGTTGTGGATGTACGACCTGCGCGCGGAACGCCGGGAGGAGCTCAGGACCTTCCTGGCGGACAACGGGATCGAGACCCGGCTCTTCTTCAAGCCGATGAGCAGGCAGCCCGGCTATCTCGACCCGGTGTGGCCGACGCTGAACGCGAACCGGTTCGCCGAGGACGGGTTGTACCTCCCCACCCACGCCGAGCTGACCGAGGACGACCAGGACCACATCGTGGCTCAGGTCCGCCGGTTCTACGAGGGATGAGACATGACGAGCACTGACCTGGTCCCGTTCATGATGCGCCGCCCCGGCGTGCCGTTCCCTCCGCCCGAGTACGAGGGGTTCCGCACGAAACCCGGCCTGACGAAGGCCGCGTTGCCGTCGGGCGAGACGGTGTGGCTGGTGACCAGGCACGAGGAGGTGCGCGCGGTCCTCACCGATCCGCGCATCAGCTCCAACCCGACGCACGAGGGGTTTCCGCGTCCGTCGCGGACCGTGGGCGCGCCGTCCGCGGACGACGTGCCGGGCTGGTTCGTGTCGCTGGACCCGCCGGACCACAACAGGTTCCGCAAGGCGTTGATCCCCGAGTTCACGGTGCGCCGCATCAGGGCGTTGCGGCCGGCGGTCGAGCAGATCGTCGACCACGCCATCGACCAGATGCTGGCCAAGGGAAACACGGCCGAACTGGTCGAGGACTTCTCGCTGACGGTACCGTCGCTGGTGATCTCGGCCCTGCTGGGCGTGCCGAAGGTGGACCGCGACTTCTTCGAGGAGAAGACGAAGGTCCTCGTGACGCTGACGTCGACCGACGAGCAGCGCGACAAGGCGTCCGAGCACCTGCTGCGCTACATCAACCGGCTGATCACGATCAAGTCCAAGCGCCCCGGCGACGACCTGATCAGCAAGCTGCTGCAGGGCGGCCTGCTGACGCCGCAGGAGCTCTCGGGCGTCTCGATGCTGCTGCTGATCGCGGGCCACGAGACGACGGCGAACAACATCTCGCTCGGCGTCGTCACGCTGTTGCAGCAGAAGCAGTGGATCGACGACGACCGCATGATCGAGGAACTGCTGCGCTACCACTCCGTCGCGGACCTGGTGGCGTTGCGGGTGGCGATCGAGGACGTCGAGATCGGCGGCCAGCTGGTCCGGGCCGGTGAGGGCATCGTGCCGCTCGTGGCCGGCGCGAACCACGACCCGGAGATGTTCGAGCGGCCGGACGAGTTCGACCCGTCCCGCTCGGCCACCGGGCACGTGGCGTTCGGGTACGGCGTGCACCAGTGCCTCGGGCAGAACCTGGTGCGGCTGGAGATGGACGTCGCCTACCGCGGGCTGTTCCAGCGGATCCCGACCCTGGAGGTCGCGGTGCCGCTGGAGGAGCTGCGGTTCAAGTACGACGGAGTCCTGTTCGGACTCCACGCGCTACCTGTGCGTTGGTGAGAAGGGATCGTCATGGCTCGGATCAGTGTGGACACCGGCAAGTGCATCGGCTCGGCGCAGTGCGTGCTGGCCGCGCCGGACGTGTTCGACCAGGACGACGACGGGTTCGTCACCGTGCTCGACGCCAGTCCTTCTGGTGACGCGGAGTCGGCCGCCAGGACGGCCAGGGGCATCTGCCCGGCCCAGGCGATCACGGTGCACGACTGACGTCAGCGACCGCGACGGGGTTTCGCCCGCTTGGCAGGCTGCCTCTTCTGCTGGGGCGCAGGGCCTCGTCGCTGCTGCTGGGGCGCCTGCTTCTTGGCCGGTTCCGGCGCGGGGCCGCGGGTGCTGTTGACCGTGCGGCCGCGGACGATGCCGATCATGTGCTCGATCAGCTCGGGGTTCTCGTCGCGGATCGGGAACGACAGCGCCACGCGGGACTGCGGCGCGTCCGAGAGCGGCACGTACTTGAGGTCCTTGCGGTGGTGCAGCCGCGCCAGTGACTGCGGCACGACCAGCATGCCGACGCCGGCGGCCACGATCTGGATCGCGTCCGCGGTGGTCTCCGGCCGTTCGACCGGCGGCTGACCGGGCTGCGCCTCCCAGCCGAGCGGGTCGTCGAGCGGCTGCCACAGGACGTGCTTCGCCAGGTCCTCGAGGGACAGTTCGTCGGCCGCGGCGAACTCGTGGTCCTTCGGGAACACGACGACGCTGGTCTCGGTGTAGAGCGGGATCGCGTGCAGGTCCTCGCGGTCGCCGGGCAGCCGCAGCAGCGCGGCGTCGGCCTCACCAGAGCGCACCTTCGCCCCTGCTTCGGCGACGGTCACCTGGACGAGGGTCAGCGGGGTCTCCGGCAGGCGTTCCTCCCAGACCCGTGCCCACTTGCCCGGCGTCACACCTGGGACGTACGCGAGCGTGAAAGAGCCGGTCACGCGCTGAGGCTACCGGACGCAGCGGTTACTCTTTGCGCATGAAGTCGCAGCAGACGATGAAGCCCGCCACCGCCGCCAAGAAGCTCGGCGTGTACCTCGAGGCCACCCCCGAGGAGTTCCAGGCCGGCGTCGTGTCGCGCGACGAGCTGAACGAGCTGCAGGCCAACCCGCCGGAGTGGCTGGCGAACCTGCGCAGCAACGGCCCGCACCCCAAGCAGCTCATCGCGCAGAAGCTCGGTATCTCGGCGTCGGGCCTGGTGCGCGCCGGCATCACCGAGGCGCTGACCACCGACCAGATCGCCGCGATCAAGGACGAGAACCCGGACTGGCTGGTGCGCGAGCGCGCCACCTACAAGGAGTTCAAGGCCGAAGAGGCGCGCCTGGCGGAGAAGGCGCGCCTCGAGGAAGAAGCCGAGTGACCCTGCTCACCAGGTGACGGGGAACCGCTCGAGACCACCCGCGAGCCTGCCGCCGGGGTGGGATTCGAGCTCCGACTCCGGCACGGCGAGCCGCAGCGTGGGCAGGCGTTCGAACAGCGTGGTGTAGGCGACGGCGAGGATGATCCGCACGAGCGGGGCGCCGGTGCAGTGCCGCATGCCGTGACCGAACGTGAAGTGGTGGTTCGGCGAGCGGGTGACGTCGAAGTCGTTCGGGTTCTCGAACGCGCGCGGGTCGAAGTTGGCGAGGCTGAAGTCCAGCATCACGAGGTCGCCCTCCTTGATCGTGACGCCTCCGATCTCGATGTCCTCGCTGGCGTAGCGGGGCAGGACGGGCGAGCTGATCGTGGCGCGCATGACCTCGTCGACGGCGCGGGCCATGATCTCCGGGTCGGCCATGGCCTTCGCGCGCTGCTCGGGGTTGCGCAGGAACAGCAGCACGCCGAAGTCGAGGTGGCTCGCGAGGCCCGCGAGGCCGGTGAACAGCAGCGTGACGACGTGGAGGCCGATCTCCTCGTTGGTCAGGCCGGTCTCGATGAACCGCGAGATGACGTCGTCGCCGAGTTCTGACCTGCGGCGTTCGCCGATGTCGGCGGCGAATCCGAACAACGGGTCCATGCCGGCCTCGGCGGACTCCTGGTCGGAGGCGCCGACGGTGTCCATCATCTCCAGCAGCTTGGCGCGGTCCTCGACGGGAATGCCGACCATGTCGCAGAGCGCCTGCTGCGAGTAGTCCATCGAGTAGGCGCTGTGCAGGTCGGCGGGCTGACCGGCGGCGATGATCGCGTCGATCTTGTCGTTCGCGATGCCGATCACGCGCTCGCGGCGTTCGATAACGCGGCGGGCGGCGAAGCTCTTGGTGTAGAGGACGCGTTTCTTCTCGTGGCGCTCCTTCTCGACCTCGATGTCGTCGGCGGTGATGAGCATGTCGAGCATCGGGTTGCGGAAGTACCTCGGCGCGTTGGCAGGGTCCTTGTGGCTGCGGCCGAGTTTCTGGTTCTGCAGCAGCGCCTTCACCTCGGCGTGGCGGGTGACGAGCCAGCCCTCGTCGCCCGCGGGTGTCCGGATGCGGCACACCGGCGCCTGTTCCTGCAACCGCAGGCGGAGTTCGCTGAACGTCAGGATCGACGGCAGTTCGACCCCGATGAGGGGCAGTTCCTGCGATGTGGTCATCGGACGCCTTCCAGTTTCTCGATACGGGTGCTGAGCCAGTCCTCCATCACGTCCGCGATGACGCCCGCGTCCTCCTTGACCATCGCCATGTGGTCGGTGGCGACGACGCGGATCTCGTCGGCGGGCACGTCGACGTCCTGGTCGGTCGTGACGAGGTCGGTGCCCTTGACCTCGTTGGCGCAGCGGATGAGCAGCTTCGGGACCGTCGTGTGGAGGCCGGTGTCGATGATGAGCGGGAACCAGTGCGCCATCGCGGACAGGCGCGTGCTGTTCATGTTCACCGCGGGCGAGTCCATGGTGTTGAAGTAGTTCGTGGTGACGGCGCCGAAGTCCATGCCCTCGCTGGAGTTGTAGTTCATGCTCAGGGTGTCGAGCATGATCACCGCTTCCGGTGTGATCCCCCAGGTCTCCTCGAGCACGGCGGCCGCGAAGTAGGCGAGGGTGCCGCCAGAGGAGTGTCCGACGAGGACGAACGGGTCGCCGTCGGTGCCGTTGAGAATGCTTTCCGCGACGAACCTGGCGGCGGCTTCGGTGGTGCGAGGCAGTGCTTCGCCTTCGTTGAAACCGATGAGCGGGAGCGCTGAGACGTGTCGTTTGCCGCGCAGGTGGGCGGCGAGCCTCGCGTACATGTGCACGCCGGCGGTGGCGCCGGGTGCGCTGACGCAGACCAGTTTCGGCAGCTTCGGGCCGTCGGCGAGGGTGACGGGGACGGGCAGGTCCTCCAGTTCGGCCGGGCTGTCGAACATCGGACGCAGGGTGGCGACGGCCTTGAGCAACCTCAGACCTTCGACGACCTTGCCGCCCGCGACGCTGTCCATGAACAGCCCGAACACCGTGTCGTGCGCGCTGACCGTCATGCCGTTGCTCGTGGCAGGCCCGGCGATGGTGCCCAGTTCGGCGTCGACCCTCGCGGCGAGCGCGGCCGGTGTGCCGCTGTCGAACACGGCGCTGCCGGGGAGTTTGAGGGCGAGCATGTCGTTGAGCTGGTTGCGCAGTTCGACGGCGATGAGGCTGTCGAAGCCCAGTTCCAGGAAGTTCTTCTCGGCGTCCACTGTGGACGCGTCGTGGTGGCCGAGCAGTGCGGCGCACGTGCCGACGACGAGTTCGCGGACCTGGTTGACGCGGTCGTCGCCGTCGAGGTTGCGCAACCGGTCGAGGACCGTGACGGCCGCCATCTGGCTCTGCTGCGGGAGGAGCTGCTCGTCGACGATGTCGCGCAGCAGCGGGGCAACGCGCTGCTGGTTGCGGTTGACGTGCATGGGGATGACGACGCGCTTGTTCTCCGCGAGTGCGGCGTCGAACAGTGCGAGGCCCTGCTCGGCGGCGAGTGGCGGCATGCCGGAACGGGCGATGCGGTCCATGGCGGCGTCGCTCAGGCCTGCGGTCATGCCGCTGTCCTGCGCCCACGGTCCCCAGGCGAGGCTGAGGGTGTTCGGCCTGGTCTGCGCGAGGGCGTCGAGGTAGGAGTTGGCGGCGGCGTAGTTGCCCTGGCCGGGCGCGCCCATGACGTTGGAGACCGAGCTGTAGAGCACCAGCAGCTTGAGGTCGTGCTGGGCGAGCAGGTGTGCGGCGTCGACCTTGGGCGTGAGGACCGCTTTCAGACGGTCCGGGGTGAGCGCGTCGACGAGGGCGTCGTCCAGTACGCCTGCGGTGTGGATGACGGCGGTGAGCGGGCGTTCCGTGGCCGCGAACAGGGTCTGGACGTCGTTGGGGTTCGAGACGTCGGCGGCCGCGATGGTGACGGTGGCGCCCTTGTTCTCCAGCTCCTGCTTCAGGTTCTGGGCGCCGGGTGCCTCCTCGCCGCGACGGCTGGCGAGCAGGAGGTGCCGGACGCCGTGCCTGGTGACGAGGTGTTTCGCCAGTTCCGCGCCGAGGCCGCCGGTACCGCCGGTGATCAGGACGGTGTCGTTCTCGCTCCACTCGTACCTGGCGTCGGGGTTCTCGGGCAGTTCCCTGAGCCGGGCGACCTCGACCTTGCCCTCGCGGACGACGACCTGCGGTTCGTCGCCGTTGACGAGCGAGGTGAGCAGGGCGCCGGAGACGTCGAGGCCGTCGCTGTCGACGAGCAGGAACCGGCCGGGGTTCTCGGCCTGCGCGGTGCGGACCAGGCCCCACACGGCCGCCGCGGCCAGGTCCTCGCCCGCCGCGGCGCCGCGGCTGACGAAGACGACGCGGGAGTTCTCGAACTTCAGCGCTTCCTGGAGGATGTTCAGCGCTCGCCGGGTCTGCGCGTGGGTCGTCTCCGGGGTGTTGTCGCCCGTGACGGCCACGACGAACACGTCCGGCGTGGTGTTCTGGGCGGCTTCGGTGAGGGTTTCGCCGTAGCCGCTGACGGACTGGCCCGCCGCGTACAGGACGTGGGCGAGGTCGAACTCGTCGCCGCCGATGATCGCCCAGCGCGCGCCCGTGATGGCCGGTGCGTCCACTGTGGACTTCACCCAGTTCAGCTCGTAGAGCGCGGGGCGGCCGGCGTTCGGCTGGGCACCGGGGGCCATGGTGCTCCGCGGCCAGAACCGCTCGGTGTCGAACGGGTAGGTGGGCAGCGCCGTCTTCGTGCCTTTGGCGGGCCAGGCGATCTTGGCACCGGCCGTGTAGAGCTTGGCCAGGGCCGTGATGAACGCCGTGACCTCGTCCTTGTCCTTGCGCATCGTCGGGATGGTGCGGTCCACGAGGGCGGCCAGGACGGCGCTGGGGCCGATCTCGACGTGGGTGGCTTCCTCGATGCGGCTGACGTTGCCGGCGAAGCGGACGGTGTCGCGGACGTGGCTGACCCAGTACTCGGGGTTCGTGACGTCGCCGGTGGCGCTGAACGGGATCTTCGACGGGTTCAGCGTGATGGTCCTGATCGCGGCGCGGAAGTCGTCGAGCATCGGCTCCATCAGCGGCGAGTGGAACGCGTGGCTGACTTTCAGCTGCTTGGTCTTGCGGTCGGTGAACCGCGCCGCGACCTTCCGCGCCTCCTCCTCGACGCCGGCGATGACGACCGAGTCCTCGGCGTTGACGGCAGCCAGGGAGACACCTGCGGTGAGGTGCGGCATGACCTCCGCCTCGGTGGCCTGAAGCGCGATCATCACGCCACCTGCCGAGAGGTTCTGCATGAGGCTCGCCCTGGCCGTGACGAGCTTCGCGGCGTCTTCGAGACTCAGGACGCCGGCGACGTGCGCGGCGGCGATCTCGCCGATCGAGTGGCCCGCGACGTGGTCGGCTTTGAAGCCGTAGCTCTCCAGCAGCCGGTACAGCGCGACCTCGAACGCGAACAGCGCGGGCTGGGTGTGGCCGGTCTGGTCGAGCCGGGTCTCGTCCTCCCACATGGCCTGCTTAAGGCCCGCAGGGAGATGCCGGAGGGCGGCGTCGAGGGCCTCCCGGAAGGCGGGGAACGCCTCGTACAGCTCCTTGCCCATGCCGACGCGCTGGGCGCCCTGGCCGGAGAACAGCGCGGCGAACGGCTTGCGCTGCACGGTCCCGCTCGCGATGACGTCGCCGTCGAGGAGCACAGCGCGGTGGTCGAACGTCGTCGGCCTCGTGGTGAGCAGCGAGTACGCGAGGTCCCGCGGCTCTCCTTCGAGCGCCTTGACCTGCTCGACGCGGGCCTTCAGCGCGTTCGCCGACTTAGCCGAGACGACGAGCGGGTACCGGCCCGCCAGCCCCTGAATCGATTCCGGCTGGCTGGCCCCCAGGGGGCTTTCATCCCCCATCCCAATCATCTCAGGGAGGTCTGACAGTTCTGGGGCCTCTTGGATGATCACGTGGGCGTTGGTGCCGCTCACTCCGAAGGACGAGATGCCGGCGCGGCGGGGTTTACCGCCCCGTGGCCAGGCGGTGGTCTCCGTCAGCAGGGCGACGCTGCCCGCCGACCAGTCGACGTGCGACGAGGGTTCGCTGACGTGCAGGGTCGGCGGGAGGGTGTCGTGGCGCAGCGCTTCCACGATCTTGATGACGCCCGCGACGCCGGCCGCCGCCTGGGTGTGGCCGATGTTGGACTTGATCGCGCCGAGCCGCAGTGGCGTCGCGCGGTCCTGGCCGTAGGTGGCGAGGAGCGCCTCGGCCTCGATCGGATCTCCCAGCACCGTCCCGGTTCCGTGGGCCTCGACAGCGTCCACATCGGACGCCGACAGGCCCGCCGAGGCCAGCGCGGCCTTGATCACCTCGCGCTGGGCGGGACCGTTCGGGGCGGAGAGGCCGTTGGAGGCGCCGTCCTGGTTGATCGCGCTACCGGCAACCACGGCGAGCACCGGGTGGCCGTTGCGCTGGGCGTCGGAGAGCTTCTCCACGAGCAGCACGCCGATGCCCTCGGCCCAGCCGGTGCCGTCCGCGTCGTCCGAGAACGCCTTGCACCGGCCCGAGGTCGCGAGACCGCCCTGCCGGGTGAATCCGGCGAAGTTCGAGGAGGTCGCCATGACGGTGACGCCACCGGCCAGCGCGAGCGAGCACTCGCCGTTGCGCAGCGCTTGGGAGGCCAGGTGCAGGGCCACCAAGGACGAGGAGCACGCGGTGTCGACGGTGACGGCCGGGCCCTCGAAGCCGAACGTGTAGGAGATGCGTCCGGAGATGACACTGGCCGCGGTGCCCATGCCGGCGTGCCCCTCGACGTCCTCCTGGGAGGCGATCAGCACGTGGCCGTAGTCCTGGCCGTTGGTGCCGACGAACACGCCGGTCCGCGAGCCGCGCAACGACGTCGGGTCGATGCCCGCGCGTTCGACTGCCTCCCACGTGGTCTGCAACAGAAGTCGTTGCTGCGGGTCCATCGCTAGCGCCTCACGCGGCGAGATGCCGAAGAAGCCGGGGTCGAAGTCGGCGGCGTCGTAGAGGAATCCGCCCTGCAGCGTCGCACTGGTGCCGCCGGCCAGGGTGCCGAGGTCCCAGCCTCGGTCGGTCGGGAACCCGGTGATGGCGTCCCGGCCTTGCGAGACCAGTTCCCACAGGTCTTCCGACGAGCGGACGTCGCCGGGGAATCGGCAGGCGATGCCCACGATCGCGACCGGCTCGTGCCTGCCGGACTCGACCTCCTCCAGCCGCCGGCGGGTCTGGGCGAGATCGGCGGTGACCCACTTCAGGTACTCAACGAGCTTCTCTTCGTTCGGCATCGCCGGAAACCTTCCGTCCACGTGGTGGGGTCAGCGCTCGGTGCGTCGGCCGAGTTCGTTGTCGATGAAGGCGAACACGTCGTCCACGGTGGCCGAGTTGATGCGGTCGTTCACGGCTTCCTCGGACTTCGCGCCGCCGTACTGGGCGAGCAGCGTGCGCAGGCGGGCGGCGATTCCGGCCCTGTCCTCGTCGGGACTCGCGGCCAGCACGGCCTCGAACCTGTCGAGTTCGGTCGCGAGCGACGGCCCGGCGTCGTCACCGAGCAGTTCGCCCGCGAGGTAGTCGGCGAGCTCGTCGGGTGTCGGGTAGTCGAAAACCAAGCCGGCGGGCAGTTTCAGGCCCGTCGCGGACGCGAGGCTGTTGCGCAGCTCCACGGCGGTAAGTGAGTCGAAACCGAGGTCGCGGAACTGCTTGTCGTTGTCGATCGCCGCGGGCGTCGCGTGCCCGAGTACGCCTGCCGCGTGGCCACGCACCAGGTCGACCAGGTACTTCGCCCGGTCCTCGGCGGGCACGGCGTCGAGCGTCGCCGCGAAGTCCACAGTGGACGACTCCCCGGCGCCGGCAGCGCGCTTCCCGCCGCGCACCAGGCCGCGCAGCACCGCCGCGACCGGGCCGTTCGTGCGACCGGTGGTGATGCGGGCGGGCACGAGCACCGCGTCCTCGCGTGAGGTCGCGTCGTCGAACAGCGCCATGCCTTGCCGGACGGACAGCGGCGGCATGCCGGTGCGGCCGATGCGGTCCATCGCGCCGTCCTGCAGATGTGCTGTCATGCCACCGGTCTGTGCCCACGGACCCCACGCCAGTGACGTCGCCGGCAGGCCCTGGGCGCGCCGGTGTTCTGCCAGTGCGTCGAGGAACGCGTTGGCCGCGGCGTAGTTGCCCTGCCCGGCGCTGCCGAGCACGCCCGACACCGACGAGTAGAGCACGAACGCCTGGAGCTTCTGCTTCTTCGTGGCCTCGTGGAGGTTCCAGGCGCCGTCGACCTTGGGCTTGAAGACGGTGGTGAGTCGCTCCGGCGTGAGGGAGCCGACGATGCCGTCGTCGAGAACACCTGCGGTGTGGATGACGGCGGTCAGCTTGACGCCCTTGATCACCTTCTTCACCGCCTTGAGGTCGGCGGTGTCGCAGGCGGCGATCGTGACGTCCGCGCCGTGCGCCGTGAGTTCTGCTTGCAACGCAACGGCTTCCGGCGCTTCCGGACCACGTCGGGAGACGAGCAGCAGGCGCTTGACGTTGCGCTCCGCGACGAGGTGGCGGGCCAGTTCCGCGCCCAGGCCGCCGGTGCCGCCGGTGATCAGAACGGTGCCTTCCTGGTCCCACTCGGCTGTTTCGACCGTGTCGGTGACGCGGGCGAGGCGGGCCACGTAGGTCTTGCCGTCGCGGACACGGGCCTGCGTCTCCCCCGCGTCGAGCAGTCCGGTGGGCAGCGGGGTGCTGCCGTCGGTGTCGACGAGCAGGAAGCGTCCCGGGTTCTCGGTCTGGGCCGTGCGGACCAAGCCATCGACGGTCGCGCTCGCCAGGCCGCTCGTCACGAACGCCAGCCGTTCCTCGGTCTGTTGGAGGAGCTCCAACGCCTTGGCGGCCAGTTCGTGCGCCTGGTCGACGCTCTCGCCGGTGAACCGCACCTCGCGCACGTCGGCGGTGGGCTGGGTTTCGGGTGCGGGCACCCATTCCAGGCGGAACAGCGAGTCCTGGTGGTGCTGGGCCGCGAGCGGTGCGCCGAAGACGACGTTCCGGGCCGACACGACCGGCGACCCGCTGGTGTCGACGGCGGCGAACTCTCCGTCGCGCAGCCTGACCCGCACCGTGTCTGCGCCGACCGCGTGCAGGCTGACACCGTGCCACTCCAGCGGAACCTGGGTGTCCTCGGTGATCCGGGTCGCGCAGTCGAGCAGTGCCGGGTGGACGCCGTAGAACTGGGCGTCCGTGGTGCCTTCCGGCAGCGTGACCTCCGCGTAGACGGCGTCGCCCGCCTGCCAGATCTGCTCGCCGATCGCCGTCGCGTCCTTCGGCGGCCACTCGCTGACCGTGAATCCGGCCCGGTACTCGCCTTCCGCGAGGGTTCCGCTCGCGATCCTGCTGAACGGCTGCTCGTCGTTCGGTCGCGTGTAGACGGTGAGGGAGCGCTTTCCGTTGTCCGGGGCACCGATCCACACCTGCAGCACGCCGGGTGTGAGCGGCCCGGTGACGGTGAGTTCCTCGACCGTGCCGTACCCGACCTGGTCGGCCGCCCGGAACGCGATCTCGGCGAACGCCGTCTCCGGGAACGCCACCGCGAGCCGGTTGGTGAACACGACGGAGTCTTCCCGCGCGACGCTCAGCGCGGCACCCAGCAGCGGGTGGTCGGCCGGGCCGAGGCCGAGCCCGGAGGCGTCGGCGGTCTGGGCCATCGGCGTCGGCCAGTAGTGGTCGTGGTCGAACGCGTAGGTGGGGAGGTCGACGCGCTGGGCACCGGTGCCCGCGAACGCTTCCGCCCAGTCGACGTTCGTGCCCGCGACGTGGAGTCGTGCGAGCGCGGTGAGCCAGGCCGTGGTCTCGTCGCGATCCTTGCGCAGCGCGGGGATCGCTCCGTCCACCAGCGCCGACAGCACGCCGTCCGGCCCGATCTCCAGGAACGCGGTGACTCCTGCCGCTTCGAGCGCCGTGACGCCGTCCGCGAACCGCACGGCTTCCCGGACGTGCCGCACCCAGTACTCCGGCTCGGTGAGCTCGGCGCCCGCGACGGTGCCGGTCAGGTTGGAGACGACGGGGATGTGCGGCGCGCGGAGGTCCAGCGCCGTGACCACGGCGCGGAAGTCATCCAGCATCGGCTCCATCAACGGCGAGTGAAACGCATGGCTGACCGGCAAACGCTTAGTCTTGCGGCCCATCGCTTCGAACCCGTCAGCGATCTGTCGGACCGCATCCTCCTCACCGGCGAGCACCAATGACCTGGGCCCGTTGATGGCCGCGATCGACACGTGCCCGGTGGTCGTGACCTCTTCCTCGGTGGCCTCGACCGCGATCATGGCTCCCCCGGCTGGGAGTGCCTGCATGAGTGCGGCACGCGCGTTGACGAGCTTCGCAGCGTCCTCAAGGCTGAAAACTCCGGCGACGTGCGCGGCCGCGATCTCGCCGACGGAGTGACCGCCCACGTAGTCGGGCTCGATGCCGAACTTCTCGGCGAGCCGGAACAGCGCGACCTCGATGGCGAACAGCGCGCGCTGCGTGTTCCCGGTCTGGTCGAGCGCTGCGGCATCGCCCCACATGACGTCTCGAACGTCAACGTGCTCGAACACCTCGTCGAGCGCCTGCGCGAACGCCGGGAACCGCTCGTACAGCTCCCGCCCCATGCCCAGCCGCTGCGAGCCCTGCCCGGAGAACACCACGGCGAGCCTGCGCCTTCCCGCCTGCCCCTGAGCAACCTCCACGCCGTCCAGCAGCACCGCGCGGTGCTCGAATCGCGACCGCTTGAGCAGCGAGAACCCGACGTCGAACGCGTCAGCCTCGACCGCGCTGACCCGCTCGATCTGAGCGCGCAGCGAAGCGGGGGACTTCGCCGAAAAAACGAGAGGCGCCCCCTTGGGGGGACGCGAGGTCCCCTTTCCAATCATCTCAAGCGGGTCTGACAATTCCGGAACGGCCGGTGCGGCCTCCAAGATCACGTGCGCGTTGGTGCCCGAAATGCCGAACGACGAGACGCCCGCGCGACGCACCCGGTCCGCGACGGGCCACGGCGTGTTCTCCCGCAGCAGCGCGACCGAACCCGCCGTCCAGTCGACGTGCGACGAGGGGGCGGTGAAGTTGATCGTGCGCGGCAGCAGGCCGTGGCGCAGCGCCATCACCATCTTGATCACACCGGCGGCACCGGCGGCGGCCTGCGTGTGACCGATGTTGGACTTGATCGAGCCGAGCAGCAGTGGCTCCGCGCGGTCCTGGCCGTAGGTCGCGAGCAACGCCTGAGCCTCGATCGGGTCACCCAGAGTCGTGCCCGTGCCGTGCGCCTCGACCGCGTCGACGTCAGCGAACTTCAAGCCCGCCGAGGCCAGCGCCTGCCGGATCACCCGCTGCTGTGAGGGTCCGTTGGGCGCGGTCAGGCCGTTGGACGCACCGTCCTGGTTGACCGCGGAGCCACGCACGACCGCGAGCACGTCATGCCCTGCGGCGACAGCGTCCGACAGACGCTCGACCACGAGCACACCGATGCCCTCAGACCACGCCGTGCCATCAGCGGTGTCGGAGAACGGCTTGCACCGGCCGTCACGAGCCAGCCCGTCCTGGAGCGAGAACTCCATGAACGCACCCGGCGCCGACATCACCTGCACACCGCCGGCCAACGCCAAGGAGCACTCGCCGTTGCGCAGCGCCTGAACCGCCAGGTGCAGCGCGACCAGCGCCGACGAGCACGCCGTGTCGATGGTCATCGACGGGCCTTCCAGCCCCAGCGCGTACGACACGCGGCCGGCGATCACGCTCGGCGAGGTCCCGGTGCCCGAATACCCTTCCAGCGCCTGCTCGGACGCGAGCATCAGGTGCGCGTAGTCCTGCCCGGACGCACCGACGTAGACGCCGGTCCGCGAGCCGCGCAACGCCAGCGGGTCGATGCCCGTGCGCTCCAACGCCTCCCACGACGTCTCCAGCACGAGCCGCTGATGCGGGTCCATCGACACGGCCTCCCGCGGCGAGATCCCGAAGAACGCCGGGTCGAACGACGCGATGCCGTCGATGAACCCGCCCTGCCCGGTGACGGACTGCCCGGCGCCGTCGCCGACGAGGTTCTCGTCCCAGCCGCGATCGGCCGGGAACCCGCTGATCGCGTCCCGCCCGCCCAGCACCAGTTCCCACAGCTCCTCGGGCGACGACACGCCGCCGGGGAACTTGCAGGCGATACCCACGATCGCGATGGCCTCGTCGGAGACACGCACCGAGTCCTCGACCTCGGCGGTCCCACCGAACAGCTCGGCGAGAAGGTGCTCGGCCAGCGCCTGCGGGGTCGGGTAGTCGAACACCAGCGTCGCGGGCAGCGTCAGCCCTGTGGCGGTGCCGAGCCGGTTGCGCAGCTCCACCGACGTCAGCGAGTCGAAGCCGAGCTGCCGGAACTCGCGGTCGCCGTCGACAGCGTCGGCCGAGGCATGTCCCAGCACCGCGGCGGCCTCACCTCGCACCAGGTCCACGAGCGTGCGCACCCGCTCGGCCGGGCGAACGTCCTGCAACCCCTGCAGCGCGACCGTTCCCTGTGCCCGTGCCGCGGTTCGGCGGCCGCCGCGCAGGAGGTTGCGCAGCAACGGCGGCACCATGGTCGTGCCGGCGCCGGTGATGATCCGCGCGGGCACGACGAGCGGCTCGTCGACGCCGATCGCCGCGTCGAACAACGCCAGTCCGTGCTCCAGCGAGATCGGCGGCATGGACGACTTCTCCAGCCGTTCCAACGCGGCCGCGTCCATCGTCTTCGTCATGCCGACCTCGGACGTCCACGCGCCCCACGCCAGCGACACCGCCGGCAGCCCCAGTGAACGCCGGTACTGGGCCAGGGCGTCGAGGAACGCGTTGCCCGCCGCGTAGTTGCCCTGACCCGCGGTGCCGAGCACGCCGGACACCGACGAGTACAGGACGAAGTGCGCGTCCGGTACCAGCGTGTGCAGGTTCCAGGCCGCGTCCACCTTGGGCCGCAACACCTTCTCCAGGCGCTCCGGCGTCATCGACGCGATCACGCCGTCGTCCAGCACACCGGCCGTGTGCACGACAGCGGTCACTTCATGTCCACTGAGGACGTCCGCCAGCGCGTCCCGGTCTGCCACGTCGCAAGCGGCGATCGTGACGTCCGCGTCCAGCGCCAGCAGTTCCTCCGCGCCCGGCGAGTCGAGGCCACGGCGACTGAGCAGCAACAGCTTCCTCGCACCCTGCGCGACGAGGTGCCGGGCGAGCTCAGCTCCCAGGCCACCGGTGCCGCCGGTGATCACGACGGTGCCGGACGGGTCCCAGCCCGCCGGCACGGTGATCACGATCTTGCCGATGTGCTGGGCACGGCTCATGAACCGGAACGCGTCGCGCGCCCGCCGCACGTCCCAGGCCGCGATGGGCAGCGTGGTCAGCACGCCCCGCTCGAACAGGTCCACGAGCGCGACGAGCATGCGCTGGACGTGGTCCGGATGCGCCTCGCCGAGGTCGAACGGCCGGTAGAAGATGCCCGGCACGTCCTCCCGCAGGTCGGTCTTGCCCATCTCCAGGAACCGCCCGCCCTCGCCGAGCAGTCCCAGCGAGGCGTCGATGAACTCGCCGGTCAACGCGTTCAGCACGACGTCGACCCGCGGGAACCTGCCGGCGAAACCGGTGTCGCGGGAGTTGCCGATGTGGTCGTCGTCGAGGCCGAGGCCCCGCAGCACGTCCCACTTGCCCTCGCCGGCGGTGGCGAACACCTCAGCGCCGAGGTGCCGGGCGACCTGGATCGCCGCCATACCAACTCCACCGGCACCGGCGTGGACGAGGACCTTCTCCCCCGGACGCACGTTCCCGAGCTCGATCAACGCGTAGTAGGCGGTGAGGAACACCAGTGGCACCGACGCGCCCTGCTCGAACGTCCAGCCGTCCGGAAGCCTGGTCAGGTAAGGCTCTTCGATGACACCGACCGGCCCCATGCCGCCGAACAGCATGCCGAACACGCGATCGCCGACCTTCAGGTCCTCGACCTCGGGCCCGATCTCCGCGACCACACCCGCGGCCTCGGCACCGAACGAGCCCGCCTCGCCCGGATACATGCCGAGCGCGTTCAGCACGTCGCGGAAGTTGAGCCCGGCCGCCCGGATCGCGACGCGAACCTGCTTGCCCCGCAAAGGCTCTGGCGTCCACGGTGCCAGGACGAGGTTGTCCAGGCTGCCCTTCGCGGTCGTGTCGAGGCGCCACGGCGTTCCGGTCGGCGGCACCAGCGTCGGGCCGGTCTGCAGACGCGCCAGCCGTCCAGCGTGGACAGTGCCGCCACGGACGATCAGCTGCTGTTCCTCGGTGACGAGCATGCCGGGCGTCAGTTCGCTGTGCTCGTCCAGGTCGACGAGCAGGAACCGGCCGGGGTTCTCCGCCTGGGCGGACCTGACGAGTCCCCAGGCCGCCGCCGCGCCGAGTTCGCTGATCGGTTCGTCCCCGATCGCTGCGGCGCCCCGCGTCACGAACACAACGCGTTCTTCGGCGTTCTGCAGGATCTCCAGCACACGCTGGGTCGTATCGCGCACAGACTCGCCACTGAGCTCCACGACCCGCGCGTCGATCTCGGTCGCCTCGCCGACCTGCACGGGCACCCATTCGACGCGGAACAGCGAGTCCTGCACAGGATTGCTCGGCGCGGCGGCCGTGGGCGTCCTGACCACCAGTGACTTCACCGACAGCACCGGCGCGCCCTCGACGTCGACGGCGGTGACCTCGACCGCGTCGCCGCCGGTGTGCTTCAGCCGCACGCGCAGCCGCGACGGCCCGATGGCGTGCAGGGACACACCGTTCCACTCGAACGGCAGCCCCTGGCCGGCGCCTTCCACGAACGTGATGGCGTGCAGCGCGGAGTCGAGCAGTGCCGGGTGCACGCCGAACGTCGCCGCGTCGTCCACGCTGTCCGGCAACGCGACCTCGACGAGCACCTCGTCACCGTTGCGCCAGGCCTGTTGCGCGCCACGGAAGATCGGCCCGTAGGTGAGCCCGCCTTCCGCGAGCGTCTCGTAGAAGCGTTCGAGGTCAAGGCTTTCGGCGTTCGCGGGCGGCCACTCGCTCGTGTCGAACTCGGCCTGGTGCGGCCCTTCGGCGAGAGTGCCTCCGGCGTGCTGGATCCACTCGTCCGCGCCGGGATGCTGCGAGTGCACGCTGACGAGCCGGCGCCCGTGCTCGTCCGGCGCCCCGACGCGCACCTGAACCGCGACGGCCTCCCGTTCGGGCAGCACCAGCGGAACGACGATCGTGAGCCCGTCGACGCGGTCGCAGCCGACCATGTCGCCCGCGCGGATCGCGAAGTCGAGGAACCCGGTGCCGGGGAAGAGCACCGCTCCACCAACGACGTGATCGGCGATCCACGGGTGCGTCGCGAGGCTGAGGCGGCCGCTGAGCACGAGCTCGTCGGTGCCCGCGACGGCGATCGCCGCACTGAGCAACGGGTGCCCGCCGGACCTGAGCCCGTACGCGGTGGGGTCGCCCGCACGACCGCCGACGGTGGCCTTGGGCCAGAAACGCTCGTGGTCGAACGGGTAGGTCGGCAGCGCGATGAGTCGGCCGCCCTGGAGCCACGGCGTCCAGTCGACGTCGATTCCGTCGACGTGCAGGCGACCGAGTGCGGTGGCCAGCGCGGCCTGCTCGGGCTTGTTCTTCCTGAGCGTCGGGATCGCACCGTCGACGAGCGCCGACAGCACCCCGTCCGGGCCGACCTCCAGGAACTTGGTCGCCGGGATCTTCGCGACGTTGTCGGTGAACCGGACCGCGTCGCGGACGTGACTGACCCAGTACTCGGGATCGGTGACGTCGCCGGTCGCACTGATCGGGATCTTCGGTGCGTGGAAGGTGATGGCGCTGATGGCGTCAAGGAAGTCGTTGAGCATCGGTTCCATCAGCGGCGAGTGGAACGCGTGGCTGACCTTGAGCCGCTTCGTCTTCTCGAACCGGCTCGCGATGGCCTCGACCTCGGCCTCGTCGCCCGCGACAACGACACTGGCCGGCCCGTTGACGGCCGCGATCGACACCTTGCTCGTGAGGTACGCGCTCACCTCCTGTTCGCTCGCCTGCACGGCGACCATCGCGCCGTTGCGCGGCAACGCCTGCATGAGACTCGCGCGCGCACTGACCAGCTTCGCCGCGTCCTCCAGGCTGAGCACGCCCGCGACGTGTGCCGCCGCGATCTCGCCGATCGAGTGCCCGGCGAGGTGGGCGGGCTTGATCCCGAAGGCCCGCAGCAACCGGTAGAGCGCCGTCTGGAACGCGAACAACGCCGGCTGCGTGTACCCGGTCTGGTTGAGCCTCTCCTCGTCGTCGCCCCAGATCACGCTCTTGAGCTGCGGATCGAGGTGCGCCAGCACGTCGTCGAACGCATCCGCGAACTGCGGGAACCGCGCGTACAGCTCACGACCCATGCCGAGCCGCTGCGACCCCTGCCCGGAGAACAGCACGGCCAGCGCGTGCTCCCCCGCGACCCCTCTGGCGATCTCGGCACCGTGCAGCAACACGGCCCGGTGCTCGAACAACCCCCGCGACCTCACCAGCGAGTACGCGACGTCGACCGGCGCCGCCTCGACCGCGCGGATCCGCTCGACCTGCGCGCGCAACGCCGCCTCGGACTTCGCCGACACCGCGAGCGGCACCCCGCCACCCTGCGGAATCGATTCGGATTGCCCGACCCCCAGGGGACTGCGAGCCCCCATCTCAATCATCTCAGGCAGGTCTGACAGTTCTGGCGCGCTCGGCGCTTCCAAGATCACGTGTGCGTTGGTGCCGCTGATGCCGAACGACGACACGCCCGCTCGCCACGGCCGGTCGACCGAGGGCCAGGCGGAGTTCTCCGTCAGCAGTGAGACCGCGCCCGCCGACCAGTCGATGTGCGACGAAGGCGCGGTCACGTGCAGCGTCTGCGGCAGCAGGCCGTGCTGGAACGCCATCACCATCTTGATCACGCCCGCCGCGCCCGCCGCCGCCTGCGTGTGGCCGAGGTTCGACTTCACCGAACCCAGCCGCAGTGGCTCGGCGCGGTCCTGTCCGTACACGGTCAGCAGCGCCTGCGCTTCGATCGGGTCGCCCAGCACGGTTCCGGTGCCGTGCGCCTCGACCGCGTCCACATCGGACGGTGCCAGCCCACCGGACGCAAGCGCTTGCCGGATGACTCGTTGCTGCGACGGGCCGTTCGGCGCGGTCAAGCCGTTGGACGCGCCGTCCTGGTTGAACGCCGAGCCGCGCACGATCGCGAGCACCGGGTGCCCGGCGGCGACAGCGTCGGAAAGTCGTTCCACGACGAGGATGCCGACGCCCTCGGACCAGCCGGTGCCGTCCGCGGACTCGGAGAACGCCTTGCACAGCCCGTCCGGCGCGAGTCCGCCCTGCCGGGAGAAGCCGGAGAACGACGTCGGCGTCGCCATCACCGTGACGCCACCCGCCAGCGCCAGCGAACACTCACCGCCGCGCAACGCCTGTGCCGCCAGATGCAGCGCCACCAGAGCCGACGAGCAGGCCGTGTCGATCGTGACCGCGGGTCCCTCCAGCCCCAGCGCGTAGGAGATGCGGCCGGAGATCACCGACGCCGCGAGACCGGTGCCGGCGTGGCCTTCCAGGTCCTCGTTCGACGCCATGACCACGTGCTGGTAGTCCTGCCCGTTCGTGCCGACGAACACGCCGGTCCGCGAGCCGCGCAACGAGGCGGGGTCGACGCCGGCGCGTTCGACGGCCTCCCACGAGGTTTCCAGCAGCAGACGCTGCTGCGGGTCCATCGCGAGTGCCTCGCGCGGCGAGATCCCGAAGAACGCCGGGTCGAAGTCCGCGACACCGCTCAGGAAGCCGCCGCGCAACGTCGAGCTCTGCAACGACGCCAGGTCCCAGCCGCGATCGGCGGGGAAGTCCGACATCGCGTCCTCGCCGTCGATCAGCAACCGCCACAGGTCTTCCGGCGAGTCGATGTCGCCGGGGAAGTGGCACGCCATGCCGACGATCGCGATGTCGTCGGTGGTCTGCACGACCGACACGTCGTCGACGTCGGCGCCCTCGCCGAGCAACGACGCCAGCAGGTGTTCGGCCAGCACACGCGGCGACGGGTAGTCGAACACCAGGCCGGCGGGCAGCGCGAGTCCGGTGATCTCGGTGAGCTGGTTGCGCAGTTCGACGGCGGTCAGCGAGTCGAAGCCGATGTCGCGGAACGCCTTGTCGCTCGCCACCGCGTCCTTGCCGGAGTGGCCGAGCACCTGCGCGGCGTGCACTCTGACCAGGTCCAGGACGGGCTCGATCCGTTCCGCGGCAGGCAGTTCACGCAGACTGCGACGCAGCTCCGCAGCGGCCGACTCGCTGTCGCGGCGCGCGGCCGCCAGTTCGTCCAGCACCTCGCGGGCGCCGGGCAGTTCGGCCAGCACGGGCGAGGGCCGCAGGCTCAGCAACGCGCCGAGCAGCTGCGGGTGGTGGATGTCCGCGATCACGGCGGTGGGCCCGGCCTCCGCCACCACTCCTCGCATCGCCGCGACCGCCAGCTCCGGGTCCAAAGTGGACGCACCGACCGACTTGATGGTCCGCGCGACGCGTTCTTCGCCCGCCATGCCGTCACCGGTCCACGCGCCCCACGCGATCGACGTCGCGGGCAGCCCCTGCTCATGGCGCTGCGTCGCGATCGCGTCGAGAACGGCGTTGGCGGCGGCGTAGTTGGCCTGGCCGGGGTTGCCGATCGCGCCCGCGACCGACGAGAACAGGATGAACGCGTCCAGCTCATGTTCGCGGGTCAGTTCGTCGAGCAGGAAGGCCGAGGTGACCTTCGCCTGGAACACGTCGGCGAACCGCTCCGGCGTGAGCCTGTCGAGCACACCGTCGTCCAGCACACCGGCCGCGTGCACGACGGCTTTGACGTCGTCCGTCAGCACCGCGGCCAGCTCCGCGCGGTTCGCGGCGTCGCACTTCACGACCTCGACGCCCAGCTCGGCCACGATCTCCGCCGCGCCTGGAGCATCCATGCCACGGCGGCTCAGCAGCACGACCTTCTCCGCGCCACGCGCGACCAGGTCCCGCGCGACGTGCTTGCCGAGCGCGCCGGTGCCACCGGTGATCACGACGGTTCCACGCGGCTGCCATTCTCCCGACCCCCGTGGTGCCACGAGAATCCGTCGGCCGAACACACCTGACGCCCGCACTGCGACCTGATCCTCGTCGCTGCTCAGCACCGCCACGACGCGCTGCGCCGCCCGCTCGTCCAGTTCGGCGGGCAGGTCGATCAGGCCGCCCCAGCGGTTCGGGTGCTCCAGCGCGGCGACCCGGCCGAGTCCCCACACGCCGGCCTGCCAGGGGTCGGTGACGGCGTCCGCGCGCCCGGTCGACACCGCACCACGCGTCAGCACCCACAGCGGCGCCATGACTCCGGCATCGCCGAGCGCCTGGATCAGCGTGGTCGTGCTGATGATCGGCTCGTGAGCCGGCAACGCCACGACACCGGTGAATGAGACCTGCGCGAACTCAACCAGTCGCCCGGCCATCTGCTCGCGGTCTTGCTCGACCGCCAGCACCGTCACGTCTTCGAGCGCGCTCAAGAGCAGTTCGTCGGCCTCGCCGACCACGAGCCACTTGCCCGGCTTGGCGGTGAGACCGGCGATCGGCTGCCAGCTCTCCCCGTGCAGCCAAGAATCCACAGTGGACTTTGCCTGCCGTTTGCCCCGCCACGCCGACAACGCCGGCAGCACTCCGGCGAGCGTCTCGCCGTCGAGGTCGAGCGTGGCGGCCAGCGAGGCGACGTCCTCCTGCTCGACGGCCGTCCAGAACGCCGCGTCGGCCGGATCCGCCGCCACCGCCGCGGTCGCCGCTTCAGGCCAGAACCGCTCGTGCTGGAACGGGTACGTGGGCAGGCTGATCGTGCGCCCGCCCAGGTAGAAGCCAGACCAGTCGACGTCGGTACCGCTGACGTGCAGTCGCGCGAGTGCCGTCACGAACGCCTTGTGCTCGCCACGGTCCTTGCGCAGCACCGGAATCGCTCCGTCGACGAGCGCGGCCAGCACTCCGTCTGGCCCGATCTCCAGGAACGCGCTCGCACCCTGTTCCCTGAGTTCGCCGACGTTCTCGGCGAAGCGGACCGTGTCGCGGACGTGGCCGACCCAGTACTCGGGATCGGTGACGTCGCCCGTGGACGCGATCGGGATGCTTGGCCGGGTGAACGCGAGTCCTTGAACCGCCCGCCGGAACTCGTCGAGCATCGGCTCCATCAGCGGCGAGTGGAACGCGTGGCTGACGTTCAGCTGCTTGCTCTTGCGGGTGTTGAACTTGGCGACGACCGCGCGGGCTTCGTCCTCTACTCCCGCGATGACCAGCGAGTCGGCCGCGTTGATCGCCGCGATGGACACACCCGAGGTCAGGTGCGGTGCCACTTCGGCCTCGGTCGCCTGCAGCGCGATCATCACGCCACCCTGCGGCAGCGCCTGCATGAGCCGCGCGCGTGCTCGGACGAGCTTCACCGCGTCTTCGAGGCTGAACACCCCGGCGACGTGCGCGGCCGCGATCTCGCCGATCGAGTGCCCGGCGAGCAGCCGCGGAACGACCCCGAACGACTCCACCAGCCGGTAGAGCGCCACCTCGACCGCGAACAGCGCGGGCTGCGTGTTCCCGGTCTGGTTCAGCGCCTCGGCGTCGTCACCCCACATGACATCGCGAACGTCTCCGAGGTGCTCCAGCACCGCGTCCAACGCCTCGGCGAACACCGGGAACGCCTCGTACAGCTCGCGTCCCATGCCGAGCCGCTGCGCACCCTGCCCGGAGAACACCATGGCGAGCGTCTTCCCCGACGCCTCGCCGCTGGCCAGCACCTCGCCGTCCAGCAACACGGCCCGATGCTCGAACAATGCGCGCGTGGCCGCCAACGAGTACCCGACGTCAACGGGCGCCGCCTCGACCGCGCGGATCCGCTCGACCTGGGCGCGCAACGCCGCCTCGGACTTCGCCGACACCGCGAGCGGCACCCCGCCACCCTGCGGAATCGATTCGGATTGCCCGGCCCCCAGGGGGCCGCGAGCCCCCATCTCAATCATCTCAGGCAGGTCTGACAGTTCTGGCGCGCTCGGCGACTCCAAGATCACGTGCGCGTTCGTGCCCGAGAGACCGAACGACGAGACACCGGCGCGGACCGGGCGGCCCACGGCGGGCCACGGGGTGTTCGTCGTGAGCAGCGAGACGGCGCCCGCGGACCAGTCGACGTGCGAGGACGGTTCGGTGACGTGCAGGGTTCGCGGCAGCAGGCCGTGCTGGAAGGCCAGCACCATCTTGATCACGCCCGCGACACCCGCCGCGGCCTGGGTGTGGCCCAGGTTCGACTTGATGGCGCCCAGGTGGAGCGGTGCTCCAGCCCGGTCGCGGCCGTAGGTGGCGAGCAGCGCCTGGGCCTCGATCGGGTCACCCAGGCGCGTGCCGGTGCCGTGAGCCTCGACGGCGTCGACGTCCGAAGTGGACAGACCGGCGTTGGCCAGGGCCTGGCGGATGACGCGTTGCTGGGCGGGGCCGTTCGGAGCGGTCAAGCCGTTCGACGCACCGTCCTGGTTGACCGCGGAGCCGCGGACCACCGACAACACCGTGTGGCCGTTGCGGATCGCGTCCGACTGACGTTCGACGACCAGCACACCGACGCCTTCGGCCCAGCCGGTGCCGTCGGCGTTGTCGGAGAAGGCACGGCAGCGCGCGTCCGCCGCGAGGCCGCCCTGGGCGTTGAAGCCGGCGAAGTTCATCGGCGTGGACATCACCGTCACACCGCCGACGAGCGCCAGCGACGATTCCCCCGAGCGCAGCGACTGCGCGGCCAGGTGCAGTGCCACCAAAGAAGAAGAGCAGGCGGTGTCGATGGTGAGCGCGGGCCCCTCGAAGCCGAACGTGTAGGACAGACGACCGGAGATCACCGCGGCGGCGAGGCCGGTCGAGGCGTGGCCCTCGATGTCCCCGCGTGCCCGCAGCACGAGGTTCGTGTAGTCCTGTCCGTTCGTGCCGACGAAGACGCCGGTCTTCGAGCCGCGCAACGTCGCCGCGTTGATGCCCGCGCGTTCGACCGCCTCCCAGGAAACTTCGAGAAGCTGACGCTGCTGCGGGTCCATCGCGAGCGCTTCGCGAGGCGAGATGCCGAAGAACGCCGGGTCGAACTCCGTTGCGCCGTAGAGGAAACCGCCTTCGCCGGTGCCACCGGCGGCCAATGCGTCCTGCTCCCAGCCGCGGTCGGTCGGGAAGCTCGCGATCGCGTCGGTGCCGTCGGCCAGCAGGCGCCACAGGTCCTCGGGGGTCGAGACGCCGCCGGGGAACCGGCAGGCCATGCCGACGATCACGATCGGGTCGTCCGCGTCCGCGACGGCCTGCGCGGTGATGTCGAGATCAGTGCCCTCGCCGGTCAGTTCGGCGAGCAGGTGCTCGGCCAGCACGAGCGGCGTCGGGTAGTCGAAGATCAACGTCGCGGGGAGCGTCAGGCCGGTGGCCGAGGCGAGGGCGTTGCGCAGTTCGATCGCGGTCAGCGAGTCGAAGCCGAGCGCGCGGAACTCCTTCTCCGTCCCCACCGCGTCGGCGTTGGCGTAGCCGATGACCTTCGCGGCCTCCGCGCGCACGACGTCGGAAACAGCCCGCACGCGCTCAGGGCCAGCCAATCCGCCGAGTTTCGCGAGCAGCCCGCCTGCCACGAACTCGCGCGCGGCCGTGCGCCGCCCCGCTCGCACCAGGCCGCGCATGATCGCGGGAACGTCACCCTGCGCCGCACCGCCGGATGCCAGCGGCACGAGCAGGGACTCGCCGGAGGTGACGGCCGCGTCGAAGAGCGCGAGGCCCTGCTCCACCGACAGCACGGGCATTCGGCGAAGATCGCCTTCATCCAAAGTGGACGTCATGCCGGTGTCCCAGGCGCCCCAGGCCAGCGACAACGCGGGGAGGCCGAGCCCGTGCCGATGAGCCGCGAGGGCGTCGAGGAACGCGTTGGCGGCGGCGTAGTTGCCCTGGCCTGCCGCGCCCATCACGCCGGACACCGACGAGTACAGGACGAGCCGCGCGTCGCCGGCGAGGTCGTGGAGGTGCCAGGCGGCGTCAACCTTCGGCCGCAGGACAGCGGAAAGCCGTTCGGGCGTCAGCGAACCGATCACGCCGTCGTCCAGCACACCAGCCGTGTGGACGACGGCGGTGAGCCGCTCGCCGGCCAGCAGGTCCGCGACGGCAGCGCGTTCCGTGACGTCGCAGGCCTTCACCTCGACCTCGGCGCCCAGCGCGGTGAGTTCGTCGCGCAGATCGACTGCACCGGGGGCGTTCAGACCACGGCGGCTGACCAGCAGCAACCGGCGCTGACCGCGCGTCACCAGATGGCGGGCGAGGACGGCGCCGAGCCCACCCGTACCGCCGGTGATGAGCACCGTGCCGTCGGAATCCCATTCACCCGCAACGATGTCGGTGGCGCGCGCCAACCGGCCCGCGAACACCTCGCCCGCGCGGACGACGACCTGGGTCTCCCCCGCGTCGATCAGTCCACCGAGGCCGGGCAGCAGCGCTTCGGACTCGGGCGCGTCGTCGAGGTCGACGAGCAGGAAGCGGCCGGGGTCCTCGGTCTGCGCGGACCGCACCAGTCCCCAGACGGTCGCGGCCGCGACGTCGTCCCCGGTCACGGCTCCGCGTGTGACGAAGACCAGTTTTCCGGTGGCTTGCTGAAGTGCGTCGAGCGCGGCCGCGGCCAGGGCGTGCGCGGACTCCGGCGTCTGCTCACCGGCGAAGTGCGCGACGGTGACGTCGGCGGGCGTGTAGCTGACGGGCACCCAGTCGAGGCGGAACAGCGAGTCGACACCGGATCGGGTGCTCAGGTCACCCAACGGCTCGATGGTCACGGTGGCCGCGGACAGGACAGGGTCCCCGGCCACGTCGACGACGTCGAGCTTCAGGCCACCATCCACAACAGACAGCCTTGCGCGAACGACCTCCGCGCCGTTCGCGTAAAGGGAAACGCCCTGCCAGTTCGCGGGAACACCATCGAGACCGAGGAACGCGGCGGCGTGCGTGGCGGCATCGAGCAGCGCGGGATGGACACCGAAACCCTTTGCGTCAACAGGCAAGGCGACCTCGGCGAACACCTCCTGTCCCCGCCTCCAGGCGGCGCGCAACCCCTGGAACGCCTCCCCGTACGGGGTTTCGTCGTAGAAGCCGTCGAGATCGACGACCGTCGCGCCCTTCGGCGGCCACTCGCTTTCCCCAGCCGGTACCGGAGCGCCTGCTCCGAGCAGACCGGTCGCGTGCTCGACCCAGTCCGCGTCGCCGCGCCGTGCGTGGAAGCGGAACGCGCCGTCGCGTCCCACGTGGAACTGCACTTGAACGGCACCGCTGTCAGGCAGCACGAGCGGCGCGGTCCGCGTGAGCTGCTCGACGCGCTCGTAGCCCGCGAGGTCGGCGGCGCGGAACGCCAGTTCCAGCACACCCGCGGTCGGGAACACGACGTGGTCGGCGAGCCAGCCCGTCCTGCTCAGCGTGCCGGTGAGGATCAGTTCGCCGGAGCCCGCCACGGTCATCGCGGCGCCGAGCAGCGGGTGGTCCGCCGGGGACAGGCCGAGCCCGGCGGCGTCGCCCGCGCTCACCGACACCGACGGCCAGTAGCGGTCGTGCTGGAACGCGTAGGTGGGGACGTCGACACGTTTGCCGTTGGGATAGAACGGTGTCCAGTCGACTCCGACGCCCGCGACGTGCAGCCGGGCGAGTGCGGTGATGAACGCGGTGCGCTCGTCGCGGTCTTTGCGCTGGGCGGGGATCGCGTTGACGAGCGCGGACAGCACGCCGTCCGGGCCCACTTCGAGCAGCGTCCTGTCGCCCAGGGCGGTCACGGTGTCGTGGAAGCGGACGGTGTCGCGGACGTGGCGGACCCAGTACTCGGGGTTGGTGACGTCGCCGGTCATCGGGATCGCCGGGCTGTGGAACGTGATGCCGCCGATGGCTTCGCGGAAGGCGTTGAGCATCGGGTCCATCAGCGGCGAGTGGAACGCGTGGCTGACGGCGAGTTGCTTGCTCTTGCGGCCTTCGAACCGCGCCACGATCGCGCGGACGTCGCTCTCGACGCCTGCGACGACGAGGGAATCCGGTCCGTTGATCGCCGCGATGGAGGCGCCGGGAGTGAGGGTGATCTCGTCCTCGGCGGCTTGGAGCGCGATCATGACGCCGCCTCCCGGCAGCGCCTGCATGAGGCTCGCGCGTGCCTGGACGAGCTTGGCGGCGTCTTCGAGGCTGAACACGCCCGCGATGTGCGCGGCGGCGATCTCGCCGATCGAGTGGCCGGTGACGTGCGCGGCGGTGACGCCGAACGACTCCAGCAGCCGGTAGAGGGCGACCTCGAACGCGAACAGCGCGGGCTGCGTGGTGCCCGTCTGGTTCAGCGCTTCCTCGTCGCCCCACATGGCGTCGCGCAGCCCTGGGTCGAGGTGCCGCAACACCTCGTCGAACGCCTCACGGAAGACTGCGAACTCGGTGTACAGCTCCTTGCCCATGCCGACGCGCTGCGCACCCTGACCGGAGAACAGCAGTGCCAGCTCGGTCCGCCGCGCCAGGCCGCTCGCGATCTCGGTTCCGTCCAGCAGCACGGCCCGGTGCTCGAACAACGCGCGCGTGGTCGCCAACGAGAACCCGACGTCCACCGGGTCGGCGTCGAGCGCGCGCACTCGTTCGATCTGCGCCGCGAGCGAGGCCTCCGACTTCGCCGACACGAGCCACGGCGGCGCGCTGTTCGGGATCGATTCGGATTGGCCGACCCCCAGGGGGTCGCGAGCCCCCATCTCAATCATCTCAGGCAGGTCTGACAGTTCTGGCGCGCTCGGGGCTTCCAAGATCACGTGAGCATTCGTGCCCGAGACGCCGAACGACGAGACGGCGGCGCGAGGGGCACGGCCGGTGGAAGGCCAGGCCACGGCCGAGGTGGCGAGTTCGACGGAGCCGGTGGTCCAGTCGACGTGTGTGGACGGCCGGGAGACGTGCAGGGTGGCGGGCACGACGCCGTGCCGCATCGCCTGCACCATCTTGATGATGCCCGCGACACCGGCGGCGGCCTGGGTGTGGCCGATGTTCGACTTCACCGAACCCAGCAGCAGCGGCGAAGGACGATCGGCGCCGTACGCCGCAAGCAGGCTGCGGGCCTCGATCGGGTCGCCGAGCGGTGTGCCGGTCCCGTGAGCCTCGACGACGTCCACATCGGACGGACCAAGGCCGGCGCGATCGAGGGCGGCTCGGATGACGCGTTGCTGGGCGCGGCCGTTCGGGGCGGTGAAGCCGTTGGAGGCGCCGTCGGAGTTGACGGCCGAACCGCGCACCACGGCAAGTACCGGGTAGCCAAGAGACTCGGCATCCGACAGACGCGCCAGCGCCAACACGCCGACGCCCTCGGACCAGCCCGTGCCGTCCGCGTCGTCGGAGAAGGCCTTGCACCGGCCGTTGGACGCGAGTCCGCCCTGTCGCGAGAACTCGACCAACGAACCCGGCGTGCACATGACGTTGACGCCGCCCGCGAGAGCCAGTGAACACTCCCCCGCGCGCAAGGCGTGCACGGCCAGATGCAGCGCGACCAGGGAAGAGGAGCAGGCCGTGTCGACGGTCAACGTCGGGCCTTCGAGGCCCAGGGCGTAGGAGATGCGACCCGATTCAGCGGACGCCGCGATACCCGTACCGACGTCGCCGGTCGCGTCGTCGAGGCCGCGGATCAGCAGGTGCTCGTAGTCCTGGCCGTTGGTGCCGACGAAAACACCGGTGCGTGAGCCGCGCAAAGAAGAAGGATCGATGCCGGAGCGTTCCAGCGCTTCCCAGGACGTCTCCAGCAAGAGGCGTTGCTGAGGGTCCATCGTCACGGCTTCTCGCGGCGAGATGCCGAAGAACGCCGGGTCGAAGTCCGCGATGCCGTGCAGGAAGCCGCCCTGCACGGACACGCTGTGGCCGCGTTCGTCGACGCCGCCGCCCAGGAGCGCGTCGATGTCCCAGCCGCGGTCGGCCGGGAAGCCGGAGATCGAGTCGCGACCGGACGACACCAGCTCCCACAGGTCCTCCGGCGAGCTGATGCCGCCGGGGAAGCGGCAGGCCATCCCGATGATCGCGATCGGTTCGGTGGCGGCGGCGACGAGCTGCCGGTTCTGCTTGCGCAGCCGCTCCGCCTCCTTCATCGCGGCGCGGAGGGCCTCGACCACCTTCTCGCTGGAGGTACTCATTCATCAGCTCCGTCAGTCCAGCCGGACACGGTCATCCCGCCAGCAATTGGAGCAGCGGAAGCGGTAGCGAATTCCTCAGAAAACCGGCGGCCGGATCAGTCGGTGTGGCCGTCCAGCGCGGCCTGAATGAGGTCGTCGACGCTCATCTCGTCGATGTCCTCGTCAGACTGAGCCGTTCCCTTGCCGATGAGCTGCATCAACGGCTCCAGCACGCCGATCTCGCGCAACTGGGCGAGCGGCACCCGTGCCAGCAGGCCGCGGATCTCCGACTCCTCCGTGTCCACCGCAGCGGCGTCCGGGATCAGCTCGGTCAGCACGTGCGTCGCGAGCTCCTCCGGTGACGGGTGGTCGAACACCAGCGTCGACGCCAGCGCCAGGCCCGTGGCGGCGTTGAGCTGGTTGCGCAGCTCCACCACCGCGAGAGAGTCGAACCCGAGGTCGCGGAACGGCCGGTCGGGGCGCACGGCATCGACGTCGGCCTGCCCGAGCACCTCTGCAGCCCGTGTCCGCACCAGCTCCAGCACCTCGTCGTGCCGCTTCGCCACGGGCAACGCCAGCAGCTTCTCGCGGAACGCGCCCTCCGCGACCGGAGCCTCGACCGCGGCCTCGGTGGCGAGCTCGCGCAGCAGCGGGTTCGGCCTGAACCCACCGGAGAACCTGCCCTTGTCGACCGCCGCCACGACCGCCGTCGCCAGTCCCTCGCCGACGAGCTGACGCAGAGCGACACACGCCAGCACCGGGTCCATCGAGGCGATACCGGCGCGTTTGGCGTTGGCCAGCGCGTCCTCGGTGTCGGCCATGCCGCCGCCACCCCACGCACCCCACGCGATCGACGTCGCCGCGAGACCCTGGCCTCGCCGGCGATCCGCCAGCGCGTCGAGCATCGCGTTGGCCGCCGCGTAGTTCGACTGGCCGGGGCTGCCGACCGACGACGACGCGGAGGAGAACAGCACGAACGCGTCGAGGTCAGCCGTCAGTTCGTCCAGCAGCAGTGCCGAGGTGACCTTGCTGCGGAACACCGCCTCGAACCGCTCCGGCGTCATCTTGTCCAGCACGCCGTCGTCGATGATGCCGGCGGTGTGCACGACACCCGTCAACGGCTGCGGGAGCGCGGAAAGCACTGCCTGCAACGACTTCCGGTCGGACACGTCGCACGCGGCGATCGTGACGTCGACGCCCAGGCCGACGAGTTCCGAACGCAACTCGTCCGCACCCGGCGCGTTCACCCCGCTGCGGCTGACCAGAACCAGGTGCTCGGCGCCGTTCTGGGCGAGCATCCGGGCGACGTGGCCGCCGAGCGCACCGGTGCCGCCGGTGATCAGGACCGTGCCGCGTGGCTGCCACTCCTGTGCCGGCACAGGTGCCGGTGCGGCGACCAGTCGCCGGCCGAACAAGCCGTTGGCCCGCACCGCGACCTGATCCTCGCCGTCGAGTCCGGAAAGGACGGACGTGAGCCCGTTCGCGACCCTGTCGTCGATGACGGAGGGCAGGTCGACCAGGCCGCCCCAGCGTTCGAGGTGTTCCAGAGTGACGACCCGGCCGAGGCCGTGAATCGCGGCCTGCGTCAGGTCCTCAAGAGCCGTTCCGTTGACGGCGGCTCCGTCACGGGTCGCGCACCACAGCGGCGCGTTGATGCCCGCATCGCCGAGTGCCTGGATCAGCGCGGCGGTCAGCAGCACGCCGGCGGGCGCGCTGCCGTCACCGGCTTCCGCGCGTCCGAGCAGCGACAACACACCGGTGAACGACGTGCCCAGCGAGCGCAGTTCGTCCGCGATGGCCTCGCGGTCCGGGGCGCTGACGTCGACCCGCAGCACGCTCACGCCGAGCGAGTCGATGACCGCGTCACTCCACTCGTCGGAACCCGTCGTCACCGCGAGCCACGTGCCGGTCAGCTCACCGGACCTGGTGGCGTCCAACGCCTTCCAGGTGATCCGGTGCCGCCAGCTGTCGACGAGCGCGTGGTCGGTGCGCTGCTTGCGCCAGTCGAGCAGCGCGGGCAGCACCTGCGACAACGCGTCGGTGTCGACGCTCAGGACGTTCTGCAGCGACCCGAAGTCCTCGCCCTCGACCGCGGCCCAGAACGCCGTGTCGTCTCTCGCCGAGGCGGCGGGCTTCGCGGAGCCGACCATGGTCGACGGCCAGAACCGCTGGTGCTGGAACGCGTAGGTCGGCAGCGTGATCTTGCGGCCCTGGGTGCCGAAGAACCCGGCCCAGTCGACCTTCATGCCGCGGGTGTGCAGGCGGGCGAGCGCGCCGACGATCGACTGCTCCTCGTCGCGGTCCTTGCGCAGCAGCGGGATTCCTTCGACCAGGCCGGACAGCGTGGCGTCCGGGCCGAGCTCGACGAACGTGGTGACGCCGCGTCCGGTGAGGGTCCTGACGTTGTCCGCGAACCGGACCGCTTCCCGCACGTGCCGCACCCAGTACTCGGGGTCGGTCACATCGCCTTCCGCCACCACGGGAATCCGCGGCTGCTGGAACGTCAGCGACTCCACAGTGGACCGGAACTCGTCCAGCATCGGGTCCATCAGCGGCGAGTGGAAGGCGTGCGAGACGCGCAAACGCTTGGCCCTCCAGCGTTCCGAGATGGCGACGACGGCATCTTCCGGTCCGGCGATCACGACCGACTCGGGGCCGTTGACCGCCGCGATCACGACGCCGTCGGTGAGGTGCGGCAGAACGACGTCCTCACTGGCCTGGACCGCGACCATCGCTCCGCCCTCGGGCAGCGCCTGCATCAGCGCCGACCGCACGGTCACGAGCTTCGCCGCGTCTTCGAGGCTGAGCACCCCGGCGACGTGGGCGGCCGCGATCTCGCCGATCGAGTGGCCCGCCAGGAAGTCCGGCCTGAGGCCCCACGACTCGGCGAGGCGGAACAGCGCGATCTCGACGGCGAACAGCGCGGGCTGCGTGGTGCCGGTGAGGTTGAGGGCGTCCTGGTCGTCGCCCCAGACGACGTCCTTCAGGCCGGGGGCGAGGTGGCTCAGGACCTCGTCGAACGCCGCCGCGAACACCGGGAATCTGGCGTGCAACTCCCGGCCCATGCCGAGACGCTGCGAGCCCTGCCCGGCGAACAGGAACGCGAGTTTGCCGGAGCGCGCCACCTCGCCGCGGACGACCAGGGGGTTGCGCACGTCGGACGCCAGCGCGGCCAGCGCGCCGGTCAGCTCCTCACGGCTGCTCGCCAGTACCACCGCGCGCTGGTCGAACGAGGCGCGCGTGGTGGCCGCCGAGCGGGCGATGTCGAGCAGGTCGGCGTCCACGTCGAGCAAGCGCGCGGCCTGGTCGCGCAGGGCCGGCGACGTCCGCCCGGAGACGAGCACCGGCACCAGGTCGAAGTTGTCCACAGATCGCTGAGCGGCCCCTTGACCAGCACCTTCGTCCGGTACGCTGGAAATTGGGGGGATCCCCGACGCTCCCGGCGCTTCCAAGATCACGTGCGCGTTGGTGCCACTCGCCCCGAACGACGAAACGGCGGCGCGCCGCGCGCGGTCAACAGCAGGCCACGCCGTGCGTTCCTGCAGCAGCCGCACCGCGCCGGCGGTCCAGTCGACGTGCGACGAAGGCGTCTCGGCGTGCAGGGTGCGAGGCAGCTCGCCCGCCCGCATCGCCATCACCATCTTGATCACGCCCGCCGCACCGGACGCCGCCTGCGTGTGGCCGATGTTCGACTTCACCGCACCGAGCAACAGCGGTGCCGACCGGTCCTGCCCGTAGACGCCGATCAGCGCCTGCGCCTCGATCGGGTCGCCGAGCTTCGTGCCGGTGCCGTGCGCCTCGACCGCGTCCACATCGGACGGACGCAGTCCCGACGCGGCCAGCGCCTGCCGGATGACCCGTTGCTGGGCCGGTCCGGACGGGGCGGTCAGGCCGTTCGACGCGCCGTCGGAGTTGATCGCCGAACCGCGCACGACGGCGAGCACCTCGTGGCCGTTCCGCTGAGCATCCGACAGCCGCTCCAGCACCAGCATGCCGACGCCCTCGGCCCAGCCCGTGCCGTCGGCGTTGTCGGAGAACGCCTTGCAGCGGCCGTCCTCCGACAGCGCGCCCTGGGCGCTGAACTCGATGAACCCGACCGGCGTCGACATCACGCACACACCGCCGGCCAGCGCCATCTCGCACTCCCCCGTGCGCAGCGCCTGGGCCGCGAGGTGCAGCGAGACCAGCGACGACGAGCACGCGGTGTCGACCGAGACCGTCGGGCCCTGCAGGCCGAACGTGTAGGCGAGCCGGCCGGACAGCAGCGACGCGGACTGCGCGGTCTGCCACTCCAGGCCGGTCTCCTCGGGCGACGGCCGGTACTCACCGCTGCCACCACCGACGAACACACCGGTGACGCTGCCGCGGATCGTGGCCGGGTCGACGCCCGCTCGTTCCAGTGCCTCCCAGGCGGTTTCGAGCACGATGCGCTGCTGCGGGTCCATGACCATCGCCTCGCGCGGCGAGATCGAGAAGAAGTCCGGGTCGAAGTTCGGCACGTCGTAGAGGAAACCGCCGCTGCGCGTGACGCTCTGTCCACTGTAGAGGGTGGCGAGGTCCCAGCCTCGGTCGGCGGGGAACTCCCCGATCGCGTCGACGCCGTCGAGCAGCAACTTCCACAGGTCTTCCGGCGACCGCACGTCACCCGGGTAACGGCAGGCCATGCCGACGATCGCGATCGGGTCGTCGGTCAGGGTCCTGGCGACGAACTCGACTTCCTCCGCGCCGCCGAGGAGTTCGGTGAGGAGATGCTCGGCGAGCTCGTTCGGTGTCGGATAGTCGAACACGAGCGCGGCGCTGAGCTGCAGACCTGATTCTGTCTGGATCTGGTTGCGCAGGTCGACGGCGGTGAGCGAGTCGAAACCGAGGTCGCGGAACGGCACGTCCGGCTCGATCGCGTCGGTCCCGTTGTGGCCGAGGACCAACGCCGCCTTCTCGCGGACGAGGGTCAGCAGGGTGCCGTGCCGTTCGTACTCGGGCAGCCGCTCGATCACCTGCTTGAGAACCGGCTCGACGACCGTCTTCTCCTGCACGAACCCGCTGAACAGCTTGTTGGGCTGCTGGAACGTGCTCCAGTCGACGTTCGCGACGACGACGTTCGTCCGTCCACTCGCGACCGCGCTGTGCAGCGCCGCGATGGCGTTCGGGGCGTCGAGGACTGGGATGCCGCTCATCCGCAGATGCGCGGTCATGCTCCGGTCGGTCGTGCCTTCCCACGGCGAGTACGCGATGGACGTCGCCTTGAGACCACGGGCCTTCCTGTGCCGCGCGAACTCCTCGACGATCGCGCTGTGCGCGGCCTGCTGGGCCTGGCCGCGGAAACCCCAGGTCCCGGCGACGGAACCGAAGACCACGAACGCTTCCAGGTCCCGGTCGCCCAGCTGCTCGTCGAGCTGCCTCAGGGAGTCGGCGCCGCCGAGGTGGATCACCGCGGTGACGTCGTCGGTGAGGGTGTCGGTGGTGTTCTCCAACGCCCTGAGCTGTTCGCCCATCGGGCCTTCCGCGCCGACGAGCAGAATCTTGCCGGTCGGCATCCACGGGGTGGTGGCTTCGATGCGGCGCAGGCGTGGCACGAAAGCGCCTTCGTCGTGGAAGGCAACTTCCTTTTCCTGCAAAGGAATCGCCCACGTGTCGGTGTCGACGCGGATCAGGCCACCCCAGCGTTCCGGCTGTTCCAGCGCGGCGACGCGGCCTTCGCCCCAGACAGCGGGTTCGTCGCTGACACACCACAGCGGGGCTGTGATGTCGTTGTCGGCCAGCGTGTTCAGGATCTCGAACGGGCTGGTGCTGCCCGTCGCGATCACGCCGGCGTAGTCACCGGGCACGAGTTCCGTGACGGTGTCGCCCTCGAAGCCCGTGGTGTCTCCGATCGCGAGCCAGGTGCCTGCGGTCGTGGTCCTGACCTGCTGCTGCTCCCACACGACCTCGTACAGCCAGTCGTCGGTGACGGACTTCGGCGTCGTGGTGGGCCAGAAGCGTTCGCGCTGGAACGCGTAGGTGGGCAACGGGATGCGTTTCGCGGTCGTGCCGGCGAAGTACTGCGACCAGTCGACTTCGGCGCCGCGGACGTGCAGCGTGCCGAGAGCGAGAGCGAACGCGCTGACCTCGTCGCGGTCCTTGCGTTGCGTGGCAACGGCTCCGTCGACCATCGCGGCGAGCACGCCGTCCGGGCCGATCTCCACGAACGTGTCGACGTTGCTCAGGCTCTGGACGTTGTCGTGGAAGCGGACCGTGTCGCGGACGTGGTTCACCCAGTAGTCGACGGTCGTGACGTCGCCGGTGGTGGCCATCGGGATGCGCGGCGGCGTGAACGTGATGCCTGTGATCGCCGCGCGGAAGTCGTCCAGCATCGGGTCCATCAGCGGCGAGTGGAACGCGTGGCTGACGGTGAGCTGCTTGGTCTTCTCGAACTTCTTGGCGATCTTCTGGACTTGGGCCTTGTCACCGGCGATGACGACGCTGTTCGGGCCGTTGACCGCGGCGATCGACACCTTCTTGGACTTGCCGAGTTGTTTGCGCACCTCGGCTTCGGTGGCGAGAACGGAGACCATCGCGCCGCCGGCCGGAAGCGCCTGCATGAGCGCGGCGCGGGCGGTGACGAGCTTCGCGGCGTCTTCGAGTGTCAGCACGCCGGCGATGTGCGCGGCGGCGATCTCGCCGATGGAGTGGCCGGCGACGTGGTCGGGCAGGACGCCGAGGCTCTGGACGAGCCGGGCGAGCGCGACCTCGATCGCGAACAGCGCGGGCTGCGTGGTGCCGGTCTGGTTGAGCTGCTCCTCGTCCTCGCCCCAGATGATGTTCCTGAGGTTCGGGTCGAGGTGGGCGAGCACCTCGTCGAGGGCCTGCCGGAAAGTGTCGAACCGCTCGTAGAGCTCACGCCCCATGCCGAGGCGCTGCGAGCCCTGGCCGGTGAACAGGAACGCCGTCGTGCCTGCCTTGCGCGCCACACCGCTCGTGACTTCGACACCGTCGATCAGCAACGCACGGTGCGCGAACTGCGCCCGCGTCGTCGCGGCCGAGAACGCCAGGTCGAGCTCATCGGCCTCGACCCCGCGGAACCGATCGATCTGAGCGCGCAGCGCATCGGAGGACTTCGCCGAGACAACGACGGGGGCCCCCTTGGGGGGACGCGAAGTCCCCACTCCAATCGTCGCACGAGAGGCCGGCGACTCCGGGCCGGCAAGATCGACAACTGCCGAGTTGTCCACAGGCACGGAGTTGTCCACAGATTCCTGCGCGCCGCCCTGACCTGCGTTTTCGGCAGGTACGCTGGAAATTGGGGGGATCCCCGCGGCCGGCGCTTCCAAGATCACGTGGGCGTTGGTGCCGGAGAGGCCGAACGCCGAGATTCCGGCGCGACGCGGGCGGCCGGCGGAAGGCCACGCCGTGTTCTCCGTGAGGAGTGACACCGGGCCCGACGTCCAGTCGACGTGCGAGGTCGGTGCGTCGACGTGGAGCGTGCGGGGCAGCACGCCGTGGCGCATCGCCTCGACCATCTTGATGACGCCCGCGACGCCCGCCGCCGCCTGCGAGTGGCCGATGTTCGACTTCACCGAGCCCAGGTAGAGCGGCTCGGAGCGGTCGGCGAACGTTGCGAGGAGCGCCTGCGCTTCGATCGGGTCGCCCAGGGTCGTGCCGGTTCCGTGCGCTTCTACGGCGTCGATGTCGCTCACGGACAGACCGGCGTCCGCGAGAGCGCGGCGGATGACGCGCTGCTGTGAGGGGCCGTTCGGGGCGGTGAGGCCGTTGGAGGCGCCATCGGAGTTGACGGCCGAGCCGCGCACGATGGCCAGAACCTCATGACCGGCGGCGATGGCGTCCGACAGGCGTTCCAGCACGAGAATGCCCGCGCCCTCGGACCACGCCGTGCCGTCGGCTCCGTCGGCGAAGGCCTTGCAGCGACCGTCCGGCGCGAGTCCGCCCTGGGTGGTGAACTCGACGAACGAGTCAGGACTCGACATGACGCTGACACCGCCGGCGAGCGCGAGAGAGCACTCACCTGAGCGGAGCGCGCGCATCGCCCAGTGCATGGCGACCAACGACGACGAGCAGGCCGTGTCGATGGTGACTGCGGGTCCTTCGAGTCCGAGGACGTAGGACAGGCGGCCGGACATCACCGACGCCGTGTTGCCGGTGGCGAGGTAGCCCTGGATGTCCGGGTCGAGCGAGCGCCGCAGGACGTTCTCGTAGTCCTGGCCGTTCGTGCCGACGAACACGCCGGTCGCGCTGCCCTTCAACGACAGCGGGTCGATGCCGGTCCGTTCCAGTGCTTCCCAGGCGGTTTCCAGCACCAGGCGTTGCTGCGGGTCCATCGCGAGCGCTTCCCGTGGCGAGATGCCGAAGAAGTGCGCGTCGAAGTCCGCTACACCGCTCAGGAAACCGGCTTCCAGGGACGCCGACGCACCGGCGCCCAGCGCGGCCAGGTCCCAGCCGCGGTCGGCCGGGAACGAGCTGATGCCGTCGCCGCCGGAAGAGACCAGGTCCCAGAACGCTTCCGGGGACGTCACTCCGCTGGGGAAGCGGCAGCCGATGCCGACGATCGCGATCGGGTCGTCGTCGACGCGCTGCGTGATCACTTCGGCGGGCACGTCGCCGACCTCGCCCAGCAGGAAGTCCGCCAGGTCGTAGGGGGTCGGGTAGTCGTAGAGCAGCGACGCGGGCAGCGTCAGTTCGGTCGCGACCTGCAGGCGGTTGCGGAGTTCCAGCGTTGTCAGGGAATCGAAGCCGAGGTCGAGGAACGCGCGGTCCGGGTCGACGTCGGAGGCGTTGCCGTGGCCCAGAACCGCGGCGATCTGGCCGCGTACCAGGTCCAGCACGGCGCGGTTGCGTTCGGCCTTCGACAGGCCCGCCAGTGCCTTGCGGAACTGCGGCTGCTCGTTCTCGACGACCTTCTCCGTGGTGTGGAAGCGCTTGACCTCGGGCAGGTCGCCGACCAGCGGCGCCGGACGCAGACCGGCGAGGGCGGGCAGGAACCGTTCCCAGTCGATCTCGGCGACCAGCACGGCCGCGTCGCCGTGTTCGACGGCCTGTTGGAGTGCCTGCAACGCGAGGGTGGGCTCCATTGGCGTGAACCCGCCGCGCTTCAGGCGTTCCGCGACGCCGCCCGCGACCGCCATGCCGGCCCCGCCCCACGGTCCCCACGCCACCGAGGTGGCCGGAAGTCCTTGCAAGCGGCGGTGTTCGGCGAACGTGTCGAGGAAGGCGTTGGCCGCGGCGTAGTTGCCCTGGCCCGCGCCGCCGATGACGCCCGCGGTCGACGCGAACAGCACGAAGGCGTCGAGGTTCTCCGTGAGCTCGTGCAGGTTACGGGTCGCGTGGACCTTGGCGCGCAACAGGTTCGTGAACGACGTGGCGTCCATCGACTCGACGAGGCCGTCCTCGACGACTCCCGCCGCGTGGAAGACGGACGTGACCGGATGCTCGGCGAGGAGTGCTTGCAGTGCGTCGCGGTCGGCGACGTCGCAGGCCCTGACGATCACGCGCGGGTCGTCGAAGTCCGCGGTTCCGGTGCGGCTGACGAGGACGACCTGCTCGGCGTCGTGGTCGAGCAGCCACCGCGCGACCTGTTTGCCGATCGCTCCCGTGCCGCCGGTGACGAGCACGCGGCCCGGCCGGTAGTCGCGGTGCAGCGCGCTCGGGGTGCTGTGGACGAGCCGGCGGCCGTAGACGCCGGACGGCCGCACCGCGACCTGGTCCTCGCCCGTGCCTGCCAGCACGCCGGGGATGCGGCGCGCGGTGTTCCAGTCGAGCTGTGCGGGCAGGTCGATCAGGCCGCCCCAGCGCTTCGGGTGTTCCAGCGCGATGACGCGGCCGAGGCCCCAGACCGTGGCGCTGTCCGGGTTCGCGATCTGCTCGCCGCCGCCGACCGACACCGCGCCGCGCGTCGCCACCCACAATGGTGCGTTCTGTCCGGCGTCGCCGAGTGCCTGTACGACAACGGAAGTGCGGACGAGCGCGTCCTCGGCGTCGGCGTTGATCGCCAGCAGCGACAGCACGCCGGCGTAGTCGCCGCGGACCTGTTCGGCGAGTTCTGTTCTTGTGGTGGCGTTGACTGTGACCGTCTCGACGCCCAGTGCCTCGATCAGTTCGGACGCGTCGTGGTCGGTGATGACGAGCCATGGACCGGTGAGGGTCGTGGACGTCGTGATCGGCTTCCACGTGACCGCGTAACGCCACGAGTCCACCGTGGACTTCTGCTTGCGCGAACGCCACTGCGCCAGTGCGGTGAAGTCCTCGCGTTCGACGGCCGCCCAGAAGTCGTCGTCGACGAAGTCTCCTTCGGCGGCGGTCGCGGTGACGGGCTCCGGCCAGAACCGCTGGTGCTGGAACGGGTACGTCGGCAGCTCGACCTCGGCCGTGGCGCCCGCGAAGTACGCGGACCAGTCGACGGTCGTGCCGCGCACGTGCAGGCCCGCGAGCGCGGTCAGCAGCGTGACGACCTCATCGCGGTCGCGGCGCAGCGCGGGGACGAGCACCGCCTCTTCGGTGAGCGACTCCTGGGCCATGCCGGTGAGCACGCCGTCCGGGCCGAGCTCCAGGAACGCCCGCACGCCCTTCGTTTCCAGCTGCGTGACGACGTCGGCGAACCGGACGGCGTCGCGGACGTGCCGGACCCAGTGGTCGGATTGTTGAACAATCCCACCAGTCAACAACGGGATCGTCGGATTGTTGAACGAAAGCCCGTCGACGACGGCACGGAACTCGTCGAGCATCGGCTCCATCAGCGGCGAGTGGAACGCGTGGCTGACCTTGAGCCGCTTGGTCTTCTCGAACCGGCCCGCGATCGCCTCGGCTTCGGCCTCGTCGCCGGCGATCACGATGCTGGTCGGCCCGTTGACGGCGGCGATCGAGACGCGCTCGGTGAGTAGCGGCGTGATGTCGCTTTCCGTCGCCTGGACGGCGATCATCGCGCCGCCGGTCGGCAACGCCTGCATGAGACGGGCACGGGCGGAGATCAGCGCGCACGCGTCGTCCAGGTTGAGGACGCCCGCGACGTGCGCGGCGGCGATCTCGCCGATGGAGTGGCCGGCCAGGTAGTCCGGGGTGACGCCCCACGACTCGACGAGCCGGTAGAGGGCGACCTCGACGGCGAAGATCGCGGGCTGGGCGTAGCCGGTCTGGTTGAGCTCGTTCTCGTCGTCGCCCCACATCACGTCACGCAGCGGGCGGTCGAGGTCGGCGTCCAGGTAGGCGCAGACGACGTCGAGGGTGTCGGCGAACACGGGGTAGCGCTCGTACAGCTCACGGCCCATGCCGAGGTGCTGCGAGCCCTGACCGGTGAACAGGAACGCCGTGCGGCCGCGCGTGGTCTGGCCGCGCACGACAGCTTTGTCAGGCTGGTCGTCGCGCAAGGCCGTCAGGCCGCGGACCAGTTCGTCGCGGTCGCTCGCGATGACGACGGCGCGCCGCTCGAACGTGGACCGCTTGGTGGCGAGCGAGGCCGCCAGGTCTGCGAGGTCCTCGTCGATGCCGATGAGGCGACCGGCGACCTGTTTGAGGGCCTCGTCCGCGCGCGCCGACAGCAGGACCGGCACTGCTCCGTTCGGCGGAATCGATTCCGATTGGCCGGCCCCCTGGGGGGAAACACCCCCCATCCCAATCATCTCAGGGAGGTCTGACAATTCCGGCTGGGTCGCCTGAGCTGGGGCTTCTTCGAGCACCACGTGGGCGTTCGTGCCGGAGAGGCCGAACGACGAGACGCCGGCGCGCTTCGGGTGGCCGGTCTGCGGCCACGACTCCTCGGTGGCGAGGAGCTTGATGGAGCCCGAGGACCAGTCGACCTTCGTCGAGGGCTGGTCGACGTGCAGGGTGCGCGGCAGCACGCCTGCCCGCAGCGCGAGCACCATCTTGATGATGGACGCGACGCCCGAGGCCATCTGGGTGTGGCCGATGTTCGACTTCATGGAGCCGAGCAGGAGCGGTTGCGCGCGGTTCTGGCCGTAGGTGGCGAGCAGCGCCTGGGCTTCGATCGGGTCGCCCAGGGCGGTGCCGGTGCCGTGGCCGTCGACCGCGTCCACTTCGGACGGTTCGAGGCGCGCGTTGGCCAGGGCCTGGCGGATGACTCGTTGCTGTGACGGGCCGTTCGGGGCGGTGAGGCCGTTGGAGGCGCCGTCCTGGTTCACCGCGGAGCCGCGCACCACCGCCAGGATGCGGTGGCCGTTGCGGACGGCGTCGGAGACCCGCTCCAGCAGCACCAGGCCCACGCCCTCGGCGAGGGTCATGCCGTCGGCGGCGTCGGAGTAGGCCTTGCAGCGGCCATCGCGAGCCAGCGCGCGCTGCCTGGAGAAGCCGACGAACGCACCGGGCGTCGCCATCACCGAGACACCACCGGCCAGCGCCAGAGACGACTCGCCGTCGCGCAGTGACTGGCAGGCCAGGTGCAGTGCCACCAAAGAGGAAGAGCAGGCGGTGTCGAGGGTGACGGCGGGGCCTTCGAGGCCGAACAGGTAGGAGACGCGGCCGGACAGCACGCTGGAGAGCGTGCCGGTGATCATGTGGCCTTCGTCGCCGGGCTGGTCGGTGCTGCCCGCCGAGTAGTCCTGGTAGGAGGCGCCGATGAAGGCGCCGGTCAGGGTTCCCTTGAGCGACTGCGGGTCGATGCCGGCGCGTTCGATGGACTCCCACGCGGTTTCGAGCAGGAGGCGTTGCTGCGGGTCCATCGACAGGGCCTCGCGCGGGCTGATGCCGAAGAAGCCGGGGTCGAAGTCCGCGACGTCGTGCAGGAAGCCGCCCTGCACCGAGTAGGCGCCGCCGGGGGCGTCCGGGTCGGGGTTGTAGAGGGAGTCGCCGTCCCAGCCTCGGTCGGCGGGGAAGCCGGAGATCGCGTCGACGCCGTTCATCACGACGTTCCACAGGTCTTCCGGTGTGGCGACGCCTCCGGGGTAGCGGCAGGCCATGCCGATGATCGCGATCGGCTCGTCGGACGCGGCGGAGGCGATCACCGGTGCGGTGGACGGGGTGTCGGCGCCGAGGAGTTCGCCGAGCAGGAACTCGGTCAGCGCGAGTGGACTCGGGTGGTCGAACACCATCGTCGTCGGGAGGGTCAGGCCCGTTGCGGCGGCGAGTTTGTTGCGCAGGTCGACGGCGGTGATCGAGTCGAAGCCGACCTCGCGGAACGCCCGGTGCTCGGTCAGCGCGTCGGTCGAGGCCATGCCCAGCACGGACGCGGCTTCGGCGCGGACGAGTTCCAGCAGCTGCTGCTCGCGTTCGGCGGGCGGCAGGGTCCTGAGCTTGGCCGCGAAGTCGTTGTCCGAGCTCGTGGCCTGCTCGGCGGCGACGGCGAGCGCGCGCACCTCCGGCAGTTCTTCGAAGAGCGTGCTCGGGCGCATCGCCGTGAAGACCGGGTGGTAGCGGTCCCACGCGATGTTCGCGATGGCGATCTCGGTCTCGTCGTCCTCGATCGCGCGCTGCAGACCGGCCAATGCCAAGCGTGCCTTCATGAACTCCAGGCCGCTGCGGCGGATCTGGTCGGTGTCGACGCGGCCGAGGCCGATGTCGTCGGACCAGATGCCCCACGAGACCGAGGTGCATCGCAGACCACGTGCGCGGCGGTTGGCGGCCAACGAGTTCAGGTAGGCGTTACCGGCCACATAGGACGCGTGGTTGCCCGAGCCCCACATGCCGGAGATGGACGAGAACAGCACGAACGCGTCGAGGTCCTCGGTCAGCAGCGCGTCCAGGTGGGCGGCGCCGTCGACCTTGGCGGCGAGGATCTCGCTCAGACCCTCCACAGTGGCTCCGTCGATGGAGTGCAGGCCGATCACCGCGGCGGTGTGGATGACCGAGCGGATCTCGCGGCCTTCCGCGCGCAGGTCGTTCAGCATGCGTTCGACGTCGTCGCGCTGGGCGATGTCGCAGGACACGACCGTGGTGGGCGTGCCGAGTTCTTCCAGCTCCGCGACGAGTTCGCGGGCGCCGGGGGCGTCGAGGCCACGGCGGCTGGTCAGGACCAGGTGCTCGGCGCCCTTGTGCGCGAAGAACCTCGCGACGTGCGGGCCGAGGGTTCCGGTGCCGCCGGTGATGATCGTGGTGCCGCGCGGGGTCCAGTCGCTCTCGGTCGGCTTGGACGGGGCGCGGACGACGCGGCGGGCGAGCGTGCCGGACGGGCGGATCGCGAGCTGGTCCTCGTCGCCGGCGTTGACCAGTGCCGAGACGAACCGTTGCGCCGCACGCTGGTCGAGCTGCTCCGGCAGGTCGACGGAGCCGCCCCAGCGCTGCGGGTGCTCCAGCGCGGCGGTCCAGCCGATGCCGATCGCCTGCACCTGCGCCGGGTGGTCGACGGTGTCGGAGCGGCCGGTCGAGAGGGCGCTGCGGGAGATGTTCCAGACCGGTGCGTTGATCCCGGCGTCGCCGAGCGCGTTGATCAGGTGGACGGTCAGCAGCAGACCTGTGGGCAGGCCGAGGGTTCCGGGGCGTTCGTCGGTGGGCAGCAACGAGACGAGACGGTCCGTCTCGCCGAGCTTGGCCGCGATCGAGGCGCGGTCGTCGTCCGCGTCGAGGACGACGCGGCGCACGTCGCCGAGTGCGGTGATCACGTCGGCGTCGTCGATGGCGTCGGTGGTGATGACGGTCGTGGTGCCGGTGATCTTGCCGTTGTCGAGTCCGCGCAACGGCTTCCACGTCGTGCGGTAACGCCACGAGTCCGTTGTGGACTGGTCGCGGCTGCTCTGACGCCAGGTGTTCAGGGCGGGCAGGACGGCGGCGAGGGTGGCCTCGTCGAGGTGCAGGCTCTGAGTGAGGGTGGCGAGGTCGGACTGTTCGACGGCCTGCCAGAACGCGGAGTCGGCCGGGTCCGAGTCGGGTGCCGCGACGGGGTGCTGCGGCGGGCCGATCCAGAAGCGTTCGTGCTGGAACGGGTAGGTGGGCAGGTCGACTCGGGTGCCGTCGAGGTGCCACTTGACGGGGTAGCCGCGGACCCAGACCTCGGCCAGTGACTGCAGGACGCGCTGCAGGCCGCCGATGTCGCGGCGCAGCGTGCCGGTGACGACGCCGCGCTTGCCTTCGAGCGCGTCCTGAACGCCCGGCGTGAGCACCGGGTGCGAGCTGACCTCCACGAACATCTGGTGTCCTGTGCCGATCAGCTGCTCGACGGCTTCGTGGAGGTGCACGGTCTGGCGGAGGTTCGTGAACCAGTACTCGGCGTCGGTGTTCGCGTCGTTCCACTCGCCGGTGACCGTGGAGAAGAACTTCGTGTGCGGGGTGAGCGGGGTGATCGTCGCGAGGTCGCGGAGGACGTCCTCGCGGATGTCCTCGACCTGGGCCGAGTGGGAGGCGTAGTCGACCTCGATGCGGCGGACCCGCACGCCCTGTTCGACCAGCTTGCCGCAGAACGCGTCCAGTGCCTCCAGGTCACCCGAGACGGCGACGCTGTGCGGGCCGTTGGTGGCGGCGAGGCTGAGGCGGTCGCCCCATTCTTCGAGGTGTGGCTGGACTTCCGCTGCCGAGAGGCCGATGGACACGATGCTGCCGCGGCCCGACATGACGCGGCCGATGGCCTGGCTGCGCAGGGCGACGACCTTGGCGGCGTCTTCGAGGCTCAGGGCCCCGCTGACCGCTGCCGCGGCGATCTCGCCCTGGGAGTGGCCGATGACGGCGTCCGGGGTGACGCCGTGGTGCTTCCAGAGCTCGGCGAGCGACACCATCATCGCCCAGCTCGCGGGCTGGACGACGTCGACGCGGTCGAGGCTGCCCGCGTTGCGGATGACGTCGAGGAGGTTCCAGTCGATGTGGGGCTGCAGTGCGGCGGCGCACTCGGCCATGCGGGCGGCGAAGATCGGCGACTCGTCGAGGAGTTGCGCGCCCATGCCGACCCACTGTGAGCCCTGGCCGGGGAAGATGAATGCGACCTTGCGCTCCAGGTCGGCGATGCCCCTGGTGTCGGTGCCGTCGATCAGGACGGCTCGGTGGTCGAAGTTGGGGCGCAGGCTCAGGCTGTACGCGATGTCGGCCGGGTCGGCGTCGACCGCGCGGATGCCTTCGAGCTGGGCGCGCAGGGCGGAATCCGACTTGGCCGACACGAGCCACGGTGCCGCTCCGGTCAGCCGGGGCGCTGCTCCGTTCGGCGGAATCGATTCCGATTGGCCGGCCCCCTGGGGGGATCCACCCCCCATCCCAATCATCTCAGGGAGGTCTGACAATTCCTGAGCGGTCGCCACCTGCTCCAAGATCACGTGGGCGTTCGTGCCGGAGATGCCGAACGACGAGACGGCGCAGCGGCGGGCGCGGCCGGTCTCGGGCCATGCCGTGGTGTCCTGCAGCAGCGAGATGGTGCCGGGGCTCCAGTCGACGTGCGTGGACGGCTCGGCGGCGTGCAGTGTGCGGGGCAGGACGCCGTGCCGCAGGGCCATGACCATCTTGATGACGGACGCGACGCCGGCGGCGGACTGGGTGTGGCCGATGTTCGACTTCACCGAGCCCAGGAGCAGCGGGCGGTCGGCGTCGCGGTCGCGGCCGTAGGTGTTGAACAGGGCCTGGGCCTCGATCGGGTCGCCCAGGGACGTGCCGGTGCCGTGCGCGTCCAGAGCATCGATGTCGGCTGTGGTCACGCCGGAGTTGGCGAGCGCCTGCATGATGACGCGCTGCTGCGACGGGCCGTTCGGGGCGGACAGGCCGTTGGAGGCGCCGTCCTGGTTCACGGCCGAACCGCGGATCACGGCCAGGACGCGGTGTCCGGCGGCGAGAGCGTCGGACTGGCGCATCAGCAGGAGCATGCCGATGCCCTCGGACAGGGTCATGCCGTCCGCGGTGTCGGAGAACGACTTGCAGCGGCCGTCCTTGGCGAGGGCGCGCTGGCGGGAGAACGCGATCAGCGGCTTCGGATTCGGCATGATCGTCGCGCCACCGGCGACGGCGAACGCCGACTCGCCCGTGCGGAGCGACTGGCACGCCAGGTGCATTGCCACCAAAGAGGAAGAGCAGGCGGTGTCGACGGTGACGGCCGGGCCCTCGAAGCCGAACACGTAGGCGACGCGGCCCGACAGCACCGACGGCGAACTGCCGGTGACCTGGTAGCCCTCGGAACCGCCGTCACCGCCGCCGTACTCGATGTAGGAGGAGCCGATGAACGCGCCGACCTTCTTGCCGCGCAACGCCGCCGGGTCGATGCCCGCGCGTTCGACGGCCTCCCAGGTGGTTTCGAGCAGGAGACGCTGCTGCGGGTCCATGCCGGTGGCCTCGCGCGGCGAGATGCCGAAGAACGCCGGGTCGAAGTCGCCCGCGTCCGGCAGGTAGCCGCCGGCGGTGGTGTAGGTGGTGCCGGGGCGGTCCGGGTCCGGGTCGTACATCTGCGCCATGTCGAAGCCGCGGTCCGCCGGGAACTCGGTGATCGCGTCGGTGCCGGCGAGCACCATCTCCCAGAACGCCTCCGGAGTGTTCGCGTCTCCGGGGAAGCGGCAGCTCATGCCGACGATCGCGATCGGCTCGTCAGAGTCGACGTTCGCCGTGTAGGTCAGCGCCTCCTCCGCCGAGCCGAGGAGTTCGGCCAGCAGGTGGTCGGCGAGCACGAGCGGGGTCGGGTAGTCGAAGACGAGGGTCGCGGGCAACGGCAGACCGGTGGCGTCGGACAGCTTCTTGCGCAGCTCGACGGCGGTCAGCGAGTCGAAGCCGATGTCGCGGAACGCCCGGTTCTCCCCCACTTCCTCGACCGAGCTGTGGCCGAGGGTCGCGGCGGCCTCGGCGCGCACGAGTTCGACGAGCTTGCGCTTCTGGTCCTCTTCGGACAGTGAGCGGAGGTTCTTCGCGAACTCCGAGTCGTCGCGCTTGACCTCCTCGACGACAGCGAGTGCCTTGACCTCGGGCAGGTCGGACAGCAGCGGCGACGGCCGGACCGACGTGAACAGCGGGTGGTAGGTGTCCCAGTTGATGTCCACGACGGTGACGCAGGTGTCGTCGTGCATCACGGCGCGGTTCAGTTCCACGACGGCCTGGTCGGGCTTCAGGAACGTGAGGCCGCGGCGCGCCAGGTTGTCGGACATGGCCTCGTGCGTGGCCATGCCGACCTCGGCCCACGGGCCCCAGGCGATCGACGTCGCGCGCAGACCACGGGCCCGGCGGGCTTCGGCGAGCGCGTCGCAGTAGGCGTTCGCGGCACCGTAGGCGGCCTGGCCGCCACTGCCCCACACGCCGGCGATCGAGCCGAACAGCACGAAGAAGTCGACCTCGCCGACCAGCGCGTCGAGGTTCGCGGCACCGATCACCTTGGCGGACAACACGTTCGCGAAGTCCGGCAACTCGGTCAGTTCGAGCGGGGCGTGCTGCGCGGCACCGGCGGTGTGCACGACACCGGACAGATCCACGATGTCGTTGATGACGGCGGCCAGGGCGTCGCGGTCAGCGACGTCACAGGCCACAATGGACACGTGTGGTCCGAGTTCCTCCAGCGCGGCCTTGAGTTCGGCGGCGCCGGGAGCGTCCATGCCACGACGGGACGTGAGCACGAGGTTCTGAACGCCGCGCTCCGCCAGCCACTTCGCGGTCGTGGCGCCGAGCCCACCGGTGCCGCCGGTGATCAGCACGGTGCCGTGCGCGGTGTAGTCGGACGGCAGCGCGTCGACCGGGCGGTGCGCGAGCCGGCGTCCCAGGACACCGGACGAGCGGACCGCCAACTGGTCCTCACCGTCGAGTCCGGCGACGCAGGACACGAAGCGGCGCAACGCGTTCTCGTCGGGCGCCGCGGGCATGTCGATCAGACCGGCCCAGCGCTGCGGGAGTTCGAGGGCGGCGGCACGGCCGAAGCCCCAGACCGCGGCCTGCGCGGCGGACCGCACCTCGTCGGAGGTCTCGGCGGCGACCGCGCCGGACGTCACCGTCCAGATCGGCGTCCCGACGGACTTGACCAGCAGGATCGACTGCTCCAGGCCGGTCGTGAGGACGTCCGCGGGCGACTCGTCCAGCGCCACCAGCGACACGATCAGATCGCACTCGGGCACGTCGTCGATCGAAGTGACGACCGTGACCTCGGCGCCGTGCGCGGCGAGAACGGCGCGGTAGGGCTCGGCGTCGACGGCCGGGGTCGTCAGCACGGCGATGTGACCGGACAGGACCGGCGTGCCCGTGACGCGGACCGGTGCCCACAGCACGCGGTAGCGCCACGAATCGAGCTGCGACTTCTCCTGGTTGCCCGCGCGCCACGACGACAACGCCGGGATCAGGGAGTCCAGCGACGCGCTCTGCTCCTCGCCGAGCCTCAGCAGGGCCGCGAGCTCACGGGCGTCGCCGCGGTCGATGGCCGCCCACAGCTTGGCGTCAGCCGGATCCGCGTCCGTGTCGGACACGGCCGGAGCGGTGGAGCCGAGCGGCCAGTAGTACTCGTGCTGGAACGCGTAGGTCGGCAGCGCCACGCGTTGCGCCGGGCCGAAGAAGGTCTTCCAGTCCACGGACACGCCCGACGCGTACAGGCGGCCCAGGGCCAGCGCGACCGACGCCTCTTCCGAACGGTCCTTGCGCAGCACCGGGATCGCGCCGTCGACGAGCGCCGACAACGCACCCTCGGGACCGATCTCCACGAACGTCGTCACCCCGGCGGCGCGGGCCGCCTCGACCGCGTCGTGGAATCGGACGGCCTCGCGGACGTGGCGCACCCAGTAGTCGGATTGTTCAACAATCCCACGAGTGAACAGGGGGATCGTCGGATTGTTGAACGAAAGCCCCTCGACGACCTGACGGAACTCGTCGAGCATCGGCTCCATCAGCGGCGAGTGGAAGGCGTGCGAGACGTCGAGCCACTTGGACTTGCGATCGTCGAATCGTTCAACGATCCCACGAACCTCGTCGTCCACGCCGGCGATCGTCACGGACTCCGGGCCGTTGATCGCGGCGATCGAGACACCGGACGTCAGCAGCGGGGCGATCTCGGCTTCCGTCGCCTGAAGCGCCACCATCGCGCCACCGGTCGGCAACGCCTGCATCAGGCGGGCGCGGGCCGACACGAGGGTGCAGGCGTCGTCCAGCGACAGCACACCGGCGACGTGCGCGGCGGCGACCTCGCCGATCGAGTGACCGACCACGGCGTTGACCTTCACGCCCCACGACCGCACGAGCCGGAACAGCGCGACCTCGAAGGCGAACAGCGCGAGCTGGGCGTTGCCGGTCTGCCGCAGGTCCTCCTCAGAAGACCCCCACATCACGTCACGAACGGGAAGCCGGTCGAGCACCTCGTCCAGAGCGGCGGCGAACACCGGGTAACGGGCGTAGAGCTCACGGCCCATGCCCAGGCGCTGCGATCCCTGTCCGGAGAACAGGAACGCCACCTTGCCCGGCACGACCTCGCCCTCGACCACGGCGGCGTCGGGGTTCTCCGTCGCCAGCGCGCCCAATGCCCGCAGCAGCGACTCACGATCGGAAGCCACCACAGCGGCCCGCTGCTCGAACGCCGAACGCGTCGTCGCCAGCGAGAAAGCCAAGTCGTGCAACGAAACGTCAGACGACTCGACGTAGGAACGCAGGCGCGCGGCCTGTCCTCGCACGGCACGGCGAGTGCGGCCGGACAACACCACCGGCACGACATCCGAGGAAGGCTCGGACGGCGTGGCCTCAGCAGCCGGCGGCTGCTCGATGATGACGTGCGCGTTGGTGCCCGAGATGCCGAACGACGAGACACCGGCACGGCGTGGGCGTTCCACGGAAGGCCACGAACGCGAGGAGGTCAGCAGTTCGACGGAACCTTCGGTCCAGTCGACGTGCGAGGAGGCCGTGGTGACGTGGAGGGTCTGCGGCAGCACGCCGTGGCGCATCGCCTGCACCATCTTGATCACGCCGGCCACACCCGCGGCGGCCTGCGTGTGGCCCATGTTCGACTTCACCGAGCCGAGCAGCAGGGGTTCCGTGCGGTTCTGGCCGTAGGTGGCCAGCAGGGCCTGCGCCTCGATCGGGTCGCCCAGGGTGGTACCGGTGCCGTGCGCCTCGACGACGTCCACATCGGACGTCGCCAGGCCGGCGTTCGCCAGCGCGGCACGGATCACACGCTGCTGAGCGGGCCCGTTCGGGGCCATCAGGCCGTTCGAGGCGCCGTCCTGGTTCACGGCCGAGCCTCGCACAACAGCAAGTACGGGGTGTCCGTTGCGCACGGCATCGGAAAGTCGTTCCAGCACAACGACACCGGCGCCTTCGGACCAGCCGACGCCGTCGGCCGAGTCGGAGAACGCCTTGCAGCGGCCGTCCGGCGAGAGGCCGCGCTGCCGGGAGAACTCGACCAGCGCGGTCGGCGTCGACATGACCGTCACGCCGCCGGCCAGCGCGAGGGAGCACTCCCCCGCACGCAGGGCCTGCATCGCCCAGTGCATCGCGACCAGCGACGACGAACACGCCGTGTCGACGGTGACCGCGGGGCCTTCCAGGCCGAGGGTGTAGGAGACGCGACCAGACACAATGGACGGTGAGGTGCCGGAGCCCTGGAAGCCCTCGAAGTCACCGCCGGCCAGACGCGCGCCGTAGTCGTTGTACATGACGCCCGCGAACACGCCAGTCTGCGTGCCGCGCAACGAGACCGGGTCGATTCCGGCGTGTTCGATCGCCTCCCACACGACTTCGAGCAGGATGCGCTGCTGCGAGTCCGTGCCGAGAGCCTCACGCGGGGACATGCCGAAGAACCCGGCGTCGAACTCCCCCGCGTCGTGCAGGAAGCCACCGGAGCGCGAGTACGTCGTGCCGGGGTGGTCGGGGTCGGGGTGGTAGAGGTTCTCGAGGTCCCAGCCGCGATTGGACGGCAGGCCCGACACGGCGTCGCCGCCCTCGGACACCATCCGCCACAGGTCGTCGGCCGAGCCGATGCCGTCCGGATAGCGGCAGCCCATGCCGACGATCACGATCGGGTCGTCCGAGGCCGCGGCACGTACCTGTTCCGGCACAACGACGTCCGTGTCGCCGGCGAACAGCTCGTCCAGCAGGTGGGCGGACAGCGCGTCGGGCGTCGGGTAGTCGAACACCATCGTCGCGGGCAGGCGCAGGCCCGTCACCGCGGTCAGCTGGTTGCGCAGCTCGACGGCGGTCAGCGAGTCGAAGCCCAGGTCCTGGAACTGGCGGGACGGCTCGATCTCGTCACCGGACGCGTGGCCGAGCACGGCCGCGACCTGGCCGCGGACCAGGTCCAGCACGGCGTCCGACCGTTCCTCCGCGCCCAGCACCGACAGGCGGCGGATCAACGTGTCCGCGGTCTCCGAACCCGAGGCCGCGCGGCGCGTGCGCATGCGGATCAGGCCGCGCAGCAACGGCGGCACCTCGCCGCGCTGCCGCAGCGTCGCCAGGTCAAGGCGGGCCGGCACCAGCACCGGCGCCTGAGCGGCGACACCGCGGTCGAACAGGCTGAGGCCCTGCTCGACGGTCAGCGGCGGCATTCCGGTGCGCGCCATGCGTTCGGCGTCCGCGTCGGACAGCATGCCCTCGACGGCCCAGGCGCCCCACGCCAGCGAGACGGTGTTCGGGCGGAACTCCGCCAGGGCGTCGAGGAAGTGGTTGCCGGCGGCGTAGTTCGCCTGGCCGGGTGTGCCCCAGGTGCCGGCGAGCGACGAGAACAGCACCAGCGGCACCGAAGGCAGTGCCTGCGCGAGGTTCCAGGCGGCGTCGACCTTGGGGCGCAGCACCGTGTGCAGGCGCTCCGGGGTCAGCGACGAGATCACGCCGTCGTCCAGCACGCCCGCGCTGTGCACGACCGAGGAGATCTCGTGCTCGGCAACGAGAGCGGCGAGCGCATCGGCGTCCGCGACGTCGCAGGCGACGACGGAGACGTTGGCGCCCAACGCTTCCAGCTCCGACACGTCACCCGTGCCGCGACGACTGACGAGCACGAGGTCGCGCACGCCGTGTTCGGCGACCAGGTGCCGTGCGATGACCTTGCCCAGGCCGCCGGTGCCGCCGGTGATCAGGACCTGCCGGCCCCAGTCGATCGGCGTTTCCTCGATCTCGGCGCGGGCCAGGCGCGGCGCGTAGATCTCACCGTCGCGCAACGCCAGCTGCGGCTCGTCAGATCCGGCGGCCGCGGCGAGGGCGGCCTGGGAGGCTTCCGTGCCGTCCAGCTCGATCAACGAGAAACGGCCCGGCGACTCGGACTGCGCCGAACGCACCATGCCCCAGACCGCGGCGGACGCGAGGTCCGAGCTGCTCGTCACGAACACGATGCGTTCGTCTCGCTCTTCCTGCAGAAGGCCGAGAACGCGCTCCGTCAGTTCGTGGACCGATGCGACGACGTCCTCATTCCCTTGCAGGGGAACGATCAGGACGTCAGCGTCCGCATCGGCCGCGGGCACCGTCACCGGCACCCAGTCGACCTTGAACAGCGAGTCGCGGTCCGCGGAGGACTGCACCGCGACCGGCCGCACCACCAGGGAGTCGACGGACGCGACCGGTGCGCCGGCACCATCGACAGCGGCGATGGCGTAGGCGTTGTCGCCGGAACGGGTCAGGCGGACGCGCAGCGAGGAGGCCCCGGTCGCGTGCAGCGACACGCCCTCCCACGAGAACGGCAGCCCGGCCTCGCCCTCGCCGGAGATGATCGCGGCGTGCAGGGCCGCGTCCAGCAGTGCCGGGTGCAGGCCGAACCCGGCCGGGTCGACGCCTTCGGGCAGCGCGACCTCGGCGTAGACGACGCCGTCCTCGCCGCGCCAGGCTTGGCGCAGTCCCTGGAAGACGGGCCCGTACTCGAAGCCCATCGCGGCGAAGTTCTCGTAGCAGCCTTCGGTGCCGAGCGCGGTGGTGCCGGCGGGCGGCCACACCGTGGTGTCGAAGGAGAGTTCACGTGCGGGCGCGCCGAGCACGCCGATCGCGTGCTGCGTCCACGGTTCGTCGTCGGAACCCTCCGCGCGCGAGTAGATCTTGACGGTGCGGCGGCCGTTCGCGTCGGCATTGCCGATCCACAGCTGCACCTGGACGCCGCCGCGTTCGGGGACGATCAGCGGCGCGGTCAGCGTCAGTTCCTCGACGCGGTCGCAGCCGACCTCGTCACCGGCGCGGATCGCCAGTTCCAGGTAGGCCGTGCCGGGCAACAGGACCGCGCCGCGCACGGCGTGATCGACCAGCCACGGGTGGGTCTGCCGGGTCAGGCGGCCGGTGAGCAGCGCGCCGTCCTGGTCGGCGAACGAGACGGTGGCGGTGAGCAGCGGGTGTTGTGCGGCGCCGAGTCCGGCGGCGCGCGGGTCGTGGAAACCGCCGCCGCCCTTGGGCCAGTAGCGCTTGGCCTGGAACGCGTACGTCGGCAGGTCGACGCGCTTCGCGTCGGTGTGGGCGAAGTAGGCGTTCCAGTCGACCTTGGCGCCGCGGACGTGCAGACCCGCCAACGCCGTGGTGATGGCCTCGATCTCGTCGCGGCCCTTGCGCAGCAACGGGATGGCGCCCTCTTCGACCAGCGCGGACAGGACGCCGTCGGGGCCGATCTCCAGGAACTGGGTGACGCCGTGGGTTTTCAGCCAGCTGACGCCGTCGGCGAACCGGACGGCCTCGCGGACGTGGGAGACCCAGTAGTCGGCGGTGGTGATCTGCTCGACGCGGGCCTGTTCGCCGGTGACGTTGGAGATCAGCGGAATGATCGGTGCTTCGAAGGTGATGTCCGCGATCGCTGCGCGGAACTCGTCGAGCATCGGCTCCATCAGCGGTGAGTGGAACGCGTGGGAGACGCTCAGCTGCTTGGTCTTGCGGTCTTCGAAGTGCTTGGCGACTTCGCGGGTTTCTGCTTCGGTGCCCGCGATGACGATGCTCGTAGGGCCGTTGATGGCGGCGATGGAGACGTTCGCGGTCAGGTGCGGGGTGACCTCGTCCTCGGTGGCCTGGAGGGCGATCATCACGCCACCGGCCGGGAGGTTCTGCATGAGCCGTGCGCGGGCCTGGACCAGCTTGGCCGCGTCTTCGAGGCTGAACACACCGGCGAGGTGGGCGGCGGCGATCTCGCCGATGGAGTGGCCGGCGACGAAGTCCGGCTTCAGGCCCCAGGACTCGGCGAGGCGGTGGAGGGCGACCTCGATGGCGAACAGCGCGGGCTGGGTGTTCTCGGTCCGGTTGAGGGCTTCCTCGTCGTCGCCCCAGATGACGGCCTTGAGGTACGGGTCCAGGTGTTGGAGGACCTCGTCGAAGGCCTCCGCGAAGACCGGGAAGCGGGCGTGGAGGTCGCGGCCCATGCCGAGGCGCTGGGCGCCCTGGCCGGTGAAGAGGAAGGCCTGTTTCGCGCGGGTGGCGGTGCCCTGGATCAGGCCAGGGGCGGGGGTGCCGGTGAGGAGGGCTTCGAGGCCGGTGCGGAGGTCGCCGATGATGGCGGCGCGGTGGTCGAAGGAGGCTCGGGTGGTGGCGAGGGAGTAGGCGAGGTCGAGTGGCTCGGCGTCGGTGGCGAGGAGGCGCTCGGCTTGGGCGCGCAACGCCTCACGGGAGCGGCCCGAGACCAGGAACGGCACGGCGCCCACGTTCGGAATCGATACGGATTCACCGGCCCCCTGGGGGGATCCACCCCCCATCCCAATCATCTCAGGGAGGTCTGACAATTCCTGAACAGGCGCTTCCTCGATGATCGTGTGCGCGTTGGTGCCGGACAGGCCGAACGACGACACGGCCGCACGACGCGGCTGACCGGTCGAAGGCCACGGCGTGTTCGACGTGACCAGCCGAACTGCACCGGCCTCCCAGTCGACGTGCGTGGACGGCGCGTCCACCCCCAGCGTCTGCGGCACGACACCGGCACGCATCGCCATGATCATCTTGATCACGCCGGCCACGCCCGCCGCTGCCTGGGTGTGGCTGATGTTCGACTTCACCGAGCCCAGCAGCAGAGGCTGTTCGGGAGAGCGGTTGCGGCCGTAGGTGGCCAGAAGCGCCTGGGCCTCCACCGGGTCGCCCAGGACGGTGCCGGTGCCGTGTGCCTCGACCACGTCGATCTGATCGCTGGTCAGGCGGGCGTTCACCAGCGCGGACTTGATGACTCGCTGCTGCGACGGGCCGTTCGGGGCGGTCAGGCCGTTGGAGGCGCCGTCCTGGTTGACGGCGGAACCGCGCAGGACGGCCAGGACCTCGTGGCCGTTCGCGCGTGCGTCGGAGAGGCGCTCCAGCACGAGCATGCCGACCCCCTCGGACCAGCCCGTGCCGTCGGCCGCGTCGGCGAACGAGCGGCAGCGGCCGTCCGAAGAAAGGCCGCCCTGGCGGGAGAACTCCACGAAGGTCGCCGGGTTCGCCATGACGGTGACGCCGCCGGCCAAGGCCAAAGTGGACTCACCGGCGCGCAGGGACTGCATCGCCAGGTGCATTGCCACCAAAGAAGAAGAGCAGGCCGTGTCCAGGGTGACGGACGGGCCGACGAAGCCGAGGGTGTAGGAGATGCGGCCCGAGATGACCGAGTTCGAGGAGCCGAGCAGGACCATGCCCTCGCCGCCCTCACCAGGGCCGAGCTGGTAGTCCTGGTTCATCGCGCCCGCGAAGACCGCCGTAGAGGTGCCCTTCAACGCGTGCGGGTCGATGCCCGCGCGTTCCAGGGCCTCCCAGGTGACCTCCAGCAGCACGCGCTGCTGCGGGTTCATGCCCAGGGCCTCGCGGGGGGAGATGCCGAAGAAGTCGGCGTCGAACTCGCCCGCTCCCTCCAGGAAACCGCCCTGGTCGCTCGACGACAGGGCGAGCATCTCGGGATCCCAGCCGCGGTCGTCGGGGAAGGCACGGATGCCGTGTTCTCCGTTGACGACCATCCGCCACAGATCTTCGGGACCGCGCACCCCACCGGGGAAACGACAGCCGATGCCGACCACGGCGATCGGTTCCGCCGCGGCAGCCTCGATGTCCTGCAGGCGCCTCTTGGTGCGCTGAAGGTCCGTGCTTGCCCGGCGGAGGTAGTCCCGGAGCTTCTGTTCGTTGTCCATCCCTCAACCCATCTCGAGACGCGACCTGTCAGGAATCCTCGCGTCCGAGCGCCTGGCATACCCCTAGACACGGACAGGGGCACCCCTACGGCGAGGGGTGCCCCTGAACGACGAAGCTCTTACCAGGTAACGGGAAGCTCCCGCAGTGAGTAGACGATCGCGCCGTCGCGGAACCGGAGCTCCTCCGCCGGCTTGGCCAACGCAAGGGTGGGAATGCGGGTGATCAGCGTCAGCAACGCCACCTGGAGTTCCACGCGGGACAGGAACTTCGCGATGCAGCTGTGGATGCCGTGCCCGAACGCCAGCGGCGTCGAGTCCTGGCGCGTGATGTCGAGCTTGTCGGCATCCGAGTACACGCTCTCGTCGCGGTCCGCGGACGAGAGCAGGGCGATGATCCCGTCCCCCGCCTTGATCGGCTGGCCGGCGATCTCCAGGTCCACCCTGGCCACCCGGCCCACACCGCACTGCATCACGTTCTGATGCCGCAGCAGTTCCTCGACGGCGCCGACGACCAGGTCCGGGTTCTCGCGGAGCTTCACGAGCTGTTCCGGATGTTCCAGCAGCGTCAGGATGCTCAGCGCGATCGACGACGCCGTGGTGTCGTAGCCGGCCGACAGCAGCATCATGCCGATGACGACGGCCTCTTCGCGTTTCAGCTCGCCCGCGGCCATCTGGTTCACGACCAACCGGCCGAGCACGTCATCAGTGGGCGATTTCTCCTTCTGCGCCACCAGCTTCGTCAGATAGCCGAACAGGGCGCCCGCCGCGGCGTTGCGGTGGGCCTGTGACGACGTCGTCTCGACGAGGGTGTTGATCCAGCGGCCGAACGCGAGGCGGTCCTTGTAGGGGACGCCGAGCAGTTCGCACACGACGGTCAGCGGGATCGGGCGCGCGAAGTGCGTGACCAGGTCGACCGGCTGCGGGCCCTTCAGCAGCGCGTCGATCCTCTCGTCCACCAGCTTCTGCACCGAGGGGCGCACTTCCTCGGCCCGTTTCTTGGTGAACATCGACATGATCATGCGCCGGTACCGGGTGTGGTCCGGCGGGTCGACGGTGACGAACGCGCCCGGCTGCGGGTCGACCGGGAACAGGTAGCGCGGGTAACCGGGGTTCATCACCTCGGCCGAGAACCGTTCCGTGTCAGCGAGAAGAGCGCGCACGTCCGAGTACCTGGCCACGAGCCACGCGGTGTCGCCCGCCGGTGTGGTCACCTTCTGCACCGGCCGGTCGGCGCGCAACCGGGCGTACTCCGGCGGCAGGTCGAGCGGGTTCTGCGGATCACGGGCGAAGGGGAACGGGCACGCCGAAGCCGGCGCGATTACTTCTTCCGTCATAGCGGGAACCTTCACTAAGAGGAGCGGAATCGGTTGATCGCGTCGATGTTTCTGCCGCGCAGCTCGTGGTCCAGCACGCCGAGACCCTCGGACGGTGCCAGGCACAGCACCCCGACCTTGCCCTGGTGGGCGTTGCGGTGCACGTCGTGCGCGGCCTGTCCCGTCTCGTCGAGCGAGTACACCCTGGACAGTGTCGGGTGGATCTTTCCCTTGGCCACCAACCGGTTCGCCTCCCACGCCTCGCGGTAGTTCGCGAAGTGCGACGAGACGATGCTCTTCAGGTTCATCCACAGGTAACGGTTGTCGTACTGGTGCAGGTATCCCGAGGTGGAAGCGCAGGTGACGATCTTGCCGCCCTTGCGCGCAACGAACACCGAAGCGCCGAACGTCTCCCGGCCGGGGTGCTCGAACACGATGTCCGGGTCCTCGCCACCGGTCAGCTCGCGGATGCGCGCACCGAACCGCTTCCACTCGCGCGGGTCCTGCTCGTGCTCGTTCTTCCAGAACCTGTAGCCCTCCGCCGAACGATCGATGATCAGCTCCGCGCCCATGGACCGGCAGATCTCCGCCTTGTCCGGGGACGACACGACGCAGACGGGGGTCGCGCCACCGTTCAACGCGAACTGCGTGGCGTACGAACCCAGGCCGCCGGACGCGCCCCAGATCAGCACCGTGTCGCCCTGCTTCATGTTGCCGCCGTTGGCGGACACGAGCTGGCGGTAGGCGGTGGAGTTGACCAGACCGGGCGAGGCGGCCTCCTCCCACGTCAGGTGCTCGGGCTTCGGCATCAGCTGGTTCGCCTTGACCAGCGCGAGATCGGCCAGGCCGCCGAAGTTCGTCTCGAAGCCCCAGATCCGCTGCTGCGGGTCCAGCATCGTGTCGTTGTGGCCGTCCGGGCGCTCCAACGGCACGTCCAGGCAGTGCGCGACCACCCGGTCGCCCGGCTTCCACACCGTCACACCGGGTCCGACGCGCAGCACGACACCGGCGAGATCGGAGCCCACGACGTGGTACGGCAGGTGGTGCTTGCCGCCCAGCCGCTTCAGAAAGCCGAACGTCGACACGGGTTCGAAGATCGACGTCCACACGGTGTTGTAGTTGATCGCGGACGCCATCACGGCGACCAGCGCCTCACCGGGCGCCAGTTCGGGTGTCGCGACCTCGCGGATCTTCAGCGATCGCCGCGGGTCCTTCTCCCAGGTCGGGAGGCCCGCGAACATGTCGGCGTCGCTCTCCTCGACCACCACGGCGCGATAGCTCTCCGGCACCGGTAGCGCCTCGAAGTCCCGCGCCACCGCGTCGTCAGATTCGATGGCGCTCAGGATTTCGCTCATGCACCTCAAGGTAGGAGGACCGGCCCTAGGGAATGCCCGAGAGAAACGAGCCCTGCAAGTCTAGGGATTGCCGGTGCGTCCACTGGGGTGTGCTGGGTCGTGTGCTCGCCCGATTCCTGAACCACCACCTCCGGCCGTACCGGGGAACACTCGTGCTCCTGGTGGTGCTCCAGCTGGTCCAGACCGCCGCGACCCTGCTGCTGCCCACGCTCAACGCGCAGATCATCGACAACGGCGTGCTCCTCGGCGACGCCGGCTACATCTGGAGCACCGGCCTCACGATGCTCGGGGTCGCGGCGGTGCAGATCCTCACCGCGAGCGGTGCGATGCTGCTCAGTTCCCGCACGTCCGCCGGCCTCGGCCGGGACCTGCGCGACAAGGTGTTCCGCAGGGTCATGACCCTGTCGGCGCGGGAGGTCGACCAGATCGGCGCGCCGTCGCTGATCACCAGGACCGTCAACGACGTCGGGCAGGTCCAGAGCATCGTGCTCACGACCGCCGACGTCGCCGTGTCGGCGATCATCATGTGCGTCGGCGGTATCGCATTGGCGCTGGTGCAGGACGTTCCGGTGTCGATGATCCTGATCGCGCTGGTCATCATCGTGATCGCCGGCCTGACGTTGATGCTCAAGCGGCTGTCGCCGTTCTACAAGGCGATGCAGAGCTATCTCGACCGCATCAACCACCTGCTGCGCGAGCAGATCATCGGTGTTCGGGTGATCCGCGCGTTCGTCCGTGACCAGCACGAACGCGGGCGGTTCGACGCCACCAACGGTGAGCTGCACGGAACATCCCGGCGGGTCGGGCGGATCATGGCGACGATGCCGGTGATGGTCATGACCGTGATGAACGTGCTGACGATCGGCATCATCTGGCTCTCCGGTCATCGCATCGACGACGGCACCATGCAACTCGGCGCGCTGCTCGCGTTGCTGTCCTATGTCACGTTGATCATCGTCGCGATCATCATGGCGATGCTCGTGTTCACCGAGGCCCCGCGCGCCGCCGTGTCCGCGAACCGCGTGAACGAGGTCCTGCTGGCCGAGTCGAGCATCGCCCGGCCGCGAACACCCGTCACGAAGATGGCGACGCGCGGACATCTGGAACTGCGCGGCGCCACGTTCGGCTACCCCGGCGCGGAGAAGCCGGTGCTGCGGGACGTCAGCCTCACCGCCCGGCCGGGCGAGACGGTCGCGATCCTCGGCAGCACCGGCAGCGGCAAGTCGACGCTGTTGTCGCTGGCGCTGCGGCTCTACGACGTCACCGGCGGTCAGGTGATGGTCAACGACACCGACATCCGCGACCTCGACCCGCCGGCACTGCACCGGATCGTCGGCTACGTACCGCAGAAGGCCCACCTGTTCAGCGGCACGATCGCGTCGAACCTCCGGTACGGCAAGGAGGACGCGACCGACGACGAGCTGTGGCACGCGCTGGAGATCGCGCAGGCCGCCGAGTTCGTCCGGCCGCTCGGGCTCGACGCGCAGATCTCGCAGGGCGGTTCGACCGTCTCAGGTGGACAGAGGCAACGTCTCGCCATCGCGCGGGCACTGGTGCGGCGGCCCGAGATCTACCTGCTCGACGACTGCTTCTCCGCGCTCGACCTCGGCACCGAGTCCCGGCTGCGCGCGGCGCTGGACCGCGAGCTGCACGACGCGACGATCCTGCTGGTCACCCAGCGGATCAGCACGGTCGAGGCGGCGTCGCGGGTCATCGTGCTGGAGGACGGCCAGGTCGTCGGCTCCGGCACGCACGCCGAGCTGATCGGCACCAACCAGACCTACCGGGAGATCGCCCTCTCCCAGCCAGTCGGAGGGACCGTCCGATGACCCTGCTCGCCGATCCCGAAGTCCGGTCCGAGGTCCCGGAACCGAGGAATCCCAGCACCACCAGGCGGTTGTTCGGGCTGCTGGTGCCGTACCGGGGCAAGCTCGTGATCATCGGACTGCTCGCGGTCGTGACGATCGGGCTCAACCTGCTCGGCCCGATCCTGCTCGGCCGCGCCACCGACCTGATCTTCACCGGCCTCGTCAGCCGCGGTCTGCCCGCGGGCGCCACCGAGGAGCAGGTACTCGCCCAGCTGCGGGCCGAGGGCAAGGACACCCTGGCGAACGTCATCAGCACCGTCGACTTCGTGCCCGGCCAGGGCGTCGACTTCGACACGCTCGGCAAGTTGCTGCTGCTCATCCTCGGCCTGTACGTCATCGGATCGATGTCGATGCTCATGCAGGGCCGGGTCGTCAACACCATCGTGCAGCACGCCGTCTTCAAGCTGCGCGAGGAGATCGACGCGAAGCTGACTCGGCTCCCGTTGGCCTACTTCGACCGCAACCCGCGCGGCGAGATCCTCTCCCGCGTCTCCAACGACGTCGACAACCTGCAGCGGACCGTGCAGCTGTCGATCGGCCAGATGCTCACGTCGGTCATCTCGGTGTTCGGCGTGCTGGCGATCATGCTGGTGATCTCCGTGCAGCTCGCCGTGCTGGTGCTGATCTGCGTGCCGATCGCACTGGTGCTGGCCGCGTGGATCTCCAAACGCGCCATGCCGAAGTTCGCCGAGCAGTGGCAGTCGACCGGCGCGTTGAACGCGCACGTCGAGGAGATGTACAGCGGACACGCGCTGATCACCGCGTTCGGCCGCCAGGAGCAGGCCGCGCGGGAGTTCGCCGCGCGCAACGACACCATGTACCGATCATCGTTCAGCGCTCAGGCCATCTCCGGCTTGATCGGACCCGCGACCCGGTTCATCACCGACCTCAACTACGTGCTCGTCGCCGTCGTCGGCGCGCTGCGGGTCGCGTCGGGCTCGGTGTCGATCGGTGATGTGCAGGCGTTCATCCAGTACTCCGGCATGTTCTCCCGGCCGATCATCGACGTCGCGAACTTCTCCGGTCAGCTGCAGTCCGGCATCGCCTCGGCCGAGCGGGTGTTCGAGCTGCTGGACGAGCCGGAGCAGTCGCCGGCGCCCGCCAGGCCCGCGACCGTCTCACCGGTGCGCGGCCACGTCGAGTTCTCCCGCGTCTCCTTCCGCTACACGCCCGACAAGCCGCTCATCGACGATCTGTCGCTGTCCGCGGCGCCCGGCCGGCTCGTCGCCATCGTCGGGCCGACCGGCGCCGGCAAGACGACACTGGGCAACCTGCTGCTGCGGTTCTACGAGCTCGACGGCGGCCGGATCCTGCTGGACGGCACGGACATCACGACCCTGACCCGCGAGGAGCTCCGCTCGGCCATCGGGCTGGTCTCACAGGACACCTGGCTGTTCGAGGGCACGATCGCCGAGAACATCGCCTACGGACGGCCCGGCGCGACGCGGAACGAGGTCATCGAGGCCGCGAAGGCCATGTGCGTGGACCGGTTCGTGCGGTCGCTGCCCGACGGCTACGACACGGTGCTCGACGAGGAGCACGGCGGGTTGTCCGCGGGCGAACGGCAGCTGATCACGCTGGCGCGCGCGTTCCTCGCCCAGCCCGCGATCCTGCTGCTGGACGAGGCGACGTCGTCCATCGACACCCGCACGGAAGTCCTGATCCAGCAGGCCATGACGTCGTTGCGGGCGGGACGGACGAGCTTCGTGATCGCGCACCGGCTGTCCACGATCCGGGGCGCCGACCTGATCGTCGTGATGGACCAGGGCGCCGTGGTGGAACGCGGCACGCACGAGGAACTGATGGCCGCCAGAGGTTTCTACGCCCGGCTGTACTCAGCCTAGGACGAACGGGATCTCCAGGTCCCCCAGTTCGGCGCGCTCCGCCTCGGTCGGGGCGCGCCGTCCCGTTCCCACCAGCAGCGCGTCGGTGTCGGAGAACGAGGTGGGGAAAGCGGATCCGGCGATCGTTTCGAGGATCTCGCGGCACCGGGTGAGCGTCTCGGCGGGCGGCTCGGGCACGTGTGGCAGGTGGGCGCGCAGATCGAGGTGGTGCAGGGTCCATTCCCACACGTACGCGCCGAGATAGCTCTCCACGGTGAGCGCCATGCCCTGGGTCCCCACGCCGGCCGCGGGATCCGCGAGGATCGCCGCCCGACCGGCCGCCTCGCCCACGTCGGAGAGGTGGAACTTCAGCAGCTCGGGGTCCTCGTAGGCGGCTGCCAGCCGGACGATCAACGCGTCCAGCGGGTCCTGCCCCGTCGGCGGTGTGTGCGAGACCGACCAGTACGTCACCGCGTCGTGGGTCGGTTCCGCGTCGCTCGGTGAGACCAGGGTGATCAGCACGTCCTGGGCATCGATGACGAGGTGGCACACCAGGTCCCGCACCAGCCAGCCGGCACATCCGGACGGCGCGGCGAAGTCCTCGCCGGGCAGCTTCTGCACAGCGTCGCGCAACTTCGTCCAGGACAGTGAAAAAAGATCCACAGCCGCAAACTACAACGGCTGTGGATCCCGGGGAGGTGGATCTACCAGCTGGCGGCGGCCAGCAGTTCGCCGTACTGGTGCTCGGTGGCGACGTGCTTGAGGTCGGCCTCCACCATCATCTTCATCAGCGCCGAGAAGTCGACCTCGGGCTTCCAGCCGAGCTCACCGCGCACTCGGGTGGTGTCGGCGCACAGGATCTCGACCTCGGCCGGGCGGACCAGCACCGGGTCGATGTAGACGTAGTCCTCCCAGTTGAGGCCCACGTGCTCGAACGCGAGGCGCACGGCGTCGCGCACCGAGTGCATCTCGCCGGTGCCGACGACGTAGTCCGTGGCCTCCTCCTGCTGCAGCATCATGTGCATCGCGCGGACGTAGTCGCCCGCGAAACCCCAGTCGCGCAACGCGTCCAGATTGCCCAGGGCCAGCTTGTCCTGCAGGCCCTGCGCGATCTTCGCGACACCGAGGGAGATCTTGCGGGTCACGAACTCCGCGCCGCGGCGTGGCGACTCGTGGTTGAACAGGATGCCGCCGACCGCGTACATGCCGAACGACTCGCGGTAGTTCCGGGTGATGAAGTGCCCGTAGGCCTTCGCCACGCCGTAAGGGCTGCGGGGGTGGAAGATCGTGGTCTCGCGCTGCGGCGTCTCGGCGGCCTTGCCGTACATCTCCGACGACGACGCCTGGTAGAAGCGGATGTTCTTGGCGGAGGCGCCGTTGTGGCGGCTGCTGGACAGACCGGAGACGATGCGGATCGCCTCCAGCACGCGCAGCACGCCCATGGCGTTGACCTCGGTGACGAGCTCGGCCTGCTGCCACGACATCGGCACGAACGAGATGGCGCCGAGGTTGTAGACCTCGTCCGGCTGAACCAGGTCCACAGCGGACACCAGCGAGGCCTGGTCCATCAGGTCACCGTCCACGAAGGACAGTTCGGACATGAGCCGCGACACCCGCATCTTGTGCGGGTTCGCCTGCCCCCTGACGAGTCCCCACACGTCGTAACCCTGCTTGAGCAGGTGCTCCGCGAGGTACGACCCGTCCTGGCCGGTGATCCCGGTGATCAGTGCCCGCTTGGTCATCCCGTTTCCTCTCATCGCCTTACCGCTTGGTCCGACACGGGACGGACCTGAATCCCTTGCAAAATTAGGGGTTCAGGCACTAGGGGATTCGCCGGAAACGAAGGACGCGACCGCGCTTCTGTTGTCGGACAGAAAGAAATGGCCGCCGGAGAACACCTTGAGCGTGAAATCACCGGTGGTGCGCTCGCGCCACCGCCCCACCTCGTCCACCGACGCCTTCGGGTCGGCGTCGCCGGTCAGCGCCGTGAGCGGGCACCGCAGCGCCGGGCCCGGCCGGTAGCGGTAGGTCTCGGCGGCCCGGTAGTCGGCGCGGATCGCCGGCAGCACCATCCGCACCAGTTCCTCGTCGTCGAACACCCGTGCGTTCGTGCCCGCGAGCCCGCGGACCTCGGCGATCAGGCCGGCGTCGTCGCGCTGGTGCACGCGGTCGTCGCGGACGAGCTGCGGCGCGCGGCGGCCGGAGACGAACAGGTGGTCCGGTTCGTGCCGCAGTGCCACCTCGAACGCGATCATCGCGCCCATGCTGTGCCCGAACAGGTGCAGCGGGCGATCGCGGGTCAGCAGCGGCGCGATCTGGCCGGCCAGTGCGCGGATGTCGTCGATCAACGGCTCTGACCTGCGGTCCTGCCGTCCCGGGTACTGGACCGCGACGAGTTCGGCCCGTCCTTCGAAGTGCCGCGCGAACGGTTGATACCAGCTCGCCGAGCCGCCCGCGTGCGGGAAGCACACCAGCCGAGGCGCGTCAGGAGGCGCCTCGGAGAGTCGCCGGAACCAGAGATCGGTGTCGAGTGTGGAGGCCACGGCATCGATGCAAGCACCGTTTGCACTGAGGAAACGCCTCGGAAGAGTTAGGTTGGACGGCATGGGCAAGTCCCCGGCTGTGGAGCTCGAGGTGGAGGACCGCGTCGTGCGGATCTCCAACCCCGACCGCGTCTACTTTCCCGCGCGCGGCGAGACGAAACTGGATCTCGCGAACTACTACCTGTCCGTCGGTGACGGAATCGTCCGCGCGCTGCGGGAACGGCCGTGCATGCTGCACCGGTTCCCCGAGGGCGTCACGGGCGAGAAAGTGCACCAGAAAAGGCTTCCGAACGGTGCGCCACCGTGGGTGCGGACCGTGCGGGTGCATTTTCCGCGCTACAACCGGCACGCCGACGAACTGTGCGTCACGCACCTCGCGGACGTGATCTGGGCGGTGCAGATGTCCACAGTGGAGTTCCACCCGTGGAACTCGCGCGCCGCGGACACCGAGAAGCCCGACGAGTGGCGCATCGACCTCGACCCCGGCCCGACGTGCACGTTCGACCGCGTGCGACGGGTGGCGCTGGTGGTGCAGGAGGTGCTGGCCGAGCTCGGCGCGACGGGGTTCCCGAAGACGTCCGGGTCGAAAGGCCTGCACATCTACGTGCGGATCAAGCCCGACTTCGGGTTCCAGGACGTGCGGAAGGCGGCTTTGGCGTTCGCGCACGAGGTCGAACGACGCGCGCCGGACGACGTCGAGACGACGTGGTGGCGCAAGGACCGCGACCCTTCGCTGGTGTTCGTTGACTACAACCAGAACACGCGCGACCGGACGATCGCCAGCGCCTACTCCGTGCGCGGCTATCCGGAGGCGACTGTGTCGACGCCGATCCGCTGGGACGAGATCCCGGACGTCGACCCGCACGACTTCACCATCGCCACCGTGCCGAAGCGCTATGCCGAGCTGGGCGACCTGCACGCCGGGATCGACGACGCGGTGTGGTCGATCGAACCGCTGCTGGAGTGGGCCGCCCGTGACGAACTCGAGGTTCCTGATGAGCAGTAGCCCGCTGAAGTTCTCGTCGCTCGACCAGCCGCTGTTCGGCGGGCTGCTCAAGGGCGACCTGGTGGAGTACCTGGACTTCGTGGCGGACAGGTTCGTGCCGGTGCTGGCCGGGCGGCAGCTGTCGGTGTGGCGGATCCTGCGCGGCCAGGACCCGTTCATGCAGAAGAACGTCCCCAAGTACACGCCTTCGTACGTGAAGACCGTCGAAGTCTGGGCCGAGGCGTCGCATCGCAAGATCAAGTACGCGATCTGCGACGACGAGCAGACGCTCATGTGGTTCGCGAACCAGCGCGCGGTCGAGTACCACGTGCCGCTGTACCTCGGCGATCACTTCGGCGAGGACCACCACCAGACCCACATGGTGCTCGACATCGACCCGCCCGAGGGCGCCGGTTTCGACGTCGTGGTCGGGTCGGCGCTGCTGATTCGCGAGGCGCTGGTCGAGGCCGGTCTGGAAAGCATGGTGAAGACGAGCGGCGCCAAGGGCGTGCACATCTTCGTGCCGCTGGAGGAGCACTCTCCCGACGACGTGGCCGCGGCGACGCGCGCGGTGGCGGTGCGGGCGGAGAAGCTCGACCCCTCGCTCGCGACCACCGCGTACATCCGGGCCGAGCGGGGCGGGAAGGTGTTCCTCGACTCGACGCGTGCCTGGGGCGCCACGGTCGTCGCCGCCTACAGCCCCCGGTTGCGCGAAGGTCTGCCGATCTCGTTCCCCGTGCCGTGGGAGTCGTTGAAGGACGTCACGCCGGCCGACTTCACGATCAAGACCCGCTTCGAGGGCGACCCGTGGGCGTCGCTGATGCCGAAGCCGCAACGCCTGCCCGACGACCTGATCGCCGAAGGGCACACCATCCCGGTCGCCCGCGTCGTCGCGATGCACGAGGGCAAGCGGCGCAAGGCTCAGCGGGAGCGCGAGAAGTAGGCGACGATCGCGGCCGCGAGTGGCAACGTCACGTGGGCGACGCTGGTGAACGACGGCTCGTTGGCGGACACGTAGTCGTTGGCGCGCACCAGCAGCCCGGCCGCGATGATGAGGTACGCGGCCAGTCTGGCCGGGCCGGTGGTCAGGGCTGCGACCAGCGGGATCACGACCAGGCCCGCCAGGCTCGCGTGCGTGACGAACGCCGGTACTTCCGCCGACAGCATCAGAACCGCGTCCAGCAGCAACAGCGCGGGGGCGACCGCACCCGGCCACCACCGCTCCCGCCAGACGCGGTAGGCCGCGAGGCAGACGAGGGCGGCCGCTACCGCGAACAGCGTCATCTCCTCGCCGTCGTCGTTGATCGGCGTCAGGTCGTGGGCGGCGTAGGCGATCAGGTAGATGCCCACCGCACCCAGCGCGCCTCCTGCCGCCGCCAGCCACCACGGGGTCGTCGTGCACGCGACGGCCAGGGCCGTGGCCGCCAGCGCGTACGGGATCCAGGTGAGCGTGGTGTCGCCGCCGATGAACAGGCCCGTCGTGCCGGCCAGCAGGCCCAGCGCCGCGCCCGGTGCCCACGGGTGGTCGCGGCAGGTGATCACGAACAGCGCCGCCACCAGGGCCCACGGCCAGACCGCGGCGAACACGAAGGTGTTGGGGCCGGTGTCGAGGACCCTGAGGATGCCGCCGGAGATCTCCATCAGGCCTACGACCAGGAGCACCAGGGCCAGGCCTGCGGCGAGACGGGGCAGGACGGTCGTGACGGTGGCGAGGGGTTTGGAGTCACCGGAAGCAGCTTCCGGTTCCCGCACGGGAATCGAGCCGGAGTGAGCCGAGCCCGAGCCGGACGCGGTGAGCAGTGTCCGCCTGGGCAGCGTCGGCGTCGGCGCGGGTGCGGGTGCGGTGGGCGCTGCCGGCACGGGTGGAGTGGGTGCAGGTGCGTTCGTCGCCACCGATGCCTTGGTCGGAGCAGGTGTGCTGGTCGGTTTGTGTGCGGTGGCCGGCTTGGGTGCAGGGGCCGCGGGTGCGGGCTTCTCCCCCAGCGCCTCGCGGGCCGCCGACGCCACCATGCGGCTGTCGTCCTCCAGCAGCCCCCGCAACGCGAGCCGGGCCGCCAGCACCCGTCCCTCGTGCGCGACCGACAGCATGCGGCGCAGTTCCGGGATCGCGCCGGCCCGCACGCCCGGCAGCGAGTGGTCGATCGCGTCCCTCAGTTCGGCGGGCAGGGCGGCCGGCACGGTAACCGGGCGGGCGCGGCGGGCTATGCGCAGGTCGCCTCGCACGTCGAGCATCCACTTGCCGGGCGTCTGGTGCGGGGTGACTCGGCGGACGCGGTCGTAGACGTACTCGTAGAGTTCGTCCAGGCCCACGTGGCCGTCCTGGTCGCGGTCCGCCTCGCCCGATTCCAGGCCCTCCACCAACGCTGACGTGAAGACCGAGGGTTCGCCCTCGGACGAGTCGGCCACCGCGGCGCCCTCGAAGGCGTACTCCATCGCCGACGAGGCCGTGACGACGGCGCGGCCGCTGCCGCCGAACTGTTCTTCCAGGCCTATGGTGCCGCCCGCGCGGGCGACCATGCCCCGGCCGAACGCCCCGGAGTAGCAGCAGTCCAGCAGCAGCACGATGCGGCGGGAGCGGGAGCGGTTCATGCGGCGGGCCACGAAGTCCGCGCTCACGGCGGTGCCCGCGAGGCGGGAGAGTTTGGTGCTCGACGTGGCGAAGTGGAGTTCGCCCGCCTCGTCCTTGACGCCGTGGCCGGAGAAGTGCAGCACCAGGAGGTCGTCGGGCTCGCGGTCGGCGAAGAAGTCCTCGACGGCCTCGTTCACCTCGGCGGCCGGGGAGTTGATCAGCGTGCGCACGTGGAAGCCGCCGATGCGCGGGTCCGCCAGCACCTCACCCAGGCGTGCGGCGTCGTGGGCGGGGGCGCGCAACGACGACAGGCCGGGGTCGGCGAACTCGTGGCTCGCGATGATCAGGGCGTAGCGGTGGAGGTGACGGCCCAGCCACGCGGAACGCTCCGCCAGTTCCGCCTCCGTCGGCGCGCCGGTGAGTTCCAGGGCCTCGCCGTCGGCCTCGACCGTCACGGAACGCCCGCGGCGCTGCCCCAGCCACGACGACACGGCGGTGATGAGCGCGGCCAGGACCGTGGACTGGGAGATCGTGGTCAGCAGCGTGCCGAGCTCGGCCACGTCGAGGGCCTTGGTGCCCTCGGGAGCATCGCCGGGAACACTGGAGACCGGCACGAGTTCGCTCAGTTCGGACCGCAGGAAGGCGGTCAGCTGCTCGATGCGTTCGTCGTCGGCCCCGTCCTCGTGGACGCGCAGTGTGACGTCGGTCATAGCGGCCTCCTACCGGAAGGTCGCTCGCCGAGCGCAAAGCATTACGAAGGGTCGGAACCCCGGAAAGCGCCCCACCACAGACCGAGCACCCCGGCGATCACCGTGGCCGTGATCCAGCCGGTGAACCCGCTGCCGTCCAGGTAGGCCCAGAACAGGCCGACGACCGGTGCGGGCACCATGAACACCGCGTCGGCCCGCAACTGCGCGGCCAGGCCACGGGGTGCGCGCGTCTCCGGATCGGGCCGGACGGGGTTGTCGAGACGGCGGCCGCGCGGGTGCTTGGTCACCGGGCGCCCGGACGGGTAGACGGTCACGCCGTCGACGACGGCGACCCGTCCGCCGCGCAGCTCGACGGTGGCCGGCGACGGCAGCGTCACGAGCACGGGGTCGTAGTAGACGGGCAGCCAGCGCTCGACCGGTCCGTCGATCTCCAGCCAGGACCGCACCATCAGCCCCGACTGCAGCCGGATCCGCCGCACGGACACCGGGACGGACGAAGAACGCGCCGTCCGCACCGCGAGCAGCACCCTCACCACACCGGCCAGGACCACCAGCAGCGCCACCGCGACGGAGAACGTCACGCCGCCCAGCGCGCGGTCGATCTCCAGGAACAGGTCCGAGCCCGGGATCACGGCACGGGACGGGTCGGCGGGGTCGAACGCCACCTGCGTCTGCTTCCCGACGATCCGGGCGCCGTTCTCGTACGCGACGCGGGCGGTCCCCGACGGCGAGCGCACCTCGACCGCACCGTCCGAAAAGGACACCACGGAACCCGTGTCACGAGACGTCAGCGACGCCAGCACCGCGCGATCGTCCGAATAGGACAGCCACGAGAACAACGCGACCACGAAGCACACGACCAGCACGACCGCCGTGGCGAAGAGGCCATGGCGCAGCGCACGAACCCGGGAACGCAGCAAGACGAGCTCCAAACAGAAAGAAACGGCCCGGCGGAAAGACCCGCCGGGCCGTTCGACAGCCAGCTACATCATCACTCGGTGAAGCCCATGTGGATGTAGTCGTACGGACGGTTCGCGTACGCGACGGCACCGAAGTTGGCGACGTTGCTCTTCACCGCGACCGCGCCGGGCAGCTGGTACAGCGGCAGCTGGGCGCCCAGCTCCCAGATCTTCTTGTCGGCCTCGTTGGCCAGCTCGATGCGCTTGGTGTCGTCGAGCTCACCGTTGGCCTGCTCCAGCAGCTTGTTGACCTCTTCGGAACCGATGCGGCCGTAGTTCTGGTTGGTGCTGGCCGGGTCCAGGGAGTAGATGCCCTTGCTGTCCGAGATCGGCGTGGCCGAGGCCAGCCAGCGGAAGCCGGTCATGTCGAAGTTGCCGACGTTCACGAACTGCTTGAAGAAGTCGGTCGACGGCACGGCCTGGATGTCGACCTTGGCGCCGATCTCCTTGAGCTGCGACTGCGTGAGCTTCGCGATCTGGTCGGAGATCGGGTTCGGAGTCGGGATGATGTAGCGGATCACCAGCTCCTTGCCGTCCTTCTTGCGCGTCTCGCCCTCGAGCTTCCAGCCCAGCTCGTCGAGCTGCTTCTTCGCGGCTTCCTTGTCGAACGCGGCGACGGCCGAGTTGTCCTTGTAGCCCGCGGAACCCAGCAGGAAGAAGTGGTTACCGGTGACCTGAGCGTCACCCTTCAGCATCTGACCGAGCAGCGCCTTGGAGATGACCTTGGTGTCGATGCCCTTCATCAGGGCGACGCGGAGCTTCGGGTCCTTGAGGATCGAGGTGTCCGCACCGTTGAACGTGATGTGCGAGTAGTCCGGCGTGATCGCCTGGCGGATCGTCACACCCTGCATCGACTTCGCGCGGGTGAAGTTGTCGACGCTCGAACCGATGTCGAAGAAGTCGATCTGGCCGTTGGCGAGCGCGTCCGCGAGCGCGGGGCGGTCGACCTGACGGAACGTGAACTTCTCGAGCTTGGGCTTGTCGCCCCACCAGTTGCTGTCGCGCACGACCGTGACGGTCTTGGCGGTGCGGTCGATCGTGCCGATCTTGAACGGACCGGCGGTGATCTTCGGCTGGTCGGCCCAGCCCTTGTTGAACTCCTCGGCCGAGGAGGACATGGCCTTCGGGTAGAGGGGCGAGAACAGGCCCTTCCACTCGGCGAACTTCTTCTTGAAGGTCACCTTGACGTCCTGGTCGGTCGCGCCCTTCTCGACCTTCTCGACGTCCTCGTACCCGGTGGTGCCGGCGACCTCGAACGCCTTGTCGGCGCCGTTGAGGGACTTCCACATCGCCTCGAAGTCCTGCCAGGACAGCGCGGTGCCGTCCGACCACTTGGCCTTCGAGTTGATCTTGAACTCGAGGACCTGCGGGTCGGTGGAGGCGAGCTTCGCGTCGTCGAGGTAGTCCTTGTTGACCTCGATCGTGGCGTCGGCCTTCTGCTTGTACAGGTTCGGCATGACGGTGTCGATCATGCGACGACCGTCGGCGTTGGTGCCGTCGAGCTGGTTGTAGTTCCAGTTGTCCGGCAACTGGTCGACCGGCCAGCGGAACTCGCCGCCGTCCTTGACCTTGGCCGCGTCCTGCGGGTTGATGTCCGCTTGGCCGATCGTGTTGTCCGCGCCCTTGAGCCCGGAGTCGGTCTTGCTGGGCCCCCCACACGCGGTAAGCGTGAGGGCGACGACGGCCAGCGCGGTCACACCCACCTTGGTACGTCGACTCACTGTCGTGAACCTCCCTCGTGCCCGGACACCAGTTGCCGGGGACACTGTTCCTTCGTGCTCGCAGGGCTTCTGAGGCGACGGATGCATCAGAGCACCTGACGGATCTGGGCGAAGTGGCAGGCGGCCTCGTGGTCGGGGGCCTGGACTTCGCGCGGCGGTTCGACCTCGATGCACTTGCGCTGCTGCTCGGGCGGCAGCGAGGCGTGCAGGAAGCACCGCGTGCGGAAACGGCAGCCGGACGGCGGGTTCGCCGGGCTCGGCAGGTCGCCGGTGAGGATGATCCTCTCCCGCTGACGTTCCTTGACGGGGTCGGGAATCGGGATCGCGGACAGCAGTGCCTGCGTGTACGGGTGGCGCGGCGCGTCGAACACCGAGTCCACCTCGCCGATCTCGATGATCTTCCCGAGGTACATCACGGCCACCCGGTCCGCGATGTGGCGCACCACCGACAGGTCGTGTGCCACGAACAGGTAGGCCAGGCCCAGCTTGGACTTGAGCTCCTCCAGCAGGTTGATGACACCCGCCTGGATGGAGACGTCCAGCGCCGACACCGGTTCGTCGAGCACGACGAGCTTCGGTTCGAGCGCGAGCGCCCGCGCGATGCCGATGCGCTGACGCTGACCGCCGGAGAACTCGCCGGGGTAGCGCGACAGCTGCTCGGGACGCAGGCCGACGAGCCGCATCAGTTCCGGCACGCGCCGGTTGATCTCGTCCTTGGCGTAGCCGTGGACCTGCATCGGCTCGGCGATGCAGTCGTTGATCGTCAGACGCGGGTCGAGCGACGCCATCGGGTCCTGGAACACCACCGACATGTCGCGGCGGATCGCGAAGCGGCGCTTGGTGTCCACTTCGGACGACTTCGTGCCGAGCACGGAGATCTCGCCGCCCATGGGCTTCTGGAGGTTGAGGATCTCCATCAGCGTCGTGGTCTTGCCGCAACCCGACTCGCCCACGAGGCCCAGGGTCTCGCCCTCGCGGACGTCGAACGTGATGCCCGCGACCGCGTGCACGGTGCCGACGCGGCGCTTGAACACCACGCCCTTGTTGACCGGGTACTCCTTGACGAGGTTGTCGAGGCCCAGCACGATGTCGCGCTGCTCGCGCGGGATCTTCGCGACCTCGGGCTCGGCCGCGACCTCGGCGCCGAAGATCTCGACCGCGGCCTCGGCGCCCTCGGCGTCGGTCGCGGCGATCTCGTTGGTGCGGATGCACGCGGCGCGGTGCTCGGCCGACCCGTCCACGTCCACGAGCGGGGGCTCGGAGGTGTGGCAGGCGTCGACGACCATCGGGCAGCGCGGCGCGAACGGGCAGCCGTCCGGCAGGTCCGTGAGCGACGGCGGCTGGCCCTTGATCGGCACCAGCGCCTGCTTCTCGCCGACGTCGAGACGCGGGATCGAGCCGAGCAGGCCGAGCGTGTACGGCATGCGCGGCTGGCTGTAGATGTCGTCGACCATGCCGGTCTCGACGGCACGGCCCGCGTACATGACCATCAGCCGGTCCGCGAACCCGGCGACGACGCCGAGGTCGTGGGTGATGATCACGATGCCCGCGCCGGTGACCTCCTGCGCGGTCTCCATCAGCTGCAGCACCTGAGCCTGCACCGTCACGTCGAGCGCGGTGGTCGGCTCGTCGGCGATGATCAGGTCGGGGTCGTTGGCGATCGCCATCGCGATCACCGCGCGCTGCCTCATGCCGCCGGAGAACTCGTGCGGGAACGCCTTGGCGCGCTCGACGGCGTTGGGGATGCCGACGAGGTCGAGCAGCTCGACCGCGCGCTTGGCCGCGGCGGCCTTGGACACCTTGCGGTGCACCAGGATCGCCTCGGCGATCTGGTCGCCCACGGTGTAAACGGGCGTCAGCGCGGACAGCGGGTCCTGGAACACCATCGAGATGCGGCGGCCGCGGATCCTCGACAGCTCGGCGTCGTTCTGGCCGATGAGCTCACGGCCCTGGAACTTGATGGAACCGGTGATGCGCGCCGAGGACGGCAGCAGGCCCATGACGGCGAGCGACGACACGGACTTGCCCGAGCCGGACTCGCCCACGATGCCGAGGACCTCGCCGGGCGAGACGTGGTAGCTCAGGCCGCGCACGGCCCGCACACGTCCGGACTCGCTGGGGAAGGACACGTGAAGGTCCTCGACCTGCAGAACCGGGCCGGAGGCGACCGGGTCGGCCGGAGTGTCGAACTGAAGCTCCGAGGTGGTCATCAGGCGGCCTTCTCCTTGGTGTCCTTCTTCTCCTTGCGGCGCACGCGCGTGGAGGTGGGGTCGAGCGCGTCACGAAGCCCGTCGCCGACCCAGTTCACCGCCAGCACGAACACGACGAGGAAGCCCGCCGGGAACAGGAACAGCCAGGGGAAGGTCGTCGCGGACTCGGCGTTGCCGCCGATCAGGGTGCCGAGCGAGACGTCGGGCGACTGGACGCCGAACCCGAAGTAGCTCAGGCCCGTCTCGGCGAGCACGGCGGAACCGACGTTGATGGTCGCGTCGATGATGAGCAGCGACGCCATGTTCGGCACGATGTGCTTCGCGATGATCTTGCGTGCCGGCTGGCCCATGAACTTGGCCGCCTTCACGAACTCGCGTTCCTTCAGCGTCAGCGTCATGCCGCGCACGATGCGGGCGGTGATCATCCACTGGAACGCCGCGAGCATCAGCACCAGCAGGAACCACGACTTGCCGCGGAACCACGGGCTCAGGATCGCGATGATCAGGAACGACGGCAGCACCAGCAGCAGGTCGACGACCCACATGAGCGTCTTGTCGGCGACACCGAGGAAGTAGCCGGCGGCCGCGCCGACGACCGCGGCGATGGTGGTCGAGATCAGCGCCACGAGCAGGCCGATGATCAACGACTTCTGCAGTCCGCGCATCGTCAGCGCGAACATGTCGGTACCGATCTTGTCGGTGCCGAAGATGTGCTCGGAGTAGGGGGGCTCCAGGAACGCGCTGTAGTCCTGGGTGTCGTAGGTCCACTTCGTCAGGAACGGGCCCACGAACGCCATCACGTACATGCCGAGGATGATCACCAGGCCGACCAGAGCCAGCTTGTTGCGCATGAATCGGATGAACACGAGCCTGCCGCGCGTCATCGCCTTGCCCGGTTCGGGCGCCGCGTCGACGGGGCCACCGGAGGCGGCGCCGGTGGTTCCGGCGGCGTCCCCCTCGTTGAGGATCACGGTCACGTCGTCGTCACCTTGCCTAGTTCACGCGGATTCGGGGGTCGAGCGCGGCGTACAGCACGTCGGCGAGCCAGCCGGAGAACAGCACGCACACCGCGACGAAGAGCGTCACCGTGGCGGTGATGTTCGTGTCCTGCGCCGAGATGCCGGTGACGAGCCAGTCACCCATGCCGAACCAGCCGAAGATCCGCTCGGTGAACGTGCCACCGACGACGAGCAGGCCGAAACCGAACGCGAACAGGGTCGCCATCGGGATCAGCGCGGTGCGCAGGCCGTGCTTGAACAGCGCCTTGCGGCGGGTCAGCCCCTTGGCCTGGGCGGTGCGCAGGAAGTCGCTGCCGAGCACGTCGAGCATCGACGAGCGCTGGTAGCGGCTGTAGTAGGCGATCTGGCCGAGCGCGATGGCGAGCGTCGGCACGATCAGGTGCTGCAGCCGGTCGCCGAGGTGCTCGAACCAGTTGCCCTGGAATCCGGGCGTCGTCTCACCGACGAAGATCAGCACGTTCGAGCCGATCGAGTCGTTGATCCCCTGAGCGCCCATCTTGAGCAGCGTGCCCAGCACGAACACCGGCGTGGACAGCAGTATGAAGCTGAACAGGGTCGCGAAGTAGTCGCTGAACTTGTACTGCCGGATCGCGCTCACCACACCGAGCAGCACGCCGAACAGGATGCCGATGGTGATGCCCAGCAGGAACAGCCTCAAGCTCACGCCGATGCGCCTGCCGAGCTCGTCGGTGATCGGGCGATCGGTGATCGTGCGGCCGAAGTCGCCCTGCACCACCCCGCCCATCCACGTGACGAACCGCTGCGGGATCGGCTGGTCGAGGTGCAGGTCTCGTTTCTTCGCCTCGATCGACGCCGCCGGTGGCGGTGGGTTGCGTTGTTGCAGCACCCCGATCGGGTCAAAGGTGGCGGAGGCCAACGTGAACGCGAGGAACGTCGCCACAAGGGCTAGCACCACGTAGTTGACCAACCGCCGCAACAGAAATCCGGCCACCCGTGTTCAGTCCTCTCCCCGGTGGTTGCGACATCGGCACACTGGATTGCAGTGGACGAGTTGCAAGAGATTAACCGCCGATCTGGCGGACCGCTGCCCACCCCCACCATTACGCGGGGGCCCACTGACCGGGCCATAGTCACCCATGCGTGGAGGAAAGGTCGGCCGAACTGCCACATCAACAGTTGACTCTCGTCAATTGTGTGCCGAAGCGTGACCATTGTGCGGCCGGATCGCCGTATTCACCGTGAAGTTCTGTCTCACCACGGATGGATGTGACGCATCTGGGTGAATGCATTGACCAGAAGATGTGGGACAAGCAGCGCAATGTGATCAGAAACCGGGCATCACGCTCTGAAGCGCCTTGTACCTGCGCTGTTACTGCATCGACGCGGAGCAGGCAGGTCGTCCGGGCGGCGCAGCGGCCGCTGGACCGAACGTCGTGAAGCGCGTCACACCTCCCGGAGCACGCTCGCCCAGGAGGCCGGTGCTGAGAAGGACGTGGGCGACCATGATCGGGTAGATCACGCCGCGTTCGAACAGGCCGATGTTCCACATCCAGCCGGTGAACACGTTGGTCATGAAGGCGGGGAACGCGATCAGGCCGAGGACGCCCAGCGCGATGCTCGCGACGGCGCGGCCACGGCTCAGGCCGATCCTCGCGCCGCTGAGGCCGACGACGACCGCCATGACGTTGCCGGCGATCATCACGCCCTGCGCGCCGAGGGTGTGGAAGATGATCAGTCCGTTCGCGACGTTCTCGTTGGACCCCTGGAAGATTCCCACGAGGGACACGCCGGCACCGGACAGGACGGCCAGCGCGACGATCGCGACCGGGCGCCATCCTTCGCGCACGTCGAAGGTGAGCCACGCGCCGACGACGAGCAGCAGGCCGTAGACGACCCAGCCGACGTCCATGACGGCGCCCAGCGGGGAGTTGCCGACCTGACCGAACGCGACCTGGCTCGGACCGGTCAGGCCCAGGTGACTGACCCAGTTGTGCAGCGGCGAGTAGTGCGGGTCCTGCCAGGCCGCCGCCGTGACGAGCTCCGCGGCCCACGACACCAGCGGGCCGAGGAGGAGGAGCAACGCTCCGGCGCGGGCCGCCGGGCCGGAGCGGACGATCGGCCTCACGCGAGCACCATTCCCGGGACGCGGGCGCGGAGCGCGTTCATGGCGGCCTCGTCCGAGACGCCCTGCCAGTCGTAGCGCGGCGTGTAGGGCACGGTGAGGGCACGCACGTCGTCGTCGGTGAGGTCGACGTCCAGCGACGCGACGGCGTCGTCGATCTGCTCGACCGAACCGGCACCGACCAGCGGCGCGGTGACGACCGGCTGGCGGTGCAGCCAGGCCAGAGCGATGGACGCCCTGCTCACGCCGTGTGCGGCGGCGATTTCGCCCACCGCGTCGACGATCGCGCGGTTCGAGGCCTCCTGCTCGGCGGTGTAGAGCAGGTCGGCGTAGTCGCCGTCGGTGCCGGAGCGGGCGGTGGACCTCGCGTCGTCCCAGGCCCTGGCGAGACGACCGCGGGCCAGCGGGCTCCAGATGATCGTGCCGACGCCCTGGTCGAGGCAGAGCGGGATCATCTCGCGCTCCTCCTCGCGGGCCAGGAGGTTGTAGTGGTCCTGCATCGACACGAACCGGGCCCAGCCGTGTTCTTTCTGCAGGTTCAGCGCCTTGGCGAACTCCCAGGCGAACATCGACGACGCGCCGAGGTAGCGCACCTTCCCCGCTTTCACCAGGTCGTGCAGCGCTTCGAGAGTCTCCTCGAGCGGCGTCGCGTGGTCGTTTCGGTGCACCTGGTAGAGGTCGATGTAGTCGGTGCCGAGCCGGGTCAGCGAGTGGTCGACCTCGGTCATGACGGCCTTGCGCGACAGGCCCTTTCCGTTGGGGCCGGGGCGCATCGGGTGGCGCAGCTTGGTCGCGATCACCACATCGTCGCGGTTCGCGAAGTCCTTCAGCGCGCGGCCGAGGATCTCCTCGCTGGACCCGTTCGAGTACATGTTCGCGGTGTCGAAGAAGTTGATGCCGACGTCCAGCGCGTGCTTGATGAGCGGCCGCGCGTCCTGTTCGCCGAGCGACCAGACCGGGTGGCCGCGTTCGGGATCGCCGTAGGTCATCGCGCCGATCGCGACGGGCGAGACGTCGAGGCCGGTGGTACCGAGTTTCACGTAGCGCATGGGGATTCCCCCTGAACAGAGATGCGGAGGATTCTCCGCGAGTGAGACCGAAACTAACGGAGGATCCTCCGCGAGTCAACCGGAGGGCATCATCGACCCATGACCGACGAGACGCCGAGCACCTACGGCACGCAGCGCAAGGCCGCCGCGCGCAACCGTGTCGCGATCATCGAGGCAGCTCACGAGCTGTTCGCGGAGAACCCGCTGGCGACGCTGAGCGAGGTCGCCAAGCGCGCCGGCGTCGGCGCGGGGACGCTCTACCGCCACTTCCCCACCCGCGAGGACCTGGTCCTCGGGGCGTACCAGCACGACATCGACCGCCTGGTCACCACCGCCGACGAGGTCCTGGCACGTCACTCGTCGGCGCGGGCCGCGTTCGTCGAGTGGTTCGAGACCCTGTCGGCCTACATCCGCCTCAAGCACGGTCTCGGCGACGCGCTGCACAGCGAGGCGGCCCAGAAGATGGTCCGCGAGTCCTGGGGACCGGCCGGCGAGGCGGTGGGCAGACTGGTCGACGCCTGCGTGGCCGAGGGCACCATCGCCGCGGGGCACGACCCCGCGGACGTCATCATGCTGATGAGCTTCCTGTGGCGCGTCCCCAACAACGAAGAGGGTGTGACTCAGGGACGGCGTCTGATCGACACCGTGTTCTCCGGCCTGAAGGAGTCGCCGGTCAGCTGAGGCGCCACAGCCGCCCGCCGGCGATCACGAACACCTGGTCGCCGACCTTCTCCGCCGCCACGACCTTGCCGGACGGGCCCTCCGCCGGGCGTTCGTCCTTTTCGGACACCAATTTCACGCCGTTGTGGTCGACGAACAACGTCGGCGTGCCGTTGACGGAGACGGGCGCGGCGAGCGTGTCGTCGTCACCGACCGGAATGTCCGGGGTGGCCAGCTTCTTCCAGTCCGGGCCCGACCACCAGGCGAGCTTGCCCTGGGCACGGCCGACGACGTGGCAGGTGCCGTTCCAGCAGCGGGCGGCCAGCGCGGCGTCGCCGTCGGGGAGGGTCGCGGTGGTCCAGGTGGTGCCGTCGAACCGCCAGACAGCGGCGCTCACCACGCCCTTCGCGATCTGCCAGCCGACGACGAGGGCTCCGTCGCCGTCCGGGGTGACGGCCAGCGGGAACCGGAGGAGTTCCTGCGAGCTCTCCAGCACGGTGCCGGCGGACGGCTGCCGGGTCCAGGTGTCGTCCGCGAACGTCCAGGCCGCGAGGTCGAGGCCCGCCCTGGCGCTCTGCCAGGTGCCGACGATCAACGGGCCCTTCGCGGTGCGCACCGGGCCGATCAGCTCGCCCGCGCCGTAGCCGCCGAACGTGCTGAAGGCCTGCGGTTTCTCGTTGATGGCACGGGTGTCGCCGGTCCAGGCGCTCCAGCGGACGTTGCCGTGCGCGCCGCCCCGTTCCCCGCCGACGCCGGTGATCGTGGTGCCGTCGGACGTGATGCCGTACCAGTGCGCTTCCTTGCCGTACGGGGTCGCCGGGGTCAGCCTGGAGTTGCTCAGCGCGCCGTCCTTGGTCCGCGTGACGAGTTCCGGGTGGTCGGACGGGCGGGTGCCGATGACCAGCATGTCGCCGTGCGTCGCCAACGCTTCGGGCGGGGCCGTGAGGTCGACGACGGTGAAGCCGACCGTGTTGTCCGCACCGCCTGAAGAGCAGCCGGTGAGGACCAGCAAAACCGCGAGCGTCAACCTCCGCATGCGGGCCAGTATGACCACATGCGGCCCGCACACGGTCAGGTGTTGCACTTCTCCGAAGATCCTTCGATCACCCGGTTCGTCCCGCATCTGGCGGCAACGGCGCGGCAGCCCGGCGAGTACGTGTGGGCCGTGGATGCCGCACGCTCCCCCGACTACTGGTTTCCCCGGCAGTGCCCGCGGGCCATGGCGTGGACGAGCGACGGCACGAGCAGGGTGCACGCGATCGAGTACGGGTGGCTGGAACGGATGCGGACCGTGGAGCTGTACGCGTACCGGTTGCCCGCGAGCATGTTCCGGCCGTTCGGCGAGGACGGCGCCGGCGGTGCGCACGCCCACGTCGCGACCGAACCGGTGATGCCGCTGGGTCCGGCCGAGCGTGTCGGCGACCTGTTCGCACTGCACGAAGAAGCGGGGATCGAACTGCGTGTGCTGGCCAACCTCTGGCCGTTCTGGGACGAGGTGACCAGAAGCTCGCTGGAGTTCAGCGGCATCCGCCTGCGCAACGCTCTACCTCGTTCAATGGAATGATCAGCGCCCATGCGGGTGCTGCTGGTGGAGGACGACGAGCCGATCGCGGAATCGCTGACGCGAGGGCTGTCCCGCTACGGGTTCGAGGTCACGTGGGTGCGCACGGGTGCGGAAGCGCTGACGGCCGGGGAGTTCGCCCTGGTGCTCGTCGATCTGGGGCTGCCCGACATGGACGGCCTCGACGTCTGTCGTGAGCTGCGGGCGCGCGGGGACGTGCCGATCATCGTGATCAGCGCGCGGTCCGACGAGGTCGACCGGGTCGTGGGGCTGGAGATCGGCGCTGACGACTACGTCACCAAACCGTTCGGGGTGCGCGAGGTCGTCGCACGGATGCGTGCGGTTCTTCGGCGCGTGCAGCCTGCCCAACGCGAGCCGGAGGTGCACGGGCGGGTGCGCATCGACCGGCGCGGGCGGCGGGTGCACCTCGACGGGGACGAGGTCGAGCTGACGCCGAAGGAGTTCGACCTGCTGTCGTTCCTGGCCGAGGAACCGGGCGCGGTGTTCACCCGCGAGCAGATCATGGAGGCGGTGTGGGACGAGAACTGGTTCGGCCCCACCAAGACGCTCGACGTGCACGTCGGGGTGCTGCGCCGCAAGCTCGGTGACGCGGCCTCGCTGGAAACCGTGCGGGGCGTGGGATTCCGGCTGGTGCTCCCGTGATCCGCCAGCTCGCCTGGAGCTACGTGCTCCTGGTGACGGTGGCGATCGCCGCGTTCACGGTGCCGGTGGCGTTCACGCTGAACGCCCAGATCTACGGCGACGCCGTGAACACCGCGCGCCGCGAGGCCGAGACCGCGGCCCTGCTGCTCGCCTCCGGTGACACGCGGTCGTTGAACGCCTTGGTGGACGCCTACGAACGCCAGACGCCCGGCCAGATCGACGTCCTCGAACCGCAGGCGGAGTCGACGGTCTGGGACGACGAGGGACTGAAGCTCACGGTGCCGGCGAAGACACCGGACGGCACGGTCGTCGGTGCGATCCGGCTGTCCTATCCGGACGGTCCGATCACGGAACGGCTCTGGCAGATCTGGGGTTTCCGGGCCGCGCTCGCCGTGGGCGTGCTGATCCTGGCGGCGTTCCTGGGACTGTGGCTGGCGCGCAGGGTCACCCGGCCGTTGCGCGAACTGAACGCGATGGCGGGCCGGCTGCGCGACGGCGACCTGTCCGCGCGGGCCGAGGAGACGGGACCTCCGGAGACCCGCACGCTCGCCAGGACCCTGAACAACGCCACCGAGACGATCGGCACGCTGGTCGGCTCGCAGCGGGCGTTCATCGGCGACGCCTCGCATCAGCTCCGCACCCCGCTGACCGCGCTGCGGCTCTCGCTCGACAACGTGGCCGACGGCGTCGACGACCCGGTGGTCCGCGAGGACGTCGACATGGCGACGGCCGAGGTCGTGCGGATGTCGCGGCTGGTCAACGGCCTGCTGGCGCTGGCACGCGCCGAGGCGGACGTGCCCCACCCCGAACCGGTGCAGGTGCTCGACGTCGTCGCGGAACGGTTCACCGCGTGGCGCGCCGCCGCGGACGAACGCTCGATCTCCCTGCTCAGCGAGGGCTTCGACATCCGCGTCCTCGCGACGCCGGGGCACCTCGAGCAGGTGCTGGACAACGTGCTGTCCAACGCGCTGGAGGTGTCCCCGGACGGCGCCACGATCCTCGTCCGCACCACGCGGCCGGGCCTGGTGGAGGTCCTCGACGCCGGCCCCGGCCTGCCGGAGGCCGACCGGGCGCGGGCGTTCGACCGGTTCTGGCGCGGTCAGGGCCTCACCGGCAAGGGCGGATCGGGCCTGGGCCTCGCGATCGTCAAGCAGCTCGTCACCGACGACGGCGGCGCGGTGTCGCTGGAGGCCTCGTCCAGCGGCGGGTTGTGCGTGCGGATCAGGCTTGCTCCGGCATCGCCGACGAGTGGTGGTTCACGATGAGCCACTTCCCGCCGATCTTCTCGTAGACGAACGTGTAGCGGGCGTCCACGGTCGTCGGCTTGCCGTCCTTGGTGAGCGAGAACCGGTAGGTGCCCGCGTCGATCGCGTCGTCGGTGTCGAGGACGGCGACGTGCGAGTCGAGGATCTCCCCGCTCGGCTTGTTCAGCAGGAAGTGCTCGAAGTAGTCGACGATCTCGGCGCGCGTGGACCGCACCTGGTTCGACACCGTGGGCAGCAGAACCGCGTTCGGAGCGTAGCGATCGGCCACCTTCTGGGCGTCCCCCGTGGCGAGGGCGTTGTTCCAGTCGGCGAACAACGCCTTGATCTGCTCGGGCGCCGGCGCCGCCTCCGTGGTGGCGGATTGTGCTGGGGCGCTGGTACATCCGACGAGAAGGGCGGTGACCCCCGCCAGTCCGGCGGCGCCGATGAGGTGCTTGCGCATCGTGTCGTTCTCCCCGATCGAGTGGCTGTTGAGATCCACTTTCGGGCTACGACGGGAAGCGCTCGGACAGCAGAGTCCCAGTACCGGGACAAGCTTTGGGAAAGCCTGGTAAACGTGGACGTATGGGACTTCTCAGCGGAATGATGGGGAACGCGTCGAAGCTCGACCCGCGGGACGCCGCGAAGGAGTTCGGGCGGCTGCTGGCGCAGGGGGAACAGATCCACGCGGCGTACCAGCTGGTGCGAGACTCGTTCCTGTTCACCGACCGGAGGCTGATCCTGGTCGACAAGCAGGGCATGACGGGCAAGAAGGTCGAGTACCACTCCGTGCCCTACAAGGCGATCACGCAGTTCTCCGTCGAGACGGCCGGCCACTTCGACATGGACGCGGAACTGAAGATCTGGGTCTCCAGCGCCGACGCCCCGATCTCCAAGCAGTTCGGCAAGGGCGTCGACGTCTACGAGGTGCAGGCGCTGCTGGCCGCGTTCATGGCGCGGTAGGGGTCTAGCGGGCCTGGAGCATCGGGCGGAACTGGTCGCGGTACGCCCACGCGAGACCGATCTCGGCCAGCACCACCAGGATCGCGATGCCGAGACCGGACGGCTCCAGGAAGACGTGGATCAGGAAGATGTTCACGACCATCGGAGCCAGGATCGCGAGCGCCAGCGGGACGAACCGGCCGATCACCAGCAGGACACCGGCGACGAGCTGCACACCCGAGGCCAGCTGCAGCATGTACCCGGTGGCGTACAGGGCGGTCGTGAACGCGACCCCGGCGGGCGCCATCGTGCTCGGGTCCGGTGCGGGCATGAAGTTCAGGAACCCGTTCAGGCCGGTGACGGTGAACAGCAGGCCGGTCAGCACGCGGGTCACGAGCGTCGCGTGCCGCGCGGCGGCCGACTTGCGAACAACAACGGCGGGCGTGGTGATCGTGGCGGTCATGTCGAGTTCCTCCTGGGCTGTCGTGTCCTTCCACTGATGCGTCGAACGGGCACCGGCCCGGATCGACACGACAGCCCAGAAAATCTTCGAAATTCTTGTCGCCGCTGGTCAGGCGTCCGCTTTCGCGGCGCGCACGTGCTCGGCGACCGGGCTGAGCTTCAGCCACCCCGGCAGGCCGCGCACCACCCAGCGCGAGCCGGTCAGCTCGATCGTGCCCGCGCGCACCGCGTCGAGCAGGCCGACCTCGCCCTCCCACATCCGGTAGAGCGTCGCGATGTCGGACGCCAGCACGGCGTCGACCTCCAGGCCGGGGTCGGTGTAGCAGATCGAGGCGTCACCGGGTTCGACGACGAGCCAGAACGTGCGGCGGCGGTCCTGGATGCGGACCTCGATGTTCGCGCGCTTGCTCAGCGTGCCGGTGTCGATGCGGCCGTGCATCCACCACATCAGCACCTCGGGGTCGAGCTCGTCGGCGCGCGGATCGCCGAACGCGTACCGGGCGCCCCAGTCGGCGAGGCCGAACACCAAGGGGCGCAACGCCAGTCCGGGCGGCGTCAGCGTGTAGCCGTCGCCGTTGCGCTGCACCAGACCGGCGTTCGCGAGCTGCCGCAGCCGCCGGGACAGCAGGGCCCGCGAGAGTCCCGGAAGGCCCCGGGACAGCTCGTTGAAGCGCGAGGCACCGACGAGCATGTCCCGCACGATCAGCAACGTCCACCGGTCGCCCAGCACCTCGACGGCGCGGACGATCGGGCAGTACTGCGCATACGTCCTCACAGGGAAAGTCTCCGTCGCGGCGGACGTTTCGTTACCGCCGTCCGGTTCACTTTCAGAACTACCTGCGGGGCTTGCGCGTTCTTACGTTGGTCGCATGACAACACTTGAGACACCGCGGGTGACCGGCACGTTCCCCACCGTCACCAGAGACGACGACGCGAAGTTCGTCGAGATGGCCGCCCGCATCGGCGCGGTCGCGGCGGCGCACGCACCGGAGCACGACCGCGACGCCACGTTCGTGAGCGAGGCGTACGAGGCCATGCGCGAGGAGGGCTACCTGGCGTTGGCCGTACCCGAGGAACTGGGCGGGCTCGGCGCCACGATGCGCCAGGTCTGTTACGCGCAGGCCGAGCTCGCACGGCACGACGGCGCCACCGCGCTGGCCGTCACCATGCACCTGTACCTGACGCTGATGCAGGGGTATCGCAGACGCAAGGGCGCACCGGACGCGGAGGGCGTGCTGCGACGCGTGGCAGCGGAAGGCCTGGTCATCGCTACCAGCGGCGGCTCGGACTGGCTGTGGCCCACGACGACGGCGACGCCCGTGGACGGCGGTTTCCTGGTGAACGGCCGCAAGGCGTTCTGCAGCCAGTCGCCGCGCGCGAACGTCGTGGCGACGTCCGCTGTTCTCGGCGACGAGGTGCTGCACTTCAGCGCGCCGCTGAACGCCGACGGTGTGCGCATCGAGGAAACGTGGGACACGCTCGGCATGCGCGGCACGGCCAGCCACGACGTCGTGTTGGAGGACGTGTTCATCCCGGCCGAGAAGATCGCCGCCCGCCGGCCGTACGGCGAGTTCGGCGCGCCCCTGTTCGCCGCGGTCGTCCACTTCGCACCGGTGTGCGGGGCGACGTACTTCGGCATCGCGTCGGGTGCGCGGGACGTGGCCGTGCGGACGACGTCGAAGAACGCCACCAGGCAGATCGGGTTGATGGACTACAAGCTGCGCACCGCGTGGTGGTCGCTGATGGGCTCGATCGATGAGCTCGGCGACGACTACACGGCCAACGCCGAGTCGACCGTCACCGTGATGCTGGCCAAGCGGCAGGCCGTGGTGGAGGCGATCGAGGTCGTGGACGTCGCGATGGAGGTCCTGGGTGGACGGTCGTTCTTCAAGCGGTCGCCGCTGGAACGCGCCTACCGCGACGTGCGCGCCGGAACGTTCCACCCGCTCACACCCGAAGCCACACTCATGTACACGGGCAAGGTCGCTCAGGGTGACTCCGGTGTTACCGAGTAAGTTCAAGTTGTAGGTGTACCAAGGGTTTGCGAGGATGCGGATCCGTCTTCCAGAAGGAGCGATTCCGGTGGCCACTCGCCTCAACCCGTACATCAGCTTCGACGGTCAGGCCCGCCAGGCGATGGAGTTCTACCAGTCTGTCTTCGGCGGCGAACTGAAGATGAACACCTTCGGCGAGTTCGGCATGCAGGACACGCCGCAGGCCGACCAGATCATGCACGCGCAGCTGGAGACCGACGCCGGTTACACGATCATGGCCGCCGACACGCCTCCCGGCATGGAGTACAAGTCCGGCTCCAGCATCACGGTGTCGCTGTCGGGCGACGAGGAAGTGCTGCGCGACTACTTCAACGCCCTCGCCGACGGCGGCAAGGTCGGTACCCCGCTGGAGAAGCAGATGTGGGGCGACGAGTACGGCGACCTCGTCGACAAGTTCGGCGTCAACTGGATGGTCAACCTGGGCGGCCTGGGCTGATCACCGCAGCACTCGATCACTGCGGGCCGGGGCTGCGGGAGTAGCCCCGCCCGCCGTGCTGACGCATCATGTGGACCATGAGCGAGCGTCTGCGGGGTGTGGTCGGCCAACTCGCCATCCGGCCCGGTGACCGGGTGCTGGAGATCGGCTGCGGTCAGGGCGTGGCCGCCACCCTGGTGTGCGAACTGCTGTCCACCGGCTCGCTCACCGCGATCGACCGCTCCACCAAGATGATCGAGGCCGCGACCCGCCGCAACGCGTCGTACGTGGCGTCGGGCAGGGCGGAGTTCCTCATCGCGTCGCTGGAGGACATGAACCTCGGCGATCGGCGGTTCGACCTGGTGTTCGCGGTGCGGGTCGGACTGTTCCACCGCGATCCCGGCCGGGCGAACGCGCTGCTGGAACCGTGGCTGGCACCCGGCGCGCGCGTGCTCTCGTTCTTCGACGTCCCCGTCTAGATCCGGCCGAAGAGGTCGGTGATCAGCTTCTTCGACGGCTCGACGCCCGCCGGGGACATCACTTCGATCTGGGTCTTGCCCTTGCGCGCGGCCACCGTGTGCTGCGCGGTCTCGGCCCCACCGGCGGTCGCCTCGTAGGCCTCGTCGAACAGGCCCTCGAGCGCCTTGGCCTTCTCCGGCTTGCCCTTGGCGAACGTGGTGGCGGTCGCGTTCGCCGTGAACCGCACCTCGACCGGCATGCCCGCGCCCACGTAACGGCAGGTCGTGACCGCCTTGTCGACGGTCTCCTGCTGACCCTGCAGCCTCAGCCCGAGAGCCTTGCCCACGACGGAGGAGTTGGCGTTCGCGCAGTTCGGGCCGTTGCCCGCGGGCTGCTCGACGGTGGTCGGCGCCGGCGGCACCTGCGACGGCGCGGCCTCCGGCGTGGAGGTGCAGGCGGCGAGCAGGAACGCGGCGGCGGCGAGAAGGGTGATGCGCACATCCCTTCATCGGGCCTGCCGCCGCCGCGTTACCCCGTTCAGGCGTCCAGGGTCAGCCGGAGGATCTCGTCGACACGGGCATTCCAGTCGACTTCCGCAACGGTGCCGTTGAGCACCGCTACCGCCGCGAGCGTCACGGTGCCCTCGACGTCCGCGGTCAGCACGGGGACCTTCGCCGTGGTGGTGAACGCCGTGCCCTGCGGCGCGGTCCGCGATTCCTCACCGGTCCAGCCCCGCACCCCGACCAGCGGGGACGGCAGGTCCGTCGCCCAGCCGGTGAGCTCGGCCCTCGTACCGGGCGGCGCGCCGATCACGCGGTGGATGCGCAGCTCCTGGTCGTCCCAGACGGCCGTGACGCTCTCGATCCGCAGGCCCGGCACCATGTGCTGGTTCGCGTCGAACACCGGCCGGTGCCAGGACGCGGCCCAGTTGTCCGCCGCGCCCAGCGGGTGAATCCGCCTGCGCACGCTGCGATCGCCCCGGACGACCAGGCTGATGTGGTTGTCGGCGACGTTGTGCTGCGCGGTCGGGCCGCTGGCCGTCGAGTAGGCGAAGCGGCTGTAGAGCGGGTCGTCCTCGGTCGCGTACTCGCCCTCGAACGGACGGACGTGGTCGCTGCCGTGGTTGTGCAGCCGTGTCACGCCGTTGTGCCGCTGGATCAGGAAACCCGGGCCGGGCAGCGCGAGCGTGCGGTCCTCGTCCTGGCTCTCCTCCGGTGCCGTCCACAGTGGATGGTCGGGGCCGGCGAGCAGGCAGACGAACGCCTTCGACGCCCAGTAGGGCGAGGCCGGTCCGGAGTAGACCTGGAGACCGGCCTCGTGCGGGCCGTGCCAGCCGAGACTGAGCAGGCCGTCGGACAGCGATCCCCGGTCGAGGAAGTACTGGAGGGTCTGGCCGATGAGGTGACGGGAGTGGCCGGGACTCAGCGGCGTCTCGCCGGTGACCGCGCCCAGTGCCACGGCCGACGCGGCGGCGAAGCGGTAGGTGAGCGAACGTCCGAAGTAGAGCGGGGCGCCGTCCGCGCCGAACATCAGGTGGAAGCTCTCCAGGTGTTCGCGCAGGTGCGTGGTGACCGGCCGGCCGTTCAGGTGCGCGTCCAGCGCCGGGTAGAGGTGCAGCGCCCAGCCGTTGTAGTGGTCGAACGCGCGGCCGTCGCCGTCGGAGTACCAGCCGTCGCCGACGTACCAGCCTTCCAGCAGTTCCATGGCGCGGTCCTGAGCCTGACGGGTCTCGTCGTCACCACGTCCGGCCGACTCCAGGAACGACGCCACGGTGTACGGGAAGAAGTACCAGTTGTTGGCGGCGGGAACGTGCCGCAGCGCCTCCCGCAGCCAGGCCTCCGCCCGGTCCTGCACGGCCTCGGGAAGCTTGTCCCAGAGCCACGGTTTGGTGAGGCGCAGGCCCAGTGCCACCGAGGCCGACTCGACCATGGGCTGGCCGACGTCGAAGATCGCGGGCCACTCCCCCGCCGTGCCGGCCGCCAGCCCCGCGGCGTAGCGCTCCAGCCAGTTGTGCGGGTCCTCGCCGTGCGCGGTGCGCAAGGCGGCGGCGAGGAACGTGCGGGCGTACCCCTCCAGCCCGTCGGACCGGACACCGCTGCGCGACGGCCTGCCCGGCAGATCCAGAAACGCCTGGTCCGGGGACGCGTACCGCCAGGCGGAGCCCAGCAGCGCGTCCGCCGTGCCGACCCATTGTTCGCGGCTGTGGCTCACGCGATGTGTTCCCTTCGTTCCGCGGGCACGGGTGTCTCGAACGGCTCGCCGGCCGCCCATCTGCGGACCTCGCCCAAAGCGTGCTGCCCGAGGCGGCCCCACTCGTTGCCCTGTGAGCCCGCCAGGTGGGGCGTGATGAGCACGTGGTCGTTGCGCCACAACGGGTGGTCCGCCGGCAGCACCTCGGGATCGGTCACGTCGAGCACCGCCCGGATCCGGCCGGCCTCGCCCGCCAGCGCGTCCTGGTCGACGACGGCGCCGCGGGCGGTGTTGATCAGCACGGCGTCGTCGCGCAGCAGGCCGAGCAGCTCGGCGCTGACCAGCCCGACGGTCTCCGGCAGCAACGGCGTGTGCACGCTGACCACGTCGCTGCGGTCGAACAGCTCGGTGATGCTCACGGACTCGGCACCGTCCACTTCGGTCACGAACGGATCGTGCACCAGCACCTGGAAATCGTAGGGCGCCAGCAGCTCGATCACCCGGCGGCCGATCAGCGACGCGGACAGGATGCCGACCGTGGCGCCGAAGTTGCCCACGGACGGCGAGACCCCGTACACCGACATCTGCTTGGTCTCGCGGTACTCGCGGGCACGTTCGAGCACCCGTTTGCCGCTCAGCAGGATCATCGCGACGGTGTACTCGGCGACCGGCAGCGCGTTGGCCTGGGCGGCCGACGACACCGCGATGCCCCGGTCCCAGCAGGCGTCGGTGACGAAGCCCTTGACCGACCCCGCGGTGTGCACGATGGCCTTGAGGCTGGGCAGCCGATCGAGCACCTCGGCGGTGATCGGCGGGCAGCCCCAGCCCGTGACGAGCAGGTCGACGTCGGGCACGCCGGCGAAGTCCTCGCTGACGCCCTCGAAGTCGCACAGCGCTTTCAGGTCGTGGAGCACGGGCGCGAGGACGGCGGCGGCGGCCTCCTCCGACATCACGCCCGCGGCCCTCACTTGACGGCTCCCGCGGTCATGCCGGCCTTCCAGAACCGTTGCAGCAACATGAACGCGACGATCAGCGGCAGCACCGCGAAGAGAGATCCCATGATCACCACCGGGTAGTACTCTGGAGACACCGTGGCCGAACTGTTCCACTGGTAGAGGCCAAGGCTGACGGGGTAGAGCTTCTGGTCGGACAGCATCACCATGGGCAGGAAGAAGTTGTTCCAGATCGTGGTGAGCTGGAACAGGAACAGCGTCACCATGCCCGGCCCGAGCATCCGCAGCGCGACCTTGAAGTAGGTGGCGAGATCGCCCGCGCCGTCGATGCGGGCCGCCTCCAGCACCTCGTCCGGCACGTAGCCCTGGGAGAAGATCCGGCCGAGGTAGACGCCGAACGGGTTGAACAGCGCCGGGATGAACACCGCCCAGAACGTGTTCACCAGGCCCGCCTCGGACGCCATCAGGTACAGCGGCAGCGCGAGCACGGTCTGCGGCACCATGACCGCCGCCAGCACGAGCCCGAAGAGCTTCTCCTTGTGGCGGAACGAGTACTTGTCGAACGCGTAACCCGAGGCGATGGAGATGAACGCGCTGGCGGCGGCACCGATCACCGCGTACAGCAGGCTGTTGACGTACCAGCGCCCGTACAGGCCCTTGTCCATCGCGAACAGGTTCTTGACGTTCTCCACGAAGCTGAAGTCGCTGAACGAGAAGAAGTTGCTCTGGAACAACGCGTCGACGTTCTTCGTGGCGGCGAGCACCAGCCACATCACCGGCAGCAGGGTGTAGAGCACCGCGACGCCGATCACGACGTTGACCGTGGTCCGGCCGAGGAGGGTCATCAGGCGGCCTTCCTGTTCGTCCAGCGGGTGACGCCGAAGGACAGCGCGACCGTGAAGGCCAGCAGGATCACGGACGCGGCCGCGGCGAGGCCGTAGTTGTTGCGGGTGAAGGCGGCGTCGTAGATGTACATGCTCGGCGAGAACCGGGCGCTGATCATGGGTGTGGACTGGCTGAGCAGCACGGGTTCGGTGAACAGCTGCAGCGCCCAGATGAGCGTGAAGATGCCGACCGTGACGATCGCGCCGCGCACCAGCGGCGCCTTGATCCGCAGCGCCTGCTTGACCGGACCGGCTCCGTCCACGACGGACGCTTCCAGAACTTCGCGCGGCACGGCCTGCAACGCGGCGTAGAAGATCACCATGTTGTAGCCGAGGTTGCTCCACAGGGCGATGTTCACGATCGACGGCAGCACCGTGTGGATGCCGAGGAAGTTGATCTGGATGTCGGCCTGGGCGAACAGGTCGATGATCGGACTCAGACCTGGCGTGTAGAGGTAGAGCCAGATCAGGGCCGCGATGATGCCCGGCACGGCGTGGGGCAGGTAGAGGCCCATCTGCATCCAGCCGCGGAGCTTCGCCACCCCGGAGTCCAGCAGCAGCGCGAGGGTGAGCGCGCCGACGACCATCAGCGGGATGTAGAGCAGGCAGTACAGGACCACGGTCAGGAGACCGCCCCGGAACGTCGGGTCGCTGAGCACGGCGACGTAGCTGCGCAGGCCGACGAACACCGTGCTCTCCGGGCCGAAGCCCAGTCCCGGCTGGTCGGCGGCGAAGAAGCTGAGCCAGATCGCGGTGCCGGTCGGGATCAGGAACACCGTGACCAGCAACAGGAAGAACGGCGCCATCAGGACGGCGCAGGCGAGTTTGCCCTTCATCGCGCACCCTCCTCAGTGGACAGACCGAGGGCCTTCAGGTCCGGCATCGTGCCGCTCTGCGCCGTCCGCACGGCGTCGATCAGCGTGCCCTCACCGGCGCCCGCCTTCGCGAACCCGTCCTGCATCACCTTCAGCGTGGCGGTCATCCGCGGCCCCCACACCCAGCCGTCGCGGATCTTGTTCGCCTCCCGTTCGAAGAGCCGGTAGATGTCCTGACCGCCGTAGTACTCGCCGGGGAACGCCTTGGCGCCCGCCTCGACCAGGCCGGGCGCGACCGGGTACTGGCTGCTGGTGCCGCTCTTCAACCGCGCCGTCAGCGCGTCCGGGTGGGTGGTCTGCCACTCGATGAACTCCATGGCCGCCTCGGGCTCCTGGGAGTCCTTGGTGATCGCGAAGGTGGAGCCGCCGTGCGTGCCGACCACCTGCTCGTCCCAGACCGGCATCGGGGCGATGCGCCACTTGCCCTTCTGACCGGGCCGCGCCCGCATCTGCGCGCCCGCGTCCCACGCGCCGCTCAGCCTGGTGAGGACGCGGTCCTGGCCGATCTGGGCGTCGTGCTGCTTGCTGTCGCCCGCGTTGCGGAACACGACGTCCTCGTCGATGAGCCGCTGCCAGTAGGCCGCGACCTTCTGGGTGGGCCCGTCGGCGAGGGACACGCGCCACTTGCCATCACTGGTGTCGAACCACTGCCCGCCGGCCTGCCAGGCGAAGCACGCGAACTGCGTGCCACCGTCGGTGGGGAACAGGGCGAGCTTCTTCTCCGGGAACCTGCTCTTGACCGTGCGGGCGAGGTCGGCGAACTCGTCCCAGGTCGTCGGGATCTCGAAACCGTTGGCCTGGAACAGGTCCTCGCGGTAGTGCAGGACCATCGGCTCGATGTCGAGCGGGACGCTGAACACGCGGTTGTCGAAGGTCGTGAGCTTGAGCGCCTGTGGCAGGAGCTTCTGCTTGACGCGATCGGTCACGAGGTCGGTGATGTCCCTGGCGACGCCGTCGATCGCGTACCCCGGCACCTGCGGGTACTCGATCGTGGCGATGTCCGGTGCGTTGCCCGCACGAGCCGCGTTGCTGAGCTTGGCGTAGCCGCCCTGCCCACCGGAGGGGATCTGCTGGAAGACCACCCTGATGCGGTTCTGCGAGGAGTTGAACGCGTCGACGACCTGCTGACTACCTCGCAGGGCCGACCAGAACGTGATCTCTACCGGACCTCCGGCACCGCGGCGTTGCGGAGTGGAGCAGGCCGCCAATGGTGCCGTGAGACCCGCCGCGAGAAGTGTGCGACGACTCAGGCGCATGGAGCGCATCCTGATCGCCTGATCGCTTTGTCGTCAAGAAACGGTCAAACGCTCAGTCGATGAGCGGATCTTCAACGCGGGCAGCAGCTCGATGCGTTCGGAGGCTGTGGCCTCGCCTTTCAGCTTCCGGAGCAGCAGTTCCGCGGCGACCCGGCCGACCTCGGTCTTCGGTGGCGCGACGGCCGTGAGCGGGATGCTGCCGAGCGACGCGACCACGTCGTCGTACGAGACGACCGAGCACATCCGCGGCACCTCCATCCCGGCGTGCATCATCTGCTGGACCAGCATCAACGCGTCCTCGTCGCCGTGCAGGACCGCCGCCGTGGCGCGATGCTTCCGCAGCACGTCCACGAGGCCGGTGTCCGGCGAGCTCCGCACCGTGACGGCGTCCTCCAGGTCCGCCGAGATCTCCTGGAACGCCCTGCGCAGCACCCGCGCCGTCGGACTGTCGTCGCGTGCGGCCAGCACGATCCGACGATGTCCGAGGTCGGTCAGGTGCTTCACGGCCAGATGCATGCCGTACCAGTGGTCCGAGCACACGGAGTTCATCGCCCGCAGGCCTCCGCTCGGGCGGCGTTCCATGAGGACGGTCGGCACGCCGGTGTCCGCGAGCCAGTCGTCCTGCGCCTCCTCCTCGGACGTGCGCCAGCGCGGCGCCATCAGCAGCCCCTGCACCTGCTCGGTCAGCGCCTTCTCGACGATGGGCCGCTCGGCACCTCTGACCTGCGGCGCGATGTGCAGGACGACCCGCATGCCGGCCTCTTCGAGCGTCTTGCGGGCACCGTTCATCGTCTCGTACAGGTACGTGTGGCGCTCCGGCACGACGAGCGCGATCGCCCCGTTCGTGGCCTGCTTCGGCGCGGGCTGCTCGACCGGTGTGAGCGACCGCGCGACCCCGTGCCCGCGGCGCAGCCTGCCGAGCCGGGCGAGCTCCTCGACGTCCCGCCGGATCGTGACGATCGAAACGTCCAGCTCCTCGGCCAGATCGCTCACCTTGACCGTGCCCCGCGATGCCGTGACGGCCAGAATCCGCTGCCGCCGTGCCTCGCTGGACTCCCGCATGACCGACCGCCTGTTCGTTTGAGCGTTTTGCCGGAGCATAGCTGAAACACCTCTCAGCGACCGGGGGCTAGCGTCGGCGCCGAGGGGGACGACCAGACATGAAGATCGTGATTCCAGGCGGTACCGGGCAGGTCGGCGGCGTGCTGACCCGCGCGCTCAGGGCGGCGGGCCACGACGTGGTGATCATCAGTCGTAGCGCCGGCGTGCGGTGGGACGGCCACACGCTGGGCAGGTGGGCGCAGGAGATCGACGGCGCCGACGTCGTGGTCAACCTGGCCGGGCGGAGCGTGAGCTGCCGCTACACGGCGGAGAACCTGCGGCAGATGATGCGGTCGCGGGTCGATTCGGCGCGGGTGGTCGGCGAGGCCATCGCGAAGGCGGACGACCCGCCCTCGGTCTGGCTGCAGATGAGCACGGCGACGATCTACGCGCACCGGTTCGACGCCGCGAACGACGAGGAGACCGGGGTCGTCGGCGGGCGCGAGCCGGACGTGCCGGGCTACTGGGCGTACAGCGTCGAGATCGCCAAGCGCTGGGAGGCCGAGCTGGACGAGGCCGACACGCCGGGCACCCGCAAGGTCGCGCTGCGGTCGGCGATGGTGATGAGTCCCGACCGCGGTGGCGTGTTCGACTACCTGTCGTGGCTGACCCGGCTCGGGCTGGGCGGCTCGGTGGCGGGCGGGCGCCAGTACGTCTCGTGGATCCACGACGACGACTTCGTGCGGGCGGTCGCGCTGCTGATCAGGGAGCCGATCGCGGGGCCGGTCAACCTCGCGGCGCCGAACCCGGTGCCGCAGCGGGAGTTCATGCGCGACCTCCGCCAGGCCTGGAACGTGCCCGTGGGGCTGCCCGCGACCCGCTGGATGGCCGGGCTCGGGGCGTTCGCCCTGCGCACCGACACCGAGCTGCTGCTCAAGAGCCGCCGGGTCGTGCCGGGCAGGCTCGGGCAGGCCGGATTCGAGTTCCACTTCCCGAACTGGCGGGAGGCGGCGCAGAATCTGGCTGAGCGCAGGAGGTGACATGCCGAGGATCAACGACGTCGGCGGGCAGGACGGGTTCGGGCCCGTGATCGAGGAGCTCGACGAGCCGCCCTTCCACGCGGACTGGGAAGCGCACGTGATGGCCATGAACCGCGCGCTGATCGGGCAGGGCGTCTACAACCTGGACCAGTTCCGGGACGCCGTCGAACGGACCATGTCGCACGAGTCGTCCTACTACGAGAACTGGTTCCGCGCGATCCAGACCCTGTTGAAGGAGCGCGGCGTTGTCTGAGCGCTACCGGACCGGCGACCGCGTCCGGACGTCCACAGTGGACCCGGATCACCACACCCGGCTGCCGCACTACGCGCGCGGCCGTCGCGGCACGGTGATCGGCCACGACGGCGTCCATCCGCTGGCGGACCTCAGCGCGCGCGGAATCCAGCAGCCACAACAGGTGTACCTGGTGCGGTTCTCCGCACGCGAACTGTTCGGCCACGGCGACCACAGCGTGACGCTGTCCCTCTGGGAGGACTACCTCAGCGATGAGTGACGACCACGACGACTCCCCGATCGCCGCGCGCGTGCGGGAGCTGGAAGCGATCCTCGAGGAGAAGGGGCTGCTGGACCCCCGGGAACTGGACCAGGTGCTGGAGGCGTTCGCGCACAAGGCCTCCCCCGCCAACGGGTTCCGGGTCGTGGCACGGGCCTGGACCGACGACGGCTTCCGGACGCGGCTGCTGGAGAACGCGAACGAGGCGTTGCCCGAACTCGGCCTGTCGATGGGCGGCGGCCTGCAGGTGCAACGGCTGCACGTCGTCGAGAACACCGAGGACGTGCACAACGTCATCGTCTGCACGCTCTGCAGCTGCTACCCGCTCTCGCTGCTCGGACCGTCCCCCACCTGGTACAAGAGCACGGCCTACCGCTCGAAGGTGGTCAGCCACCCGCGCGAGGTGCTGGAGCAGTTCGGGCTGACGCTGCCCGGGACCACCAGGATCGAGGTCTGGGACGCGAACGCCGAGTCGCGGTACATGGTGCTGCCGCGCCGGCCCTCTGGCACGGAAGACCTCTCCGAAGCCGAGCTGGCGGAACGGGTGACGCGCAACGGGCTGATCGGCACCGCGGCCGTGTGACCGCGGTGCCGCACCGCTGACTACAGGTTCTTCATGATGGTGTCGATCGCCTTGCCGAGCTGCGCGTACTTCTGGGTGTACAGCACGGGATACACGCCGGGCGGGTCGGCCGGGCGGTTCGCGTCCACGTAGTCGGTGCCCAGGTTGCAGAACACGACCACGATGTAGTTGCGGTTGTCCTTGCCGCGCAAGGACTTCACGATGCCCGCGTCGGAGCCGGTCGTGTCGACCCAGCCCGTCTTGTGCGCGAACGTCACCTCGGCGGCGTCGTTGCACGGGCGGACGTCACGGTCGTAGACCGCGTCGCCGACGGTCACGGTGCCGTCCGGCTTGATCCAGCGCGACGGCACCTGCTGCGGGATGCCCTGCGTCGGGTAGTCGCGACCGCACCAGTTCGGCGTGGACAGCATCTCGTTGTGGCCCTGGCCCGCCAGCGTCTCCTGGAAGAACTTCCGCGACGAGGACGAGAGTTCGTTGCGGGTGACCGGCTTGCCCTTGTCGGTCGTCCACAGCACGCCCGCGCCGCCGTTGACCAGCAGCAGGAGCTTCGCGGTGTCGAGGCCGCTCATGTTGGAGCCGATCCACTGGCCGCCGTTGCCGGGCAGCGTGCCGGTGACCATCAGGGTCGGCATGCCGAGGTCGGCGAACGTCTGGTTGACCTCGCCCCACGCGTTGTGGTCGTGGATCAGCTTGATCAGCGAGCAGGTGGACTCGTTCTGCGACTTCGTGATCATCTCGTCGAAGTGCTGCCGGATCTTCTTCACCGTCGGCCCGCCGCACGCCGGGCGCACCGGGTTCGGTGCGTAGACGTAGTCGGCGTCGAGATCGATCTTGCCCTGGTCGGCCAGGCGCAGGACGCCGAAGCCCACCATCAGCTTCAGCACCGACGCGGGGTACGGCGACGAGAAGTCGATCGCCGCGTTCTCCCGGCCGGGCAGCACGTCGACGGTGCCCTTGCCGCCGTTGACGTCCCACTCGGTGTCGTCCCACCAGCGGTAGCGCACCTGGTCGGTGGACAGCCCCTTCTGCGTGACCGGCACGACCACGCCGTTCGGGTACTGCGGGCTGAGCAGCACGTTCGCCACGGACTTCGGGCGGCCGAGGACGTCGAGCTCGATGATCGCCGCGTCCATGTTCGGCGTCTGGTGCAACGGCTTGCCCGCCGCCGCCGCCGTCAACGACCGGGCCTTGTTCATCAGCTCGGCGGGTGAGGCGTCGTACTTCTCCCGCTTGCCCGCCGACCGCGCGCCCGGCTCCGGCGGGGTCAGGTCGATGACGTCCTTGAAGTTCTGCGCGACGATCGCCTCACGCAGCCGGTCGGCCAGCGGGCGGTGGTACTCGTCGGCCGACGCCGCCGGCGCGAGGCTCGCACCGGCGAGCGCGACAACCGTGCCCAGCACGGCAAAACGCTTCAGTTTCATTCACTTCCCCAGTTTGAAGTGGATCCAGCGCGGTCGAACTGTATCGAGTGCTGATCATCACCGCGCATCCGTCCACATAGACGCCTCGGACTCAGGTCCCGTTGCACGGATCAGCGAACCGGCTCTGGCACGTTCTCCAGCGACCGCACGGACCGGGACGCGAGCATCCCCGCGGTCGCGAGCAGGTAGATCGCCGCGCACCCGAGCAGGGCCGCCGACGTCCCGAACGCGTGCGACACCGGCCCGATCGCGAGCTGGGCCAGCGGAATCGCCACGAACGACCCGAGCATGTCGTAGGAGTACACGCGTGCGAGCCGGTCAGCAGGCACGTGGTGCTGCAACGCCACCTCCCACGCCACACCGAACTGCTCCAGGCCCAGCCCGGACGCGAACGACGTGAGCAGCAGCAGCCACGGCGCCGGGTGCACGACCATGGCCACCGGCAGCAGCGCGAACCCCGCCACGCACGCCACCCCGAGCAGCAGCGGGCGCCGCACCTTGATCCGCATCACGACGAACGCCCCTGCGACCATGCCCGCGGTCTGCGCGGCCAGCACCAGGCCCCACATCTCCCGTCCGAACGTCGTGTCCGCCAGCACCGGGCCGAGGACCATCACGCCGCCGACGAGGGCCGCGTTGACGAACGTGAAGGCCACGACCACGACCCAGACCCATTGCCGTGACACGAACTCCGTCCAGCCGACCTTCAACTCCCCCAGCACGGACGGCTTGTGCTCGGCGGCGACACGGGCGGCGGGCACGCGCACGAACGCGAAGAACACGCCGGCCAGCGCGAACGAGAGCGCGTCCACGGCGAGGCCCCAGCCGGGACCGGTGAAGGCGATCAGCAGTCCGCCCAGTGCCGCGCCACCGATGCGCGCCGAGTTCAACCCCAGGCGCAGCAACGCGTTCGCCTGCAGCCGCAGGTCGGCGGGCACGGTCTGCGGCACCAGCGCGGCGGAGGCCGGCAGGGAGAAGGCGCTCGACATCCCGTTGACCGCCGACAGGACCACGAACCAGGTCACCGACGCCGTCCCGGTCAGCACGAGCACGGCGATCAGGGCCTGGCTGGCGAAGCTGACCGCGCACGACCCGGCGAGCACGAGGTGGCGCGGCAGCCGGTCCGCGACCACACCGCCCCACAGCAGGAACACCACGTTGGTCAGCGACCGCGCGGCGACGACGATGCCCAGCGACGTGATCGACGAGGTGAGGTCGAGAACGGCGAACGCCAGCGCGATCGGCGCCATGGCGTTGCCCGCGATGGTCGTGAAACGGCCAGCGAGAAGCCAGCGGAAAGACGGATGCGCCAGCGGCGCGAACGATGCCCCCATCAGGAAAACCTATAACGGCGGGAGCCGCCCGACCCGAGGATCGAGCGGCTCCCGGTCATCGCACCCTCGGGTGCGATGAGGCGATGACCACCGCGGCGGCGACGGTCACCAGGTTCTTCAGGATGTACTGGGCTTCGAACGACGCCTGCAGCGGACCGGCCCACATCTCGCCGGGGAACAACACCAGCGGTGTCGACACCAGCACGACGTGGCCGACGAGCAGGACCGCGCACGATCGCGGTGCGCGGAAGCTCAGCAGAACCAGTGCGATCCCGATCTCGGTGATCGCGGCACTCACTCGGGCCAAATCCCCGTGGACGATCCCGAACGTCAGCACGGAGACCGTGCGTTCGACGAGATCCTGGGCAGGGCTGCCACCGGGAAAGAGCTTCAGCACGCCGAACCAGAGGTACACGACCCCCAGCCCAATGCGCAGCAGAGGAATTCCCGACTCTCGCGCAAAACGAGTCAGGCGTTCTTCCGCGCTTTCACGGCGTGTGGTTTCCGGACTGGACATGATCTCCCTCTCCTGTCTGACTGCCACCACCCAGCCAGACAGGAGGTGCGAGGAAAGATCAGCTGATCGGGTCCCCCAGCGGGTTCAACAGGTCGGCCTTGCCCTCGAAGGCGAACAACAGCAGGTCGACCATCCGGAACGTGCTGGAGTCCGGGCCGAGCGTGGGCCGCCAGTACGGCGAGCGCACGATCGAGATCCGGCTGCCCTCCATCGCGCGGTGGAAGACCTCCGCGGTGATCCTGCCGCCGACCGGGCCCATCAGCCCGTTGCCGACCTCGGCCTCGCGCAGGACGTAGAACCACAGCGGGGTGGCCTCGACGAGCTGCGACCTCTGCTGTTCGGACAGGCCGTCGAGGACCGCGCCGCCGTTGCCGGTGAGGATCTGCTCGGCGGTGAGCGGCTCGACCTCGAACAGCTCGGCGATCTGCTGACCGGTGGCGAGTTCCATCATCGAGGCCCTGGTCAGGTTCCGGAACGCGAGGTTGCGCTCGATCTCCCGGAACTGCGTGCCGCGGCCGCCGAACGTGCCGGCCGGCAGCTGCGTCAGCGGGTCGACGAGCAGCGTGTCGATCCGCTTGGTGACGTTGCCGCCGTCGAACTCCTCCGGCGCGACCAGGTCGTCGCGGTCCGCCTCGGTGAAGTCGTAGAGCCTGCGGAAGTCCGCGATCCAGTTGCTGGGCAACGTGAAGAAGTCGCCCCTGGTCACGTCGTCCAGGTGGGCCGGCAGCGCGGAGGACGGGTCGAAGTTGCCGCTCACCCCGGTGAAGGTGAAGAGCTGGAACAACGACGCCGGCACCTGCAACGGTCCGCCGCTGCGGAACACGCGGTTCCACTCGTAGGCGCCGCGGACCTGGCTGTGCCCGAAGCGGTACGAGGCGACCGAGAACTCGATCGGCATGGTCGGCGAGTCGTGCCGGCTGCGGCCGGGCACCTCGAAGAACCTGCGGCCGTTCGTGAAGACGTCGTCCACGATCGCCGGGTCGATGATCCGCGGCAGGTGGTCGGTCTTCAGCATCCACTGGTAGTGCCGCACCACGAGTTCCTTGGCGGCGCGGAACAGCCGCTCGCCCGTGAGGCCGGTGAGCGCGAGCTCGTCGACCACGCGGTTGTGGAAGCGCAGGAACGCGAGGTGCGTCTGCGCCACCACGAGGTTCTCGTCGTTGCGGGCGTCCGGGATCAGCGGCAGCCGCCGATCCGCCGCCGTGCCGCCCGTCCCACCGCGGCGCGGCAGGTCGAAGCCCTCGAACGGGACGTTGGTGCCCTCGTCCGGGAACGGCACCGGCGTCGTGGTGCCGACTTTGAACTTCACGCCGTCCTGGGCGTAGAAGACCTGGTCGTCCTTGTCGCGCGGGCCGCGGCCGTAGACCGAGTCGAGGTCCAGCGCCGGCGAGCGGCCCTGCATCAGCTCGTCGAGGTTGACGTCCTGCCCGAGCTGCGACTCGGTGCGGTCCATGGTCAGGTCGTGGTCGACGAACTGGCCGAGGTAGGTGAACCCCGCGGGCACGGCCGGGTCGGCCGAATCGGGCTGCGGAACGTTCGCGGTGATCGCGGTCGCGAGGGCTACCCGCGTCTCCTCGTCCGTTCGCGGCCCTTTCGGCCCCAGTCGCGAGAACCGGAACCTGCGCAACTCCTCCGCCGTGGAGGGCTGACGCGTGGTGGCCTCACCTTTGCCGTCGAATTCCAGCACACCTTCGCCCACGACGAAGAAACTGTCGCGCACGTGCCTCTTCATGTTTCCCCCTGTTTTTCCCTCTGTCAGGCGACCTGTTCTCCCCAACAAGCACCTGCCCCACCACCAGTCTCCAGACGGTCTAAATTACCGTCGAAGCTTTTGGCCAAAACCAAAATGTGGTCACACAGCGGATACGAGGTGGTCCGGAATATTCGTGAATTCCTCGAGATCGGCGATCTGCGCGGCCAGGCTCTCAGCGGCGTCGTGATAAGTCCTCGTGTTCAGGACGTGCTGGATTCGATCAGCGAGGACTGCCGCGGTCAGTCCTTTCACCTCCACCTGGACGCCCGTGCCGAGATCTTGAATTCGTGCGGCGTTGCGAGGCTGGTCGGCGAACAACGGCACCGCGACCATCGGCACGCCCGCGGTGAGCGCCTCCCGCACGTCGCTGTAGCCCGCGTGCGTGACGACCACCTTCGCGGCGACGGGGAGCTTGCCGAGCGCCTCCACCACGACGTGCGGCAACTGCGAGCCGGACGGCAGGTGGGCGCCGAACGACGCGACGACCCCGCGGTCCTGTTCGATCGGCATTCGGAAGTGGCGCTGGGCCGGATGCCAGAACGCCGGGGTCAGGCCCGCGGTGAAGACCGGTTCGGTCGCCCCGACCCCGAACTTCGCGCGGACCTTGTCCATGAGCTCGTCGAGGAGCGGGATCTCCAGCGGCGCGAACGGGGCCGTGTCGACCAGCGCGTGCGGGATGCCGAGCACCTCGGCGGCGATCTGGCCGCCGTACTCGCTGGTCTCGCGCAGGATGACGTCGGGGCGCCAGGTGCGGGCGAAGTCGAGGACGTTCGCGGCCGTCGTGACCACCAGCTCCGCCGACCAGAACGGCGCTTTCAGCACGCCGTCGCGTTCGGGGATCCACGACGACGGAGGACTCAGGTCGTACGGCGCCGTCACGACCACTGCGTCGTGCCCCCGCTCCCGGAACGCTTTCACGAGCGGCACCACTGGTTCCAGGTGGGAGCGACTGGGCAACGAGGTCAGCAGAACGCGCATGCGAAACAGTTTCGCGGTGGCCACCACCGGGTACAGCTGCGAAATGCTCGAAGTCACGGTGACCGAGTCGTCGCCTGCCTCCACCCTCGTCGCGGTCTCCGGCGAACTCGCCGGTCCAGGCTCGAAGCGGCTGCTCGCGAAGCTCGATCGCCTTCTCGACCAGGGCCACCGCTACGTGGTGCTGGACCTGACAGCCGTCACGTTCTGCGACTCCAGCGGCATCAGCGCGTTGGTGCGTGGCCACGCCCGCGCCTCGGCCGCCGCGGGTGGGTTGAAGCTCTCTGCCGCGTCCGGCCAGGTGACGAAGGTGCTCGAAATGTCAGGGCTCGCGCGGATGCTCGGCCTTCAGTCCACAGTGGACATCTAGTTCCGGGGAAATCCGGGAGCAGACAGGTCGCAGCGCCTCGGCCAGCGCGTTCTCCTGGGCGAGGCCGGTGAGCTCACCGAGCGGGCCGACGGGGCGAGTGACCCGGCGAGGCTCAGTGCGACCGCCAGGAGCCTCATGATCTCCGAGAGTGCCATGATGGCGGGGTGGAGTCCACGCGCATCGACCGCTGGCTGTGGGCGGTCCGGCTGACGAAGACCCGCCCGGACGCCGCCCAGGCGTGCAAGGGCGGCCACGTGCGCATCAACGACAAGCCCGCGAAGGCCTCGGCGACCGTCGTTCCCGGAGACACGGTCCGCGCCCGCGTCAACGACAAGACGTGGACGGTCGTGGTCGTGCGCGTGATCCAGAAACGGGTCGGCGCGGCGGACGCGGCCACGTGCTTCCTCGACCGCACTCCCCCGCCGCCGGTGGAGGCTCCGATCGCGCGGCGCGACCGGGGTGCCGGGCGTCCGACGAAGCGGGAGCGACGCGTGCTGGACCAGTTCAGGTCACAGAACCACTAGTCCAGGTCGGACAGCCTCATCGTCTCCAGGTGCCCGACCTCGCCGTGGTCCAGCAGAGACTCCAGCAGCGTCGCGAGCGAGGAACCGAGGACCGGGACGTCCTGCGGCTGGTCGCCGGACCGGAAGATCACCCAGTGGGTCCGGCTGGTGGGGAAGTCGGTGATCTCGCCGGCGGTCCGCCCGTCCGCGAGGTCGAACACGGGCTGGACGTGGTAGCGGCCGAGCCATTCGCTCTTCCCTCCGTCGTAGGCACGCACCCGCCAGGTGCCGCCGTGCAGCGACGCGGTTCCGACGCGCTGGTAGAGCGCGATCAGCTCGCCGCCTCCCTGCACGCGGTGCCGCAACGTGATCTTGTTCCCGAGCAGCTCCACCTCCTGCTCCATCGGCCGTGGTGGAGTCCACTCGTGCTCGGCGACCAGGCGGTCCAGCACCCTCGCGATGTCCGGTGGCCAGGGCAGCACCGCCCAGCCCGCCACCGGTTCCAGAGCGCCGTCCTCGTGCTGGGTCACACCGGCCAGGCCCGCGTCCAGCGCCACCGCGCTGATGTCGAGCCGGTCGTTCACGTTGATCACCGCGCGGCACAGGGTGGCGGGCACGCTGTCCGTGGTGACGGACGGACTGGTGCCGTCCCGCGGTTCGCCGATCGGGAGATCCAGCATCGGATTGGGCACGTTCGCGTCCCTGAGAAAGTCCAGGTACGGGTAGAAACGCGTGACCCAGCCAGTGACGTGGTCGCCTCCGTAGGCGTCGACCGGGTTGTAGATCCGCTGCCAGAACTCCTTGTCGGCGTTCCCCTCGGCGGCACGCACGAACTCGTCGGTGATCGGTCGCAGCGAACGGCACCAGTGCTCCAGGCCGAACCTGGGCAGGTCGTCGATCCTGGCGCGGATCCTGCGCCAGTCGTCCGGCGTGCCGGTCAGCGTGATCGACGGGATGCCGCAGACCCCGATCATCCAGTACCCGTAATAGGGCGAGTAGGCGTCCATCATGGCGACGCGGCCCGCGAGGCGGTCGACGGCGGTGCTGGTGCTGAAGTCGCACTCGAAGATCGTGTCGCCGACCTGCTTCGCCAGCCCCTCGACGACGGAGTCCCACGTGTCGGCGGGGCCGTAGTCCACCGTCAGCACTGCCTTGCCCTCGTGACCCACCAGGATCGGCCGCAGTTCCTCGGCGTTGAGCTTCACGTGGTCGGAGATGCCTCGCGCGATGGTCAGCCACACCGCGTCCGGGGAGAGGATCAGCGGCCGGTGCTCGGCGAACGCCTTGCCGACGGCGTGCAGCAACGGGTGCACGCCGTTGGGCTTCAGCATCCGCGCGTTGCTTCCCGTGGCGAGCGCTCCGGGGAACAGTTCCGCGATCGGGAGGGTGGGCAGGGCGTCGGTCACCGGCGTCACGTCATCGACCGAAAAGGTCACCATTCCTTACCCTACAACGACTTCAGCCAGCTCCGTCAGCGATTTTCCGAGCGGCAGGTCGACGCGCAGCGACGCGTGCGGATCGCCGCGCGTCTCGCCCCGGTTGATGATCACGACCGGGATTCCGGCGGTGGCCGCGCGGCGCACGAACCTGAGCCCGGACATGACCGTCAGCGAGGAGCCGAGGACCAGCAGGGACCGGGCGTTGTCCACGAGTTCGTAGCACTGCTCGACGCGCGGACGTGGCACGTTCTCGCCGAAGAACACGACGTCGGGCTTGAGCACGCCGCCGCACTCCGCGCACGGCACGACCACGAAGTCCTTCACGGTCTCCTCGGGCAGGAAGACGTCGCCGTCCGGGTTGACCTCGTCCGTCGTCGCGTGGAAGTCGGGGTTCGCCTCGCGCAGGCGGCGGTCGAGGTCGATGCGCGGGGAGAGCAGCCCGCAGTCCAGGCAGATCACGCGGTCCAGGCCACCGTGCAGTTCCACGACGTCCGACGAGCCCGCGGCCTGGTGCAGGCCGTCGACGTTCTGGGTGATGACGCCGGAGAGCTTGGCCGACAGCCTGGTGACGGCGTGGTGGCCCGCGTTCGGGTGCGCGCGGGCGATGGTGCGCCAGCCGACGTGGCTGCGTGCCCAGTAGCGCTGCCGGCCCGCCTGGCTGGTGGTGAACTCGTCGTAGGTCATCGGGGTGTGCTTGCGCAGGGACCCGCCCTCGCCGCGGTAGTCGGGGATGCCGGACTCCGTGGAGAGGCCGGCACCGCTGAGCACCAGCACCCCACCCTCAGCGACGATCGGCACGACGTCGGTGAGGGTGGAGGCGCGCGGCAGTGACGGGCCCGGGTTCGACCAGCTCAGAGTGGGCCTAGTTCGCACTTCACCAGCTTACGTACCACTGTCGAATCTCGGCCTCCGCCGCGGCGACGTTGCCACCGGACGGGGCTGTGATCAGCGCGAACTGCCGTCCCTGGCCTCCGTGGAGCAGCAGCTTGTCGCCGTTGACGGCCGACGGCACCGAGCTGATCACCAACGGCGAGCGCAGCGACTCCGGCAGGTGCAGTTCGGTCGGCGCGCTGCCGCCGTTCGAGTCCCAGACGATCACGGCGAACGGGGCTGAGCCGACCAGCGCGCGGACGTTGGGGAGCGGGATCTGCTGCCAGGTCTGGTAGGCGCGGTCCTCGTAGGTGAACGCGAGCGTCGTGCCCGCGACGGCCTGCGGGTAGACGCGGTCGACGATCGCCCGGTCGACGTTCAGCACCGCGTTGCCGGCCGCGTCGAGCTTGACCGCCGAGAAGTGCTCGTCGTTCATGGCGTCGCCGTCGGTCTTCACCTTGCCCGGGTTGTCGTTCATGAGCTCGTGGTGGCGGCCGTAGTTGGTGTCCCAGTGCCACTGGCTGCCCGAGATCACGCTCCCGCGCGGCGCCGACCACCAGCGCGCGCCCGATGCCGTCGAGTCGAGGCCTTGGTAGATCGCCTTGAGCACGGACGGCGTCTTGTCGGAGGTGTAGCCCGAGACCGGGTGGCCGAACTCGGAGACGATCGCGGTGGTGCCCAGTGCCGCGGCGCGCTGACGGATCGTGCCGAACGCCTCGGTGTACTGGCCGTCGCCCGCCTTGCCCGGCATCAGGACTCCCGACTGCGCCTTGCCGTCGTAGAAGTGCGCGTTGAACACGAACCGTTCGCCGAGGCCGGGAACGAGCGTGAGGCCGCCGGGTTCGGCGAAGAAGTCCACGTTCTGGTTCCAGAACACCAGCGGTTCCACGAAAGCGGGCTTGGCCGCCCAGCCCGCCTCGTCCATCTCGGCGCGGAAGCGGTGGTAGAACGGCATCAGGAGGTCGCGCTCCCACGTCTGCGAGGTCTGGCCGGCGTCGTACTTGCCGGCATAGGGCTCGTTCAGCGGGTCGACGCCGACGACGAGCTTGAACTCGTTGGCGGGCAAGGCTTCCCTGACGTGCTTGAGCGCCTCGCCGGCCGCGTTCACGAACGAGTCCTGCACGCCGTCGCGGTTGTGCCAGAAGTCGTAGGTCGCGGCGGTGACGGCGTTGTTGTTCTTCATGTTCTGGCCCCAGTGGAAGCAGAGTCCGCACGACTCCTTGGGGTAACCGCTCGCCGCCCAGGCCGGCGCGCCGTCGCCGGTGTACCAGCTGTCCTTGTTGAACAGGTGGCGCGAGTACAGGTCCTGGTGGAAGTCGAGGTAGACGCGAATGCCGAGGTCGGTGAACTGGCGCAGTTGGTTCGTGACGCCGTCGAGGTAGGCGTGGTCGATCTGGCCGCGCTGCGGTTCGATCCACGCCCACGTGAGCAGGAACCGGACGGCGTTCGCGCCGGTCAGCTGCTTCATCGCCTGCGCTGACTTGCGTGCGTCGGCCGTGTTCGCGAACGGAAGCCCGCGGTACTCGGCGAGTTTCGCCGTTCCGGAGACGTTGAAGCCGCGCAACACCACCTCACGGCCGTGTTCGTCGCGGAAGACCCCGCCGGACACCCGCAGCTCGGAGCCGTCGAACGACTCCGCGCGCACCGGTGTGACCACCAGGGAGAAGAGGAAAAGGACCACCAGCAGAACTGCTCGCCGCATCGCCGCCGCCTTTGGGAACGTGAACGAGATTCGCGTTGAACCGTAGCCGGTCGTTCCGCATTCGACCAGCGATTCGACGATCCGCGTCGTTCCACGAGATCAGAACGGCCTGGAACAGCCCGCGGGCTGTTCCAGGCCGTTCACCAGGCTCTGGGGTGCCGATCAGCTGAACGACGCCGCCACGAGTTCGGCGGTCTTGGCCAGCAGCGGTTCGTCGGCCCCGCCCTTCGGGGTGTCCTTCTTCGTCGACAGCACGGCGATCACGATCGGCGCACGGCCGGGCGGGAACGCGATGCCGACGTCGTTGGTGGTGCTGTAGTCGCCGGTGCCGGTCTTGTCGCCCCAGCCCCATGCCGCCGGAAGACCCGCGCGGACGCGGTTGCCGCCGGTCGTGTTGGCCAGCAACCACTTCACGAGCTGGTCGGAGTCGTTCGAGTTGAGGGCGTGGCCCAGCGTCAGGCGCGCGTAGCTCTGGCCGATGGCGCGCGGCGACGTCGTGTCCGTGACGCGGCCCGGTTCCGCCGAGTTCAGCTCCGGCTCCCAGCGGTCGAGGCGCGTGACCGGGTCACCGATCGAGCGACTGAAGCGGCTGATGGCCGTGGGGCCGCCCAGTTCCTTGAGCAGCAGGTTCGCCGCGCAGTTGTCGCTGTAGGTGATGGTCGCCTCGCACAGGGCCGAGATCTTCATGCCGTTCGCGAGGTTCTCCGGCTTGCCGGTGATCGGTCCGTAGCCGGACTTGTCCACATCGGACTTCGTGTAGGTGATCACCTTGTTCAGCAACGATCCGTCGCGGTCCTTGCGCAGGATCGCCGCCGCCGCGATGGCCTTGAAGGTCGAACACATCGGGAAGAGCTCGTCCGCCCGGTGCAGCACCGTGCGACCGGAGCCGGTGTCCGTCGCGAACACGCCGAGGCGCGCGTTGTGCTGCTTCTCGAGCTCACGCAGCTTGCCGGTGACCGTCGAGGCCTGTGCGGTGGTGGGCACGGCCACGGCCAGTGCCGCTCCGGCGCCCAATGCCAGCACGGCACGTCGGTTAACGCTCAACGTCCTGTCCCCTTCTTCGGAAACCTCTCCACAGGACAGGACGTGCGAGAGATCAACTGGTTGTCAGGCGATTCGGCGCCAGCACGCGAGGTACGTGAGCGCGGCGATCAGCGACCCGGCCGAGGCGAACGAGCCCGCGCCGAGGTAGATGACCCACTCGTCGGCGTTCAGACCCTCCTGAGCCAGCGGAAACACCCACAGGATCGCGCCCAGCGCGAGCGTGATGACCGCGATGGCGGACCAGAACACCACCAGCACGACCCGGCCGACGCGGCGCGGTCCGATGTAGGGCTCCAGGGATCCCTTGCGCTGCAACCACCACGCCGCCAGCGCCGCGATGGCGAGCGCGATGCCGTCGGCGGCGAGCGTGTCACTGAGACGGTGCCACTTCGCGGTCAGCGTGTACTGGCCGATCGCCGTCGCCCACGGCAGCACGAAGAACAGCATGACGCCGCGCCACTTCCACGGCACCACGATGATCGCCGCGAACAGCACGGTCATCGCGATCGTCGTGTGTCCACTCGGGAGGCTGTTGTGCGCGTAATCGCCGGTGACCTCGACCAGCGCCGGGCGCGGCAGGACGAACCGCTTGAGCGCCTGCACGACGACCTGGCCCGCGACGATCACCCCAACCGCCGCGATCGTGAGGTCCCAGCGCTTTCTGAGCACACCGACGAGGGCGACCGCCACGACCGCCGCAGCCAGCGAGTAGATCGTGATCTGCCCGAGCGCGTTCCAGGCGGCGTCCGATTCGGACACGTTGTCCTGGTCGGCGCCGCGCAGGGCCGCGTTCTCGATGGTCTGGCCGGCCTTCGTCAGCACCGCGAGCACGTACACGATCGCCGCGAAGACGAACCCCGCCGCCGCGACCACGGGCCACCGTCGATGGTTCACTCGGGGAAGTCTGCCGCCGTTCGGCCCAGCGCGCTTCTTGAAGATCAACCGGCATGCTGTCCGGCATGGACGTTCACGACGAGGCTCGATCCCGGTTCCTGCGCGGCATGTGGGCGATCGTCGACGAGCACGGCCCGCCGAACGGCCAGACCCACCAGGTCGGCGAGGCCGCGCAGGAGCGGCTGCTGGCGTGGGGAGCGGCGCCGGAAGACCTGCGGGCGTTCGCCCGCATGGTCGCCTTCGAATCGCTGTTCGCCGCCCTGCACTTCCTCGACGACCCCGGCCCCGGCGAGCCCGGCTGGGCCCTGGTCGAGACGTCCGGCGGCGAGCCGACCGGGCGGCTGCTGCAGGGCCTCTACGAGGACCTGGGCCCCGACCGCTGACCGATCCGGTCCAGCACGGCGGTGATCGCCAGGTCCACCGTGTACTCGAACTCCGCGTCGCGGTCGAACTCCGCGAGGTGCGGCGCCGTCGCGACCACCGAGGTCAGCCCGGCGGCTTCCAGCACTTCGCGGCGCGCCCCGTCGTCACCGCCGAACGTCGGTGCCGCCGACACCTCGCGCAGCAACGTGCCGATCAACGTGGCGAGCAGCATCCGCAGCAGGTGCACGGATTCCTGGGCCGAGGCACCCGCGGCCAGCAGGACGGCGAGCACCGCGTCGACCGGCGCGAGGCCCTCCAGCGACGACAGCTGACGGGTCAGCACGAGCGGCGCGGCGCCGGGATGGGCCAGGGCGCGCGAGTGGAACGCGTCGGCGATGGCGTGCAGGTCGCGACGCGCGTCACCGGTCGGCTCCGGCAGGACCAGGCCGCCCAGCAGGTGTTCGGCGACGGCGTCGAGGAGGCCGTCCTTGCCGTCGACGTGGTTGTAGAGGCTCTTCGCGTCGACCCCGAGCGCCCGCGCGACGGAGCGCATGCCCACGGCCGCGACGCCTTCCACGTCGATGACCTGCAGCGTCGCCGCGACGATCGACTCACGGGACAGCAGCGGCGTGCGCGGACGCCCTCGGCGCGGTTCAGTCACCCGGCCATTGTGCCTTGCGGATATCCACGCCGTGGGTTTAACCTCCAAATTAACCCACACTGTGGGTATTGGAGGGGATGATGAGCTTCACCAGGATCGACACGCTCGACAAGATGGACGTCGAGGGCGGGCCGGGCGCGCGGCTGCGGGTCGTGCGCGAACGCGGCGAGGCGTTCCGGCGGGAGTTCGCCACGACCGGCACGCCGGACAGCATCGTCACGCGCGACCTGGTGACGTTGCCGTACCCGACGCGGTTCGGGCTGTTCAGGGCGTCGCGGGCGATCGCGCCGTTCCTGTCGATCACGAACCGCATGCTGGTGATCCGCTGGCACGACAACGGCCGCGAGCGCATCCTGCTGTTCGAGCCGAGCGACCACGAGTACGGCCGGTACACGCCGTACTTCGAGGACCTGTCGAGCCGGACGCCGGACGTGATCGAACGGCGCGTGGTCAAGGTCCACGGCACCGTGCCCGGCCACCTCGAACGGCTCGGCATCGCACCCGAGGACGTCGACTACCTGATGTTCGACCACCTGCACACGCAGGACCTGCGGCGCTGGATCGGCGCCACGCCGTACTTCCCGAACGCCAAGGTGATCGTGCAACGCGACGAACTGGCGGCCCTGACCGAACTGCACCCGCTGCAGAAGCCCTGGTACCAGCCGGACACCTACCGCGACCTGCCGCGGGACGCGTTCCTGCCGATCGACGGCTCGGTCGTGCTGGGACCGGGCGTCGCGGTGATCAAGACGCCTGGCCACGTGTTCGGCAACCAGAGCCTCGTCGTCAACACCTCGACCGGCATCTGGGTGAGCAGCGAGAACGTGATCGCCGCCGAGGCGCTGACGCCCGAGCACTCGAAGCTGCCCGGCCTCGCGTCGTGGACGCGCCGGTGGCAGCAGGAGGTCGTGCTCAACGCGAACACCGTCGAGAGCACCGCCGACCAGTACAACTCGATCATCCTGGAGAAGACGCTCGCCGACCGCAGCCAGGCCGACCCGCGGTTCGTGCAGTTCTTCCCCTCCAGCGAACTCACCGGCGCCTGGACGAACCCCGGCACCAGACCCACGTTCAGCCACGGCCAGATCGTCCACTGAGGAGCTTCCGATGCCTTCGCGTTTCGTCCTGCCACCCGAGGAAGTCCTGCGCGCCCGCGAAAAGCTCGTGCTGGACCACTTCCGCGACGAGGTCGCCCACGACTGGGACGCCACGCTCTCGACGTTTCCCCACCCCCACTACGAGATCATCGCGCAGATGGTCGTGCACGACGGCGACGACGCGGTGCGGCAGTACTACACCGACACGCGCGTGGCGTTCCCAGACCAGCACCACGAGCTGATCTCGTTCCGGCACAGCGTCGACGCCGTGATCGTGGAGTTCTGGCTGCTGGGCACGCACCTCGGGCCGTTGGGCAAGATCCCGGCGACCGGCGGCAAGCACCGCACGCGCATGAACGCGTACTTCATCTTCGACGCCGACGAGAACCTCGTCACCGAGCGGATCTACTTCGACCAGCTGTCCGTGCTGAAGCAGGTGATCGGCGGAATCGACCGCAAGAAGCCGAGCGGCCTGCGGAAGTTGTTGCAGGTGCTGCGGGGCGTACTCGCGATGTCGGGCAGCCAGCCGGACGCCCGCCTGACCAACACCACGCCACCAGACCTCACTGCTCCAAACGAGTAGTACTTCCCAGCCCTCGAAACGCCCCGGCGCGCGCGATCGACGAACGTCCTGATCGCGTCGCGCACGGAGGAAGGGGCATGTGGGTCGATGATCCGCTTCGAGGACAACGACGGAGCCGAGTGGCGTCTGGACGAGGACACCCCGATCGGTGACCGGGGCGGAATGGGCCAGGTGTTCGCCGGTCTGGCGGCCGACGGCACGTCCGTCGCCATCAAGAAGATCTCCCTGCCCCGCCCCACCGAGAGCAAGAAGCGGCAACGCGACCGCGAGATCGAGATCGTCGAACGTCTGCTGCGCGCGAACCGGTCCGGCCACGACACGAGCCACCTGGTCCTGCCCCACGGTTACCGCTTCCTGGACGACGACCTGCTGATCGTCATGCCCCGCGCGGAGAAGTCGCTGAAAGCCGCTCTGGTGGAAGAGCCGTTCCCCACCGCGGCCGGCGTCGACGTGGTGCGCCAGGTCGCCCTGGGTCTCCAGCAGCTCTCCCGGCAGAGCATCGTGCACCGCGATCTCAAGCCCGCCAACGTCCTGAAGTTCGGCCCTGTCTGGAAGATCGCCGACTTCGGCCTGTCCAGGGACCTCTCGGAGGCGACCGGGACCTACACCCTGGCGGCGTATGGAACGGATCCGTACACGGCCCCCGAGCTGTGGCTCAACCACCCGGCGGACGCCATGTCGGACCTGTACGCCCTGGGCGTGCTGGCCTTCGAGGTGTTCACCGGCGAGCTGCCGTTCAAGGGCCCCGAGGACGACTTCCGGCGCCAGCACCTGCAGGACGCGCCACCCTCCCTCGACGGCCTCTCCCCCAAGATCGCCCGCCACGTCCTGCGCCTGCTGCACAAGCGCCCCTCCGAACGCCCCCAGGACGCCCGCGCGGTGTACGACGGGCTCGCGCCGTACGCCCTGACACCCCAGCAGGACTCCCTCGTCAACGCGGCACTGGGCGTCGAACAACGCCTCATGACCCGGCAGACCTCGGCCTCGGCCGCCGAGGCCGACACCGAGCGGCAGGACGGCCTGCGCCGCCGAGCACTGGCCGACCTGGACGAGATCCTCGCCGACGCCCATGACGACCTCCGCGAGGCACTGCCGGACGTGAAGATCGACGAGGTGGCGCGGACGGTCTCACTGGGCGATCTCGTGATCGCCTTCGAGACGTTCGAGCCGCTCCGTCTGTCCACACGCGACACCGCGGACCGGGCGGTGCTCCTGGGCGTCGTCCGCGAGCACACGCGCGACGAACGACCTCAGAGCGGCGCGGTGCACGCACACCTCAGGTACGGGCCGGACGCCGATCAGCGGTTCGGCTGGACCTTCACCGGTCCGACGCCGGCGGACGTGCACCAGCGGGCGCTCGACGCGGCCGCCGTGCTCGACCTGCTGCGCACCGCGATGGAGTCGCACGCGGGACGAGACTGATGGCTCACACGCAAACTCTCGCGGATGCCGTCCGAGCTCTCCAACCGTGCGAGAACCAAATCGCCAGATGGGTGGAATCCGCCCAGAACGATCCCACCCCTGAAGGGGACTCCCTCGCGGAGGTGCTGACCGCCGGGCTGTTCGATCCCGAAAGTGACCTGCAACGATCGTTCGCCGAACTGGGGCGGATCGCCATCACCAGGCTGCGCACCGCGGACCGGTCCACCAAGGGCGACGTGATGATCGCCGCCCACACGGTTCTCGCTCTGCTGGCCGTCTTCACCGAGACGGCGGACCTGCACTGGGCTGAAGAGGCAGGAATCCGTGTAGGTCCGCATCAGTGGAACTGGGCTGGCAAGGCCTCGGAGGCCGAACGGGACACGACGGCGAGTCTCCTGCTCGGCACGCTGATACCCGTCCCCCAGCCCACCGAACTGTGGGACGACTTCGGCTGGCGCCTGCTGGAGACGTTCTGGCGTTCAGCCGCGCACATCAGCAACTGCCTCTTCGTCATCTGGCCGACCGCCGCCGAGCGCATCGACACCGAGAGACTGGCCCACCTCGTGTTCCAGCGCTACCACAACCAGGTACTGGCGGTGGCGGACAGCAGCCCGGAGTTCACGATCTGGACGCTGCTGCGGGACGGACCCGGTGACGGGCAGCCTTCCTCCTATCCGCGCGACGGCCGGCACGTCGGGGCGATCGGCAGCATCCGGGACAGGCTGGGCCAGAAGAACACCGGGCTGGCCGGGCTGACCGCGATCGCGGAACTGACTGCCACGGGGAGCACGGCCGAGGACGAGTGGACCGAACTCGCCATGGTGTACGAAGCCGAGATCGACAAGGAGATCGGCGACAGCGGGCACGGACTGCCCAGCCTTCCGACGCTGCGCGACTCCTACGTCAACCCGGCTTACCGCGTCACGTCCTACGACTCGGGCACCGGTCTGCCACACGAGGACAAGTGGTGGGACGGCTTGCAGATCCGGGAGGAGATACAGGAGTTCCTCATCCGCTACCTCACGACACCGTCTGCCGGCAGGCTGCCGCTGCTGATCCTCGGACACCCCGGTACCGGGAAGTCCGCGCTGACCAGAGTGCTCGCCGCGCGACTGGGCGCGATGAAGCGACCGGTCGTCCGGGTCGACCTCCGTGCGGTGGCCGCCGACGCACCCATCTACAAGCAGTTGTCCTCCGCCATCGAGACGGCGCTGACCCGGCGGATCGAGTGGTCGGACCTCGCTCGCGTGGCACGGCCCGAGTCGCCCGTGGTCATCCTTGACGGACTCGACGAACTGATCCAGAGCAGCGCGGTCAGTCGCGCGGACTACCTGGAACTGGTGCGCGAGTTCCAGCGGGGCGAGGCCATCATGGGCCGCCCCGTCATCGTGATCGTGACGAGCAGGACGATCGTCGCGCAGCGCGTGCGGATACCTCAGGCGACCCCGATCATGAGGATCGAACCGTTCGACGACAAGCGTGTCGCGCGCTGGCTCAACCGGTGGAACCGCCACCACGCCGGCCACTTCCGCACCTCGGGCAAGAATCCGCTGCCGCTGTCCATCGCGTTGACGCACCGAGGACTAGCCGTCCAGCCGTTGCTGCTGTTCATGCTCGCGCTCTACGACGCACATGAGAACGCACTCCAGCGAGAGGGAGACAAGCTGGTCGACGCGGATCTCTACGAACGCCTGCTCACGTCGTTCGCCGAACGCGAGACCCGCAAACTGCATCCGAACGCCGAGGACTACGAGCTTCAACAGTTCGTGGAGAAGGAGCTCGAAACCCTCGCTGTCGCGGCGTTCGCCATGTTCAACAGGGGCAGCCAGGCCGTTCTCGAAGACGAGCTCGCAGCGGACCTGGACGCGTTCGACTCGTCCCCGGTCCGGCACGTCACGCTGCCGGACAAGGCGAGAAAACTGGTCAGCCGCTTCTTCTTCGTCCACGTGTCCCAGGCGACTTCCGTCGACGGTGTCGAAGAGAGGACGAAAAGCGCCTACGAGTTCCTGCATGCGACGTTCGGCGAGTACCTGGTCGCGAGGCTCACCCATCGGGTGGTCATGGACATCTACGACGACAGCAGACGTGGCGATCGCACGCTGCGGGTGAAGAGCAACGAGCCCGACTTCAGCATCCTGGGTGCGCTGCTGTCGTTCGAGCTGCTGTGTTCCAGGAACACGGTCACGTCCTTCATGCAACACGCGACTAAGGGCACGGCACCAGCCACGTTGCGGGCCGTCACGGTGTTGCTGGCACACGCGCTTCGGGAAACACTCCTCGTCGACAACTGGGGCGACGTGCCGGGGTATCGACCCCGTATGCCGACGATCCCCGCGCGGCTCAGTCTGCGCACGGCGAACCTGCTGCTGCTCGTCCTCATCTTCGGCGGGGAAGCCACTCCGAAGATGCTGTTCCCGCACTCTCCCGATCCACGAGAGGAATGGACGCGGCTCACGGCGCTCTGGCAGGCAACCTTGCCTGCGAAGTCCTGGCAGCTGCTGACGGATGTCGTCATCACCAGGACAGCAGACAACGACGCTTTGGCCATCTCGATGAGCAACGGGCTGCGCATACCTCTCGAGATGTTGCGGCTCAGCCCTTCTTTGGAGACTCTGTTCCGGCTGAACCTGCTGGCGCGCAACCCCGAGGTCGAGTGGGCACTCTCCACGCTCTCACCGATGATGCGCTCCGCTCCGCTCAATCAACAGAAGAAGGACGTCCGCCCGTTCGGCGCGGAGATACTCGCGCAACTGGCATTCCCTTACCCCAACCCCTTTGATATTGCAGCAAAGGTGACTAACGACAGTCTGATCACGGAGGCTGTAAACCACGCACGAGCTGTCAAATTTCCATCACAGCGTGCGCAATTCCTTATGCGTCTGACCAGACTGACCCGCATCAGCACAGATCCGCTGCCACCAGCGTTCCTCGCCTCGATCGCCGACGCCGCTCTCATTCCGGGCGTGGACGTGACGCCAATGCTGGCGGAGTTGCTGCACGAGTCGCTGCGCCCTGATCGCCCGCTTCCCGCCGACCTCGACGAGTTCCGGCAGGTCGTCTGTCAGATCGCGGCACGCCTGAGCCAACGCGACTTCGGCCCGATGCAGGTGCCGATCGTCATCGGCCTCGCCAGACTCGGCTTCCCCGACCGGGACCTGCCGACGCGACTGTGCCTCCTGTCGATGCTGCAGTACCCCGAAACACTCTGGGAACTGATGGGCGAGGACCAGCACATCGCCGCCCAGCTGCTCCATGTCGTACGGGCGACGTCGCGCAGACGAGCGGCGGCGAAAGCAGTGCATCTGCTCTCACTGATCCCGGACCTCAATCCATTGGTGCTCAACGACATCGACGTCCAGTACGCCCTAACGCAAGCCCGGAGGGAGTCCTCCAGATGGGCCGCGCAGGTCGAACTCCGCTGGGACACGGCCGTTCGACGGCAGGAAAACCGGCGCGTCCTCAGCGTGCTCCAGCAACGGCTCAGCCGCGGCATCCTGCTGACGCAGGTCGCCGGTGTGCTGAGCGCCGCAGCGGACAAGAGAAGCGGCTAGAGCCGGATCAGCTTGCGTTCCACGGCGGTCGTCACGGCCGCCGTCCTGGTCTCGACGCCGAGCTTCGCGAAGATCCGCACCAGATGGGTCTTCACCGTGGCCTGGCTGATGAACAACTCCTTCGCGATCTCCCGGTTCGCGAGGCCCTTGGCGAGGCTCTCGAGGATCTGGATCTCGCGTTTGCTGAGCTTGGGCGCGGGGTCGCGGACCTGGCCCAGCAGCCGTTGCGCGATGTCCGGGGAGAGCACGGTCTGGCCCGTGGCGGCGGTGCGCACGGCCCTGGCGAGTTCTTCCGGGGCGCAATCCTTGAGCAGGTAGCCGATCGCGCCTGCCTCGACCGCGCGCACGATGTCGGCGTCCGAGTCGTACGTCGTGAGGATCACGACCTGCGGCCCGTTCTCCATCGCGCGGATCTGTCTGGTGGCCTCCACGCCGTCAATTCCCCTGCCCAGCTGGAGATCCATCAGTACGACGTCCACAGTGGACGCGAGTTGCACGGACTCCTCGCCGTTCGCGGCCTCGACCACCTCGAAGTCGCGCGACAGCAAGCCGACGAGTCCGAACCGGACCACCGGGTGATCGTCGACCACCAGCACCTTCATGGCGTCGGCACCGTCACGGCCACCGCGGTTCCCTCCCCCGGCGCGCTCTCCACGGACACGGTGCCGCCCAGTTCGGCGATGCGCCCGCGGATGGACGCCAGACCGTAGCCGCGGCCGTCCTCGGTCTGGACCGCCGACGGGTCGAAACCGCGGCCGTCGTCCACCACGTCCATCGTCACCGCGTCTCCCAGGTAGGACAACGTGATCGCCACCCTGTTGGCTCCCGCGTGCTCGGCCACGTTGGCCACCGCGCCCTGCGCGACCCGCAGCAACGCCACCTCGGTCTGCACGCTCAGGGCGTACGGGTCGCCGTCCACCTCCACGTGCGGGACCAGCCGGTGCAGCGCGTCGATCAGCGTGCCCTGGATCGGCGACAGGTCGCGGACGAACCGGCGCGCCTCGCCCAGGTTCTCGCGCGCGACCTCGGCGGCCCGCTCGGATTCCCCGAGCGACAGCAGCAGGTTGATGCTGGAGAAGCCCTGGGCCAGGGTGTCGTGGATCTCGCGGGCGAGGCGTTGGCGTTCCTCCAGCACCCCGGCCTCGTGCAGGAGCCGGGCGCGATCGAAGAACACCGCCGCCGTCAGCACCGCGACGCCGACCGGGCCGAGCACCAGCGACCAGTCGAACGTCGCCGCCAGCCTGATCTGGGCCAGCACCACGGCCGCCGTCAGCACGGCCGCGATCGGCAGCGCCACCCGCGGCTTGAGCTGACGGAGGCACTGGAAGAACAACGGGATCGCGCACCAGCCGAAGCTCGGCGCCAGCCACACCAGCACCAGCCACACGGCGAGCACGACCGGCAACGCCCGTGTCCACCGCACGCTCGCGGGATAGAACACGGCGAGAGCGAGCGCGAGGCCGAGCACCACGAGATCGGCGCCGTGGTACGCGACGTACCGCGCCGCCGACGCCGTCAGCAGCACGTAGAAGCCCGCGTGCATCGCTCTGTGCAGCCACACGTCGGCGACCTTAGGCGACCGCGCCCACCCGGCGGGTCAACCGATGGGTTGAACCGAGGTTCAACCGTCACCACCAGGGAAAATCGCGCTGATCAGCGCATCGTGGGAGCCATGAACCTCAAGAAGATCGCAGTCGCCACCCTGGTCGTGCTGAGCATCGGCGGCGGCTACGCGGCGGCCGACCAGCACACCACCACCCGCACCGAGAAGGTGCTGACCGTCGACGCGGCGATCAGGGCCGCTCAGGCCACCCTCGACGCGGCGGAGAAGGAGAACCAGCGCGTCACCGTGGCCGTCGTCGACCGCAGCGGCGACCTGGTGGTGCTGCTGGCCGGTGACGGCGCGGGCCCGCAGACCGAGGAGTCGGCGCGGCGCAAGGCGTTCACCGCGGTGTCGTTCAACGCGCCGACCTCGGAGCTCGCCGGCCGCGTCACGGGCCAGGGCGCGACGCTGCGGGACATCCCCGGCACGTTGTTCCTGGCCGGCGGCGTGCCGGTGGCGGTCGACGGGACGTCCGTCGCGGGCATCGGTGTCGGCGGCGCGCCCAGCGGTGACCTGGACGAGAAGTTCGCGAAGGCTGGTCTCGCGACCCTCAGGTGATGCGGGAGGCCGTCAGCGGCGCCGGTCGGGCGTGCTCCAGCCGGGATTGATCCGCTCCGTCGCCTCGGGATCGATGGCGTGCCGGGCCACGTGCTTGCCGGGCTTCGGCTTCTTGCTCATCAGCATGAGCGCGACGGCCACGACCAGCCCGATCGTGGCCAGGCCGGCGGCGACGGCGCGGGCGGCCGGGTGTTCGAGGATCAGCGTGCTGATGGTCAGGGCGAGCACGAGCGCGGCGATCGGGCCGATGACGGCGATGTCCGAGCGTTCCTCAGGCTCCTGCGAGGGTTCCGCCGGGGGCGCCACCTGCACGACAGGCGCGTACACCTCGATCGTCTCGAAGTTCCCGCGCGGCTGCTCGTAGGGCGGGGGCCGTAAGCCGGGAGGGACCGTCACCCCCGCCATGCTGCCCGAGGAAGGCGCGCCGCCGCAAACCTCGCATTTCACATGATGTCCGTGTTCCCATGTAACGCCTGGTTATAGGGAGGTTCGTCATGTGCCGGTGGCTCGCGTACTCCGGTTCTCCGGTCCGGCTGGAGGAACTGCTCTACGCGCCGGAGAACTCGCTCGTCATGCAGTCCAAGCACGCCAAGCTGGGTGCCACGGCGGTGAACGGCGACGGGTTCGGCATCGGCTGGTACGGCAACACGAGCACGCCCGGCCTCTTCCTGAGCACCGAGCCGGCGTGGAACGACCGCAACCTGCGGGAACTGTCCGCGCAGATCACCGTCGACCGGGTGTTCGCGCACGTGCGGGCCTCCACGGGCGGCGCGGTGCAGCGGTCGAACTGCCACCCGTTCCGCCACCAGAACTGGTTGTGGATGCACAACGGGCTCATCGCCAAGTTCCCGCTGGTGCGGCGCGAGCTGATGCTGGCGATCGACCCCGTGCTGTTCCCGCTGATCGAGGGGTCGACCGACTCGGAGATCATGTTCTACCTGGCCGTCAGCTTCGGGATGGAGCAGGATCCGCCGGCCGGGGTGGCGCGCATGGTCGAGTTCGTCGAGGACGTCGGCAGGCGCGCGGGCGTCGAGTACCCGATCCAGATGACGGTCGCGGTCACGGACGGCTCGACGACCTGGGCGTTCCGCTACTCGAGCCGCGGCAAGTCACGGAGCCTGTTCCACAGCACCGACGTGTCGACGTTGCGCCGTCAGTACCCGGACAACCCGGCGCTGCACCACCTCACCGACGACTCGCGGCTCATCGTGTCCGAACCGCTGGCCGACCTGGTGGGGGCCTGGCAGGAGGTGCCGGAGTCGACGTGCGTGGTGGTCAGGCCCGGCGTCGAGGAGGAACTCGTGCCGTTCAAGCCGTGAATCGTCAGGTGACCGTCAGTTGACGAACCGCGATTCGTCATAGCGTCTGGTGCTGCCGCCGCCACGGACCCCTCGGAGAGGTTCCACATGCTCACCACGGCAGCGGCAGCACTCATCGCCCTATCCGCCCTCGCGCCCGCACAAGAGGCCCCGGCACCCGTCCTGGAGGTCGTGACCGTCAACGGCTCGGGGTGTCCGGCGGGCGACGCCGACGTCCAGACCGACGGCCGGACGTTCACGATCGGCTACCACACCTTCCTCGCGCGGGCGGGCAACGGTTCGTCCCCGCTCGACCAGCGCAAGAACTGCCAGGTCAACCTTCGGGTGAACGTGCCGGAAGGCTTCACCTACGGCCTGGCGAGAACCACCTACGAGGGCTACGCGCACCTCCAGGAGGGCGCGACCGGACTGAGCCGGGTCAGCACCTACCTGCAGGGCACCTCGCCCACCGCGACGGTGAGCCGGCCGTTCACCGGGCCGTTCAGCGACAGCTGGCAGATCCAGTACCGCCCGGGCTCGGCCGAGATCCAGTGGGCGCCGTGCGGTGAACGGCGCAACATCAACATCAACGCCGAGGTCCGCGTCGCGCTCGGGTCCGCGGACCCCGACCGGCTCACCTTCGCGATCGTGGAATCCAGCCGCGGCGCGGTGCGCGTGAAGCGCTGCTGAGCTCCCGCCTGGTGGCGGTGATCGCCGCCGCCACCAGGCCGATGATCGCGACCCACGTGTACGCGTCGCCGTAGACGTGCTCCTGCCACGACCACAGCATCTCCTTGTCGCCGGTGCTCGGCAGCCACGTGAAGGGCTGCACCAGGAAGATCACCAGCAGCGCGCCGAGCGTCGGCCACGCCCAGCTCCTGCGGGCGAAACCCAGTGCCAGGAACGCCGGGACGCACCAGACCCAGTGGTGCGACCAGGAGACCGGCGAGACGAGCAGGCCCGCCGTCGCGATCGCGGTCAGCGCCGCGACCTCGTGGCGAGCTCCGTGCGCGGCCACGACCGCGAGTGCCACGACGATCAGCGACAATCCCAGCCACAGCAACGACTCCGCGTGCTCGCCGGGGTTGATCCGGTGCAGCACACCGCGCAACGACTGGTTCGCCATGTACGCGAGACCACCGGCCCGGCTCGGATCGAGCAGCGCGTGAAACCAGAACTCGGCGGAGTCCTTGGCGGCGAACAGGAATCCCAGCACGGCCAGGCCGGCGAAGGCCGCCGTCGACATCGCGGCCGCCCGCCATTCCCTGCGCACCAGGAAGTACAGCAGGAAGATCAGCGGGGTCAGCTTGATCGCGGCGGCCACCCCGACCAGCAGGCCCCGGAACCGCGGGTCGCGCACAGCCAGGCAGTCCACCACGACGAGCGCCATCAGCAGCAGGTTGATCTGTCCGAAGAGGAGCGTCGAGATCACCGGTTCCAGTGCCACGGCGAGGATCGCGACCGCGGGCCCGACGGTCCACACGACGTTCGAACGCTGGGTGAGGCGTGCGGTGACGAGAACGCTCACCACCGACAGGCACAGGAAGTTCACCACGACCACGAGCGAGTTCGCCGCCCACACCGGCAGGAACGTCAGGCCGCTGAACAGCACCGCGGCGATCGGCGGGTAGGTGAACGGCAGCCTCGGGCCGTCCAGCGAGCCGGGGAAGCCGACGTAGAGCGCCTGTCCCTGCAGCCAGGCCACCCCGCCGGTGCGGTAGACCTGCAGGTCCAGGAAGTAGAAACCCATGCCCATCAAGGAGATCGGCAGCGCGGACAGTGCCACGAACCACAGCACGCGCACGACCTTGCGTGCGGCCACCCAGCGGTGCCGCGTCAGCAGTCGTCTCCTGCCGGACTCGAACGCGCCGGCGGACATCGGGGGGACCTCGTCGGCGAGCCCTCTGATCAACAGCATCTCGTTCACGACTACTTCTTGGCCGGACCGCGGATCTGCGTTTCACCAACGGGACTGTGACAGTCCTCATGGGAACGCTCAGAGGATCATCGACCAAGAAGAGCCATGACCCACGAGCAGTTCCTTGCGCTGAAGCGCTTTCCCGCGCTGGACGGCGTGCGTGCCATCGCCGCGTTGATGGTCGTGTTCTTCCACTACGGCGGGCCGGGCTTCCTGCAGGGATGGCTCGGGGTCCAGATCTTCTTCGTGCTGTCCGGGTTCCTGATCACCACGTTGCTGCTGCGCGAACAGGCGCGCGACGGCCGGATCAACCTGAAGGAGTTCTACCGTCGCAGGGCTTTCCGCATCCTGCCGGTCTACTTCGTGGTCCTGCTCGTCACCGCGGCGGGCCTGCTGATCGCCGGGCAGTTCTGGCAGAACCCGCTCGGCCGTGACTTCCCTCTGTACCTGACGTTCCTCAACGAGTTCGGGCACGGCGGCGCGTACGGGCAGTCGTGGTCCCTTGGCGTGGAACAGAAGTTCTACCTCGTGTGGCCGTTGCTGGCGTTCGCGTTGTTGCCCCGTTGGCGTCCGGCGGTGACCGTCGGACTGATGGCGCTCGCGTTGGCCGTGGTGCCGTTCACCGTGTCTTCCGACCCCAAGGGCTGGTCGGTGCACTACTTCACCGTGCTCGTCGGCTGTGCGCTGGCTTTGGTGATGAACAACAAGCGGGGGTTCGCGTTGATCAGGCCGTTCATGACGCCGTGGGTGATCCTGCTGTTCCTCGGCGTGCATCTGTCGGTGCCGTACATCTCCGGCGCGCTGGACGGCGCGATCCCCGGTTTCGTGTCGGTGGTGCCGATCTACGCGGTCGCCGTGGGGCTGATGCTGCCCGCGCTGCTGGCGCCGGGGTGGGCGCAACGGCTGCTGTCGGCTCGCCCGATGGTGTGGCTCGGCGAGCGGTCGTACTCGATCTACCTGGTGCAGTCGATCGCGCACTCGATCGTGCTGCTCGCGGGCACATCAGGCCTGGTCATGGCGCTGTTGACGTCCGTGGTGGCGATCGGGATCGCCGATCTGACCCACCGGTTCGTGGAGCTGCCGATGATCAGGCGAGGCAGGTCACACCGTCCGGCCGGGAATGCGCCGGCACCGATCGGCCAATAGTTTCCGTGAGCACCGAGACAGCGCCGCCGGCGCGAACAGGAGGGCCGGGGGTGACGAAGCCTCTGGACAGGGACGCCTGGGTCGAGCTGTACGACCGGCACGCCCGCGATCTGCACCGCTACCTGGCGCTGCGGGTGGACGCCGCGATCGCGGACGACCTGGTGTCCGAGGCGTTCCTCATCGCCTGGGAACGCCGTGAGAGCTTCGACCCGGCCCGCGCGAGCGTCAAGGCGTGGCTGTTCGGGATCGGGACGAACCTGCTGCGCCAGCACGTGCGCTCCGAGGGCAGACGCCTGCGGGCCTGGGCGCGCGACCACGGCAGGCGCGCGGTGACCGACCGCGTCGACGACCGCACGGCGGCGGTGGTGGACGCCAAGTCGCTGCTGAGCGACCTGGGCGAGACGCTCGCGGACCTGCGGCCGGAGGAACGGGACGTGCTGCTGATGGTGGCGTGGGCCGATCTGAGCGCGGCCGAGGTCGCCGAGGTGACCGAGACGCCGGTGGCGACGGTGCGGACCCGGTTGTTCCGGGCACGCGCCAAGCTGCGGGCGAAGATCAACGGACAGGAGGGTGACGACGATGCGTGACGTGACGCGTCAGGTCGAGGACGAGACGGTCAAGTGGGCGATGTCGGACGTCGCCCCGATGAGCGACGACGCGTTCGACCGGGGCCGCGCGGCGCTGCTCGCCCGGATCGACTCGGAGGAGTCCGGCGAGGTCGTCGCGCTCGCACCACGCCGCCGGCGCCGGATCCCGGTGGTGGCCGCGGCCGCCGCGATGGTCGTGATCGCGGGCGCCGCCCTGATCGCGCCGTCGATGATGTCGCGCGACAAGGGCCCGAGCGTGGGCAGCGCCGCCGCGGCCGAACTGCTCCACCAGGCCGCGACGCACACCGGTGACGCGAAGCTGCAGCCGGGCCAGGCCCTCCAGGTGCTGCAGTACGCCCGCTGGTCGGTGTCCGACGCCGGGCACAGGTGGATGTACCTGCAGGACCAGACGCTGCAGACGTGGATCCCGTCCGACCGCACGGGCACATGGCTCTACCGGCACACCAAGACCGGCGAGAGGCAGTGGCTGATCGGGTCGGAGGCGGCCAACGCGCGGGACGTGCCCGAGAACCTGCACACCGACGGCGAGTTCACCTCCGTCGGCGGGCCCGCGTTGCACGACGAGATCAAGCCCAGCTTCCGCGACCCGTCGCCCGAGTACCTCGCCTCTCTTCCTCTCGACCCGCGTGAGCTGTACGGAAAGCTCCGCGACGAGGTGGCGGGCGACGAGGGCCTGACCTTCCTGCAGATGATCAACGACGGCCTGGACACCGGCGTGTACCCGGCACAGGTGCGCGCCTCGGTCTACAAGGCCCTGACCTACCTGCCGAGGCTGGAGATCGTCGAGGAGGCGGCCGTGATCGACAGCCGCAGCGGCACCGCGCTCGGCGTCACCGAGAACGAGACGACCGAGCAGATCGTCATCGATCAGACCACCGGCGAGTACCTCGGTTCCCGCACGGTGCTGGCGAAGGACGCGTGGGGCCTGAAGCGGGGCCAGGTCATCGGCACCACCTCGGTGACGACGAAGGTGGTGGCGGGCCTGGGACTCGCTGTCTGACGCCTGATAGGAACGTGCCCGTGGCAGATCAGTTCGCGACGGTGATGCGGCGGTTCCGGCTGCGGGCGGGGCTCACCCAGGAGGCGCTCGCACAACGGTCCGGCGTCTCGGTCAGCACGATCCGCGGCATGGAGACCGGCAAGCGCCGAAACCCGCAGCTCACGTCGGTGCGGCAGCTCGCAGCCGCGCTCGGGCTGACCGACGGCGAGCAGGACGAACTGCTGGCGGCGGCGACCGGGCGGCCGGTGGCGGCGACGCCCGTGCCGCGCCAGCTGCCCGCGCCGCCCGCGCCGTTCGCGGGACGGCAGGACGTGCTCGACCAGGTCGGCACCGCGGGAATCTCCGTCATCTCCGGCGCGGGCGGGATCGGCAAGTCGTGGCTCGCGTTGCACTGGGCGCACCGCAACGCCGCGCGGTTCCCCGACGGCCAGCTCTTCGTCGACCTGCGCGGGTTCAGCCCCGGCAGCGCGCCGATGGATCCCGCGGCGGCCGTGCGCGGGTTCCTCGACGCGCTGGGCGTCGAGCCGAGCCGCCTCCCGGCCGACCCGCACGCGCAGGCGGCGATGTTCCGCGGCCTGGTCGCGGACCGCCGCGTGCTGCTGGTGCTGGACAACGCCGCCGACACCGCCCAGGTCGTGCCGCTGCTGCCGGGCACCGGCACGTGCGCGGTCGTCGTCACCAGCCGCAGCACGCTCACCGGGCTGATCACGGGACACGGCGCGCACCACATGTCCGTCGGCACGCTCACCGCGGACGAGGCCTCCAGCGTGCTGACTGCCCGGCTCGGTTCCGCGCGGGTCGAGGCCGAGCCGGACGCCGCCGCCGAGCTGATCGGCCGGTGCGGCGGGTTCCCGCTGGCGCTGAGCATCGTCGCGGGCCGGGCGTGCGTGCAGCCGCACCTGACACTGGCCGCGCTGGCCCTCGAACTGCGCGAGAGCACGCTGGACGCGCTCGACGACATCGACCCGGCCGCGAGCCTGCCCGCCGTGCTGTCGTCCTCGCACCGCGCGCTGACGGCCGAGCAGGCCGAGGTGTTCTCGTTGCTCGCGATCGCACCAGGCCCGGACATCAGCCTGCCCGCGGCCATGAGGCTGACGGGACTCGGTGAGCACCGCACCCGGACCGTGCTGCGCGCCCTGACACAAGCCTCGCTCGTCGTCCAGGACGCGAACGGCCGCTATCGCATGCACGACCTGATCCGGCGCTACGCCGCCGACCTGGCCGGTGACACTTCCGATGCGCTGCAACGCCTGCTGGGCTTCTACGCACACACCGCGGCCGCCGCCGACACCGTCGTGGAGACCCACCGCCACCTCATCGATCTCGCCCCTTCGGGAGCCACTCCGCTGCCGATGCCCGACATCGGCACGGCCATGACGTGGTTCATCGCCGAGCACGCCAACCTCCTGGCAGCGCAGCGCGTCGCGGCAGAACGCGGGCACCACGCGAGGGCGTGGGAGATCGCCTGGGGACTCAACAACTTCCACTACCGCCAAGGGCACCGGCACGACCAGCTGTCCGCCTGGCGAACCGGCGCCGCCTCCGCGGCCCATCTCGACCCGCTCTCCCTGGCGCTCGCCCTGCGCCTGCTGGGCCGCGCACTCGTCGTGCTCGGTCACAACGAGGAGGCGATCGCGCACATGCAACGCGCCCTCGAACTGGCGGAGGAACAGGGCGACGCACCACATCAGGGCCACGCCCACTACACCCTCGCCTCCGCCTGGGAACGCGAAGGCGAAGACCGCAAGGCACTGGATCACGCCCGGCAGGCCCTCACGGTGTACCGCTCCATCGGCCAAGCAGCCTGGGAGGGCAACGCGCTCAACGCCGTCGGCTGGTTCCACGCCCGTCTCGGCGAACACGACGCCGCGTTGGAGCACTGTCACACCGCCCTGGCGTTGTACCGGCGCATCGAGGACCTGGCCGGCCAGGCGCAGACGCTGGACAGCCTCGGGTTCACCGAACACCAGCGCGGCACGTACGCCGAAGCCATCGGCCACTACCAGGAAGCCGTTGCGCTGTACCGGGTTCTCGGCAACGTCGTGGAAACGGCCGACACCCTCGAACGGCTCGGTGACTCGCACTTCGCCGTGCGGGAACGGGCCGAGGCGCGTTCGGCGTGGGAGGAGGCGCTGGAGCTGTACCGGCAGCAGGGACGCACCGAGGAGGCGTCGCTGCTGGAGAAGCGTCTGACCTGACCTGCCGGCGACGTTTCGACTCACCCCGAAACGAGCGCGCAAGATCGCCAAGACCTGGTACGAAATGTTCGTGACTGATGAGTTCGCCGGGGCTGTCCGGCGTTTCCGGCTCCGTGCGGGCCTCACCCAGGAGGCCCTCGCCGAACGGTCGGGGATCTCGGTCAGCACCATCCGCGGCATGGAGACCGGCAAGCGCCGCAACCCGCAGCTCGCCTCCGTCCGGCAGCTCGCGGCCGCGCTGGCGCTGCGGCCCCAGGAGCAGGAGGACCTGCTCTCCGCCGCCAGTGCCGAACCCGCGCCGACGCCCCGCCAGCTGCCACCCGAACTCGCGGGCTTCGTCGGCCGCGGCGACGCGCTCGGCCGGCTCGACGCGGTCCTTGACGGCGGCGCGACGTCGACCGTCGTGATCAGCGCGATCTCGGGAACGGCCGGGATCGGCAAGACGACCCTCGCGCTGCACTGGGCGCATCGGGTGGCCGACCGCTTCCCCGACGGCCAGCTGTACGCGGACCTGCGCGGTTTCGACCCCAGCGGCGCGGTCATGGCACCCGGCGAGGCGTTGCGGGCGTTCCTGGAGGCCCTGAACGTGCCGTCCCGCAGCGTCCCCGACGACGTGGAGGCGCAGGCCGCGAAGTTCCGGACGCTGATGGCGGGCCGCGCGATGCTGGTCGTGCTCGACAACGCCCGCGACGCCGCCCAGGTCCGTCCGCTGCTGCCGGGCACGCCGGGCAGCCTCGTGGTCGTCACGAGCCGCCACGACCTCACCGGGCTGATCGCGACGACCAACGCCCGCAGCCTGCCGCTCGCGTTGCTCAGCCGGGAGGAGGCGCACGCGCTGCTGGCCGACCGCCTCGGCGCCGAGCGGGTGGACGCGGAGCCCGCCGCCGTCGCGGAGATCATCGACCGGTGCGCGGGGCTGCCGCTCGCGCTGGCCGTCGTGGCCGCACGGGCCGCGCACACGTCGTTCTCGCTGACGGCCTACGCCGCGGAGCTGGGCGGTCTGGACGGGTTCGGCAGCGGGGACGAGGCGACGGACCTGCGGGCCGTGTTCGCCTGCTCCTACCTGGCGCTGAGCCCTGCGGCGGCCAGGGCGTTCCGGTTGCTCGGCCTGCACCCCGGCACCGAGATCTCCCTCGCGGCGGCCGCCAGCGTCACGGGGCTGACGTCGGCGCGGCGGGTGATGCAGGAGCTCACCCGCGCCCACCTGATCGTGGAACGCACGCCGGGGCGTTTCGAGTTCCACGACCTGTTGCGCGCCTACGCGGCCGAGCAGGTCCAGCCAGACGAACGGCACGACGCCCTCTATCGGCTCGTGGCGCACTACCGGTACAACGCGGAGCACGCCCGTGCCAAAGAACACCCCGGCAGGCTGGCGGAGCCGACACTGCCGGACGGAGTGGTGGCCGTCGCCTACGCCGACGTCACCGCCGCCAGGTCGTGGCTGAAGACCGAGACACCCGCCCTGCTGGCGATCGTGCGGTCCGATCACGGATTCCCGCGGGAGGTGGTCGCGACGGTCCGGGCCATCGCGAACTTCCTCGACGTCGGCGGCCGGTTGTCCGCCAACGTCGACATCCTGCACCGGGCGATCGCGCTCACCCGGGACCAAGGGCAACTCGTCGCCTTGTGGAAGCTGATCGCGCGGGTGCACACCAGGGCGGGCCGTCACGCCGAGGCGCGGGTGTTGCTGGACCAGGCGCTGGAGGTCGACCTCGTCTCCGGCGACGCGGACGCGCTCGGCTACACCTACTTCGGCCTGGCCCGGCTCGTCAGCGTGCAGGGCGGCCACCGCGAGGCGCTGGACCTCGTGTCGAACGCGCTCGCGTGCTTCCAGGAATCCGGCAACAGCTCCGCCGAGGCGGACGCGTTGAACGGAGTCGCCTGGTGCCTCACGATGCTCGGCGAGTTCGACGAGGCGCTGGTGCGGGCCGAACAGGCGATCGCGGCCGGTGAGGTCGCGAGTGCCGGCAGGTTGGACACACTGGGGTACGTCGAGCACCACCGCGGCAACCACGCGGAGGCGGTGCAGCACTTCCAGACGGCGATCGGCATCGCCGAGAACGCGGGTGACCGGTACATGCTCGCCGAGGCGTTGACCCACCTCGGCGAGACCCACGAGGCCATGGGCAATCACGACGAGGCGCGCGAGACGTGGGAGCAGGCCGTCGAGGAGTGGGACGCGTTGCACTCACCGGAGGCGGACGCGCTGCGGACCAGGCTCGCTCACCAGGTCTAGGCGCTGTCACAGATCGGCGGCGTGTCCGGTCTTCACTGGTATGAGCCACGAACACACGCACCAGCTGGACAACCCCGACAAGAGCGGGCCGCCGCCGAAGATCGAGGTCATCGGCACCGTGCCGGGAGCACCCCAGATCCCGGACGGCGCCGAGGCCATGACCATCTTCGTGACGCTGCCGCCGTCGAGTCCCGGAGCGCCGCCGCACCGCCATTCCGGTCCCGCGTACGGCTACGTCGTCAAGGGCGCCATCGTCTTCGAACTGGAAGGCGAGCCGGAGCGGGTCGTCCGCGCGGGCGGGACGTTCTGGGAGCCGGGCGGCGACGTCATCCACTACCAGGACGGCAACCACCTGGCCGACGAGGAATCCGCCTTCGTCGTCACGATGTTCTGCGCGCCCGGCCAGCCGATGCTGACCGTCGTGGAGGCGGACGAACTGGAGGCGCGCAAGCACCTCAGGGCACCCCGGCCGTGACGAACGCGAGGGGCGGGGACCGCTCCCCGCCCCTCGTTCTCACTCGACCAGTTTGCCGGCCGTGTCGACGTCCCTCATGAGCGACGTGATCTCCTCCGGCACCGCGGAGATCACCTCGCGGTCGACCCGGCCGGGGCCCGCCCAGACGAGGTTCACCTGCTGCGCGGGATCGATGTCCGGGAAGTCCGAACGGTTGTGGCAGCCACGCGTCTCGCGGCGTTCGAGGGCGCACTCCAGGGTCGCGCGGGCGGAGAGCGCCGACGCCAACAGATCGAAGGCGTGCGCGAGGTCCTGGAAACCGGCGAGGTCGGGGTGCACGCCGACGTTGCGGATGCGTTCCTCCAGCTCGTCCAGTTCCGCGAGTCCCTTGCGCAGTCCGGCTTCGTCACGAACGACACCCGCGTGCTCGGTCATCGTGTTGCGCAGCGCGCGTTGCAGGGCACGGACGTTCTCCGGGCCGTCGGCGGCGAGCAGTCCGTCCACTTCGGACCTCGCTTCGCCGAGCGCGGTGTGCGAACGCCGTTGCGCGTCCAGGGAAGCCGAGTACTCGGCCGCCGCCTCGCCGACGATCCGGCCGTACACCAGGAGTTCGATGAGCGAGTTGCCGCCGAGGCGGTTCGCGCCGTGCAGGCCGCTGGACGCCTCACCGATCGCGTACAGGCCGTCGACGCCCGTCGAGTGGTCCGCGGGTGACACCCACACGCCGCCCATCGAGTAGTGCGCGGTCGGCGCGATTTCGACGGCTTCCTGGGTGATGTCCTTCATCTGCAGTTCGAGCAGCGTCTGGTACACCCTCGGCAGGCGTCGCATGATCTGCTCGCGTGGCAGGTGCGACACGTCCAGCCACACGCCGCCGTTCGGGGTGCCGCGGCCTTCCTTGATCTCGGTGTACGCGGCGAGCGCCACCCTGTCCCGTGTGGACAGTTCCATGCGCCGCGGGTCGTAGCGGGCCATGAACCGCTCACCTCGGGCGTTGGTGAGGATGCCGCCCTCGCCGCGCGCGGCCTCCGACACCAGCGTGCCGGCCGCGTTCTCCGGTTCGAGCAGGCCGGACGGGTGGAACTGCACCAGTTCGGGGTCGCGGATCCGGCCGCCCGCGAGCACGGCCAGGCGGAACGAGTCGCCGGTGTTCTCGTCGCGGCGGCTCGACGTGCGGCGCCAGATCCGGGTGTGCCCGCCCGCGGCGAGGATGACGACGTCCGCGTGGAACACGTATCGCTTGCCGGTGTTCAGGTCGAACCCGTACGCGCCGAACACCACGTTGTCGCGCACCAGGATCCGCGTGATGTAGCAGGAGTCGTGGATCGGGACGTTGAGCTGCGTGGCCCGGTTCACGAGCGTGCGCTGGATCTCCAGCCCGGTGTAGTCGCCCGCGAACGACGTGCGGCGGAACGTGTGCGCGCCGAAGAACCGCTGCGAGATGCGCCCGTCGGTCTCCCGCGCGAACGGCATGCCCCAGCGTTCGAGGTCCTCGATGCCGCGCGGCGCCTGCTCGGCCACGACCCGCACGATCTCCGGGTTGGCCAGGAGATAGCTCTCCTTGATGGTGTCCGCCGCGTGCTGCTGCCACGTGTCGGCAGGGTCCATCGTCGCCAGCGCCGCGTTGATGCCGCCGGCGGCGAGGGCGGTGTGCGCGTCGTTCTTGGGGCGCTTGCCGACGACCAGCACGTCGACTCCGCGTTCGGCCAGTTCGATGGCGGCGCGCAGTCCCGCGCCCCCGCTTCCGATCACCAGCACTGACGTTGCGATCTGTTGTTCAGTCATCGCGGCCTCCGTTGCCCGTCTCTTCCATTAAGTAGGACCGGGCAGCGCTTCTGCTTGTGACTGTTAGCTGCGTGACAGTGCGTCCGTGGACACACCACTAGGGTCAGTGGTGTGTTCGTGAAGCTTTGTGGTCTGCGCACCGAGTCCGATGTCGCCGTGGCGGTCGAGGCCGGGGCTGACGCCGTCGGTTTCGTGCTGACGAGCAGTCCCCGCCAGATCGACGTCGACCTGGCGTCCCGGCTCGTGGCGGAGGTGCCCGCTGATGTCCTGACCGTCGCCGTGGTGCGCGGGATCGGCGCTGCGGAAGCCGGTGAGCTGGCGCTGAAGACGGGCGTGCGGGCGTTGCAGTTGCACGGTGACTACCCGCGTGAGGCCTTCGACGAGTTGGCGGATCTGCCGTTCGGACTGGTTCGGGCGACGGCGCTCGGACCGGACACCGACGTGCGCACCGGGGCGTTCGGCGAGGAGCTGCTGCTGATCGACTCCCCCGTCGCCGGGTCCGGTGAGCAGTGGGACATCACGCGGCTCGCCGACAACCCGCCCACCGGCACGTGGTTGCTGGCGGGCGGGCTGTCTCCGGAGACGGTGGCCGGGGCGATCAGCGTTGCTCGGCCGTGGGGTGTCGACGTGTCCAGCGGCATCGAGTCGAGCCGTGGTGTGAAGGACCACGGCCGGATGCGCGAGTTCGTCGCTGCCGCTCGCGGTTGGACCACCCGCTTCCCGTCGCGGTGCTGACGTAGATCTCCTTGCGCGCCAACGTGTCCGCTGTGTCCAGTCGAGGCCGGTCACCGGCGGGCGCGCCGGGTCAGCGGAGACGATCTCGCCGTCCTCGATCCAGATCAGGCCGCGCGGTAGCCGGGGATGTCCTCGACCCGGCGGTAGACCGGCAGTCCGCGCTCGCGGGCGATCCGCACGTCCTCGTCCGCGCCGGTCGACTCACCGGGCAACCGCAGCACCGCCTCGCAGCGTTCCAGCAGCCGTTGCGCGGTCGGGTACATGATCTCGGACGCGATCGGGTCGGCCGGCGAACTTCCCCCGGCGCCGCGCAGCACGGGCAGCGCGACCCACTCGCCGATCATCGGCACGTGGCCGCTGCGGAAGATCGGCCACGCGGCCTCCTCCAGCCGTTCGAGGTTGCGCGCCAGGAGTGCGGGGTCGTCCCCGGTGCCGGATCGGTAGGGCCCTGCGATCAGAATCAGCATGCGACCGACCATAATGTGCAAGACTCGGCAAAAACAAGGAGAAACGTGCATGTTGGCTGCCCAACGCCGTGACCTGCTGCTCGAACGACTGCGCACGGACGGCCGGATCGTCGCCAAGGACCTCGCCGCCGAAGTCGGCATCTCGGAGGACACGATCCGCCGCGACCTGCGCGACATGGCGGCGGCGGGGCTCTGCCAACGTGTGTACGGCGGCGCACTGCCCGTATCCCCCGCCATCGCCGACTACGCCACGCGTCAGAGCGTGCAGGTCGATGGCAAGCAACGGGTCGCACGAGCGGCGGCCGCGTTGATCGAACCGGGCAGCACCGTGATCCTCGATGGCGGCACGACCACCCTCGCCGTCGTGCGCGCGCTACCGCTCGATCTGCAGGCCACGGTCGTCACGCACAGTCCGACGATCGCGAGCGCGTTGGAGGAGCACCGGGACGTGGAGGTCTACGTCATCGGCGGGCGGCTCTTCAAGCACTCGATGGTCGCGTGCGGTGCCGCTGCCGTGGAGGCCGCACGGGGCGTGCACGCCGACCTCTTCTTCGTCGGCGTCACGGGCGTGCACCCCGAAGCAGGACTCACGACCGGTGACGCGGACGAGGCCGCGATGAAGCGCGCGCTCGCCCATCAGGCCGCGGACACCTACGTGCTGGCCAGTTCGGAGAAGATCGGCACGGCGTCGCGGTTCTCCGTGCTGCCGTTCGCCGAGGTCGCCGGCGTGATCACGGACGCGGACAACGAGACCGTGCGCGCGTTGGAGGTGCCGGTCATCCAGGCCTAGCTGATGACCTGCAGGTAGCCCTTGGGAGAACCGTGCGTGCGGCCGCATTCGGTCAGCGCGAGCACGCCATGCCCCTCGACGTCGCCCTCGAAGTAGCCGGGGTTGACCGACAGCTCCTCGGCGATCTCGGTGGCCCAGATGTCGTCCAGGTCGTCGTTCTCGTCGCTGGTGTCGTGCGGCAGGCCACGGCCGTCCTCCACGTCGAGCTCACCGACCTGGTCCTCCGGCTTGAACGCGTCGTAGTAGCGGACGATCTCGCCCTGTTCCGCGACGCACCACGCCGTCCAGCCGTCGCCGCAGCTCATGCCGTAGTAGTGCGCCTCGCCGAACACAGCGCTCAGCACCGCGCAGATCTCGGTGACCGGACGGGTCGCGTGCTCGAACGGCTCCCCGAACACCAGCGTCCAGCCGTCCCACGAGCCCGTGACGTACACCCTGGCGCAGCGGACGTGCTCGTCGTCCTTGGTCCACGCGTGGTGGTCGTTGTTCCAGGCCTGCGCGCCCAGCACCTTGGTCACCGGCACCGGGTCCCGCAGCCCGCAGACCTCCAGCACCGCCGCCTGGTTCTCGGTCCTGATCGCGTACCAGCCGCCGCAGAGGTGCATCTCGTCGACGCTGTACAGGTCGTCGTCGAGCTTGAACCGGACGAACCGGTCGACCACCTCGCGGTCCTCCGGCGAGAACGCGTCCGGTCCGGCGACCTCCGCGATGCCGATCAACGCGCCCCTGCGCAACGCGCCTTTGGCCGTGCGGCGGGTTTCTTGCAGCAACGGCAACACATCCGGTCCCATGGTCCCGAACGCCCACAGCGCTTCCCGTTGCACGTAGTGGTCCTCGTCGGCGAGAACGGGCAGGAGTGTCGCCGCGTGCTTGAGCGCCGTCTCGCCCCGGAACATGCTCGCGGCCGCCCGGCGGATCCCGTGATGAGGGTGCCGCAACGCGTCGAGGTAGGTCTCGTCGTCCGCCTTCACCAGGGAGAACACGCGGTAACCCTGTCGCACGACCTGACCGTCCTGGGAGGTGGTGATCAGCTCGATCAGCCCGCCGAACGTCGTGATCCCCTGCTCGCGCACGAACTCCTCGGCCTCGAGCCGGAAGCGGTCGTCGTCCATGCGGTCGAGCAGCGCCCGGAGCTCCATGGCGCGGCACCCTAGCGCGTTGTCCCCAGTGGACCACGGGTTCCGCCGGATGGCCGAGACCTTGACTCACCGCGGCGTACTGGGCACGCTGCGAACCGTGACGAGCCTGGCTGAGGAGCACGTCAAACCGGCTGTGCGCTGGAGCATCGGCCACGCCCTGCCGCGTGCCGTGCTGCGCCTGGCCGCCCGCCGCGGCGATCTGCAGGGCCGCATCACCGTCGAGGCCTCCACCGGCGCCGATCTGACGGCCCTGTTCGACGAGATCCGCGCCCAAGGCCCGCTCGCCGCCACGAAGATCGGCCACACGACCACACGGCACGAGGTCGTCAAGGCGATCCTGTCCGACGACGCGTTCGTGACGGCCCGCCCCCGCTTCGGAGCCGGCATCCTCGGCAAGCTCGCCGCGTGGTCCGCCACCGATGTGATGCACCCCGTCCAGCCGCCGTCGTTGCTGGCCGTCGAACCGCCTGACCACACCCGCTACCGCAAGCTCGTCACCCGAGTCTTCACCGCCCGCGCCGTCGAACAGCTGCGCGTCCGCACCCAGCAGATCGCCGACGACCTGCTCGACGACCTCGACCCGGCCGGCCCGGTCGACCTGATCGAGGCATACTGCGGCCTGCTGCCGGTCACCGTGATCAGCGAGATCCTCGGCGTGCCACCCCAGGAACGCGCGACCGTCCTCGCTCTCGGCGCGGCCGCCGCCCCGAGCCTGGACCTGGGCCTGTCGTGGCGCGTGTTCCGCAACGTCGAGACCGGCCTGAACACGTTCGACGCCTGGCTCTCCCGCCACCTCGACACCCTGCGCGCCAACCCCGGCGACAACCTGCTCAGCCGCCTGATCACCGCCCGCGAGGACGGCGCAGGCCTCACCGAACGCGAGCTGAAGGCCACCGCGGGCCTCGTGCTGGCCGCCGGTTTCGAAACCACCGTGAACCTCCTCGGCAACGGAATCTCATTGCTCACCAAGCATCCCGCGCAACTCGAGATGCTTCGCACCCGCCCAGAGCTGTGGGGCAACGCCGTGGACGAGGTGCTGCGCCACGACCCGCCGGTGCTGCTGACCGGCCGCATGTGCGCCCGCGACACGACGATCGCCGGCATTCCCGTGCGCCGCGGCCAGCTCATCACGACCGTGCTCGCCGGAGCCAACCGCGACCCGTCCGTCTTCGAGAACCCGGCGGCGTTCGACGTCACCCGCCCGAACGCCCGCGACCACGTGTCGTTCGGAGCCGGCCGCCACTACTGCCTCGGCGCGCAGCTCGCGCGCATGGAGGGCGAGATCGGCCTGCGCACGATCTTCGACCGCTTCCCGGACCTCGCCCCGCTGCCGGGCGCGCGCCGCCGCCCGACCCGCATCCTGCGCGGCTTCGAACGCCTGCCGACCGTTCTGGGCTCTACTTCGAGACCACCGACCTGACCGCCGCGGAACTGGACGGCGTCCGCTACATCGACGAGGTGTTGCAGCAGCAGGACATCGGCATCGTGGAGAGCGTGCAACGCGGGATGCGCACGCCGGCGTTCGACCAGGGGCGGATCGTCTACGACCCTGCCGCGGACTAGTGGCGGGCGAGGTGGTCGCGCAGCCGTTCGTGGCGGAACTGGTAGTTCGCGCCGGACTGCCGCAGCACGCCGAGTTCGTAGGCGTCCTCGAGGAACGCGATCATCGCCCACGGCATCCGCCCGGTCACCGGCCACCAGAAGCGGGCCAGGATCAGCCACTGGCCCCACGCGGTGAACGTGACCAGGTAACCGAGCGCGCCGACGCAGCCGCTGATGCCTCCGATCGCCAGGAGGCCGAGAGGCTGCCATTCCAGGACGGCGACCACCCCGTCGAGCAGCACGATGACCAGGAGGCTGCTGAGCACGAACATGAGAGTGACCGCCGGAACCAACGCCGCGGCCTGACGCAGGGCGGTCACGCGGTTCTCGACCAGAAGGCTGACGGGGTCGAACTCCCTTCTGATGTCGAGCGGCGACTCGAGAGCCGCCGCGAGGCCGAGCACCGCGCCACCCGCGACGGCGAAGATCAGGCCCCAGGCGATCGAGTTGACGACCGTCATCACGAGCACGTCGGCGATGGTCACCTCTTCTGGGACGTCTCCGAACAACTCGTCGAAGAACACGCGCAGCAGGGTGGTCACCACGCCGTAGCCGATTCCCAGCCCGAATCCTCCGCTCAGGCCGAGGGCGATCGAGCCGCGCAATGACCGTCCTGTGCGAGGGCCGCGCAGCCGCAGTCGCACCCGCGACGGCCTGACGACGTGGCCTCGCATCGTGATCACGCCGTAGATCAGGCCGAACACGATGCCGGCGGTAGGGGCGAAGAACATGCCCTCCAGCAACGCCGTGCGCACGCCCTTCGCCATGCCCGACTCGGCCGAGTACACCGGCATGTAGATCATCCAGTCGAAGAGTGCGGTCAGCAGCGACACCGCCACCACGACGGAGGCGATGCGCCGGAAGCGGCTCACCACGCCGCCGAGCTCCCACCACGCCAGATCCCGCGTGCCGAGCCGGGCCAGGTGCCCGAGCCACCGGCGGGCGTCGTCGGGATCCCACCGGCGGCAGTCGCGGTAAGCGGCCGGCACGAACCCGCCGAGCAGGTGCTCCTCGGTGGTGGCCTCGTCCGGGAACCTCTTCGCGTCGAGCAACGCGGACGGGCTCTCGGCGCCGCTGTGGACCTTTCGCGCGAGGGACGCCATCAGCGGTGTCCGCAGCACCTTGGCGAGGCGGCCCTCCGGATGGGCCTCGATCTCCGCGAGCACCGGCGCCCACTCGCCGGTGTCCGGCAGGTAGGCGGAGAGGTCGGCCGCGGTGACGCCGGACAGCTCGATGGCCGCCGACCTGCCGAGCGGGCGGCTCGCCTTCTCGTACTCGCCGAGCCTGCTGGTCAGCAGCCACGGGAGCGTCGAGCAGCTCAGCGCCTCCAGTGCTCTGTCGTGCAGACCGGACGCGATCTCGTCGAAGCCGTCGAGCACCGGCAGGATCCAGCCGTCCTCGACCAGTTCGGCGGCGAGGCTCGTACCGCCGGGAACCTGCGCGTCCATGCCCGTGTGGTCGCGCAACAACCGTTCGATCAGCCAGTCGCGCAGGCTGAGGCGCGCCGGGTCCCACGACGCGAGGCTGAAGATGACCGGCACCGGGTCCGAGGCGGCGCGGTCGCGCACGAACTCCTGCACGAACCGGATCGTCAGCATCGTCTTGCCGGAGCCGGGCTCGCCGAGCACGACCAGCCGTTCGCCGGGGAGGTTCCGGTAGACGTCCGCGATCGTGTCCTCCTCCTTCCCCGCGCCGAGGGCGGTCCGCGCCCGCCATCGGACCGCCAGAGGGCCGGGGTCGTACAGGCCGCGGTTCTCCTCCTCCCGGCGGCAGTGCCGGCTCATGGTTTCCGCGAGTTTCTCCGCCTGCGAATTCACCAGGCCGTTTCTTCGCCGCCCTACCGCCCCCAGTTTCAGCACCGAACCGAATCCCGAGGTCGTTGCCCGGATCGGGAACTGCTTCGACGGCTCGGTCATGGCGTCAGGGTCCCGGAATGCGGCTCGGCGTGTCCAATCGGCCACCAATGGCCGGTCCCTGGCCTGGTCACCGAGCAGGCACAACGCCATGATCGACGTGCTCGAAAGAAAACCGGAGGGGGAATTCCATGTCGATTCGATTTCGCACCGCGCGAAAACGCGGAACGTGCTTGTTCGCCGTGCTGACCGCCGCACTGGCGTTGTCCAGTCCCGAGGCGAAAGCCGCCGAGGCGTCACCACCGCAATTCACCGACGGATTCGGCCTGGTCGTCACGAGCCAGCCGCGGTGGGTCGACGACAACCACCGCACGTTCATCTTCAGCGTGTCCACGAACCAGGTGCCCACGCCGACTCTCCTGGACGGCCAGGAACCCGGCAGGCACGCCATCGTCGTCACGCTGCCGGAGGACTACAACGCGACGACCAAGAGCTACCCGGTCCAGTACTACCTGCACGGCCACCCGGACCGGCCCGACGCGCAGTGGAACCAGCGGGTCGTCGAGAAGGCGACGGCCGGCAAGGACCTGATCACCGTGCAGCCCAACGGGAGTGGCCGCGGCTGGTACTCGAACTGGGTCAACCCCGGCGCCGCGGGGCCGCAGAACTGGGAGACGTTCCACCTGGAGCAGGTGATCCCGTTCGTCGACGCCAACCTGCGCACGAAGGCGGCCAAGGCGGATCGCGCGATCGTCGGGCACTCGATGGGCGGCTTCGGGGCGCTGCACTACGCCGAGCACCGGCCCGACCTGTTCGGTTACGCCGGCAGCTTCTCCGGCGGGCTCGACCTGCGGAACTCCGAGCTGCGTGCGGCGATCACGGCCACGTTGGTCAACCCGGCGAGTGGCACGCCGACCGTGAACGCCGACGCGGTCTTCGGGCCGCCGATCTGGCCGTTCGACAGCATCTGGAACGCGCAGAGCCCGGCGCACCACGTCGGAAGCCTCCGAGGCATGGGCGTCGCGCTGTACACGGGCAACGGCGGTGACCTGACGGTCAACCCGATCCAGGCGGTGTTCGAGCACCGGGCCAGGGAGACCGCACTGGTCACGGCCGCCAACCTCACCGCGGCGGGCATCGGGTTCCACTTCTCCGACTACGGCGACGGCAGCGGGTGGGCGCCGGGCTGCACGGGCAAACACGCCGACGAGGCGTGCGTGCAGGCCGACATGAACCACTTCGTCGGGTTGTTCACGCGCCACGCCTGACGTGCGACGTTCGTAGTGAGCCGAACGGGGCATTTCTGAAATCGCGCGTCCCGAATGCCGTCCCACCTCCTCTAATGACTCGACGGGCCCCTGCACCCGCGCGAAGTGCGCGGGCAACGCCCGCTTAGGAGTTGGAGGAATCGTGTTCCTGGGTTCACGATCACGCCTGCGGACCGCGGTCATCGCCGCGGCCGTGGGCGCCGGTGTGCTGACGGCGGCCACCCCCGCCGCGGCGGCACCCGCCGCAGGTACGCGTGCTTATCTCGTCATCACGGCGCCCGGTGCCACCGCCGGTGCCGCGACGGCTGTGAGCAGCAACGGTGGCACGGTGTGGACGAGCTACGACGCCATCGGTGTCATCGTCGCGCACTCCGGTGCCGCTGACTTCGCCACCAAGATGCGCACCATCAGCGGTGTGCAGAAGGTCGGTGCCACGCGCACCAGTGACATCCCCGCCGAAGCGGCGAACCCGCCGATTCCCGCCGCGAAGTCGCAGGCCGCTCCGTCGACGACCGAGCCGGTGCGCTCGGACATGACCCAGATCGGTGCCGACAAGGCGTGGGCGAAGAACCTGGGGTCGTCCAGCGTCACGGTCGGTGTGCTCGACACGGGTGTCGACGACCTGCACGACGATCTCAAGGGCAACTTCGACGCCGCCAACTCCGGCTCGTGCGCCTACGGCAAGCTCGACACGCGTGCGGGTTCGTGGCGTGACACCGACACGCACGGCACGCACGTGGCCGGCACGATCGCGGCCGCGAAGAACGGGCGTGGCGTGATCGGTGTCGCCCCCGGCGTGAAGATCGCGTCGGTGCGCATCGCCGAGAAGCCGAGCGGGCTGTTCTTCCCCGAGAACACCATCTGCGCCATGGTCTTCTCCGGTGACCGCGGCTTCGAGGTGACCAACAACAGCTACTACACCGACCCGTGGCTGTTCAACTGCCCGGACAACGCCGACCAGGACGCGATCCTCGAAGGCGTGAAGCGCGCGGTGGCCTACGCCGAGGGCAAGGGCGTGCTCAGCGTCGCCGCGGCGGGCAACGAGAACTACAACCTCGCGAGCAAGTCCCGTGACACGACCAGCCCCAACGACTCCACTCCGGCGACGCGCACCGTCACCAACGCCTGCCTGAGCGTCCCGACCGAGGTCTCCGGCGTCGTCAGCGTCGCGTCGATCACCTCGGGCAACGCCAAGTCGTCGTTCTCGAACTTCGGCACCGACAAGATCCACGTCGCGGCGCCCGGTGACAGCGTCTACTCCACGGTCCCCGGCGGCGGCTACGGCTCCAAGTCCGGCACGTCGATGGCCTCCCCGCACGTCGCGGGCGTCGCCGCGCTGCTCAAGTCCACCAACCCCACCGCCACCCCTGCCCAGCTGCGCACGCTGCTGGTGACCCAGGCGGACGACCTGAGCTGCACCGACAGCCGCTGCAGCGGCACCACGGCGAAGAACAACTTCTTCGGTGAGGGTCGCGCCGACGCGTACGCCGCGGTCGACACCGGCACTCCTCCCGGCAACTCGTTCGAGAACACCGCCGACGTGGCCATCCCGGACGCCGGCGCGGCCGTGACCAGCCCCATCACGGTCTCGGGCGTCACCGGCAACGCCCCGGCGACGCTGAAGGTCGACGTCAACATCGTGCACACCTACCGAGGTGACCTGGTCATCGACCTGATCGCCCCGGACGGCACGGCGTACCGGCTCAAGGCTTCGAGCAGCAACGACAGTGCCGACAACGTCGTGGCGACCTACACGGTCAACGCGTCGAGCGAGGTCGCGAACGGCACCTGGAAGCTGCAGGTCAAGGACGTCGCGGCGCAGGACACCGGCTACATCAACTCCTGGAAGCTGACCTTCTAGAACGGCATTCGGAGGAACCTCGGCGGCCACGGCTAACTAACGTCCCTGCCTGCAGCGATAGCAGTGACGTGGAACCCGATCTGTGGTCGTCGGCCGCCGAGGCCCTCGACGAGCACGAACACGCCCTGGTGATGGCCCGCCTGGCCGGCACGGTCGTCGGCCCCGGCCAGACCGAGCGGCTCGCCAGGGGCGAGCGCGACGTCGTGTTCCTGCTGCCCGACCGGCTGGTGCTCGTGCGGCCCGAGCCGTTCTGGACGGGTTCCTACGACCGCGGCCAGATAGTGCGCATCATGCTCGCCGCCGGGCACGTCCAGTTCGACGTGACCGGCGGCGACAGCATCGAGTTCTGGATCGACACCGAGTTGTCGCCCGCCGAGCCGTTCGTGGAACAGGCCGAGATCTGGCTGGCACCGCGCAAGAGCTCCACCAGCGGCGCGGTCATCGGTTTCGGGCTCGCGATCGTCATCGCCCTGCTGTTCGTCCTCGGGCCGGTGGACCTGATGCCGTCGGACAACCGGCTCACCGTCCAGTCGAGCTGCGGGGACTTCCTGCGGGCAGGCCTGGACGAGCAGATCGAACTGCTCAGACGGCTCTTCGGGCAGGTCGGCAGACCCGCCGAGGCGGAGAAACCGATGACGCTCGACGCGTCCCGCCGCCACTGCGGTGAGCACAACGGCGCGACGCTGGACTCGCTCGTCACCGGCAAGTGAGGCTTACAGTGCGGAAATGTTCGACACCCGCCAGCTCGAGGTCTTCGCGACGGTAGCGCGAACCGGATCGTTCAGCGCCGCCGCGCGACTGCTGCACTGCACCCAGCCCGCCGTCAGCCAGCAGATGCGGGCGCTGGAACGGCAGGTGGGCGGGCCGCTGTTCGTGCGGACAGGTCGCGGACTGCACCTCACCGAGGCCGGCCGGATCCTGGCCGAACGCGGGTCGGACCTGCTCGACCAGCTGGCGACGACGCACCAGCAGGTCAGCGCGATCGCGACGCACGACATCGGCACGATCCGGATCTGCGCGTTCCCCAGCGCCAACGTCTCGCTGGTGCCCGCGGCGGCGGCGATCCTGGCCGAGGAACGGCCTCAGCTGCGGCTCGAACTCGTCGAGGAGGAGCCGCCGGACTCGTTCGCGCTGCTGCGGCGCGGTGAGGTCGACGTGGTGCTGAGCTTCAGCTACCTGGACGAACCGCAGGACGAGGCCACGGTCAACGGCATGCTGAGCGTGCCGTTGCTGCGCGAACCGCTCGCGTTGCTGGTCCCCTCGGGCCATCGGCTCGCCGGGCGCGAGCGCGTGTCGTTGTCCGAGGCGGCTGAGGAACGCTGGATCGCCGGTTGTGTGCGGTGCCAGCGCGCGTTGCACCTGGCGTGCGGGGCGGCCGGGTTCGTCCCGGACATCACCTGCTCGACGGACGACAACCTGGCCATCCAGAGTCTCGTCACCGCAGGTCTGGGCGTCGCACTGGTGCCGAGGCTGCTGTTGTCGTTCCTGAAGCACCCCGGTCTGACCGTGGTCGAGGTGGCCTCGGCGGCGCAACGGCTCACCTCGCTGTACACGTGGCCGGACCTGATCACACTGCCGATCATGCGCGCGACCGTGGACGCGTTGATCTCCGCGTCGGCGAAGGCATAAGCGCGCCTTATACGCCCCCAACAAATGGCCATCTACTGCGCATAGCTCGCACTGGTCATGGTTGGCGGTATGGGCATCGTCAGGACCACTCCGCGCACGACCGACTCGGTGCTGCCCGGCCTGGCCCTGGTCGCGGGCGGTGTCGCGGTCGCGATGGTCGTGTCCTGGCTGCAGCCCTCGGTCAGCGCACTCACCGTCGCGGTGCTGCTCGGTGCCGTCGTGGCCAACGTCGTGACGCTGCCGCGGTCGGTCACTCCGGGCGTGAAGCTCGCCGGACGCCGTCTGCTGCGCCTCGGTGTCGTGCTGCTCGGCCTGAAACTGGTCTTCCAGGACGTGTTGAAGCTCGGCTACGAGATCCTGCTGCTCGCGGTCGTCGCCGTGGTCGTCACGTTCGTCGTGACGCGGTGGCTAGGCCGGGTGCTCGGGGTGAGCGAGGGCCTGTCGCTGCTGATCGCGACCGGGTTCTCGATCTGCGGCGCCTCCGCGGTCGCCGCGATGAACAGCGTGCGCGAGCAGGACGAGGACGACGTCGCGAAGGCGCTCGGCCTGGTCACGCTCTTCGGCACCGTCGCGATGTTCAGTCTGCCCGCGTTGTTCCCGCTCACCGGCCTCACGCCCGCGCAGTACGGGGTGTGGGCGGGCGGCAGCGTGCACGAGGTCGCGCAGGTCGTCGCCGCGGCCGGACCCGTCACCGGCGCGCTGGCCATCGCCGTCGCGGTGAAGCTGACGCGAGTCGTGCTGCTCGCGCCGATGCTCGCCGCCGTGAGCTTCGCCGAACGCCTCAAGTACCCGACGTCCGGGCAGCGTCCGCCGCTCGTGCCGTTGTTCGTGCTCGGATTCCTGACCATGGCGGCGATCCGCGCCACTGGTCTGCTGCCCGACGTCGTGCTGTCGGCGGCGACGTTCGTGGACAACGTGCTGCTGGCCGCGGGCATGTTCGCCCTGGGCACGGCGGTGCGCCTGCGTTCCCTCATCCGCTCCGGCCCGGCGGTGCTGCTGCTGGGCCTGCTCTCGACCACGGTGATCGTCGTCCTCGTGCTGACAGGCACGGTGCTGATCGGCTGATCTCCCCGTTCCTCGAAGGAGGACCCGCTCATGACGCACAGCCTGCTCTCCCCCACGGCCACGCTTCTGGTGGGCTCGCTCCGGGCCGCGATCGCCGGCGGTGGTGACGACGCGGCCGTCGCCGCACGGGTGTCCAGGACGCTCGAAGGCCACCTCACCGACCCGTTCCTGCTGAGCGCGGCGCAACGGGAACCCGACCCGAACGCGTACCGCCAGCACGTCCTGCACGTGGAGCCGGACGGCAGCTTCTCCGTCGTGGCGCTGGTCTGGTTGCCGGGCCAGGAAACGTGCATCCACGACCACGTCTCGTGGTGCGTCGTCGGCACCTACGTCGGCGAAGAGGAAGAGACCACCTACCGGCTGCGCGGCGATCGGCTGATTCCGTTGCGCGTCAACAAGACCCCGGAGGGCGTGGCGTCGTACCTGGTGCCGCCGGGCGACATCCACAAGGTGTGCAACAACTCCAGCTCCGTGGCGATCTCGATCCACGTCTACGGGGCCGACGTCAGCGTGCTGGGCACGAGCATCCGGCGGCGCTACGACCAGCTCGTCAGCGGGCGATGACGCCCCGCTCGATCGCACCGGTGGCGAACTCGATCAGCTGAGCCGGCTTGACCCGGTTGATCCGCGCGCCCTGCAGCAGCAGGTCGTCGGCGAGGCCGATCAGCGAGTCCCAGACCCAGTGCGGCAGCGCGGGATCGTCGATCAGCTTCTGGCCGCAGGCTTCCGCGGTCTCGTTCAACGTCTTCGCGAGCGCCTTGAGCGTCTTGCGGTAGTCCTGGGCCGATCCGGCGACCTCCTTGCCCCTGCGGCCGCCGGAGAGCACCTTGGCCTCCCACTGCGCCGCCGAACGGCCGAAACGCCGCCACAGCTCGGTGATCTGGGGCTCGATCTCCTTGAGCACGCCCGCGATGCCGAGGCCGCGGTCGACTTGGGCGAGGGTGCGTCGCAGGTCGTCCAGGCGGCGTTCCATCAGCGCCGCGAAGACGTCCTCCTTGCCGGAGAAGTACTGGTAGACGGTGCCGGAGCTGACGCCCGCGCCGACCGCGATCGCGCGCATGGTCAGGCCCGCGTAGCCCTGCTCTTCGAGGATCAGCTCGGCGGACGACAGGATGTCGCGCCGCCTGCCCTCCGCGTCACCCCAGGCCGTTTGCTCGGTGCTCACGAATCGGAGCTTACTTTGAACAACGTTCAGAAGCATATTGAACGTTGTTCGGTTTGGTCGCTACTCTCAGGGCGTGGACCACCTCGACCAGTTGGAAGCCGACAGCATCGACATCTTCCGCGAGGCCGTGGCGGAGAGTGAGCGGCCGGTGCTGCTGTACTCGATCGGCAAGGACAGCTCGGTGCTGCTTCACCTGGCGCGCAAGGCCTTCTACCCGTCCAGGCCGCCGTTTCCGTTGCTGCACGTCGACACCACGTGGAAGTTCCGGGAGATGATCGAGTTCCGGGACGCCACGGTCGCCGAGCTGGGCCTGGAGCTGATCGTGCACCGCAACCCGGACTGCGTGGCCGCGGGCATCAACCCGTTCGACCACGGTTCGGCGCGACACACCGACCTGTGGAAGACCCAGGGCCTGCGGCAGGCACTGGACGAGCACCGGTTCGACGTGGCGTTCGGTGGCGCCCGGCGCGATGAGGAAGCCTCGCGCGCCAAGGAAAGAGTGTTCTCGTTCCGCACCGCGCAGCACCAGTGGGATCCGAAGAACCAGCGGCCAGAGCTGTGGCGGCTCTACAACACGCGGGTCGCGCCCGGCGAGAGCATCAGGGTGTTCCCGCTGTCGAACTGGACCGAGCTCGACGTGTGGCGCTACGTCGAGCGCGAACGGATTCCCGTGGTGCCGCTGTACTTCGCGGCGCGACGGCCCGTGGTCGACCGCGACGGCGCACTGATCATGGTCGACGACGACCGGATGCCGTTGTCCTCGGAACCACGCCAGGAGCTGGTCCGGTTCCGGACGCTGGGCTGCTATCCGCTGACGGGCGCGGTCCGCAGCGAGGCCCGCACGGTCGCGGAGATCGTCGAGGAGATGCGGACCGCGACGACCTCGGAGCGGCAGGGACGGGTGATCGACCACGACCAGAGCGGGTCGATGGAGCGCAAGAAGCGGGAGGGGTATTTCTGATGGAGCTTCTGCGGTTCATCACCTGCGGCAGCGTGGACGACGGGAAGAGCACGCTGATCGGGCGCCTGCTCTACGAGTCGAAGCTGCTGTACGCCGATCACCTCGCGGCGCTGGAGGCCGATTCACGGCGGGTCGGCACGCGCGGCGGCGAGCTGGACTTCGCGCTGCTGGTGGACGGGCTGGCGGCGGAACGCGAGCAGGGCATCACGATCGACGTCGCCTACCGGTTCTTCGCGACCGAGGCGCGGCGGTTCATCGTCGCGGACACCCCGGGACACGAGCAGTACACGCGCAACATGGTCACCGGCGCGTCCACCGCCGATGCCGCGGTGATCCTGCTCGACGCGCGCAAGGGCGTGCTCAGCCAGACGCGCCGGCACGCGCGCATTGTGTCGTTGCTCGGAGTTCGGCACGTCGTCGTGGCCGTGAACAAGCTCGACCTGCTCGGCTACTCGCGGGACGTCTTCGACGAGGTCAGCGCCTCGTTCGCGGAGTTCGCCGCGGAGCTGGACCTCGACGCGATCACTTGTGTGCCGATGTCGGCCACCGAGGGCGTCAACGTGGTCGGGCGCAGCGAGCTCACCCCCTGGTACGACGGGCCGACCCTGCTGCAGTGGCTGGAATCGGTGGAACCTCTGGCGAGACGAGACGTCTCGTCTCGTTTCCTGGTGCAGTGGGTGAACAGGCCGGACGCGACGTTCCGCGGGCTGTCCGGGCGCGTGCTGGGCGGAACTCTCCGACGAGACGAGACGGTCCGTCTCGGCAACCGGACCACCGCCGTGGCCCGCATCGTCACGATGGACGGCGACCTGGACGAGGCGCCGACCGGATCGTCGGTCACCGTCGTGCTCGCGGACGACGTCGATGCGAGCCGGGGCGACGTCCTGGGCGCCGCGCAGGATCCGCCGGGCGTCGCGGACTCGTTCCAGGCGCGGCTGGTGTGGCTGCACGAGGACGGGTTGCTGCCCGGCCGGCAGTACCTGGCGAAGATCGGCGCGCGCACGGTCGGGTTCACCGCGACGAAGGCGTTGGGGCTCAACGAGATCGGCGTCGACACCGTGCACTTCGACGCGCCCGTGCCGTTCGAGAGCTATCGGGTGAACCGCGATCTCGGCTCGTTCGTCGTGCTCGACCGGCTGTCCAACGCCACCGTCGGCGCCGGGATGATCGACTTCGCGCTGAGCCCGTCGAACGTGCGCTGGCAGACGCTCACCGTCGACAAGCAGGCCCGGATCGCGCGCAACGGGCACCGGCCGTGCGTGGTGTGGCTGACCGGGCTGTCCGGCGCGGGCAAGTCCACGATCGCGGACCTGGTCGAGAAGACGCTGCACGCCGAAGGCAGGCACACGTTCCTGCTCGACGGCGACAACGTCCGGCACGGCCTCAACTCCGACCTCGGGTTCACCGACGCCGACCGCGTCGAGAACATCCGGCGGATCGCCGAGGTCGCCGCGCTGATGGTCGACGCGGGGCTGATCGTGCTGGTCTCGTTCATCTCGCCGTTCCGGGCCGAGCGGGCGCTGGCACGGAGCCTCGTCGGCGGTGACGAGTTCTGCGAGGTCTTCGTCGACACGCCCCTGGCCGTGGCGGAGCAGCGCGACCCGAAAGGCCTGTACCGCAAGGCTCGCAGGGGTGAGCTGGCGAACTTCACCGGCATCGACTCCCCCTACGAACCGCCACTGGAACCCGAGGTCCGGCTCGACACGACGACGCTGAGCCCGCAGGCCGCGGCCGACGCCGTGGTGGCCAGGCTTCGCACGCTCGGCGTCTGTTGAACGTTGTCCAAAATCGTGTACGTTCAGCTAGAACACGTTCTAAATTCTGGAGGAAGTCGTGCCGGATCAGGCGTGGTCCCAGTTCTGCCGGGCGCTGGAGAAGGCCGGTGAGGTGATCCTGTCCGACCAGGCGCCGGACACTCCGCTCGACCGGGCGGAGGGCTACCGGTACCTCGCCCGGCTCACGCGCGAGATGCTGTACTCCTGCCTGGACAACGCCGATCCCGACTTCCCGCGGTTCCACGAGCTCGACCTCGTGAAGATCGGCGCGGACAACCCGGACAACGTCTACCTGTCCGCGAACGTCCGCGGCGACCGCACGTACCGCATCACCGGGACCCGCGGCACCATCGCGTACTTCAGCATCGGGTCGAAGGCCAACCGGTACGCCAAGGACGGCACGATGGCGTCGACCGGCGAACTCTCCGACGCGGACCTGACGATCGCGCCGGACGGCACGGTGGAGATCATCGCGAGCGCCGCTCCCCACGACGGGAACTGGCTGCCGCTCGCCCCCGACTCCACCGGCCTGGTGGTGCGCCAGACGTACCTCGACCGGGGCTCTGAAGTTCCCGGTCAGTGGCACATCGAGCAGATCGGCGGCCCTGCCGAACCGGCCGCGCTGACGCCCGAGTTCCTGGCGAAAGCGTTGCAGCGGGCGGCTTTGTCGGTGCACGGCACCGCGGCGACGTTCGCGCACTGGACGCGCACGTTCATGGCGCGTCCCAACGAACTGCCCGACTTCGGTCAGGAGATGTTCCAGCGGGCCGGCGGCGATCCGGAGATCTTCTACCTGCACGGGTACTGGGTGCTGGGGCCCGGTGAGGCGTGGGTGATCGAGACCGACGTGCCGGACTGCCCGTACTGGAACTTCCAGCTGGACAACTGGTGGATGGAGTCGCTCGACCACCGCCGCAAGATCACCGTCAACAAGCACACGGCGTCGTTGTCCGAAGGGCGCTTGACGATCGTGGTCGCCGCCGAGGATCCCGGTGTCGGCAACTGGATCGACACCTGCGGCCACAGTTCCGGCACCGCGTTGCTGCGCTGGCTCGGCGCGAGCGTTCATCCGATCCCGAAGTGCCGTGTGGTGCCCCTGGAGGAGGTTCGATGACGGTCACGACCGCGCTGAACGTACCGGAACTGCTGGAGAAGGCCTCCACCAAGACCGGGCTCTCGGACTTCGGTGACGACTGGTTCCGCGAGCCGCTGGACGTGCTCGTGCGCAGCCTCAACACCGAGGCCGCCCTGTCCCCGTTGGGGTTCGAGCTGACCAGGCATCGACTGACGGCGCTGCTGTCCGACCGGTTGCGCCTGCGCGCGTTGCAGCGTGCCAACCCCGAGGTGCTCGACGTCGAAGTCCGGGTGGCCGCCGAGATCTGCGGCCTGCCGCGCACCGGTTCGACGTTGCTGCACCGGCTGCTGGCGGCGTCGCCCCAGGTCACGTCCACGCTGTCGTGGGAGGTCGCCTACCCGCTGCCGTTCCCCGGCGAAGGTCCGGACGCCGCACAGCGCAAACGTCGTGCGCAGGAACGCATGGAGGTGTTCTCGCAACTCTCCCCCGACTTCGGCGACCTGCACACCGTCGTGTGGGACGGGCCGGAGGAGGACGTGATCCTGCTGGACCGGACGTTCGTGTCGATGAGCTTCGACTCGTTCTACTGGGTACCTTCCTACGGCGACTGGCTGCGGTCCGCCGACCAGCGCCCGGCGTACCGCGAGCTGCGCGAGTGGCTGCAGGTGTTGCAGTGGCAGAACGTTGAGCGCTCACTGCCGTGGGTGCTCAAGTCGCCGCACCACCTGACCGCCGTCGACACCGTGCTGGACGAGTTCCCCACCTGCAAGATCGTGATGACGCACCGCTCTCCGGTCAACGCCGTGCCGTCGTACGCGTCGATGGTGCGCGCGATGTCCTCGCAGTACAGCGAAAATGCCGATTCGGTCCTCATAGGACAATACTGGTCCCGTCGATTCGCTCAGACGTTGCGGGACTTCGCCGCCGCCCGGTCCGCGCGACCGGACCGGTTCGTGGACGTGCGGTTCGCCGACACCGTCAGCAAACCGCTCGAAGTCGCCCGCGAGGTGCTGGACGCGCTCGGCCTCCCCGCCGGTCCCGCCGACGAGGCGGCGTTCGAGACCTACCTGGCGCGCAACCGCACCGAACGGCACGGCTCGCACTCCTACACGCCAGAGGACTTCGGGCTGTCCGAGGACCGGCTGCGCCGTGACTTCGCCTTCTACTCGGAGGTCTACCTGTGATGCTGCAAGACGAGGTGGTGGTGATCACCGGCGTCGGCCCCGGCCTGGGCTCGAAACTCGCCGTCCGCGCCGCCGCCGAGGGCGCCAAGGTCGTGATGGCCGCCCGCTCCGCCGACGTGATGAAGCAGGCGGAGAAGGACATCGCCGCCGCGGGTGGCGAGGCCGTCGGCGTGCAGTGCGACGTGCGCAGGCCCGAGCAGGTGGCGGAGCTGGTCGAAACGGCCGTGGCGCGGTTCGGCACGATCACCGGCCTGGTCAACTCGGCGTTCGGGCACCCGGGCTGGTTCGACCTGCTGGAGACGCCGGAGAAGGCGGTCCGCCGGTCGATGGACATCATCCTGTTCGGCGCGCTGAACGTGACGCGCGAGGTCGTGCCGCACATGAAGGCCGCCGGGCGCGGTTCGATCGTCAACGTCGGCACGATGACGACCCGCAAACCGATGCGCGGCGAGGGCGGCTACGCCGTGGCGAAGGCCGCGATGGCGACCGCGACCCAGTTCCTGGCCCTGGAACTGGGCGAGCACGGCATCCGCGCGAACCAGGCCGTGATGGGCTGGCTGGACGGGCCGGGCGTGCGCTTCTACCTCAAGTTCACCGCCGAGGCGCGCGGGATCACCGAGCAGGACGTCTACGACGAGATCGCCGCCCGCAACCCGCTGGGCCGCATCCCGACCGACGACGCGTGTGCCGGCGCGGTGCTGTACCTGTTGTCCCGGCACGCTTCCGAGGTCACCGGTGCCGTGCTCGACGTCAACGGCGGGGAGTACATGCCGGCATGACTCACCTCATCGAATCCGTGGTCGTCGAGATCGACGCGCCTGCTTCCTTCGTGTGGGAGGTGCTGCTCGACTACCCGAACTATCCACAGTGGAATCCCTACACGCTGGCGGTCGCCACGACGCTGGAGATCGACTCGCCGATCGACCTCACGCTGCCCCGTCCGGACGGCGGCGAGGGAACGTTCGTCAGCCGCGAGTACATCCGCGAGGTCGAGCCACCGCGTCTGCTGCGCTACGACACCGGCGACACGTTCCCAGGCCTGCTCGGCACGCGCGACCAGCTGATCACGCCGCTCGGGCCACAACGGTGCAGCTACCGCACCTTCGAGACGTTCACCGGCAAGTACGCCGACGCGGTTTTCGAGGCGCAGCGGACGTATGTGCAGAACGGCTTCGACTCCGTCGCCCACGCGCTGCGCGACCGGGTCGTCTCCCTGCTCAGAGTGTGAGCAGCTCGTCGATCGCCGCCTCGTCACCGTCGTGGGCGAGGTGCGCGATGGCGAGCATCGGCGCGATCGCCTGACTCCAGGCGAACAGCCGATCTCCGTCGAGCCCGCACGCGGCCGCCACGACCTCGCACCGGGCTCGCACCCCCTCCTGCCCTGCTCCGGCCACCACCAGGTCGGCCGCGTCGAAGCACGGATCACCCAGGCACGCCTTGGGATCGATGGCCATCAACCCGCGCTCGCCGCCGTCGAGCACGTTGCCCAGGTGCAGATCACCGTGCAGCAGGACCGTTGTCGTCTCCGTGTCGAGCAGCTTCTGGCACCGCGCGATCGCCCGGCTCCACAGGGCTTCGCTGATGCGCGCCCCGATCACCGGTTCGGCCAGCCGTCGCCCGACCCGTGCGAAGGACTCCTCGCACCGCCCGCGCAACAACCCCACCGGCCACGCCGGCACACCGTGCAACGCCGCCAGCAGGTCGGCCCACCGGCCGGGCAGTTCTGCGAACGGCAGGTCCTCGGCGAGCGTGCCCGGCCGCACCTCTTCGAGCACGACGGCGTCCCGTTCCTGAGCGAGCACCTCGGGCACCCGTCCCGAGGAGGCGAACAGCGCGAGCATCTCGCTCTGCGCGGCCAGCAACTCCGTGTCCGGACTGAGCTTCAGCACCGCCGGCGTGCCGTCGGCCCACCGGCACCGCAGCACCACCGACACGGCACCGGGTTCCAATGCCTTCCCCGGCACGAGCCCCCACCGCGCGCTCACCCGGTCCACCAGCGCCGGGACGTCCGCGCACCAGCCGGCGACCTCCGGCCCGAACCGCCTGGCCAGCCGCGCCGTCATGCCCGCATGATCTTCCACGGGCCCGACGCTACCGGGCTGAGTAGTTGTACCGATGCCCGCTGCGAGAACCGTCGGCACTCTCGACGTGTGACCGAAATCGACCGTGGCCGCCTCGCCGCTCTGGCCGGGTTCGCCACCACAGCGGTGCTTCTGGTGCTGACCGTCGTCGCCTTCCAGACCGACGCCCTGGAGTCGTTCGGCTGGCAGGGTGGCGAATACGCCTACTCGTTCATCTGGATCGCGCTCGGTTCCGCCCTCGCCGGCCTCGTCGTGAAGATGGCCGCGCCCGCTCCGTGGCGTTCTGCCGGAACGGGAATGGCGCTCGCCGGCACGGTCGGTGTGGGCGTCGTCATCACGCTGATCGTGGTGTTCGTGTGGGCCCTGTCGAACCTGTCGGTGTAGCCGTGCCCAGAACCGACCGCGGCCGCCTCGCACTGACCGGGTTCCCACCACCGCCGTGTTGCTCGTGCTGACCGTCGTCGCCCTGGTGACCGACGCGCTGCGGCCGCTCGGCTGGCAGGAAATCGAGTACGTCGCCGTGTTCTTCTTCATCGCGCTCGGCTCCGCGATCGCCGGCCCTGTCGTCAGCAAGGCCACACCGGAGCCGTGGCGCCCCGCCGGCTCCGGGATGCGATGCCGCGGCCTTGATTCCAGGAGCGCGATGTCTGGACCAACTACTCTGAAGTAGTTGGTCCAGACAGGTTGCGCAACCGGACAAGAACATCAGGAAGAACCTTCGCCGCCTCTGCCGCAAGTTCGGGAGCCCGCCCGAGCAATGACAGCAGCGCATCCCACAACGACTCGTAACCCACCGGCTGGTCCCGCAGTCGTACGAGGGCCGCGGGCAGGATCAGCGGCACCATTTCGGCCAGTTCGGCGCCCTTGCCCAGCAGCGAGAGCAGCGCACTCCACACCGACTCATTGCTCTCCGGCCGCTCCCGCAACCAGGCGAGCGCTTCGGGCACGACGGTCGTCGCCAGTTCGGGGACGCGCCCCAGCGACGAGATCATCGCGGCCCAGGTCGACTCGTTACCTTCCGGGTGATCCCACAACCACGCGATGACCTCCGACGCGATGCTCGCCATCAGGTCCTCCGACTCGGGCACACGCCCGAGCAGGGAGATCAGCGCACTCCACACCGATTCATTTCTCTCCGGCCGCTCCCGCAGCCAGGCAAGCACCTCCGGTACGACCTTGTCGACCTGCTCGGCCAGCACGGGCAAACGCCACAGGAGCGTCACCAACGCAGCCCAGGCGGACTCATTGCTCTCCGGCCGCTGCCGCAACCAGGCGAGAATCTCCGGCACCATTCCCGGCGCCAGCTCAGCCAGCTCACGACTTCGCCCCAGAGCTATCAACAGCGCATTCCATGCCCACTCGTTGCCTTCGGGACGCTCCCGCAGCACCACCCAGGCCCGCTGTACCAACTCACCTGCGACTTCGAGTGAACCTAGGCGACCAAGTGTCGCGAGGAACGATGCCCACGATCTTTCGTTCCTCTCCGCCCGAGTCGACAGCACCTCGAACAGCTGACGCAGGATCAACTCGGTTCTCTCTGCGTACCGCTCGTCCGCAGAGCTCGCAACGGCCAGCAGGGCCATCAAAACGCTGCGGTTGAGCTGAGCCGTGGTGGACATCCAATCAAGGACGTCGCTGATCAGCCGGGTGCTTTCGTCATCGTCCAGCAGCCCGTTGACTTCGATCAGCCGCATCAGCGCCTTGAAAACGAGGCCTGTACGGGCCGAGCTCTCGTCTGCGACGAGGTGTTCGTCCAGCCAGCTGTACACGGGCTCCAGGAGCTCGACGGCTTCGGCAGACGGACGGTTCTCGAGCAACCACGCCACCTGCAACGGGTCCGGAGTCCACGGCAGCTCACCGCGTAACGCTCGTGTGAGCCGCTCGGCAATGACCTCTCGCAGGTTTTCCGAACGTCCGGCAACCTCGATCGACTCCATCGGTCCGGCCGACAGGTCGGCGAACGTCAACGTCCACGGAAGACGGTTCTCAACCAGAACCTTGCGATCCTGAAGCTGCGTCGGGCCGGACGCCAGCCGGAACAGCTGCCAGGCGGCAAGCCAACTCTGGCTCCCTTCCGCGTTCAAACATCTGCGCATGACGGGGCGGAAGGTCAGTCGTGCAGCTCGCGACGGCTGCAGCGTTCGCACCAATGAGCACAGCGATTTCGTCTCCATCGTCCCGGCAACAACAGCCGCCCCCCAGACCCGGGAGAACCGCGAGGCCAACGAGACCACCTGGTTCTTCTCCTGTGCGAGGATCAGTTCCGCCAGCTGCGGGGCGGATTCCGGCACCCGTACAGAGGCATCGAGCACGCCCCCTTCGACGTCGAGACCGCGCACCGGTCGGCGGCGCCACGCCTCCCGCGCAACCAGGGCGTGCGTGGAGCCGATGAGCCTGACGTCAGAGAACCCACGATCTGCTGTGTGCACCGAAAAAACGCGCCAGCCGTCACTTGTCACCAAATCCTGCAGCTCGTGTGACAGGTAGCTCGGCAGGCGCTCAGCCAGGACGTTGGAGAGGAACTCGTGGAGCAGGACCTCCGGGCACAACACGTCGTTGCCGTGGAAATAGCACACCACCGCGAAGGCGACGACCTGCCACGGCAGGTGACGAACATCGACGGCCGGGTCCACGGGAACGCCACCGTTCAGGGTGGTCCAGATCCGGCGGATGATGTCACCGAACGATTCGCCGGTCGCCGCCTCCATCGCCACGACCAGGAGGTCTTCGTCGTCGCTGAGGGAAGCGGGCTGGTCGCGGTCGTACAGCAGGGCCAACTGTTCGCGTTCGGCAACGGACGGTCGCCCGACGACGAAGGATCGTCCGACGACCTGGCCTTCGAACAGCCAATGAGCGAACCTCTGGTACAGGAAGTCCGGGCTCGCGACGAGGACCGCCACCCCGCGATGCTGGGGCCGCCCGAGCCGCCGCAACAGGTCGACCCAACCCGAGTTGGCGAAGAACGGATCATCGAGCAGCATCAGCACAGGTGTGCCCTGTGCGGCGAGCTGATCCAGCGCACGGATGTATGAGGCAGCCTCTGAGTCGGTGACACGACCAGTCTTCACACCGAAGTCGGCGATGACGCAAGCGCCGGACAATGCCAGCATCGCGGCCGCGCGCCGGACGAGCGTTGTCTTACCGGATCCCGGCGCGCCGAGGACGACCAGGGAATGCAGCATCCGATCCGTGCCGCGTGCGACGGGTTCCAACAACTCGGTGCGCACCGCTGCAAGCAGTTCCGCAGTCTGGTCCCGTTCGATGAACCGCAGCTCGGCATCGGCACCGTGCACGACATCGGACCAGTCTGGCGCACGGGCGACGTACAGCCTCTTCGGCTGTTGGGCTTGATCCTCCAGGTACTTCCGGTCAACGACCAGGAACGGCAGGAATGCGGTCTCGGTCAGCAGCTCGTTGAGTCCGGTTTCACCATTCGCGACGATATTGTACTGGATATTCCTGTTTCCCAGCTGCAAGCCAGAGTTGTCGTGCACCTCCAGCTCACTGCCGCTCGAATCAATGGCTCTCTCGGAATCCGGCGAACGATGTTGCGTCATGGCGCATCAGGAGCCGAAAGAGTTCGTCTGCGTGTTGTGGTCGCCCACCTGAACACCCTTGTTGTCCTGCACGACCATGTTCGCGTATTTTCCGGCGGCCGCGCCTTCCGGATCGACGAGCGTCAGCACCCTCTGCGCCGCGGTCACCAGCTCCGCGTCGACCTCCACCTCGGAAGATGACAGCGCCTGCTTCAGCTCCGCACGATGCGCCTCCGGCGCGGCCAGTTCCATCTCCAGTCCGGCGCGCTCTTCCTCATCCGCATCTGCTGGCGAGTGCCCCAATGCCTTGCGCGTCAGCGATTTCAACCCCTCGTACGCGTCGCGTACCGCAGCTGTTGCCACCTCTCCCGTGCCGGCCGCCGCCCCGGCCACCAGCGCCGCCACCACCAGATCCACCGACTCCAGCAACACGCACCCACCCATCTACGTTTTCCGTTGACCGACACATCGCGCGGCAACCAAATGGCATTACCGAACGTGACAACACGAATGCTCGAACCACTCGATCGGCCTAGAGAGTGTCTGGTGGGTCGGTCTTGAGTCAGATGACCACGGCGAGGTGTGACCGAGAGGTCGTGTAGTGGCGAGTGGCCACGACAATGCTTGAGACGATTAGTGCACCGCTCGCGACTTTGCGGCGCAGGTCTTGTCCATCAGGACCGATCCGGCCGGTTCCGCCAAGTCCGGGCCGCGTACCGTCGCAATGGATGCCGGACACGACCTCTTCGAATCGTGGCACATCTCCATGCTCATCCTGCTGTGATACCGGCCGAGCACACGACTGCGGCGACATCGCCCCGCCGTCCTGTCACAGACGGGGCGGTCATACCCCCGACTGCCACGGACGCCCCAGCCGCACACAGGGCCAGCTACAGCATCCGTGACAGGCCGCGCAGCGCGGCGGCGATCTGCTCGCGGTGCCCGTCCAGCGTCTCCCTCGTGACGCCGTCGGCCGCGGCCGTCGCGACGTCGTCCGTGGCGATCTTGAGCACCGCGCTCATGGCGGCGGCCTGCACGCGGACCTCGATGGCGTCGCGCGCCAGGCCCGCGCGTTGGGCGAGCACCTCGCCCAGCGCGTCCTCCGCTCGTTCGCGCAGCATCAGGTAAGCGGCGCGCAACGCACGTTCGCCGTGGGTCAGCCGCACGACGGCCAGTACCGCCTCGATGTCCTCGTCGGTGGCCGCGTCCAGCAGCGGGCTGTAGGCCTCGCGCAGGTGGTCGATCAGTTCGAGTTCGCGCGGCCAGTCGTGCAGCACCGCGCAGAAGGCGTCGACCATCTTGGTGAGCAGCGGTTCGACGCAGCTCTCCTTGTGCGGGAAGTAGCGCCAGAACGTGCGTTCGGAGACTCCCGCGGCCTGCGCGATCTGCTCGCCCGAGGTGGCGGCGACGCCCTGGCCGGCGAACAACCGGACCGCGTGGCGCGAGATGTCGAGGCGCTGACGTTGACGTTGCTCGTCGCTGACCGGCGGCCTGCCCCGGCGAGGCTTTTCTGTCACAACGTCCGTCATCGGGCGATTTAAGCACGTCACCCGACCAGGAACATTTATTGGCACCATCTGCCAATAAGCGCTACGGTCGGTGCATGAGCATTGACGCAGAGCGCCTGAAGCTGCCGCTGGCCAGGCCGAACGTCCTCGATCTCGCTCCGCTCTACGAGGTGCTGCGACGCGAGGCGCCGATCGCGCCCGTGACGACACCGGCCGGCGACCCCGCCTGGCTCGTGACGCGGTACGAGGAGGTCCGCCTCCTGCTGGGCGACAAGCGCTTCGGCCGGTCGCACCCGGAACCGGAGAAGGCCTCCCGCATCTCGACCGCCGCCGTCCAGGACGGTCCGACCGGCGAGTACGCGACCGAGGAGGCCGACCACACGCGCATGCGGCGACTGCTGACGCCGGCGTTCTCCGCCAAGCGGATGCGCATGCTGGGCGACAACATGGAAGAACTGGTCGACGCCTGCATCGACGAGCTGATCGCCGAGCACGAGCGGACCGGCGTGGTGGATCTGCACCACGGCCTCGCGTTCCCGTTGCCCGTGGCCATGATCTGCCGGCTGCTCGGCGTGCCGGAGGAGGACAACGAGAAGTTCGCGTCGCTGTCCGAACGCATGGCGGGCACGGAGATCGGCGAGGAGGCGCACAAGGCGCGCGAGGAGTTCTTCCACTACATGGTCGGGCTCGTCGAGGCCAAGCGCGGGCAGCTCGGCGAGGACGTGATCTCCGACCTCGTGCGCGCCCAGGCCGAGGACGCGGCGTACGACTACGTGCAGATGGTCCGGCTCTGCGTCGGACTGTTGTTCGCGGGCCACGAGACCACCGTCAACCGCATCGGCCTCGGCGTGCTGTTCCTGCTCACCGACCGCTCGCGCTGGGACGCACTCGTCGCCGACCCGGACGGTCGCGTGGACGCGGTGGTCGAGGAGGTCATGCGCCTCGGCGCGCCCGGCGATCTGGGCCTGCTGCGGTACGCGCGGGAGGACGTCGACATCGCGGGCGTGACCATTCAGGCCGGTGACGCGCTGGTCCTCTCGATCAACGCGGCCAACCGCGACGCCTCGGTGTACTCCGAGGCCGAGGAGTTCAACCCGGACCGTCCAGAAAGGACACACCTCGGCTTCGGCCACGGCGCCCACTTCTGCATCGGCGCCTCCCTGGCCCGCACCGAACTGCGCGTGGTGTTCGCCGCGCTGGCCAAGCGCCTGCCGTCGATGAGGCTCGCCAAGGACCTCGATCAGCTGCAGGTCCGCGCGACGCTCACCGGTGGCGTCGCCGAGCTGCCCGTGACCTGGAGGTAGGCCGTGAAGGTAGTGGTGGATCAGGGGAAGTGCGTCGGCGCCGGGCAGTGCGTGCTGGCCGCGGACGACGTGTTCGACCAGCGCGACGACGACGGTCTGGTGGACCTGCTGGACGCCAGCCCGCCGTCGGAGCGCCTCGCTGACGTGCGGCACGCGGCAGCCGTGTGCCCGGCGTCGGCGATCGCCGTGGAGGACTGACCTCAGTTCTCCACGAAGTACGAGTCGTGCTCGTCGAGGAACGCGGCGCGGTCGGCCGCCGCGACCTCGCCGAGCCGCTCGAAGTACTCCTCGCGCGGCGCACCGGGCGTGAACAGCAGCAACATCTCGGCCGGTGCGTCGGAGTCGTTGCGGAAGGCGTGCAACCCGCCTTGCGGAACGTGCAGGAAGTCGCCCTCCCCCGCCTCGACCCACTTGTCGCCGTTGTACAGGCGCACGGTGCCGTTGAGGATGAAGAACGACTCGGAGATCCGCCGGTGGAAGTGCGTCGCCGGACCTCCCGCCTTCGGCCTCATCACGACCCGGTACAGGCCGAACTCGCCGCGTGTGGTCTCGGTGGTCGCGAGGTAGTGGATGCCGCTGTCGGGCACACCGTTGTCGATCGGGGTGCTCGCGGGCCGGTAGCGCGCGCTCACCTCGCCGGCTTCTCCGAAGTAGACCTTCTCGGGGTAGGACATGGTGTTCATCCCTTGCTCATGGGTGTCTGCTCCAGAAAGACCGGATTGCCCACGAGAATGTGACAGCTACTGCTTCATCAGCGGCTCGACCAGCTTCGAGCCGTCCGCCTTGCCCACGAAGCAGTGGATGAGACGACTCGAACTGCGGTACCCGTTCTCCGTCTTGACCTTCCACGCCTCGGCGGTCGGGATGATCACCCAGTACCGCAGGGTCTTCTCCTTGTCCTGACCGGTCACCTTGTCCGACAGGAACGTGCGCGTGCACCCGGTGCCGCCGAGCTTGGTGAGCTGCTCGGCACCGGGGTACGGCACGTCCTTCTCGATCTCGGTGCTGGCGAGCACGGTGTCGAGCAGTTCGACGTCGTGCTCGGCGTAGCAGCCGACGCGGTCCTTGGTCTGGATCTTCGGGGCGTCCTTCGCGGGCAGCCAGGTGAGGCACGAGTTGCGGAACGCCATCAGGGTGTCGCCCTTGATGTCGCCGTCCGGGCCGAGGGTCAGGACCGGTTGCATCGCGGCGGTGCTCGCCGGGCCGTCCGGCACGCCCAGGCCCATGTTCGTGAACATCGGCTTGAACACGGTGAAGTACAACAGGACCAGCGCGCCGACGAGGAACAGCGGGATCAGCGTCGCCGAGAGGATCAGTCCGACCGGGCGCTTCCGGCGCGGGGGAACGGGAAAGGCCGGGGCCGGGGCGAACTGGCCGATGACCACGGGGCCTGACGTAGGTGCGGCACCGGACAATGCCGCGACGTCCACCTTCAGCGTCGGAACGGCCATGGTCAGGTTGCTGTCCACGGCGGGCGGCCTGGTCGGGTAGGGCTCCGCGACGGCGAGCGCGCGGTCGATCAGCCGATGTGCTTGGGCGACGCCGATTCTGCGTGCGGGATCGGGTTCCATCAGGCCGGTGATCAGCTCGCCGAGCGGACCCGTGACCCCGGGCACCGGCCGTTCGCTCATCACCGCGAGGATCGTGGCCGAGGTGGTCGCGCGGTCGAACGCGCCGCGTCCCTCCACCGCGAAGAACAGCGTCGCCCCCAACGCCCACAGGTCCCAGGCGGGCGAGGCCTCGCCGCCCGCGAGACGTTCCGGGGACATGTAGGCGGGCGAGCCGATCAACGTGCCGGTCGCGGTCAGCCGGGGATCGTCGACGGACTGGGCGATGCCGAAGTCGGTGAGCTTCGCGGTACCCCTGCCGGGCACCATCACGTTGCCGGGCTTGACGTCCCGGTGCACGACGCCGGAGAAGTGCGCCGCCTCCAACGCGTTCAGCAGCTGACCCGCGAGCATCGCCGCCGCGCGGGCGCTGAGCGGTCCGGAGCTTTCGACCAGGGACTCCAGCGTCGGAGCGTTGATCAGCTCCATCACGATGAACGTCTGGTCGTCCTCGGAGATGAGGTCGTAGACGGTGACCACGGCCGGGTCCTGAAGTTGCGAGGCGATGCGTGCCTCGCGCAGCACGCGTTCCTGGTACACAGCGCGTTCCTGAGCCGGCACACCCACGGGCAGAAGCAGTTCCTTCACGGCGACGTCGCGGCCGAGGACGGTGTCCTTTCCGAGCCACACGGCCCCCATGCCACCCCGGCCCAGCTCGCGTTCCAGCCGGTAGCGTCTGTTGCCCACCTCGCGCATGCGCGGCAGTCTTTCACCCGGTCCAGTGACGTACACGAGCAGCGTCACCTGACGGGCGCGACGGGCCGGAGGCCCCGCTTAACGTCGCGCGGCGTGAGACGACTGACGAAGCTGTTGGCTACAACGCTGCTCCTGACCGGGCTGGCGCCCCTCGCGCCGGCATCGGCGAGCACCCCGAACTGCACGACGGTCGCGGTCACCGCCCCCGCCGGTGCGAAGATCGAATCCGTGGACGCCGTGAGCCGTCCCGAGCACTGCGAGATCACCGTGGCACTCACGCACGCCGACGACCACGTGAAGGTCGTCGTCGGTCTCCCGCTGACCGGCTGGACGGGCCGGCTGCAGGGCGTCGGTGGCAGCGCGTACGCCGCGGGTGACACCGGCGCGCCGTTCACCCAGGCCGTGAAGGACGGCTACGCGGCCGTGACGACCGACGCGGGCGTGCTGGACGGCCTCAACACGAGCTGGGCGCTCAAGAACGGCGAGATCGACCGCACGCTGCTGACCAACTTCGCCACGCGGTCGGTGCACGAGGCGGCCGTGATCGCGAAGCAGGTCGTGCGCAAGCACTACCAGCGTTCGGTCAGCTACTCCTACTGGAACGGCTGTTCGACCGGCGGCCGCCAGGGGTACGCGGAGGCGCAGCGCTTCCCGGACGACTACGACGGCGTCCTCGCCAACGCTCCCGCCGTGAACTGGTCCCAGTTCGCCGTCGCGACGCTGTGGCCGCAGGTCGTGCAGGGCAACGACGGGCACGTCGTCGGCAACTGCGTGCTGCAGGCGTTCCAGAAGGCCGCCGTCGAGGCGTGCGACGCGCAGGACGGTGTCACGAACGGCATCGTCGACCGGCCGGACCGCTGCGGCTACGACCCGCGTCAGCTCATCGGCGCGAAGATCCTGTGCGAGGGCAACGAGGTCACGGTGTCCAAGGCCGACGCCGACGTCATGCGCAAGATCTGGGACGGGCCTACGGACGAACGCGGCCGCACCCTCTGGCCAGGTCTGCCGAAGGGCGCCGACCCGGTCTGGCTGGCGGGCACGATTCCGGGCTTCCCCAGCTTCGGTTTCCCCGTCGCCGCGCAGTGGGTGCAGAGCTTTCTGCTCAAGCAGCCCGGTTTCGACACCTCGAAGCTCACCTACGCCCAGTACCGCGACCTGTTCCGGCAGTCGGTTCGCGAGTTCGACGGCGTCATCGGCACCTCGGACCCCGACCTGTCGGCGTTCCGGCGCTCGGGCGGCAAGCTGATCACGTTCGTCGGCACCAACGACCAGCTGATCCCGCCCGGCGGCACGCTGCGGTACCGCGACCAGGTCGAGCGGCACATGGGATACGTGAACGACTTCTACCGCCTGTTCACCGCGCCCGGCGTCGACCACTGCTTCGGCGGCAACGGCCCGCAGCCCACGAACGCACTGGGCCAGCTCGTCGACTGGGTCGAGCGCGGCAAGGCTCCCGCGACGTTGACCGCCGCCACGGCTGACTCGACCCGCAACCTGTGCGCGTACCCGAAGACCTCGCGGTACGTCCACGGCGACCCGAAGGCGGCTTCCAGCTACCGCTGCGTCTAGGTCGTACCGGCCGTTCGGGACGGCGGCGGAGTTCGTCGCCGTCCCCGGTCGTCATCGACCTCTGAGCGAACCGCCGCAGCTCATCGCGGCGGTCGGCGCGGCCTCGCCGTGAGTGCGCAAGAGATGCGTCTCACCCCACACCCGGACCCCTTCGACGACGGGCAGAACCGTTTCCCCGTAAGGCGTGAGCCGGTAGATGACCGGCGCCGGAACGGGTCCGGTCTCCACGCGTTCGACGAGTCCGTCTGCTTCGAGCTCGCGCAGTTGCTCGGCCAGCACCTTGGGCGTGATCGGCGCGCCGCGGCGGCGCAGCCCGGCGAAGTGGGACTCCCCGTGAGCCAGCCAGTAGAGCAGGGTCAGCTTCCACTTCCCGCCGATCGCGGCGAACGCGGCGGCCATCGGGCAGCCGGGCAGCGGGTTGGGGCGCGAGGGGTTACCCGCAGGTGCCTTCTTGTCCATGGCCGCACTCCGCTCGGATAGTCAGGCCATGACCTTGCCACACAAGCGAATCCTGATCGCGGTCCTGTCTTTCCTGATGGTGGCCGCGACGGCCGCGTCCGCCTCCGAGACTCAGGCCACCGACGGTCAGCGCGACTTCGACTGGGAGATCGGCAACTGGCGCACCAGCGTGCGCGTGCTCGCCGAACCGCTGTCGGAGTCCGCGGACGAATGGCTCCAGTTCACCGGCACCAGCCTCGTGCGTCCCCTCATGGACCGGCGGGCGAACGTCGTCGAGCTCAAGATCGCGGGCGACAGCGGACGGATCGAGGGCATGAACCTGCGGCTGTTCGAACCGCAGGCGAACCGCTGGAGCCTGAGCTTCGTCAGCCTGCGCGACGGGCTGCTCACGCCTGCGGTGTTCGGCGGGTTCCGCGACGGCGCGGGCGAGTTCTACGGCGACGACCAGCTCGGCGGCCGCCCGATCAAGGTGCGGTTCCTCGTCTTCCGCCAGGGGCAGGACAGGGCCAGGTTCGAACAGGCCTTCTCCGGCGACGGCGGAACGACGTGGGAGACGAACTGGATCGCGGTCGACCGACGGATCTGACCATCGTCAGGAAAGCTTCTCCCCCAACCACTTCCGCGCCACCGTCCACGCGTGCCCGTCGGGTTCGATGACGCTGAAGTGGTCGCCATCAGGCGATTCCACGAACTCCGCCAGCGCGTGCGTCTTCGCGTACGTGCGGCTGAACTCCGCCGGGACCACCTCGTCCGCGGCACCGTGGATCGCGAGCACCGGCACACCGCCGTCCGCCATCTCCACCGGCGACGTGACCGCGTACAGGCCGGGGTCCTCCACCGCCGAGGCCCCGAGCAGCAGCCGCGTCATGCCGTTCCCGACCCCGGCCGCCACGATCGGCCAGGCGCCGGGTTCGGACGGGCCGGGCGCACCCCGCGGCGGCTCGCCGTCGAGGTCGGCGAGCTCGGTGCCGAGCCGAGCGTTGTCGGCGGAGACCAGGTCGAGCACACCAGCGATCGACACCGCGCCCACCAGCCGGACCGCCGGACGCGCGCCGACGACGCCGTCCGCCAGTCCGGCCCGGTGCGCGGTCCACGTCGCGAGGTGACCGCCGGCCGAGTGACCCACGACGGCCACACGCGAAATGTCCAGTGGCGCGTCCAACTCCGCGGCCAGGTCGACGGCACGGGCGACGTCCTCGAACGTGCCCGGCCAGCCGCCACCGGCCTCGCCGACCCGGCGGTACTCGATGCTCCACACCGCGTAGCCCTGCTCGACGAGGTCGGCGATCAGCGGCTGCACGGCCGTGTCGTCCCACATCGCGGCCCACCAGCCGCCGTGGATCATCACGACGACCGGGAACGGGCCGTCACCGGACGGCAGGCGCAACACGCCGTACTGGGACGGTTCGGTGCCGTAAACGATCTTGCGAGACAGCGGGGTCGTCATGCGGAGAGCACGCCTTCCTCTGCCGTGACGAGTGAGTCGATCGCGTCGAAGAACGCCTTGATGCCGGGCCGGTTCGGGCCCTTGCGGCTGGACACCGCGTAGTCCTCCGACGAACGCCACTCGACGATGTCGAGCCATTCGTCGCCGGGCAGCCGCACGAGCCGGGCGGCGAGGAATCCCTCTCGGTCCGCCTCGAAGTCCGCGATCATGGCCGGACGGGCGGCCAGCAGCGCCTCGACCTTCTCGGGCGCCACGCGGAAGCGGGTCAGTTCCACCGAAGTAGTCACGAATTCATGATAGTCATGATCAGTGACTAAATCCAGGAGTCAGTCCCGTGAGGGCTGACTCGTCAGACGCTGGTGTTCGGTGATGTCGGCCAGAATGCGCTTGAAGCGCGTGTACTCGCCCTTGCCGACGCGTTCGGCGTGCCGTTCCTGCATGGCGGCCATGATGTGGTCCGCCGCCCGCATCTGCGCGAGCCCGCGCTCGGTCGGGCAGATCAGCTTCGCCCTGCGGTCGCTCGGGTCCGGCCGCCGTTCGACGTAGCCGAGCGCTTCAAGCTCGTCGATCAACGTGCCGATGATCTGCTTGTGCTGCCCGGAAAGGTGCGCGAGGTCCGTCGCGCGCACCCCTTCCGGATCCAGATAGGCCAGCACCGCGCCATGGCGGTGCTTCAGGTCACCGAACCCCAACTCGGCAAGGGTCTGAAAGAGTTCGCGCTGCACCGCGAACAGCAGGCGCCCCGACAGGACTCCCAGATCGGGGTTCGAGGCGTTGCGTTCCGCGCGGGTGACCATCGGAACACCCTAGCGACGGACCAACACGCGGCCGTTCGGAGCCTCGAACCGGCGGCAGGTCCGCCGTCGTGGCGCCGGCAGCGGTCCAGACCCGCTCGAAGACCGCCTCGTGATCGAGCGTGGTGACCATCACGCCCCCAGGTAGTCACTTATCATGATAGTCACTATATCTTACTACATTGAGGAGTAGCTTCCGAAAGCGACACAGGACGGAGAAACGACATGCCCACGATCACCACCCCCGACGGCGTCGAGATCTTCTACCAGGACTGGGGCACCGGACAGCCGATCGTGTTCAGCCACGGCTGGCCGCTGTCGTCGGACGACTGGGACGCCCAGATGCTGTTCTTCGTGCGACAGGGCTTCCGGGTCATCGCGCACGACCGTCGCGGCCACGGCCGTTCGTCCCACGTCGCCACGGGCCACGACATGGACCACTACGCCGCCGACCTGGCCGCGCTGACCGAGCACCTCGACCTGCACGACGCCGTCCACATCGGACACTCGACGGGTGGCGGCGAGGTCGTGCACTACATCGCGCGACACGGCGAGTCCCGCGTCGCGAAGGCTGCGCTGCTCGCGGCCGTGCCGCCGTTGATGGTGCAGACTCCCGCCAATCCCGGTGGGCTGCCGCTCTCGGTGTTCGAGGACCTGCAGGCTCAGTTGGCCGCCAACCGCTCGGAGTTCTACCTGGCGCTGCCGTCCGGGCCGTTCTACGGGTTCAACCGGGACGGGGTCGAACCTCGCGAGGCCTTGATCCGGAACTGGTGGCGGCAGGGGATGATGGGGTCCGCGCTTGCCCACTACGAGGGGATTGTCGCGTTCTCGCAGACTGACTTCACCGAGGATCTGCGGAAGATCACCGTGCCTGTGCTGGTCATGCACGGGGATGACGACCAGATCGTGCCGATCGCCGACTCCGCGTTGTTGTCGGCGCCGTTGTTGAAGAACGGGACGTTGAAGGTCTACGAGGGCTTCCCGCACGGGATGCCCACCACGCACGCGGACGTGATCAACGCTGATCTACTGGGGTTCATCCGATCCTGACGCGGCTCGGGCCGGGCGCGGTCGCGCCCGGCCTGGTCGTCACTCGTACCACTCGCGGGACCAGCGTTCGCGCCGCTCCTGCTCCCGGTCGATCCAGTCGCTGCCCTCCGCCGCAACCGCCTCCAGAACGGGCAGTGCGGCGTCGATGCCGGAGGTCTGCAGCGCCACGAGGTACAGCTCGGACTCGTCCTCCAGCACGGCGTCGTCGGCGTTGCGGAAGTTCTCCGCGACGACGGTGATGTCCGCGCCGTTGACGAGGGTGAGGCGGAACTTGCGGCTGCGCAGCTTCTCGACCTCCCTGGTGCCGTCACCCTCGCCGCGGGTGGCGCGCAGGCCCACCTCGGTCACGCTGGCGGACGCGAGAGCGTCGTAGCGGAAGAGGTTGCGCCGCTCGTTGCGCGCCTCCGCGGTGAGGAAGTCCAGTTCCACCCTCATTTCGCGCACGCCGCTGCGGGTGAGGAGGAAGATCTGCACCTCGTACTTCGAGTAGCGCGGCGGACCATGGAGCACGCGGGCGCGGTTCGCACCGTTCGCTCCCTCGGTCATGACCACGTGCGTCACGAGGTCATGGGTCGTGAGGTTGTTGCGCCGCACCAGGTCGTTCTTCAGGCAGATCTTGTCCATCGACAGCCAGCGGGCCATCTCGCCGTCGGACGGGCGGTCGGCCATCACCCGCAGCCAGTCCTCGTACCCTTGCGTCTCCGCGGCGAAGATGTGCTCGTCGTGGGCGCGAGCCAGTGCGCTCATCTTCTGCAGGCCACGAATCCGCATGATTCCGTTGACGAGGAAGAAGAAGCCGGGAGCGAGAAAGATGACCGCCGCGATCGCACCGGAGGCGGTCAGCACGACCAGTCCCGCGATGGCGACGCCCATGCCCACGCGGTACAGGAGCGTGTCGCGTTCCGTCGATCGCACGGTGGTCTGGAACAACGCGTTGCTGCTCCAGCCCTCCGCCACCTTGCGGGCGTGCCAGCGGGCCAGCCAGCTCACCCCGCCCGCCGGAACCTGGGCATTGCCGTAGAGGGCCACGAAACGGTGCTTGAGGTGTGCCCGGATGCCCGCGGTGTAGGTGGGCCAGTCTCCGGCGACGTGCGGCCGTGCCTCGGTGAACCGGCTGTCGACGATCCGGTGGATCTCCTGGACGAAGTCGGTCCGCACCCAGTGACCCGGTGACCGTGGCTCTGGCTGGTACGGCGGCGGGGTGACCTGGCTGAGCCGGATCTGCCCCCACATCGTCGCTCCCAGCCGTTGTGCGCCGTGGTGGACCAGGAGAACGCCGCCGCCGGCCACGACCGGGAGTGCGAGAAGGACTCCGGGCAACGACGTGCCCGTGAAGCTGCTGAGCAGGCCGATGACGACGGCGAAACCGCCGAAGACGACCGGAAGCCAATGCCTCTGCTCGGGCCTCGTCTCGGCCGCCACGAACGGGCGCGGCGGCGCGGGTTCCGCTTCGAAGAACTTCCAGGCCCGCTGGACGCGGTTGTTCGACATCCGCTGGGTCACGACGCGGTGTGCGTACGCGCCTTCCAGGCTGGCTTGCGTGACGCCGTCCTGAATCGTGGCCAGGTGCTGGGTGATCTCCTCCTGTCGGTCCGGGGGCAGTGTGCCGAACGCCGCGAGAACGTCGTCCACGTTCTCACCGGGACGATCGGTCGCGGTCTCGCCTCGCACGAGGTGCAACAGGCGCCAGACCACGGTGAAGGCGTCCTGCCACGTGTCGTCCGGGAGCGACTGCGCGATCTTGCGCGCGTCGCGGACGTTCTTGAACAGTTCGCCGCCCACCTCGCCGCACGAACGTCCGCTGACGACGGAAAGTGCGTAGTAGTAGGCCCTTTGTGTGGTGACTTGACCTTCTCGCAACAGGTCACCGAAGAGGCGTTCGGCCTCTCGCGCTACACCGGCGGCGAGGAAGTTGCGGGCGACGTTGTGGCGATGCTCGGGCGGGTCGCCCTGGTTGACGTGGTAGATCGCCTCGACGTGAACGGCCGTGTCGCCGTAGTTCACGGCGTTCTGCTGGCCGACGTTGGCGCCCGGCTGGGCGAAGTTGTGGCTGCCTGGCGGGTAGTTCATCGGTTCTCCCGCGTCACGTTCATGGTGAAGGCACCGTGGTTCACGCCGTTCTGCTGGCCGACCGTGGCGCCTTCCCGCGCGATGTTCCAGTTGCGGATCGGCGGCGAGGGCTTCGCGGACCCGCTCTTCGTGCCGGTGTCCTCGTGGACCGCGGCGGCGAGGGCGACCGCGAAGGCCGCGGCGTTGCGTGCGGCGAGTCGCTGGCTGCCCTGGCCGTCCGTGAAGGACTTGGTGCCGTCCGCGCGGTCGCTGATGCCACGAATGGTCGCCGTGGCGATCCGGCCCGCAAGGTGTGCAGCGAGGGCGAACCCGGCGCTCTCCATCTCGATCGCGACGGCGTCGTTGTAGTTGTGGCGCAGGGCGTTGGCGATCGGCGAGGTCGCGGAGTTCAGCACCACGTCGCCCGCCGCGATCGCCTCGAAGTGCACCTCCGGGGTGGGTGCCTCACCGGGAGGCGCGAGCGGTTCGCACCACGCGCGGTGGCGGCGGACCCGGCGCGCGAGCTGCTCCAGGTCGTGCGAGATCTCCCAGGATCGGGGCCGCACCAGGAACTCGTCGTTCTCGCTCTTGCCGCCGTGGTAGGCGTAGACCTTGGTCGCCACCACGACGTCGCCGATGCCGAGCTTGGCCCGCAGGCCTCCCGCGATCCCGACGAACAGCACGGCGGACGGCGAGAACTCGGCGATCGCGCGCTCGGTGAGCGTGGCGGCGGCCAGCGTTCCCTGTCCAGTCACGCCGAGGGCGATCTGCCGGTCCGGCCGGCCGACGAGCGTGCCGACGTCGAACAACGTGCCCTGGGCGTGCCGGTGCTCGCGGACGTCCACCAGGTGCTCCAGCACCGCTTCCTGCTCGACCGGCAACGCGGTCAGAATCACGATCATCGTTTCACCCCAACACGATCCGCCACAGCGGGTCGTTTATACGCGCGACGAAAGAGCGGAGGGCGAGTCCGCGACACGGCCGGTTCGTTCAGGTGGAGAAGGTGAAGACAGCACCCAGTACGAGTGGGTGTCGTTCGAGGGATCGCGGGGCATCGGCCCGCGGCGCGGAGGAGACTAACCCCGCCGCACGTTTCGCGTCAAACCTTTCGCCCGGATTGTCCAGAAGTCCTCAAAGGACGTTCACAGACCCGGAAAGTGGACATCTGCCGAAGATTCCACGCGATAACGAAAGCCGAATCGGTGAGCGATCGCGTCCGAGACGATGTCACGGTGGTCGAACGCGACCGCGGCGTTCACGTCGAAGAACTCGACCAAGCCCACCCAGCGGGCAGACGCGGCGTCACCCCCTTCTCGCGGAGCCGGCGCCCCGGCGAGGTAGCCGTGGAACGCCACACTCTCGACAGCGCCGCGCGGATCACGGCCGCGAGTGCTGTATCGCCCGAACCGCTTCAACCGGTCGCGCGCCACCACGATGCCGGCCTCCTCGCCGAGCTCGCGCGCCGCCGCGTCGGCTGCGCGCTCCCCCGGTTCGACGAATCCGCCGGGCAGCGCGAGCGCACCGAGAAACGGCTCTTTTCCTCGCTCTACCAAGAGAACCGCGAGCACACCTCCCTGCTTCGTGAACAACACGACGTCCGCGGTGAGCCGACCGCGGCCGGGTTCCGTGTCATCAGCCATACCAGGAGGCTAGGTTATTGTCAGATCGACATCAAGTGGTTCGACGGCATGATTTTCGTTGAAGCAAGCCAATTGTCAAACTGACATGAACTAGAGGGATGTCAGGAACCAGCAGGTCGCGGCCGCATCATCGGCGGCGACAACGTCACCGCGCCACCCGCGCGGTACAGCGCGGCGGGCCTGCCGTTCGGACTGGGCCGCTTCGCCCCGCTCGGCTCGACGAACCCGGCGGACTCGGTGACCTTGCGATGGAAGTTCGGCTTGTCGAGGTCCACGCCCCAGACCGCCTCGTACACCTCGCGAAGCTCGCCGATGGTGAACTCGTCGGCGCAGAACGCCGTCGCGATCGTGCGGAACTGCAGTTCGGTGCGGGCCAGTTCGACGGCGTCGCGCAGGATCTCGTCGTGGTCGAACGCCAGACCGGAGCGTTGCACACCGGTCACCGGCAGCCAGTGCGCGGCGCGCGCGTCGGTGCCGGCCGCGGGCAGCGGCAGGTCGGGGGCGATGGCAAGGTAGGCGCACGTCACCACGCGCGGACGGCGAGGGTCGCGGTCAGGCGCGGAGTACACGCCGACCTGTTGCAGGTGAAGGTTTTTCGCGTCCAGCCCGGTCTCTTCGGCGAGCTCACGCTCCGCCGTCTCATCGAGACTCTCCTCACCGCGCAGGAAGCCTCCCGGCAACGCCAGCTGCCCCGCGAAGGGATCGTTGCCGCGTTCCACGACCAGCACGCACAGAACGCCGCCGCGGATCGTCAGGATCACGAGGTCGGCGGTGACTGCGACTGTCTGCCGAGGACGGCGGCTCATGGCGCGAAGCGTACAAGGCGAGCGGAGGCCGACGACGCGGACGCGGCGGCCTCCGCTCCCAGGTCAGATGCGCTGCAAGGCCTTCGGGTACAGCCAGCTTCCGGGCGTGTCCTCCGCCGGGTTCGTGTAGTAGTCCCGCACGGCCGTGACGTACTCCTGCACGCTGATCGCGCCGTCGCCGTCGGTGTCCAGGTGCCCGAACGCCGTCCTGCACTCCGCCTCGGCCAGCCCGCGCGCCTTCAGCAGCACGCCGAACTCGTCCGCGTCGACGCGTCCGTCGCCGTTCGTGTCCATGATGACCAGCAGCGACTGCACGACCTCCAGGAAGTCCATGGCGATCGGACCGCCCTCGACGAACGCCTCGATCATGGCCTCGCGGTACTCCGCTGGACCGACACGGCCGTCGCGATCGGCGTCGCAGTGGTCGGCCAGCATCTCCCAGAACCTGTCGTAGGCCTCGATCAGGTCGCGGCCCCGCTCCGAGGACGCCGGTTCGCCGAACGCCTGCAGCAGCCGGTTGGCCAGCGCGTAGATGTCCGCGAGTTCGATGACGCCGTTGCCGTTGACGTCGTAGTGGGCGAACGTGGAGTCGATCCTGTGCTGCAGCACCTGCTTCATGTTCGGAAACTGTGCTGTTGTCACTTGGGGAGCGCAAACCACGTCGCCCACCTGGGTGGTGTCGCGCAACGATTACGTCACGGCCATAACGGAAGTGAACGGGCCCGCGAATCCACGATCAAGCGCTGTCGACGACGACATGCGCCGGCCGTGCGATCGGAGGCCGTGAAAATGGAAAAGAAGACGAAGCAGAAGGTCTGGCTCGGCATTTCAGTCGTTCTCGTCCTCGCAGCCGTCGCGGTCGGCCTCTGGGTCAGCTCCGCCATCGAACCGGTGATCGAAACCAAGATCGCGTTCAACCTGGATGCGGCGAGAATGACGCTGACGGCCTTCGAACCGAATCAAATCGAGGCGTACCGGCAGTTCCAGTACCGCGACTTCTTCTTCATGATCGCCTATGGGATCGCACTGCTGGTCGCGAACTACACAGCCCTCACGTGGGAGAGCAAGAACGCGGACGGAGACACGACGACTCCCAACCGCTGGTGGCGCCTCCTGCTGCTGGTGCCTGTCATCGCCGCGCTCTTCGACCTCGTCGAAGACCTCACGATCTTGAGCTGGCTCAACGGCACCGAGCCGTTGGAATCGGCTCTGGCCGAGGCTCGACTCTTGGGCATCGGCAAATTCACGTTCTTCGCCATCGCCCTCCTCATCCCGGTGCTGCTGACCGCCCATCGCTTGCTGAAGAAGCGCGCTGTCGATGCGGAGAAGTACAAGAACGAGGACAGCGTCGAACGCACCTACCGCTCACTTCGGGCGGGGCTGGCCGCACTCGTGTTCCTACTTCTCGGAGCAGTGTTGCTGAGTGCCGTCTTGGCCGGTTGCGTGCGCGGATCCATCAGCGCCTACTACTACACAGCGCTGCAGCCGATGTTCGTGGGAACTCTGATGGCGGTCGGTGTGTGCCTCATCGTCTACCAGGGCACGACCTACATCGAGAACATTCTCCTCGACGTCGCGGGCTTCCTCGCCTTCATCGTCGCATTCGTACCGACCGCGCCCGGCGATGACAGATGCGCGGAAAGCATCATCGATTCCGGAATCATCGATTCCAACGACATCCGCTTGGACGTCGTGCAGCGCAACGTCTTCCCGCTGTTGGCCGTCACGCTCGTCGCCACGATCTGGGCACTGGTGGCGTGCCACCGGGCCACGAAGCCGGAGGACAGGCGCCACGAGTTGATCCGACTCAGGACGGGCTTGTGCGCACAGGTCGCCGCGCTGGTCTGGTTCTCGTTCTTCCACGAGAACTCACGGGACATGGCGCACGGGATCGCGGCGTTCGGACTGTTCGCCTGCATCATCGGCGTCGTCTGGGGCAACCACCTGGGCAGGAAGGGCGACCCCACCTACAAGAGGTGGCAGGGCAGGGGCGGCAGCTACTGGGTGGTGGCCGTCGCCATGGGGCTCACCCTGCTCGGCGTCGCGGTGCTCCACTTCGTCTACAAGTGGCCCATCGCCATCTTCGCCGTCGAATCCGCCCTGATCCTGGAGTTCGCGTGGTTCTGGGTTCTCCAGACCAGAGACCTCCAGGGCTACGCGAACCGCGTGGCCAAGGAGGCCGGGCAGCAGTAGCGTCGGCTGGTCGCACACCCGCCACGGGTGCCGGTATAGTTATACCGGCACCCGCTGATGGAGGAACACGTTGATCGAGCTCAAGTCGCCCGCGGAGATCGAGCGCATGCATGTCACCGGCCAGTTCATCGCGGAGGTGCTCGACGAGCTCTCCGCCAGGGCCGCGGTGGGCGTGAACCTGCTCGACCTCGAGCATCACGCGCGCCACATGATCGAGGAGCGCGGCGCCGTGTCCTGTTACTGGGACTACTCGCCCTCGTTCGGGCGTGGGCCGTTCCGCAACGTGACCTGTCTGGCCGTCAACGACGCGGTGCTGCACGGGCTGCCGAAGAGCTACGTGCTGGAGGACGGTGACGTGCTGACGATGGACATCGCGGTCACGGTCGACGGGTGGGCGGCCGACTCGGCGATGACCGTTGTCGTCGGCACGCCGCGTGAGGAGGACCTGCGGCTGGTCCGGGCCACTGAGGTGGCGCTGGCGGCCGCGATCGAGGTCGCGCAGGCCGGTAACCGCATCGGCGACATCTCCGCGGCGATCGGTGAGGTCTGCACCGGGCTCGGGTACAAGCCCAACCTCGAGTTCGGCGGGCACGGCATCGGGCGCACCATGCACGAGGCGCCGCACGTCGCCAACAACGGGCGCCGCCGGCACGGCATGAAGCTCAAGCCCGGTCTGACCATCGCGATCGAGCCGTGGCTCGCCGCCACGACCGACCAGATCATCTACGACGAGGACGGCTGGACGTTGCGTTCGGCCGACGGGTCGCGCACGGCGCACTCGGAGCACACCGTCGCGATCACCGAGGACGGGCCGTTGGTGCTGACGCGCCGCAAGAGCGAGCTGAGGCCTCAGACAGGGTCTGAGGCCTCCGAGTCGACTCAGGCGCGGTTGCCGTAGTCCACGAGCTCGACCAGCAGGCCCGTCGACGGCCCGAGGTGCGCGAACGCCACCCGCAACCCGGGCCGTCCGCCCTGGCACGGCTTCTCGTCGACGAGGATCGCGCCGCGGTCCTGCAGCGCCGCCAGGTCCGCGTCGATGTCGTCCACCTCGAACGCCACGTGGTTCAGGCCGGGGCCGAGCCGCGCGAGATGTCCGTGGACGGCGGCGTCGGGGCGCACCGGCGCGACCAGTTCGATCGATGTGGTGTCGCCGGGGCACTGCCAGAACGAGGTCGCCACGCCGTAGACGTCGACGTCGTCCTCGTAGGTGCACTTCAGGTCCATCAGGCCCATGCCGGACGCGGCGGCCTTGATGTCGTTGGTGACCACGCCCACGTGGTCGATGCGCAGGATCATCCCGACTTCTCCTGCGCGCTCGACACGGCGGCGACGAGGCTGCCGACGTCCTTGATCGCGAAGTACTCCTGCAGGTCCAGGCGCACCGCGAACTTCTGCTCGATGCCGGTGAGCAGGCGCAACGCGTCGTAGCTCGTCCAGTTGGCGAGCGCGTCGAACCGGGCGTCGGCCGAGATGTCCTCGGCCGGCAGGTCCGTCACCTGGCCCACGAGGTCCGCGACCTCCACGAAAACCTCAGACATCGGCCGACTCCCTTTCCACGACGAGGTTCGTCCACTCGGGACTGATCTGCGGCCGCGGGTGCAGCGGCAGTGCGAAACGGCCTTCCGCCAGGCGTTCGAAGCCGGCGTCCGGGTAGAACGCGGCCGCGGCCTTGTTCCGGTCGGTGGCCGCGAAGTCGGCCTCCAGCCGCACGGCGCCCGAGGACGCGGCGCGGTCGGCGATGTGCTGCACGACGGTGTGCTCGACGCCGCGGGTGAAGACCCGGCAGCTCATCACGAAGTTCTCGACGAGCCAGTGGTCGTGGTGCTTCGACACCCAGACGCCGCCGACGATGCCCTCTGCGCCGAACCGGTCCGCGACCTCGAAGACCAGCACGACGTGGTCCTCGGACGCGGCCATCTCCCGCGTGCGGGACTCGGCGTGCGAGGTGCCGATCATGTTGAACTGGTTGGTGCGCTGGCCGAGCTGGACGAGCCGGGGCAGGCTGAACTCGTCGGCCTCGCGGACCGAGACCTGGATCTCCAGGCTGCGCAGGTAGTCCTGCACCGAGCTGAACGAGCCGGCGAACTCGGTGCGTTCGGCACGCGCCTTGTAGAGCTGGGTGCGATCGCGGTCGGTCGCCGTGGTGGTCAGCACGTCGAACGAACCGTTGCGCTGCAACGCCGTCACGTGGTCGGCCGGGTCGCCGTTCAGGTGCACGACGGTGACCTCGGGGATGGAGCCGCGGACGAGCTGCGTCTCGAACGTGCTGTCGTCGGCGAAGACGAAGCTGTCCAGGCCGAGGTTGAGGCGGCTCGCGAGCCCGCGGATGTTGTGGTCCTTGGGCTGCCAGTCGACCGCGCTCGCCGCGATGTCGGCAGGACGGATCACCATGTCCGGGTGGCCGGTCAGGACCTCGTCGACGATCGCGGCCTCGTTCTTGCTGGCCAGCGCCAGCACCACGCCCTGCTTGCGCAGCTGGACGGCACGGCGCTGCATCTCGCGGAACGCGTTGCCGGGGTACATCGAGCCGATCTGGATGCCGCTCGGGCCGTCGTCGCCGACGACGCCGCCCCACAGCGTGTTGTCCAGGTCGAGCACCAGGACCTTCTTGGCGAGGCCGAGGAACGCGCGGCAGAAGTTCGCGGCTTCAGCGGCGTAGACCTGCTCGACCTCGGGCGTCCAGGCCGCGCTGGCGAACCGGTACAGCCGTTCGTCGCGCAGCCGGGCCGGGGCGTCGACCAGGTACGCCTCCAGGTCCAGCGCGTGCACCTGGTCGTGGCGCAGGGCCATGCCGAGCAGGTCGCTGTTCAGGTCGCGCCACGCCCGGCCCAGTGCGGCCCTGCCGTCGAACGCCACGACACCGCGCATCTCCACCGGCGACAACGGCACGGTGTGCACGAGGACAGCGCTGCCGGAGCGTTCGGTGAAGCCGCGAACCAGGTTGTCGAGCATCGAGAAGCGGCCGCGGATGTTGTTGTCGAACGACTCCACGTCGTCCCATTCCGCCGGCACGAACCAGTCGTCGTGCAGCAGGCAGAGCGTCACCTGCGGTTCGAACGACGCCAGCGGCGAGTCGGGGCTGCTCAGGTCGACGGCCAGCTGGTCGAAGCCGGACACGTGGATCTCCGGCGCGATCCCCTTGCCCAGCAACGCGACCCGCAGCAGCGGCGCGACCCCGGACGCGGTGAACGTGCCGGTGATCGCGATCTTCACCGGCTTCAGCTTCCCCAGCAGCCCCGCCGGTACCTTCGCGAGCAGCCGTCCGGCTTCCAGCAACGCCGGAACGTCCTTCAGCTGCTGGAGATCGGTCAGCAACGCCGGGTCGGCGGCGGCGTCGGGCTTGGTCAACTGGCGGATCCGCGCCAGGATCTCTTTGGTCTCCACGGTGTTCTCCCCCTCAGATCGCCAGAAGCGTGCACAGCCAGTGCATGCCGCTGGCCGTGCTGGTCAGTGCCACGACGTCGCCCTCGGTGAGCTCGTCCGTCGTGAGGTAGTGCTCCAGCGACATCAGCTGGTCGGCGCACCCGACGTGCCCGTACGCCTGCGAGACCTCGGTGTTCGTCCACTCAGGCCCCTGGTCGAGGTCCTTGGCCAGCAACGTCATCGCCGGCACGCTGTCGTGCAGGTGCAGGAGCTTGCGCAGGTCGCCGGGTGTGATGCCGGCCCGCTTGCAGGCCCTGCGCACGACCTCGTGGTTGTTCGTGCGGATCGTCGAGACGAACTCGAACATCTTGCGGATGTCGCCCGCGAAGAACTCCTCGAGCCGCTTCTGCGGGCTCTTCACGCCGACGTCCGACTGCCCCGCGAACGGGCGGGCCGCGGCACCGACGTCCATCATCATGAAGTCGGCGTACCGGCCGTCGCTGATGATCTCGGTGTTCAGCCACCGGTTGCGCGGGTGGTCGCGCTGGAGGACGGCCGCCGCCGCGCCGTCGGAGAAGATGCTGGTGTTGATCTCCATCCGGTTCCAGTACGGCTCGCACACCCGGTTGGCGCCGATGATCAGCGCCGTGCGGTAGTCCGGGTGCGTGGCGAACTTGCCGGCGACGACGTCGAACGCGGCCACTCCCCCGCCGCACGCCTGGGTCAGCAGCACGTTCTCCGACCCGTGCGCGCCGATCTTGGCCTGGGTGGCGCCCGCGGCGTCCCAGTACAGGTGCTCGGACAGGTCGGACATCGCCAGCACGATCAGGTCCACCTCGTGCGGCTGGACACCCGCGTTGCTCAGCGCCTTCGCACCGGCTTCCGCGGCCAGGTCGGTGAGCCCGACGCCGTCCTTCGCGCGGTGGAAGGTCTGGTAGCCCCAGCCGAGCACGCGGTCGACGTCGGCGGTGTAGCCGGCGGCGGCGGACGCCACGTCCACGGGATCCCCGAGAACGTGGCCGAGCGACATGATTCCGAAGTGGACGGTCACGGGATCTCCTCGATTCTGGCCCCGGCGTCCGTCAGGAATCCGGCGGTGATCTGGTTGTGCGGGGTGCGGCGGTGCCGGAAGGCGATGTCGCCGCGTTCTTCGCGCAGTCGCTGGAGCACGACGTCCTCGACTCCCTTGCCGAGCACGACGCAGGACAGCGAGAACACGTCCACGACGCCGTCACCGGTGATGCCGACCGCGCCGCTGACGCCGTACTCGCCGAACTTGTCGCTGACGCGCACCGCGAACACCTCGCGGTCCTCGGACAGGTCGAGCTTCTCGGTGCCCAGCGTGAAGTCCTTGGCCCTGGACACGACCTCGACGACCTTGGCGGCCGACTCGGGCCCCACGGGCCGCAGGTCGACCTCGACGTTCAGGCCCGCCATGAAGTCGTCCAGCGAGACCGTCTCCCTGGCGGTGCGCCGAACCCGCCGGACAGCGGTGTCCGGGGCGGGGAGGCGGTCCAGCAGCCCGGACCGGACGAGCTCGTCCCGCCACGCGTCGGGCTTGGCACCCAGCCGCAACAGGACCGCGGACTCGGCAGGGACACCGGCCGCCACGGCCAGCGCCGCGACCTCCTCCGTGCCCGTCCGCACCACGACCCTGGCCCCGGACTCGCGCAGCCGGTTCACCGGCTCGTCGAACTCGGCGACCGAGTCCTGGTCCACCACGACGACCCGCGGCGTCAGCCCGTACACGGCCCGGAGCACGCCGGCGAGCTGAGCTCCCAGCTCGCCGAACACCGCCTCGGTGTACGGGATCTTGGCGAACTTGAACATCGCGGCGTGGTGGGCCTTGGCCGTGCCGACCGCGCGGATCGCCTGCTCGGCGTCGACCACCCAGGCGTCCGCACGGCCCGCCAGCTCGGCCCGGATCGCTTCCCTGACCTCGTGGGCCACGGCGGCCGTTCCCGCGGCCCGTCCGTCGTCGAGATGCCCGAACGCCCGTTCCTCCGGCACCGCGGGCAGCACGACGACCAGGAACGACTTCCAGCGCCGGGCCGCCGACAACGCGGCGTCGACCGCGGTCTGCAGCTCGTCACCGAGTTCCTCGAACCGGGGAGCCACCACGAGCACGTCGGGCCTCGCCAGCGCCATCGCCGACGTGTCGTCCAGGCACTGCCGCACGATCTGGTTGAACGGCGCGGTGCTGAACGAGACCGGCAGTCCGGCGTCGTGCAGTGCGACGCCGACGTACGGCATCAGCGGGTCGATCGTGTAACTCGCCAGCAGCCCCACGCTCACGACTGGGCGGACTTCGGTCTTCGCGATCTCCTGCCAGCGCAGACGCACGTCCATCAGACCTCGACCCCCTTGGCCCGCAGCACTTCCCGGACGTCCCGGACGGTGCGCGCGTCGGCGATCTCCTCGTAGTCGAACGACAGTCCGTAGGCCTCCTCCAGCATCACGATCAGCTGGATGTGCCGCATGCTGGTCCAGCTCGCCAGCGTGTCCTGGCCGGCGTCGTCGGTGACGTGCGCCGGATCGACGTCCAGCGCTCCGGCCACCACATCGGTGAACGTCATGACCTTCCTCTCAGGCTGAGCGGGCGCATGTCCGTCCACACGCGACCGATGTGCGCCAGGCACTCGTCCTTCGTTCCGCTGACCCCCGCGTCGCGCCACCCCGGCGCGTTGTCCTTGTGCGCGGGCCAGAGCGAGTACTGCTCTTCGTCGTTGATGACGACTCGATGAGTCATGTCGGCTCCTCAGTCGGCCAGCGCGGGCTGGCGGTCGAGCGGCTTGGCTTCCGGCTCCGGCTCGTGGTCGGGGACGAGGGTCTCGACCTCGCGGACGTTGCGGCTGAGGAAGCCCGCGACACCGACACCCGCGCCGAGCACGCCGACCACCACGAACAGCAGCCCGATGCCCGAGCCCGGTCCGGTGCCGACCAGCCAGCCGAACGTGTCGGCCAACGCGGTGTCACCGCGCATCGCCGGTTCCAGCACCTTGTCCACCAGCGGACCCGCCGCGGCGAAACCGATCGGGACCGACAGGTTCTCGAAGAAGTTGCGTGCCGCGAAGACCCGGCCCTGCACGGCGGGGTCGACCTTCTCCTGCCAGATGGTCTGCGCGAGACCGTCGATGAACGGGATGGTCAGCTCCACGAAGAACATCGCCGCGGCCCAAGCGATCAGGCCGTCACCGACGCCGTAGAGGATCCGGCCGACGATGCTGAACACCAGGATCGCGCCGAGCACCACCAGCATCTTGCGCCGGGGCGGCTTCATGAAGGCCAGCAACGTACCGCCGAGCACACCGCCGACCGCGCCGATGCTCTGCACCAGGCCGAGCGTGCCCTCGTCGCCCAGCGTGCGAGCGAGGACCAGCGGCACGATCAACGCCCAGGCCAGCGCGGCCAGGAGACTGATGGAGAACAGCACGATCTGCACGGCCAGCAGCGGCGGCCGTTCGACGATGTAGCGGAACCCGAACACGCAGTCCTGCCAGAAGGTGGTCTTCTCGCGGTCCTGCCCCGGCACCCGCGGGATGGTCACCACGAGCACCGTGATGATCGCGGCCACGTAGGTGAGCCCGTCGATGAACAGGATCAGCTTGATGCCGGTCAGTCCGAGCAGGGTGGCGGCGAACGCCGGCGCGAAGATCACCGGGAAGCTCTTGACCGACCACATCATCGCGTTGGCCCGCAGGAACTTGCCCTTCTCCATCATCAGCGCGATGGTCGCCCCGAACGCCGGGCCCTGGATCGCGAGCAACGCGCCGGTCAGCACGTTGACGAGGTAGAGGTGCCACAGCTGGGTCGAGTCCGTGAGGAACAACGCCAGCAGGATGAACGTGACGGCGATCGACCCGATCTCACTGACGATGATCGACGTCTTGCGGCTCCACTTGTCGATCAGGCTGCCCGCGATCGGGCTGAACAGGACCGTCGAGCCGAAGCCGCAGAACATCATCAGCGCCATCGCGGTGGCCGAACCGGTGTGCTGCCACACCCAGATGCTGAGCGCGAAGTTCGTCATGCGGGTGCCGAGCGCGGACAGCAGCTGTCCTACCCACATGATCGTGAACGCGCCGAATCCCGAAGGCTTGGGCATTACCTCATCCTGTTCTGGTCAACGAGCCGGCGAAGCAGCTCTTCGATGTCGCCGAGCATCCGGCGCGCGGTCTCGGGCAGGTACATCTCGGTGCCGTAGTTCATCTCGACGCGGATCCGGCCGTCGACGAGCGATCCGACGACGTCGATCCGGCCGGGCCAGACGGTGCCCTTGTCCTGCAGGACACCGAGTTCGGACTGGCACAGGTCGAACAGCTCGTCGGCGCTGGAGAGGTCGGTGAACCCGAACGCGCCGGCGTAGTTCACGGTCAGCTGCGGGTTCGGCGTCTCCAGGCGTTGCCGCACGGCGGGATCCGGGTTGTTGTAGCGGAGAAGGCCGTAGCCGATGCCGTTGACCGGCACCTGCCTGAGCTGCTCGGCCAGCGAGACGATCGCGGCCGTGTCGCTCACGTCGGGCAGCGTGAGCCGGACCGGGTACATGACCTGGAACCAGCCGACCGTGCGGGACAGGTCGAGCCCGTCGAACAACGCCTCCCGGCCGTGTCCCGTGGTCGCGATCGTCCACTCAGGACTGCCGGACCGGTCGGCGGCCATCCGCACGGACGCCCACACCAGCAGGTCGCTCACGCCGACCTGGTGTGCCTTGGCCAGCTCGCGCAGGCGCGCGGTGGTCTCGGCGTCGATCGTCGTGTGGATGTCCTGCATGACGCCGAACGTGTTCCGGCCGGGCAGGTCGGCGGTGATCTCCTCGCTTCCCGGAGCCTGCCGTTCCCAGTACTCCAGCTCCTCCAGCGGCTTCGGGCCGCGGGCGTACTCGTCGATCTTCAGCGCCCAGTCCCTGAACGCCGTCGTCTTCGAGCCGAGGTCGGCCTTCCGGCCCGCGAGGACCTGGCGCAGCGCGTTCTGGAAGTCCTCCAGGATCAGGCTGCGGGAGATGCCGTCGGTGACCAGGTGGTGGCAGATGACCATCACGCGGTCGGGCTCGTCCCCGCCGAGTCCGAAGTGGACGACCTTGGCCAGCGGGCCGTTCGCGATGTCCAGCGTCGGGTGAACCTCGTTGAGGTGGTCCTCGATGGCCTGTTCGCGGTCGGTGGCGCCGGAGACGTCGAACGACACGAACGGCATCGCGCCCTCGACCGGGCCGTGCGAGGCGTGCCAGTCGATGCCCTCACGCCGGAACCGCAACCGCATTCCGTCGTGGTGGGCGACCAGCGCGTTCGTGGCCTGCTCCAGCTGCTCCGGCGTGGCCGGCACTCGCAACTGGAGGTAGTAGGGGTGGTTGAAGTGGGCGGGCGCGACCATCGACGTCGCCAGTGCCTCGAAGAACCAGCGCTGGGCACCGGTCGCCGGAAAGTCGCCTTCGACGGGTCCCTGGTTCGCGACCTGCTGTGGTGCCGCCGAAGCGCACAGCTCGGCGATGGTCCGCTTGGCGGTGAGCTGAGCGGGCGTGAACTTGATGCCGGCCTGGTTCGCGAGCCACACCACCTGGATCGCGGTCATCGAGTCGCCGCCGAGCGCGAAGAAGTCGTCGTGGACGCCGACCTCGGACAGCTTCAGCACCTCGCGCCACACGGCCGCAAGCGCTTGCTGCTCCTCGGACATCGGCACTCGCAGCAACTCGGCGATCGTGCGCTTCGCGGTGAGCTGGGCCGGCGTGAACCTGATGCCCGCCTGGTTCGCCAGCCACACCACCTGAATGGCGGTCATCGAATCGCCGCCCAGCGCGAAGAAGTCGTCGTGGACGCCGACCTCGGACAGCTTCAGCACGTCCTGCCAGACGGCCGCGAGCGCGCGTTCCTCGTCGGTGCGCGGGGCTTCGGTCGTGCTCGCGTCCTCCGGCAGGTCGCCCGAGTGCACGAGCCGGGCGAGTGCGGTGCCCAGCACGACGTCCTGGTCGCCCTCGTCCGTCAGCAGGTCGACGACGGACACCGCCGGGAAGCGCCGGGCGAGGCGGTCGGTCGCGTGACCGAACACGCCGGGCCACGGCTTCTCGTCACGCTGGGACGTGGCCAGCACCGCCAGCCCCGAGCCCGTGCGCCCGGTCCACCGTTCGATCGCCGAGCACAGCCGGGCGAAGGCGTTCTCGAACTCGCCGACTCCGCCGTCGAACAGATCCTCCCAGCGCAGCACCAGCGCGGTCGTCTCGCGTTCCACACCGTCGAGCCCGGCCTCCGGGTCCAGCAGCGGTCGCAGGACCTGACCCGCCGGCGTCGTGCGGATCGTCATCGGCAGGTCGAGCCTGTCCGCCCACGTCGACAGCACCGGCAGCACACCGTCGAGCGGTCGCGACGACACGATGCTCATCGGGCAGCCATCCACAGTGGACTCGACTCGCTCGATGACGATCTGCGCGTCCGGTGCCTCGACCAGTTCGGTGAGCTGCGCGACGAACGACTCCAGCAGCTCGTCCGCTCCACAGGGGGTGAGCAGGTCCGCGCTGTACTCCAGGGTCGCGGCCAGCTCGCCGTTCTCGGTCGTCAGCGTGAGGAACAGGTCGAAGTCGAGGCTGGTGACCGGCACCTCCAGCGGCACGAGATCGAGCCCCGGCCACGACATGGCCTCGTCGGGCAGGTCCGCGTAGTTGAAGGCGCACTGGTAGACCGGGTGCCGCCCCTTCTGCCGCGGCAGCACGTGGGCGACGCTGGAGAACGGCACGTCGGCGTGCTGGTAGCCGTCGACCATCGAGCGATGAACCCGTTGCAGGATCTGCCGGAACGTGAGGCGCCCGGCCAGGTCGACGCGGATCGGCAGCAGGTCGGTGAAGCAGCCGATCAGGTGCTCGACCTCGGGCCGCGGCCTGCCCTGTTGCGGCACGCTCAGCACGACGTCGGGCTGGGCGCTGCGGCGGTAGAGCACCACCGCGTACGCCGCGAGCAGCGTGGCGAACGGCGTGCTGCCCTCGGCGCGGGCCAGTTCCTTGAGCGCCTCCGCGACCTCGCCCGGCACCTCGGACGACGTGCGGCGCGTCTCGTTGCGCTCGGGACGTTCCGCCGGCACCTCCAACTGTGACGGGGCGTCGGCGAGGTAGTTGCGCCAGTGGTTCAGGTGCGGTTCGAGCGCGTCCTCGGTGAGAAGTTCCTGTTGCCACGCCGCGTAGTCCGCGTACTGGACCGCCAGCTCGGGCAGGTCGCCCTGGGCGTAGCAGGCGGACAGCTCGGCGAGCAGCACGCCCCAGGACGTGTTGTCGCAGACGATGTGGTGCATGCCGAGCAGCAGGTGGTGCTCGTTCGCACCGGTCCGCACCAGCCGTACTCGCAGCAGCGGCCCGTGCTCCAGGTCGTACACGTGGTTCGTGTGCTCGACCAGGAACTCTTCCGGCGAGCCGACGGACTCGGGCAGCCAGCAGTCCATGTCCGGGTGCACGACCATGACCGGCCGGCCGCCCTGCTCGGCGAACGTGGTGCGCAGGATCTCGTGCCTGCGCACGACTTCCGCGACCGCACCGCGCAACGCCGGAACGTCCAGCGAGCCGCGCAGCAGGACCGCGAACGTCGTGTTCATCCTGGTAGTGGTGGTGTCGAGCTGGGTCGCCGCCCACATGCGCTGCTGGATCGCCGACAGTTCCAGGGTGCCGGTGCGGGAGATCGGCGACAGCGGATGCCCGGTCTCCCGCGGCTCGTCGACGAGCGCGGCCAGTGCCTCGACGGTCGGGTGGGTGAACAGCGCGTGCAGCGACACGTCGACGCCGAACTCGGCGAACACCTTCGACAGCAGCTGCGTCGCGAGCAACGAGTGGCCGCCCAGTGCGAAGAAGTCGTGCGTCACGCCGACCTCGTCGAGCTTGAGCACCTCCCGCCACACCTTGGCGAGGCGTTCCTCGGTCTTCGTGCGTGGTGCCACCGGAGGCGTGTCGATCGCGACGGCCCTGATGGCGGGCGCGGCGCGGTCGGCCAGCGACGCCGGGTCACCGAGCGCGGTCTCCAGCAGGTGCAGGCGATCCGCGCCGGGGTGCAGCTTGCGGGTCAGCAGGATCGCCAGCGCGGCGAACATCTCCTGCGTGTAGGGGACGTGCCCGAGCTTGTCGGCCTGCGGGTCGAACGTGCCGCTGACCGGCAGTGCCTTGGTCCAGTCCGCGAACCACACGGCGTGCACGCCCTCGGTCTGGTCCGCGAGCACGGCCAGCCGGTCGTCGAGATGACCGAACGTCTGCTCGGACGGGCACACGACGAGGAACAGCGGCGCCTGGGACCGTTGCCGGTAGGCCGCGACCGCGGTCTCCAGGTCCTGCCAGTTCGCCTCCACAGCGTCGCCGTGCCGTCGCCAGTCCTCCCAGCGCAGCAGTACGACGTCGGCGAGCCTGCCACCGTCACCGGCGAGCAGGTGCTGCACGATCTGCTGGTAGGGCGCCAGTTCGACGTCGACGGGCAGTCGCAGCACACCGTGGAGCACGTCGAGCGGCTCGCGCACGGGGTCCGCGGTGAACGTGGCCGCGATCGAGATCCGTTCCCTGTTCCTCAGCGGCTGCCCCGACACCAGCCCGGACAGCACGGTGAGGAACTGCTCTCCCAGCTCGCTGACGGTCTCGCCGAGGTAGAGGTCCGCGTTGTAGCCGAGGACTCCGCGCAGTTCGCCGTCCACTCTGGACAGCACGACGAACAGGTCGAAGTCGGTGAGGCCGTTGTCGACCTCGAACGGGCTGAACTCGACACCGTCCGCCACCCGTGCGGCCGGCGCCTCGGTGAGGCTGAGCATGGCCTGGAACAACGGGTTCTGGCTCGGGTCGCGCGGCGGGTCGACGGCCTCCACCACTCGCGCGTAGGGCGCGTCCTGGTGGGCATAGGCCTCAGTGATCGCGCGGTGCGTGCCCCGGATGACCTCGCTCGCGTCACCGTCCAGATCGACCCGCAGCACCAGCATGTTCGCCAGCGAGCCGATCATCGTCTCCAGCTCTGGACGCCCGCGACCGCTGACGGGCATGCCGAGCAGCACCCGTTCCTGCCCGATCAGCGCCGCGAACCCGCTGAGCACCACGGCGTTCAGCGACACTCCGAGCTCACGAGCCTTCGAGGCGAGCCGTTCGGTCAGATCCTTCGGGACGACGAAGTGGTGCCGTCCGCCGGTGTGCGTCTGAACTGCCGGGCGCGGCAGGTCGGACGGCACGGTGGACCGCGCCGGGCTGTCGGCGAGCTTCTCCCGCCAGTAGGCCAGGTGCTCGTCCATCACCTCGTCGGTCAGCCTGCGTCGTTCGGCCGCCGCGTGCCGACCGAACGACGTGGTCAGTTCGGGCAGCGTCTCGCCGCCGTAGTAGGCGACGAGGTCGGCGCCGAAGACCTCGGCCGATGCCGCGTCGAACACGATGTGATGCGCGGTCACCAGCAGGAGGTGCTCTTGCTCGCCGAGCACCACGAGCCGGAACGCCACCAGCGGACCGGCGCTCAGGTCGAACACGTGCCGGGCGTGCTCCAGCGCGATCTCCTGGGCCCGTTCGGGGTGCTCCGACAGGTCGGTGACCTCGATGGCGATCGACACGTTGTCACGCACCCGTTGCCGCAGCTCGCCGTCACGTTCGAAGAACGTGGTGCGCAGCGCGGAATAGCGGTCCACGACCCGGCCGACGGCCAGTTCGAGGGCGGTGCGGTCGAGCGGCCCGGTGAGCCTGAGCCCGAACGGGATCGCGTAGGCGGGGTTGCCGGGGTCGAGGCGGTCGAGGAACCAGAGCTGTTCCTGGGTGAACGACACCGGCTGCGAGCGGTCGGCGTTGCGCAACCGCAGTGCGAGAAGTTGTCGCTGCTCTTCTGTCAGCGAGCTGGTCAGGTGGTCTGTCATGACTGGGAGATCTCCTGGGCGTCCCGCTCGCGGTCCAGTTCGGCCCGCAGCTCTTCCGGTGACATGTCGCGGATCTCGGCGAGCAGCCGGGCGAACTCGTCGTCCTGCGCCGGCACGGCCTCGGCGCGCAGCTGGTCGATCCTGGCGGCCAGCTTCGAGGGAGTCGGTGCCTCGAAGATCGCGGCCGCGGGCAGCCCGACGCCGAGCTCCGCCGTGATCCGCGCGAGGATCTGCGTGGCCAGCAACGAATGCCCGCCCAGCTCGAAGTAGTCGTCGTTCGGGCCGATGCGCGCGATGCCGAGCAGTTCCTGCCAAATGCCGGTGATCACGGCCAGGTCGCCGCCCACAGCGGTGTCGGCCGTCTGCGGCAGCACCTCGATGACTTCGATCTCGCGCGGTGTCGTACCGGGAAGATCGACCCAGTGGCGTGCCCGCTCGAACGGGTACTGGGGCAACGGAACCCGGCGCCTGCGCTCGTCCGCCGTCAGTGCACCGAGATCCACCTCGGCACCGGCGATCCACAGCCTGCCGGCCGCGGCCAGCATCGTGTCGAGGTCGTGCTTGTCCTCACGCGGGTGCCTAAGCGACCCGAACGCGGCACTGCCGGCCAGATCGTGCTGGCGCGCCAGCGTGGTCAGGACGTTGCCCGGCCCGACCTCCAGCACGTTCACCGGTCCATCGGCGAGCATCGCCCGCAGTCCTTCGCTGAACCGCACGGCGGCACGGGCGTGCCGGGCCCAGTAACCGGGCTCGGTCGCCTCCTGCGCGGTGATCCACGTGCCCGACACGTTGGAGATGAAGGGAATCCGCGGCTCGCGCAGCTCGACCTGGCTCACCAGCGCGGCGAACTCGCCGAGCATCGGGTCGATCATCGACGAGTGGAACGCGTGCGAGGTGTGAAGCCGGCGGCTGGTGACGCTCAGCTCCGCCTCGAACCTCTCGATCGCCTCGAACGTGCCCGCGACCGTGCTCATGTTCGGCGCGTTGCTCGCCGCGAGGCACACGTCCTGGGGCAGCACCAGATCGTCGGCACCCAGCGGCACCGACAGCATGGCGCCCGCGGGCAGCGCGTCCATCAGCTCACCACGTGCCGTGACGAGCTTCAGCGCGTCCTCCAGGGAGAACACCCCGGCCAGGCAGGCCGCCACGTACTCGCCGACGCTGTGCCCGAGCATCGCGCTCGGCCGCACACCCCAGTGCTCCCAGAGCTTCGCGAGCGAGTACTCGACCGCGAACAGCGCGGGCTGGGTGTACTTCGTTCGGGTCAGCCGATCGGCGTCGGCGAGCACCTCGTTCAGGTCGAACGGCAGCAGCGCGGCGCACTCGTCCAGCGCGGCGCGGAACACCGGCTCCTCGTCCGCGAGCTGGGAGGCCATGCCCGCGTACTGGGAACCCTGGCCGGGGAACAGGAAGACGGTGTCGCGCCGGTCACCGGAGCCGGTCCACGCCTCCGAGAGAGCGGTGGCGGCGTGTGCCGTGCTCTCCCCGCCGCCCACGACAGCGGCCATCCGGTGCCTCAGCACCCGCCGCCCCGTCCTCAAGGTGTGCGAGACGTCCGCGAGCTCATGGCCTCCCGTGGCGAGGTGCTCGGCGAGCTGCTCACGGCTCTCCTCCAACGACTTCTCGCTCGCGGCCGACAACACCAGCAGGTGCCGTGACCTGCTCGGCGGCATCGGTTCGGGCGACGGCGGCTCCTCCAGCACGGCGTGCGCGTTCGTGCCGCCCATGCCGAACCCGCTGACCCCGGCGCGGCGCGGTCCCGACCCAGGCCACGGCAGGGGCTCGCGGTTGACGAAGAACGGGCTGTTCTCCAGCCCGGTCTCGGGGTTGGGCGCGGTGAAGTACGGACTCGGCGGCACCACACCGTTCTGGACGGCGAGCGCGGCCTTGACGAACCCGGCGACTCCGGCCGCCGCGTCCAGGTGACCGATCAACGCCTTGACCGAACCGAGCGCACAGGCCTCGGGCGGGCTGACGAACGCCTGCGTCAGCGCGGCCACCTCGATCGGGTCGCCCAGTGGGGTGGCGGTGCCGTGCGCCTCGACGTAACCGATCGTCGAAGAGTCCACTTCGGACAGATCGTGCGCGGCCCTGATGACGCGGGCCTGGCCGTTCACGCTGGGAGCGGTGAAGCCCACCTTGTCCGCGCCGTCGTTGTTGACCGCGGTGCCCTTCACGACGGCGTAGATCGTGTCGCCGTCGGCCATCGCGTCCTCCAGGCGGCGCAACACCACGGCGGCGACACCGTTGCCCGCGACCACGCCGTGCGCGTCGGCGTCGAACGGCAGGCAGCGCCCGTCGGCGGCGAGGATGCCGCCCTCGGTGTGCTGGTAGCCCTCGTGCACCGGCGGCCTGATCGACACGCCGCCGGCGAGTGCGATGTCGCAGTCGCGGCCCAGCAACGCCTGGCAGGCCACGTGGATCGTGACCAGCGACGAGGAGCACGCCGTCTGCACGGTGATCGCTGGCCCGGTCAGATCGAGGTGGTAGGCGACGCGGCTGGCGAGCGTGTCCTTGTCGTTGGCCAGCAGCAGGTCGAGCGGCTGCAACCCGCCCGGCACCGCGGGGTTGTTCCACAGGTGCCGCAACAGGTAGGTGTCGATGCTCGCCGACGCGTAGACGCCGACGTCCTGCCCGCCGCCGAGGTGCCCGGCGTGTTCGAGCGCGTGCCAGGCGCACTCCAGGAACACCCGCTGCTGCGGGTCCAGCACGGCCGCGTCACGCGGGCTGTAGCCGAACAGCTTGGCGTCGAAGTACTCGATGCCGTCCAGCGCGCCACCCATGGGTACGAAACCCGGCTCCGCGCGCCTTTCCGCGGACACACCCGCGGCGTCGAGCTCCTCGTCGGTGAAGCGGCGCACGCCGGCCTCACCGGCGAGCACGTTCGCCCAGAACTCATCCACAGTGGACGATCCGGGGAAGCGGCCGGCCATGCCGACGACCGCGATCTCCAGTCCGGTGTACTCGGTCACTTTCTCCCCCTTGCCAGCAATGCCTTCCGGCCGCCGACGGCCCGCGTCTCCACCTGGCCGCTTCCGTCGAAATGAGCGGCGAGCGCTCGAACAGTCGGGTAGGTGAACAACGTGACCGTCGGCACCTCCCGTGCGAACAGCTCGGCCAACCTGCTCCGCGCCTTCACCAGCAGCAAGGAGTTGCCGCCCAGGTCGAAGAAGTTGTCGTCGGCGCCGACCCGGTCCATTCGCAGGACCTCGCGCCAGACGTCGGAGATCGCGCGCTCGGTCTGGTTGCCGGCGGGCACCACGACCCGTTCGGTCCGCACCGCCTCCGGCTTCGGCAACGCCCGGTGGTCGAGCTTTCCGTTGGGGTTGCGCGGAATCGTCGGCACCTCGACGAACGCCGAGGGCACCATGTACTCGGGCAGCCCGCGCCGCAGGTGCGCCCGCAGCTCCGCACCGTCGATCCGGCACCCGTCCGCGGCCACCGCGTAGGCGACCAGCCGCACGTCACCCGGCACGTCCTCGCGGGCGATGACGACCGCCGCGCGCACCGAGGGGTGCTGGCTCACCGCGGTCTGGATCTCGCCCAGTTCGATGCGGTAGCCGCGCAGCTTGATCTGGTCGTCCATCCGCCGCAGGAACTCGACCTGCCCGTCCGGAAGGAACCGCGCGAGGTCACCGGTCCGGTACAGGCGGCCGGCACCGAACGGGTCGGACACGAACCGCTCGGCCGTGAGCTCCGGCCGGTTCAGGTAGCCGCGGGCGACCTGCACTCCGCCGAGGTACAGCTCCCCCGGAATCCCGACGGGCAGCGGTTCCCGGTTCTCGTCCAGCACGTAGGCCGTGCTGCCCGTGATCGGACGGCCGATCGGCAACGGGCTCTCCGTGCCGTCGCACTCCGCGGCGGTGATCCAGATGCTCGCCTCGGTCGGCCCGTAGACGTTGACGAACCGGCGGCCCGGTGCCCACGCGGCGGCCACCTCGTCCGGGCAGGCCTCGCCGCCGGCCATCAGCGTGCGCAGGCCGGGCACCAGCGCCGGGTCGGTCAGCCGCAGCACGGTCGGCGGCAGGCAGGCCATGTCGACGCGCTGCGAGGTGATCGTGCGGGCCAGGTCGGGGCCGGGCTGCAGGTCGTGCTGCGCGGCCAGCACCACGGTGGCGCCCGAGCGCAGCGTGACCATGATGTCGGCGACGGACACGTCGAAGCTGAACGACGCGAACTGCAGCATCCGGTTGCCGGGGCCGATGCCGAGCATCCTGGCCAGCTCGTCCGCGAGGTTCACCACGCCCCGGTGCGGCAGCATGGCGCCCTTCGGCTTGCCCGTCGACCCGGACGTGTAGATCACGTACGCCAGGTCGTCCGGCTCCACGGTCCGCCGCAGGCGCGCGTCCGGAACGCCCGAGAAGTCGGTCTCGTCCAACGGAAGCGTCGGCACACCGGGAAAACGCCCGGCCAGCGCCGCCAGCGTCACGACGACGCGAAGGCCCGAGTCGGAGACCATGTACGCCAGCCGATCCGCCGGGTACTCCGGGTCGAGCGGCACGTAGGCCGCTCCGGACTTGAGCACACCCTGTTGCGCCACCACGAGGTCCAGCGACCTCGGCAGGCTGATGCCGACGAAGTCGCCACGGCCGATTCCGCGTGCCCGCAGAAGGTGCGCGAGCCGGTTCGCCCGCTCGTCGAGCTCGCGGTAGGTGAGCCGCTGGTCCTCGAACACCAGCGCCACGGCGTCGGGCGTGCGGTCGGCGGAGGCCTCGGCCAGTTCGTGCACCAGCACGTCGTCCAGTCGCGCGGAGGCCGGTGGGTTCCAGTCCTGAAGGATCTGCGCGCGTTCAGCGGTGGTGATCATCGTCAGGCGGCCGATCGGGCACGACGGGTCGGCGAGACCGGAGCTGAGCAGCATCTCCAGGTGGCCGAGCAGGCGGCGTGCGGTCGCGGGCTCGTACAGCGCGCTGTCGAACTCCAGCAGGCCGGTGATCCCGCCCTCGGTGGACGTGACGCCGAGTTCCAGGTCCCACTTCGCGGTCCCGGAGTGCGACGCGACCCGTTCGACGGCGATACCGGGCAGCGCGAAGATCTCGTGCTGGCTGTCCTCCATGCCGACGATCGTCTGGATCACCGGCTGGTGCGCGGTGCTGCGCGGCGGGGCGAGGGCCTCGACGACCCGTTCGAACGGCAGGTCCTGGTGCTGCTGCGCGGCCAGCGTCGTGTCCCGCACCTGGTGCAGCAACGACCGGAAGCTCGCGGCGGAGTCCACACCGGACCGAATGGCGACGGTGTTGACGAAGAAGCCGATCGCGTTCTCGATCTCGGCCCTGCGGTTGCCGACGTTGGTGCCGACCACGATGTCGTCCGCGCCGGAGTAGCGGTGCAGCAGGACGTTCCACGCGGTCAGCAGCACCATGAACGGCGTGACGCGCTCAGCCAGGCAGAACGCGTCGAGCCGCTCCTTGAGCGCGGCGGGCCAGGCGAACTCGACGGCACCACCCCGCATCTTCATCACGGCCGGACGCGGGTGGTCCGTCGGCAGTTCCAGCACCGGCGGCACCCCGGCGAGCTGCGCGGTCCAGTAGTCCAGCAGCCGGGCGCCGTCCTGACCATCGAGCCACTCGGCCTGCCAGCGGCTGAAGTCCAGGTACTGCGTCGGTGCCGGGCCGAGGTCACGCGACTCGTAAGCGGCTCGCCACTCGGCGAACAGCAACTGGGTGCTCCAGCCGTCACAGACGATGTGGTGCATCGAGACGAGCAGCAACGCGTCGGTCTCGTCGAACACCACCAGTTCGGCCCGCAGCAACGGCCCATCCGCCAGATCGAACGGTTCCTGGGCGGCCTCAGCGGCACGAGCGACCGCGAAGCCATCGCGGTCGACGACGTCAACGTGGGTCACGACCAGCGAGAACTGCGGCTCCGGCAGGATCACCTGCCGCGGGTCGCCGTCGAGGTCGAGGAACACGGTCCGCAGCACCTCATGCCTGCGGCCGATCTCCAGCAGTGCGGCCGCCAAGGCAGCGCTGTCCACGGTTCCGCGCAGCCGGAAGGCGTACGGCACGTTGTAGACGGGGCTGCCGGGGTGCAGCTGGTCGAGCAACCACAGCCGGCGTTGCCCGGACGACACCGGGTACACGCCGAAGTCCTCACCCCGTTCGGCGAGCTGCGCGAACACGGCCGCGCGCTTGTCGGGATCCAGCGCTTTCAAGCGCCGCAACACGTCCTGCACGACTTCCCCCTCTTTCACAGATCGAGCAGGTCGGCGACGGAGAGCGAGGACCTGGCCTCGGCTCGGATCGCACCGACGGATACGGGTGTGGTGTCACGCAGGCGATCGACCTCGGTGGCGATGCCGGCGACGGTCGGGTGGTCGAACAGCGACCGCATCGGGAGCCGGACCCCCAGTTCGCCCTCGATGCGCGAGAGGATCCGGGCGGCCTTCAGCGAATGGCCGCCGAGGTCGAAGAAGTCGCTGTCCCTGCCGATCGACTCGGCGCCGAGCACCTGCCGCCACAGGTTCGCGACGGCGACCTCGGTGAGCGTCTGAGGCTCCTCCAGCACCTCTGCGGCGATCTCCGGGTCCGGCAACGCCCTCAGGTCGAGCTTTCCGTTGCGGGTCAACGGCAACGCGTCCAGCGGCACCAGCGCGGACGGCACCAGGTAGGTGGGCAGCGCGTCCCGCACGTGCCGCATCAGCTCGTCGAGCTGCTCCTCCGCCGGCTGCTCCAGCACGACGTAGCCGACCAGGCTCACGTCCCCGGCGGCGTCCTCGCGCGGTACGACCACGGCCTGGCGGACGAGCCCCGACGAGTGCAGGCAGGCCTCGACCTCACCCGGCTCGATCCGGAACCCGCGGATCTTGACCTGGCGGTCGGCCCGTCCCAGGTACTCGAACGTCCCGTCGGGCAACAGCCGCGCCAGGTCACCGGTCCGGTACAGCCGCGCGCCGGGCTTGCCTCCGAGGTGGTCGGGCACGAACTTCTCGGCGGTCAGAGCGGGATTGCCGACGTAACCGCGGCCGACACCGTCACCGCCGACGCACAGCTCGCCCACGGCCATCGGCGGTACCGGCTCCAGGTACTGGTCCAGCACGTAGAGCTGCGTGTTGCTCAGCGCGCGCCCCAACGGGATGCGGCCTTCCGCGCGCTCACACTCGTGGCTGGACGCGAAGGTCGTGGTCTCGGTGGGGCCGTAGCCGTTCACGACGTGCCTGGGACCGCCGGGATGCGCGATCAGCGTGGCGATCGCGTGCTCATCCGGCTGTTCGCCGCCGAACACGAAGTAGCGCAACCCCGACAACGCGCCGGGCATCTCCCGCGCCACGTGCATCGCGACGGAGGTGGTGAGGAACAACGTGTCGATCTCGTTGGCCCGCAACCACTCCCCCAGCGCCGCCGGGTCGAGCGCGACGTCCTTGGGCAGCCCGATCAGCCGGCCGCCGTTCAGCAACGCGCCCCAGATCTCGAACGTCGCCGCGTCGAACGTGGTCGTGGACGCCTGCGCGACCCGGTCACCAGGCGCGAAGTCGACGTAGTTCGTGTCTCGGACCAGCCGGACGACGTTGCGGTGGCTGACGCACACGCCCTTCGGCATGCCGGTCGAACCGGACGTGTACATCACGTACGCGAGGTCGTCCGCGACCGAAGTCCGTTGTGGACGGTCAGCGGGACAGGTGAGGACCATGGCCGACAGGTCGACCAGCTCGACGCCGGACAACTCGGCGGACCGGTCCGCGAGAACGACAGTCGCGGAAGCGTCGGCGCACAACGCCTGCAGGCGATCGAGCGGGTAAGCCGGGTCGAGCGGAAGGTACGCGCCACCCGCCTTGAGCACGGCGATCGCGGCGACGATCCAGTCCACGCCGCGGTCCATCAGGATGCCGACGGGCGTTCCCGTGCCGACCCCGAGCGTGCCGAGGTGCGCGGCCAGCCGGTTGGCCCGCTGGTCCAGCTCCGCGTAGGTGAGCTTCACGCCGCCGAACTCGACGGCGATGTCGCCGGAGTACCGGTCGACGGTCTGCTCGAACAGCTCGACGAGCGTCGCGTCCGCCGGATAGGCCGTCGCGTTCGCGTTGAGGTCACGGACGATCCGGCCGCGCTCATCACCGGACAGCAGCGAGAGGTTGGACAGCCGCACGTCGGGTGTGGTCGTGAGCTGGCCGAGCACGGTGGCGAAACGCTCGGTCAGGTCGACGACGTCGGCACGCCGGTAGAGCGCGGTGCGGAACTTGACCCAGCCGCGCATCTCGCCGCTGCCGGAGTCGGGCAGCTGCAGTTCGAGGTCGTAGATCCCCTGATCACTGGTGCCCTGGGTGAACGTGAAGACGCAGCCACCGGCGGCCAGCGGACCGGCCAGCGGCGGCGGGGACGCGAAGACCACCTGGAAGATCGGGTGCCGGTCGACGTCACCGGTCTGCCCGAGCGCCTCGCAGACCTGGTGGAACGGCGCGTCGCGGTGGTCGAGCGCGTCCAGCACGGTGTCGCGGACGACGTCCATCGCCTCGCGGTACGTCGGGTCGGAGCCGAGCCGCACGCGCAACGCGAGCATGTTGACGAAGTAGCCGACCAGGTCGTGGGTGTCGGCGTGCTCCCGTCCGGCGGACGGGGAGCCGACCACGACGTCCGACGAGCCGGTCAACCGGTGCAACAGCACGGAGAACGCGCTCAGCAGCACCATGAACGACGACGACCGGTGCGTGCTCGCCGCGTGCCGCACCGCGTTCGCCAGCTCCTCCGGCACGACCAGCGGCAGTGCCTCGGCGGCGAAGTCGGGCTGGGCCGGGCGGGTGCGAATCCCCGGCAGCTCCAGCGGTTCCGGCAGGTCGGCCAGTTCCGAACGCCAGTGCTCGACCTCTCCGGCCAACGGCGCGATGTCGCGGAAGGCGACCGAAGGCCGGGGCAGCGAGACGTCCGCACCGTCCACCGCGGCCTGGTAGCAGCGCGGCAACTCGTCCTGGATCACCGCGACGGACGCGCCGTCGATCGCGATGTGGTGAACCAGCAGGACGAGCTGATGGCGGTCCTCCTCCAGGCGCAGCAACACGATGCGCAGCGGCAGCCCGCTGGAGATGTCGACGCGGCGGGCGAGTTCGGCCGCCACCAACGCCTCCGCGCGCGCCGAGCGTTCGGCGGGAGGAAGATCACGCAGGTCGCGCGTCGCGATCGACACGTGCGCTTCCAGCGCGATCTCCGGTACGAGCTCGGTGCCGACGAGCCGGTAGCTGGTGCGCAACGGTTCGTGCCGGTTCACCACCGCGGTCAGCGCGGCGGCGAGCGCGTAGGTGTCCAGCTCGCCGGTGATCTCCACGTACACCGGCACGGTGTTGAACGTGGCGTCCGGCGCGAGCTGGTCGGAGAACCAGATCTGCTGCTGACCGCGGGTGGCCGCGGGGTGCTGCTGGGTCACTGCACACCTTCCCTGGCGGCCGCCGAACGCAGGACGCTCGTCACCGCTGCCGGATCGTCTTTGAGGTAGAAGTGGCCGCCGGGCCGGACCACGAGGTCGAAGCCCGCGACGGTGTGGTGCTGCCAGGCGGCGACGTCGGCCACGCTCGCCAGCGGGTCGTCGGTGCCGGCGAACGCCGTGATGGGCACGTCGATCACGTCCCGCGTGCCGTGAAACCCGGCGCACACGGTCAGGTCGGAGCGCAGCGTCGGCAGAAGCAGGCCGAGCATCTCCTTGTGCGCCAGCAGGTCCGCGGGCACACCGCCGAGCGTGGTCATCCAGTCGAGCAGACCGTCGTCGTCGAGCAGGTGCGGCTCGCCACCGAACGCCAGGTGCGGGGCCTTGGCCGCGGACACGAACAGGTGCTCGACCTGGTCGCCGAGCCGGCGCGCGACGTCGAACGCGAGCAGCCCGCCCATGCTGTGGCCGAACAACACCAGCGGTTTCGGGACCTCCGCGCGGATCGCCTCGGCCAGTGGCGCGGCGATCAGCGCCGCGTCGGTGACCGCGGGTTCGCCGAACCGCCGTTCCCTGCCCGGCAGCACCGCGCTCCACAGCTCGACGGAATCGCCCAGCAGGTCAGGCCAGTCCCAGAACGCCGACGCACCACCGCCGGCGTACGGAACGCACACCACCCGCAGCGCCGCCTTCGGCCGAGGCCGAGGACAGATCAGCCAGCTACTCCCCACCCGTAACACCCCCGTGTTCCTTCACCGCGAGGAAGTTACGAAGTGCCCCTTAGCGCAGCCTTCGGGAAACGTGATGGTTCCCTTACCGCCACCGAAAAGCGCAGCTCAGCCCGCCCGGAGAACGTCAGAAGGCGTGCTGCCGAACAGATCCGGCTCGGTGGGCGGGACGCCGATCTCGCGCATCTGCTCCAGGTAGACCTGATACCGCCGGCGCGCCTCGCCGTGCCGACCGGCCGCCCTGAGCGCTCTCACCAGCCGCACATGGGCACCCTCGTCGTAGCGGTCGAGTTCGAGCATCCGGATCAGGTACCCGACCCGCTGATCGGGATCGCGCACGAGCTGCACCAACGCGCGCAGCACGGCGGTGTACCTGCCCCGCACCTCCTCGCGCACCTGGATCGCCCACTGCTCGTAGGGCTCCTCGGCCAGGAACTCGCCGAGGTACAGCTCGTCCGCGGCGATCAGCAACGGCATTGCGGCCTGGTCGCCTCGCCGGTGCGCCACCAGCGCGGTGCTCGCGGCGCCGAGGAACGCCGCCACGTCGAGGTCCACAAGGGACAGATCGAGCGACACCGTGACGCGGTCGGCGACCAGCGGTTCGGCGTCGGCGGGCAACCCCGGCACGCACAGCACGGTCCGCAACGTCGACAACAGCACGGAAAGCCGGTTCGCCGTGCGGGCCGACAGGTCGTCCGGCCACAGCAGCTCCACCAGCTGCGGCCGGGGCACCGGCCGTCCACTGTTGCCCGCCAGGATCTTCAGCAGATCCCTCGCCTTCTTCGACTGCCACAACGCGGACGGCACCGGAACGCCGTCGCGCAGCACCTGGAACCCGCCGAGCGTCCGCACGACGATCCGCGCGCTCCTCGGTGCACCCGCACCGAGCACGTCGGCCATCGACACGTCGGTGCGAACCCCGTGCGCGTGCACCGCCTTCTCGAACCCGGCCACATCCACCCCGGTCAGCCGGGCCACCGCGAGCTCCGCGGTCGCCGCGCCCACCGGATCGTCCGCAGCCCGCCACACCATCACGGCCTCTGCCAGCAACGCCTTCCGATCGGCCGAGGTCGCCGCCGCCAGTTGCAACGCGTCCGCGAGTCCCGCCTTGTCACCGCGACGGCCCGCCAACGCCCGTGCGGTGGCCGCGTCCGCCCGCGCAGTCTCCCGATCTCCTGCCAGCACGGCGACCCAGCCGCGGGCGAGCAACGCGGGCACTTCCCGCAACCGCAGAACCTGGCTGGTGGCAACGGCTTGTTCCGCGAGCTGTCGTGCCCGGTCCAGATCCTCGGCCGCGACGACCCTGGCGAGCGTGGCGCCGACGAGCGGATCGGCGCCCGGCAGCGCCAGCGCCTCGTCCAGCAACGCCTGCGCCTGGCCGGGCTCGCCACGCCGGCGGTGCACCTCGGCCCTGATCACCAGGTGGCGCGGGCACTGGCCGGCGTCACGCAGAGCCTCGTCGAACCTCCCCAGCCTGACCGCGGCGAGCGCCCGGATGCCCAGGCAGTCCGGTTCGTGGCCCGTGAGACCCGCCTGCCTGCCGAGGACCAGCACCTCGTCGATCTCGGCCAGCGCCTGCGCCGGACCGGCCTCGCCCGCGAGGAACCACGCCCGTTCGGACCGGATCGTCAGCTCCAGCATCCGGCAGCCCGCCCGTCGTGCCCGGTCCACGGCCTGCCTGTAGTGCATCTCGAACGCCGCCCGGTCGCCGTCGAACCCGGCGAGCAGCCCGCAAGCCCTGCTGCTCCAGGCCAACGCGGAGTGGCCGCCGCACCGGCGAGCCGCCTCCGCACACCTGCCGGCCAGCTCCCGCGCCTTCTCGTGCCGCCCGGTCTCGCGGAACCAGCGCACCGCCAGCGACAGCAGCCGCACCTCGTCCAGCGACGCGACGTCGTCGAACACCGTGCGCTCGAACACCTCGACGGCCTTGTCGGTCTGCCCGGTGAGGGCGTGCAGCTGTCCCATTCGCCACGACGACCTCACGGTGCGTTCGCCCGCCTGTTCGTAGCAGTGCAGCGACCCGAGCCAGTCGCCTTTGTGCTGCAAGGCGAAACCCCACACCAGGTACAGGCGGGAGTCGTCGATCTCCAGCTGTTCCAGGGCCGCGAGCACCGCGTCGGTGTCACCGCCCGCGACGATCCGCTCGTCCCTGCGCAGCAGCAGTTGTGCGACCAGATCCCACTTCCGCGCGGCGACCAGGTGTCTGAGGGCTTCGGCGTGCGCACCAGTGCGTTCGCAGAACACGGCGGCCTTGACGCGGATCTCCGGGTCCTCGGTGTCCCGGCGCACCAACTCCGCGATCGGTTCGGGGACGCTCCAGTCCGGGCCGGTCAGCAGACCGCGCCGCGCGAGTCCGCGCAGCGTCTCCCGGACGTCGGTGAACCCGAGCGCCACGCACAGCGCCGTGCTCACCCGGCCGAGCGTTGCGATGGCACGCAACAGTTCCCGGTTCTCCTCGGGTTCGGCGGCCAGCACGGACGCCGCCAGTTCGTCCTCGCTGTGGCCCTCGCCGGTCAGCACCACGGCCGGTCCGGGATCGAACCCCAGCTCGCCGCGGGTCAGCAGCACCACGCTGAGGAGTTCCGGGCCGCCCAGGCACAACGACTCGATCAACCGGGCGGAGCCGCTGCCCTCGGGCAGCACCCCGGCGTCGTCGACCACCAGCACCACGGGCTCGTCGAGGTGCACGTCCAGCAGCCCGCGGATCAGAGTCGCCACGGTGTCGGCGCCTTGGGCGGTGGTCGTGACCAGTTCGGCGGGCAGGCGCGGCAACCGCTGGCGCAAAGCCCGCACCAGTCCGCGCGCCAGGCGTTCGAGCGAGGTGCCCGCGTCGGCGGCGTTCAGCCAGCAGGCACGTCGCGTCGCCGCCCACGCGGCCACCGAAGTCGTCTTCCCCCAACCAGGTCCTGCCTTCACCACGACCACCTCGTGGGCGGACGCGGCGTCGAGCGTCGCGATCAGCGCGGGCCTGTCCACCAGCCTTGCGGATAACGCGGGCTGCAGCATCTTCGAACACCACTTCCTCGCCGTTCAACTTGTTGGGAGGAGTGCATCAATGCCTTGCATCCGTGCCGCATCGACGACCGATGCACGGATGTCGTGACTGGTCAGCCCACTGACGCTATCTCGCGGACGACCGTCAGCGCCCTCGGCGTCTCCTGGCCGCTGACACAACGCATGCACTGTGCGCCGGCATCATCCAGGTGCGCGCGGGGGTTCTCCGCGTCCACGGCACCGTCCGGATACAGCGCGACGGCCCGTTCCCAGTGCGTGCGAGCCCAGTCCTGATCTCCCCGCCGGGCGGCGACGTGGGCGAGTCCCTCATGAGCCCGTGCTCGCACCATCGGCAACGCCCCGGCCATCGCCAGTTCCTCGGCGTCCCACAGCAATGCCTCCGCCTCGCGCAGCCGTCCGGCCGCGAGGCAGGTCTCCGCGAGTCCGTTCAGCGCGTCGCCCTCGGGTTCCCGCAGGTCCATGCGCCGCGCCGACTCCAGCGCTTCCCTGCCCACGGCAAGGGCATCCGCGATCCTGCCCTGCCTCCGATACGTGACTCCCAGCCACGCCAAGGAGATTCCCTCGCCCCGGCTCATGCCGATCTCCCGGCTCAGCCGCACGGCCCGTTCCAGTGCGACGGCCGCCTCCGCGTCGCGTCCCCGCAGCTGCGCGAGCCAGCCGATGTTGATGAGCACCACCACTTCGCCGCCGACGTAGCCGCCCAGCTGGTGCATCGCGAGCGCGTCGCGGAACCGGGCGTCGGCCTCGCGGTACCGGCCGAGGTTGCAGTCCACGAACCCGAGGTCGATGGTCGAGTTCACCTCGGCCCGCTGATCACCGATCGACCGCGCGAGCGCGACCGCCTCGGCGAAACTGACCGCCGCGTCGTCGAGCATGCCCGCCTGCACCTGGGACGCCCCCAGGTCGCGCAGGCCGCCGATCGCCGCGGGCAGGTCGCCGAGCTCGCGGCTGATCGCGATGGCTCGGTCGAGGAACTCCAGCACCTCGCCGTGCCGACCGGCTTCCCGCAGTGCGAACGCGATGTTCGTCAACGCCATGGACTCGCCGCACCGATCGCCCAGCGCCTGCGCGGCCTTCAACGCGTTGCGGGACAGTTCGAGCACGCCGGAACGCAGTCCGACGCGGGTCAGGTACGGCGTGAGCAGGCACGGCAGCTGCCACGCGTGCACGTGCCAGCCGTGCGCGCTCGCGAAGTCGGCCACCGCCACCATGTTCTTGTACTCGGCCCGCAGCTGGCGGATGTCGTCCTCTTCGGACGCCGAGGCGGGCAGCTCCGGTTCCCACGTGAGGCCGGTCTCGAAGCCGCGCCGCCCCGGCAGGCTGCGCCGGCCGCGCACGTCCGCGAGATGCAGGTAGTAGTCGAACAACCGGCGGCGAGCGGTGTCCAGTTCGGACGGTGGATCCGCCGCGTCGGCCAGGTCACGGGCGCAGTCGCGCACGAGGTCGTGCAGGCAGTAGCGGTCTGACCTCCGCTGCATCAGCAGGTTGCACTCGACCAGTTCCTCCAGCACGTCCTGCGCGTCGTAGACCGGCACCCCGGCGAGCGCCGCCGCCGCGTAGGCGTCGAAGTCGGCGCCGGGAACCAGGGCCAGCGACCGGAACAGCTTCCGCCTGTTCGCGGCGAGGTGGTGGTACGACAGGGCAAGAACGCCGGCCACGCTCAGGTCGTTCGCGGTGAACGCGCGAGCACGGCGTTGCCGGTCACGCAGCTGCTCGGCGAGGTGGGCGACGCTCCACGGTCTTCGGCAGAACCGGGAAGCGGCGATCCTGATCGCCAGCGGCAGCCTGCCGCACAACGAGATCACGTCCGCGACCGCCTCCGGTTCGGCGTCCGCCCGCTCGGGGCCGGCGATCCGGCGGAACAGCGCCACCGCGTCGGCAGCGGGCAGCACGTCGAGCGACACCGGGACGGCACCCTCGATCGCCATCAGGTGGCACCGGCTCACGATCAGCACCACCGCGCCGGGCGCACCGGGCAGCAGTGGCCTGACCTGACCGGCGTCGGCCGCGTTGTCCAGCACCACCAGCACCCGCCGGTGTGCCGTCTCGGTCAGCCAGAGGTCGCGGCGCGCCTCCGGATCCACCGGGATCTCCTCCGGTGGCACGCCGATCTGGCGCAGCAGTGATTCGAGCGCGGCACTCGCCGTCATCGGCGGCGTGTCCGCGGTGAACCCGCGCAGGTCGACGTAGCAACGCCCGTCCGGGAAGCGGCTCTCCAGCCGGTGCGCCACGTGCACGACCAGCGCGGTCTTGCCGATGCCACCCATGCCCTCGATGGTGACGATCGCGGGCGACCGCGTGCCGATCGCCTCGACCAGTGAGTCCACTTCGGACTCGCGGCCGGTGAAGTCGGGGATGTCGAACGGAAGCGACGATCGGCCGATCTGCGTGGCCGGTCTTTCCGGCTTCGGTTCCGCACGGAGGAGTTCGGCGTGCAGGCTTCGGAGCTCGGGGCCGGGATCGGCGCCCAGTTCCTCGGCGAGCGCTCGCCGTCCCTGTTCGAAGACCGTCAGCGCGTCGCCCCGGCGGCCGGCGAGGTCCAGTGCGCGCATCAGTGTGGCGCGCAACGACTCCCGCAGCGGATGTTCGGCCACCTGGCCCGTGAGCTCACCCAGCAGCGAGGCGACCTCACCCAGCTCCAGGCGCAGTTCCGCGAGTCGTTCCACGGCTTGGAGGCGTTGTTCGCGCAGGCCCTCCGCCGCCGCGTCGATCGACGCCGAGCCGAGCCCGGCCAGCACAGGCCCTCGCCACAGGTCGAGCGCGCTTTGCAGCAGCGCCACGGCCTGTGCCGGTGTGCCCTCCCGCGCCGCAACCTCGGCGTCACGGACCTGGGCGCGGAACAGATCCGCGTCGAGCCGCCCGTCCGGCAGGTCGAGGCGGTAGCCGTGGGTGCTGGTGGTCAGGCGGCCGCCGCCCCTGGTGACGACGCGGCGCACCGCGGCCGCCGCGTTGCAGACCTGGCGGCGCGCGGTCTGCGGCGGGTCCTCCCACAGTTCGTCGATCAGGCGGTCGAAGGACACGACGGTGCCCGTGCCGAGCAGCAGGAGCGCCAGCAGCTTCTGCTGACGTTCTCCGCCGAGCGCGACGGGGCGCCCGGCGGACCGCAGTTCCAGCGGGCCCAAAATGCGATAATCCATTCGGACGCACGCTTCCATCTCGGAGTACGACGGTGGAGCCGGCGGAGACACCAGTGGCACCGCAGCGGTGATATGAGATATCACCTTTAAGAGTCGGCATGAGGCGGAAAGATACGCCCGATTCCCTGTACCGATTCAGTGTCACGTGGAATCACGCAGAGCAGCCGGTCGAACACGGCCCGTTATCAGTTGACGAAGTGGACAAACGCTGCCATATTCCCTCCGCAGCGATGAGGAAGGGAGGTTCCTCGTCGCATCCAGGAGGGGATCAAGAAAGATGAGACGGGCCGGTTTTTTTGGCGCACTGCTGGCTGCCGCGGCACTTGTCGCCGTGACCATCGCGAGTTCCGCGTCGGACGTTCAACCCACTGATTCAGGAAACAGGACCGCACTCATCATCGGGCCCTGCACGACGGGCGAGTGCTGACCGACCGGAAAACAGGTCCGATGTCCGCCGAAATGGATTCCCAGGCTCGTGCCGCGAAAGGCATGGCCTTCACCGGTGCCGCACTCGGGATGCTTCTCCTCGCGACCACCGTCGCCCAGTTGCCCGCCGATGTCGTCGGGCAACGCATGGGCGCACAGCGGGATGCTTTCCGGCTGTTCTGGCCGCAGGGAATGAAGCTCTTCACGAATGCGGCGGGGCGTGAGTTCACGGTCGCGTACCACCACGACGAATCCGCCGGCACGTTCGTCCCGATCACCCGGACCGCGGGTGACCGGGACTACCTGGCGGGACTCGACCGGGCGTCGTACGCCGACCTGACCCGGCTGCTGGCCACCGTGGACGAGCTTCCCGGCGAGTCCTGGCAGAACTGCGCGGCGGCGACCGTCTCCGACTGCGCCGCCGTCCTCTCCCAGGCCCCAAGAGTGGCTTTGAACAGCTATTTCTCCGCCGAGACACCCTGCGGCCCGACAGTGTTCGCGATCGAGCGCCCCAGCCGTGACACCTCGTCGCGACAGGTCGTCCGCGTCGCCGCCGTGGACCTCACATGCGCACCCCGGTAGCCCGCGCGCTGGCGTTCGAACCCAGGACGCCGGCGTTCGGCATCGCCCGTTCACTGGTCGCGATCGCCGAACTGACCGTACTCGTGTTCACCTCGGACACCGACCTGTTCCCCGTTGTACCGAATGGACCAACGGGTCCTCGCTGCGACGGCCTGCGCGCCCTTTCACTGTGGTGCTTCGACTCGTCGGCGACCGCCCAGACGATTTCCCGGTTCGTGACGATCGCCGCACTCGTGCTCGCCGCCTCGGGTTACCGCCCGCGCTGGACGTGCATTCCGCACTGGTACGCCACCTTCAGTCTGGCGGCCGCGATCCACGTGCCGAACGGCGGCGAGAACGTGGCCCGATTCCTCACTCTGCTGCTCATCCCGCTGTGCCTCGCCGACGACCGGACCTGGCATTGGAGACGTCCCGCCACCCCATTACCGGAGTGGTCGCGGGGCAGCGCCTACATCACCCATCTGACAATCCGCCTGCAGGTCGCGATCGTCTACGGACAGGCGGTCTGGCTCAAGGTCGTGGAGCCGGAATGGCGTGACGGCAGCGCGATGCGTCATGTGATGCAGGACGCGTATTTCGGAGTCGCTTCCGAACTCACGGGCTTACTGGAATGGAACGTCCTGACAACGTCGGTCACGTGGGGGACGATCCTGCTCGAATCGGCGATCGTGGTCTGCGTACTCGGAAATTCGAGACTGCGCCACATCGGCCTCGCACTCGCCGTCGTGCTGCACGGCGGCATCGTCCTCGCGCTCGGCCTGGTGAGCTTCGGACTGGTGATGATCAGCCTCGTGGCCGCGGCCGGCAGTGGCCGTTCGGAGTGCCGAGCGCCCGCACTGCCGCTGCGATGAGCTCCGAGGGCGAGCCGGTGCCGTACGGGGACGGGATCTCCCGCAGCGCGGCCCGATGCCCCTCCACGTCGTCCAGCCAGGCCAGCACCGAGTCGCCCACCAGTGGGCCGGGAGGGACGAGCGTGCCGAACGTGCCCTCGATCTCCGGCCGTTCGGTGCTGCGCCGCACGACGACGACGGGGCGCTTCAGCACGCTCACCTCTTCCTGGATGCCGCCCGAGTCCGACACGATCACCGCGGATCCGTGCGCCAGGGCCAGGAAGGTCCGGTACGGCTGGGGTTCGATCACCTGCAGGCCGTGCAGCAGGCTGTCGAGACCGAAGGCGGCGACGCGTTGCGCGGTGCGGGGGTGCAGTGGCAGCACGACCGGGAGCGGCAGCTGGCCGAGCTCGCGCAGGACGGTCTCCAGGTTGCCCGCGTCGTCGACGTTCTCCGGGCGGTGGATCGTGGCGAGAACGTAGCGGTCGTGCTTGAGGCCGAGGTCGCCCAGGACCACGTCCTCCTCCTCCGCGGACGGCAACGCGTGCGCCAGCGCCTCCACGACGGTGTTGCCGGTGACGGCGATGCGGGCGTCCGCGACGCCTTCGGCCAGGAGGTTGGTGCGGTTCAGCGACGTGGGCGCGCAGCAGAGGTCGGAGAGGTGGTCGATGAGCACTCGGTTGTGCTCTTCCGGCATCGCGCGGTCATAGCTGCGCAGGCCCGCCTCCACGTGCACCAGCGGCACGTCGCAGGCGTTGGCCGCCAGCGCGCCGGCGAGTGCGGAGGTCGTGTCGCCCTGCACGATCACGGCGGCAGGGCGTTCCGCGGCCAGCACCTCGTCCACGGCCGAGACGGCGCGGCCGAGCTGGTCGCCCCGGCGCAGGCCGCCCAGCCGCAGTTCGTGGAAGCCGCCCGGTTCCGGCACATCGCGGCGGATGAGCGAGTACATCGAGCGGTCGTAGTGCTGGCCGGTGTAGATCATGGTGCACGCGCTGCCGAAGTGTTCGACGAGCGGCGCGAGTTTGATCAGTTCGGGCCTGGTGCCGCAGACGATCGTCACGATGTTCGTTTCCCGCACCGCGGCAAGGTACTTCATCGATCTTGACGAATCCGGGCGATTCTCACCGGCGTTCACCCGAAAGAGTTGCCTGGGATATCGCTCGAAAGTGTTGCGGCACAGGCGTGTCGTAGTGTCCGCGCTCATGTCCGGTCATCTGGCACTTGCGGTGTCCACTGTCCTCTACGGCCTGGGGATAGTCGCGCAGACCGTCGCCGCGCGGAGGGCCGACGAACGTCCCGGCACCGGGGTCGGGCTGCTCGCGCGCCTCGCCGCGGACCGGGTGTACCTGCTGGGGTTCACCGGTCAGGTCGGCGGTTTCCTGTTCGCGTTCCTGGCTCGTGAGGACCTCCCCCTTTATCTGGTGCAGGCGGGGTCGTCGTGCGCGGTCGGCCTGGCCACCGTGATCGGCGTGCTGCTGCTCGGCTGGCGGATCCGGCGGGTCGAGATCGCGGTGCTGGTGGTGATGGCGTGCGGCCTGCTGTTGCTGACGGGTGCGGCGGCGCCGTCGACGGCCCACGAGCTGCCGCTGGTGCCCGCCCTGGTCGTGCTGGGGCTGCTGACCCTGGCGGTGCTGCCGCTGGCGCGGACGTTCAAGACCGTCACGCCGGTGCTCGCCGGAATCGCGTTCGCCGTGGTCGCGGTGGCCGCGCGCAACGTCGCCGGCAAACCGGCGCTCGACCTGGTGCTGCACCCGCTGACCTGGCTGATGGTGATCGCCGCGTTCGTCGGGCAGGCGTGCCTCGCGACGGCGTTGCAGCGCGGTTCGGCCACGTCCGCGGTGGCGTCGATGGACGCGACCACCGTGGTGATCGGCTCGGTGGCCGGGCTCGCGCTGATGGGCGACCAGATCGCGGCCGGGCGGGAGTGGTGGGTCGTGCTGGGCGTGCTGCTGGTGGTGTCCGGCGTGCTGGTGCTCGGGTCCGTCGCGAAGCCCGCCGCCGAACTGGTCTCCGCCAGAGGTGAGCGATGAAGCCCGTCGCCAGTGTCTCGCTCGACCTCGACAACCTGTGGGCGTATCTGCGCACGCACGGCGACTCCCGATGGGAGAGCAGGCCGAGTTTCCTGCCGTCCGCGGTGCCGCGCCTGCTGGACGTCTTCGGCGAACACCGGTTGACCACCACGGTCTTCGTGGTCGGCGCGGACGCGGAACGCGACGACGGCGCCGAGGCCGTCGCGTCGATCACCGCGGCCGGGCACGAGATCGCGAACCACTCGTTCTGGCACCAGCCCTGGCTGCACCGGTTCTCCGACGAGGACGTCGAGAAGGAGGTCATGCGCGCCGAGGAGGCGATCATGGCGGCCGGAGCTCCGAAGCCGATCGGGTTCCGCGGTCCCGGCTACAGCGTCACGCCCGCCCTGCTCGACGTGCTCGCGCGGCGCGGTTACCGGTACGACGCCAGCGTTCTGCCGACGTGGATCGGACCGCTGGCCCGTGCCTACCACAACCGGACGGCGGGGTCGACCGACGGCGGCGAGGACCTGTTCGGTGGTTTCGGCAAGGTCCGGGCTCCCAACACCGCGTACCGCTGGCGGGACAACGGGCTGATCGAACTGCCGGTGACGACGATGCCGTTGCTGCGCGTGCCGATCCACGGCGCGTACCTGTTGCAGCTGCACCAGATCTCGCCCCGGCTGGCACGAGGGTACTTCCGCACGGCGTTGCGGTTGTGCCTGGCGCGCAACGTCTCCCCGTCGTTGCTGCTGCATCCGACGGACGTGCTCTCGGGTGCGGAGGCGCCCGGAATGGAGTTCTTCCCCGGCATGGCCCTGCCGGGAGCCGCGAAGGTCGAGCTGCTGGGCTGGGTGTTGTCGTTGCTGCGCAAGCACTTCGACGTGGTCGGCACCGGTGAGCACGTCGAACGGGTCGCGGGCTCCCTGCTGCGCGAACGGGATCCGGTCGCATGTGGCTGACCGCCCTGCTGCGCGTCCTCGCCTGCGGAACGGTGGCGCTCGCCCCGTTGGAGGGCTATCTGCTGCAGGTGCACGGGCAGTCGGCCAAGGTCGTGCCCGCACTGCTGATCGGCGGGTGGCTGTTCTCGCTGTACCGGCAACGGCGGCTGCCCGCCCCGCATCCGCTGCACCTGCTGATCGCGTTGCTGGCGGTGGTGCTGCTGGCGACCTCCGCGGTGCACGAGGCAGAGCCGTTCACGCTGGAGTACCTGGTGCGGTGGGTGCCGTTCCTGGTGATGGCGGTGGTGCTCGCCGACGTGGCCGCGCGGGAGGTGCCGGTCCGCGCGCTGCTCGCGGCGACGGTGGCCGGCGCGGTGGTGGCGGCGGCGGGTGGGCTGTTCAGCGTCGTCGGCGGCTCGTTGCGCGCCACCGGGCCGTTGGAGGACCCCAACGACCTGGCGTTCTTCCTCGTGGCGGCGCTGCCGTTGCTGGTCGCGCTGCCCGCCAGGGGGCGGTCGCGGATCGTGTTGTTGTTGCTGGGCGCGGTGTTGCTGGCCGGTGCCGCGGCGACGTTCTCCCGTGGCGGCGGGATCGCGCTGGCCTGTGCGCTGGTGTGGCTGATCGTGCGGCGCGGGCTGCCGGTCCGCGCGGTGGTGGTGACAGCCGCGGTGACCGGTGTGGCGGCGCTGGTGTTCGCGTCGACGGCGCAGGCCGAGCTGTCGCGGGCGTTCCAGGAGAAGAGCCACATCGCGGGCACCAACGCGGACACCAGGATGCTGCGCTGGCAGGCGGCGTCGCGGATGCTGGCCGACAACCCGGTGCTCGGCGTCGGACCCGGCGGGTTCCGCCAGGAGTACGCGGCGGCCGGGCACAACGCGGAGATCGACGAGCAGACCCCGGTGGCGCACAACCTGTTCCTCGAAGTCGCCGCCGAACTCGGGGTTCCCGGGTTCGCGTTGCTGATCGGGCTGATCGCGGTCGGTTTCGTGTCCAGCGAACGGGCGTGGCGGCGGGTGGCGGACCGGCGTGAGGCCGTGGCCGTGCAGGCGGCGCTGATCGCGGTGCTGGTCGCCTCGATCTTCCTGTCCGAGCAGTACTACCTGCCCCTGTGGTCGCTCGTCGCCATCGCGGTCGCGATCGAGCGGCGTTCTTCTGAGGAGAGTCGATGCGCGTCCTCCACGTGATCAGCGAGATGGGCGCGGGCGGCGCGGAGGCGCTCGTGGCCGGCATGGCTCTCGCGGGCGGCGACGTCGGCTGGGAGTCGGCGGTGGCCAGCGGCGGCGGATTCCGCGTCGATGCGTTGCGCGCCGCGGGAGTCCCTGTTTTCGACGTGCCGGTGGCGCGCCGCTCCGCGCTGGGCGTGCTGCGCGCGACGTGGGCGGTCCGGGTGGCCGTGCGCCGGTTCCGCCCGGACGTCGTGGTGGCGCACAACGTTTCCGCGTCGCTCGTCGCCCGTCTGGCCTCGCCTCGACGGCCGGTCGTGACGGTGTTCCACGGCGTGGCCGAGGCCGACGTGCCCGGTGCCGTCCGGGTGCTGCGGCGAGTGTCGACCGTCGTCGTGACGGTCGCTTCGGCCGCCGCCCAACGGTTGTCCGGTCTCGACTCCGTGGTCGTGATCCCGAACGCGGCCTTCCCTTCTGTGCCATCGGCGGACCGCGCGACCGTGCGTGCCCGGCTCGGCACCCCGCTCGACGTGCCCGTCGCGCTCTGCCCGGCCCGCCTGGAACCGCAGAAGCGGCACGACGTGCTGCTCGACGCGTGGGCCCAGATCCCCGGCGACGCCGAACTGTGGCTGGCCGGCGACGGCAGCCTGCGTTCCTCGCTGGAGTCTTCGGCGCCTGGCCGCGTGCGCTTTCTGGGCACCCGCACCGACGTCCGAGATCTGTTGGAAGCGGCGGACGTCACCGTGCTCACCAGCGACTGGGAGGGCATGCCGATCGCGCTCCTCGAATCGCTGGCGGCGGGCCGTCCGATCGTCGCGTCCGATGTGGACGGAGTGCGCGAGGTCCTGGCCGGCGGCGGCGGAGTCCTGGTACCGCGCCGAAACCCTTCGCAGACCGCGAAAGCGTTGCGCGGCCTGCTCTACTCCCCCACCGCGCGTTCGGTGGCCGCCGCTCACGACGGCTCGGCCGACGCGCACACGTTGATGAAGTCCTACGACGAACTGCTGCGTACCGTCCTGGAGGGACGATGAAGGCTCCGAGAGCTGTACTGGAGGGCCTGCTGGCCGCCGTTCTGGTCGGCGCCGCCGTCCTGCTGGCCGTCGCCCTGCGCGACGGCGTGACCGAGGGCAGACTCACCCTGCTCGCCACCCCGTCCGCGTCCGACAGCGCCCAGTTCGGCGAGGTCACCTCCCTCGCCTCCCCGGCCGTCGTGCAGCTGGTCCGCAGCCCGTCCGTGCTGGACGTCGCCGCTGCCGCAGCGGGCACGACACCGGACCGCCTGTCCGACGCCATCGCCGTCGAACTGGTCCCGGCGTCCGGCGTCGCCCGGATCTCGGTGCGCGCCGACTCGGCCGCCCACGCCTCGGCCGCTGTCACCGCCGTGGCTCAGGCCGTGATCGAAGCCGACCTGCTGGCGCCCGCCGCCAAGTTCCGGCTCCTCGACCCGCGTCCCGAGACCACCCGGGTGACGCCGGACTGGCGCCTCGCCACGGGCCTCGCCCTGGTCGCGGCGGTGATCGCGGGGATAGCTGTCGTGGCGTTGCGGCGACTGCGCGGCAACACGGTGCGGGCTGCGCTCTCTGGTGCGGGCATCACGCACCCGGTCGTCGTCACCACCGGTGATGATCCCGAACTTGCCGACCGTCTGACGGCGTTGTGCGTGGCGGCGGCTCGCCCGGTGCGCGTGCTGGCGGTGAGCCCGTCGCTGGTGGAGCGTGCCGAGGCGCTCGCGCGGGCGTTGCCGGACAAGGCTTCCGAGCCCGCGGACGGCACGGCCGTCATCGCGGTCGCGTCGGACGACCGGGCGCGGCGCCACGACCTGGCCACGGCCCTCGCGGTGCTGCCGGCGTCTTCGGTGCTGGTGGCGGTGGTGCTGGCGTGATCGCGACGCCCAAGTCCGCGGCTCTGGACACCGGCCTCGCGGCCGAAGCCGCTCCGGAATTGTCAGACCTGCCTGAGACGATAGGAGTGGGGGCCGAATCCCCCCAGGGGGCCGGTCAGTCCGAATCGATCCGGATGACGACCGTGCTCACGGTGGCGGGCCTTACCGCGTTGGCGGCGCTGGCCGCGGTCGCCGCGGTGGCGGCGACGTCGGTCGTGCTGGCGGTGGTGCCGGAATGAGCGACGACCACCGCGGCCTTCCCACCGAGATCACAGCCCCGACCGCGGTCCTCGTCGCGGTGGTGCCGGAATGACGAACCCACTCCGCTGGAGCGCCCCCTTGTGCCGCAACGACCTCCCGGCCGCTCTCATCACGACGGCCCGCCTCACCTCACTGGCCGCGCTCGCCGCCCTGGCCGCGACCTCCGTCGTGCTGGAGGTGGCGCGATGATCACCACCACCAACCGGGCCGGGCTCGCCAAGACGATCGGCGTGGCTCTCGTCGCCCTGGCCGGCGTCTTCAGTGCGATCCGTGCGCTCAAGCCGTCGTGGGAGGTGCCGCTGCCCACCGAGGCGAACCTGCCGGAAGAGCGCATGCAGGACTTCCGGGACGCGCTGTACTTCCCCATCCGCGAGTTCCTCGGCGGCGGCAACCCGTACGACCCGGCGGTGATGTTCGAGCACTGGCCGGTGCGGCAGAACTTCAACCTCTACCAGCCCTACCACCTGGTGCTGCACCTGCCGTTCGCGCTGCCGGACTACCGGGTGGGCGCGGTGGCGTTCGCGTTGGCCTGCCTGATGCTTCTGATCGGCCTCGCCGTCATGGCGGCGGGGCGGGCACGGCTGCCGATCGTCGCGGGCACGGTCGTGATCAGCACGCTGCTGGTGACGAGCCAGGTCGGCAAGGCGCAGATGTACGTCGGGCAGGTCAACCCGCTGATCGCGGTCGGCGCGGCCGGGGCGTTGCTGCTGCGCACGAAGAGTCCTGGGTGGGCTTCCGCGGCGCTGGCGCTGGCCTGGCTGAAGCCGCAGTTCGGGCTTCCGCTGGCACTGCTGCTGTTCGTGCGCGGTGACCGGAAGGTCGCGCTCGTGGGTACGGCGATCGCCGCGCTGGCCAGCGTGCCGGTGGCGGGGTTGCTCGTCGTTAGGGGCGGCGGGGCCGGTGAGTTCCTCGACGTCATCAAGCGGAACCTGGAGTGGGCCAGCAGCACGGGATACGGCGCGGTCGATTCCATGACGGCGCAACGGGTCGACCTGCCCGCGGTGTTCTTCCGCACCACCGGGTGGTTGCCGCCCGCGGCGGAGTTGCTGGCGTTGTGCGGGGTTCTCGCGGTGACGGCGCTTCTGGCGCGCAAGCTCGATCGGACCGAGAACGGGGCCGAGGCGGCCGATCTGCTCACCTGTCTTGGCATTGTGGTCGCGCTCGTGCACCAGCCGGGCGACGTGTTGATCGCGGTGCCGGCGATGACGGCACTGGCCGTCGTGTGCTGGCGGCGACGGAGGGACAGCCACTGGCGGTGGGCCGGCCTGGCGACTTTGCTGCTCACGGTTCCGTTCGCGCACCTCTACTTCGTCGACACGGCCGTCAAAAACATCCTGGGAGCTCGGGCCGCTGTCACGCTGGACGGGGTCGCGGTCGTCGCGGCCTGGGTGATCCTCACGGCGTTCGCGACACGCCACGTGCGGCGCAGCGCATGACCGACGTGGCGGTGCGGGGGTCGTTGTGGCTCTTCGCGGTCAACCTGGTGAGCAAGAGCAGCCAGATCGTGGTGACCCTCGCGCTCGCCCTGTTCCTCACGGAAGCCGACCTGGGCGCGGTGGCACTGGTCGTGTCGATCGTCAACATCGGCCAGGTCATCCAGGCGATGGGCGTCTACGACATCGTCAGCCGTACCGCGAGAGATCCACTGAGGACTGCGGGAACCGTGCTCACGATGAGCATCGCGGCCGGGGTCACGCTCACCGCGATCATCATCGCCACCGCCGACCCGATCGCCACCGCGCTGGGGGCACCGGAGGCCGCCGGGATGCTGCGGCTCGCGGCGCTCACCCTGCCGTTCACCGCGGCAGGTGGGGTGCAGATGGCGTTGATGCACCGCAACCTCGACTTCCGGCGCCGCATGCTCCCCGACGCGGGCGGCATGCTCATCGGCGCCGCCGTGACCGTCACCCTGGCAGCCGGCGGAACCGGGCCCACGGCGTTGGTCCTCGGTCTGCTCTGCACGGCGGTCGCGCAACCCGTGCTCGCCGCCGTCGCCGGGGCACGGATCCGGCCTGTCTGGGACCGTGACGCCGCGACGGAAGCGACGAAGTGGCTCGCGGTCGTCGGGCCCGGCGCGTTGATCGCGGTGCTGCTGATCAACGTCGACTACCTCGCGATCGGCCACGTCCTCGGGCCCCAGGCCGTGGGCGGGTACAGCCTCGCCTTCCGCATCGCCTGGGTGCCGTACATCATGATCGCGGTCGTGCTGGGCGGCGTGCTGTTCCCGATCTGCGCCGAACTGGTCCGAAATGGACAGAACCAGGACCTGCCCGCCACGTTGCGGCGGTTCACCATCGCGACCCTCACCATCACCGGCGGCCTGTACGTCGTCACGGCACTGTCCGCGCACGGCATCGTGGTCCTCGGCGAGCAATGGGCGGACGCGGCACAGATCCTGGTCCTGCTGTGCGGTTACGGACTCGGCCTGAGCCTGCTGCACGTCTGGTACCAGGTGATCAGGGCCGCCGGGCACGCCCGCCAGTACCTCGCCCTCGAAGCCACCCACCTCGTGGCCCTGCTGACGGCACTCGTGTTCACCACCGAACTCGGCCCCCAGGCAGTCGCCCTCACCCAACTCGCCGTGGTCTGGCTGCTGGTCCCGGTGACCTGGCTGGTTCTGGTCCGCAACGGTCTCGCGTTCCCCCTCCCGTTCCGTGCCACGACAAGCGTCATCGGCGCCGCACTCGCCTGCACGGTCATCAGCACTTTCCTGCCGGAAACCAGGACCATCGCGGGACTGGTCACCACCGGCCTGGTTCTGCTCGCGACCTACTGCGCGATCACCCTTCCCCTGAATCGCACCGTCCTCATCGGACTGAAGGAGCGCGCGTGAAGATCGTCCACGTGACGCAGCCGGTCGAGGCCGGAGTCGCCGTCGTGGTCCTGACCCTCGCCCAGGCCCAGCGGCAACGTGGCTGGGACGTCAGCATCGCCTGCCCGCCGGGCTGGCTCGCCCGAGAAGCGACCAAAGCCGGAATCCCGCTCCACCCCTGGCAGGCGACCAGGACACCAGGACCGCGCACCGCCTCAGAACTGCGAGAACTCCGGAAACTCCTGCGAGACCTCCAGCCGGACGTGGTTCATCTGCACAGCTCCAAGGCAGGCCTGGCCCGGCTCGTCCTGCGCGGCCGCATCCCGACGATCTTCCAGCCCCACCTGTGGTCGTTCCGCGTCGCCACCGGACTGCTCAGCCGGGCCTGCCGGTTCTGGGAGGCCAAGGCTTCAGGCTGGACGACCGTGCTCCTGTGCGTCAGCGACGACGAGCTCAAAGCCGGCCGCGCGGCAGGAGTGACCGCAAGGGCCGAGGTCGTCTGCAACGGCGTCGACACCCAACGCCTGAGCCCCCAGCCGAAAACCCACGACACCCCCACGGCGGTGTGCGTAGGACGGCTGGCCCACCAGAAGGGCCAGGACCTGCTGCTCGAAGCCTGGCCCGACGTCCTCGGGAAAGTCCCGGACGCCGAACTCCTGATCGTCGGCGACGGCCCGATGGCAGCGCAACTCCAAGCCGTCCCGACCCCGAACACCCGCTGGCACGGCCACAGCGACGAGGTCGAGGACTTCTACGCCGAGGCCGACGTCGTGGTGCTGCCGTCCCGCGCCGAGGGCATGGCGCTGGTGCCGCTGGAAGCCATGGCCTGCGGACGCTCGGTGGTCGCGTTCGACGTCGAAGGCGTCGAGCAAAGCCTCGGCGACGCGGGCGAAGTGGTCCCCGCCGGCGACACGAAAGCCCTGGCGCAAGCGATTGCGCTCAGGCTCGCGGATCCGGAACTGGCGGCCGCGGAAGGAAAACGCGGCAGGCAGAGGGCCGAGACCCTGTTCGACCGCGACCGCATGGCGGACCAGATCGTGACGCTCACCGAGACCCTGGTCTCCGAGGAAGGACGACGATGACACGGATCGCCTACCTGCTCACCCAGGACAGCGGTGGCCCGGTGGACGTGACGGTGCGCCTGGCCGCCGCGCTGGCCAAGTCGGGCGACGCCGAGGTGCGCGTGTTCGGCCCGCGGCCCCGGCGTGGCGCGGAGCTGATCGACCCGTTCTTCGAAGAGACCCTGGTGACGCGCAAGGGGGACATGGCCGCCGCACGGCAGGCGCGTGCCGCTCTCAAGGCCTGGCGCCCGGACGTCGTGCACGCGCAGGATCGCCGGTCCGGACTGGTCAGCGCCGCGCTCGCCACCACCGGCACCAAGATCGTGCACACCTACCACGGCGTGCCCGACGACGTGGCCGAGCCGTGGTTCCGCAACGTCCGTGGCGCGACCCCTCCCCCGCCCTACACCAGGGCGGTGCTGGCCGCCGACGCCGCGGTCGCCCGCGTCGTGCACCGGACCGTCGTGCCCGCCAGGGAGATGGGCAGGTTCCTGCGCGAACGCCTCTACGTGCCCCCGCACCGCATGACCCACATCGACAACTGCGTCGAGGTCGGTGCCGCGAACCCGCCCACCAAGCCCGTGCGCAAGCTGGTGTTCGTGGGCCTGCTCGTCGAACGCAAGGGTCTGCTGAACCTGTTGGACGCGCTGGAGACCACGATGCCGGAGGACGCGACGCTCACGGTCGTCGGCGACGGCCCGCTCAGGCTCCAGGCCGAGGGCAGGGTGACGCGCCGGGGCCTCGCGGACCGGGTCGAGTTCCTGGGATTCCGCAGCGACGTCCCCGAACTGCTGCTGGAGCACGACGCCCTGGTGTTGCCGTCCACAATGGAACAACAACCGCTCGTGGTCGCGGAGGCCATGGCGGCGGGCAAGCCCGTCGTCGCCACCGACACCGGCGGTGTCGCGGACATGCTGGGCATTCCCGGCGACGACTGCCCGAAGCCCGGCGACGTGCCCGCACTCGCGGCACGGCTGCAGGCGCTGTTCGCCGACCCGGACCCCGCGAGCACCGGGCATCGGCTCGCCACGAGGGCGCGGGAGCGGTTCACCGCGGAGGTCTGTGCTCGGCGGCACCTCGACCTCTACCGCAAGCTCACCGCGACGGAGCGTTGACCAGCACCACGGCGTCGGCTGACGGCAGGTCGAGCTGGGCGGGCACGGCCTCGCCCCTGAGCGTCACCAGACCCGGCGGAGGAGTGAGGAGCACGGAGGTCTTCGTCGGGTTCACGGCCACCCAGCCGCCCGAGTAGCGGCGGTTCCACACCCCGCTCGGCAGGCGGTTGGCCGTCTCGACCGCCTCGCCGAGGCGCGCGTCCTGGTAGACCGACCAGTACGGGTTCTTGTAGTCCGGCTCGGCCCTGGTCCAGCACGTGTGGGGGCTCGCGAGGAGCGCGGCGGAGGCGTACCCGACGCGTTCCTCCCTGTCCGACTTCGTGTGCGTGATCAGCAGCAGCCAGGACTCGCCGAGTGCGGCCTGGGCGCGCTGCTCCTTGAACTGGTTGCCCTGGAACGTGATCAGCTCGCCGGTGCCGTCGTCGCCCTGCAGGCCGAAGTTCTCCTCCATCGCGCCCGCGTAGCGGGAGTGCGCCGACCACCGGCCCGGTGTCAGCTGCGACTCCGACACGTTGGGGATCAGCATCTTCCCGGCCTTCTCCAGGGCGTCACCGGTGAGCTGGAGCATGCCGTCGAGGCCGTCGCGCAGCAGCCGGTCGGACCCGGCGGAGTCGGCGGTGCCCGCGATGATCGACGGCGAGTAGTACCGCAGCGAGCTGAAGTCGTTGTCCGCCAGCACGCCGTCCCAGCCTTCGCGCAGCACCTCGCCGACGACCGCGTCCGCCCACGCCTTCTGGTAGGCCGGGTCCCACACCGTCATCTGCCAGTGCTTCGGGTAGCCGTCCCACTCGATGCGCTGGCCGAGGGTGCTGATCGCGAACCACCCCGGCTGCTTCTGCTCGGCGGCGACGTAGCCGACGCCGGTGGGCAGGTACCGGGCATCCCGGTCACCCTCGACCGCGCCGTAGTAGTTGCGGGTGCTGGAGAAGTCCTTGTACACCAGCACTTTGACCCTGGGGTTCAGCTCGTGCAGCTTGCGCATGGCCGAGGTCTCCCACGCGTTGAGCACGACGACGTCGTAGTGCTTCGCGGCGGCACGGATCTCCCACGACGAGGGCGAGTCGCCGATGCCGTACCACCACGCGCAGGGCGCCAGCGGTTTCGGCGCCGGCCCGGTGATGATCGGGTCCGACTCGGCGGCACTGACCGCACATGCACTCGAAAGAAGTACGAGAGCGACAGCGGCGAATCGACGTATCAGCGATTTCTCCGACAACACAACTCACCCGCTGTCATCAGTAGAATCCTCAGGTCGAGCCACAACGACCAATTCGCGATGTAGTAGTTGTCGTATCGAGACCTGTCGGCGATTGAAGTGTCACCTCGCAGACCGTGCACCTGGGCTAGTCCAGTCAAGCCGGTCGGAACGCGATGGCGCGCCCAATATAGCTCGTGAATAGCGGAAAACTCGCGAACGAAACCAGGACGCTCCGGGCGTGGCCCGACGACGCACATGTCGCCGCGCAGGACGTTCCACAGCTGGGGCAGCTCGTCGAGCGACGTCCTGCGCAGGAAACGGCCGACCGGCCCGACCCGCGAGTCGCCCACGACAGACCACTTGACCTGCGAGTCGTCCTCGCCGGACTGCCGGACGCTGCGGATCTTGTAGAGGGTGAACGTGCGGTCGTCCATGCCGACGCGGACCTGCCGGAAGAACAGCGGCCGGCCGCTCTCGACCAGCACGGCGAGCGCGCACAACCCGATCACCGGGGACAGCACGACCAGGGCGAACGCCGCCAGCAGCAGATCGGCGGCGCGCTTGATCCACCAGGTCGGTCTGCTGGTCGGCGCGGTGCCCAGGCGCATCAGCGGGTAGCTGCGCAGCCGTTCGATGCCGGGGCCGTCCGGGTGCAGCTCGTACATGCGGGGCACCACGAGCGTCGAGCAGCCGAGCCGGTGGGCGGTGATCGCGGCCTCGACCAGCGGCGAGTCGCGGGTGTGCGAGAACGCGAGCACGACGGTGCCCGCCTTGAGCCGGACGATCGCGTCGGCCAGGTCGCCGTCGACGACCTCCAGCAGCGGCGGCTGCCGGTCCGGATCGGGGCCGGAGTCGGCGAACGCGACGGGCCGCAGGCCGAACTGGGGGTGCTCCAGCATGGTCCGCGCGAGGTTCACGCCGACCTCGCCCGCGCCGACGATGATCGTGCGGTCGCAGCGGTCGAACTTGCGGCGGCACCACCGGCCGAACGCGAACACGCACCACCGCACCGGCTCGATGACCAGCGCGAACGCGATCATCGCCCACTGCGCGGCAGCGAGGTCGGCCGCGTCGGAACCGCCGACCAGGCCGATGCCGGACAGCAGCGCGAACGCCAGCGCCGTGCTCGCCGCCGACCGGGGCAGGTCCTGCAGCCACGACAGCCACAGCCGCCGCCGGTAGAGGCGCCAGGCTCCCCTGATCGTGATCACCGCGGCCACGACCGCGGCGCTCCAGCCCCAGCCGAGACCGCGGTGCACGCACACGGCGGCGAGCGTCACGGCGTCGGCGAGGACGAGCAGGACCGCGACCGCGTTCACCCGGCTGAGCAGGTCCCGGCGGACCGACGACGGTTTGAGGGGGCGCTGCGGGGGGCGTCTGTGCTCAGCCTCGCGCGCGGGGAGGGGAGCTGCTGGAACGGCAACCGCCGAGAATCGCCTCATGGAAGATCATCCGATCGAAGGAGTTGTGGCCGCAGGCGTGCACGAAAGAGTGAATGAGCGCTGAGAAATCATCTCTTCGGGTATCAATATCCCTCTTCTGTGTCCCGCGTGAACGCAGTTGGTGAGGTTTCGACGTTGTTCCTGCCCTGAACTCACCCAGGGCCGCCTCAAAGCTTTAGCACGCCGTGTCAATAATTCACGCCACCAACCACGAGCCACCGAAGAGGGGGCATTGAGCGTGAGAGTCGACGAACACGGCATCCGGCATTCCGCCGGCGAACCGGTCGCGATCGTGCAGAAGCCGATCCGCACGTGCGGCGATGTGCACGTCGTCCTGCCCGCCTACAACGAGGCGGTGGCACTTCCGTCGCTGCTGGCGCGCATCGCCGGCACCGATCTCGCCGACCGGATCACCGTGTGGGTGGTCGACGACGGCTCCTCCGACGGCACCGGCGCCAGCGTGACCGGCGTGCGCGGCCTCGACGTCCGCCTGGTGACCCACCCGGTCAACCTCGGGCTCGGCCAGGCCGTCCAGTCGGGACTGCGGGCCGTGCTCGCCGAGGCCTCGCCGGAGCACGTCCTGATCGTCATGGACGCCGACGACACCCACGACCCCGGCGTTTTCCCCGCGATGCTGGCCGAGATCAAGGCCGGCGCGGACGTCGTCATCTGCTCCCGCTTCGTTTCCGGCGGCGACGACTCGACGGCGCCGCAGTGGCGCAGGCTGCTCTCGCGCGGCGCCCGCGTCGTGTTCGGCAAGATCCTGCACTTCGACGGCGTCCGCGACTTCACCAGCGGCTTCCGCGCCTACCGGGTGAGCCTGCTGCGCCGTGCCACCGCGCACTGGGGCGAGCGCCTGGTCGAGGAACGCGGGTTCGCCTGCATGGTCGAACTCCTGCTCAAGCTGCGGCACTGCGGGCCGATCGTCAGCGAGATCCCGCTGCACCTGCGCTACGACCGCAAGCCCGGCGCCAGCAAGCTCCGGCTCGGCCGCACGCTCAAGCAGTACCTGCTCCTGCTCACGCGTGACCGCCTCGCGCCCGTTCCGTTCCGGAAGCTCTGATGGCCGCGCGGGTCGTCGTGATCGGCGGGGGCATCTGCGGCCTCGCCACCGCGCACCGCCTCGCCCGCGAGGGCATGGCCGTGACGCTTCTCGAAGCCAGCGACCAGCTCGGTGGCCTCGGCACGTTCTTCACGTCGCAGGGCCGGTCGGTGGAACGCTTCTACCACTGCGTGATGCCGACCGACGCGGCGTTGCTGGCACTGCTGGACGAGGTCGGCCTGCGCGAGAGCGTCGGCTGGAACCCGACCACGATGGGCATGATCGTCGAGGGCGAGCACCGCTCGTTCAACTCGGCGCTGGACCTGCTGCGGTTCCGGCCGCTGAGCCTGGTGAACCGGATCCGCTTCGGCGTGGTCTCGCTGCTGCTGCGCAGGCTGGGCAAGGGCAAGGACCTCGACAACCTGCGCACCGAGGACTGGTTGCGCGGCCTGTACGGCGACACCATCTGGGAGATGCTGCTCGCGCCGATGTTCGGTGCGAAGTTCGGCTCCGCGTTCGGTGACGTGCCCGCGCTGTACGTGTGGCAGCGCCTGGGCCGCGAGAGCAACGAGGCGGTCCGCGGTTACCCGGCCGGTGGCTACAAGAGCGTGATCGACGCGCTGAGGGCCTCCATCGAGGCTCATGGCGGCGAGGTCCGCGTCTCCGCTCCCGTTGGCAGGCTTGAGGCTTCGGCCGACCGCGTGGTCGTGACGCTGGCCGACGGCGAGACGATCGAGGCGGACCACGCGGTCTCCACGGTCCCGCTGCCGGCGTTGCGGGCCATCGCGGACGCCGAGCTGGCACCGCGGCTGCCCGAGGTCCAGCTGCCGTACCAGGGTGTCGTCAACACGTTGTTCTTCCTGCGCAAGCCGTTGTCCGGGCACTACTGGGCGCCGGTGCTGCGCTGCGGCACGGACTTCGACGGCGTGATCGAGATGACCCCGCTGACGGGCTCACAGCGCTACGGCGACCGGCATCTCGTGTACGTCATGCACTACACCGATCGGGAGTCCGCGCTGTACCGCGAGGACTCCGAGAGCATCGCCCGCCGCTGGACCGAACAGCTGCTGAGAATCCACAAAGGACTCACGCCGGACGACGTCGACGAGGTGCGCGTGTTCAAGGCGCCGTTCGTCGAACCGGTGTACCCGCTGGGGTATCTCACGAAGCGCCCGGCCGTCGAGGTGCCCGGCACGCGGCTGCTGCTCGCCACCACGGCCCACGTCTACCCCGACGTCACGAGCTGGAACTCCAGCGTCGAGCTCTCCAACTCCGTGACGGACACGCTCCTGCGCGCCGCCAGGAGCTCCTCGACCCAGGAGAACGCCGCATGGTCAGCAGAATCGGCGCGGTGATCGCAGCACTCACGATCACCGCGGTCAACCTCGTCTCCTCGCAGCACGTCCAGGCCGATCCCGCGCCGCTGCTGCCCGATCTCCGCCAGGCGCCCATCGGCTGTCCCGGCGGCCACGACGGCTCCCCGTTGCTGTGCCGCGCCTGGGACGTGTGCCTGGTGGAGGACGCCTCAGCGGCACGGGGCAAGTGCATGTACCGCGGCGGCACCGCCCAGGCCGTCCGCCTGCGGTTCACCACCTCGATCGACAACGTCGGCGACGGCCCGTTGCTGCTGCACGCGCACCGCGACAGCACGTCCACGCCGACGATGAACGTGCGCCAGGCCATCCAGTCCGGTGTGGACGGTTCGATCGCCGGCTCGTACAACGAGGCGCGGCGCGAGACGAACTCCAGCGCGTACTACGAGCCCGCCCCCACGCACACGCACTGGCACCTGCTCAACTTCGAGTACTTCCAGCTGCGCACGCCCGACGGCGGCGTGGTGGTGACCGACCGCAAGAACGGGTTCTGCATCGGCGACCGCTACACCGTCTCCGACGACCTCGAGCACCGGCCCTCAGACCCGGACAGCCCGGCGGGCAAGCTCGCGGAGCGCCTGAACGGGCACATGTGCGAGCACCACAACCCGTCCGCTGTGGACGTCGCGTTCGGCATCTCGGTCGGCTCCGGCGACGACTACAAGCACGACGTCGACTTCCAGTGGCTGGACCTCACGCACGTGAAGTCCGGCGTCTACGACGTGGTCAACGTCGTGAACTCCGACCGCGCGTTGCTGGAGAAGAACTACGACAACAACGCGGCGTCGATCGCGATCTCCGTGCAGTGGCCGGACGGGGCGGCGAACCCGCCCGACAGGATCGACGAGGCGCCTTCGGTGCGGATGATCCGCAGTTGTCCTGGTAAAGAGCGGTGCGCGAAGACGTACAGCTGAGAAGTGTCGAAACAAGCCCCGAACGGGGGTGTTCCGCGATGCGGGCACCCCCGTTTTTCTTTTGTACCGGGACAAACGGGCCGTAAACGAACGTAATACCACAATGCCCGCGATTAGCACAATCCTTCACTCTGCGACACCATTGGCGATCACGCATAGCACACTCATGCCCGCAGACACAATTGCGCACGAAGACAGCAGGGAGCGATCAAGTCAATAGACCGAGCGGTGCAATCTTGATCACAGCGCAGAGTGTCGCACGCAACCCCCTTGGCTCTTGACCTGGGCATGTGGCGGGTTGAGAGAATTCACGTTGCGATTCCACCCCGTCAGGATTGCAACCGACCGGATTACCGGCCCGATCAGGAGTGCCCCATCTTGAGCGCGCCAGCCGTCTCCCTGCACGATTTCGCCATCGGACAACTACGCGACCTCCTTCGCGCCGTCGGTTTAGCGGACTCAGCGCAAAGCGCGACAAAACTGCTGGGTGAGACATTGGGCCCTGGTTGCAGACTGCCTCTCTCCGCGGTTCCCCATTGGACCTCCAATGTCGCCGACGACCACACTCCAGTCGAATTCTCGGTGGCTTTGGCCCAAAACGAACGACCGGTCGTCCGCATGATCGTCGAATCGCTCGCCGAACAACCCGGTCCGCGCGCCAATCTCGCCGCGGCGCTCGGCGTGCTCGACCGGCTGGCGCGGCGGCGCGGGCTGAACCTCGGGCAGCTCGACCGGGTGCGCGACCTGTTCCTGCCGGACGACCCGCAGGGCGCGTTCGCGTTCTGGTACTCGCTGATCGTCGGGCCGGAGACGCCGCCCGCGATCAAGGTCTACCTCAACCCCGACGTGCGCGGCCGTGAGAGCGCGACCGCCCTCGTCGGTGAAGGACTGTCCCGGCTCGGCCTGAGCGCGGCGCTCCCGGCCATCTCGGAGCACGGGCTGCGGCGCGACGGGCTGGACCGGTTCTCCTTCTTCGCCCTCGACCTCACGGACGAGAACCGGGCACGTGTGAAGACCTACGTGTCGCACGACGACGCGGTGATCGCGGACGTGGTGGCGGCAGCGGCGGCGGTCCCCGACGTCGACCCGGTGCTCCTGGCGGACGTCTGCGAACTCGCCTGCGGCGGCGCGGGACCGTTCTCCCGGCGTCCGCTGATGTCGAGCTACACCTTCCTGTCCGGCGACACCGAGCGGCCCAGCGGCTACTCCCTCTACATCCCGGTGCGCGACTACGTGCAGGACGACCTCGAAGCCTGCGAGCGCGTCCTGGCGATCATGGCCAGGTGCGGGTTCGACCCGGCGCCGTTCGTCATGGCGCTCGCGAGCCTCGTCCAGCGCCCCCTCGGTGACGGCGTGGGCCTGATCGCCCACGTGTCGCTGCGGCTGGGCAGGCCGAAACCGGGAGTCTCGGTCTACCTGTCGTCCGAGGCGTACGACGTCACCCCATCCCGCGCCAAAGCACTGCTTGTCTAGTGGCGCGGCCCGGCCCGTCGGCGACCGGCGACGTTCCGAACCACACCACTATCCGCCGCACCGAAGAAAGGCCCGTCGTGGAGCCGTACCGCATCAAGGTCGTCGAGCCCATTCCCATCACCACCCGCGAGTTCCGGGAACGCCGCTACGCCGACGCCGGGTACAACCAGTTCAACCTCACGGCGGAAGACGTCACGATCGACCTGCTGAGCGATTCCGGCACCGGCGCGTTGTCCGCCGAGCAGCAGGCAGCGGGAATGCGCGGCGACGAGACCTACGCGGGGTCCCGTTCCTGGTTCCGGTTCCGCGCGGTGACCGAGGACCTCACGGGCTACGAGCACATCCTTCCCGTGCACCAGGGCCGGGCTGCGGAACGGATCCTGTTCGGCTCGCTGCTGAAACCCGGGCAGATCTCGGTCAGCAACACGCACTTCGACACCACCCGCGCGAACGTCGAACTGGCGGGCGGCGTCGTGCGGGACCTGCCGTCGCCGGCCTTCGCGGACCTCGACAGCGACGAGCCGTTCAAGGGCAACATCGACCTCGTCGCACTCGAGGAGTTGCTGGAGGGCCCCGAGGACGTCGGCCTGGTGCTCATGACGATCACCAACAACGGCGGCGGCGGGCAGCCGGTGTCGATGGCGAACCTCAAGGCCGTGAAGAAGTTGTGCCGCAGGCACGGTGTGCCGTTCATCCTCGACGCGGCCCGGTTCGCCGAGAACGCGTGGCTCGTGACGCAGCGGGAGGAGAAGTACCGCGACCACACTCCACGCGAGGTCGCGAAGAAGGCGTTCCGGCTCGCCGACGGGTGCGTGCTGAGCCTGAAGAAGGACGGCATCGTCCACATCGGAGGGATGCTCGCGCTGCAGGACAAGGACCTGGCCAAGCAGTGCGAACTCCTGCTGATCGCCACCGAGGGGTTCAGCACGTACGGCGGGCTTTCCGGCCGAGACCTGGACATGTGCGCGCAGGGTCTGCTCGAGGTCACCGACCCGATGTACCTGCGCGAGCGGGCCGAGGCCACCGCGTACCTCGCCGACTGCGCGCGTGAGGCCGGTGTGGACAGTGTGCGGCCGGCGGGGGTGCACGCGGTCTACCTCAACGCGGGCAGGCTGCTTCCGCACATCCCGCCGAGCAGGTTCACCGGCCACGCGCTCGCGTCGGAGCTGTACCTCGCGGGCGGAATCCGTTGTGCCGAGGTGGGTTCGCTCTACCTCGGGGACATCGACTCAGCCGGAAACCTGATCACGCCGGCGCCGTTCGAACTGGTGCGGCTCGCGATCCCGCGCCGGGTCTACACGCGCAGCCACCTGGAGTACGTGGCGGAAACGCTGGCGGGGATCGCCGAGGATCCCGAGCAGGTGCCCGGCTACCGGCTCACCGAGGTGCCGCCGATCCTCAGGCCGTTCCGCTGCCGGCTGGAGCAGATCAGGCCGTAGCAACAGCTGAAGCCCTTGGCGCACAACGCCAAGGGCTTCAACAGAGGTCAGGTCAGGCCATCACGTCGAGCCGGTTCATCGCGTGTTCGATCACGCGGACCAGCACTGCCTTGCACGACTCGCGGTCGCGGGCGTCGCACAGCACCAACGGCACCGTGTCCGCGACGTCCAGCGCCACGCGCATCTCCTCCGCCGTGTAGGAGTGGCTGCCCTGGAAGCAGTTCACCGCCACGACGAACGGGATGCCCCGCCGCTCGAAGAAGTCGATCGCGCCGAAGCCCGCGTCGAGCCTGCGGGTGTCGACCAGGACGACCGCGCCGATCGCGCCGACGGCGAGCTCGTCCCACAGGAACCAGAAGCGGTCCTGGCCCGGCGTGCCGAACAGGTAGAGCACCAGTTCGGGGTTGATCGTGATGCGGCCGAAGTCCAGGGCGACCGTGGTCGTGGTCTTGCCCTCGACGCCGTAGAGGTCGTCGATCTCCTCGCCGGCCTCGGTGAGCAGCTCCTCGGTCCGCAGCGGGGTGATCTCGCTGACCGCGCCGACCATCGTGGTCTTGCCGACGCCGAAACCGCCGGCGACGACGATCTTGACGGAGGAGGGGATGGTGAATTCCTCACGCCCCTGCTCAGATTGCACGGACACCATCGAGCACCTTCTGGAGTAGGTTCATGTCGACCGGGACCACCGTGGTGGCCGGGCCGCTGGTGATGACGTCTCCGCGCTGGATGAGGTCGCTCAGCAGCACCTTCACCACGACGAGCGGTGCGTGCAGGTAGGCAGCGACCTCCGCGACGGAAAGCGGTTTCCGGCAGAGCTTGATGATCTCCAGGTGCTCTACGGACAACGTGCCCTGGTCCGTCGTCGTACGCAGCGCCCGGACCTGGGTCGTGAGGGTCAGGTCCTCACCCGCGGGCTTGGGCCTGGTGCGGCCGCTCACCATCGCGTACGGGCGGACCATGGGGCCCGCCGCCTCGTCGTACCACCAGTCGGAGGAGTTGCTCATGACAACCCTAGGGGGTTGGGCATCCTCGGCGACGCCAGTGTTCGCGGTGCCGACGAGAGGTAGGCGCCTACGCGCTTCACGAGCATGTTCATCTCGTAGGCGATCATGCCCATGTCGGCGTCCTCGTCGCCCACCACCGCGAGACAGGCTCCCTGCCCCGCCGCGGTGACGAACAGGTGCGCGCGCTCCATCTCCACGATGGTCTGGCGGACCTGGCCACCACCGAAGTGGCGTCCGGTTCCGCGAGCGAGGCTCTGGAACGCCGACGCCATCGCCGAGAGGTGGTCGGAGTCGTCCTTGGACAGCTCGGGAGAGTGGGCGAGCAGCAGGCCGTCCGCGGAGAGCACCACCGCGTGCCGGGCACCGACCACTCTCGCGACGAGGTCCTCCAGCAGCCAGTTGAGCTCGGGGTGCCCGCCGGTCAGGTCGTCCACGGAAATAGCCCTTTCAGTTTCGTGATCACGGTTCCACGACGTCGTCGGCCTGGCGGGCGCTGCGCGTGCCCTGCTGGAAGGCGGACATTCCGTCGCGGGTGCGTTCCGCCCGTTCCTCGGGGTTGAACTCCGCGAGTTCGGGCATCGGCCGGGGTTCGTCGTTGGCCAGCTGAGGTACGAGGTGCTGCTGCCGCCTCCGGCGCGGCAGCTCCGGCCGGGCGTTCTGACGCGTCGTCTCCTCACCTTCCCCCGGGTCGTCTGTCGGCCAGACGCCTGCCAGGCGGTCTTCCCGGGGCAGCTCGATCTGCCCGCTGCTGCTGTCCAGGTCCCTTTCCGGGCCTGGGCTCCGGCCGTTTCCCACTGCCCTCCCGGCCCAGAACTCGTCCAGGTGGAAGGTCTCGGTGGGGCGCTCGGCGGGCCGGGGATCCCGCGTCAGGTCGCCCTGCATCGGAACCGAGGACTCCAGGGCCTCCGGTGACCGCGAGGCCTGCTGCAGCGCCTGCTGGCGGAACGTCGGCTTGGGCATCTGGACCGAGTCCGCGGGGTCCACCGCGCCCGCCTCGCCGACGATCAGCTCGGACGGGATCAGGACCAGCGCGATGGTGCCGCCGGACGGGCAGTCGCGCAGCTCGACGTGGATGTGGCGGCGGGCGGCCAGCCGGGCGACGACGAACAGGCCCAGGCGGGACTCGCCGCGCAGCCTCATCGCCTCGAAGTCGGGCGGCGCTTCCAGCATCTTGTTGTGCAGCTCGCGGTCCTCGGGCTTGATGCCGAGGCCGTGGTCCTCGATCTCGATGACGAGACCCTGCGGCACCTCGCTGCTGTGGATCTCGACCTGCGAGCGCGGCGAGGAGAACGAGGTCGCGTTGTCGACGAGCTCGGCGATCAGGTGGATGGTGTCCGCGACGGCGGCGCCGACCAGCGCGACCTCGGGCACCGGGTTGACCTTCACGCGGGCGTACTGCTCGGTCTCGGCCACGGCGGCGCGCACGACGTCGAGCATGCGCACGGGCTTGCGCCACTGCCGGCCCGGCTGCTCGCCGGTCAGGATGATCAGGTTCTCGGCGTTGCGGCGCGCACGGGTGGCGAGGTGGTCGAGCTGGAAGAACGCGTCGAGGTGGTCGGGGTTCTCCTCCTCGCGCTCCAGCTTGTCGAGGATCTTGAGCTGGCGGTGCACCAGGCCCTGGTTGCGGCGCGCGATGTCGAGGAAGACCCGGTTCACGCCTTCACGGGTCTGCGACTCCTTCACGGCCGCGGCGACGGCGGTGTACTGCGCGGCGTTGAACGCGTCGGCCACCTGCCCGATCTCGTCGTTGCCGTAGTCGAGCGCGGGGACCTCGGCGGCGACGTCGACGTGCTTGCCCTCGCGCAACCGCTCGACGATGTTCGGCAGTCGTTCGTGCGCGAGCTTGAGCGAGTCGCTCTTCAGTGCGATGAGGCGGACGATCAACGCCTTGTTGACGAGGCGGTTCGAGACGCGCACCGCGACGAAGATGCCGGCGATGACCGCGATGAGGGCGATCAGGCTGCCGATGAGGACGGTGGTGAACTTGTCCTTGCCGTTGGCCATGGCGATGTTGACCGCCCCGGTGGACTGCTCCTGCACCATCGTCGTCAGCTCGGTGGACACCGCACGGGTGGCGTTCTCGTAGTCCGCCAGCGTCACCTGCTGCCCGACGGGCCTCTCCGAGTTCTGCAGGAGGCGGTTCTCCAGGGTCACCAGCTGCTGGTACGGCGCGCTGCCGGTGAGCTGCTTGAAGTGTTCCCGCACGTTCGGCAGCGAGGTGGGCTCGATGACGTTGAGCGTGAAGTGGTACGCGCCGACGAGGTTCGCGAACTCGCGGTGCTCCTCCGGCGTGAACTTGCCCGCCGCCAGCGCGCCCGCGGCGACCGAGCTGGACCGCGACATCGCGTCGGAGGCCTGGAAGTACTGCAGCGCACCGAGCGCGCCCTGAACGGTCTCGGCGTCGGGCACGATGCGGGCCTGCGTGCCGAACAGCGAGCCACCGGCGTCGAGCACGCTGTTGTAGTAGCGGTAGATCTCGTCCTTGGACGCGTTGCCGGACTCCAGGCGCTCGCGCTGGTCCGGCAGCTGGTCGAGCAGCCCGTTGAGCTTGTTGATGCCGTCGACGATCTCCTGCGGCGCCTGGGAAGCGAGTTCGGCGAACGCCGACTTCATCTTCTCGACGTCCTTGTCGGTGTCCTGCTGCTGCTTGAGCAACGCCGACGAGCTGGCACCCGAGCGGCTCAGGCTCGTCATGCTCAGCTCGCGTTCCTTCTGCAGCGACGCGAACGACTGGACCGCGGGGATCGAGGCGTCCCGCGCGCCGGAGGCGACCAGCTGGAGGTAGAGACCCTCGAACACCGTGTAGGACGAGAACAGCGCCCACATGGCCAGAAGGACGACGCTGGGAACCACCACGACACCAGTGAGCCGCGAACGAATTGTCTTGTAATTCGTCTCAGGCACGTTCTTCAGCTTCACAACGCTCCACGACCACCCGAATTGGCGACGGAAAGATAACACCACATGATCAACATGACCAACAGCGATGATCTTGAGGGGGTGAGTGCAGAGTACTCAGTCAGATGCGCAACGCAACACCCCCGTTCTCCGGTTCGATCCCCAGCTGTTGCAGTGATGTGCACGCTCTCGCAGGGAGGTCGCACGGTCGTGACCGAGTGGGCGAAAGGACGCGAGCTGGGCTTTCGCTAACTGAACAGTGGAAACGCGGCGGCTATTGCCCCGAACTTGACAGCGGCGTGCGGCATCTTCTAAGCGGAACGGAGCGCAACCGAGCGTCGCTTTCCGTTACCAGCTCTTATTCGCGAATTCGCATGCGGATCACCGCGCCGCGCCGTGATCAACACAGGTCATTCCTTGGTCGTGATCAACGAGACCGGCCGCTCCCGTGTCGTCAAGAACGCGGTAATTCCGCTGGTCACCGCCACTACGGCGAGAGAACCGGCCGCGACCACCGTGAGGAGCGCCCAAGGAACGTGCACGACGGTCACGCCGATCGCGGCGCGCACGGAACCGCCGATGCCCGCCAATCCGGCGGCGGCGACCGCGCATCCGAGCACCAGACCGATGATCGCCACCGCAGTGGCCTCGGCCACAGCCGTCCGGACGACCTGGGGCCGGCTCAGCCCGGTCACCCGGAAGACGGCGAACTCGCGGCGGCGTTCGGTGCCCGCGATGACGACCGAGTTCACGACGGCCATCAGCGCGTAGAGCCCGGCCAATCCCATCAGCACACTAAGGATCTGCACGTTTCCTGCCTGATTTCTGCCCGCACGCGCCCTCGCCCAATCCTGCACGGTGTGCACCTCTCCGATACCGGCACGCTCGATCCGTTCGGCGACAACACCGGGGTTTTGTTCCGCAACGACCTGGATGACCGTCTCCGTCGGCGCGTTCGCCCACACCTGCCTCGGCAGAATCTGACGCGGGACCAAAAAGTTCTCGCCCGGTTCGAGGGTCTCCGGAAGTCCTCCGACGACGGTGAGGCTCAGCGGTTTTCCTTCTGCGTCCACGCTGAGCACCTCGCCGGCGCCGATCCACTCGGAGTGCTGGGCGGGGCCGACGAAAACGGTGTCACCGATGAGTGCGTTCAAGTCACCGCTCGCCGGAACAAGGGTGTGCGTGTGCATGTAGTCGGCCGCGTCGACCGCGATGATCCCGGAGTGGACGCCTCGCCGGTCCCCCGCCGTGATCGTGATGTCCACGGCGTTCTGCCGGGACGCGACGGCCACTCCTTCGATTCCGGGCAGCCGTTCCGCCTGTTCGCCCTTCGAGGTGACGACGAGGTGGGCGTTCAGCGACCGCTTCGCCTCCTCCCCTCCGGCGTCGGCGAGCGAGCCGAACGTGCCCGCGAGGCCGAGCAGCAGTGAGACCAGCACGATCAGCGGGGACGCGGTGGCGGCGCCGCGCCGCACGCCGTCCCTGAGGGAGGCGATGGCCAGGCTGCCGGGCGCGAGCAGGCCGCACAGCCAGGCGGCGAACGGGACGACGAGCGGGCTCAGAGTGCTCATCGCGACCGCGCCGACCATCGAGATGCCCAGCGCCGCCATCATCGCGCCGATCAGGTTCGCGCCGTGTGCCCACACCACCATGGCGACCGTGCAGGCCGTGCTGGACAGGCCGAGCAACCAGCGGGAGGCGGTCATGACCCTGGCGGCCTTCCCGGTCTCCCGCAGGGCGTCCAGGGGACGGATCCGGGCCGCCCGCAGCGAGGCGGCGAACACCCCGGTCAGCGCGACACCGACACCGGCGACCCCGGCGACGATCACCGCCCACAGCCGCCACGGGGCCGTGAAGCCGTCCGGCACCAGGCCGATCTCGACGAGCAGCCACGTCTGCACGTGCTTCGCGATCAGCCCGATCGGCACCCCCAGTGCCGATCCGACGATCCCGAGCAGCAGCGACTCGGACAGCAGCAACATCCGCACCTGACCGCGGCTGCCTCCGGTCAGCCGCAGCAGGGCGAGGTCGCGGCGGCGCTGGTCGACGGTGAAGCCGAACGTGGAACCCACGATGAAGACCGCGAGGAACAGGGCGAGGAACGCGGTCATGCCCATCACCGTCGCGGCGCCGACGAACCCTTCGCGGATCCTGTCCTCGGCCTGGCGGGACAGCCCTTCCGGGATCCGCGGCTCCCCCGTGGCCGCGAGGACGAGGAGCGAGGCCTGCACGAGCGCGACTCCGACGGCCACGCTGAGAACGGCTCCCGCGAACAGTTCCCACCGCTCGCGGAACGTGCCGAACGACATCCGGAACATTCAGCTCTCCAGCCGTGCGAGCCGCTCGGCCACCTGGTGCGTGGTCGGCTCGGTCACCCGGTCCACGATCCGTCCGTCGGCCAGGAAGACCACCGCGTCGGCACTGGCCGCCACGGCGGGGTCGTGGGTGACCATCACGATGCTCTGCCCGGTGCCACGCACCATGTCGCGCAACAGCGTCAGGACCACCCTCGCCGACCGCGAGTCCAGCGCGCCGGTCGGTTCGTCGGCGAACAGCACGGCGGGGCGGGAGATCATCGCGCGGGCGATGGCGACCCGTTGCTGCTGGCCGCCGGAGAGCTCACGCGGCCGGTGCGTGGCCCGGTCCGCGAGCCCGACGCTGCCGAGGACCTGGCGGACGTCCCTCCTGGACGCGCGGATTCCGGCCAGCTTCAACGGAAACGCGACGTTCTGCTCGGCGGTCAGCGACCCGATCAGGTTGAAGTTCTGGAACACGAACCCGATCGCGCGCCGCCGCATCTCCGTGAGCACGCCGTCCGTTGCCGTGGTGATGTCACGCCCGGCCAGCACGACGCGGCCGCTGGTGACCTGGTCCAGCCCAGCGGCGCAGTGCAGCAGCGTGGACTTGCCCGAACCCGACGGCCCCATGATCGCGGTCCACGTGCCGGCCGGGCAGGCCAGGCTGACGTCGTCGAGGGCGGCGACACCGGTGTTCTTGGTTCCGTAGAAGCGGGTGACCTGGCGCAGTTCTACGGCTGGATACGACATGGGAGCACTCAACCGCGCGCCGTGGGCGGGAGTCACTGGCGTTGATGTCCGCTTCGCAGGTGGTGAAACCTCTACCTGACTACGGTGGTCCAGGTGGGGGAACGCACGATCTGGGAATCCGCTGGACGGCGGCGGTTCCTGCTGACCAGGTGGCCGTGGCGGGCGACGGCGTACGTGCTGAGCACTCCGGTGGTGGCGCTGGTGAGCCTGACCGCGCTGCCGTTCGCGCTGGTGGGCGGCCCGGCGGTGGCTCGTCCCGTCGCTCTGCTCGAACGCCGGCGGTTGCGGCTCGTCGATGCCGCACAGGCCGGTCGCCCCGCTTCCTGGTGGGACGTCGGCTACCTGTGCGCCGTGGCGTTCCTGGCGCTGCCGTCCCTGGTGCTCGCACTGGCTCTGACGCTGGTGCTCGCGTTGATCTCAGGCCCGTTCTTCGTGGCACCGGACCGCGCGCTCGCCCTCGGTTTCGGCGAGGCACGCTCGGTGTCCGAAGCGATGCCGTACGCGCTCGCGGGCTTGGCGCTGTTTCCGTTGCTGCTGTACCTGTTCGCGCTCGTGGCAGGTGTGCACGCGACGATCGCACGCGCCCTGCTGTACCCGTCCGGCACCCGGCTTCGGACTGAACTCGTGCGGGTTTCCCAGTCGCGCGAACGTCTTGTCACCGCGTTCGACGCGGAACGGCGCCGCATCGAACGCGACCTGCACGACGGTGCCCAGCAACGGGTCGTGAGCCTGATCCTGCGATTGGGCGTCGCGAAGCTGGAGCTGCCACCGGACTCCCCCGGCAGCGAGTCCGTCGCCGACGCGCACTCGCAGGCGAAGCAGTTGCTGGTGGAACTGCGGGAGTTCATCCACGGAATCCACCCGCAGGCCTTGTCGGACCTGGGTTTGCCGGCCGCGCTGAGGGAACTGGCCGACCGCTCGCCGATTCCGGTGACCGTGCACTGCGCCGTCCCCCAACGCCCTCCCGGCACCATCGAGGGCGCTGCGTACTTCGTGGTGGCCGAAGCACTGAGCAACGCCACCAAACACAGCGGCGCCACCGCGATCCAGGTCGCGGCATCGTTGCGGCACAACGTCCTCACCGTCGAAGTCACCGACGACGGCCACGGCGGTGCCGACGCCTCGCACGGTTCCGGCCTCACGGGCCTGGCCGACCGCTGCGCGGCCCTCGGCGGCACCCTGTCCCTGTCCAGCCCCTCCGGCGGACCCACCACCGTGCGAGCGGAGTTCCCGTGCTGATCCGCACAGTTCTGGCAGAAGACGGCGCCCTGCTGCGCGAAGGCCTGGCCGCGTTGCTCGACCGCTTCGGCTTCCAAGTGGTGGCAACGGTTGCCGACGCCGACGCCCTGATCGCCGCCGTGGCCGAACACGGACCGGGTCTGGTCGTCACCGACATCCGGATGCCGCCGGGCTTCACCGACGAGGGCCTGCGCGCCGCGGTCCGGTTGCGCCGAGCGAACCCGGCCCTGCCCGTCGTCGCACTGAGCCAGTACGTGGAGACGAGTTATGCCGCCGACCTGCTCGACTCGGGCAACGGCACCGGCGTCGGCTATCTGCTCAAGGACAGGGTCGGCGACGTGCGGGAGTTCCTCGCGGCCCTGCGCCGGGTGGCGGCGGGCGAGACCGTCATCGACCCCGAGGTGGTCCGCAAGCTGCTGAGGCGCAACCCGCTGGCCGGGCTGTCGAACCGCGAACGCGAGGTGCTGGGCCTGATCTCCGAGGGCTGCTCCAACGCGGGCATCGCCGAGAGGCTCGTCGTCTCCGAGGCCGCGGTGAACAAGCACGTCGGCAACATCTTCGCCAAGCTCGGACTCGTGGCCGGCGAAGATCGCAACCGGCGGGTGCTCGCCGCGCTCACCTACCTTCGCGACCGTATTCCGCGGTAGCCGGAATCCTTGTCATTGAATTGTCCATTTTGGCCCCACACAAGGATTTTCTGCTGATCACGAGCTCGCGGAGTGACGAGAAGTCACCCATCGTGCCGAGATTCGCGGTCATCGCGCAGATGGAGCAGCACGCAAGTACGCGAAAGGATCTCCCATACATCAGGCCGATTGGGCATGATGCAAGTGACATCGGTGTCACGGTCGGTAACCGGGAGGGAACCCATGGAAGACGCTCCAGAGGTGAACTGCGAACTCGTCGACCTGACAGGCATTTCCCTCGATGAGCTGAGGTACACGACGGACGACGCGGTGGCCGCTTCAGTCCGCACGGTGCTGCTCAACGTCGCTGATCCGGGTTCGCGTGCGGCGCGGATGCTCGACTCCGGCAACAACTCCGGCAACTGCTCCGGTAGCCGGCTGCCCAACCGGCAGGACGAGCGAAGGCTGCTGCCGCTGATCACGTGCTGAGTCCCCACCGGCTGCCACTGCACACGGTCGACCAGCTCGCGCGGGGCGGCGGTGACGAGGCGGCCCTGCGGCTGCTGAGCGACGGCCAGCTCAGCGCCCGCCTGGTCGCTTTGCGCACCCTGCTGGACGAGGTGTCGACCCGTTCGTCGTTGCTCGGGCTCGACGAGGCGTGGGACCTGCTGACCGCGGCACAACGGAAGTCCCCGTCCCTGGTACGAGATGTTCTGGTACAGCCCCAAATCGGCATTTGGCTGGCTGATGTTCTGAGAGCACTGCACGGAACGATGGAGTCGGCGGCTCCGCTGTGGGTGGAAGTCGGCTACCTCAGTTGCGTGGCCGCGGCCGCGGCTCACCGGTGCGACATCGACTTCGCGCTCGACGTTCCGGTGAGCCGGGGCGTGATCTCCCTGCCATCGCTGGGCATCGCGACCGTGCAGGCGGCCGGGCCATGGGCACTCGCGCGCGCCGAGCGCCGCGACGGCCGGCTCACCCTGTCCTGCAGGGGCCACACGGTCCGAATACCAGACGACGAGCACTGGTCGCCCGTGCGGCGCATCGGGCCACCCGGTTTCCTCCCTCTGCTGGACGACGTCGACCCCAGGCGGGACTACCGCGCACCGGCCCCACCACATCGGCTGACCGACCTCGACGTCGCACGGTGGGACGAAGGGCTCAACCAGGCGTGGGCCTTGCTCAGCCCTGAGCACGCGAACGCTCTTTCCGCCCTGGTGAGCACCATCGTGCCGGTACCGAGCCTGCCCGGCGGCAGGCCCTACAGCGGCTCGTCGGCGGACGCGTTCGGTGCTGTGCTGATGTCGGAACCGCTGGATTCCACCGCGTTCGCCGAAGCGCTCACACACGAGGTGCAGCACACGAAACTCGCCGGGCTGGACACCATGCAGCCCTTGTGCGCGTTGGGCGGAAACGCCTACTGCTACGCGCCCTGGCGCGACGATCCCCGGCCCGTGAGCGGGCTTCTCCAAGGGGTGTACGCGTTTCTCGGGGTGACCGACTTCTGGAGGGCGCGCCGCCTGGTGGCCGCGTCGGACCGCGCGGACTTCGAGTTCGCCCTCTGGCGCTCGCAAACCCTCCACGCGGCCAGATTTCTGCGCAACTGTCCCGAACTGACCCACCTGGGCCGCCGCTTCGCCGCGGTGATGGTGGCGCGACTGTCCGGATGGAGCAACGTCGAGGTCGGCTCCGAGGCGGGGCGTGCCGCGTGGCTCGCCGCACAGGACCATCGTGCGACCTGGCGTGCCCGGCACCTCACACCGGATCCCATGGCGGTGAAGGAACTCGTCGAGGCATGGCTTCACGGGCAGCCACGTCCGCTCGGCGCGGTGCCGCACCCGACGTTGTCCCCTCGGCCCACTTCTCCGTTGCCACGCCTGGAGCTGCGCCGGCTGTGGCTGCGAGCGCCCACCGAGTTCACCGGCCGCGTTCAGGACGTCCTGGCGACCGCTACCGCCGCGGACGTGCGGCACGTCGCAGGAGACGATGAGGAGGCCGCGCGGCTCTACGTCGCGGACATCGCGGCACGGCCCGACGATGTGCAGGCGTGGATCGGCCTCGGACTCGCGGATCCCGGGACGCGCGCACTGCTCCTGTTTCCGGAACTGGTCGTGGCCGCGCATGCCGAGATCGCCGCCTGCACCGGAGAATTCCCCGACCCACGAGCACTTGCCGCGTGGGCCGGGGGTGACCGCTCAGCCGGTGGGTAGGGGTTCGAGGTCGCAGTCGGCACGGGTGCTGCTGGCAGCGGCGATCGTCGCCGGGTGGTTCTTGCCGAGCACGCGCTGGAACCTGCTGATCACATCGATCTGGAGCGACTCGGCATCCGCCGTGCGGCCGAGACCGCGCAGGTCGAGGACGATGTTGGCGAGACAGGCCAGAGTCGACGGGTGGTCCTCGCCGAGCGAACGGCCGGAGCGTTCGAGCACACGCTGGTTGAGCGAGTAGGACTTCTCGTACTCACCCGATGCCGCGTAGTCGCTCGCCCTGTTCGTGGCGCAGACGAGCGTGAACGGGTGGTCGTAGCCCAATGCGTCCTGCATCGTGAGGAACGCGTCCTCGTTGAGTTCGGACGCGCTCTCGATGTCGCCCATCAGCCGCAGGGTCACCGCGAGGTTCGTCTTGGCCGCCAGCACGTACGGATGGTTCTCGCCCAGCGTCTGTCCATACGCACGCATCACTCGTTCACCGAGCTCCCGCGATTCCTGGAGCGCACCGGTCTGCCGCAGGTCCACGGCGAGGTTCATCGCCGCCGCGAGCGAACCGGGGTAGTTCTCGCCGTACCGCTTGGTGTACCGCAGCACCGCTTCCTCGGAGAGGTGCAGCGCTCCGGCGTGGTCTCCCGCCTTGCGCCGGGCCACCGCGAGGTTCTTGATGGCGCGCAGAGTGTCCGGGTGATCATCGCCGAAGAGCCGCCGGTGCTTCGCCACCGCGGTTTCGAGCATGTCGCGGGCCTGGACGTACTCACCACACTCGCGGATGTCCAGGCACAGGCTGTTCAGGGTCGACAGCGTGAACCGGTGCTCGTCGCCGAGGATTCGGGCGCGCAGTTCCCAGGCGTACTGGTCGATGTCCCGGGCTTCGGTGAACCTTCCCACCAGACGTAGCGCGATCCCGAGGTTCTCCGCGGTCGCGAGGGTGAGACCGTCCTCGTCGCTGTAGACCTCTTTCGCGATGCGGTACGCGCTGTCGCTCAGTTGCCACGCCTTGGTGAAATCACCCAACGCACGCACGTCCTGCGCGACCATGTTCGCGAGGACGAGGGTGTTCTCGGAATCCTCGCCCAGGTTCTCGCGCGCCACCGAGTACGCGCGTTCGTCGACGACGAGCGCCTCCGCATAACGACCGAGAGCACGCAGGCAGACGCCGACCTGCTTGGCCGCCGTGAGCGTGTCGGGCTTTTCTTCCCCGAACCTCGCGCTCCAGAACTCGAGCAACTCACGGGCGTAATCCAGACCACTTTGGTCGTCGCCCCACGCCGCCAAGAAGACAGCTGAGTGCAAAGCCGTGCGACGAACCCAGGGATCATCGCATTCGTGCATTTTCGAGGCGCGGACGTGTGGCAGCAGCTCGATGTACTTGGACCAGTTCTTTTCGAATCCAGGGCCACGCGGGTCGTCGGTCGCAAGGAGAACGTGTGCGGCGTGGCGCATTTGGGAGCGTTCCTGCGGCGTCATCCGGTCGAACAACGCGCCCTGCACCAGCCGGTGCAGCAGAATGGTGGATTTGCTCTGGTCGATCTGCGCCAGGCTGTACCTGTTGATCTGACGCATGGCCTTGCCGAGCAGCAACGGGTCGCGCAGCGCGTCACCGAGATCGTCGGGCACCGGGATTCCCTGGAGCTCGATGAAAAGACTTCGGCTGATCGGTTCGGGAGCGAAGAAGGAGCACACCTGCAGCAGCTGCAGGGCCGCAGGATTTTCGTCCGCCAGGCGGTCGAGCGAGACGTTCCACGCGGCCGCGACCGGGACGTGGTAGTCGAGTGGCAAACCCGCTTCGAGGAGTTCGGCTCGTTTGCGGGCGAAGAGGGAGAGGTATTCACCCGCGTTCATGCCGGTCTCGCGGAGCCAGGACGCCGCCTGCTCGATCGCGAGGGGGAGATCACCGAGAACCTCGGCCACCTGCTCGGCGTCGTCGTCGGTGAGGCCGCGGTTTCGCCGCTGCAGCAGCTGTTTGCTCTCGGCGCGACTGAAGAGGTCGACCTCGACGGTCTGCGCCACGCTGGACCAGTGGGTGTTGCGCGATGTCACCAAGATGTGCCCCGAACCGCCGGCGGGAAAGAAGGGACGTACGTCCTCTGGATTGTCCGCGTTGTCGAACACGAGCAGCCACCGCCGATAGGGCTGGCCGCGCCGCAGTGATTCGCGGACGGCCTCGATCACGGAGTTGACCGCGCCGGTGTTCGGGATTCCCAGCTGTTCGGCGAGCGCCATGAAGACCGAACGAATGTGCGTCGGGTCTTCTGACGGAATCCACCAGACGACGTCGTAGTCGTCCGCGTGCAAATAGGCGTACTCGATCGCGATCTGCGATTTTCCGATTCCACCCAGACCATAAAGTGCCTCCGGAAGGACCGCGGTGAGGTTCGCGTCCCCGAAGGTCAGCCGGTCGTGCAGAGCGGAGAGCATCCCCGTTCGCCCGGTGAAGTTGAAGTTGCGCGGAGGCGCAGACCATGCCCGCGGTACATCGCCTTGCCTGCCCAGGAAGGTGGACGAGGTCTCGTCTCGCAGGGTCACTGTCCCTCCTGGGTCAGCTGCATTGATCGGTGATGTTTGTGAGGGGGAATCCTCTTCGGTGAAGGCAGACACGGGCTGAATCGTCTCAGCGACAGGGGTCACTGCCGAAGTCAGGTCCGCCGTGAGCGCGGTAATGGAGGCTGCGATAAGGTTAGAGCGTTTGGCGTAAGGCCCGGACATGGCGCGGAAGATGATCTGTTGCAAGCGAAGATGTGGCAGTGATTCCTCAGTCGCCGCAGAAATGTCCGCACCGGGATCCTCGAGGGCCTCTTTGAGACCGCTCACCGCTTCGGCCTTCGGCCCTAGAAAGTCCGCCACGGTGCGCAGCACGCGGGCGGTATCGGCTCTCGAACACGTCGAGAGCAATTCCTGGCGCAATCCGTCTCGGAACTCGTAGGTACCAGAAGACGCGTCCTCGTCGCGCTCGACCAGGCCGCCGAGCAGCACCTCGGCCAGATGCGAGAGCTTGGTGTCCGGCAGCACGGTGCGTCGCACCACCGTCATCACCGGCACCCGGAGCGGGACCGGGCTGGCGGCGAGAAGACCGGCGAGCGCGAACGCGGGCGGGGACGCGATCGTGCGGAAGCGGCTCACCCGGTCGGAGGGGCTCAGGTGCGGCAGCGGGTCGACCTCGAAGCTGCTCTCCTTCGTGCTCGGGTCGGCGAACAGCGTGGTGAGCCGGACGGCGGGTCCGCCACCGGTCACGAGCTCCGACCAGCGGCCGAGCCAGTCGGGGCGCAGTTCGAGGACCGGCACGGCCACGGCGGTGTCCGGCGGGCGTTCGTCGGAGAGGTCGGTCAGGCGGTAGCGGATGCGGCTGTTCGGCGCCCCCGGCTCGGGCATCCGCAGCTGCACCCTGGTCGTCGTGAGGCCGGTCCAGCTCCAGAGCTCGTGGGGTAGCAAGTGGATCACCGTCACGTGGACCGAGCGGCCCCAGACTCCGATGACCTTGTCCGCGGCGCCGGTGTGCCACGCCCGGCCGACTCCGTCCGTCACCACCAGCACGAGGCGGCGTCCGGTGGGGTCGAGCAGTTCCGCGGGACCTCGCGCCGGACCGTCCGGCGCGCCGACGCGCACCGTCAGGTCGCCGACGCTCTCCCCGTCGAAGTCGATGAAGTAGAGGCGCACGGTGCTGAACGCGCCCTGCGTCTCCAGCACGGCGCGAAAGTCCGCGATCTCGCGCTGCCAGATCTCCAGTGACGCGGTGTCCACGACGAGCGCGACCTCGAACGGACGGGTCAGCGCCGGGCGGAACGCGGGCATCCACACGCCGGTCTCGGCGGCGCGGACCGCGGTGGCCTCCTCGTCCAGCTCCACCTCGCGCTCCGAGGGCACGAGCCTCGTCAACGGTCGTAGTGCCTTGGAGATGGCTCGGGTGTGCGGCAGGTTCTCGGTGGCGGGTGGCGCGACGCCCTGTGCGTTGTCCAGGGGTGTGCCGATGACGAACCGCGACGACGGTGGCAGATCGTCCTTTGAGGACGGAACGAGCACCGGAGAGGAAGGCGGGTCGCGGCGTTCGTCCTGGATGACGTCCGGCGGCGGAAGTGGCAGCAGCACGGGATCTCGTTGTCCTGGCGAAGCCGGCATCGCTGCCGGTCGGGCCACTTCTCTGGTCGCGTGCCACACCCGGCTCGCCAGCCAGAGCGCGTCCGCCACGTCCCGCGCGGTGAGGTCCCGTTCCGCCGCGCTCATTCGAACCCCGTCGTGGAAAGCCGGTGCCACAACGCGTCGCGCAGTCGTTCCCACGCGATCCTGTCGGCGGTGAGCCCGCTCGACGTGGCGAGTTGGACGGTGTTCAGGAGCTGGTCGATCGCGAGTCCGTTCTCGGACTCGCTGCGGCGCAGGAACTTCCGGATGAGCTCGGTCGAACCGTCCGACGCGTCGCGGAAGTGCGCCGCGACCATGCTCGCGAGCTGTTCCTCGTTCGGCGGCTGCATCTCGAGCTGCAGAGTGCGGCGCAGGAACGCGGGCGGGAACTCCCTCTCCCGGTTGCTGGTGAAGACGATGAACGGGAACGCGCGGCACGTCACCCGTCCCTCGGTGATCTCCGCGCTGCCACCGGGATCCGCGGTGTGCACCACGACCTTCGGCGTCCGGCGGGCAATGCGGGCGAGCTCGCGCACGAGGTACTCGCCGTCCTCCAGAACCGCGAGCAGGTCGTTGGGCAGAGCCAGATCGGCCTTGTCGATCTCGTCGATCACGAGCACTCGCGGGAGTTCGTACGGCAGCAGCGCCGTGCCCAGCGGACCGAGGTGCACGAAGTCCCCGATGTCGGTCGGCTCGTCGACCACCCCGCTCGCCCTGGCGCTGGAGGCGTGGACCCTGCCGATGGCGTCGTACTCGTAGAGGCCGTCCTGCCGCAGCTTGGTGCCCGACGTCACGGGCCACGTCAACACCGGCCCGAGCGACAGCTCCCGCGCCACCCGGAAAGCCAGGGAGGTCTTACCGGTACCGGGACCTCCGGTGACGAGCAAGGGCCTGCGCAGCAGCAAAGCCGCGTTGACCATGTCGATCTCGTGCCGGTCGGCCGGGTAGGACGTGTCCGCGCCCGGCGCGCCGATCCTCCGGGTGTTGTCGTGCTCGGCACCGATCGGCACGGGCAACGCGGGGCCGCCCTGGAACGACCGCCACGGCGGCGGTTCCGGCAGATCGGTCCTCAGGTCCACCTCGGCGCGCGGTTGTCCCGTGCCGGTGTAGATGTGCCAGTCCTCGACGCGCGTCACGGCGCGACCACCTCCTGCGGCAGAGGCTCCACCTGTCGGTTCGGGTCGTCCCACAGGACGCTGATGTGGCTTCCCGGATGCGCGTCGCAGTCGTCGGCGTACTGGGCCTGGGCCCGCAGCTTCTTCATGTTCTCCAGCAACTTGCCGAGCCCTCCGTCGGCCAGCAGGTCGTCGACGGCGGTCTGGAACGCCTTGGCCGCGCAGTCCTCGCGGTGCCAGACCAGCACCGGCACCCCCGTTTTGAGCGCGATCGCGACTTCCATCCTGCCCACGCTCTCGCGTCCCGCGGGCGGGTCGGCGAGCACGAGCAGCACGACGTTCTCGGAGAGTGCGAGTCTGGCGCCGAGTTTCTGGAGGTGCCGGGCGCCGTCGAGCTGGCTGCGGTGCATCGCGTCGTCGAGGGGACTGTCCCCTGCCTGGAGATGGCTCTCCAGGTGGGACCATCGTCGTTTCCACCGCCTGTGTTTCGCTTTCTCCCTGCTTCTTTCGAGTGACCGCAGGGACACCAGGTAGTCCACCCCGATGGGGGTCGCGACCTCGTCGGAGAGCGAGATCCACTGGTCCACGGGCAGGTTGAGCAGGTCCTTCGGCAGGATCATCTCGATCGAGACGGTGCTCGCGTTCTCCGCCCAGCCCTCGATCCGGCTCACCAGCTCACCGACCCTCGTCTGGAGCTCGGCGAGACTGCCGGTGTGGTCACGGCCGCGCTGCGGGGCCCACGTCGCCGAGTTCACCTGCCACCACTCGGAGAGCAGGTACCGGCCGGGCTCGACGCCGTGCGGTTGCAGCCGCAGCACGAGGGACGCCTCGGCGGGCGCCACCACCTCCGCGGTCTCCGCCGAGATGGAGCCTCGCAACGCGAGCAGGTCCGCGTGCAGGCCCATGGCACGGGCCTGGTCCTCGGAGAACTGCCACAGGCGTTGGGAGAGCACGTCTCCCGCGCGCAGGGCGAGGTGTTCGAGCAGTGCGAGCGCGGGCGGTACGCCGTCGGGCCTCGCGTTCATCCGCTCCAGGCGACTGAGCACGTCGACCGTGTCGTGCCTGCCGGGTGGCAGCGGGGTGGCCTGGCCACCCGCCGCAGCCCGGTAGCACTCGGCGAGCTGCGGGAAGTTCGTGTCCCGCAACAGGTCGGTGAGCGCACGGCGGTCCTCGTCGGCGAAGAGCTCCAGCGTCGCCATCTCGTCGACGAGACGACCGATCTGCTCCAGTTCCGGTGCTTCCGGCTGCAGCCGGCGCAGGGCCTGCAGCAGCTTGCGCACGGCGCCCGGCCGTTTCCCGCAGGCGAGGACGATCGCGAAGACGTGCAGCCTGGCGTCGGCGAACTCGGTCACCCGCAACCGCGGCTCCAGCGAGCTGTTCACCAGGTCCAGGCACAACCGCCGGTCGTCCAGCCGCGCCATCAACGGCATCCTGGTGACCAGTTCGGCGAGGACTCCGAGCGACTCGCCCCCGCTCGACACGGCCCTGTCGTCGATCTCGGCGGGAGCGGGCGCCGGTGTCGCCACCGGTACCGACGGAGCCGTGACGTGCACCGACTCCGCGGACACCCGGATCCACGCGGAGGTCGTCGTCTCCTTGACCGCGACCTCGATCTCCTGATAGGCGTCCGGTTCGGCCGCCGGGTCGTGCCGCAGCACCTCCTCGTAGAAGGTCCTGGACACGATCACCGCCAGCACGGCGGACGACCCGGCCAGCGCGGCCTTGAGCGGATCCGCCTCCAGCAGCCGGAACGTGAGGTTCACGCAGTCGCCGACCGCGCCCTGGTCATTCAGCGTGACCTCGCCGAAGTGCAGCGCGATCCGCAGCCGGATCCGGGCCTCCTGGGTGACCGTGGCGTTGTAGCGCAGCAGGTTCGCGATCAGCCGACGCAGCAGGAACTCGGACAGCACCTGTTTGGGCACCTCCGGCGTGAACAGGAACATCGCCCCGTCACCGCGGTCCTCCCAGTGCCAGCTCCGCTTCTCGATGTTGCTTTCGCGCAGCGCGGCGTGCAGCGCGTCGTAGAGACCCCCGTGGGCGACGAGCTTGTGGTGGTTGGTCCGGCTGGGGTCGCTGAACTTCTCCACGTCCACGGCCAGCACCGCCCGCGGCTCGGCGCGTGGTGTCTGTTCCACGGGTTCTCCCTACCGGCATAGGCGATGGTCCATTATCCGGAGTTGATCTGATTATTGGTGCATTCCGGCCTGATTTAGATCAATCGGGGCAGTGCGCGGCGTGCGGTTGCCTGAATCATGGAAGCATGGGGATTGACCGGTCTTTCTGGGGGATGCTCGACGCAGCCGATCGCACAGCGTTGCGAGACTCCGCGACCAGTGTCGGATTTTCAGCCGGATCGGTGATCTGTCATCAGGGAGACCAGTCGCGCAACGTGTTGGTGGTGTCGACGGGCCGGGTTCGGGTGAGCCGGTTCACGGTCACCGGCGAGGAGACGGTGCTCGCCGTCCGCGGCCCCGGCGAGATCATCGGCGAACTCTCCGCCGTGGACGGCCGCCGCCGTTCCGCGACTCTGACCGCGGTGGATTCCGTGTCCGGCATGGTGGTTTCCGCTCGTGCGCTGGAACGGCTCTGCCAGGTGCGTCCAGGGATCACCTGGGCGATGCTGCGGGTCGTGGCGTCCCGCCAGCGCGCCATGACGGGCCAGCAGGACCTCCGCACCGGCCCGTCGATGTACCGCGTGGGCGCGATGCTGCTCGACCTCGCGCACCGGGGAGAAGATGATCTGATCGCCACCGTGCCGCTGAGCCAGCGGGAGCTGGCCGGAATTGTGGGGATTTCCCGCGAAACACTCGCCAGGACGTTGAAAGTCCTGCGCGACGCCGGAATCATCCTGACCCGGCGCAACGGCATAGAAATTCTTCGCGAGGAAGAATTGCGCGCTCTCTGTGGCATCTGACGCAGACTTCTCGCGTCGTCGGCGATTTCCTCGAAGGCACAGTTCGCCGAGCCCGCAGGAGCCCGTCATGAAGCGCCGTTCACTGCCTGACCCCGACTCACGAACCCAGGTCCTGCGCGCCCGGCGCAAGCACACGGAGCAGGTGGTGCTCGCGGTGGTGTTCACCGTGGTCGAGCTGTGGGCGGTCGTGGCGGTCGTCGTGCTGCTCGACGCCGACGGTGTGCTGGCCCTGGCCGTCGCCGCGGTGCTGTCGGCCTCGCTCATCGCCCTCTGGGACACCTGGCGCACGCTGTTGCTGTTCGGCAGGGCGTTGCGCTCCTGGCTCCCGGAAGAGCTGCCCACCGAGGACCCCGAACCGGTCAGGACGACGAACCTGGTGCGGCTCTGAGACCTGCGCGGCCGCGGCGGGGGGCGCGGCCACGCCACCCAGCCGGTGCCGGCGGAGCACGAAAGCGCGCCCGTCGGCACCGGCCCGCAAGCCTCAGCGGATGCCCGCGCGGCGTTCCTCGCGCGCCTGCTCGATGCGCTCTTCCAGGTCCGCGAACCACTGCTGTCCCTGGGCACCGCAGCTGTCACGGATCTCGCGCTTGAGCTCGGAAGTGTTGGCGTTCAGGGTGCGGACCATGTCGAGCCCTTGGTCGACCTGGGACCGGAGTTCGCTGTGCGACCTCTGCAGATGTGCCGCGGCGGCACGCATCTCGGCGCGGGCCCGCTTGCTCACCACCAGCTGAAGTGGTGCGACTCGGGCGTGACGGACCAGGAACGACATGGTGTGCAACGAGGTCTGCGCGGACCCGTAGGCCAGGTGCGCGGTGTCGGCGCACTGGTAGGACTCGCGGTGGAAGACGCGCAGGGAGTGGAACTCGACGTCGGGGCGTGCCGGGTTCCTGGCCTGGAGCTTCACCAGGCGGGCCTGCACCTGCTCGGCCTGGCGGCGCACCCGGACGTTCTCGGCACGGACGCGTTTCAGCGTGCGGTCGGCCTCGGTGGCCGCGGCACGCACTTCCTCGACGGTGACCCGGCGGGGGCGGCGGTCCCACAACGCCATCACGACGAGCACGACGACACCGATCAGTGCCGCACCAACGAAGAGCGGCATGCCGTCGTCGACGACGTGCTCGCCGGGAGCGGACGGCTTCCGCTTCAGGAAGGCGAAGGTGTTCATGGCGGCGAGCAGCACGACGCCGCGTGCGAGGAACCCCGCCCAGCGCTTCAGCGGCGGTGCCCCGCGCACGCGGCCACCGCGCTTGAGCACGGACCTCACCAGCAGCACGGCCAGCGGCACCGAGATGGCCGCGCCCCAGAGCCACTCGCGCAGGTAGGGCTGCTGCTCCGGCAGGCCGTCGACGAGGACGCGGGCCGCGAACGCCGGTGCCAGCAGCACGATTCCCAGCGGCAGTACGAAGATCAGGGCCAGCAACGAGAGCGCGCAGCCGCCACAGCCACGCTGGTTGCCGCTCACCGGCGGCGGCCGGGCTTGCGGCCGGCCGGTGCGAGGGCGGCCGCGCCGGCCCCGTTGAGCACCTTGTCGATGACGTTCGCGACGCCACCGGTGAGATCGGTGTGGTGCTGGACGAGCATCGTGGTGAAGTGCGAGGTCAGGTCGATGTAGGCGCGGCGTTCCTCCAGCGCCAGTCCCGGTTTCACGGTCTCGCGCTGCATGTTGACCATGCATTCCCGCAACGCCGCGGCACTGCGGTCCGCCCTGCCCAGGTGCTTCTGCATCTGACGCAAGGTGGTGGAGGACTCGCGGCGGCGCTGGTCCAGCAACGCCAGCGTGATCTCCTTGTCGTGCGCGGCTTTCGACTCACCGACCCGGCGCATCTCGGTGTTCAGCGCGTACGACTCGGCGACGCACCGCCCGGCGGGCCCGAGCGGGCTCAGCGAGTCGGCGATGCGTGCCACCGACTCGCTGAACCTGACGGCGTTTCCCTCGACCGTGACCAAACCCATGGCAGGTTCATCCGCCCCGCCCGGTCGAGCGTTACAGCCCGAACGAACCGCTTCAGGGCGTCGGGGCGGGGCTGGTGACGGCGTTCGCGATCCGCAACGTCATCAGCTGCTGCGAGCTGTCGCGGACCGTCGGCGTGAACGAGTACGCGATTCGGCGCTGCCCGTCCCGCGTGGAGAACACGCCCGCGTTGAAGCCGTACCACTCCCCCGTCTTGCCCCACACCTCGACGCCGTTGACGGTGAAGGTCTGCAGGCCCGTGGCGTACGAGGCGGGCGAACCGTCCACCATGGACACCTTCGGCACGGTGAACATCTTCTCCAGCAGGTCTTTCCGCACCAACCGGCCGTCGAACAGGGCGGCGGCGAACCTGGTGAGGTCACCGGTCGTGGAGACCATGTCACCCTCGCCGTGGGCCCGGGAGGAGTTGAAGTCGCTGACGTCGACCAAGCCCTGCCCCGGCACGTTCAGGTACCCGTGCACGTGCGCGCCGCGGATCTTCGTCTCGTTGCGGCCAGGCACGTAGGTCTTGGTGAGGCCGAGCGGACGGGTGATGCGCTTTTCCACCTCCTGCGCCAGATCACAGCCGGTGACCTTCTCGATGATCATCGTGGCGAGCAGGTAGTTGATGCCCCGGTACTCCTGCTTCGTGCCGGGCGTGAACTTGGGCTCCGTCGGCGGGACCAGCGCCCTGAGCTGCTCGGGCGTCCACTGGTCGTACCGGTGCGCGAGTACCTTCTCCGGCGTGCTCAGGTCGGGGTAGCCGACCTCGTTGGGGATTCCGCTGGTGTGGTTCAGGAGTTGCCCGACCGTCACCGCGTCGACGGACTCCGGCAGGTCGGGGAAGTAGTGCCGCACCTTCGTGTCCAGGCTGAGCCTGCGCTCCGCCACCAGTTGCAGTGCGACCGTCGCCACGAACACCTTGGTGACGCTGCCGATCCGGAACCGGTCGTCAGGCCGGACCGGACGTCCTTGCTCCGCCACGCCTTCGGCGCCGTACCAGCGCCCTGCCTCGCCCGACACCCGCAACTGCGCCGACGTCACGACCGGATGTTCCAGGTCGGCGATGGCCGCGTGCAGCAGTTCCGGTTGCAGCGGCGGCAAAGGCGTCACCGCGACCAGCGCGGCGATCAGAAGTGACTTCATGATCACCACCGTGCCGGGCCGGCCGGGTCACGACCATGGCGCTGGCCCCCGCGCTCGCGGTAGGGCCAGCACCAGGTCGTTCTACCGCTAGCGAACCGCGCTGACGCCGTTGGCGAAGAACGCCAGCCGCACCTCGCGGTCCATCGCCCGCTCCGGGTGGTCCATCAGGCCGAACGCCAGTCCGTCGGCGCTCGTGATGCCCGCGACGTCCTCGAACGACCCGTCCGGGTTGGAGTCCTTCTCGTACCGCAGTGCGACGCGGTAGCCCTCGGTCTCGCTGCCGGGGTCGAAGCGGCCTTCGCCGTGCGCGCACGGGAAGGTGAGGGTCTGGCCACCCAGGCCGGCGAGCCACGGGCTGTCGTTGTCGGTCTCGACGACGTGCCGCTGGTTCTCCTCGTTGTGGAACGTGCCGGCGCTGTTGACCTTCAGGCCGACCTTGCCGAAGCAGCCGCCGCGCACGGCGATCTGGAACCCGTTGCAGATGCCGATCAGCGGACGCTGACGACACGCCTCGAACTGGTCCGCGAGGTGGCTGCGCAGCAACGCCGCCGCCACCGCGCCACCGCCGAGGTGGTCGCCGAACGAGAACCCGCCGGGAATGCAGAGGATGTCGGCGTCGTCGAGCCGTTCGGTGCCCGCCAGCAGGTCGGCCGCGAACCGCATCCGCGGCTCCGCACCCACCTCGGCGAACGCTCGGACGGTCTCCTCCTGGCAGTTGGTGCCGGGCAGGTACAGGACGTTGACGGTCGGCTTCATGCGATCCTCGCCGTGAACGAGTTGAGCCAGCCGTCGCGCGCGGCCGGAGCGAACAGGTCGATGCCTTCGAGCACGATTCCGGTGCCCTCCAGCGTGCCTTCGAGCGTGCCGAGGACGACCGGGCTGAGCTCGGCGGGCAGGGCGGCGACGTCCTCGGGGGCGACCTCGACGACAGCGCCGACGCGGTGCTCGGCGAAGAGCGACTCGGTGGTCGCGGACTCCAGCTTCACGCCGATGCCGCTGGCGAGCACACCCTGGGCGAGCACACCCGCGACGCCGCCGGCGCCGATGCGGGCACCGCTGCGCAACAGGTTCCTGCTCGCGGCGAGCGCGGCCAGGTAGCTGTCCACATCGGACAGTGCCAGGTCGTCGAGCGCGCCGGTCGGCAGGCTGAGCTTGCGCGCGGCGACCGTGCCGACCGGGGAGCCGGTGGCCAGGCCGACGCGGACCAGCACGTTGCCCGCCGTGGTCCACTGCTCGCGCAGCAGGGCGTCGGTGTGCGGGACCTTGCCCAGCGCGGACAGGAACACCGCGGGCGGCACGCTGACGAGGCCCTCGTCGGTCTGCACGGAACCGGCCGAGGAGTCCTTGCCCGAGATCAGCGGCACGCCGAAGTGGCGGACCAGCACCGCGAGCTCGTCGACCATGCCGACCAGCCACTCGCGCCAGTGCGGCGAGAGGTGCGGGGTGTAGAAGTTGTCGCACATGCAGATGTCCTTGACGGCGACGCCCGCGAGCACCTGGCCCGCGATCGCCGCGCAGAACATCTGACGGGTCGCGGCGACCGGGTCCGCGTCGAACATCCACGGGTTGAACGCGGTGTTGAGCACGGCCGCGGCGGGCGAACCGGCCACCGGCGTGCCGGCCCAGTAGGCCGTGCGGACCGAGGTCTCGGTGCCGTAGTGCGGGCCGTACCAGGTGTTGCCCTGGACGGTGGAGTCGTACTGCGAGTCGGCGAAGTGCTGCGAGGCGACCTCCGCGTCGGCGACGACCTCCTCCAGCAGCCCGGCGAGCTGCGTGGGCGCCAGCTCCGGCCACTCGGGCACGCCGGACGGGCGCGGCGGCGGGCCGACCTCCTGGCGTTCGACCTCGATGTCCAGCAGGTCGTACGCCACGTCGAAGCCGAGCTCGCCGTTGTGGGCGGGAACGGCGTCCGGCGCGGCGGCGATCAGGGCTTCCTCGGTGAGGTCCGGCGCGTGGAACACGTGGTAGCGGCCCGTGTCCGCGAACCGGCCGATGACCGTCGACCGCACCATGTGGCGGTCGAGGATCTTCTTCGCCCGCTCCTGGTGCTCCGGCGGCACGGCGAGCAGCATGCGTTCCTGCGACTCGGACAGCAGGATCCGCCACATCGGCAGCGCCGCGGTCTTCAACGGCACCAGAGCGGTGTTGATCCACACGCCGCACGCCTCGCCGATCTCACCGACGGCGCTGTTCAGGCCCGCGCCACCGACGTCGGTGAGCGCACTCATGCAGCCCTCTTCGCGCAGCTCGATCAGCGCCTTGCGGAACTTGACCTGCTCCAGCGGCGCGCCGATCTGCACCGCGGCGGTGTCCATCACGGCACCCGCGGAACTGGCGGACGCGCCGTGGATGCCCTCGTTGCCGGTCAGGCCGCCGATCAGGACGACGAAGTCACCCGGTCGCGGGGTGCCGCGCTGCGCCGCCGACACGGGCAGCAGGCCGATGCTGCCACCGAGCGCGAACGGCTTGGCGCGGTACGCGGGGTGGAACGTCATGCGCGACGACATCATCGGCACGCCGAACGTGTTGCCGTACTCCTTGATCGCCCGGATCGTCTCGCCGGCGAGCCTGCGCGCGTCCGGCCGGCCCTTGATCGGCGCGGGCGCCTCGGGCTCGCCGACCGCGGTGTACTCGAAGCTGCCGATCGGGTCGGCTGAGAGGCCCGTGCCGAGGATGTCGCGCAGCACGCCGCCGAGCTTGGTCAGCTGGCCGAAGTAGCCGGAGATCGCCGACGGCCCGTTGTGCGTCTCGGCCTTGATGGCGATCGCGTGGCCGTCGTAGAAGTCCCAGACGCCCGCGTTGTCGTGGAACATGCTCAGCACGTTCGGGTTGTCGACGTCCTTCGCGGCCTGGACGAGCCTGCCGAGCAGGCTGCCCAGCGACTTCCACGTGGTGTGCGCGCAGTGGTCGCTCCAGCGGGCGTCCAGCGCCTCCAGCAGGACGTCCGTGACGAACTCGTCGCCGAGCGTCTCCTGGACGTGCTGCACGTGCTTCATCTGGGCGAGCGAGAGGTTGCGGCCCCCGGCCACCCCCAGCTCGGTGAGCCCGGCGTCGTCGAGCCCGCGCAGGTCGTACTGCGCCGCCGACTCGTAGTGCCCCTGCGGCACGAGGGTGTCGTAGTGCGGTTCCTCGTCGTGCAGCTCTTCGATCGTGGAGTTGAACCTCGTCGAGACGATCAGGTCCCGCAGCTTCGGCGAGGCCGACCTGTAGCTGGTCGCGACCTTGCCCGCCCGCGCCTCGACCCCGAGCAGGCCGCACACGGTGATGATCGAGTCGCTCTCGTTGTCGACCACGCCGCGCTTGTAGGCGACCTGCACGGCGCCCGCGGGAAGCGGCTGGTCCAGCGAGACCTCGACGTCGAGCTGGTCGCCGAGCACGGCGGCCACCTCGGTCAGCGCGGCGGGGTCCGGCGTGCCCTCGAACTCGACGTAGTAGTCGCGCCACACCTCGAGGTCGTCGAGCTCCCACGATCGGCCGAGCTCACGGATGTCGGGCTCCGCGATGCCCGCGGAGCGAACCGAGAACTTGTGGATCAACAATCCTCCTGGAGCTGAACGGTCGGAGCCAATTGTCCTGGGCGGCGACCGCGCTCGAGCAGGCACCCAGGCAACCGGGCGAGGCCGCACTGCGACACATGCAGCACCCTAGGCGGTGAGGCCGTTCCGGCCCGCATCGGCGGAGCGCGACGCGCGTCACTCACACGCGCGAAATCGATCTGGGGGACCCACATGCGACAGCACGACCTGTCCTGGGCGGACGCCGGCCACGGCCATCCCGCTTTTCTGAGCGAGATGTTCGCGCTCGCGTTCGTCCGCGACCTCACCCCGCTGGACGCGCTGCGCCGCGTCGGCGGCCTGGAAGACACCTTGGCGCACCGCACGCCCACGGAGATCGAGCAGATGCACAACTTCGACGAGGGTTACCCGGAGGTGGTCTCGGCACTCGTGCTGGGCGAGTGGACGGTCCTGGTCCAGCCGAACGGTTACTGGCTGGAACATCTCGTGGACGCGCTCTCGCGGGGCACGGAAGCCGTCGCGCTCCTGCGGCACGACTACGCCTCACCGAGCTTCACCCACGCCGTCGACGGCAAGGTCACCACGTCGTTCGACCTCAACTGGCCGGAAGACCGCGGCGGCACGGACCCGGACCGCCTGCTCCCCCTGATCCGCGAAGCGGCGTTCGACCCCGACCCGGTCGACGACGAGGACGAGAGCCGGCTGGGCCCCTGCGAGGACGTCGTCGCCCGTGCCCTGCGACTGACCGGCCTGATCACCGGCGTCCTGCCCACCCACGAGCAGATCACCGCGCCTCTGCCCAGCGTGCACTTCGACCACTGGTTCAGCCGTACCAGGCCGTCCGGCGTCGAGGACGCGCTCGCCAGGGCCACCGGGCTCGTCGCCGAACTGAACGTGGGCGGCACACCGGGCCTCGCCGCCGCACTGGCGGCCGCCGAGCGCGGCCAACCCGTCGTCGTCACGCCGGACAGCGACCTGGGCCGGCACGTGCGCGAGTGGTCGACGCTGGCACGCAGGGCGAGCTGGTCGCTCAACCTCGAGAGGAGCCGCATGAGCGACGAGGAACGTTCTCGCGGCTTCCGCTTCGGCCACCTGACCCAGGCCCTGGCCGCCGTGTTCCGCGCGGATCTGGCCTGACCACCGAGGAGAACGAATGCCGGACCTGAAGATCCCCGCCGACGGCCTGAGCCAGACCGCCCTCTACACGGCCTGGGTGCGGCACCAGGAGGGCGAGCACCCGCGGCCGCTGTTCACCGACCCGCTGGCCACGTTCCTCCTCGCCGAGCTGAAGGACCACCCGGCGTCGCCCGCCGTGGCCGCGTTCATCGAGCAGATGAAGGTCACGTCCAGCGGTTTCCCCTCGTACCACGTGGTGCGCACCCGGTACTTCGACGACCGGATCGGGGACGCGCTGGACAGCGGCGTGCGGCAGGTCGTGACCCTCGCGGCCGGGGTGGACGGCCGTCCGACGCGCCTGCCGTGCCCGCCCGGCACCCGCTGGTTCGAGCTGGACCTGCCGGACATGACCGAGTTCAAGACGGCACTGGTCGCGCGGTCCGGCCTGGCGTCCTCGTGTGAACGGGTCGGGGTGGCCGCCGACCTCACGGCGGACTGGACGGCGCCGTTGCGCGCGGCGGGCTTCGACCAGGCGCGGCCGACCGCGTGGCTGGTCGAGGGCGTGCTGATGTACCTCACGCCGCAGGAGTGCGACGCGCTGCTGGCGGCGGCGACCGCGCTGTCCGCACCCGGCAGCCACCTGTACCTCGAACACCTCCAGGTCTCGATGCTCAGCGATCAGGGCGCGCAGGTGCGCGGCGGGCTGGGCAAGCACGGCGTGGCCTTCCGGTCGGCCCGCGACGACATCACGGACTGGCTCGGCGCCTCCGGGTGGCTGGCGAGCACGCACGCGGGCGTGGATCCCGCGATCGGGCACGGCAGGTCGGTCGCACCCGTGCCGGCGGCCTGGCTGGCCGCCGCGACGCTCATGCCCGGCGCCCTACCTCGTCACCGGGATCGATGAGTTCGCGGCAGCCCGTGGTGCAACGCGTGGGTCGGCCAGCAGGACCTCGCCGACACAAGCCGCAAGACAGAAGCACAAGCGGCGCTCTACGACGCCATGACCGTCTACATGAACTGGGCGCCGCCTGGGACGTGCGCGAAGGGAGTCGCGCCTCAAGCCGCACGGCGTCCACCGGTCAGTGGCATGCACGGCGACCTGAACGGCCATGTCCCGCAACACCGTCCGGACACGCGTCTCCCGGCTGCCGCAGAAACTCAGCCCGGTCGGGCCCGCACGCACCCGACGACGTCCCGCCAGTACGCACGCCTGCGGTACCAGCGCGCTCCGGTCCGCTCCTCCTTCCAGCGCTCGTGCTTCTCGACGGCGAGCAACCGTTCGGCAGGGTCGACGCACATCCGTTCCAGCAGAATGACGTCCCGGCGCGTCAGCTTCCTCGTCTTGCGGCCCAGCTTGAGACGCGACCATTCGCACGACGCGACCGAACGAGCCTGCCCGAGATCGACGAAGAGGCTTCGAGCCTGGTCGACCTCGTCGACAGCGCCGAGCAGCTCCGCGGACAGCAGGTGCGCACGGCCGAGGAGCTCCGCGTACGAGGCGCCGTGGACGGCCAGCTCGGTCAACCTCGTGATCGCCTTCGCGATCAACGTCTTGGCCCGCGCGGAGCAGCCGTGCGCGGCGGCGATCCTCGCCCGCAGGATCAGGAGCTCGTTGTGCTCTCGCGCGCGATCGGAAGGCAACCTCCCGGCAGCCTTCTTCGCCTGCCTGCTCCCGTTCCACAGCTCAGTCGGCTGGCGAAGCAACCGGTAGGCGGGTGCGAAAGAGATCCTCGACCGGGTGCGTGGTGTCCACATCGGACCGGAAAGTCCATCCGATGTGGACATGAACCGGTGCGGGCCGCGCCCGACGGGGGCGCTCGCCCAGGCCATGCTCGAGGTCGAGACCACGCCGCCGACCGCGCCGGGCGCCATCGACGCGGTGCTCCGGTGGCTCAAACTCGCACAGGAGCCGAGTGAGCCGCGATGTCGGTGCCGGGGTTGGCGAGCAGCAGCCGGACCAGGGGAAGATCACCGGCGACGTGGTGGTGATTGGCCCGGAACTGCGCGAGATAGGCGCCCTGCAGCTGGTGTCTGACCCAGGCCATCGACACCGAGTCCTTGTCCGTCAACGTCATCTGCACGAAGAAACCGACGGTGACATGAGGCTTTTTCGCCCGCAGCACCCCCGCGTTCTCGTCCTGGACGCGACGCTGGACTTCGGCGAGATCCGGATCGAACACGTGACTGCCATCCGTCACACCCACGCACTCATCCTCATCACCCTGCCGCACAACGCCTTCCGCGCACGTGCTCGCCGCGGTCAACACCATCGGCACGACCACGGCACCACCGGCGAGGACCAACACGACCACGATGACGAGCCACGGCGTCTTCCTGCGCCACCAGGGTCTGGGTACGTGCGGGGTGATCAACCTGCTCAATGCAAGCCCTTTCGGTACGCTCCCGCGCGGTCCAGGAGTACCAATGCCCCTGCGCCGTGCACTTGGGTCACGATGTGGTCGAGCGCCGTCGCGATCGTCTGCCGCAGTGTCCGAAATGGATCTGCCAGCGGATCGCCGTACAACCACTGAGCCGTGACGAGGCGGGACAGCACTCGGGAGTTCTTGGTGTGCTGGGTGGTTCCGATGAGCTGCCCCACCTGGTCGCGCGGGTCGGCACCGGCGGGCAGGCGGTTCGGTGCGGCCGTGATCGCGTCCAGGTCCTGCGGCCACTTCCTGCTCGCGTCGTCGTCGAAGTGGACCTCATCGGCGTCGAGCGGGCCGCTCAGGTGTGCGACGATGGCGTCGATGTCCTCGAGTCCGAGGCCGCGCGGTAGAGAGCGTCCACCTGACTGCCGTGCTTCTCCTGCCGCACACGACATTGCGCGTGCACCTTGGCCCAGCAGGCGCGATGGTCGTCGGGACGAGCGGCCAGCTCGTGCAGCAGCACGCGGCGCAACCAGGGGTTCAGAACGAGGCGTTCGTCTTCGCTGCGCACCCAGAAGTTGTTGATCAGCGGGGCTCGCAACGTGCCGGGGCCGTAGGACGTCTCGGAGCCGATTTCTCGAAGTCGAGAAGCACCCTGGGCACGTGTCCGGTGAAGCTGCCCTCGATCGCGTGCGCCAGGGCCGTTTTGCCAGAACCCCTCGGTCCGAGTGCGACCACGATCGGCTGCGACCGGCTTTGGCGGTCCGGGCGCCGGACGACCTCACCGACGAGGTGACCAATTCCTCTCACCCTGCGAAGCGGGCTCTCCTTCGCCTGCAAAGACCCGAAGGAAGCAGAATCCCTTATCGGACAACCATTTCATCCGTTGCCCACATGGAATACCAGGAACCCAGGACATAAAGGAAAGGAATAGTGGTCAATACAAGGACAGGCAGCTTCAGGCCAGATGCGTGCGGTCGAGTGCGAATGCGACCGCCTGATCGACGGAAAGTTCCGCACCGCGTGCGATCGCCAAGCCGAACGCCTCGTCTCCCAGAGACGAGCGGACCCTGTCCAGGCACGCTTGGTGTGGCGCGGTGAAATGCCGGGATCCGAACAAGGCGTATCCCACCGCCGACCACATGTGTCGCGCCGCCCCCAGCAGAACGGCGGCTCGCTCGTATTGCCGCGCCTCTGTGGCGGTCCAGGCCAGCAACTCGACGGCCAGCACCATGCCCAACTGGTCGTGCAACGTGTGTTTGATCCGCAGGCAAGCATCGGCGTCGGCCGACGCGCCTTCCAGATCCCCGGCACTCATCCTGACCACGCCACGCCCGTAGCGCACGTAGGCGTAAGCCCAGAGCTCACCCTTCTCCTCGCAGACGACACCGATCTCCTCGCACAACGCGGCGGAGCGGGCGAGATCTCCGAGCCAGATCCACGCCACCGCGAGCTCGACGTAGGCCAGCACGACGTTGCTGTTCATCTCCCCCAGTGCGGCGTAGCGGGCTCGGGCGTCCTCCAGCAACGCCACGGCCTCGCTCACGTCGTCACCGACCAGAGCGTTGCACCCCAGGCGATGCACGGCGTACGCCAGGCTCACCTCGTCCGGAGCGGTGTCACGGCATTCTTCAAGCATGGCGACGGCAGGCTTGATGTCGCCCTGCAGAGTCGCGATGTAGCCGTTGACCCACAACGCTTTCGCGCGCTGGGGCGTGGGCGCCGAGTCGACCGCCAGCGCGCGGTCCAGCCAGTGCCGCCCCTCCGCGAGGAAGCCACAGCCGACCCAGTAGAACCACAACGCACCGGCCAGGTGCACGCCGATCGGGCTCTCGCCCGGAGTGCTGAAGCAGAAGTCCAGCGCCTCGCGCAGGTTGGCGTGTTCCAGCCGAGTCCTGACGAACACGGCTTCCTGCCGCGACCCGAACCACTCGGCGTCGCCCTGCTCGGCGAGCTGTACGAAGTAGTCACGGTGCATCCGGCGGAAGCGGGCGTCGTCGCCCTCGCACCTGAGCTTGTCGCGGCCGTACTGGCGAATCGTGTCGAGCATGCGAAACCGCACGAAGCCGTCCCGCTCCACCCTGGAGAGCACGGACTTGTCGAGCAGCTCGTCGACGAGGTCCAGAGGCGTCACGGGAGACACCGGCTCGCAGACCGCTTTCACGGCGTCGAGGTCGAAACTGCCCGCGAACACCGACAACCGGGCCCAGAGCGCGCGTTCCGCCGGCGTGCAGAGCTCGTAGCTGAGATCCACCGCCGCCCTCAGCGTCTGGTGGTGCGGTGGGCCGCCACGCCGGCCACCCGCGAGCAGCTGGTAGCGATCCTCCAGCCCGTCGAGGATCTGAGCCAGTCCGAGCAGTCGTGTGCGGACGGCCGCGAGCTCGATCGCCAGCGGGATTCCCTCCAGCCGCGCGCAGATCCGCTCGACGAGCCCGGCGTCACCGGTGAAACCGGCCTGCACGGCCGCGGCCCGGTGGCGGAACAGCTCGACCGACTCCTCCCCCACGTCGAGCGGATCGACCACCATGATGTGTTCGCCCGCGACGCGCAGAGCGTGCCGGCTCGTCACCAGCACCCGCAGACCGGGCGCGGCCCGCAGCAAAGCCGTGACCAGTGCGGCACACGCGTCCACCAGGTGCTCGCAGTTGTCCAACACCAGGAGGAGCTGACGGTCGCGGAGGTACTTCGTCAGCACCGAGAGCGGATCCTCGGTCGAGTGGCGGGGAATCGACAGGACGTCCGCGATGGTGTGGTGCAGCAAAGCGGGATCGTGCAGCCCTGCGAGTTCCACGAACCAGGCGGCATCGGGGTACGCGTGCGCGGCCCGCAGCGCCAATCTGCTCTTCCCCACGCCGCCACCACCGATCAGCGTGACCAACCGGCTCGCGGACAGGGTGGCCGCCACCTCACGAAGTTCCCGCGTGCGGCCGACGAAGCTCGTGACCTCGGCGGGCAGATTGCTCTCGGTCTCCGCGCGCAGGATCGACTCGTGCGCCGCACGCAACTCCGCAGACGGCTCCACCCCGAGCTCGTCGATCAGCGTCGCGCGGAACCGCCGATACGTGTCCAGCGCCTCGGCCTGACGCCCCGACCTGTGCAGCGCCCTCATCAGCTGGCCGCGAAAGCGTTCCTGGTACGGATGTTCCTCGATCAACCCGGTCAGCTCACCCACCAGCTCGGCGTGCAGTCCCAGGCCGAGGTCGAGATCCACGCGCTGCCCGACGACCCGCAACCGCTCCTCCGCGAGCCGGGGCACCTCGTCACGCTGAAGCGACTCCGACGGCACGTCGGCCAGTGCCCTGCCCCGCCACAACGCCAGCGCCTCGTGCGGCGCGCCGTTCTCCGCCAGCTCGCGGAACCTGCCGACGTCGATTCGGCACTCCGGCGTTTCGAACCGATATCCGCCAGGCCGGGTGCGAATGAGATCGGCATCGAGCAGTCGCCGCAGCCGCATCACATAAACCTGCGCGGTCCCCTTCGCCTGCCGGGGCGGAGTTTCACCCCACAAGCGCTCGATCAGTTCGTCGATGGACACCGTGTGGTTGACGCGAAGCAACAGAGTCGCGAGCACGACGCGGAGCTTTCCGGTGCCCAGTGGAACCCGCACACCGTTCCGAAGCACCTCGAGATCGCCCAGAAGGCCGAATTCCAGTGCATTTGTCATCAGCGTCTTCTCACGCACGGTTTCAGCGTACGACTGAAGCGCGCGTTGGCCGGATGTCACCAAGACGTCAACCTGATGGAGGAACGTTCTTCACGAGGCGGCTCGGATCATCGGGGGCAGTCGGGGGGAACCGAGCCGCCTCACCTGAATGAGTGAATTCCCGTTCAGTCGGCCTGCGCGGTCGCGATCATGTGCCCGTGCTGTCGTTTCGCTTCCAGATATTGCTGGGCGGATTCGCTCACCGGCACCGTCCACGACTCCCGCTTGGCAACGATGCCGTGGTCCTGCAGCGCTTTCACCTTGGCCGGGTTGTTGGTCAGGAGCCGGACGCTGGTCAGGTCCAGACGACGCAGCAGCTCTGCCGCACCCTCGTAGGACCGTGAGTCGTCGGGCAGTCCGAGAGCGCGGTAGCTGGTGAACGTGTCCGTGTGATGCTCCTGGCTGTAGACGTAGCCGCGCGCCTTGTTGCGCAGCCCTTCCCCGCGTCCCTCCTGGTCGAGGTAGATCACGACGCCGGCGCGCTCCTCGTCGATCATCTCGAGTGCGGTGTGCAGCTGCGACCTGCAGTCGCAGTCGTCCGACTGGAACACCTCGCCGTAGACACACCGCGAGTGGATGCGGACCAGACAGTCGTTCTGGGGATTGCCGTACACAGCGGCGGTCGCGGGGTTGCGACCAGACGGGTCGTCGGCTGCGAGCACGCTGACCCTGAACTGGTTTCCCTTTCGCCACAAGGTGTGTTCGACGAACAGTTGCTCAGTCATCAAGTTTTTGCTCCAGGGATGCCGACCACGCGGTCCACCTGCGCCTGCGCCGGCATCGAGTCTGCGACACCGCCGTAGGACTGCGATGCCGCCATCGCGGCCGTGGCCCATTTGAGGTCTTTTTCGTCGATCTTGCGGTTCTTCTCCAGCAGCTTGAGGATCAGCGCAGCGCTGAAGGCCTCCCGCGCGCCGGGGGTGTCCCTCATCGCGGCCGGGAACTGGGCGATGTCCGCCTGGAGGTACTCGGACCGGACGAGGCAGCCGAACTCCTCGGTGATGCACACTCCGTGCACACCGAGGGTGAGCAGGCTTTGCGCGAGCTCTTCCGTGGTGATCTCCCGTTTGGCACTGGGGAGCAGGTCGCGCAGCTCCGCCTGGGTGCCGACGAGGTAGTCGATCTTGGAGAAGTGCTCGTAGAGCACCTGGGGGTTGGGCAGCGCCGGCGAGGGGCGCACCACGACGAGCGGCTTGCGGTCCTGGTCGCCGAGCGAGTCCAGCGCGGACGACACGACTTCCGCCTGCGCCTCGAACGTCAGCACGACGGCGTCGACCGACTCCAGCACGGTGCGCACCGCACTCGCGCTGAAGTCCAGAGGCTCCAGCCTGACCTCCGCCGCGTTCATCCACGGGACGTTGGCCGACCCTCCGTTGCGCAGCAGGAAGACCGCGACGACCGGGGTGCGCGCAGCGGCGATCTTGATCAGGTTGACGCGCACGCCTTCGCGGACGAGGTACTCCAGCAGCTGACGGCCGCGCTCGTCGTCACCGACCGCCGCGATCAGCTGCACGTCCATGCCCAGCCGTGCACTGGCGATGGCGTGGTTGAGCCCCTTGCCGCCGGGGCTCTCCTCGAACAGGTCGGTGGGCGCCGCGCTGCTCGTGGTGGGCAGGTGGTCGATCAGGAAGATGAGGTCCATGACCGCGGACCCGATCACCGCCACCGTGGGACGCGACTGGTCGGGTTCCGCGACGGTGGCGTCCAGCGCCGAGCTGCCAACGCACAGCTCGGCGAGCCTGCCCAGCGACTCCTCCTCCACGTTCAGGCGCAGCGTTCGCACCGTCGGAGGTTTGGGAGGACGGCTCTCCCCGAGCAGATCGTGCAGCTCCGCCCATCGAGCGACCAGCAGCTTCCTGCGCTCGCCGACATCAGGGGCGTAGAGATCCGCCAGATCGGGGCGATCAGCGAACCTCGCCGACAGAATCCCGAGCGCGAGCGCCACGTCCACGACCACCAGATCGGTCACGTCGAGCTGGCCCGCGATCACGCGGATGGCCTCTACGACGGCCTCCGGCGCCGGGGTGTCCGCGGTGCGGACGACCTGACGGACGACCGGCAGGTCGAACATCGGCGCCACGTCGACCTCGGTCGAGCGCAACCGGTCCGCGCTCAGACCGGACCGCGTGCGCAGCCGGACCAGCACGCTGCGTACCCCGTCGACACCGGACATGGGACCAACCATCGCGACAGGTTACTCCATTCGTGGCGCAGTTGTCGCCGTCTTCCGGCAGTTGCCGGTCACAGTCTGACACCTGTTCAACCAGCATGCTTACTAAAGGTATCGACCGACTCTTGTTGCACTTGAGAGGCAAGTTGTCCGACAACTGTCGTCCAGTTTTTGGCAATTGACGGCCCAAAGAGGCAACTGTCACACTCGCTGTGCAGGAGTGCCGACGTCGGGGAGGCCACCATGCGGCAGCTGCACAGCACCACCTCCACCACGTGCGCGATCGCCGCGACGGTCGTCCTGGCGCTCGCCGCGTGCGGCTCCGGAACCGCCCAGTCCCCTGACGGGCAAGGAAACCAGGTCGTCATCATCGCCTCGGCGACAATGCACGAACCAAGGCCTTCGCTCACCCCGCGCAGCACGGAACTCCTGAAGACCGCCGCCCGGAGCCGAGACGTCACCGACGGCCGCAACGGCAGGAGCAGCGTCGCCGTGATCGCCTCCGCCGACAGCGAAACCCACAAGACCATCGCGCTCACACCGAGGCGGGCCAACGGCGCGATCGAGCACGGTCTGCAACGGGATGATCTCATCGCACGAAACCTGGGGCTCGTCGCCGACGCTGTTCAGGCGATCGGAGCGCGGACACCGGTGGATCTGCTCGAGGGAATTGGAACCGCGGTCCGCGGCGCTGGCGCGGGTGACCTGGTGCTCATCACCAACGGCCTGAGCACCGGCGGAGGGTTCGATCTCCGCCAGGTCGGCTGGAACGCCGATCCGGCCGCGGTGGCCGAGCAGTTGCGCTCCCGCGGGCTGTTGCCCGACCTGAGCGGGTGGCGCGTCCTGTTCACCGGCGTCGGGGAGACTGCAGGCGCACAGCCTCCGCTGACCATTCCCTCCCGCCAACGCCTCACCGACTACTGGACTGCCATCTGCCGGGCGGCGGGAGCGGCGTCGTGCGAGATCGACGAGAGCCGCGGGGACCACGCCGGTCCGAACTCGACGGTGGCCGTCCCGATCGTGCCGGTCCCCGGCATCGCGTCCGTCACCGGGCCGGACGGCAAGGAACGCACGACCCTCCTGAACGACGTACTGGGTTTCGCCGGTGACTCGGCGGAACTCTCGCCGTCCGCGCGCGAACTCCTCCGGGAGTACGCGACGCGGATCACCGCGAAGCTCGCGTCGCGGCCGGACGCCGTCGTGACGGTGCGCGGCTACACCGCGGACCCTCCGGGGTCGACCGAGTCAGGACGAGCCGCGTTGTCCGGCGAACGCGCCCGTGTGGTGGCGCAAGCACTGCAAGACGGCGGTGTCCGGCACCGCATCGAGCATTCCGGCGGTGGCAGCGCGCCGGGAATGACCGCCACGGCGGCGGGCGCGTTCGACGAGACGATCGCCGGGCGGATGCGCCGGGTCGAGATCACCTGCTGACCCGCTCCGATCACCAACCCAGACGGGAGGCACGTCATGCACGACAACGACAGCACGCCCAACCTTCCGGTCCCGCGTGAGACGGCCGGCGGGTACCACCGCTCCGAGGTCGCCACGCGTGCCCGCCTCGCCGTCCGGATCGAACAGCTGCGCGCCATGGCCGACGCGGTGATGGACCGGCAGGTGATCGGCCCTCGCGGCCACGTGCTGACCATCAGCGAGGTCCAGCAGCGCGCCCACTGGGCCGCCGAACGCGTGGACATGGACGAGGTGCGCGGCAGCCGTCGTCACTTCCGCGTGTCCCGCTCGGCCAAGTTGCTGTCGCTGGGTTTCGTGGTGGTCGTGGACTTCCCGATCATGTTGTGGCTCGCCAGTTCCGTCTTCAACGTCGACTGGTCGGATCCGCTGGGGCTTCCGCTGGCCATCAGCTTCGTGATCTCCGTGCTGGCGACGGGAGGCGCCGCGACAGCGCTTTACCACCTCGGGCACGACCAGCGGGAGAACAAGGACGACCGGCGACAGCTGAACTGGTCGAAGATGTCGGCTGGAGCCAAGATCAGCCTCGTCGCGGCGATCGCACTCGTCCTGCTCATCGCGGTCGTCATGTTCGTCCGCGTGTACTCCGAGGGTGTGCTGAGCGGACTCGACGGCCTGGCGGTGCTGCTGGCGGTGCTCGTGGCGTTCGTCATGCTGATCTCCGCGGCACTCGTCTTCTGGACCGCCTTCCTCGACGGTTCGCTGGATCGCGACGATCTCGAGCACTACAGCCAGATCGTGCTGGCTCACGAGAACCTCAGGCGGACGTTCCTGGACGAGGCGCACGACCTCGAGGCGCAGTACAAACGGTTGCTCTACAGCGGCGAGGACCTCAAGACGTGACAGGAACCGGCTGGCTGGCCGCCGCGACGATCAGGATCGTCGCGGCAGGCAACCATTCGCGTGGCCCGAGTGGTAGGAGCCAGTGACGGACTGAGGCGAAAGGCCGTGAAGTGGTGCGCTCACCTGAGGGGTTCGAGGAGTTCGTGGCGATCGCGTCGCCGCGGCTGCTGCGGACGGCTTTTCTGCTGACACGGGACGCGGGGCACGCGGAGGACCTCTTGCAGACCGCCCTGGCGCGGGCGTGGCGGGCCTGGAACCGCATCGACGGTGATCCGGAACCGTACGTGCGGCGGATCATCGTGAACTCGCACGCCACCTGGTGGCGGCGCCGGTGGAGAGGTGAGGAGCCGACCGCCGAGCTGCCGGAACGGGTCGGCGAGTCGCCGCAGAGCGCGGTGGACGAGCGCGAGTGGCTCTGGCAGGCGCTCGGCCGGTTGCCGCGCAGGCAACGCACCGTGCTGGTGCTGCGGTTCTACGAGGACCTCACCGAGGCGCAGGTGGCCGGGCTGCTCGGCTGTTCCGTCGGCACGGTGAAGAGCCAGGCCAGCAAGGCGCTCGCCAAGCTTCGGCTCGACGACACGATCACGTTCGAAGGGGTGCGGCGATGAACCTGACGGACCTCAGCGAGGTGCTGCGCGATCGCGCCGAGCTCGCCGACTCCTCCCACGAGGCGCGCATGGCGGGCGTGCGGGCCAGGGTGACGGCCGTCAGGCGACGCCGTGCCGTCGCCGGGGCCGCCTTCGTCGTGCTCGCGCTCGTCGGCGTCGTCTACGCGCTGCTGCCCCGCCTTGACCAGCCCGAACCCGCTGTCCAGCCGCGCAGCCTGCCGGAGTACCAGTACGGCACGCGGCTGCTCACCCAGGCCTGGGGGGACCTGCCCTCGACCAGCGTCACCGTGCGGTTCGTGCCGAAGTCTCTAGACCTCATGCTGTTCAGCAAGTGCGACATCGGGTCGAACGAGCAGCTGCTCATCAGCACCACCGTCAACGGCCACCCGTTCGTGGACCGCAACTCGTGCGGCGGTGCGACCGGCACCGACTGGGGTGCGCTCGGCGTCGTGCCGGGACAGCCGTCCGTCATCACGCTGACCATCAATGGCAAGCTGGGCAGCGACAGCGGCAACGCCCCCGGTCCTCCGCCGGTGTTGCCCTCCCCGGAGAGCGGCTCGTTCGCCCTCGGTGTCGGTGAGGCCGTGCCGGTGAGCGAGTACCCGTTCCCACCGCGCCCGCAGACGCTGGAGACGTTCCCGCCGAGCCTCGGGGAGCCGGCGATCGAGGTGCGGTCCGACGCGGCGGACCCTGCCGGGCGGAGGGAGATCACCGCCGCCTGGCCTGGCGACAACGAGCTGCAGGCGGAGATGAACACGCCTGGCAGGGTGCGGATTCTCGTCAACGACGTCGAGGTCGTCGACTACTCGCACTGGACCTACGCCGTGGGCAGCGTTCATGTCTTGCCCCGCGACTGGACGGGCCACGGGCTCCAGCTGACCGAGGGGCAGCAGGTCAAGATCACGGTGATCCCCGAACGCACCACGGGCGAGTGGAGGGTGACGCTCACTCCGCGACGGTGAACCAAGAGGGTCACTCGTACCGGGGCAGGAACGTCCGCAGGTCCAGCGCCGCGAGCCAGCGGCGCCACCGCGGCACCGTCGCGCGCATCCGGTTCCTGGTCTCCCGCACGGCCGCCCAGTACGCGTCCACGGCAGCCTGGTCCGGCGTGCCGGGGCCGAACACGTGGTCGTCCGCGTGCACGGCGAGGCCGCGCAGGTCGAACCGGGCCAGCGCGGCCGCCTGCTGGCGCCGGGTCAGTCCTCGCGGCACCTTCGCGCCCAGGTCGCGGGCGTGGTCGACGACCTCGCGCCAGCCGGTGGCGAACCTCGTCGTCGGGCTCCCGCGCGTCCGCCTTCGGTGGCGTCGCAGGGACTTCACCCCGACGAGCAGGCCGATCAGCGCGCCGATCGGGAGCAGCACCGCGCCGAGGGTGATCAGGAGATCCCTGAGCCACGACGGCAGGAACGGATGGTCGATCGGGCCGGTGCCGACCCCGGCCGCGTCCGCACGGCTCGCGTCGACGAGCGAGCTGGGCATCTTCACGGTGTTCGGCGGCGGCACGACCGAGGCGTCGGTGTTCTCGATCTCCTGCGGCGGCTGGTGGTCCGGCTTCTTCGACCGGTCGGGCATGTACTCGGTGTTCGGGATGACGGCCCAGGTGCCGTCCGCGAGGTGGATCTCCACCCACGCCTGCACGTTCTCGCCGCGCACCACCCCGCCGGAGCCGGGCAGCGCGCCCAGGACGACCCTGGCCGGCATGCCGATCTCGTTGGCCACCAACGCGTACGCGGCGGCGTACTGCTCGTCGTTGCCCGCTGGTCGCTTGGCGTTGAAGAACGCCGTGAGCCTGGAGGTGCTGTGTCCCGGCAGGTACTCCGTCTCGCCGGGACCGCCGTCGGTGTAGGCGCCGTTGTCGCGCAGGTACGCGGCAGCCGCTTTCAGACGACCGGCGATCGTCGTCGCGTCGCCGGACCACTTCGCGACCTTGCTGCGCACGAACGCCAGGTCACCGGTGCGCACCGACGGCCGTCCGAACGGCTGGGCGTCCTCCGGGATTCCTTGGGCCGCAAGGACTGTGCGCAGCTCATAGGTGTCGCCCTCGCGCAGCCGGTCGGCGACGATGCCGGACGCGGTCGCGAGGTTGTAGCGCAGGTTCTCGGTGTGGCCGGCCTTCCGCTCACCGGCGAACGCGATCTCCCGCGCGCGCCCGGCCGTCGGCAGCCACGCGCTCAGCTCGTCCGCCGTCGCGTAGGCCGCCTCGATCCTGATCGTCACGTCCGCCTCGGCCCCGGAACCGGTGACCGGGATGCGCGCGCCGACGCGTTGGAAGTTGTTGCGCTGCAACGGTCCGGCGATTCCGGACGGATCGTTGGTCGCGCCCCACACCCGGCCGTCGTAGCCGTCGAGCGTGGCGATCCGGACGCGTTCGCCCTCCGGCAGGCCCTGCACGGTGAAGAGCGTCTGGTCCCACAGCTGGTTGGCGTCCTTGGTGTGCTTGCGATAGCCGACCAACGGGCTCGCGTACGCACCGATCTCGAACGGCGGCTCCACGTAGTTGCGCAGCACCAGCCGGTCCGCGCTGCCGGTGCCGGGCAGCACCGGTGCGACCAGCAACGCCAGCCCCGCGGCAGCACCCACCAGCACCACCGCGGTCACCGATCGCATCCCGCGGACGCGCGCCCCGGTGCGATGCCGTGCCGCCCGCACCGCGAGCCAGCCGGAGCCGACCGCCGCGAAGGCCGCGCCCAGCACCCCGGCCGCTTCTCCGGTGCCGAGCAGGATCACCGCGGCGAGCACGGCGAGCGGCGCGCCGATCGGGGCCGCGCTGAGCCTGACCCGGCGGGCCAGCGTGAAACCGCCCGCGCCGCAGAGCAGACCGAGGATGTACGGCAGCACCAGCAACGGACCGGTGCCGTCGACCGGTGGCAGCGTCGTGAGCAACTGCTTCCAGCCGTGGACACCGATGTCGGCCAGCCCGGCGAGCGTGTCCGGGGTCGGCACTCCGCCGCTGCCGCGCATCGCCACCGCGCCGCCGAGGAGGAAGAACACCGCGACCGTCATCGCGGCGACGGCGATCATCGGGCGCCGCAGCACGGAGGCCACGTGCCCGGCGAGAACGCCGAGCACCAGTCCGGCGCCACCGGCGAGCAGGAAGCCCCAGCCGGTGTAGGTGGTGCGGAAACCCAGCAACGCCACCACGAACAACGCACTCAGGAAGGCGGCGTCGACGAGGTCGTCGCGGCGGGGCACGAGTCCGGTCACTGCAGAGTCCCTCCCGCCAGCAGCCCCGGCAGGTCGCCGAGCTGCCGCAACGTGAGCACGGTGAAAGAGGTGCTCGCCGCTCTTCTGGTGTGCTCGGCCGGATCCACCCGCAGCACGACCTTGCGCACCTCCGGTGAGAACGCGGACGCCGCGACCCGCAGGTCCGCGTAGCTGTGCCGCGCGCTCGTGATGATCACGACCAGGGTGGCGTCCGGTGCAGCGGCCACCGCACGGGTGGCGGCTCCGGCGAGGCCGAGACCGCCGAGTTCGGCGCGAGCGAACACGTCCAGCACGTGTTGTCCGCCGCCACGACCGGAGACGTGCCCCGCCGCGACCACGGTGGTGTCGATCTCGTCCGCGGCGGCGCGTTTCACGACGGAAGCCCCTGCCGACAAGGACATTTCGAAAACCTCAGGGTCCGAATAGGACTGCTCGGCGCCGTCGACGATCACAACGATGTGCGCCCGCCGCGTGTCGAGGTACTGCCGCACCAGGAACCGTCCGTCCTGAGTGGACGCCGCCAGCTTCGCCGTGGAACGCCAGTGGATGTGCCGCCGGTCGTCGCCCGGCGCGTACTCGCGCAGGGCGTGGAAGGCCAGGTCGCTCATCGAGACGTCGTTGGTGGTGCAGCCTTCCAGGTCGCGCAGCAACCCGGTGCCCAGTGGCGCGAGCGGCACGGTCAGCGGGTGCACGAACAGTTCGACGACCTCCGTCATCCCGACCGTCCGCCGCACCAGTCCGAGCGGGTCACCGCGCACCGTCGTCGCGGGACCGACCGCGATCACGCCGCGCTTCAGTCCGGCGATCTCGATCTCCCGGCCGCGGTCGAACACCTCGACGCGGTCCTTGCCGATCGGAAGCTCGACCTCGGGCGCGAACAACGACCTCCGGCCGTGGTGCTCGACCTCGACCGCGCACCGCGTGGACTCGTCAGGCCGCAGGCGGCGTTTGACGACCTCGACCCGGACTCGGACCGCGCCACGGCCCAGCGTCAGCCCGCAAGCCAATGCCAGCAACAGCACACCCGTGGCGCCGAGCAGCACGAACTCGTCCCAGCCCAGCACGGCACCGAGAACCCACGTCGCCGCCGCGACCACGGCGAGCAGCCGCCCGGACGGCGAGACGGCCTCCAGCAGCCGCCCCACGTCAGACACCTCGCCGGACGGGCGGCTCGATGTCCGCGAACAGCGAGTCGATCACCTTCTCGACCGTGGCGCCGTCGAACTGCGCCTCCGGGTGCAGCAGGATCCGGTGGCCCAGCACGGGATGCGCGAGTTCCTGGATGTCGTCGGGCACCACGTGACTGCGCCCCTGCGCGAGCGCCCACGTCTTCGCACACCGCACGTAGGCGAGGCAGCCGCGCACCGAAACCCCGAGCCGCACAGCGGGATGCGCCCGCGACGCCTCGGCGATCCGGCTGACGTACCCGAGCACGGCCGGATCGACGTGCACCAGGTCCGCCAGCGCGGTCAGCTGCGACACCGCGTTCGCGGCGATGGCGGCGGGCACGTTCACCGACCTGTCCCGCGTCGCCGCGTCCGCCAGCAGCGCCACCGTGGCGTTGTGATCCGGGTAGCCGACGCTGGTCTTCATCAGGAACCGGTCGAGCTGCGCCTCCGGCAACCGGTAGGTGCCGGCCTGCTCGATCGGGTTCTGCGTCGCGATCACCATGAACGGCGACCCGACCGGGTGCGTCTCGCCGTCGACGGTGATCCGCCCCTCCTCCATCACCTCCAGCAACGCCGACTGCGTCTTCGGCGACGCGCGGTTGATCTCGTCCGCGAGCACGATCGAGCCGAAGATCGGGCCGGGGTGGAAGCGGAACACCCCGCGCTGCTGGTCGTAGATCTGCACGCCGGTGACGTCCGACGGCAGCAGGTCCGGTGTGAACTGGATGCGGGTGCTCTTGCCCTGCACCGTGTTCGCGAGCGCCTTGGCCAGCGACGTCTTCCCGGTGCCGGGATAGTCCTCCAGCAGCAGGTGACCGTCGGAGAGCAGGCAGGTGAGCGCGAGACGGATCACGTGCTCCTTGCCGGAAATGGCACGGGAGATGTTCAGCACCATCTGTTCGAAGGTCTGCGCGAACAGCCGAGCCTGTTCAGGAGTGGCGGTCATGATTCTTTCCTTTGCTGTTTCGCACGTCACCAGACCATTGATCCCGATACACCGCCACAGGTGGCTGTGACCGTCTGATTCCTGAATCCGAAGAAGTTCCTCGTTTCCCTGCGCTCATTCGGCCCGAAGCTCTCGTTGAAAAAGCCGCCGCCGGCACTGCTGCTGAAACTGCAGGTCACCCTGCCGGGGAAATTCGCCGTCTGAACCCCGATGTAGGCACAGTCGTCCGACCTGCAGGACCCCACCGTGCCCACACACCCTCCCGCAGGGCACGGTCCGCCCTTGAAGACGGTTACCGTGGGTGGCGGCGGCGGTGTCGTCTGCTGCTGGGACTGGCTCAGCGTCGGCCGGCCCGCATCGGTCACCGTTACCGTCACGGTCACCGTCTGTGAGTGGCCGACGTCCTGGCTGCCCGACCAGCTCCACCCGCCCACACCGGTCGTGAACGACTGGTTGAAGCCACGGCTCGTGGTCACCTGGACGTTCGCGGGCTTCCCGTTCGGGTTCACGGACACGGAGAAGTTGACGACCGTGTTGCTCGTGGAGGTGTTCAGCACGAGGTCACGCATCGGCCCGTACGTCGTCACGCCGGCGGACACGGCGCTGTTGCACGGGTTGCCCGCATAGGCACCGCCGCCGCTGCCGTTGCACGCCTGCAGGTTGATCGTCACCGGCTGACCGTTCGGCAGCCCGGTGATCGTCTGCGTCGCCCCGGCCTGCCCGCCGGTCGGGTAGGTCCACGTGCCGCACGAGCCGCCGGACCACGTGCAGGTCACGGTGTTCGACTTGCCGTGCGAGGCCGGCGCGTCGAACCGCAGCGTCGCCTGCCCGTCCGACCCGGTGGGCGTCGCGGTGAACCCGGTGATCGGGTCCGGGGTCGCGGTCGCCTCCATCTGGGCCGCGGCGCTGGCGGGCGAGGTGTGGCCGGCGGGTTCGGACTCGGCGGCGGCGTTCGCGGCGACGACGGTGTAGCTGTAGATCGTGCCGTCGTTCTGCAGGCCGTCGTCGAGGCAGGTGGTGGCGGTGACCTTGGTGCAGACGGTCTTGGTGCCGCCGCCGGTGCGGGTGAGCGTGTAGCTGGTCGGGCCGGGCCCGTTCGCTCCGACCGCGCCCCACGACACCGTGACGGCACGGGTCTGGGCGTTCGCGGCGTTCGTCGCGGTGAACGACGGCGCCGCCGGAGCTTGCGGCGCGCCCGCCGACTGGCCTTCGACGGTCACCGCCGGGCCGGGGCCCTGCGAGTTGACCGCGATGACGGTGAACACTGTCTTCGCGTCGTTGTCGAGCCCGGTAGCCGCCACGCCCGTGGCACCGCCCGGTGCCGTCGTGCGGCCGCCACCGGACCACGTGATCTCGTGCCGCAACACGGGCGTGCCGTCGTTCGGCGCCGCGACCCAGCTCAGCTGCAACGAACCGTCACGCGGCGTGGACGTGCTCAGGCCGGACACCGCACCTGGCACCGTGTTCGGCTGTGCGGGTGCGGACGCGCCACTGGGCTTGCCCCAGCCGACGAGATTGTGCGCGCGCACGGTGAACGTGTACTCCGTGCCGTTGGACAGGCCGTTGATCGTGCACGGCGAGGCGGAACACACCTGCTTGCCGCGGCCGTAGTCGACCTCGTAGGAGTCGATCGGCGCGCCGTTGCCGGACGGTGTGCTCCACGACAGCTCGACGACCTTGCTCAGCACCGTGCGGCCGGGCGCCGGGGTGCCGGGGGCGTCGGGCACGCCGAGCACGTTCAGCCTGATCCGACCGGTGACCTTGCGGTCCTCACGGCTGTTGTCGGCGACATCGGTCACGACGACGTTGAAGTCCATGGCGCCGTGCGCGTCGCTGTTCGGTGTGATGCGCACGGTCGAACCGTCGTTGCTCGCGCTCGCCGCGGCACCGCCGATCTGGTTCACGGAGACGACCGAGATCTTCGGGTCGCGAAGCTGCGAACGCACGTACGAGACGAGGTCCACGGTGGCGGTGTCGCCGGCCTTCACGCCGTCCAACGTCATGGGGGCGACGGTGGGCGGCGGGGCGGCCGCGACCTTGACCGCGATCTTGCCCTTCGGCCCGTCGCCCGCGCTGACCTCGATCGTTCCGGTCGTGCCGGGCTTCGCGCCACCCGCCGCCGTGACGGTCAGCGTGCGTTCGCCGGAGCCTTCGAGCGAGACGCCGTCCGGTTGTTCCGCCCAGGCCGCCGAGTACCGGACGTCGCCGAGCTTGGAGCGGTCCGCGACCCACACGTGGCACACGGCGGTGACGTCGATCTTCACCGGCAGCCCGCCCTCGACGACGGTCAGCGCCGACGCGGGGCAACGCAGCACCGGCGTGTCCGGCCCGACCTGCACCGGCACCGTGATCAGGGCGAACTTGCCCTCGGGGTCGGTCAGCGAGTTGCCGTCGGTGACCTCGAACGTCACGGCGGCCGGTCCGGTGTAGCCACCGCGAGCGGTCAGGACCAGGCCGGTGTCGCCCTCGTTGCGGACCTCCAGCCCGGTGGCGGGCGCGGCGGTCACCTTGTCGACGGTCGTGAGCTTCGGCTGTTTGCCGGACGGCGCCTCGACGTAGTCCTTGACCTGCACGGACATCGAGCCGTCGGCAGGCACGGAGATCAGCTTGTCCGGGATCGCCCTCGGCGCTCCCGTCCCCTTGGACGGCACGTGGATCAGGCCGGCCGCGGTCGCGCCGGACGCGTCCTTGACCTCGTAGGCGAGGGTGCGCGGGTGGTCGCCGACCGGCACCGTCACCTTGCGGCCGGACACCTTGGCCTGGTCGTGGAAGACCTTGGTGATCTCCAGCCGGTCCGCGGGGCCGTCCGGGTCGGCGATCGCGGGACCGAGATCCACCTCGATGGTGCTGTCTTCCTTCTTCGCCACCGGGAACAGCTCGCCCGCGACCGGCGGGATCGCGTAGTCCTCGCGGCTGCGCACGGTCAGCGTCGCGATGGACGGCTGGCCCAGGCCGTTCGTGATGCCGTACGTGATCACCAGCGGCTTGCCGGTCAGGTCCGGCGCGGTCAGCTCGATCCGGCCGTCCTGACCCTGCACGTCACCGGGCAACGACGGGTTGCGCGTGCTCAGCGGCTCGACGGTGATCGTGTCGCCGGGCGCCCGCACGTCGTTGACCAGCACGTTCACCGCGAGACGCGCACCGGGCGCGGCGGTCACGACGTCGTCCACGGCGACCGGCGGCTGCGGATCTCCCGGCGGCACCACGGCGACGCGGATCAGCGACTGCCCTTCGCGGCCGTAGGTGTCGGTGACGATGAAGCCGAACGAGTCGGTGCCGTTGGACGTCGGGAACGCCTCGTAGGTGAGCGAGGTGCTGGCGATCCCGACGACCCGCCCGAGGGTGGGCGCGGACGCGATGCCGGTGACCGCGACCGAGTCGCCGTCCGGGTCGGCGCCGCTGGACGGGATCGTGATCGTCACCCGGTCGCCCGCGACGGCGCGCACCTCGACGGGTTCCGGGGCGGGCGGCTGGTTCGGGTTGGCCGGAGTCGGCGCCGGGTTCACCGTGACGTGCGCGCGGCCGACGGCCTGGTCACCGTCCGGGTTCTGCACCACGTAGGACACCTCGGCGACGAACGGGGTGTCGAGGCGGTCGGGAGCGAGGTAGCGCACGACGTCACCGGAGACGTAGGCGGTGCCGGGGTCCTTGCGGCCGTCCCGCGCGGTGACGGTCAGCCTGCCGGTGCCCGGCGCGCCCTGCACGTTCGACTGCAGGGAGAGCGGCGCTCCAGCGGGCGAGATGTCGTTGTCCAGCACCGGGATCGTCGCCGAGTCGCCGGCACGGGCCGTCGCGCGGTCGTCCTTGGGCACCGGGGTGTCGTCAGCGGGCGGCGGGAGCTGGGTGACGGTGACCTCGCCGGTGACCGGGCCGGTCACGCCGTCGGTCACGGTGTAGCGCACGACCTGCGGATTGCGGTCTAGGGCGGGCGCGGTCGCGTTGATCCGCAGCCACCGGCCCTTCACGACGGCCACCTCCAGCTGTCCGGAGGTGCTCTCCGCGTGCTGCACGCCGAGGACCGATCCGGCGGGGCTGAAGTCGTTGGCCAGCACGTCGGCCACGACCGGTTCCTGGCCGCGCACGACCGCGTTGTCGGGCATCGCGACCGGCGGCAGCGGCGTCTCGGGAGCCGCGGTGACGTCCACACGGATCGCGCCCTTGGCGAACGGCGCGTTGCCGAACGCGGCGGTGTAGTCGAGCGGGTAGGTGCCCGGTTTGGTGGCGGTCAGCGTCACCAGTCCGGTCTTGGTGTCGGTGGTGACCGTGACCCCCGCGAGCGGTGCCACGTCGGCGGCGAGCCGCAGTTCGGCCGACGGGTCGACGGGGTCGGCGCCGGGGAGGTCGTTCTCCAGCGGGCGGACCAGCACCGGCGTGCCGACCTGGCCGCGTGCCACGTCCGGGCGGGCGACCGGCGGCAACGCGGTGGGGGCGGCCGGATCGAGGACGCGCACGCTTTCGGCACCCGTCACGGGGTCCGCGATGCCGTCGGTGGCCTTGTAGTCGATGGTCTGCCGGCCCGCCTCGATCGGAGCCGCGTACTCGACGAACCCGCTGTTGGTCGTCGTCGCGACACCGGCCTTGGCACCCGCCTCGACGAGCACGACCGGGTCGCCGTCGAAGTCGCGCCAGTCCGCGAGCACCGGCAGTGTCAACCGGCCACCCGACGCGACCGACCACTCGTACGGCTCCGCGCCCTTGCGCACGGCCGGTGCCTCGTTCTGCGCCTCGGTGCGCACCTGCACGGTGACCGCGGCCGTCGCGTTGAGGCCCTTGCCGTCGTCGACGGTGTACTTGAAGTGCACGTCCTGGGCCTGCTCCGGCAGCGTCACCTCGACGGTCTGGCCGTCGGGGGCGATCGCGAGCCCGGCGTCCTTGCGGTCGAGGTCGCTCACGGCCGTGACGGACAGGATGTTGCCGGCGGGATCGGAGTCGTTGTCGAGCACGTGCAGCACCGTCGTGCGGCCGGGCCGCGCGCCGAGCGTGTCGTCGGTGGCTTTCGGCGGCTTGTCCTTCGCCGACTCGGTGGTGTTGTCGTTCTTGTCCTTGTCGCTGGGCTTCTGCTCGGGCGGGGGCCGCACCGACTGCCAGTCGTCGACCTTGTTCTGGGTGCCCAGGTCCCAGACCGCGCCGGTCGCGACGTCGTTGAGCACGATCGCCCTGCGGTTCATCCGGAACACCGGCTGGACCAGGGCCTTCGCGTCCTTGAGGTTGCCCGCCGAGGCCTTCTGGCCGCCGCACGAGCGGAAGTAGCCGCCGGACGCGCCCGCCCACGCGGCGTGCACGCACTCGCCGAGCCGCACGGGTTCGGCCGGGGCGCCGTCCACGCCCTCGTGCAGCGCCGACGTGCCGTCGCCGTCGAGGTCGAACGTCTTGAGCTGATCTTTGGTGGCCACGACGACCGCGTCAGCAGCCGGTCCTGCCTGCTGCAACACGGACTCGCGGCCGGCCTGGGTCGTGCGGCCGGGGAGGAAGAGCGTGCCGGACTCGGCGTCGAGCACGATCGCCTCGCCACCCACCGCGGTGATTCGCGGTGCCTTGGGCGTGGACGCGAGCTTGCCGTAGGACGGTTCGGCGAACCCGGTCTCGGCCGGCGTCACCTTCACCGTGCGGCCGTTGGCGGACACGGCGTGCACCGTGCCGTCCAGTCCCACGGCGAGTGCGGCGGCATCGGCACCGTCGAGCGTGGCGAGCGGCGGGGACTCCTGACTCAGCTGGTCCAGCGCGCTCACGCCGGCGTCGACGTCGACGCGACTGGCCCAGACCTTGCCCGCGGCGGGGTCGAGCACGGCGAGCGTGCCGCCCGCGAGCGCGACCTGGCCACCGCTGGGCAGCACCAGTCCGTGATCACCCAGCGTCACCGAGCGGGCGACGTCGACCGGGTAGAGCTTGCCGCCCGCCCGGTCTCGCGCGACCACCGCGGCGGCGTCCTGAACGATGTCCAGCTGGTAGTTCTGCTGCGCGCCACCCGGTGGGTTGATCGCGGCGTCCAACGACCCGACGGGTTTGTTGAGTCTTCCGAACAATCCGTCGCGGTCACTCGTCACCCACACCCCGCCGTCGTTGAGATCGACCTGGCGGACCGGATTGCCGTTCGACGAGAACGCGTAGGCGACGAGTGAGGCGGCCGCGAGAACGAGCACCGTTCCGGACGCGAACGTGGTCCGGTGCTTTCGGAAGAATCCCACTGTTCCCCTCGCAGAGATCGCGCGCCCTCATCGGCGGTGCCGTCAACCGCCTATCGGGCCGATCCACGAATTCGTTGCAGCATTCACCCGATTGCGGGCGAAGAATTATCCGCAGCTCTCCTGCGACCAGTCCGCGGTCGCGTTGCTGCCGTCCGCGCGCACCACTTTGACCTGCAGGCAAAGGGGTTGCGCGCCTTCGACGTCCACCTGCGGCTCCTTCGCGACGCCGGTGCGGGCGTCGTCGGAAGTGCGCCAGGAGAACGTGTCCGTCGCCTGCTGGGCCGAATAATTCCAAGCGAACCGGACAGTTTTCGCGTCCAGTCTCGTCGCGGTGATCGCGGGCCTGCCCGGCGGCGCGTTGTCCGCGCCCGCGTTCTGACCGGAACCGTCGTCGGCGACAGTGCTCACCGCCGGTCCGCTGCCCGGCTTTTCCTCACCGGACAACAGGAACACGCCCACGCCCACGATCGCGACCGTCGCCAGCACACCCGCCGCATAGTGGGGCCAGCGCAGGCGGACCGGCTGGTCAGGCTGCGGCGGCGGTGCCTCGTGGATCGTCCGCGGCGGCGGGATTTCCTTGCGCACCACGGTGTGCGGCGCCGAACTCGCCGGAAGCGGAGACGTGAACATCTTGCGTTGCGTCGGCGGCGCGACCGGCGGCGGGGGCGGCACGAACGCGGGGGCGGCGACGGGTGCCGGTTGCCTGCGGGGCGCCACGGCGGGCATCAGCACGAGCGCGGTCTCGCCGTACCGTTGCGCCTTCTGGATTCTCTGCAGTCCGAGGGCCAGCTTCAGCGCCGACAGCGGCCGTTCCTCCGGCTCCGTCGCCATGGCACCCAGCAACAACCGCCGCAGGTCCTCCGGCGCGGGCAGCGCGGACGGCAACCAGCCGGACACGATCCGCCGGTCGACGGCCTCGATCGAGTTGTCGGTGCCGGGCGGCATGAACGGCGAGTGCCCCACGATCAGGTGCCACAGCGTCGCCCCGAGCGAGAACACCTCCGTCAGGACCGCGTTCTTCTCCTTCGCGGCACCGGTGAGCAGTTCCGGGGCCGACCACGGCACGGACAGCATCACCTGGCGTTCCGCGTCGTTCTCGGCGAAGCGGCCGGCGATGCCGAAGTCGGTGAGACACGGCTTGCCGTACTCGTTCATGAGCACGTTCGCGGGTTTGATGTCGCGGTGCAGGATCCGGCGTTCGTGCGCGGTCTCGACCGCGCACGCGATCTGCACACCGATGTCGAGCACGTCCCCGACCGGCAACGGCGCCGCGGCCGAGAGCTTCGCGAGATCGCCGCCGGGGCAGTACTCCATGACCAGGAACGGGCGTCCGTCGGCCGCCGTGTCCGTGTCGTAGACCGTGGCGACGTTCTGGTGGTTGCCCAGTTCCGCCATCGACTCGCCCTCGGCGATGAACCGCTCCCGCACGTCGTCGGACAGTCCGGCCGCCTTGGGCACCTTCACCGCGACGTCGCGCTTGAGCTTGTGGTGGTAGTAGCGGTACACCATCGCGAACCCGCCGCCGCCGATGTCACCGCGGTACTCGAAGTGCGGGATGGCCGGAGGTCCCAGGATCATCCGCTCACCTCGAAGACGAAGAAGAACTGGTCGCCGAGCGTCACGCGGGTGCCGGGGTAGAGGATCTCGTCGATGTGCGGGGCGAGCTTCTCCGGCGGGCAGCCCGGCCGCGAGATGCTGGTGCCGTTCATCGAACCGAGGTCGCGCACCAGCACGTCCCAGTTCGCCGGCCGGATCTCCACGTGCGTCCGGGAGATCTCCGTGTCGTTCTCCCTGCCGACCTGCACGAGGTTCACGCCGCCGCGGTCACCGCTGGGATCACGGCCCATCACGACGTTGCGGTCGAGCGAGATCGTGTCTCCAGTGGACAGTCGCAGCAACCCGAGCACCGGCACGGGGAGCATCGCGGCGACCTGTTCCGGCAGCGGAACCTCGCACACCCGGCAGTACACCGCGTAGTCCGAGCTGAGGTGGCCCGCCGGGCACTTCCTCGCCCGCACCAGGCCCGTTCTGGTGCCCTGCAGCATCTGGGTGTCGTTGGGGGACAACATGGTCGTGCGCAGCACCGTCTCCGTGACGGGCTGGCGGGCCGGAACCGGTGGCACGGGGGTGGGTGCCACGACGCTCTGGGGTGCCCAGTCGAACGACTGGATCACGCCGGTGACCTGGGTGATCTGAGGTGACGTCGGCGGTGGCGTAGGGGGTGACGTGGGTTGCTCACGCACGACGGTCAGCTCGACCGCTTCTTCCTGCTGCACAACGGTGTGCTCGACCAGCACCGGCTGCGGCACGGACACGGGCTCCGGCACCGGCACCGGCACCGGCACGGACTGCGGCACAGACACCGGCTGCGGCACCGGGACCGGCTGCGGCGCGGCGTCGGACAACGCGACCAGAAGCTCGTTCGCGAGCACCACTCCAGCGCGCACCGGCAGCCCGGGCCCGCTCGCCCCGGCCACGACGCGCAGCCGTGCGACGTCGTCGAGGTTGCGGTCGACCCACGTCCCCACGCCCGCCGCACTGATCTCCTCGACGGCACCGGCCGCGTTCATGACCTGCAGCCTTGCCTCACCTCGTACCACCGCACGGTTCGCGGTCAGCAGCGCGAAGCCGCTCACCGCGCGAAAACCCTCGAGGACGATCGCGCCGAGCACCTCGTCGAGCGGCTCGTCCGACCGCACCAGCTCCCAGCACCGGCGCACGAGAGCGGACTCGGGCGCCACGGCCAGCAGGAGCCACGTGCTCTCCCCCACGACCGCGACCCACGTGCCCGGCACGTACTCGACCTCGGTCATCTCGGGCCCGGTCATCTCGGGCTCCGGGGTGCCGTGTCACAGCTGGACGTCTCCGCCACGACCAGATGGTCGACCACGAGCGCGGTCACGTTGTCGCGCGCCTGAGCCGCCACCGCACGATCCACCAGCACGGCCGCCGCTTCCTTCGCGTCGGCGTGCAGCCGGAGAACCTCTTCGATCTCGTCGTCGGCGAGCTCGTTCGTCAGCCCGTCCGTGCAGATCACGAACCGCTCACCGACGCGCGGCGGGAACAACCACAGGTCAGGGTCGCCGATGCCCGCTTTGCCGAGCACGCGGGTGACGACGTTGCGGCGCGGATAGTTCCTGGCCTCGTCCGCGGTCAGCAGCCCCGCCGTGACGAGCTCCTGCGCCTCGGAGTGGTCGACGGTGAGCTGCGCCAGCCCCGCGCCGTCGAACCGGTAGACCCGCGAGTCGCCGATGTTGAACACGACCCAGTGCGGCCGCTCGGACAGCGTGACGAGCGCGAGTCCCGCGACCGTCGTCATGCCACCGTGGTCGGCCTCCTCCAGCGTCCTGCCCGCGGCGGCCAACGCGACGCGCACGTCCTCCAGCCCCGGTCCGTCCAGCTGGTCCAGCTCCCGCAGCCGGGCGACGAGCGACGCGCTCGCGACCTCACCGGCCGCGTGCCCGCCCACGCCGTCGGCGACCGCGAAGACCTGTCTGCCCGCGATCGCGTTGTCCTCGTTGACTTCCCGCACCACACCGGGATGCGTGGCGACGCCCGCCAGCACCGCGCTCACCGCACCACCTCCGCTCCGCCGTCCGGACCTCTCATCGCTCGGCGTTCACGAAGCGTTATGCGGTTTCAGGGACAAAAAGTGGCCAGGGAGAATCGGAAACGTCCGGGCCGCGAGCAGCGATGCACTCGTCGGACGGAGCTCAGGCGATCTCCGGCCACACCAGCGTGGCAGACCCCCAGGTGAACCCGCCGCCGAACGCGGTGAGCAGCACCTTCTCCCCGGCGTGGATCTCGTCGCGGGCCACGGCGTCGGCCAGCGCGAGCGGGATCGAGGCCGCACCGGTGTTGCCCACGCGACTGATGTTGCCGAGCACCTTGTCGTCCGAAATGGACAGTCGCTGCCCCACCAGGGAGAGGATCCTGGCGTTGGCCTGATGGGCGACGACGCGGTCGATCTCCGCTGTGGTCCAGCCCACGTTCTTCAGTGCGGCAAGGGAAGATTCAGTCATCCGGGTGACAGCGTGCTGGAAGACCTCACGCCCGCTCATCCGGAAGTGGCAGTCCGTGGGCCCGTACCGCCCCGGCTCCGCACGTCCGCGCGCACCCCCACCGGGCACGGTGATGAGGTCGTGGCCCGCACCGTCGCTGCCGAGGTCGAACCCCAGCACCTCGCCCGCCTCACCGGGCTCACCCGCGCGCAGCACCACCGCACCGGCCCCGTCACCGAACACCACACCGGCGCCTCGGTCGTCCGGCGAGATCAACGTCGAGTAGACGTCCGCCGCGACCAGCAGGACCCGCCGCGCGATGCCGGCCGCGATCATCCCGCTCGCCGTGGCCAGCCCGTACACGAAGCCCGTGCAGACCGCGGACACGTCGAAGGCCGCCACGCCGCCCAGCCCCAGCCGGGTGGCCAGTACAGGTGCCATCCCCGGCATCGGGTGGTCCGGCGTCGACGTGGCCACCAGCACCGCGTCCACGTCACCGGCCGGGCTCTTCGCCAGCACCGCCTGCGCCGCGGCCAGCGCGAGGTCCCCCGTCGAGGTGCCCTCGTCGACCCAGTGCCGGGTGCCGATCCCCGTCCGCCGGCGAACCCAGACATCGTTCGTGTCCCAGTGCGCCGGAAGGTCCTCATTGGACACCACCCGTGGCGGCACGATTCCGGCCACGGCCTCCAGCACCGGTACCGGGCGATGCGTGTGCTCACTCACCGTGCGTCCTCTTTCTCACAGCCTCAAAGGGGGAATGAGATTGAACGTACAGGGCGGGAGCGCGACGCCCTTTCCCATCTACGAGACGGAGTTGTTCCGTTGAAAGGACTTCAGCCACCTGGACCGGTCCAGGTGGACCGAGGGGGCGGGGGTGGTCCCGCCCCCTGAACGGCCTCAGACGTGGGCGGCCGCGACGTCGACGATCCAGGTGACGCCGAACCGGTCGGCCAGCATCCCGAAGCCGGGCGACCACTGCGCGGGGCCGAACTTCTCGATCACCGTCGCGCCCTCCGCGAGCCGTTCCCAGACCGGCGCGACCTCGTCGACGCTCTCGCCGCGCACGGACAGGAAGAAGGGTTCCTCGGTGACCGTCGTGCCGTTCACGCGGCGGGTGGTGGGCTCGCCGGGAGCGACCGGTTCACCGGATCCGGGCACGTCGTAGGCCATGACGCGGAAGCCGTTCTCGCCGACGACCTCGCCGAACACGACGTTCTTGGCGCCGGGCACCTCGGCGGGCATGCCGAAGTCGGCGTACGTCATGACGGTGATCTGCCCGCCGAACACCGAGCGGTAGAACTCCAGCGCCTCCCTGGCCTGGCCGCAGAAGTTCAGGTGGGTAACTGCGTTGAGTGACATGGGAGGGACTCTGTCAGCAGTAGCGGACAGGGAACGTCCGCTACTTGTGCGAGGCTGGACGCATGCCGATCGCCGCGTCGACGACCACGTCCGGTCGCCTGCTGTCGTTGCTGTCCATGCTGCAGGTCCGCCGCGACTGGCCGGGCGGCCTGCTGGCGGAGCGCCTGGGTGTGAGCGAACGCACGGTGCGCCGCGACGTCGACCGGCTGCGTGAGCTCGGTTACCTCGTCCACGCGGTGAAGGGCCCTGACGGCGGGTACCGGCTCGAAGCGGGCAGTCAGGTGCCCCCGCTGCTGTTCGACGAGGACCAGGCCGTCGCGCTCGCCGTGGCGCTGCGGATCGCCGTCGGCACCGGCGCGGGCATCGAGGAGGCCGCCGCACGGGCGTTGGCCACCGTCCGCCAGGTCATGCCGTCCCGCCTGCGTCAGCGCATCGACGCGCTGGAGATCGAACCGGCCGGCCGCGGCCCTCAGGTGGACACCGACCTGCTGCTCGCCCTGAGCACCGCCGTCCGGGCCTGCGAGGAACTCCGGTTCGACTACGCCGCCCCTGGCCGCCCGGACACGCCGGGGCCGCCGCGCCGCGTCCAGCCGCACCACCTGGTGGTCCGGGCGGGCCGCTGGTACCTGGTCGGGTGGAGTCCGGAACGCGAGGACTGGCGGACCTACCGCGCCGACCGCATGACGGTCCGCACCCCCAACGGCCCGCGCTTCCAGCCGCGCGAGGTGCCGGGAGGTGACGTCGCCGCGTTCCTGTCCGCCCGGTTCAAGGGCTCCGACACCGACGCCTGGCCCTGCCGCGGCGAGGTGATCCTCGACCTGCCGCTCGCCGACGTGGCGCCGTTCACCGGCGGCGACACGGCAGAGGAGGCCGGCACCCGGACCAGGCTCGTGACCGGCGCGTGGTCGTGGGCCGCGCTCGCCGCGAAACTGGCCCGCTTCGACGCCGACGTCGAGGTGATCGGCCCGCCCGCCCTTCGTGACGCGTTCGCCGACCTGTCCCGCCGCGCCGCCAGGGCCGCGCTCAGCTCTTGACGTCCACGGTGACCTCCGTCAGCGGCGTGCTGGTGCAGGTGAGCACCTGCCCGGCGGCTTTCTGTTGCGCGGTGAGGCAGTTGGGTTCCTGCTGCGAGACCTTGCCGCCCAGCAGCTTCACCACGCACTCGCCACAACTGCCGACGGTGCAGGAGTACGGCATCGGCAGACCGGCCGCGAGCCCCGCGTCCAGCAGGGTCTGCCCGGGCTCGACCACCGCCGCGCCAACGGGTTGCCCACCGTCCTCGACGCGCATCCGTTGCGGTGCATCGGAAACGACGGCCGCGGTCGGCCCGCTGGCATAACGCTCGACGAGGACATGGTCGCCGGGGACGCCCAGTTCGGTCAGCGCCTGCCGGACGGTGTCCATCAACGGTTCCGGGCCGCAGACGTAGAACCTGGGGCCGGGCAACGCGAGGGCGGTGATCCACTTTTGCACACCGGCGACGTCCAGGCGTCCTTCCCGGGACGTCAGCACGTGCGTCACCGAGAAACGGCCGGGGTGCTGCTCGCCCAGCCTGGCCAGCTCGGCGTCGAAGATGGTCTCCTCGACACCACGATTGCTGTACAGGAGCGCGATTCGGTCCGCGCCGGGTGCGCTGAGGAGCGTGCGGATCATGCTCATCATCGGTGTGACACCGCTGCCCGCCGCGATGAGCACCACACCGGCATCGGAATCCTCCGGCAGGTGGAACGCGCCGGACGGGCCCCGCACGAACAGCCGGTCACCGATCGCGAGACCGTGGACGTAGGTCGAGAACCGTCCACTTTCGACCTGCTTGACCGTGATCTCCAACCGCGACGAACCAGGTGCCGAAGACGCCGAGTAGGGCCTGCGCACCCGGCGGCCGTCGACGTCGGCCACCAGCGTGAAGAACTGACCGGGCTTGAAGTCGAACGGCTTCCCGTCCTCCAGCACCACCGTGACCGCGCTCGGCGTCTCGCGGCGTACCTCGACGACACGTACCTCTCGCAACGGGTCCTGCGCGACGGCTCGGGGCCGGAGGCTCGCGATCTCGTAGCCCTCCTTGCGCAGGCCGGAGCGGTAGGCCAGGTTCATCACCGCCCGTAACCACTTCTCCGGGATCAGTCGCGTGATCCCGAGCAGCCTGCTGCCCGTGTTGGCGGCCAGGTGACGGCTGGCCAGCGCCATCAGGTCCGGCACGTCGCGGTCGACGTCCGCGGTCCACATCCGAGCTCGCGCGACGGCGTCGCTCACGACCAGTTCGGCGGCCTCGACGTCGACGAGCAGCGCGGCGTGCGGCGGCGTTCCGTGCAACGCCAACGGTTCCAGGTGTGCGGGATCGACGGTGATCCTCCCCCTGCCGCGGACCTGCAGCACACCGGTCCGTCCCGGGACCAGCGCGGCGAACGAGAGCCGGTCGTCCTGCAGCAGGTTGTGCAACGAGTCGGCACGCTTGTTGCCCTTGCGGTCCGCCATCAAAAGCGTGCGGCCGTCCACAATCCGCACGACCGTTCCCTGGTCACCGCGCGGACTGGTGTCGCTCCCGCCCGATGAGTCCCATGTGGACAGAACCAGGAACGGTGCCGCCACGAGGAAGTCCGCGACACCGGCCTGCGCGAGCGGACCGTCGCTGACCTCAGGAGCTGGCTCCGCCGGTGCGGGTGGTTGCCACAGCCCGGAACGCAGGACGGCCTGTGCGCAGTGCACGTACACCTCCTCGACGTCGAAGATCACCTCGTCGCCAGGACGTGCGACCCCGTTGACCCGCAACGTCTCCCCCACGCCGGGCAGCAGGAAGACCAGCGACCCCGGCCCGTCGGCGACGGATCCGTTCACCGGAAAGGAGATCCGTGTCGGCGAGTGCACCCGCGCGAACCCGGGCCTGCCGCCGACGAACGTCGTGGCCGCGCCCTCCGCGTCCCGGTACCCGAAACCCGCGATCGGACTGCTGGAGAGCACCTCCACGCATCCCTCGTCGAGAGCTTTGAGCTGCTTCAACATGATCATCGACGCGGGCCGTCCGACCACCGCCTCGACCTCGTCCACTGTCGTGAGCAGACGACTGTCTTCCAGCTTGTTTTCCCAGCTCATACCATTATTATGAGCTTTTGCTCATGTCTTGAATACTCGCTTTTGCCGCCCATCGAGGAGACCGTCATGCCGTCGGCCAACCGCGACATCGACCCACGTCGGAAGCCTCGCCAGGTCCGGGCGGAACTCACCAGGGACCGCATCCTGACCGCGGCTGCTCACGTTTTCGCCGAGCACGGCTACGCGGCGGGCACCACCAACCGCATCGCCGAACGGGCCCGCGTCTCGATCGGTTCGCTCTACCAGTACTTCCCGAACAAGGACGCGATCCTGGCCGAACTGCTGGTGCGCCACGTGGACCGCGGCACGTGGACGGGAACCGAAGAGCTCGACCTGGCACCGGGAACGCTGGAACCGGTCGTGCGGGCCCTGGTCCGCGACGCGATCGACAACCACCGCGACGACCCCCAGCTGCTCCGGATCATGGTCGAGGAAGGCCAGTTCTCGCAGGAGCTGCGCGACACGATCACCCGGCACGGCGCCCAGCGCGTCGCCCAGGTCCGCGACCTGTTCGCCCGCCATCCCGACGTCCGGGTGCACGACCTGGACACCGCGGTCGACCTCATCGTGTTCACCGTGGAGCTCAACACCCACCGGTTCGCCGCGTCCCCCCAGACGACCCCGGTCGAGACGTTCGAGAACGAACTCGTGCACATGGTCACCCGCTACCTGCGCGGCGACTAGAAGGCCAGGCGTGGACCTGGTCGATCGCGGTCAGCGGCGGAACGGCCTGCGCGGATCACGGGTCGACGGGTCGTCGAAGGGCGTGAACCACGCGGGCGCGGTGTAGTCGCCCATCCGCAGGTACCGGTTCTGCTCGTCGTCCGGGTCCTCGATGCCGTCCCTGCTGGGATCGAACAGCTCGAGAATGTCGTTGTCCTGGAAGAGGACTTCCCTCAGCAGGTCCCAGTCGTGATCGTCGGTGTGCTTCGGAAGTGCGCTGAGGTCGTTCTCCAGAACCGATCGGCCGTCGTCGACCGCGTCACTCGCGTAGCTCAGCATGAGGTGCAGCGCCATCTCCTCCGCCGCACAGCACGGTTGCGGCACCCGCCCCGCCGCCAGATCCTCGGCGAGATCGTCGAACGACCGCGCCGCCTGACGACGCCAGATCGCGTTCTGCCGCCACGTGATCCGCGGAAACTCGGCGAACAGCGACCACTGCGCGGTCGTCGTCACCGGATCGTCGCCGTGCTCGATCACGTCGTCGTACGCGTGATCGGCGAGCCGCACCGCCATGCTCCACAACACGGCCGCCGTACGCGACGTCACCTGAATCCCGGCACACCGCCCGCACGACGGCAGCCCGCACGCACACACCTCGAACAACACCGCGAAGTCAGGCGACAACGGTCGCGAGTGACCGCTCGCCTCGACCGAGTACTCCGCACCACCGACCTCGACGCCGTCGACGTCCACGACGGCGTCCAGGTCGAGGAGAAGCGACAGCGCGGCGGCCGAGTCCCCCGCGACGACATCGCGTTCAGCGGCACGCAGTTGTTCCTGCGCTTCCTCCGAGTCGTCGTCCAGCGCGAACACCATTCCGCCGATGTGCGCCAGCGCCGCCCGCTCCAGCGCCGCCGGGTCGGCCACGTCCACCTCGAACTCCGCGGTGACCTTCAGCCTGCACCCGGCGACAGCGTCGTCATCGACCATGCGACGCAGCTTAGATCCGGCGGCTTCATCGAGCCCGCGTCAGGCGGGAACCACCAGCCGTTCGGTCATGATCCGCAGCAACACGTCCTGGTGGCGGGTCAGGAAGAAGTGCCCACCGGGCAGCGGAACCAGTTCGAACCCGCCGGTGGTGTGCTCGGCCCACGCCGCCACGTCCGGCAGCGGAGCCACCGGGTCCTCGGTGCCGGTGAACGCCACCACCGGCGTCGACAGCAGCGCGCCAGGCGTGTGCCGGTACGTCTCCACGGCGCGGTAGTCGTTGCGCAGCACGGGAAGGATCATGCGCACCACCTCCTCGTCGCCGAGGAGGTCCGCTTCCGTTCCGCTCAGGCGGCGGATCTCGGCGATCACGCCCTCGTCGGAACGGGTGTGCACGCGGTCGTCGCGGTAGCGGTCGGGGGCGCGGCGGCCCGAGACGAACAGGGCCGCCGGTCCGGTGCCCCGCGCTTCCAGCCGCCGCGTCACCTCGTAGGCGACCATCGCGCCCATGCTGTGGCCGAACAGCGCGAGTGGCAGGTCGGAGTCCTGCAGCAGCGCAGTGATCCGGTCGGCGAGGGCGCCGATCGTCGGGATCATCGGCTCCTGGCGGCGGTCCTGCCGGCCCGGGTACTGCACGGCCAGCACCTCCACGTCCGGGGCCAGCGCTCTGGACACCGGGAAGAAGAACGACGCCGAGCCTCCCGCGTGCGGCAGGCAGACCAGGCGGGCCTTGGGTGTCGCCGTGGGGTGGAAGCGGCGGAACCAGGCGTCGCGGTCCTCCATCACCACGTCACCGGGAGCTCGGCCACGCGGTACACGCCCAGGCCGCCGGGCGGGACGTCCTCCGCGGGCACGGCCAGACGCAGGCCCGGCAGGCGGGCGAACAGCGTCGAGAAGACGACCTCCAGCGCGGCCGTGGCGAAGTTCATCGCTACGCACTGGTGCGGGCCGTGGCCGAACGTGAGGTGCGTCTTGTCGTCGCGGCGCAGGTCGAGCTCGTCCGGCTCGGGGAACGCCTCGGGGTCGCGGTTGACCGCCGGCGTCGCCAGGATGACGCCCTCGCCCGCGCGGATCGTCTGGCCGCCGACCTCGATGTCCTCGGTCGCGATCCGGGAGATGATGTCGCCCGCGGAGATGTAGCGCAGCAGCTCCTCCACCGCACGCGGCGCGGCGCCGGCCGGGTCCTCACGCAGAACGTCGGCCTGTGCCGGGTTGTTCAGCACCGCGAACGCGCCGAGCGAGATCATCGTCATCGTCGACTCGTTGCCCGACACCGTCACGAGCATCGCGGAGTTGAGCAGCTGCTGGAAGCCGATCTCGCCCGGCCGCTCGTCGAAGCTCGTCACCATGTGCGTGGCGAGGTCCTCGCCCGGCTCGGAACGCTTGCTCTCGAACAGCTTGATGTAGAAGTCGCTGAGGGTGTAGATCGCCGGGATCATCATGTCCGGCCGCGTCGCCAGGTACTGGACGTGCTCGGTGTAGACCCCGCGGTCCTCCTCCGGCACCCCGAACAGCTCCGCCATCATCAGCGACGGGAACGGCACGGCGAACTGCGACACGAGGTCCGCGGTGTCGCCGCCGGCCAGCATGTCGTCGATCAACCTGTCGACGATCCGCTGGATCTTCGGCCGCATCGTCTTGGCCTGCCGCAGGGTGAAGCTCGGGATCACCAGGCGGCGCTGGGCGTTGTGCTCGGGGTCGTCGAGCTGGGCGAACGTCAGCGCGTCGCCCTCGGGGACCGGCTGCGGCATCCCCGTGCCGGGCATGATCTTGGCGTTGTTCGGGAAGTCCGGGTGCGAGCGGGCCGCCGACAGGCGCGGGTCGGCCAGCAGCGCGCGGGCCTCCGCGTAGCCGGTGACGACCCAGGCCGTCTTCTCGTCGACCAGCTTCACCTTCGACAGCGGCGCTGTCCGGTGCAGCTCCGCGTATCCGGCCGGCGGCTGGTACGGGCACTTGCCGCGCGGAAGCGGGAACGCGGGCAGCTCGGTCGTGGTGTCGAGGGTCTCGGTCATGCCGGATCTCTCCGATCGGTTGTGGTGGTGCTGACGACCAGCGGGACCCGCTTCGGTGCGAACAGCAGATGGGATTCCCGGTACTCGACGGCCTCGTCGATCGTCCACACGGGAATTCGGTCGAACAGCGCGTTCAACGCGCCGGTCACTTCCACCCGCGCGAGCATCGCGCCGAGGCAGAAGTGGATGCCGTGGCCGAACGTCAGGTGGCGGTTCGGGCCGCGGCGGATGTCGAACGCGTCCGGGTCGGCGAACACGGTGTCGTCGTAGTTCGCCGAGAGCATCCACGGCACGACGACCGCGCCCGCCGGGATCGGGTGCCCGGCGATCTCGGTGTCGACCGTGGTGTAGCGCTGCAACCGCGTCGAGGGCGGACGGCAGCGCAGCACCTCCTCGACGGCGCCGGGCAGCAGCGACCGGTCCTCCCGCAACGCTGCCTGCGCCTCGGGATGCTCGGCCAGCAGCACGAGGGCGTGGCCGAGCACCGCGGCGGTGGTGAGGTGACCCGCCTGCAGGATCTGCACGGCCAGGCTGGCGACCTCGGGATCGGTCAGGCGCTGGCCGTCGAGCTCCGCGCGCACCAGGTCGCCGATCAGGCCCGGCGCCGGTTCGGCCCGGCGCCGCGCGCACAGCTGCAGCAGGTAGCCCATCAGTTCGAGGAACGGGCCGCCCAGCGCGTTGTCCGCGGCCGCGCGCACGGCCGCCTCGTCGGTCAGGTTCGGCGGCTCGATCTCCATGATCTGCTCGACCAGCGTCCGGAACGCGCCCGCGTCGGCGGCCGGGATCCCGAACAGCTCCGCGATCATGACGGCGGGCAGTTCGACGGTGAAGTGCTCGGCGGCGTCGAACCCGCCTGCCGGCGCCCGGTCCAGCAGCTCGCCGGCGATTTCGGCGACCCGTGGAGCGAGGTCGCGCATCTTGCGGGGCGTGAACGCCTGCGCCGCGAGCCGCCGCAGCTTGCCGTGCTGCGGCGGGTCGGTGACGAGCATCATCCCCTCGGTCATGTTCGGCACGTCCGCCGGCAGCACGCGGGCCGGGTTGCTGGAGAACGTCGCGGGATCCTTGGTGACCCGCTCGACGTCGGCGAACGAGAAGACGTGGTGGTTGCCGAACCCGTCGACGTGCACCTCGCCCTGCTCCCGCATCCGCCGCAGCCACGCGAGCTGGTCCGCGAGACCGAACCGAGCCGAAGGGATGTCCTCAGTGGACAGAGAGCTGGTCACGCCCGCTTCACCCGGACGCGGACGGACTTCGGCGTGAACAGTTCACTCTCGTAGAACTCGACCGGTTCGTCGGTGACAACCTCGATCGAGCTGAACCGGCGCAGCAGGGCCGCCAGGCCGAGCCTCGCCTCGGTCTTGGCCAGCGCCGCGCCGAAGCAGTAGTGGATGCCGTGGCCGAAGGTGAGGTTGCGGGAGGCGCCGCGGTCGATGTCGAACGTGTCCGGGTCGGTGAACTCGGCCTCGTCGTGGTTGGCCGAGAGCAGCGACAGGAAGACCATGCTCTTCGCCGGGATCTGCACACCACCGAGTTCGGTGTCGGTGGTGGTGAAGCGCTGCAGGCGCGGCACGGGCGGGGTGAACCGCAGGACCTCGTCGACCGCGGCCGGGATCAGCGAGGGGTCGGCGCGCAGCCTGGCCTCGATCACGGGGTTCTCCGCGAGCTTCAGCACGGAGTTGGCCAGCACCGAGGCCGAGGTGATGTGCCCTGCCTGCAACAGCTGGATGGCGAGGTTGACGGCCTCGTGGTCGGCGAGCCGCTCACCGTCCACTTCGGCCTGGAGCAGGTCGCTGATGAACCCGTCGCGCGGGTTCGCGCGCAGCTCGGCGCAGAGTCCCGCCATGTACTGCTGCATCTGGACGAGCGGGCCGAACAGCGCCGCCTGCAACGCCGCGTCCATCTCGGCCGCGTCGTTCGGGTTCGGCACGGTGACCTGGAGCAGCTGCTCGGTCCAGCCGAGGAACTGGGGCAGGTCGGCCCTCGGGATGCCGAGCAGTTCCGACACCACGACCAGCGGCAGGTACTGCGAGAACGACGTGACGAAGTCGAACTCGTCCTCCGTTGCCGCGTCGAGAAGCTCCTCGGCGATCGCGTCGATGCGCTCGTTGAGGTCCTTGACGCGCTTCGGGGTGAACGCCGCGCTCGCGATCCGGCGGACCTTGGTGTGCGCGGGCGGGTCCATCACCGCGAGCATCCCCGCGGACAGCTCCGCGGCGGCCTGCGGCATCACGTGCGACGGGTCGCTGGAGAACGTTCCGGGGTCGCCCAGCGCCTTCTGGACCTCGGCGTGGGTGAAGACGTGGTGCATGCCGAACGGGTCGCGCAGCACCGGGTTGGCGGCGCGCATGCGGCCCAGCCACGGCAACGTGTCCGACAGTCCGAACCGGACGGACGGGGGCAGCAGCGCCGGGTCGAACGCCGGCATGACGAACTCGGTCATCTCAGTCCTTTTCCTTGTCATCAAAGCTGTTCGATCCATGAGCGCACGGCGTCGGCGCCGGCCGCGGCGTGACTTTCCATCATCGACCAGTGGTTGCCGGGAACGTCCACGCCGACGTGCGGCGCGGTCCAGGACGGCCGCCAGGCGTCACCGGCGTCCCCTTCGCCGCTGACCGACTGCAGGGATTCGGTGGCACGCACGAACAACGTCGGCACCGCCGTGTCCTGCGGCTCCCAGTCCGCGAACACCCGGAAGTAACACCCCATGCCGGTCAGCCGCAGGTCGTCGATCCCGCCGACGGCCTCTTCACGGTCCTGCGCACTGGTCACGAACGTGCTCTTGAACCGGTCGATCTGCCCGCTCTGCGGCAGGTAGGTGTCCATCAGGACGATGCCCTCGGGCGGTGAGCCGAGCTGCTCCAGGTGGGTGGCCACCGCGTGCGCGAGCCAGCCGCCGGACGAGTGGCCCAGCAGCACGAACGGGGTGCCGCCCGCGCGGTTCCAGACCAGTTCCGCCTGCAGTTCGACGGTCGCCTCCACCGACGCCGGCAGCAGCTCTCCGGGGCGGAACCCCGGCGCGGGCACCATGGTCACCTCGCGTTCGCCGCGGAACCCGGCGGCGAACCGCGCGTACTGCTGGGCCCCGGTGATCGCGACCGGTGCGGCGAAGCAGAGCAGATCCGGCGTCAGGTCGCCCCGAGCGAGCCGGACCGGTTCCGGGAACTGCTTGACCTCCGTGATGCTGTCGAACGACGGGCGCAGCCGCGACGCCGCCTTGATGAACTCGACGGCTTCGGCGATCTTCCCCTCGTCGCACGCCTTGCGGTACAGCAGCTGGATCGAGCCGGTCTCCGTCAGCTCTCCGGTCGAGTCCTCAGTGGACACTTCAGCGACGACCTGGGGAACGAGTTCGCCGCCGAGGAACTCGACCAGCGCGTCCGCCGTGGGGTGGTCGAACACCAGTGTCGCGGGCAGGCGCAGCCCGGTGAGCCCGATCAGCCGGTTGCGCAGCTCGACGGCGGTGAGCGAGTCGAAGCCCAGTTCGGGGAAGCCGACGCCGGCCGGAATCGCTTCCGGTCCGGCGAAGCCGAGCACTCCCGCCACCTGGGTCAGCACGACCTCCCGCAGCACGGCCAGGCGTGCGTCCCCGGTCAGCCCGGCCAGCCGCTCCGTCAGCGACGCGACGTCGTCGGCGGTCGCGGCGGCCCGGCGAGCCGCGGGCCTGATGAGCCCGCGCAGCAACGGCGGCACGCCACCGGCACCGAACTGCGTCCGCAGCGCGGCGACGTCGAGGTGCATCGGCACCAGGACCGGGTCTTCCGACGAGCGGCCGGCGTCGAACAGGCGCAGGCCTTCTTCCGACGACAACGGCCGCAGCCCTGCCCGGTTCACCTTGTCCCGCCCGGACGAACCGAGCTTGCGGGTGAGATCGCTGGCCTCGTCCCACAGGCCCCAGGCCAGCGACGTGGCAGGCAGCCCCGCCGCCCGCCGGTGGGTCGCCAGCGCGTCCAGGTAGGCGTTGGCGGCGGCATATCCGGCCTGTCCGGCGTTGCCCAGCACTCCGGCCGCCGACGAGAACAGGATGAAGTCCGTCAGCTCGGCGTCGCGGGTCAGCTCGTGCAGGTGCCATGCCGCGTCCGCCTTGGGCCGCACCACGGTGGCGAGACGCTCCGGGGTGAGGCCGTCGAGCATGCCGTCGTCGAGAACACCGGCCGCGTGCACGACGGTGCGCAACGGGAACTCCGCCGGGATCGCGGCGAGAACCGCTGCCAGTGCGTCACGGTCGGACGCGTCGCATTCCGCGACCGTGACGCGCGCGCCTACCGCTTCGAGGTCCTTGACGAGGTCGTCGACCCCGTCTGCCGCGCGGCCTCGGCGGCTGGTCAGCACGACGTGCCCGGCTCCCCCGCGAGCCACGTGCCGGGCCACCAGCCCGCCCAGCAGTCCGGTGCCTCCGGTGATGAGCACCGAGCCGGCCGGGTCGAACCCGGCCGGTTCGGTGTCCGAACCGGCGGAACGGGCGAGGCGCGGCACATGGATTTGCCCGTTCCGCACGGCGGTCTGCGGCTCGTCGCTCGCGGCGAGCCTCGTCAGCAGTTCATCGGGTGTCGCGGGATCCGCGTCGATCAGCGCGAACCGGCCGGGGTGCTCGGTCTGCGCGGACCGCACGAGCCCCCACACCGCGGCCGCGGCCAGGTCGGAGACGTCCTCGCCGGGCAGGACCGCGACCGCGCCACGGGTGACGACCGCGAGCCGTTTCGTGGCGGAGTCCTCGTCGGACAGGAAGTCCTGCAGCGAAGCGAGCACTCCTGCGGTGGTCTCGTGCACATCGCCCGACGCCACCACGACGAGAACAGGGCCTGCGGGCCCGTTTTCAGCGGGCACGGCCGCAGGGGTCCACTGCACGCGGAAGAGCGGATCGCGTCGGGTGTTCAACGCCTCGGCGGAGACGGGACGGGTTACCAGCGAGCCGATCGTCAGCACGGGTTCGCCCGCGCTGTCGGCGACGTCGAGGCGGAGACCGTCCGTCCCGGCCGGGGTGATCCGGACGCGGATCGCCGCGGCACCAACGGCGTGCAGGCTTACACCGGTCCACGCGAACGGCATCCGCGCATCGCCCGTGTCGGCACCCGCGACCATGCCCGCGTGCAGTGCCGCGTCGAGCAACGCGGGGTGCACGCCGAACCGGCCCGCGTCGGCCGCGTCGACGGCGACGTCCGCGAAGATCTCCTCGTCGCGCCGCCACACCGCGCGCAGGCCCTGGAAAGCCGGACCGTAGCCGAACCCCCGTTCGGCGAGCAGCGCGTAGGCGCCGTCCAGTTCGACCTCGGTCGCACCGGCGGGCGGCCACTCGGTCAGTGGCGTTCCTGCCGGTTCGCCGGTGCCGAGCAGGCCGGAAGCGTTGCGGGTCCACGGTTCTTCCGAACCGGCCGGGCGCGAGTGGATCGTCACCTCGCGGCCTGCGCCCACCACGACCTGCACCTGGACTCCGCCGAGTGCGGGGAGCGTGATCGGCGCTTCCAGCGTCAGTTCTTCCAGCACCGGGCTGCCGGCGTGCGCACCGGCTTGGAGGGCGAGCTCGACCAGTGCGGTGCCGGGCACCAGCGCGGTGCCGAGCAGTGCGTGGTCCGCCAGCCACGGGTGAGTGCGCAGCGACAGCACGCCCGTGCACAAGAGGCCGCCGGACTCCGGCAGCGCCACGACCGCGCCGAGCAGCGGGTGACCGGCGGACTCCAGTCCGGCCGAGCCGACATCTCCCGCTCCTGCGGGCGATTCGAGCCAGTAACGCTCGCGCTGGAAGGCATAGGTCGGCAGGTCCACCCGCTGGGCGTCGGTGAACGCCTCGGTCCAGCCGATCCGCACGCCCTGGACGTAGGCCTCGGCCAGCGAGGTCAGCAGCCGGGCGGGCCCGCCGTCGTCGCGGCGCAGCGTGCCGACCGCGATGACGGACCGCTCGGCCGTCTCCTCGATCGCCATGGTGAGCACCGGGTGCGGGCTGCACTCGACGAACACACCGTGGCCACTGGCCAGCAGGGTCGTCGTGGCCGCCGCGAACTCGACGGTGTCCCGCAGGTTCCTGGCCCAGTAGGCCGCGTCGAGCCCGGTGGTGTCGAGGAAGTCCCCGGTGACAGCCGAGCAGAACGGGATCTCCGCCGCACGTGGCGTGATCGGGGCGAGGACTTCGAGAAGCCGGTCGTGGATGCGGTCGACGTGCGCGGAGTGCGAGGCGTAGTCGACCGGGATCAGCTTGGCCCGCACGCCGTCGGCCACGCAGGCGTCGACGAACTCGCCCAACGGCCCCGCGTCGCCCGAGATCACCACCGAGGACGGGCTGTTGACGGCGGCGAGCGAAAGCCCGTCCCACCGCTCCAGCCGTTCTCCCACGGCTTCGGCGGACAACGACACCGAAGCCATCCCCCCGACGCCGCTCAGCGCCAGGATCTCCTTGCTGCGCAACGCGACCACCCGCGCGCCGTCGTCGAGCGACAACGCACCCGCGACGACGGCGGCGGCGATCTCACCCTGGCTGTGCCCGACGACCGCGGCGGGTTCCACGCCGTGAGCGCGCCAGACCGCGGCTAGCGACACCAGCACGGCGAACAGCACCGGCTGGACCACGTCGACGCGGTCGAGCTCGCGGTTCTCCCGCAGCACCTCTACAGCAGAGAAGTCCACATAGGACGAGAGCGCGGCGGCGCACTCAGCCATCCGGCCGGCGAACACCGGCGAGGACTCCAGGAGTTCCGCGGCCATGCCTCGCCACTGCGAGCCCTGGCCGGGGAAGACGAACACGGTCTTGCCGGGACGGGTCGCGGTGCCGCGCACCAGAGAAGCGTGCGGCGCGTCCCTGGCCAGTGCCTGCAGCCCTGCGGCGAGGTCCTCGCCGATCACCACGGCCCGGTGGTCGAACGTGGCTCGGGTGGTGGCCAGGGACCAGCCGACGTCGGCCGGGTTCGCGACCACGGAGGTCAGCGCCTCGGCCTGGCCGCGCAGGGCGGCTACGGAACGGGCCGAGATCACCCAGGGGATGACAGCGGCCGGACGTTGCGGGGCGATGCTCGGCGCGTCCGGGCTCGCTTCCAGGATCGCGTGTGCGTTGGTGCCGCTGACACCGAACGACGAGACCGCCGCACGGCGCGGCCGCCCGGTCTCCGGCCACGGCCTGGCCGCCGTGAGCAGCTCGACCTGGCCCGCCTCCCAGTCGACGTGCGGAGAAGGCTCGTCGACGTGCAGGGTCGCCGGCAGCACGCCGTGCCGCATGGCCTGCACCATCTTGATCACGCCCGCGACCCCGGCCGCCGCCTGGGTGTGCCCGATGTTGGACTTGACGCTGCCGAGCCACAACGGCTCGTCCGCACGCTCCTGTCCGTAGGTGGCCAGCAGGGCCTGGGCCTCGATCGGGTCGCCGAGCGCGGTGCCGGTGCCGTGCGCCTCCACCGCGTCCACATCGGACGGTGAGAGGCGGGCGGCGGCCAGCGCGGCGCGGATCACCCGTTGCTGTGCGGGACCGTTGGGCGCGGTGAGCCCGTTCGACGCGCCGTCCTGGTTCACCGCGGTACCGCGCACCACGGCGAGCACTCGGTGACCGTGGCGGCGCGCGTCGGAAAGCCGTTCCACCAGCAGCATTCCCGCACCCTCGGCCCAGCCGGTGCCGTCCGCCGACGCGGCGAAGGACTTGCACCGCCCGTTGCCGGACAGTCCGCCCTGGCGGCTGAACTCGAGGAACGCGGTCGGCGTGAACATCACCGTCACGCCGCCGACGAGCGCCATCGAGCACTCCCCCGACCGCAGCGACTGCGCGGCGAGGTGCAGGGCGACCAGCGACGACGAGCACGCCGTGTCGATCGTGACCGCGGGCCCTTCCAAGCCGAAGGTGTAAGCGACCCGTCCAGAGGCCACGCTGCCCGCGCTGCCGTTGCCGAGGTAGCCCGCGAGGTCGTCCGGCACGGAGGTGAGCCGCGAGACGTAGTCGTGGTACATCAGGCCGGCGAAGACGCCGGTCTTGCTGCCACGCAGGGTCACTGGGTCGATGCCGGCGTGTTCGAACGACTCCCACGCGGTCTCCAGCAGCAGGCGGTGCTGCGGGTCGATGGCCATGGCCTCGCGCGGGGAGATGCCGAAGAACTCGGGGTCGAAGCGGTCGGCGTCGTAGAGGAACCCGCCCTCCGGCACGAAGTCGCCGGTGTCGGGCACGTCCCAGCCGCGATCGGACGGGAACCCCGAGATGCCGTCGCGGCCTTCGGTGAGCAGCTCCCAGAACGCGTCCGGCGAGCTCACGCCGCCGGGATAGCGGCAGCTCATGCCGATGATCGCCAACGGCTCGTCGACCGGCCCTGCCGTCGTGGCCAGCGCGACCGGTGCCTGAGCACCGCCGAGTTCGGTGACGAGGTGCTCGAGCAGAGCGGCGGGGCTCGGGTAGTCGAAGATCAGCGTCGCGGGCAGCCGGAGCCCGGTCGCCCCGCCGAGGCGGTTGCGCAGCTCGACGGCGGTCAGCGAGTCGAAGCCGAGGTCCTTGAACGCGCCGTCGAGGTCCACCGCGGCCGCCGAACCGTGCCCGAGCACGGCGGCGACGTGCGTGCTGACCACGTCGGCGAGCACCTCACGACGTTCCGCTTCCGCCAAGCCCGCCAGCCGCTGCGCGAGAGCCGCGTCGACGGCTTCGCCCGCGCGGCGCATCGGCGTGCGGACCAGGCCGCGCAGCAACCAGGGCAGCATCCCTGCGGACGCCTGCCGGCCGAGCGCGGCCAGGTCGAGGCGGCTCAGCACGGACACCGGAGCGGCCCCGGCGAGGGCGGCGTCGAACAGCGCCAGACCGTCTGCTGTGGACAGTGGGACCATGCCGCCGCGGCTCATCCGGCGCAGGTCGGCGTCGGCCAGTTCCGCGGCCATGCCGGTGGCCCACGCACCCCAGGCCATCGCGGTACCCGGCAGGCCGGCGGCCCGGCGACGGGTCACCAGCGCGTCGAGGAAGGCGTTCGCGGCGGCATAGTTGCCCTGCCCGGCGCCGCCGAGCACACCCGCGGCGGAGGAGAACAGGACGAACGCGGCCAACGGGCGGTCGAGGGTCAGCTCGTGCAACGCCCAGGCGGCGTCCACCTTCGGCCGGAACACGGCCTCGAACCGTTGCGGCGTCAGGGACTCCACGACACCGTCATCGAGCACACCGGCGGCGTGCACAACGGCGGTCAGGTCCGGAATGCCGTCGAGAACAGCGGACAGCGCATCCCGGTCGGCCACATCGCACGCCACCACAGAGGCACCGGTACCGAGTTCCTCCAGCAGTTCCGCGGCGCCTGGAGTGTCCAGCCCGCGGCGACCGGTCAGCACCAACCGGCGAACACCCCGCCCGGCCAGATGGCGGGCGACCAGCGCGCCGATGCTGCCCAGCCCGCCGGTGATCAGCACCGTGCCGTCGAGGGCCGGAGCGTCCACATCGGACTCGGTTGCGCGGGCCAGCCTCAGCATCCGCAGTTCGCCGTCGCGCCAGGCCAGCTGGGGTTCTCCGGTGGCCGCCGCTGCCGCGAGGACGTCATCGGTGAGGTCGTCGGTGTCCAGAAGCACGAACCGGCCGGGGTTCTCCGACTGCGCGGCCCGCACAAGACCCCATGCGGCAGCCGCGGCGAGGTCGGGAACGTTGTCGCCGTCATGTACCGCCACCGCGCCCCGTGTCACGAACACGAGCCGGGCGTCGGCGGGGTGGTCGCCGGACAGCCAGTTCTGCAACGCCTCCAACGTGATCGCGCTCGTCTCGCGGACCTGGGCGGGCACTTCTCCCGCCACGGACGGAAGACGCACGACCTCGACGGGTCCGGCAAAGTCACCTGCTGGGGCGGGCTGCCACTCCAGGGCGAACAGGGCGTCGCGCAGGCTCCGCCCGGCGTTCAGGCCGTCGGCGGACACCGGCCGGGAGACCAGCGAGCCGATCGTGGCGACCGGCTTCCCCGCCGGGTCGGCGAGGGTCAGCGACACGGCACCGGTTCCCGCCGGGACCAGCCGGACCCGTACCGCGGCGGCACCGGCCGCGAACAGCGAGACGTCGGTCCACGTGAACGGCAGCCGTCCCTGCGGCGCCTCGTCCGGCGTCGCCAGCCCTGCCGCGTGCAGGGTCGCGTCGAGCAGTGCGGGGTGCAGGCCGAAGCGCTCCGCGGCGGCGGCGTGGTCCTCGTCGAGCGCGACCTCGGCGAACACCTCCTCGCCCCGGCGCCAGGCGGCACGCAGACCGCGGAAAGCAGGGCCGTAGTGGAAACCCGCTGCCTCGACGGCGTCGTAGATCCCGTCGACGGGCACCGGTTCGGCACCCGCGGGAGGCCAGGTGGTCAGGTCCGGTCCGGGCGAGGCCATCCCCGTGGCCAGGAACCCGGCGGCGTGCCGGATCCACGGCTCGTCGAACGCGGCGCCGTCCGGCCGTGAGTGCAGGACAACGCTCCGGCGACCGCTCGCATCGGGCGCACCGACCGCGAGCTGCACCTGGACGGCGTCGTCGCCCAGTACCAGCGGGGCTTCGAGAGTCAGTTCCTCGACGCGCTCGCAACCGGCCTGCTCCCCTGCCCTCAGGGCGAGTTCGAGCATCGCGGTGCCGGGCAGCAGCACCGTGCCGAGCACGGCGTGGTCGGAGAGCCACGGGTGTGCGCGCCGGGACAGCACACCGGTGAACAGGAAGCCGTCACCGGCCGCGAGGGACACCGCGGCACCGAGCAACGGGTGCCCGGTCGACCCCAGGCCGACCGAGGCCGCGTCGCCGTCGGTCTCCTTGGCGTCCAGCCAGAAACGCTCGCGCTGGAACGCATAGGTCGGGAGCGGGATCCGTTGGGCGTCGCCGAACAGCGCGGCCCAGTCCACCTCCCGGCCGCGGGCGTGCAGCCGGCCGGCCGCGGCGGCGAACGTCAGGGCTTCCGGTCGCTCCGGCCGCAACGTCGCGACCGCGCAGACCTCCGCGGGCACGCAGTCGACGGCCAGCGCCGCCAGCCGGCCACCGGGACCGACCTCGACGAACGTCGTCACGCCCGACTCGTGCAGGGTGGCGACGCCATCCGCGAACCGGACCGTGGCCAGCACGTGGGTGATCCAGTACTGGGGATCGGAGAACTCGTCGGTGACCTGCCGGCCGGTCACCGTGGACACGACCGGGATCGTCGGCGTGCCGAAGGAAAGGCCGGAGACAACGGCCAGGAACTCCGCCGTCATCGGAGCCATCAGCGGCGAGTGGAACGCGTGGCTGGTGGTGAGCTCCCGCGTCTTGCGGCCCTTGTCCGCCCAGGCCGCGGCGACCGCCGTGACCGCTTCGGCGGGACCGGACAGCACCACTGAACCGGGTCCGTTGACGGCGGCGATCGCGACGTCGTCGGGCAGGGTCGGGCTGATCTCGCCCTCGGCCGCCTCGACAGCGATCATCACGCCACCCGCGGGCAGCGCCTGCATCAGCCTCGCCCTGGCGGTGACCAGCGTGGCCGCGTCCGCCAGCGACAGCACGCCGGAGACGTGCGCGGCGGCGATCTCGCCGATCGAGTGCCCCAGCAGGAAGTCCGGCCGCACCCCCCACGCTTCGAGCAGCCGGAACAGCGCGACCTCGACCGCGAACAGCGCGGGCTGTGTGAACTCGGTGTCGTCGAGCCGGTCACCGTCGAACACCGCCGTCCGCACACCGGGGTCGAGCTCGGCCAGTGCGGCGTCGAACGCGGCGGCGAACACCGGGTAGGTCTCGTACAGCTCGGTGGCCATGCCCCGGTACTGGGCGCCCTGTCCGGAGAACAGGAACGCGACCTTGCCCGGCGCCACCACGTCGGTGACCGCCGTGCCCGCCGCGAGATCGGCCAGCCCCGCCAGCAGTTCGGCGCGGTCGCGGCCGAGCACGACCGCGCGGTGCGGGTGCCGGGCACGAGTCGTCGTGGTGAAGGCAGCGTCCACAAGGGATGGTTCTTCGGCCAGGTGGTCCAGAAGTGCCTGGGCCTGGGCCGGAATCGCGTCCTGGCTGCGTGCCGAAATGAGCAGCGGCAGCACCGGAGGACTCACGCGGTCAGCCGACGTGTCTTCCTGGGGCAGTTCGAGCACGACGTGGGTGTTGGTGCCGCTCACACCGAACGACGACACACCAGCGCGTCGCGGCCGTCCGGTCTCCGGCCACGGCCGGGCCTCGGTGAGCAGCTCGACGGCGCCCGCGGTCCAGTCGACCCGCGGGTTCGGCTCGTCGGCGTGCAGCGTCTTCGGCAGCACGCCGTGCCGCATGGCCTGCACCATCTTGATCACACCGCCGACGCCCGCCGCGGCCTGGCTGTGCCCGATGTTCGACTTCAACGAACCCAGGTAGAGCGGTTCCGTCCGGTTCTGGCCGTAGGTCGCGAGCACCGCCTGTGCCTCGATCGGGTCGCCCAGCACCGTGCCGGTGCCGTGCGCCTCGACAGCGTCCACATCGGACGGTTCCAGACCGGCGGCGGCGAGCGCCTCGAGGATGACCCGTTGCTGGGCAGGGCCGTTCGGCGCGGTGAGCCCGTTGGACGCACCGTCCTGGTTCACCGCAGTGCCGCGGACCACGGCGAGCACGGGGTGCCCCAGCGCCAGTGCGTCGGAAAGCCGTTCCACCAGCAGCATTCCGGCGCCCTCGCCCCAGCTGGTGCCGTCGGCGGACGCGGCGAAGGACTTGCAGCGGCCGTCCGGGGCGAGCCCGCGCGCCCGGCTGAACTCGATGAACGCGGTCGGGGTGGACATCACCGTCACCCCGCCCGCCAGCGCCATCGAGCACTCACCACGGCGCAGTGCGGCGACCGCCAGGTGCAGTGCCACCAACGAGGACGAGCACGCCGTGTCGATGGTGAGCGCCGGACCCTCGAACCCGAAGGTGTAGGCGACGCGCCCCGACGCGATGCTGCCGGCGCTGCCGTTCCCGATGAACCCCTCGAAACCATCGGGCACCGGCTGCAACCGAGCCGCGTAGTCGTTGTACATCACGCCCGCGAACACACCGGTCCTGGTGCCGCGCAACGACGCCGGCGCGATGCCTGCCGACTCGACGGCCTCCCACGACAGCTCCAGCAGCAGCCGCTGCTGGGGGTCCATCGCGAGCGCGTCCCTCGGCGAGATGCCGAAGAACGCCGGGTCGAAGTCGGCGGCCCCGCGCAGGAAGCCGCTCTCCCGCACGTAGTAGGTGCCCAGGTGGTCGGGGTCCGGGTCGTAGAGCTTGCCGAGGTCCCAGCCGCGGTCGTCCGGGAACTCGGCGATGCCCTCCCCCGCGCGGTCGACGAGGTCCCACAGCCCGCCGGGGGTGTCCGCGCCACCGGGGTAGCGGCAGCTCATCCCGACGATGGCGATCGGTTCCCTGGCCCTGGCCTCGAGCTCGGCCAGCTGAGAGCGCGTCGCGCCGAGCCGTTGCCGCGCCTGCCGCAGGTCTGCCGTGGCCCGCTTCAGGTAGTCGCGGAGGGTGTCTTCGTTCGCCATCTCGGGCGTTCTCCTCGGTGGATCGGTGGGGCCGGCGGACGGCCGATCAGTGGACCTCGAAGTCCTGGTCGATCAGTGCGAACAGCTCCTCGTCCGTGGCGGTGTCGAGACCCCCGTCGGTCACCGCGCCGCCCTGGTCACCGGTCTGCGGGTAGAGGCTGCCAAGCAGCACTTCCAATCGGGTTCTAAGAACCGTCAGGGTCGTTTCGCCCGGTCGTACGTCCGCCAGACCGGCTTCGAGCTGCGCCAACGCGGTGAGCGCCGGGTCTGCCTCCGTGGCGTCCCCGCTGCCCAGTTCCGCGAGGAGGAAGCCGGTGAGAACCACGGGGTTCGGGTAGTCGAAGATCAACGTCGCGGGCAGCCGGAGTCCGGTCGTGGCGGCCAGGTTGTTGCGCAGCTCGACCGCGCTGAGGGAGTCGAACCCGAAGTCGCTGAACGCCCGTTCGGGGTCGACCGCGTCGGCCGACGCGTGGCCCAGCACGGCCGCGACCTGCGTCCGGACCAGGTCGAGCAGGACGGCTTCCCGTTCCTCGGCGGGCACGCCGGCCAGCAGCGCGTCCTCGCTGGGAGCGGCCGCCGGGCGTCGAGCCGCGCGGATCAGGCCGCGGAACAGCGGGGGCACGGTGCCACTGCCGATCCGCGTCCGCATCGCGGGGATGTCCAGTTCCATCGGAAGCAGGACCGGCTGCGCGGTGCTCAGCGCGGTGTCGAACAGGGCGAGCGCGTTCTTCGTGGCCAGCGCGCCGAACCCGCCGCGGTTCATCCGCTTCCGGTCGACGTCGGTGAGCTCGCCGAGCAGCCCGCTCGACTGTTCCCACAGGCCCCACGCCAGCGACGTCGCGGGCAGGCCCTGCGCGTGCCGGTGCCGGGCCAGCGCGTCCAGGAACGCGTTGGCGGCGGCGTAGTTGGCCTGTCCGGCGTTGCCGAGGGTGCTCGCGGCCGACGAGAACAGCACGAACGCGGCGAGGTCGAGGTCCCGCGTCAGCTCGTGCAGGTGCCACGCCGCGTCCGCCTTGGGCCGCAGCACGGTCGTGAACCGCTCCGGCGTCAGCGAGGCCAGCACGCCGTCGTCGAGGACACCCGCGGTGTGCACCACGGCGGTCAGCGGGTGCTCCGCGGGAATCCCGGCCAGGAGCGTCTTCAGCGCCTCGCGGTCGGCCGCGTCGCACGCCACGACCGACGTCTTCGCGCCGAGAACGTCCAGTTCGGCCACCAGGTCTGCGATGCCGGGGGTGTCCTGGCCGCGCCGGCCCGCGAGCACGAGGTGCCGGACACCGGTGGTGGCGAGGTGCCGGGCGAGCAGACCGCCGAGCGTGCCGGTGCCACCGGTGATCAGCACAGTGCCGTCGGGATTCCACGCCCGCGGTGTCTCCTCTTGTACGGCGACCCTGGCCAGGCGGGGCGCGAGGGTCTCGCCGCCACGCAGCAGCACCTGCGGTTCGCCACCTTCGAGCGCCGCGAGGATCTGCGCGCCGTCAGGTTCGCCGTCGAGGTCGAGCAGCGTGAACCGGCCGGGGTTCTCGGCCTGGGCGGTGCGCACCAGACCCCACACCGCCGCGGCGGCGAGGTCGGTGACCTCCCGTTCGGCGCCGCGGGTGACGACGACCAGGCGGCCGTCGGCTCGGGTGAGCCAGTCCTGCACGGCCGCGAGCACGCCGGTGGTGACGCGGTGGACGTCGTCGCCGTTGACCGGCAGGAACACGAGGTCCGGGGTCGGCTCCGGGAGATCGGCCAGGGTGTCGTAGGACTTCGCGCCGTCGACCGCGGCTGCCAGTGCGAGGTCGCCGATGACCGCACGGGTGGCCGGGGTGACGGCGGCGGTGGCGGCGGGCGCCCAGTCCACCTGGAACAGCGATCGGTGGTGTTCGCGCCGGGCTTCGATGCCACCGGCGGAGATCGCGCGCAGCAGCAAGGAGTCCGCCGAGGCGACCGGCCTGCCCGCGCCGTCGGCGACGGTCAGGCTGATGGTGTCCGGCCCGACCGGCGCCAGCCGCACCCGCAAGCTCGCCGGGCCGGAGGTGCGCAGGGCGACCCCCGACCACGAGAACGGCAGGTGCCCCTGGCCCTTCGCGGTGACGAAGTCACCGAGCCCGACCGCGTGCAGGGCGGCGTCGAGCAGCGCGGGGTGCAGCCCGAACCTCCCTGCCGAGTCCCGCTGCCCGTCCGGCAACGCGACCTCGGCGAAGACGGCGCCGTCGAGCGACCAGGCCGCGCGCAGGCCCTGGAACGCGGGACCGTAGCCGAACCCGTTGTCCTGCAGGCCGTCGTAGAGGCCGGTGACGTCGATGGCCGTCGCACCGTCCGGTGGCCAGACCGCGAGACCCGGCATCGGGCCGGGCTCGTCCGGTGTGAGGGTGCCCGTGGCGTGCAGGCTCCACGACTCCTCGTCGCCGGTGGCGGAGTGCACGGTGATCGGCCGCTTGCCCGCGTCGTCGGCCGCGCCGACGGCCACCTGGATGCGGGCCGCGCCCCGCGGCGGCAGGACCAGTGGAGCGGCCAGGGTCAGTTCCTCGATCGCCGCACAGCCGACCTCGTCGGCGGCGCGCAGTGCCAGTTCGACGAACGCGGTGCCGGGCAGCAGCACGGTGTCCTGCACGGCGTGGTCCGCCAGCCAGGGATGCGTCCGCACCGAGAGCGACCCGGTCAGCACGCAGCCGCCGGTGCCGGGCAGCTCGACGGCCGCGCCGAGCAGCGGGTGCTCCGCCGCCGCCAGTCCGGCGGCGGTCACGTCCACTGCCTGGGAGGGCTCCACCCAGAACCGGTCCCGCCGGAACGCCTGCGTCGGGAGCCCGACGCGCCTGCCGGTGAACACGGCTGCCCAGTCGGGCGTGACGCCGCGGACGTGCAGCCGCGCCAGGGCGCCGACGGCCGTCCGAACCTCGTCGTGACCGCCCCGCAGCACCGGGATCGCGTCCTCGACCATCGCCGACAGCACCGCGTCCGGGCCGAGCTCGACGAACGTCCGCGCGCCCTGTTCCTTCGCCGCCGCGACCGCGTCGGCGAACCGGACGCCCTCGCGGACCTGCCGCACCCAGTAGGCCACCGAGCCGCCGCCGCCTCCCTCCACAGTGGACAGGAAGGGGATCACCTGCTCGGCGGGCGTGAGGCCGTCGAGTGCCGCGGCGAACTCGGCCAGCATCGGTTCCATCAGCGCGGAGTGGAAGGCGTGGCTGGTGTTGAGCCGTTTGGTCTTCGCGAACTTCTTCGCGATCTCGGTGACCGCGTGTTCCTCTCCGGACAGCACGACCGCGTTCGGTCCGTTCACCGCCGCGAGCGCAACGCCTTCGGGCAACGGCAGAACGTCCTCCTCGGACGCCTGCACGGCGATCATCACGCCGCCCTCGGGAAGAGCCTGCATCAGCCGTCCGCGCGCGGTCACCAGCGTGGCCGCGTCGTCGAGGGTGAGCATCCCGGCGACGTGCGCCGCCGCGATCTCCCCGACCGAATGGCCGAGCACGAGGTCCGGGCGCACGCCCCACGACTCCAGCAGCCGGAACAACGCGACCTCGACCGCGAAGATCCCCTGCTGCGCGAACTCCGTGCCGTCCAGTTCCGGTGCGCCCTCGAAGACGATCTCCCGCACCCGTGGGTCCAGGTGGGCGCAGACCTCGTCGAACGCCTTGGCGTACACCGGGAACGTCTCGTACAGCTCCCGGCCCATCCCGGCGCGCTGGGAACCCTGGCCGGTGAACAGGAACGCGACGCCACCGCTCACCTCCGTCCCCTGCACGAGCGAGCGGTGCGGCCGGCCTTCAGCGAGAGCGTCGAGGCCGTTCTGGAGCTCGTCACGATCCGCCGCGATCACCGCCGCCCGGTGTTCCAGGGCCGCGCGGCCGGTGGCCAGCGTGTGCGCGACGTCGACGGGGGCGAGGTCCTGCCCGATCTCGGCCTGGAGCTTCGCCGCCTGCGCCCGTAAGCCGTCGGCGTCGCGACCGGAGAGCACGAACGGCAGGACCGGCAGCGGTTCCTCGCGCCGCGGTTCGGCGGCGACGGGCGGCTCTTCGAGGACGACGTGCGCGTTGGTGCCGCTCACTCCGAACGACGACACCCCGGCGCGGCGCGGGTGATCGGTTCGAGGCCAGTCCACGGCCTCGCTCAACAGCTCGACGGCGCCCGTCGCCCAGTCCACGTGCGGACTCGGTGCGTCGACGTGCAGGGTCTTGGGCAGCACGCCGTGGCGCATCGCCTCGACCATCTTGATCACACCGCCGACACCCGCGGCCGCCTGTGTGTGGCCGATGTTCGACTTCAGCGAGCCGAGCAGCAACGGCCGTTCCCTGCCCTGCCCGTAGGTCGCGAGCACGGCCTGCGCCTCGATCGGGTCGCCCAGCACCGTGCCGGTGCCGTGCGCCTCCACGACGTCCACATCGGACGGTGCCAGGCTCGCGTTCGCCAGCGCCTGGCGGATCACCCGCTGCTGCGAAGGCCCGTTCGGCGCGGTGAGGCCGTTGGACGCGCCGTCGGAGTTGACCGCGGAACCGCGCACCACGGCGAGGACCTCGTGACCGTTGCGAAGGGCGTCGGACAGGCGTTCCACCAGCAGCATCCCGGCGCCCTCCGACCACCCGACGCCGTCGGCGGCCGCGGCGAACGACTTGCAGCGGCCGTCCGGCGCGAGTCCGCGCTGACGGCTGAACTCGATGAACCCGGCCGGGGTGGACATCACCGTCACCCCGCCCGCCAGTGCCATCGAGCACTCGCCGGAACGCAGCGCCTGCGCGGCCAGGTGCAACGCCACCAACGACGACGAGCACGCGGTGTCCACGGTGAGCGCGGGTCCCTCGAAGCCCAGGCTGTAGGCGATCCGGCCGGAGATCACGCTGGACGCGGTGCCCGTGCCCACGTACCCCTCGGCCTCGGCGGGAATGGTGGCCAGCAACGAGCTGTAGTCCTGCGCCGAGGTTCCGGCGAACACGCCGACCTTCGCCCCGCGCAGGCCCGTCGGGTCGACCCCGGCGTGCTCGAACGCCTCCCAGGACGCCTCCAGCAGCAGACGTTGCTGCGGGTCCATGGCCAGCGCCTCGCGCGGTGAGATCCCGAAGAACCCGGCGTCGAAGTCGGTCGCGCCGGTGACAAACCCGCCCTCGATCGAGTACGTGGTGCCCGGCCTCGACAGGTCGGGGTCGAACACGGCGTCGACGTCCCAGCCGCGGTCGTCGGGGAACATCGAGATGGCGTCGGTACCGGTGGACACCAGCTTCCAGAGGTCGCCCGGCGAGTTCACGCCACCCGGATACCGGCAGCTCATACCGATGATGGCGATGGGTTCGTCGTTGGCCTGAACGGTCTCGACGGCCGCGGACGTGTCCACACCGGACAGTTCGGCGTCGAGGAACGCGGCCAGCGCCAGCGGGGTCGGGTGGTCGAAGACGAGCGTGGCGGGCAGCTCGCGCCCGACCGCGGTGGCCAGCAGGGTGCGCAGCTCGACCGCGGTGAGCGAGTCGAAGCCCAGCTCCTTGAACGGCCGGTCCGCGCGCACCTCGTCGGCGGTCTCGTGGTTGAGCACGACCGCCGCCTGACCGCGGACCAGGTCGGTCAGCACCCGAATCCGTTCGCCGGCGGGGATTCCGGCCAGCCGCGCGCCCAAACGGGTCGGCTCGGGTTTTGCGGCGGGCTCGACGAAACTGTTCGACCCGGTCGCCTCCAGCCAGAAGCGCGTGCGCTGGAAGGGATAGTTCGGCAGATCGACCCGCCGGGCCCCGCTGCCGGCGAAATAGGCGGCCCAGTCGGGCGTGACGCCTCGCGTGTGGAGTCGGGCCAGCGCGGCGACGGCCGACCGCACCTCGGGCCGTCCGGCGCGCAGGACCGCGACGGCGGCGGCGCTGTCCGGCAGGCAGTCCTGGGCGAGTGCGCTCAGCACGCCGTCCGGCCCGAGTTCGAGGAACGTCCGGACGCCCTCGGTGTGCAGTGCCGTGACACCGTCGGCGAAGCGGACCGCCTCACGGACGTGCCGGACCCAGTAGTCAGGATCGGTGACGAGACCCGGAGTCGCGAGCGCGCCGGTCACGTTGGACACCAACGGGATCCGCGGCTCGGTGAAGGTGATCTTTTCCATGGCCGCGCGGAACCCGGCCAGCATCGGATCCATCAGGGCCGAGTGGAACGCGTGGCTGGTGGTGAGAGCCTTGGCCTTGCCGAAACGGGCCGCGACCTCGGCGACCGCGTCAGCGTCGCCGGACAGCACGACGGATCGCGGGCCGTTGACGGCGGCGATCGAAACGCCTTCGCACAGCTCGGCCCGCACCTCCTCCTCAGTCGCGCGGACCGCGACCATCGCGCCCCCGGCCGGCAGCGCCTGCATCAGCCGCCCGCGTGCCGTGACGAGCATCTGCGCGTCGGACAGGGAGAACACCCCGGCGACGTGCGCGGCGGCGATCTCACCGATCGAGTGCCCGAGCAGGAACTCCGGCCGTACACCCCACGACTCCATCAGCCGGAACAGCGCGACCTCGACTGCGAACAGCGCCGGCTGGGCGAACTCAGTGCGGTCGAGGTCCGCTCCCCCGTCGAGGACCAGGTCCCGCACCCTCGGGTCGAAGCCCGCGCAGATCTCGTCGAAGGCCTTGGCGTACAAGGGGAACGCCGCGTGCAGCTCGCGACCCATCCCGGCGCGCTGGGACCCCTGCCCGGTGAACAGGAAGGCGACGTCTCCCGCCGCTACCGCGTCCCGCACGACCGACGGCGCCGGCTCCCCCGCGGCGATCGCGCGCAACCCGGAGACCAGGTCGTCGCGGGTGTCCCCGAGCACGACCGCCCGTTCACCAAAAGCAGCGCGGGTCGTCGCCAGCGCCGCCGCCAATGACACCGGATCCGCGTCGACGTCCGCCAGGCGCACGGCCTGAGCGCGCAACGCGGCCTCGGTCCGTCCGGAAAGGACCCACGGCAGCACCGCAGGCGGTTCACCGGGCGCCGGAACCTCGACGTCCGGGGCCTGTTCCAGGACGACGTGCGTGTTGGTGCCGCTGACGCCGAACGACGACACCCCGGCGCGACGCGGGTGACCGGTCGAAGGCCAGTCCACCGCCTCGGTCAGCAACGAGACCGCGCCCGCCTCCCAGTCCACGTGCGCCGAAGGCGAGTCCACGTGCAGGGTCTTCGGCAGCACGCCGTGGCGCATCGCCTCGACCATCTTGATCACGCCACCGACGCCCGCGGCGGCCTGCGTGTGACCGATGTTCGACTTCAGCGAGCCCAGCAACAACGGCCGTTCCCGGCCCTGCCCGTACGCCGCCAGCACCGCCTGCGCCTCGATCGGGTCGCCCAGGACGGTGCCGGTGCCGTGCGCCTCCACAGCGTCCACATCGGACGGAACGAGCCCGGCGTTCTCCAGCGCCGCCCGGATCACCCGTTGCTGCGCGGGCCCGTTCGGCGCGGACAGCCCGCTGCTGGCGCCGTCCTGGTTGACGGCGGTGCCGCGAACCACGGCGAGCACGGGATGGCCGAGGCGTTGGGCGTCGGACAGCCGTTCCACCAGCAGCATCCCGACGCCCTCGGCCCACGCGGTGCCGTCGGCCGCGGCGGCGAACGACTTGCAGCGGCCGTCCGGGGCGAGTCCGCGCTGACGGCTGAACTCGATGAACCCGGCCGGGGTCACGATCATCGTGACGCCACCGGCCAGCGCCATCGTGGTCTCGCCGCGGCGCAGCGACTGCACGGCCAGGTGCAACGCCACCAGTGACGACGAGCAGGCTGTGTCGACGGTGATCGCCGGGCCCTCGAAACCGAAGGTGTAGGCCACCCGCCCGGAGGCGACGCTGCCCGCGTTGCCGCTGCCGAGGTACCCCTCGACGATCTCCGGCACGGACGTCAGCCGCGCCGCGTAGTCCTGGTACATCACGCCCGCGTAGACGCCGATCCGGTGGCCGCGCACGGTCGCCGGGTCGATCCCGGCGTTCTCGAAGGCCTCCCAGGACGTCTCCAGCAGCAGCCGGTGCTGCGGGTCCATCGCGAGGGCCTCGCGGGGGCTGATGTCGAAGAAGCCGGGATCGAAGTCGGCGGGAGCGGACATGAACCCGCCCTCCCGCACGTAGGACTTGCCGGGCACGTCCGGGTCGGGGTCGTAGACGTCGTCGGCGGTCCAGCCGCGGTCGTCCGGGAAGTCGGAGATGGCGTCGGCGCCCTCGGCGACCAGCTGCCACAGCTCGGCGGGCGACGTGACGCCGCCGGGGTAACGGCAGCTCATCCCGACGATCGCGATCGGCTCGTGGTCGCGTTCCTCCAGCTCGTTCACCCGGCCGCGGGCCTCGCGCAGGTCCTTGGCGGCCTGCTTGAGGTAGTCGCGCAGCTTCTGTTCGTTCGACATGCGGTGGCTCCTGGGTTCGCGGTCGGGGTGGGTCACGGGATCCGCAGCTCGTCGAGGACGCCGAACAGCTCGTCGTCCGAGGCCGTGTCGATGTCGTCGACCGCGGTCGTGTCGCTCCACCGCGACAAGAAGTCCTTCAGGCGCAACGTGATCGCTGCGCGGGCGGTGTCGTCGCCGGCGAACGGCGACAACAGGTTTTCGAGGCGGCCGAGCTCGGCCAGTGCGGGGGCGAACGCCGGCGTGCCGTCCGTGCCGAACCGCTCGGCGAGGAACGCCGCGAGCGCGGTCGCCGTCGGGTGGTCGAACACCAGCGTCGCTGGCAGCCGCAGGCCGGTGGCGGTCTGCAGGCGGTTGCGCAGCTCGACCGCGGTCAGCGAGTCGAAGCCCAGGTCGAGGAAACCGCGGCCGGGCTCGATCACGCCGGGACCCGCGTGCCCGAGCACCGCTGCGGCCTGGGCTCGCACCAAAGTCAGCAGCACCCGGTCCCGCTCGTCCGGCGTGAGACCGGCGAGCTGGCGGCGCAGCGAGGCGTCTCCGCCGGCCGCGCTCCTGCGGACCGGCGTGCGGACGAGGCCGCGCAGCAGCGGCGGCACGACCTGGTCGGCACGCGGACGCAGCGCGGCCGGGTCGAGCTGAACCGGGACCAGCACCGGCTCCCCGCTCGCGACGGCGAGGTCGAACGCCGCCAAGCCGTCCTCGGCGGTGAACGCCCGCGATCCGTTGCGGCGCAACCGGTCCTGACCGGTCCGGCCGAGCGTGCCGGTCAGCTCGCTGGTGTCGGCCCACAGCCCCCAGGCGAGCGACTGCGCGGGCAGCCCCGCGGCCCGGCGACGGCGGGCCAGCGCGTCCAGGCAGGCGTTGGCGGCGGCGTAGTTGCCCTGGCCGGGCGTGCCGAAAGTGCCTGCCGCGGAAGAGAACAGGACGAACGCGGACAGCTCCCGATCCCGCGTCAACTCGTCCAGGTGCAACGCCGCGTCGACCTTCGCGCGCAGTACGGCGTCGATCCGTTCCGGTGTAAGGGTTTCAACGACGCCGTCGTCGAGCGCGCCCGCCGTGTGGATCACGGCGGACAGGTCCGGCACGGCGGCGAGAACCTCGGCGAGCTGGGCTCGGTCGGCGACGTCGGAGGCCACCACGGTCACTTCGACACCCAGCTCGGTCAGGCCGGACACGACGTCCGCGGCACCGGGAGCGGCGTACCCGCGGCGGCTCACCAGCACCAACCGGCGGGCACCCTGGCGGGCAAGGTGCCCGGCGACGAGCCTGCCGAGCGTTCCGGTACCGCCGGTGATCAGCACGCTGCCGTCGAACGCCTTCGGCTCCACGGGCTCAGCGGGCACCGGAGCCAGGCGCGGCACCCAGATCTGTCCATTTCGGACGGAGATCTGGTCTTCACCGACCGGCAGCGCGGGGATCGGGTCGTCCGGGTGTTCCAGGTCGATCAACACGAACCGGTCGGGGTGCTCCGCCTGGGCCGAACGCACGAGACCCCAGGCGGCCGCGACGGCGATGTCGTCGCCCGACGTCACGAACGCGAGCCGGCGTTCCTCGTCAAGGGACGCCTGGACCTGAGCCAGCACCCCACCGAGCACCTCGCGGACGTCACCCGAGGCGACGGGCACGAACTCGGCGTCCAAGGGCTCGGCCGGTCCGGTGGCGGGCACCCAGTCGACGCGGAACAGCGGACCAGAGCGCCTGGCCGTCCGCACCTGGCCAGGCACGACCGGACGCGACACGAGCGCGTCGACCGCCGCGACCGGCGAACCCGAGGAGTCGGCGACCTCGACGCTCAGCGTCTCCTCGCCGGACCGCACGAGCCGCACGCGCAACGCCGTCGCGCCCGCCGCGTGCAGGCGCACCCCGGTCCACGAGAACGGCAACCGCCCGGTGCCCTCGGTGTTCAGCGATCCGAGCGCGATGGCGTGCAGCGCCGCGTCTAGCAATGCCGGGTGCACGCCGTACCGCGCGGCCTCACTGTGCTGGTCCCGTGGCAGGGCGACCTCGGCGAAGACCTCGTCGCCACGCCGCCACACCGCTCGCAGACCCTGGAACACCGGCCCGTAGCCGAACCCGCGTTCGGCCGCACGCCCGTAGACGTCATCGAGCTGCACCGGTTCGGCGTCCGACGGCGGCCACACGACGAGCCCACTGGCAGGACTGGAATCTCCCGGCGCGGCGAACCCGGCGGCGTGCCGCGTCCACTCCGCGAGCGGGTCGTCCTCGGGACGCGAGTGCAGCGCGATGGCCCGGCGACCGTCCTCGGCAGGCGCTCCGACGGTGAGATGGATCTGCACCGCGACGTCCCGAGGCAGCACGAGCGGCGCTTCCAGAGCGAGCTCTTCCACCTCGGCGCACCCGGCTTCGGCCGCGCCGTGCAGTGCGAGTTCGACGAACGCCGTGCCGACCAGCAGCACGGTGCCGTGGACGGTGTGTTCGGCCAGCCACGGGTGCGAACGCGCGGAAAGCCTTCCGGTGAAGAGGAAACCGCCGTCGTCCGGCAGTTCGACGGCCGCCCCGAGGAGCGGGTGACCGGCCGCGGTGAGGCCTGCGGAGCCGAGATCGGCGACAGCGGTCGTCGCCGGGAGCCAGTAGTGCTCGCCCTCGAACGGGTAGGTCGGCAGCGGCACGACGTTCGCGCCGTCGAACGCGGCAGACCAGTCAACGGGAACACCGCGCACGAACGCTTCGGCGACCGAGCGCAGCAACCGCTCCTGCCCACCGTCGTCACGCCGCAGCGACCCGACGGCGACGACGTCCAGGTCCCCCGCCGTCTCCTGCACGGCCGTCGTCAGCACGGCGTGCGGGCTGCACTCGACGAACACGCGGTGACCGTCGGCCAGCAGGGCACGGGTCGCCTGCTCGAACTCGACGGTCTGGCGCAGGTTGCAGTACCAGTACCCGGCGTCGAGCTGGCTGGTGTCCGCGGGACGGCCGGTGACGGTCGAGTAGAACGGCAACTCCCCCGCTCGCGGCCGCACCGGCTCCAGGACTTCGAGGAGCCGTTCCTCGATGGCCTCGACCTGCCCGGAGTGCGAGGCGTAGTCCACCGGGACGCGGCGGGCGCGGATGCCGTCGGCCGCACAGCCTGCGAGCAGGTCGTCCAGGGCTTCCGGAGTTCCGGAGACGACCGAGGAGGCGGCCCCGTTGGCTGCGGCGAGCGACAGCCCGGTGCCGGCGATGCGTTCGTTCACGACAGCGGCCGATGCGGCCACGGAGACCATGCCGCCCGCACCGGCCAGGCTCGCCAGCTCGCGGCTGCGCATGGCGACCACCAGGGCCGCGTCCTCCAGCGACAACGCGCCGGCCACGCAGGCGGCCGCGATCTCGCCCTGGCTGTGGCCGATGACCGCCGCGGGTTCGACCCCGTGCGCCCGCCACACCGATGCCAGCGACACCATCACGGCCCACAGCGCGGGCTGCACGACGTCCACGCGCCGCAACTCGATCTCGTCGGACAGCACGTCGAGCAGATCCCAGTCCACAAAGGACTTGAGGGCGTCCGCGCACTCGCGCATCCGGGCCGCGAACACCGGCGAGGAGCCGAGAAGCTCCTTGCCCATCCCGGTCCACTGCGAGCCCTGACCGGGAAAGACGAAGACGACACCACCGGTCGCGGACGGCACGCCTTCGACGACCGCCGGGTCCGGTTCGCCGGCGGCCAGTGCGGTGAGGCCGCGCCGCAGTTCGTCCCGGCTGCCACCGAACACCACCGCACGCTGGTCCAGCACGGTTCGGGTGGTGGCCAGGGAGAAGCCGATGTCGGCCGGGTCGGCGTCGAGCCCGGCCAGTTGCCCAGCCCTGGCGCGCAGGGCGGACGAGGTCTTGGCGGACAGCACCCACGGCACCACGCTCGTGCTGCGAGCCGGCGCGACATCGGTGTGTTCCGGAGCTTCTTCCAGGATCACGTGCGCGTTCGTGCCGCTCACGCCGAACGACGACACCCCCGCGCGCCGCGGCCGATCGGCTGCGGGCCACGGCCGGGCCTCGGTCAGCAGTTCGACCTCGCCGGACGCCCAGTCGATGTGCGGCGACGGCGCGTCCACGTGCAGCGTCTTGGGCAGTTCGCGGTGGCGCAGCGCCTCGACCATCTTGAGGATGCCCGCGACGCCGGACGCCGCCTGCGCGTGCCCGATGTTCGACTTGACCGAGCCGAGCCACAGCGGAGCGCCCGCCCTGGCCTGCCCGTAGGTCGCGAGCAGCGCCTGGGCCTCGATGGGGTCGCCGAGTTCGGTGCCGGTGCCGTGCGCCTCGACGACGTCGACCTCGGCCGGGGTGAGCCGGGCGTCCGCGAGCGCCCGGCGGATCACCCGTCGTTGCGCGGGGCCGCTCGGCGCGGACAGGCCGTTGGACGCACCGTCCTGGTTGATCGCGGAGCCGCGGATCACCGCGAGCACCCTGCGGCCCTTCGCGACGGCGTCCGACAACCGTTCCAGCAGAACGACTCCCGCGCCCTCGGCCAGGCCCATTCCGTCGGCCGCGTTCGCGAACGCCTTGCAGCGCCCGTCCGCGGCGACCCCGCGCTGGCGGCTGAACTCGATCAGCACGGCCGGGGTCGACATCACGGTCACGCCGCCCGCGAGCGCCGCCGTGCACTCGCCGCGCCGCAACGCCTGCACCGCGAGGTGCACGGCCACCAACGACGACGAACACGCGGTGTCGACTGTGACAGCGGGCCCCTCCAGGCCGAGCGTGTATGCGATCCGTCCGGAAAGGACACTCCCGGCCTTGCCGGTCACGAGGTGGCCCTCGACGCCCTCGGGTGCGGACTGCATCGGGCCGCCGTAGTCGGAGAACCCGCCGCCGACGAACACGCCGGCCGCTTCGCCGCGCATCGACATCGGGTCGATGCCCGCGTTCTCGAAGGCCTCCCAGGCGATCTCCAGCAACAGCCGCTGCTGGGGGTCCATCGCGAGGGCCTCGCGCGGGCTGATGGAGAAGAAGCCCGCGTCGAACTTCGCGGCGTCGCGGTAGAAACCGCCGCCGCTCGCGTAGGTGGTGCCCTGGCTGTCCGGGTCCGGGTCGTAGAGGGTCTCGACGTCCCAGCCTCGCTCCGCGGGGAACTCGCCGACGGCGTCGCCGCCCTCGGCGACCAGCTTCCACAGTTCGGCGGAGGACCGCACCCCGCCGGGGTAGCGGCAGCCGGTGCCGACGACCGCGATCGGTTCGTGCGCCCGGTCTTCGAGGTCGGCGAGCCGTTTGCGGGTGTCGCGCAGGTCCGTGGTGGCGAAGCGCAGGTAGTCCCGCAGCTTCTCGACGTTCTGCGCTTCGGGGGTGGACATGGTGGTGCTCCTTGCTGCGGAAGAAGGTCAGGGAGTGCGCAGGCCGTCGAGCACGTCGAACAGCTCGTCGTCGGTCGCCGAGCCGAGGTCGTGGTTCTCTGGGGCTGGGAGCGCCGGGCCACCGGCGAGGCGGCTCAGCAGGGTTTCCAGCCGCAGGGCCAGTTCCGCGCGGGCGGAACCCTCGGCGATGCCGTCCACCAGTGCCGCTTCCAGCCGGTCGAGCTCCGCGAGGCCCGGTGCCCGGTCGCCCGGCAGGACCTCGGCGAGCACGTGCTCGGCGAGCGCCTGGGCGTTCGGGTGGTCGAAGACGAGCGTGGCGGGCAGCCGCAGACCGGTCGCGGTGGCGAGCCGGTTGCGGAGGTCGACCGCGGTGAGCGAGTCGAACCCGAGGTCCTGGAACGCCTGCGCCGGGTCGAGAGCGGCCGGTGAGGCGTGTCCGAGCACGGTCGCCGCGATGCCGCGGACGAGATCGAGCACGGTCCGCCGGCGTTCCGCGGTGCCCATCGCGGTCAGCCGTTCCCGCAGCGCTTCGAGGGTGCCGACCGCCGCGGCGTCGGCCTCGGCTTCCGCCGCGGCGAGCCTGCGGACGTCCTCGATCCCGTTCAGCAGCGGGCTCGGCCGGCCGGAGGTGAACGCGGCGGTGAACCGCGCCCAGTCGACGTCGGCGACCGCCACGAAGGTGTCGTCGAGGTCGAGCGCCCGCTGCATGCCGCGCATGCCGGCGGTGGGAGCCATCGGCGAGAGTCCGTGCCACTCCGGGTTGAGGTCCATCAGGTCCTCGACGACGACACCGTCGTCCAGCACGTGCAGTGCGTCCCAGACGCCCCATGCGATGGACGTCGCCGTGCGGCCGCCTGCCCTGCGTCGTTCGGCGAGAGCGTCCAGGTAGGCCGATCCCGCCGCGTAGGCGCCGTGATCACCACTGCCCCAGACCCCGGCGATCGACGAGAAGAGCACGAACGCGTCGAGGTCGCGGTCGGCGAACAGCTCGTCGAGGTGAGCCGCGCCCGCGACCTTGGCCGCGAGGACGTCGGCGAGTTCATCCACAGTGGACTCGGCGAGCGGGGTGAGCCGGATCAGCGCGGCGGCGTGCACCACCGAACGGATCGGCCCGTGCTCCGCCTCGACCTTCTCGACGAGCACCCGCACCGCGTCGCGGTCGGCGACGTCGCAGGCCGCGACGGTGACGCCGACCCCTGCCTCGGTGAGTTCGGCGGTCAGTGCGTCCATCCCGGCCGCCGCGGTGCCGCGACGGCTCGTCAGCACCAGGTGTTCGGCCCCGTCCTCGGCGAGCTTCCGCGCGATCACCGGACCGAGCGCGCCGGTCGCCCCGGTGACGAGGACGGTGCCACGCGGTCGCCACGGAGCCGGTGCGACGGCGGGCCGGGTGGCCCGGACCAGCCGCCTGCCGAAGGTTCCGTCGTCCCGCAACGCGACCTGGTCCTCGCCGCCCTGACCGGTCAGCACGGCGTGGCAGCGCCGCAACGCCTCCGCGCCGGGCTCCACCGGCAGGTCGACCAGTCCGCCCCAGCGGCGGGGCTGTTCCAGGCCGAGGACTCGGCCCATGCCCCAGGTCTGCGCCTGCACCGGGTCCGGCGGCAGGTCCGTCGCCCCGACGCTCACCGCGCCACTGGTCACGCACCACAGCGGCGCGGTGATCCCGGCCTCGGTCAAAGCCTGCGACAGCACGAGGCCGTCGACGAGTCCCGCCGTGACGCCAGGCCGGATTTCGGTCCGGTCCAGGGCGAGCAACGACACCACGCCGTCGAACTCCGTGTCGCCGAAACCGCTTCCTGGCCTCGTGGTCACGACCTCGCTGCCCTGCCGCGTGAACTCCGCGACCAGCTCCTCGGCGACCGGGTCCGCGCCCTGTGGGACGACGACGAGCCAGCGGCCCGGTTCGCCCGCCTCGGGTTCGGCGACGGCCTCCCAGTCGACGGTGTAGCGCATCGAGTCCACAGCGGACTCTTCCGCCCGATCAGCCCGCCACCGGGCCAACGCCGGCAGCACCGAGGCCACGGCTTCCTGGTCCGCGTCGAGCATCCCGGCCAGGTCGCCGTTCTCGACGGCGGCCCAGAACCCCGCGTCCTCCGGTGCCGCCGCCGCGGGCAGCTGGAAGTCGATCCAGAACCGCTGGTGCTGGAACGGGTACCGCGGCAGGTCGACCCTGCGGGCGCCGGTACCGGCGAAGACCTTCGCCCAGTCGACCGGCAGGCCGAGGACGTACAACTCGGCCGCCGACAGCAGGAACCGGTCGGCGCCACCGGCGTCGCGTCGCAGCGTGCCGCCGGTGACGACCGCGCGTTCGGCGCGGTCGGCGGTTTCGCTGATCGCCGTGGTGAGCACCGGGTGCGGGCTGCACTCGACGAACACGCCGTGCCCCGACTCGATCAGCGCCTGGGTGGCCTGCTCGAACTCCACGGTCTGGCGCAGGTTCCGGTACCAGTACCCGGCGTCGAGGGTGGTGGTGTCGATCGGCTGCCCCGTCACCGTCGAGTACAGCGGCACGCGACCGGCGACCGGTGCGACCGGGGCCAGCAGTGCGCGGACCTGGTCCTCGATCCGCTCGACGTGCGCGGAGTGCGACGCGTAGTCCACCGGAATCCGGCGGGCTCGCACCCGGTCGGCGACGCAGGCCTCGTAGAACCGGGTCAGCTCGGCGGCCCCGCCGGACACGACGACCGACTCCGGGCCGTTCACCGCGGCGACCGCGAGATCCGCGTAGTCAGCGAGCCGTGCGCGCACCGCGTCGGCGCCGAGCGCGACGGAGACCATCCCGCCCTGACCGGCGAGTTCCCGGATCGCCTGGCTGCGCAGGGCCACGACCCTGGCGCCGTCGTCGAGGGACAACGCCCCCGCGACGACCGCGGCGGCGATCTCGCCCTGGCTGTGCCCGAGCACCGCGTCGGGCCTGATCCCGAACGACTCCCAGACCGCGGCCAGCGAGACGAGGATCGCCCACAACACCGGCTGCACGACGTCGACCCGTTCGATCGGCTCGCGCTCCCGCACGACGTCGAGGACCGAGAAGTCCACATAGGACCGCAACGCGGCCGCGCACTCGGCCATCCGAGCGGCGAACACCGGTGACGAGTCGAGCAGGTCGGCAGCCATGCCCGTCCACTGGGAACCTTGACCGGGGAAGACGAACACGACCTTGCCGGGCGTACCGGCCACGCCCTCCGCGACACCGGGCCCGGCCAGCGCCTCCAGACGGGCGCGCAGCTCGGCGCCGTCCCGTCCGACGACGACCGCGCGGTGCGGGAACTCCGACCGCGTCGTCGCCAGCGAGAACCCGACGTCGACCGGGTTCAGACCATCCACCTGGGACAGAAGGGCGGCCTGATCCCGCACCGCCTCAGCCGTGCGAGCCGAGAGCACCCACGCGACGGCGGGCGGCGCGACCGGTTCGGCGACCGGCGCTCGTTCGGGAGCCTCCTCCAGGATCAGGTGGGCGTTGGTCCCGCTGACGCCGAACGACGAGACACCGGCGCGGCGAGGTTCCTCTCCGCGCGCCCACGGCCGTTGCTCGGTGAGCAGCTCGACCGCGCCCGCGGTCCAGTCGATGTGCGTCGAGCGTTCCTCGGCGTGCAGGGTGCGCGGCAGGACCTCGTGCCGCAGGGCCTGCACCATCTTGATCACGCCCGCGACACCGGACGCCGCCTGGGTGTGACCGATGTTCGACTTGACCGATCCCAGCCACAGCGGGGTGTCCCGGCCCTGGCCGTAGGTCGCCAGCAGCGCCTGCGCCTCGATCGGGTCGCCCAGCGACGTGCCGGTCCCGTGCGCTTCGACAGCGTCTACATCGGACGGTGCCAGACCGGCGGCCGCCAGGGCCGTGCGGACCACCCGTTGCTGCGACGGGCCGTTCGGCGCCGTCAGGCCGTTGGACGCGCCGTCGGAGTTGACCGCCGAGCCGCGGATGACCGCGAGCACCGGGTGCCCGTTGCGCTGGGCGTCGGAGAGCCGTTCCAGCACGACCATGCCGATGCCCTCCGCCATGCCCATCCCGTCCGCGGCGGCGGAGAACGCCTTGCAGCGCCCGTCCTTCGCGAGTCCGCGCTGGCGGCTGAACAGGACGAACGGAGCCGGGGACGCCATCACCGTCACGCCGCCGGCGAGCGCCAGTGACGACTCGCCGGTGCGCAGCGACTGCCCGGCCATGTGCAACGCGACCAGCGAGGACGAGCACGCCGTGTCGAGCGTGACGGCCGGGCCCTCGGTGCCGTAGACGTACGCCAGCCGTCCGGCGGTGACGCTCATCGACGTGCCGGTGAGCAGGTGCCCCTCGGTGCCCTCCGGCGGCTCGGCCAGCCCAGCACCGTAGGACGACGTGCTCGCGCCGACGAACACGCCGGTGCGGCTGCCACGCAACACCGCCGGGGTGATGCCGGCCGCCTCGAACGCCTCCCAGGACGTCTCCAGCAGCAGTCGCTGCTGGGGGTCCATCGCCAGCGCCTCCCGCGGGCTGATCCCGAAGAACGCCGCGTCGAAGTCGCCGACGCCGTCGAGGAAACCGCCTTCGCGGACGTAGGTCTTGCCGGGTGCGTCCGGATCGGGGTCGAAGAGCCCGTCGAGCTCCCAGCCGCGGTCGCCCGGGAACCGGCTGATCCCCTCGCCGCCCGATTCCAGCATCCGCCACAGGTCCTCCGGCGAGCGGACACCTCCGGGGAGCCGGCAGCTCATCCCGACGATCGCGATCGGCTCGTCCGAGTTCGCGACGGTGACGGTCTCCGACTGCGCCACCTCGCCACCGAGTTCGGCGGTGAGATGACGGGCCAGCCCCTCGGGACTGGGGTAGTCGAACACCAGGGTCGCGGGCAGCCGCAGCCCGGTGGCCGCCTGGAGGCGGTTGCGCAGCTCGATCGCCGTGACCGAGTCGAAGCCGAGGTCCCGGAACGCGCGTTCGGCGTCGACCTCCGCACCGGAGTCGTAACCGAGCACCGCCGCGACCTGGGCGCGCACAACGCCCAGCAGATCCTTCGCCCGTTCGGGAGCCGGAGCCTGCTCCGCGACGAGCCTGCGCACCTCGGGAATCTCGCGGAACAACGGGCTCGGCGTGCCGGACACGGCGACGACGCGGGCCCAGTCGATGTCGACGACCACCGCGCTGGTCTCACCGCGGTCGAGCACGCGCTGCAACGCCGAGATCGCCAGGTCCGGGTCCATCGCCGGGACGCCGCGGGAGAACATCCGCTCCTCGACGGCGCCGGTCGCCATTCCGCCCGCGGCCCAGTGCCCCCACACGACGGCGGTCGCGGGCAGGCCCTCGTCCCGGCGCCGGCGTGCGAGCGCGTCCACGAAAGCGTTGCCGGGGGCGTAGTTGCCCTGGCCCGCCGCGCCGAACATGCCACCGAACGACGAGAACAGCACGAATGCGGACAGGTCGAGGCCACGCGTCAGCTCGTGCAGGTTGACCGCGGCTTCGGCCTTGACCCGCAACACGTGCTCGACCTGGTCGAGCGTCAGGTCGCCGAGGAGGGCGTCGTCGAGTGCCGCCGCGGTGTGCACGACAGCGGTCAACGGCCACTCGGCCGCGATGTCGTCGAGCAGCGCGGCGAGCGCTTCCCGCTCCGCCAGGTCCACTGTGGACACGGTGACCTTGCTGCCCAGCTCCTCCAGCTCGGCGACGAGATCAGCCGCGCCGGGCGCGTCGAGCCCGCGCCGTCCGGTGAGGACGACGTGCTCGGCACCACCGCGGGCGAGCCACCGGGCGACGTGCGCGCCGAGTGCCCCGGTGCCTCCGGTGACCAGCACGGTTCCGGTAGGCCGCCAGGTGCTGGGAGCATCGTCCTCGGCCGCGTGGGCCAGCCTCCTGGCCAGCACACCGGTGGCGCGGACGGCGAGTTGGTCCTCCGCACCGGACCCGGCCAGCACAGCGCTCACCCGGTCGGCCGCGACGGCATCCGGGATGGGCGCGAGATCGATCAACCCGCCCCAGCGGTCGGGGTGTTCCTGCCCCACCACCGGGCCCAGGCCCCAGACCAGCGACTGTTCCGGATCGTCGACGGGGTCGGACGGTCCGGTGCTCAGCGCACCGCGGGTGGCCACCCAGAGGGGCGCGTCGATCCCGGCGTCACCGAGGGCCTGGACGAGCGTGATGGTCGCCGCGTGGGCCAGCGGCACCGCCGGGAACCGGGGGTGCCGGCCGCGGGCGCAGGCGAGCAGCGACAGGACACCTGCCGCTTCGTCCTGGGATGCCAGGTGGGCGGCGAGGGCGGCGCGGTCGGCGGACGGGTCGACGGTCAGGCGCACGACTTCGGCGCCGTTGGTGGACAACGACTGTTCAAGGACATCGGCCCAGTCCGCGCCGGCCGAGGACGCACCGAGCACATCGGCCGAGTCAGTGTGGCCCGGCGGAATCACCAGCAGCCAGCGACCGGTCAACGCCGCCGGCTCGGGGGTGTGCGCACGCCACGTGACCCGGTACCGCCAGCCATCCACAGTGGACTTCTCCCGCTGCCGCCGACGCCAGGACGAGAGCACCGGCAGCACCGTGCCCAGCGCTTCGGACTGCGTGCGGTCGGCACCCAGGTCGTCCGCCAGCGCGGCCAGGTCGTCGCGCTCCACCGCCGTCCAGAACCGCGCGCCGACCGGATCGGCCGAACCCAGCTGCGGCGCAAGGGGTTCGCTGGGCCAGAACCGGCGGTGACGGAACGGATAGGTCGGCAGCTCGACCCGAACGGCGCCGGTGCCGCGGAAGGCCGCGGTCCAGTCGACCGGCACACCGGCCACGAAGGCCTCCGCCAGCGACCGGGTGAGCCGATCGGCACCGCCGTCGTCGCGGCGCAGGGTGCCGGTCACCACGACCGCGCGGTCCGCCGCGTCGGCGGTCTCCTCGACGCCCGCGGCGAGCACGGGGTGGGCGCTGCACTCGACGAACGCCGTGTGCCCGCCCGCCACCAGACCGGCGACGGCGAGATCGAAGCGCACCGGCTCGCGCAGGTTGCGGTACCAGTAGCCCGCGTCCAGTTCCTTCGTGTCCAGCACGTCACCGGTCACCGCGGACACGAACGGGATCCGCCCGGCCAGGGGCTCGACACCGGCCAGCACCTCGGCCAGTTCGCCGGCCAGCAGTTCCACCTGAGCCGAGTGGGAGGCGTAGTCGACGGCGATCCGTCGCGCGCGGGCGTCCTGTGCGGCGGCCACGAGTTCGTCGAGAGCGCCGGACTCGCCGGAGACGACGACCGACGACGGCCCGTTGACCGCCGCCACCGAGATCCGGTCACCCCAGGGCGCGATCAGCTCACGCGCGCGGTCCGGCGTGACGGCCAGCGACACCATGCCGCCGGAACCCGACAGCCGGAGAATCGCCTTGCTCCGCAGCGCGACGACCCGAGCACCATCCTCCAGGGACAGTCCTCCGGCCACCACGGCGGCGGCGATCTCGCCCTGGGAATGACCCACCACCGCAGCAGGCTCGACACCGAAGGAACGCCACACCTCGGCGAGCGAGACCATCACGGCCCACAGCACCGGCTGCACGACGTCGACCCGCAGCAACGCGTCGGCGTCATCGAGAACGTCCAGCAGCTCCCAGTCCACAAAGGACGAGAGAGCGTCGGCACACTCCGCCATCCGCGCCGCGAACACCGGAGACGACCCCAGCAGTTCCCGGCCCATTCCGACCCACTGCGAACCCTGACCGGGGAACACGAACGCCACCCGCCGTCCGGGCCGGGCGATCCCGGTGACCACGTCGGCGGGAGCGCCACCGTCGGCGAACGCCCGCAAGGCCTCCGAGTGGTCGCCGAGGACGACCGCGCGGTGCTCGAACAGCGCACGAGTGCTGACCAGCGAGAACCCGACGTCCACCGGCTCACCGAACGGCAGCCGGGCCGCCTGGGCCCGCAGTGCGTCCTCGGTCCGTGCGGAGAGCACCCACGGCACCACCGCGGGCGCGGTCCGTTCCGCGGAGACCGCCGCGGTGACGGGAGCGGCTTCGAGGATCACGTGGGCGTTGGTGCCGCTGATGCCGAACGACGACACCGCCGCACGCCGCGGCCGCCCCGTTTCGGGCCACGCGACAGCGTCGGCCAGCAGCTCGATCGCACCGGACGACCAGTCGACGTGCGGTGTCCGCGTAGCAGCGTGCAGGGTGCGCGGCACGGTCTCGTTGCCGAGCGCCAGGACCATCTTCACGACGCCAGCGACCCCGGCCGCGGCCTGGGCGTGCCCGATGTTGGACTTCACCGAACCGAGCAGCAGCGGCCGTTCCCTGCCCTGCCCGTAGGTGGCGAGCAGCGCGTCCGCCTCAATGGGGTCACCCAGGGACGTGCCGGTGCCGTGCGCCTCCACGACGTCCACATCGGACGGTGCCAGGCCGGCGTTCGCCAGTGCGGCATGGATGACGCGCTGCTGCGACGGGCCGTTCGGGGCGGTGAGGCCGTTGGACGCGCCGTCCTGGTTCACCGCCGTGCCGCGGACGACCGCGAGCACCGGGTGGCCGAGCCGCCGCGCGTCGGACAGGCGCTCCACCAGCAGCATGCCGACGCCCTCGGACCAGCCGGCACCGTCGGCGTCGGCGGAGAACGCCTTGCAGCGGCCGTCTCGCGCGAGCCCGCGCTGCTGGGAGAACTCGACGAACGTGCCGGGCGTGGCCATCACGGTCGCGCCGCCCGCCAGCGCCATCGTGCACTCGCCCGACCGCAGCGACTGCACGGCGAGGTGCAGCGAGACCAGCGACGAAGAGCAGGCCGTGTCGACCGTGACGGCCGGGCCTTCCAGTCCGAGCGTGTAGGCGATCCGGCCGGAGGCGACGCTGCCGGAGTTGCCGACGCCGAGGAAACCTTCGACGTCGTCAGGTCCGCCGGACAGCCGTGCGCCGTAGTCGTGGTACATCAGGCCGGCGAACACCCCGGTGCGGCTGCCGCGCACGCTGGCCGGGTCGATTCCGGCGCGTTCGAACGCCTCCCACGCCGCTTCGAGCAGCAGGCGGTGCTGCGGGTCCATGGCCAGTGCCTCGCGCGGCGAGATGCCGAAGAAGGCCGGGTCGAAGTCGGCCGCGCCGTCGAGGAACCCGCCCGCGCGCACGTAGGTCTTGCCGGGCCGCGGCTGCGGGTCGAAGAGCGCGTCCACGTCCCAGCCGCGATCGGCGGGGAACTCGCTGATCGCGTCGCCGCCGTCGGCGAGCAGCCGCCAGAGGTCCTCCGGCGAGGCGACCCCGCCGGGGAACCGGCAGCTCATCCCGACGATGGCGATCGGTTCGGTCGAGGCCGCCGCGGTGACGACCTGCTGGAGCGCCGCGTCACCTCCGAGTTCGGCGCTCAGGAAAGCGACGAGTGCCGCCGGTGTCGGGTGGTCGAACACCAGCGCGGCGGGCAGGCGCAGCCCGGTCGCGGCCTGGAGGCGGTTGCGGAGGTCGACCGCGGTCAGCGAGTCGAATCCCAGGTCGCGGAACGCCACCGAAGTGTCCACAACGGACACATCCGCGTGGCCGAGCACCGTCGCGACGTGGGTGCGCACGATCTCGGTGAGCAGGCGGTCGCGCCCGGCGTCGTCGAGTCCCGCCAGCCGCGCCCGCAGGCCGTCGTCCGTCGCCGCCACGGCACGCGCCGGGACGATCTTGCGCAGCATCGGCGGCACCTGCTGGTCGCGCAGGGCGGCGACGTTCAGCTTCACCGGCACGAAGGTCGCGCCGTCCAGCGCGCGAGCGGTGTCGAACAGCGCGAGCCCCTGCTCGTCGGACAGCGGCGGGAACCCCGCGCGGGTCATCCGCCGCACGTCGAGGTCCGTCATGGCGCCGGTCATCCCGCCGCTGCGGGCCCAGAGCCCCCACGCGAGCGACTGCGCGTCGAGACCACGGGCACGCCGCCGGATCGCGAGGGCGTCGAGCACCGCGTTGGTGGCCGCGTAAGCGCTCTGGCCCGCGCTGCCGAACGTGCCGGTCGCCGACGAGAACAGCACGAACGTCGCGGCGTCCGTCAGCTCGTCCAGGGCGAGTGCGGCGTCGACCTTGACCCGCAGGACCTTCTCGAAGTCGTCGGCGGTCAGGGATTCCACGAGTCCATCCGCGAGGGCGCCAGCGGCGTGCACGACGGCGCTGATGTGTTCGCCCGCCAGGAGTGCGGTGACCTGGTCGCGGTCGGCGACGTCGCAACGGGCGACGCGGATGTCGGCGTCGAGTCCCTCCAGGTCGGGGTGCCCGGCACCGGTGCGGCTGGTCAGCAGCAGGTTGCGGGCGCCATACGTGGCAACAAGGTGCCGCGCCAGCAACGAACCGAGCGCGCCGGTGCCCCCGGTGATCAGGACGGTGCCGCTGACGTCGAACGCGGGTGCCGCGTCGGTCGGCTGGACGCGCACCAGTCGCGGCACGAGAACCTCGCCACCGCGCAGCGCGACCTCAGGCTCCTCGGCCAGGACGGCGATCAGCGGTGAAACGTCAGCGGTGTCGGTGTCGGCGAGCAGGAACCGGTCGGGGTGCTCGGCGCGGACCGACCGGATCAGCCCCCAGACAGCGGCCGCGGCCGGGTCCTCCCCCGTCGTTGCTCCCGAGGTGACGAACGCCAAACGGCCCTCGTCCTTCGCGAGATGCTCGCGGACGAGGTCGAGCGCGCGAGCCAGCACCGTGCGGACGCTGCCGCCGACATCGGCCGGATCGCCCGCGATGGGCGCGAGCACCAGGTCGTCATCGAGGTCCACGGTCACCGCGGCCGAAGGCACCTCGACGGGTGTCCACTCCAGACTGAACAGCGAGTCGGCGACGAGTTGCTGTGCCACCAACGGCCTGAGCACCAGCGACGAGACGGTGGCCACCGCGGCCCCGGACCCGTCCGCGACGTCGAGCGCCACCGCGTCCTCCCCGGCCGGCCGGATCCGCACGCGCGCCACAGCGGTGCCGCTCGCCCGAAGGACCGCGCCGGACCACGCGAACGGCATCAGCGCGCGATCTCCGCCTCCGAGTGCCGCGGCCTGCAGTGCCGCGTCGAGCAACGCCGGGTGCAGGCCGAACCGCGCGGCCTCCGGGGCGAGGTCCGCAGGAAGCGCGACCTCGGCGTAGATCTCCTCGCCGAGCCGCCAGGCCGCGCGCAGGCCGCGAAACGCCGGCCCATAAGCGAAACCCTGTGCCGCGAACCGGTCGTGCAGACCGTCGACGTCGACGGGTTCGGCACCGGCGGGCGGCCAGATCAGCAGATCCGCCGCCGCGGGCTCGGTGCCGCCGAGCACGCCGCTCGCGTGCCGGGTCCAGCTGTCGTCCGCGGCACGGCTGTGCACGGCGACCGCGCGCCGGCCGGTGCCGTCGGCAGCGCCGACCGACACCTGGACCTCGACGGTGCCGTCCTCCGGCAGCACCAGCGGCGCTTCCAGCACCAGGTCCTCCACGACCCGGCCGCCGGTCTCGCGCACCGCCCGCACCGCGAGTTCCAGCAACGCCGTGCCGGGCAGCACGACGGTGCCGCGCACGACGTGGTCGGCGAGCCACGGGTGTGACCTCGTGGACAACCGTCCGGTGAAGAGGTGGCCGTCGCCGTCGGCAAGGGCGACGACCTGGTCGAGCATCGGATGCCCGGCCGACCCGAGGCCGGCTTCGGCGCTGACCGCGGGCGCGTCGAGCCAGAAAGTCTCGCGCTGGAACGGATAGGTCGGCAGTTCCACGCCTGCCGGGTCGACGCCTTCGAACTCGGCGGAGAAGTCCACGGCCACGCCGAGGCTGAAGGCCGCGCCGATCGACGTGAGCAGCCGGGCCCGGCCACCTTCGCCGCGACGAAGGGTGCCGACGGTGTCCGCGGTCTCGTCGAGGCCGGTCGTGAGGACCGGATGCGGACTGCATTCCACGAACACCGGACGGTCCGGCAGCAACTGCCGCACGACCTCGTCGAACCGCACGGTCTCGCGCAGGTTCCGGTACCAGTAGCCGGCGTCCAGCCCGGCGGTGTCGAGCGGGTCACCGGTCACCGCCGAGTGGAACGGCACGGCACCGGTACGCGGGCGGATCGGCGCGAGCGCGGCGAGCAACTGCTCCTCAACGGCTTCGACGTGCCGGGAGTGCGAGGCGTAGTCGACGGCGATCCGCCTGGCCGGAAGGTCCTGCGCCAGCAGCTCGTCGAGCGCGGCGGCGTCACCGGAGACCACGACGGAGGACGGGCCGTTGACCGCGGCGATCGAGAGACTCTCACCCCACGGCGCGATCAACTCCTCGGCGCGTTCGACGGACGTCGTGAGCGACACCATGCCACCCTGGCCGGACAACGCGAGCAACGCCTTGCTGCGCAACGCGATCACGCGAGCACCGTCCTCAAGGGACAGCCCACCCGCGACGACAGCGGCGGCGATCTCGCCCTGGGAGTGGCCGATCACGGCGGCGGGCTCGACCCCGTACGAGCGCCAGACCTCGGCCAGCGACACCATCACCGCCCACAGCACGGGCTGCACGACGTCGACCCGCCGCAACGCGATCTCGTCGGACAGCGCGTCGAACAGGTCCCAGTCCACAAAGGACTTCAAGGCGCCCGAGCACTCGCGCATCCTGGCCGCGAACACCGGAGACGACTCCAGGAGTTCCCGGCCCATCCCGGCCCACTGCGAACCCTGACCGGGGAACACGAACACGGCCCGGCGCACACCGCGGGCGACGGCGGCACCGGTGCCCTGCTCGGCCAGCGCGGTCAGTCCTGCCCGCAGATCGCCGGCCACGACGGCCCGGTGCTCGAACAGCTGACGGGACTTGAGCAGCGCGGCCCCGGCCGCGGGAACATCCACCAGGGACAGCAGGTTGCGCGCCTGAGCCCGCAACGCCGGTTCGGAACGGGCCGAGAGCACCCACGGCACGACCGAATCCGCCTCGGAAACGGCGATCTCCGGCCGCGGCCGCGCTTCCAGGATCACGTGGGCGTTGGTCCCGCTGACACCGAACGACGACACACCCGCCCGGCGGGCAGCACCGGTCTCCGGCCACGCGACGGCGTCGGTCAGCAGCTCCACCGACCCCGCCGACCAGTCGACGTGCGGTGAGGGCGCGTCGACGTGCAGGGTCTTCGGCAGCACGCCGTGCCGCATCGCCTCGACCATCTTGATCACGCCACCCACACCGGCCGCAGCCTGCGTGTGACCGATGTTCGACTTCAACGATCCCAGCAGCAGCGGCCGTTCCCGGCCCTGCCCGTAGGCCGCCAGCAGGGCCTCGGCCTCGATCGGGTCACCCAGCGACGTGCCGGTGCCGTGCGCCTCGACGACGTCCACATCGGACGGTGCCAGGCCGGCGTTGGCCAGCGCCGCCCGGATCACCCGCTGCTGTGCCAGGCCGTTCGGCGCGGTCATGCCGTTGGAGGCGCCGTCCTGGTTGACCGCCGTGCCGCGGACCACGGCCAGGATCGGGTGGCCGAGGCGTTCGGCGTCGGAAAGCCGTTCCAGGAGCAGGACACCGACGCCCTCGGCCCAGCTCGTACCGTCGGCGGCGGCCGCGAACGCCTTGCAGCGCCCGTCCGGTGCCAGCGCCCGCTGCCGGCTGAACTCGACCAGCGCGGACGGCGTCGCCATCACCGACACACCCCCGGCGAGAGCGAGGGTGCAGTCGCCCTGGCGCAGTGCCTGTGCGGCGAGGTGCAGGGCGACCAGCGACGACGAACAGGCCGTGTCGATCGTGACCGCGGGCCCCTCCAGCCCGAACGTGTAGGCCACCCGGCCGGACGCCACGCTGCCCGCGCTGCCGTTGCCGAGCAGCCCCTCGAAGCCCTCCGGCACCCGGTACATGCGGCCCGCGTAGTCGTTGTACATCACGCCGGAGAACACGCCGGTCCTGCTGCCCCGCACCACGTCCAGGGTCAGCCCGGCCCGTTCGAACGCCTCGTACGACACCTCCAGCAGCAGCCGCTGCTGAGGGTCGATGGCGAGCGCGTCCCGCGGGCTGATGCCGAAGAACGCCGGGTCGAACTGGTCGGCGTCGTGCAGGAACCCGCCCTCACGCGTGTAGACCTTGCCCGGCTCGTCGGCGTCCGCGTCGTAGAGGCCGTCGAGGTCCCAGCCACGACGCGTCGGGAAGCCGCTGATGGCGTCGCCGCCGCGGGACACGAGGTCCCACAGCTGTTCCGGCGAACCGGCGCCACCGGGATAGCGGCAGCTCATCCCGATGATCGCGACGGGTTCCCCCGCCGCGGCCTCGAGCTGCCGGTTGACCTCCCGCAGCCGGTCGCTCTCCTTGAGCGACGCGCGCAGGGCTTCGACGATCTTGTCCGGGGTGGTGGCCATGGTGGGGTCTCCGCGATCAGGTCAGGAGGGGTCGCCGTCGAGGGCCAGGGCGACGAGGTCGTCCACGTCCATGGCGTCGATCGAGGCTTCGATGGGGGCGGTGATGACGGCCGCGGGGTCGGCGAGCCGCAGCAGGGGTTCGAGCAGCCCGGCCGCGCGCAGCCGGTCGATCCCGATCGCGGCGAGCACCGCGGTCAGGTCCGGCTCGACCGGTTCGACGTGCAGCTCGGACTCCAGGTGAGTGGCGAGCGCGGTCGCGTCCGGGTAGCTGAACACCAGCGTCGCGGGCAGCCGCAGGCCGGTCGCGGCACCGATCCGGTTGCGCAGCTCGACCGCGGTGAGCGAGTCGAAGCCCAGGTCGCGGAACGACTGCCTGGCCGGGACGGCGTCCGCGTCGGAATGCCCGAGCACGGCGGCCACCTGGGTGCGGACGAACCCGACGAGCAGTTCGTGACGGTCGGCTTCCGGCACCGCGGCCAGACGCTGTGCCAACTGGTCCGGCGCGGCTGCCCGTGCCGGAGTCCGGACGAGTCCCCGCAGCAACGCGGGCACCTCGCCCCGTGCCGTGAGGTCGAGCCGCATCGGGACGAGTGCCGCGCCACCGTCGGCACGGGACGCGTCGTACAACGCCAGCCCGTCCTCAGTGGACAGTGCGGTGACCGCACCCCGGCGTGCCGCGTCTCCCATGCCGCCGGCCCACAGGCCCCAGGCGAGGGACTGCGCCGGCAGGCCGGCAGCGCGGCGATGGGCGGCCAGTGCGTCGAGGAACGCGTTGGCTGCCGCGTAGTTCGCCTGTCCCGGCGTGCCGAGCGTGCCGGCGGCCGAGGAGAACAGGACGAACTCGTCGAGGTCGCCCGCCAGTTCGTGCAGGTGCCAGGCCGCGTCGGCCTTGGCCCGCAGCACGGCCTCGACCTGCTGCGGTGCCAGGGTTTCCACGACACCGTCGGCGAGCACGCCCGCGGTGTGCACGACCGTCGTGACCGGGTGGGTGGCGAGCAGATCGGCCACCGCGTCCCGGTCGGCGAGGTCGCACGCCACGAGCGTCACGTCCGCGCCGAGCTCACGCAGTTCCGCGGCGAGTTCGGACGCACCTGGCGCCGTGGAGCCGCGGCGGCTGGCGAGCACGAGGTGCTGTGCTCCCCGCTCCGCCAGGTGACGGGCGACGGCCGCACCCAGCGCGCCGGTCCCGCCGGTGACGAGCACGGTTCCGGACGTCGCCGGCACCTCGCTCTCACCGACGCGGACACGGGCCAGCCGCGGCACGAACAGTCGCCCGGACCGGACAGCCGCCTGTGGTTCCTCGGTCAGCACGGGAACCGAGTCGTCGAGATCGAGGATCGCGAACCGGTCCGGGTGCTCGGCCTGAGCCGAGCGCAGCAGGCCCCACACGGCCGCGGCCGCCAGATCCGGCACGTCCTCGCCGGGCGAGGCCGCGACGGCGCCGCGAGTCACGACGACGAGCCGTGCCCCGGAGCCCGCGAGCCACTCCCGGACGGTGCCGAGCACCGACAGGACGGTCTCGCGCACCACTGCGGGGACCGTGCCGGTGAGCCGCGGTACCGGCAGGAAGACGACTTCCGGGTTCTCCCCGGACACCTCGACGCCCGCCTGCTTCAGTGCGGCGACCAGATCGGTGTCGTCACCGAGCACCTCGCACCGGGCGAACGGTGGCGTGGTGATCGGCGCCGGGACCCAGTCGACGCGGAAGAGCGCGTCCCGCACCCCGAGCACGTCGGCGGAGAAAGGCCGCAGCGTCAACGAGTCCACGACGCCGACCGGCGCTCCCGTCCCGTCGGCCAGTGCGAGCGCGAAGCCTTCCGGTGCCGGGGTGAGCCGGACCCGCAGGCTGGTCGCGCCGACGGCCGAGAGGTGGACGCCGCTCCAGGAGAACGGCAGTTGCGCCGTGCCGTCGCCCTTCAGCGCGGCTGTGTGCAGCGCGGAGTCGAACAGCGCCGGGTGCAGCAGGAATCCCGGTGTGGCCTCGGGAAGAGCGACTTCCGCGAACAGCTCCTCACCGCGCGACCAGGCGGCCCGCAGCCCCTGGAACACCGGTCCGTAGCCCAGCCCCGCTTCGGCGAACCCCGCGTACACGTCGTCGATCGCCACCGGTTCGGCACCCGCGGGCGGCCACTCGGTCAAGGCCACCAACGGTTTGGTGCCTTCGGCGACCGTGCCCGCGGCGTGCCTGGTCCACGGCTCGGTGTCATCCCGGCGGGCGTGCACGCGCACCGGACGTTCCCCGTCCTCGGCGGTGCCGACCGTGACCTGGAGCTGAACGCCCTGGTCCGGCACCACGAGAGGAACTTCGAGGGTCAGTTCGGTGACGACACCGCAACCGGTCTCGGCCGCGGTCCGCAGCACCAGTTCGAGCAGCGCGGTGCCCGGTAGCACCGTGGTGCCGCCGACGGTGTGGTCGGCGAGCCACGGATGGGTGCGCGGCGAAAGCCGTGCTGTGCCGAGGACACCGTCCTCGCCTGCCAGCGGGACCACCGCGGCGAGCAGCGGGTGTCCGGTCGCGACCAGGCCGGCCGAGGTGACGTCCCCGGACGGCGTGGCGGCGAGCCAGAACCGCTCCCGCTGGAAGGCGTAGGCCGGCAGGTCGACGTGACCGCCGGGGCCGAAGCCCGCGGCCCAGTCGACCTGGCGTCCCCGCACGTGCAACCGGGCCAGCGCGGTGATCAGGGTCTCCGCCTCCGGACGGCCCGCCCGCAGCACCGGGACGGCCTCACCGTCGACCATCGCGCTCAGCACGCCGTCCGGTCCCAGTTCCAGGAAGTCCGTGACGCCGTGGACTTCGCGCAGTGCCACCACCCCGTCGTGGAACCGCACCGGTTCACGCACCTGGCGCACCCAGTGTTCCGCGGTGGCCGGGTCGCTTCCCTCCACTGTGGACACGATGGGGATGCTCGGTTCGACGAAGGTCAACCCCTCGACGACCGCACGGAACTCCTCCAGCATCGGTTCCATCAACGCGGAGTGGAAGGCGTGGCTCGTGTTGAGCCGCTTGGTCGTCGTCCAGTTCGCCGCGAACTCGGTGACGGCGTCGGCATTACCGGACAGCACCACTGAGTCCGGCCCGTTGACCGCGGCCAGCGAGACACCGTCCGGCAACGGCTGAACGTCTTCGACCGAGGCTTGGACGGCGATCATCGCGCCACCCGAGGGCAGCGCCTGCATGAGCCGGCCACGTGCGGCGACCAGCTTGGCGGCGTCCTCCAAAGACAGAATCCCGGCCACGTGCGCGGCCGCGATCTCGCCGACCGAGTGCCCCAGCACGACCTCCGGCTCGACGCCCCACGACGCCAGCAGCCGGAACAGCGCGACCTCCAGCGCGAAGATCGCCTGCTGCGCGAACTCGGTCGTGTCCAACTCCGGGCCGCCGCCGAAGACGACGTCACGCAGCCTCGGGTCGAGGTGCGCGCAGACCGCGTCGAAAGCCGCGGCGTAGACGGGGAAGCACTCGTGCAGTTCCTGGCCCATGCCCGGCCGCTGCGAACCCTGGCCGGTGAAGAGGAACGCGGTCCGCCCGTCCGCCACGACCGCTCCGGTCACGGCACCGGACCCGTTGCCGAGCTCCGCCAGTCCGGCCTGCACATCACCGACGACGACCGCGCGGTGGGCGTGCCGAGACCGGCCGACCAGTGCCTTCGCCACAGCCGCCGGTGCCTGCTCGGGATGAGCGGTGAGGTGTTCCCGCAACCGGGTCGCCTGCGCTCGCAGCGCGGCCGGCGACTTGGCCGAGAGAACGAAGGGCGGGCACGGATGCGTTGCCACAAGGGCTTCCGGCTCCGGAACCGCTTCGAGGATGACGTGCGCGTTGGTACCGCTGATGCCGAACGACGACACCGCGGCACGACGAACGCGGTCACCCGCGGGCCACGCGACGGGCTCGGTCAGCAACCGGACCTCACCAGCACTCCAGTCGACGTGCGGAGTCGGCTCGTCGACGTGAAGCGACTGCGGCAACACACCGTGCCGCAACGCCTGCACCATCTTGATCACGCCCGCGACGCCCGCCGCGGCCTGCGTGTGCCCGAGGTTCGACTTGACCGAACCCAGCCACAGCGGCGTTTCCCGGTCCTGACCGTAGGTGGCGAGAACCGCCTGGGCCTCGATCGGGTCGCCGAGACGGGTGCCGGTGCCGTGCGCCTCGACAGCGTCCACATCGGACGGTCCGAGACCGGCCGCGGCGAGCGCCTGCCGGATCACCCGCTGCTGCGAGGGCCCGTTCGGCGCGGTCAGGCCGTTCGAGGCGCCGTCGGAGTTGATCGCGGAGCCCCGCACCACCGCCAGCACGCGGTGGCCGTTGCGTCGCGCGTCGGACAGCCGTTCCAGGACCAGCACGCCCACGCCCTCGGACCAGCCGGTGCCGTCGGCGGCCGCCGCGAACGGCTTGCAGCGCCCGTCGGGTGCCAGCCCTCGCTGACGGCTGAACTCGACGAACGTCGCCGGGGTCGCCATCACGGTGACACCACCGGCGAGTGCGAGCGTGCACTCGCCCTGCCGCAACGCCTGTGCGGCGAGGTGCAGGGTCACCAGAGACGACGAGCACGCCGTGTCGACGGTGACCGCCGGGCCCTCCAGCCCGAACGAGTAGGCGACGCGTCCGGACAGGACGCTGCCGGAGTTGCCGATGCCGACGAACCCCTCCACACCCTCCGGCACGTCGGTCAGCCGGGCACCGTAGTCGTGGTACATCTGACCGGCGAACACACCGGTGCGGCTACCGCGCATGGCACCAGGGTCGATGCCCGCACTTTCAAACGCCTCCCACGACGCTTCCAGCAGCAACCGCTGCTGGGGATCCATCGCAAGTGCCTCGCGCGGACTGATCCCGAAGAACGCCGCGTCGAACTCCGCCGCGTCGTAGAGGAAGCCGCCCTCACGGGTGTAGGTGGTGCCGGACCGTTCGGGGTCGGGGTCGTACTCGACGTCCCAGCCGCGGTCGGCCGGGAACTCCCCGATGGCGTCACGCCCGTCGAGGACCAGCCGCCAGAGCTCGTCCGGCGAGGTGACACCGCCGGGGTACCGGCAGCTCATCCCGACGATCGCGATGGGCTCGTTCACAGCAACGGCCACCGGCGCGGCCACGTCGGCACGTTCGCCGGTCAGCTCGGCTTCGAGGTGGTCCGCGAGCACGGCAGGTGTCGCGTGGTCGAACACGACGGTCACGGCGAGGCGGAGCCCGGTGGCGGCGTCGAGCCGGTTGCGCAGCTCGACCGCGGTCAGCGAGTCGAACCCCAGTTCCGAGAAGGCCTGGTCCGGCTCGATCGCGGCGGCCGAACCGTGGCCGAGCACCGCCGCGGACTCCGCGCGCACGAGGTCGAGCAACGCCTTGCGGTCCTTGCCGGCGCGCTTCGCCGCCGCCTTGCGGACGGGGACGCGCACGAGCCCGCGCAGGATCGCCGGGAGGCGCTCGCCCTGGCCGCGCAGGACCGCGTGGTCCAGTTTCACCGGCCACAGCACCGGTTCGTCGTGCCGTAGAGCAGCGTCGAAGAGCGCCAGTCCGGTGGCGGTGTCGATCGGGCGCAGGCCGCTGCGTTCGATCCGGCGCCGCTCGCCCTCCGCGAGCCCCGCTGCCATGCCGTCCAGCCACGGCCCCCAGGCCAGCGACCGCGCCGGCAACCCCTGCGCGACCCGGTGGGAGGCGAGGGCGTCGAGGTAGGCGTTCGCGGCCGCGTACCCGGCCTGGCCCGCACTGCCGAAGGCGCCGGCGACCGAGGAGAACAGCACGAGTTCGACCTGACCTGACGTCAGTTCGTGCAGATGCCTTGCGGCGTCGGCCTTCGGGCCGAGTACCGCGGCGAGCCGGGCGGGATCCTGCGCGCTGAGCAGGCCGTCGTCGAGCACCCCGGCCGCGTGCACGACCGCCGTGAGCGGGCGGTCCTGCGGAACGGACTCGAGCAACGCGGCGAGCTCCCCGCGATCGGCGACGTCGCACGCCTCGATCGTGACTCGGGATCCGGCCGCCTCCAGTTCCGCGACGAGAGCCTTCGCACCTTCAGCTTCCAGGCCTCGGCGTGAGGTGAGCAGCAGGTGCCCGGCCCCCTGCGCGGCGAGGTGCCGGGCGACGGCAGCACCGAGGGAACCGGTGCCGCCGGTGATCAGCACGGTCCCGTGCGGGTCGGCGATGGTCGTGGCCTCGCCGTGCCCGGTGACCTTGGCCAGCCGCGGCACGAGCACCTGGCCGTCGCGGACGGCCGCCTCCTGCTCGTCGGGCAGCGCGGGGAGCTCGTCGTCCGGCCCCAGGTCGGCCAGGCCGAACCGGCCGGGGTACTCCTGCGCGGCGGTGCGCAGCAGGCCTCGTGCGGCCGCGGCGGCGAGATCGGTGACGTCCTCGCCGGGGCGGGTGGCCACGGCCCCGCGGGTCACGAGGACCAGGCGGGACCGGGTGAACCGCTCGTCCGCGACCCAGGTGTGCACGAGATCGAGGGCGCGCGTGACGGCGTCGGCCAGGTCGCACGGTGCCCACTCGATCGCGACGACGGAGGGCACCGGGTCAGCGAGAGCGGCGAGACCGGCCGCGATCCCCAGGCGGGCCGGGTCGGCGTCCGCCAGACCGGCCACGGCCAGCGGGTGAGCCGAGCCGGCGTCCACCAGACCGGCCACGATCACCGGTCGAACACCGACCTCCGCCGCGCGCACCCACTCCAGCCGGTGCAACGCCTCCACCCTCGTCGTCACCTGGTTCGCCGACACCGGACGCAACGCCAGCGAGCGCACGCTCGCCACTCCCCGTCCGGTCGCGTCGGCGAGGGTCAGGCTGATCGCGTCCTGACCGGCCGGGCGGATCCGCACCCGCAGCGCCGCCGCACCCGTCGCGGACAGGGACAAACCCGTCCAGGAGAAGGGCAGGAACCCACCATCGGCCACGAACGCCCCGAGGCCAACGCCGTGCAGGGCCGCGTCGAGCAGAGCCGGATGCAGGCCGTACTCCCCGGCCTCCGCCACTCGGTCCTGCGGCAGCTCGACCTCCGCGAACACCGTGTCGTCGTGCCGCCAGGCCGCCCGCACCCCCTGGAACGCCGGGCCGTAGCCGAAGCCCTGCTCCGCGGCCCGGTCGTAGAGATCGCCGACCGGCACCTCGACCGCCCCTGCGGGCGGCCAGTCAGTGAGGTCGTCGACCTGCACGTCGGAAGCACTCACCGCACCGGTGGCGTGCAACACCCAGGAGTCCTCATCGGACTGTCGTGAGTGGATGGTCAGCGGTCGTCGCCCGTCGGCAAGCGCTCCGACGGTCACTCGCAGGGAAACCTGACCTCGCAGCACCAGTGGCGTGCCGAGGGTGAGCTCATCGACGACCGGGCATCCCAGCTCGGCCCCGGCGCACAACGCGAGGTCCGCGAACGCCGCACCGGGAAGCAGCGGCTCACCCAGCACCTCGTGCTCGGCGAGCCACGGCGCGGTCCGGACCGACAGCGTGCCGGTGAACACCGTCCCGCCGTCCGGCAGGTCGACGGCGGCGCTCAGCAGCGGGTGGCCGGGCGCGGACTGACCGAGTGCGGCCACATCGGCGATCGGAGCCGCGTCGAGCCAGTACCGCTCGCGTTCGAAGGCGTAGGACGGCAGGTCGACCGGCGCGGAGCCGGTGCCCGCGAACACCTCGGACCACTCCGGCTCGACGCCCCGGACGTGCAGCCGGGCAACCGCCGAGAGCACCGAGGAGGCCTCCGCGCGTCCGGCACGAAGCAGCGGGACGGCGTCGTCGACCATCGCGGCGAGAACGGCGTCGGGCCCGATCTCGACGAACTCCGTGACGCCCTGTTCCCGCAGCCGCGCGACGGCGTCGTCGAACCGGACGGGTTCACGGACCTGCTGCACCCAGTACTCCGCCGACAGCTCGGCCGAAACATCCACACTGGACACGAAGGGAATCGACGGCGGCAAGCACTCAAGACCGTCGATCGCGGCGCCGAACTCGGCCAGCATCGGCTCCATCAGCGCCGAGTGGAACGCGTGGCTCGTGTTGAGCCGCTTGGTCTTCGCGAACCGCGAGGCCACCGCGACAACCGCGTCCTCGACCCCGGAGAGCACGACCGAGGAAGGCCCGTTGACCGCGGCGAGCGAAACTCCCTCGGGCAGCGCCAGCACGTCCTCCTCGGACGCCTGCACCGCGATCATCACGCCACCCTCGGGCAACGCCTGCATCAACCGCCCACGCGCCAGAACCAGCGCGGCGGCGTCCTGCAACGACAGGATCCCGGCGACGTGGGCGGCGGCGATCTCGCCGACGGAATGCCCGGCGACGAGCCCAGGCCGGATGCCCCACGACTCCAGCAGCCGGAACAACGCCACTTCCAGCGCGAAGATCCCCTGCTGCGCGAACTCCGTGCGATCCAACTCCGCAGAATCCAGCACCTCGCGAAGCCGCGGGTCCAGCAGCGCACACACCTCGTCGAACGCCGACGCGTAAGCCGGGAAAGCCTCGTACAGTTCGCGCCCCATGCCCGCACGCTGCGAACCCTGACCGGTGAACAAGAACGCGACCTTGCCGGCGCCAGCGCGTCCGATGTGGACGCCCGAAACAGATGAGCCCGAAGCGACGGCCTCAAGCCCGCGCAGCAGTTCGGCACGGTCGGCGCCGACGACGGCCGCACGGTGGTCCAGCGCCGCGCGACCACCGGCCAGCGCCTGGGCCACCACGGCCACCGGCAGGTCCGGGGCCGCACCGAGCATCCGTCGCGCCTGCTCCCGCAGAGCGTCCGGGGACTTGGCCGAGAGCACCCACGGCACCACCGGCAGCTCGCGGGAGGCGGCTGCAACGGGCGCGTCGGGCGCTTCCTCCAGCAGCACGTGAGCGTTGGTGCCGCTGATCCCGAACGACGACACCGCGGCACGACGAACGCGGTCACCCGCGGGCCACGCGACGGGCTCGGTCAGCAACCGGACCTCACCCGCGGTCCAGTCGACCTGCGGCGTCGGCTCGTCCACGTGCAACGTCCTGGGCAACAGCCCGTGCCGCAACGCCTGCACCATCTTGATCACACCCGCGACGCCCGCCGCGGCCTGCGTGTGCCCGAGGTTCGACTTGATCGAACCCAGCCACAACGGGCCCTCCGCACGTTCCTGACCGTAGGTCGCCAGCAACGCCTGAGCCTCGATCGGATCGCCGAGCCGCGTGCCGGTGCCGTGCGCCTCGACAGCGTCCACATCGGACGGAGTAAGGCCCGCGGTCGCCAGCGCGGCCCGGATGACACGTTGCTGGGACGGCCCGTTCGGCGCCGTCAGACCATTGGACGCGCCGTCCGAGTTGACCGCCGATCCACGCACGACGGCAAGCACGCGGTGCCCGTTGCGCCGGGCGTCGGAAAGCCGTTCCAGCACGAGAACGCCGACGCCCTCGCCCCAGCCGGTGCCGTCGGCGGCCGCGGCGAAGGACTTGCAGCGCCCATCAGCCGCGAGCCCGCGCTGGCGCGAGAACTCCAGGAACGTCGCCGGGGTCGCCATCACCGTCACACCACCGGCGAGCGCCAGCGAGCACTCGCCCGAACGCAGTGCCTGAGCAGCTAGGTGCAGCGCCACCAACGACGATGAACACGCCGTGTCGACGGTGACCGCCGGTCCCTCCAGCCCGAACGAGTAGGCGATCCGTCCGGAAAGGACGCTGCCGGAGTTGCCGATCCCGAGGAACCCTTCGAGATCCGCCGGCGCGGTCGTGATCCGGGCGCCGTAGTCGTGGTACATCAGGCCCGCGAAGACACCGGTGCGGCTGCCCCGCACCGAGTCGGGAGCGATGCCCGCGTTCTCGAACGCCTCCCACGAGGACTCCAGCAGCAACCGCTGCTGCGGGTCCATCGCGACGGCCTCACGCGGGCTGATCCCGAAGAACGCCGCGTCGAACTCCGCCGCGTCGTAGAGGAACCCGCCCTCACGGGTGTAGGTGGTACCGGCCCGCCCGGGATCCTGGTCGTACTCAACGTCCCAGCCGCGGTCGTCCGGGAACTCCCCGACGCCGTCCCTGCCCTCCGCCACCAGCCGCCACAGGTCGTCCGGCGACGTGACGCCACCGGGATACCGGCAGCTCATCCCGACGATCGCGATGGGCTCGTCGGCCGCGACGACCACGGCCGGCGCGGCAGAGATCGAGGTGCCCAGCAGTTCCGCGCCGAGGTGCGCGGCGAGCGCGGCCGCGCCGGGATGGTCGAACACGAGCGTCGACGACAGCCGCAGCCCGGTCGCCTCCGCGAGCCGGTTCCGCAACTCGACCGCGGTGAGCGAGTCGAACCCGATGTCGCTGAACGCCTTGCTCACGTCGACCCTGACACCGGGCTCGTGCCCCAGCACCGTCGCGGCCTCGGTCCGGACCAGCTCCAGCAGCAGCGTCTCGCGCTCGGCGGCGGTGACGGACGCCAGCCGCTCACCGAACGCCGAACCGGGCACCGCGCGCCGAGCCGACGGCCGAACCAGGCCGCGCAGCAGCGCCGGCACCTGACCGGCGCGGAACGTGGCCAGGTCCAGCTTCACCGGCAGCGTGACGGCCCGGCCTGCCGCCAGTGCGGCGTCGAACAGCGCCAGTCCATCCTTTGTGGACAGAGGAATCAGACCACCCAGCGGTGCGTCGGCGGCCATGCCGGTCTCCCAGGCACCCCAGGCCATCGAGGTGCCGGGCAGTCCGGCGGCCCTGCGGTGCGCCACCAGTGCGTCGAGATAGGCGTTGGCGGCGGCGTAGTTCGCCTGCCCGGCCGCACCGAAGGCACCGGCGACCGACGAGAACACGACGAACGCCGACAGACCGGCGTCGAGAGTCAGCTCGTGCAACAACCAGGCCGCGTCGACCTTGGGACGCAGCACCACCGCGAGCCGCTCCGGCGTCAGCGAGTCCAGCACGCCGTCGTCGAGCACACCGGCCGCGTGCACCACGGCGTCGAGGCCGGGCAACGAGCCGAGCAGCGCGGAGACCGCGGCCCGGTCGGTGACGTCGCAGGCCACGACCTCGACACCGAACTCGGTCAGTGCGGCCGCACCGGGCGCCTCCTGACCTCGGCGAGTGGCGACGACGACCCGCCGGGTGCCGCTGTCGAGCAGGTGCCGGGCGAGCGCCGACCCGAGCGAGCCGGTGCCTCCGGTGATCAGGACCGTGTCCCAGTTCAGGGGATCGCCGGCGGGCGCGACGGCCCTGACCAGCCGCGGCACGAACACGCGGCTGCCGCGGACGGCGAACTGCGGCTCTCCTGCCGGGAACCGCGTGACGTCAGCCAGGTCGGTGTCCACCAGCACGAAACGGTCGGGATGCTCGGCCTGTGCCGCCACCACCAGTCCCCGCACGGCCGCGCCGGCGAGATCGGTGACGGCCTCGTCCTCCACGGCGACCGCACCGCGCGTGACGACCACCAGGCGTTCGTCGGGCGCGTGCTCGGCGGCGAGCCAGCTCTGCAACTCCCTCAACACGTGAGTCGTCGCGGCATGCGTGGCAGCGGCGTCCGTACCACCGTCGACCGTCAGGAACGTCGGCCTGACGTACTCGGACATCCCACCGGGCGGCAGCAGCGGCCAGTCCACCGCGAACAGCGACTGCCGGGGCACGGCAACCGGTCGCACGGTCAGCCCCTCGACGGCGGCGACCGGCTGGCCGGTCTCGTCGGTGGCCACGAGCGCGACGGTGTCCGATCCGGTGGCGGACAACCGGATCCGCAGCGCCGACCGGCCGCGGGCCGGCACTGTGACGCCGGTCCAGGAGAACGGCACCCTGCCCGCGCCGGTGTCCGGTAGAACGCCGAACGCCAGCCCGTGCAGCGCGCTGTCGAGCAGTGCGGGGTGCAGCGCGAACTGCCCTGCGGCCTGCGCCGACTCCGGCAGCTCGACCTCGGCGAAGACGTCGTCGCCACGCCGCCAGGCAGCACGCAGGCCCTGGAACGCCGGGCCGTAGTCGAAACCGCGGTCGGCGAACCGCGCGTAGAGGTCGTCGACGTCGAGGACTTCGGCTCCGGCGGGCGGCCACTCGGCGGATCCCGTGGCGGACCGGCCTGCCGTGGACAGGGTGCCGGTGGCGTGCCGGGTCCAGGGCTCGTCGAACGCCGAACCCGCTGGGCGTGCGTGGATGCGCAGGCCGCGGGCACCGTCCGGTCCGGGAGCGCCGACGGCGATCTGGATCTCGGCTCCGCTGTCGGTCAGGGTCAGCGGCGCCTCGATGGTGAGCTCGTCGATCCGGTCGCACCCGGCCTGTTCGGCGGCGCGCAGGGCCAGTTCGACGAACGCGGTGCCGGGTACCAGCGTCGTGCCGAGCACGACGTGGTCGGCGAGCCACGGGTGCGATCGCGGCGAGAGGACGCCCGTGCAGAGGAACCCGTCACCGTCGGCGAGAGCCAGCGCGGCACCCAGCAGCGAGTGGTCGAGGCGGGTGAGTCCGGCGGCGCTGACGTCACCGGTGATGGCGGGTGCGGCCAGCCAGAACCGCTCGTGCTCGAACGGGTAGTGCGGCAACGGGAGCCGCCGGGTGCCGCCGAAGAACTTCGGCCAGTCGACGGCCGTGCCGCGGACGTGCAGCGTGCTAAGACCGCGGATCAGCGTCTCCGGCTCGGGCTTGTCCCCGCGCAGCAACGGAACCGCGCCGTCGGCGAGCGGGGTGAGCACCGCGGCCGGACCGATCTCGGCGAGCACCGTGACGCCTTGAGCGCGCAGGCGTTCGACGCCGTCGTGGAACCGGACCGGCTGCCGCACCTGGCGGACCCAGTAGTCCGCGTCCCACGCCGCTGATTCTTCCACTGTGGACACGAGGGGAATCGTCGGCGCGGAGAAGGTGAGCCCGGCGAGAGCCGTGCGGAACTCGGCGAGCATCGGTTCCATCAGCGCCGAGTGGAAGGCGTGGCTCGTGTTGAGCCGCTTGCTCTTCGCGAACCGAGAGGCAACAGCGACAACCGCGTCCTCGGCCCCGGACAGCACGACCGAGGACGGCCCGTTCACCGCGGCCAGCGAAACCCCGTCCGGCAGCGGCAGAACCTCGTCCTCCGAGGCCTGCACGGCGATCATCGCGCCGCCCTCGGGCAACGCCTGCATCAACCGCCCACGCGCCAGAACGAGTGCGGCCGCGTCCTCCAACGACAGAATCCCGGCGACGTGCGCCGCCGCGATCTCCCCCACCGAGTGTCCGAGCACGAAGTCCGGCCGGACACCCCAGGACTCCAGCAGCCGGAACAACGCCACTTCCAGCGCGAAGATCCCCTGCTGCGCGAACTCCGTGCGATCCAGCTCCTCGGAATCCAGCACCTCGCGAAGCCGCGGGTCCAACAGCGCGCACACCGCGTCGAACGCCGACGCGTAGGCCGGGAACGCCTCGTACAGCTCACGGCCCATGCCCGCACGCTGCGAACCCTGACCCGAGAACAGGAACGCGGTCTTCCCACCCGGCTGTCCCTGAACGACGTCGAACTCGCGCAGAGCGGCGCGAAGCGCGCCCCGATCCGAAGCGACCACGACGGCGCGGTGTTCCAGACCACCCCTGGTCGCCATCGCGGCGGCCAGTCCGGACAGCTCAAAATCCACAGTGGACAGCAGGTGAGCCTGTTCCTGCAGCGCGGTCGCCGTGCGGGCGGACAGAAGCACCGGCGTCACCGGCAGCGCAGGCACCTCCACGGGCTCGACGGCCGGGGCCTGCTCCAGGATCACGTGCGCGTTGGTACCGCTCATCCCGAACGACGACACGCCCGCGCGGCGCGGCCTTCCGGTCTCGGGCCACGGCGTCGTGTCGGTGAGCAGCCGGACGTTGCCCGCCGCCCAGTCGACGTGCGGCGTCGGCTCGTCCACGTGCAGCGTCTTCGGCAGCACGCCGTGCCGCATGGCCTGGATCATCTTGATCACGCCACCGACTCCGGCGGCGGACTGGGCGTGCCCGATGTTCGACTTCAGCGAGCCGAGCCACAACGGTTCGGGCCGATCGCCGCCGTAGGTCGCGAGCACGGCCTGCGCCTCGATCGGGTCGCCGAGCCGGGTGCCGGTGCCGTGCGCCTCGACAGCGTCCACATCGGACGGAGAGAGGCGGGCACCTGCCAACGCGTCCCGGATCACGCGCTGCTGCGACGGCCCGTTCGGTGCGGTCAGCCCGCTGCTCGCACCGTCCTGGTTGACCGCGGAACCCCGCACCACGGCGAGGATCTCGTGGCCGTTGCGCCGTGCGTCGGACAGCTTCTCCAGCAGGACCAGCCCGACGCCCTCAGCCCAACCGGTCCCGTCCGCCGCCGCGGCGAAGGACTTGCAGCGCCCGTCCGCCGCGAGCCCGCGCTGGCGCGAGAACTCGACGAACAACGTCGGCGACGCGAGGACCATGACGCCACCGGCGAGCGCGAGCGAGCACTCCCCCGCACGCAGCGCCTGTGCGGCGAGGTGCAGCGCCACCAACGATGACGAACACGCCGTGTCCACCGTGACCGCGGGCCCCTCCAGCCCGAACTGGTACGCGAGCCGTCCGGAGATCACACTGCCCGCGTTGCCGGTCAGGATGTGGCCTTCGAGGCCTTCCGGAGCCGCCGGGAAGCCGCTGGCGTAGCCGGACGAGGACGCGCCGACGAACACGCCGGTCCGTCCGCCGCGCAGGCTCGCCGGGTCGATGCCGGCGTCCTCGAACAGCGCCCACGACGACTCCAGCAACAGCCGTTGCTGCGGGTCCATCGCCAGCGCGGCCCGCGGCGAGATGCCGAAGAACTCGGCGTCGAAGCCCGCGACGTCGTCGAGGAACCCGCCCGCCCCCGTGTGGCTCGCGCCGCGCTGGTCGGGGTCCTGACCGGTCAGGGCGGCGATGTCCCAGCCCCGGTCGTCCGGGAACGGCGTGATGGCGTCACGGCCTTCGCGCACCAGTTCCCACAGGTCGTCCGGCGACGTCACGCCGCCGGGATAGCGGCAGCTCATGCCGACGACGGCGATCGGCTCCGGTTCGCCGGACTCGATCTCCTGCAGGCGCGTGCGCGTCCTCTGCAGGTCGGCGGTCACCCGGCGCAGGTACTCGACCAGCCGTTCCTCGTTGGACACCGTCAGTTCCCCAATGTGTTGTCGATGAAGTCGAAGAGGTCGTCCGCGGACGCCGTGGCCAGGCTGTCCGCGACGTCGGCCCCGGCGGTGCCGGACCACTTGGCCAGCAACGTCTGGAGCCGCCCGTGCAGCGCGGCGCGACCGGCGTCGTCGAGTTCGGCGGCCAGCAGCCGCGTCTCCAGACCGTCCACTTCGGACAGAAGTCGGTCGGCGTCCGGCGCGGTGCCGGACAGCTCGCCGCGCAGGTGCGCCGCGAGAACCGCGGGTGAGGCGTGGTCGAACACCAGCGTCGACGGCAGCCGCAACCCGGTCGCCGCGGCGAGCCGGTTGCGCAGTTCGACGGCGGTCAGCGAGTCGAACCCGACCTCCAGGAACCCGCGGTTCGTCTCGACAGCCGTGGCGTCGGCGTGCCCGAGCACCGCGGCCATCGCCTCGCGGACCAGGTCCAGCACGATCGCGTCCTGCTCGGCCGTGGTGCGCCCGGCCAGCCGCCGGGTCAGCTCGGCCACGTCGGACGGCGCGACCGCGCGCCGCGGCTTCGCCCTGACCAGACCGCGCAGCAACGCCGGCACGTCCTCACCACGCAGTGCCGCCGGGTCGAGGCGCATCGGCACGAGCAGGCTCGCCGCCTCCGCGACGGCCGCGTCGAACAACGCGACGCCATCCTCTGTGGACAGAGGCAGCAGTCCGGACCGGCTCATGCGGCGGCGGTCGGTCTCGCCGAGTTCGCCGGCCATGCCCGTGTCCCACGCGCCCCACGCGAGCGAGACGGCCGGCAGCCCTGCTGCCCGGCGGTGGTGAGCAAGTCCGTCGAGGTAGGAGTTGGCGGCCGCATAGCCGCCTTGCCCTGGCGTGCCGGAGAGTCCGGACACCGACGAGAACAGCACGAACGCGGCGAGGTCGGCGTCGCGGGTCAGCTCGTGCAGGTGGCGAGCGCCGTCCGCCTTCGGCCGCAGCACGGCCGCGAGGTCGTCGCCGGTGAGCCGGTCGACGGTGGCGTCCGCCAGCACACCCGCGGCGTGCACCACGGCGGTGAGCGGCCGGTTCAGCCCGGCCAGCAACTCGGCCACCGCGGCCCGGTCGCCGACGTCGCAGGCCGCGATCGTCACTCCCAGCGCGGCCAGTTCGGCCGCACCCGGAGCGTCCAGGCCGCGGCGCCCGGTGAGCACGAGATGTTTGGCGCCACCGGCGACGAGGTGCCGGGCCAGCGCGGCACCGAGCGCTCCCGTACCGCCGGTGATCAGCACGGTGCCCTCGGGGTCGATCCCGTGCGGGACGGTGAGCGCGAGCTTCCCGACGTGCCTGGCCTGACTCAGGTACCGCAGCGCGCCCGGCGTCTGCCGCACGTCCCACGCGGTGACGGGCAGCGGCCGCAGGTGCCCCGCGGCGAACAGGCCCAATACCTCCGTGAGCATGCGCCCGAGCCGCTCGGCTCCGGCCTCGGCGAGGTCGAACGCCCGGTAGTCGGTGCCGGGCACCGAACGGATGTCGGCCTTGCCCATCTCCAGGAACCGGCCGCCGTCCGCCAGCAGTGACAGCGACGCGTCCACGAACTCGCCCGCGAGCGAGTTCAGCACGACGTCCATCTGCCCGAAGCGCTCGGCGAACTCGAGGGTGCGCGACGAGGCCACGTGCTCAACACCGAGGCCGCGTACCACGGCGTGCTTGCCGGGACTCGCGGTCGCGTACACCTCGGCACCGAGGTGGTGTGCGAGCTGAACAGCGGCCATGCCGACGCCACCCGCGGCCGCGTGCACCAGCACGGACTCGCCCGGCTTCAGCTCGGCGAGCTCGACGAGGCCGTAGTAGGCGGTCAGGAACGCGACCGGCGTGGTCGCGGCCTGCGCGAACGTCCAGCCGTCCGGAACCGGTGCCACCAGGCGGTGATCGGTGACGGCGTGGGTGGCGAACGTGCCGGGGAACAGGCCGAAGACCCGGTCCCCCACCGTCAGCCCGGTGACGCCCGAGCCGACCTCGGCGACCACACCCGCCGCCTCCTGTCCCAGCGGAACGGGCCCGCCGGGGTACTGACCGAGAGCGTTGAGGACGTCGCGGAAGTTCACGCCGGCGGCGCGGACCGCGATCCGCACCTCACCCGCGGCAAGCGATTGCGCCGGTTCCGGCACCGCCGTGACACCGTCCACCGTGCCGGGCGCGGTGACCGCGAGCCGCCAGTCACCTGCCGGAAGCTCCAGGCCGCTCGCCGTCCCCCGGACGACGCGAGGGACCAAGATCCGGCCCGCCCGCACCGCCAACTCGGGCTCTCCCGCCGGAAGCGCGGGAACTGTCTCGTCGTCGAGGTCGACCAGCCGGAACCGGCCGGGGTGCTCGGCGCGCGCGGAGCGGACGAGCCCCCAGGCCGCGGCCGCTCCGAGGTCGGGAACCGCGTCACCGTCGGCGGCGGCGACCGCTCCCCGAGTGAGGAACACCAACTCGGCGTCCCCTTCGGCGGCGAGCCAGGACTGGATCTCGGCCAGCACCGTCGCGGTCGTGGTGTGGACATCGGCCGGAGCGATCAGGACGGTCTTGGCGTCGGCAGCGGGCTCTCCTTGAGCCTCAACCCATTCGACGCGGAACAGCGCGTCCCGGACCTGCCCGAACTGGTCTGCTGCGACCGGCCGCAGCACAAGCGATGCCACGGACAGCACCGGCCTGCCCGATCCGTCGGCCACCGTCAGAGCGACGGTGTCGGGCGCGATCGGCGTGAGACGGACCCGCAGGGTCGCGGCGCCCTCACTGTGCCGTGCCACCCCGGACCACGTGAACGGCAAGCGTCCCTGGCCGTCGTCGGGCAGCAGGTCGCCGAGCCCCAGACCGTGCAGCGCGGCGTCGAGCAGCGCGGGGTGCAGGCCGAACCGCGCCGCGGTGTCGCGGTCGGCGGCGGGCAACGCCACCTCGGCGAACACCTCGCCGTCCCGCAGCCACGCCGTACTCAGCCCCTGGAACGTCCGCCCGTACGTGAAACCCCTGTCCTCGAAACCGGTGTACAGGTCCGTGACGTCCACTTCGGACGCTCCGGCAGGTGGCCATTCGCCGAGATCCTCGGCGGACGCCGGTTCATCGGTCAGCACACCGGTGGCGTGCCGCGTCCAGTCCTCGGCCTCGGCGCCGCGGGAGTGCACGGTGACCTCGTACCGGCCGTCGACCGGCACGATCGCCACCTGGATCCGGACCGTGCCGGTCGGCGGCAGCACGAGCGGTGCGGCGATCGTCAGTTCCTCCAGCACCGCACAGCCGACCTCGGCACCCGCGCGCAGAGCGAGCTCCACGAACGCCGTGCCGGGCAGGATGACCGCGCCGTGCACGGCGTGCCCGGAAAGCCACGGCGAGGTCCGGGTCGAGAGCGCACCGGTCAGCACCCGGCCACCGGACTCGGGCAGCTCCACGGCCGCGCTGAGCAACGGGTGGCCGAGCGCGTTGGCCTCCCCCGCCGCGGCGCCGTCCAGCCAGAACCGCTCGTGCTGGAAGGCGTACGTCGGCAGGTCCGCACGAACCGGACCAGGTCCGAACACCTGCGCCCACGAAACGGTCTCGGCGAAGTGCGCGAGCGCGGTCAGCACGCCGAGGCAGTCGGAACGGCCCGCCACCAGAGTGGGCACGGCCTCCTCGACCATCGGGGTGAGCACCGCGTCGGGACCGAGTTCGACGAACTCGGTGACACCGACGGAACGCAGCCGCGCGACGGCATCGGCGAACCGGACGGGTTCACGCACCTGCCGAACCCAGTACTCCGGCGCGAATTCCAGCTCATCATCCACAGTGGACACAAACGGGATGGACGGTTCCGCGTGGGGAAGGCTATCGACAACAGCGCGGAACTCGGCGAGCATCGGCTCCATCAGCGCGGAGTGGAACGCGTGGCTCGTGTTGAGTCGCTTGGTCTTGACGAACTTCGACGCCACCGCGGTGACCGCGTCCACCTCTCCGGACAACACCACCGAGGCAGGACCGTTCACCGCCGCCAGCGAAACCCCTTCCGGCAGCGGAAGAACCTCGTCCTCGGAAGCCTGCACCGCGATCATCACGCCACCAGGCGGCAAAGCCTGCATCAGGCGTCCACGCGCGGTCACCAGCTTCGCCGCGTCCTCCAGGGTCAGGATCCCGGCGACGTGGGCCGCCGCGATCTCCCCGACCGAATGGCCGGCGACGAAGTCCGGCCGCACACCCCACGACTCCAGCAACCGGAACAACGCGACCTCGACCGCGAAGATCGCCTGCTGCGCGAACTCCGTCTGATCGAGTTCGGGCGAGCCGAGAACCTCCCCGAGCCGCGGATCCAGCAGCGCACACACCGCGTCGAACGCCGACGCATAGACAGGAAACGCCTCGTACAGCTCCCGGCCCATGCCCACGCGCTGAGAACCCTGACCGGAGAACAGGAACGCGATCTTCCCGTCGGCCGAACCACGGACCACCTCGGCGACCGACCGGCCCTCGGCGAGCCCGGTGAGCCCGCGGCGGAAGCCGTCGAGGTCGGCGGCGAGCACCACGGCCTGGTGGTCGTGCGACGCCCTGGCCGTGGCGAGGGTCCTCGCGGTCGCGACCAGGTCGGGTTCCGTGCCGAGGAACGCCAGCAGCCGCAAAGCCTGCGCCCGCAGCCCGGCCTCGGACCTCGCCGAGACCAGCCACGGCACAACGCCGCCGGAGTACGTCTCCACCGGCATAGGCTCAGGAGCGGGCGCCTCCTCCAGAACGACGTGGGAGTTGGTCCCGCTGATCCCGAACGACGACACCCCGGCCCTGCGCACGCGACCACCAGCCGGCCACGGCACTGATTCGGTCAGCAACGAGACCGCGCCGGCCGACCAGTCCACCTGGGACGAAGAAATGTCCGCGCGCAGCGTCTTCGGCAGCACCTCGTGCCGCAACGCCTGCACCATCTTGATCACGCCGGCGACGCCCGCGGCCGCCTGGGTGTGCCCGAGGTTCGACTTCACCGAACCCAGCCACACCGGCGCGTCCCGGTCCTGCCCGTAGGTGGCCAGCAACGCCTGCGCCTCGATCGGGTCGCCGAGGCGAGTCCCGGTGCCGTGCGCCTCGACGGCGTCCACATCGGACGGACGCAGACCGGCGGCGTCGAGTGCCTGCCGGATCACCCGTTGCTGCGACGGACCGTTGGGTGCCGTCAAACCGTTGGAAGCACCGTCCTGGTTGACCGCCGAACCGCGCAGCACCGCGAGCACGGGGTGGCCGAGACGGCGGGCGTCCGACAGCCGTTCGACCAGCAGCAGCCCGGCGCCCTCGCCCCAGGCCGTGCCGTCGGCGGTGTCCCCGAACGGCTTGCACCGACCGTCCACGGCCAGACCACGCTGACGAGAGAACTCGACGAACCCGATCGGCGTGGACATCACGGTCACTCCGCCCGCGAGCGCGAGCGTGCACTCCCCCGCCCGCAGTGCCTGCGCGGCAAGATGCAGTGCCACCAGCGACGACGAACACGCCGTGTCCACCGTGACCGCGGGGCCTTCCAGACCGAACGCGTACGCGACCCGGCCGGAGAACACGCTCGCCGAACTGCCGGTGCCCAGATAGCCCTCGACCTGCTCACGGGCGTTCATCAGCAGAGTGCTGTAGTCCTGGCCGTTCGTTCCGACGAACACGCCGACCCGGCTGCCGCGCAACGCCACCGGGTCGAGCCCCGCGCGTTCGAACACCTCCCACGACGTCTCCAGCAGCAACCGCTGCTGAGGGTCCATCGCCAGCGCCTCCCGCGGGCTGATCCCGAAGAACGCCGCGTCGAAGCCGGTCACGTCGTCCACAAAGGATCCGTGCCGGACGTAGGAACGGCCGGGCACCTCGGGATCGGGGTCGTACACGGCCTCGACGTCCCAGCCGCGGTCGCCGGGGAACTCGGTGGCGGTGTCCCGGCCGTCGGCGAGCAGCTCCCACAGGTCCTCCGGCGAGCTGACTCCACCGGGGAACCGGCAGCTCATCGCGACGATCGCGATCGGTTCGTCGGCGGCCGCCCGCTCGGACACCTCGCTGACAGCACCACCGGTACCGGTGAGCCGCTCCGCGAGATGGCGGACCAGCGCGCCAGGACTGGGGTGGTCGAAGACCAGGGTCGCGGGCAGTTTCAGGCCCACCGCGGCACCCAGCCGGTTCCGCAGCTCGACCGCCGTCAGCGAGTCGAAACCCAGATCGCGCAGGGCTCGGGCGGGATCGATGCGGCCGGGCTCGGAGAACCCGAGCACGGCGGCGATCTGCGTGCGCACGATCTGGAGCAGCCGGCGGTCCCGCTCCTCCGGTGCCAGGTCGGCGAGACCGGGTTCGGCATCGGTGCGGACGAGCCGCATCTCGGGAAGGTCGGCGAGCAGCGGACTCGGCGCCACGGCCGCGGTCCAGTCGACGTCGGCGACGACGACAGCCGTGTCGTCGAGGTCGAGGACCCGCTGAAGACCGTCGAGCGCCAGTTCCGGCGCCATCGGCGGCACACCGCGTTGCAGCAGCCGGGTTTCCAGGCCACCGTCGGCCATGCCGCCGCCCGCCCAGTGTCCCCAGCCGATCGACGTCGCGGGCAGACCCAGGCCACGGCGGTACCGCGCGAAGGCGTCCAGGAAGGCGTTGCCCGGCGCGTAGTTCCCCTGCCCGGCCCCGCCATACGTCCCTGCGAGCGACGAGAAGAGCACGAACGCGTCGAGGTCGAGGTCACGGGTCAGCTCGTGCAGCGTCACCGCCGCCTCGGCCTTCACCCGCAGCACCCGGCCCACCTGGTCGAGGCTCAGTTCGTCGAGCACGGCGTCGTCGAGGACGGCGGCGGTGTGGATCACCGAGCGCAGCGGGACGTCCTGCGGCAGGGCGTCGATCAGCTCGCCGAGCGCGTCACGGTCGGCGGCGTCGCAGGCGGCAATGGTGACCCGCGAGCCGAGTGCGGTGAGTTCGGCGGTCAGGTCGGTGGCGCCGAGAGCGTCCGGGCCGCTGCGGCTGACGAGCAGCAGGTGCGGCGCGCCCAGGGTGGCCATCCGCCGCGCGACGTGGGCACCGAGCGCGCCCGTGCCGCCGGTGATCAGGACCGTGCCTTCCGGACGCCAGTCGCGCCGGGCGGACGCTCCCGTGGACCGGACGAGCCGCCGCGCGAACACGCCCTCCTGCCGCACGGCCAGTTCGTCCTCCGCACCGTTCAGGGCACCCAGGAGCAGGTCGACGGCGGTGTCGTCCGCGTCGGCGGGCAGATCGGCGACGCCGCCCCAGCGAGCCGGGTGCTCCTGGCGCACCACCTGACCGAGGCCCCAGACGAGGGTCTGCTCCGGGTCGGTGACCGGGTCCGCGGCCGAGGTGGAGACCGCGCCGCGGGTGATCGTCCACAAAGGAACTTCTTGCTCCGCAAGCGCTTGCACCGCGGAAAGAGTCGCGGCGAACCCCGCCGGAACGTCCGGATGTCCCGGCACGCGGCCGGTAGGAGCGACGGCCAGCACACCGCGGACGTCCGTGAGATCGCCCAGTTCGGCAGAGCGGATCACCTCGGCGCCGTGGCGGGTGAGCCCCTGCGCGACGCGGCCGGCGAGATCGTCTGCGCCGAGCACGACCCAGGTGCCCGTGACGGCCGGGCTTCCTGCGGCCACGAGCCGCCAGGTCGTCTCGTGCCGCAGGTCGTCGACGGTCGTGCGGCGACGCGGTGCGCCGGGCTCGGACCAGTAGCGCTCGCGCTGGAACGGATAGGTCGGCAGGCTGACGCGGCGGGTGCCGGTGCCCGCGAAGACGCCGGCCCAGTCGACCTCGGCGCCGCGGGCGAACGCCTCACCGAGCGACGTGACGAGTCGGGACAGGTCGCCATCGTCGCGACGTAGTGTGCCGACGGCGGCGGCGCTCGCACCGGCGTGCTCGATCGTCTCCTCGATGCCGACGGCGAGCACGGGGTGAGGGCTGCACTCGACGAAGACGGTGGCACGGTTCGCGAGAAGTGTCGTGACGGCCTGGTCGAACCGGACGGGTTCGCGGAGGTTGCGGTACCAGTAGGCGCCGTCCAGCCCGGTGGTGTCCAGGACCTCCCCGGTCACCGCCGAGACGAACGGGATCCGGCCGGGCAGAGGCCGCACCGGTGCCAGCACCTCGGCCAGCTCACCGGCCAGCAACTCGACCTGTGCCGAGTGCGAGGCGTAGTCGACGGCGATCTGCCGCGCCCGCACCTCGACTGACGCGAGCAGCTCGTCCAGCGCCTCAGCTTCACCCGAGACCACGACCGATGAAGGCCCGTTGACCGCCGCCACCGAGATCCTGCCGTCCCACGGCGCGATCAGCTCGCGTGCGTGATCGACCGAAGCGGCCAGCGAGACCATGCCGCCCAGCCCGGACAGTCGCAGAATGGCCTTGCTCCGCAGCGCGACCACGCGAGCACCGTCCTCAAGGGACAAGCCGCCCGCGACGACCGCCGCGGCGATCTCACCCTGGGAGTGGCCCACCACGGCGGCGGGTTCGACACCGTACGCACGCCAGACCTCGGCGAGTGACACCATCACCGCCCACAGCACGGGCTGCACGACGTCGACCCGGCTCAACGCCTCCTCGTCGTCGAGGACGTCCAGCAGGTTCCAGTCGACGAACGACGAGAGAGCCGAAGCGCACTCGGACATCCGCGAGGCGAACACTGGAGAGGTACCGAGGAGCGCACGCCCCATCCCCGCCCACTGCGAACCTTGGCCGGGGAACACGAACACGACGTCACCGGGATTCGCCGGCTCGCTCGCGACAGCGTCAAGCCCAGCGGCATCCAGCACCACGGCCCGGTGTTCGCGCACCGACCGCGTGGTGACCAGCGCGCGCCCGATGTCGACCGGATCGTCGTCCAAGCCGCCAAGCGCTTGGGCGAGATCGCGCAGGGCGGGCCCGGTCCGGGCCGAGAGCACCCACGGCACCACGGGCAGTTCCGCGGACGGCTCGTGCTCCTCGGCGGGAACAGACTCGATGATCACGTGCGCGTTCGTCCCGCTGACGCCGAACGACGACACACCGGCTCGTCGAGGCGCCTCGGTCTCGGACCATTGCACAGCTTCGGAGAGAAGCCGGACCTGACCGGAAGTCCAGTCCACATGGGACGATGGAACGTCGGAGTGCAGCGTCTTCGGCAGCACGCCGTGGCGCATCGCCTCGACCATCTTGATCACGCCACCGACACCGGCCGCGGCCTGCGTGTGCCCGATGTTCGACTTCAACGACCCCAGCCACAGCGGCCGGTCCCGATCCTTGCCGTACGTGGCCAGCAAGGCCTCGGCTTCGATCGGGTCGCCGAGCGTCGTGCCGGTGCCGTGCGCCTCCACGACGTCCACATCGGACGGTGCGAGACGCGCGCTGGCCAGCGCAGCGCGGATCACCCGTTGCTGCGCCAGGCCGTTCGGCGCGGTGAGGCCGTTGGAAGCGCCGTCCTGGTTGACCGCTGAACCGCGCAACACAGCCAGCACCGGATGGCCGAGCCGCCGGGCATCGGACAGCCGTTCCAGGACGAGCAGGCCCACGCCCTCACCCCAGGCGGTGCCGTCGGCGTTGTCGGAGAAGGCCTTGGCACGGCCGTCGGCGGCGAGTCCGCCCTGCTGGCTGAACTCGACGAACCCCTCCGGCGTCGTCATGACGGTGACCCCGCCCGCCAGCGCGAGCGTGCACTCCTCCGCCCGCAGCGCCTGCGCGGCGAGGTGCATCGCCACCAGCGACGACGAGCAGGCCGTGTCGACGGTCAGTGCCGGGCCCTCCAGCCCGAAGGTGTAGGCGATCCGGCCGGAGAACACGCTGGCCGCGCTGCCGGTGAGCAGATATCCCGACAGGGCCTCGATCTGTTCCTCCGACGGGCCGGAGATCTGGGCCATCCCGCCGACGAACACGCCGGTGCGGCTGCCGCGCAGACCGTCGACCGGCAGGCCGGCGCGTTCGAACGCCTCGTGCGCGACCTCCAGGAGCAGGCGTTGCTGCGGGTCCATGGCGACGGCCTCGCGCGGTGAGATCCCGAAGAACTCGGGGTCGAAGTCCGCTGCCTCGTGCAGGAAACCGCCCTGGCGAACGTAGCTGTGCCCCGGCTGTGGTGCGCCGGGGCGGTAGAGCCGGGCGACGTCCCAGCCGCGGTCGGCGGGGAAGTCGGAGATCGCGTCGGTCTCCCCCGCAACCAGGTCCCACAGGCGTTCGGGCGTGTTCGCGCCTCCGGGATACCGGCAGGCCATGCCGACGATCGCGATCGGCTCGCCCGCCTTGTCCTCGGCGTCGCGCAGCCGGGCACGAACGTCGTGCAGGTCGGCCGTGACGCGCTTGAGGAAGTAGCGGAGCTTGTCTTCACTCGACATGGGAGGTCCTCGGAGAACTTTGGGTCGGTGGGCGCATCAGGAGATGCCGAACTCGGTGTCGAGCAGCCGGAACATCTCGTCGTCGGTGGCGGAGTCGAGCCGGTCGGTGATCGACTCGTCCTCTCCTCCGTCGCGCCACTGGGCGAGCAGGACTTCGAGGCGGGCCAGGACGCGACCGCGGTCCTGCGCGCCGGACGCCGCCAGCCCGGCTTCGAGCCGGTCCAGGTCGTCGGCGAGCAGGTCGGTCGCGGGCTCCACCAGGGACTTCAGGTGCACGGCGACGGCGGCGGCCGTCGGGTGGTCGAAGACGAGAGTGCTGGGCAGAGCGAGTCCGGTCGCCCTGGACAGCCCGTTGCGCAGTTCGACCGAGGCCAGCGAGTCGAGGCCGAGGTCGCGCAACGGCTGGTGAACGTCGACCGCCTCGGACGCGGAATGCCCGAGCACCACGGCGATCTCGCCGCGCACGATGTCGAGCAGCAACTGGTCGAGCTCGGATCCCTTGGCAGTGCTCAGGATCTCGGCGACCGCCCCGCCGGACGTCACCTCGGTGGCCAGCACCTCACGCACCTCGGGCAGGTCGCCGAGCAACGGACTCTGGCGCTGCGCCGTGAACGCGGGCACGAACCTCGTCCAGTCGACGTCCGCGACGACGACCGCCGGCTCGTCCCGTTCCACGGCCGCAACCAGTTCGGCGACCGCTCGGTGCGGCGGCAGCCCGGCGACACCGCGCCGTGCCATCTGAACCCCGGCCTCACCCTCGGCCATCCCGGGGCCGGCCCACGGCCCCCAGGCGATCGACGTGGCGGTCAGGCCACGGGCCCGGCGGGACTCGGCAAGTGCGTCGAGCGCCGCGTTGGCCGCCGAATAGGCACCCTGGCCGCCACTGCCCCAGGTGGCCGCGATGGACGAGAACAGCACGAACGCGTCGAGCGGGGTGTCCCCGAGCAGCGCGTCGAGGTGGAGCGCTCCCAGAACCTTGGCCGACCGGACGCGCGCGAACTCGGCAAGATCCGTGTCCACCAGGTAGTCGGGGTCGCCGAGACCGGCCGCGTGCACGACGGCCGACGGCGGGAACTCCGCCAGCAGCACAGCGAGCGCATCCCGATCGGCGACATCACACGCGCGCACCGTGACGCGCGCGCCAAGAGCTGTGAGGTCGTCGACGAGCCCGGAATCGGCCTGACCGCGACGACTGGTCAGCACCAGGTGCTCGGCACCGTCCGCCGCCAGCCTCCGGGCCACCTGCCCGCCGAGCGCACCGGTGCCGCCGGTGATCAGCACCGTGCCGCGAGGCCGCCACTCCCGGACCTTCCGGCCGCCGGGCGCCCGCACGAGACGCCGCCCGAACACCCCGGACGGCCGCACGGCGACCTGGTCCTCGGTGCCGCCGAGGATGTCGGCGAGGCCGAGGCCGGCTGCCGGGTCCACACCGCTACCCAGTACGGCCGCGGGGTCCACGTCGCCACTCAGGTCGACGCACCCACCCCACCGGCGCGGATGCTCCAGGCCGACCACGCGGCCCAGTCCCCAGATCTCGGCGGCAGCGGGATCCACCGCCTCACCCGGCTCGACCTGCACGGCATTGCGCGTCACGCACCACAGCGGCGCCTCACGACCCGCGTCGCCGAGCGCCTGCACGAGCACGAGCACCTCGCGGACGTCGGTGAGCAGCGACAGCACACCGTCGGTCTCCGGCAGCAACGCGGCGAGGTCCGCCCGGCCGATCCCGGCAGGCAGCTTCAGCACCGTGGCGTCGAGCCCCTCGACGACCTGTTCCGCCGCAACGCCTTCCGGCACGACGACCAGCCACGTACCCGAAGAGGCCGAGACGTCGACCGGCTTCCAGACCACGCGGTAACGCCAGTGCTCTGCTCCCCCGTCAGCCTCGGCACGCCACCGGGCCAGCGCGGGCAACAGCGAATCCACAGTGGACTCGTCAACCGCGAGGGTGTCCGCCAGACCCACGACATCACCGTCGCGGACAGCAGCCCAGAACCGCTCGCCCGCCGGGTCGGCGGCCGCGGGTGAGCCGGGCGCGAGCCAGTACCTCTCCCGTTCGAACGGGTATGTAGGCAGCTCGACCGGAACGTCCGCCGAACCGAGCAGCTCAGTCCACTGTGGACCGAATCCGGCAACGTGCAACCGGCTCAGCGCGGTGAGCAGCGTCTCCGGCTCGGACCTGTCCGCGCGCAGCACCGGCACGGCGCCATCGACCAGCGCGGACAGCACCGCGTCCGGACCGATCTCGACGAACGTGGTGACGCCGTCGGCGCGCAGCGCCTCGACGCCGTCCGCGAACCGGACCGTCGCCTCGATCTGACCGGCCCAGTACTCCGCCGTCGCCGGATCGGCCGTCCCGCCGGTGGGCACCATCGGCAGCGCGGCCGGGCCGAACGCCAGGCCGTCGAGCACGGTACGGAAGTCCGGCAGCATCGGCGCCATCAACGGCGAGTGGAACGCGTGACTCGTGTTGAGTCGCTTGGTCTTGGCGAACCTCGACGCCACCGCGGTGACCGCGTCCACCTCTCCGGACAACACCACGGCCGAAGAACCGTTCACCGCCGCCAGCGACACCCCTTCAGCAAGCGGCAGAACCTCGTCCTCCGAAGCCTGCACGGCGATCATCACGCCACCAGGCGGCAAGGCCTGCATCAAGCGGCCACGGGCAGCCACCAGCGCGGCCGCGTCCTCCAGACTCAGGATCCCGGCGACGTGCGCCGCGGCGATCTCGCCGACGGAGTGCCCGAGAACGACGTCCGGGCGCACTCCCCATCTCTCCAGCAGCCGCACGAGCGCGACCTCGATCGCGAAGATGCCCTGCTGCGCGAACTCGGTGCCGTCGAGCTCCGGTCCGCCGTCGAGCACGACCTCCCGCACGCGCGGGTCGAGGCAGGCACACACGGAGTCGAACGCGTCCGCGAAGTCCGGGTACGTCTCGTGCAGTTCACGCCCCATCCCGGCACGCTGAGAACCCTGACCTGTGAACAGGAACGCCGTCCGGCCGGGCCGGGCGACTCCGGTGATCGCGCCACGGCCGTCCCGGATCGCGGCCAGTCCTGCCGCGCGGTCCTCTGGATCAGTGGCGACGACCACGGCCCGGTGCTCGAACGCGGCACGTCCGGCCGCGAGCGCCCGCGCGACGTCCACCGCATCGGCGTCGACCGCGAGCAACCGCTCGGCCTGCGCCCGCAGCGCCGTCTCGGTGCGAGCCGACAACAGCCACGGCACAGGTCCGACAAAATCCCGTTCCGCCGCAACGACTTCCGCTGCTTGCTCAAGGATGACGTGTGCATTGGTGCCACTGACGCCGAAGGACGACACAGCGGCCCGGCGAACATCGGTCTCCGGCCACGGAGTGGTCTCGGTCAGCAACGAGACCGCGCCCGCCGTCCAGTCCACCTTGGCCGACGGCGTGTCGAGGTGCAGCGTCCTGGGCAGCACGCCGTGCCGCATCGCCTCGATCATCTTGATGACCCCGCCGACGCCCGACGCGGCCTGGGCGTGCCCGATGTTCGACTTCAGCGAACCCAGCCACAGCGGGACCTCCCGATCCTGTCCATAGGTCGCGAGCACGGCCTGTGCCTCGATCGGGTCGCCCAGCACGGTGCCGGTCCCGTGCGCCTCGACCACGTCGACGTCCGAAGTGGACAGACCGGCGTTGGCCAGCGCCTGCCGGATCACCCGCTGCTGGGACGGTCCGTTCGGGGCGGTGAGCCCGTTCGACGCACCGTCGGAGTTCACCGCCGATCCGGCGACCACGGCGAGCACCGGGTGGCCGTGCCTGCGGGCGTCCGAAAGCCTTTCCAGCAGCAGCATTCCCGCGCCTTCCGCCCACGCCGTGCCGTCGGCGTCGTCGGAGAACGACTTGATCCGCCCGTCCGGTGCGAGCCCGCGCTGACGGCTGAACTCGACGAACGCGCCGGGACTCGACATCACCGTCACCCCGCCCGCGAGCGCCAGCGTGCACTCACCGGCACGCAACGCCTGCGCGGCGAGGTGGAGCGCGACCAACGACGACGAGCACGCGGTGTCGACGGTCAACGCCGGCCCCTCGAACCCGAAGGTGTACGCGATCCGGCCGGACAGCACGCTGGCCGCGGTGCCGGTGCCGAGGTTTCCGCCGACGTGCTCGGGCGCCTCGTGCAACGGCGGGCCGTAGTCCTGCGAGGCGACACCGGCGAACACGCCGACGACATCCCCGCGCACCGCCCGCGGGTCGATGCCCGCGTGTTCGAAGGTCTCCCAGGTGACCTCCAGCAGCAGCCGCTGCTGGGGATCCATCGCCAGCGCCTCGCGCGGGCTGATGCCGAAGAAGGCGGCGTCGAACCCGGCCGCGTCCGCCAGAAAGCCACCGTGGGCGACGTAGGTCTTCCCCGGCCGGCCCGGTTCAGGGTCGTGCACCTCGTCCAGATTCCAGCCGCGGTCCGCCGGGAACGGCGTGATCGCGTCGGTGCCGGCGAGCACGACGTCCCACAACCGCGCCGGGGACGTGACATCGCCCGGATAGCGGCACCCCATGCCCACGACGACGATCGGGTCGTCCGAACCCGCGTGCGCGACGAGCGCGGCTCCGGTCCCGGTCTCTCCCACCAGCCACGCGGCCAGCGCGTCAGGCGTCGGGTAGTCGAAGACGAGCGTCGGCGGCAACGTCAGCCCGGTCGCCCTGCTCAGCCGGGAGCTCAGCTCCACCGCGGTGAGCGAGTCGAACCCCAGGTCGGCGAACGCGCGGTCGCCGTCGAGGGCCTCCGGATACCCGAGCACGGCGGCGGCCTGCGCGCGCACCAGGTCGATCAGCTCGATCCGGTCCCCCGGTGAGGGAACAGCAGGACGCTCTGAAACCGGGGCACCGCTCGCCGTAGTGAGCCAGTAACGCTCGTGCTGGAAGGCGTACGTGGGCAGGTCGGTCGGCCGCGCGCCGGTCCCGGCGAAGTAGGCGGACCAATCAACGGGAACACCGTGGACGTGCAGGGTCCCGATGGCGGTCAGCAGTGTGGCCACCTCGTCCCGGTCCGGGCGCAGCGCGACAGCCGTCACGGCGTCGGAGAGCCCGCGGGCCAGCGCGGTGAGCACGCCGTCGGGTCCCAGTTCCAGATAGGCCGTGACGCCCTGCTCCTCCAGTGACGCGACGGCCTCCGCGAAGCGCACCGCGTCCCTGGCCTGACCGGTCCAATACTCCACAGTGGACAGATCAGCCTCGGTCCGCCCGGTGCGAGTCGACACGAACGGCACGCTCGGCGACCGGAAGTCCAGCTCCCGCACGACTTCCGCCAATGGCGCGAGCACAGGGTCCATCGCGGCGGAGTGGAACGCGTGACTCGTCGCCAGGCGCCGGGTGCGGCGCCCCTGTGCAGCCCAGTGGGAAACGACCTCCGCGACGGCGTCCTGGGGCCCGGAGACGACGACCGAAGACGGCCCGTTCACGGCGGCGAGGTCCACACCGACCGGCAATGTGGCAACGAGTTCTTCCTCGCCGGCCTCGATCGCGGCCATGGCACCACCTGCGGGCAACGCGGCCATCAACCGACCTCGAGCGGCCACCAGTGCCGCCGCGTCGGCCAGGCTGAGCACTCCCGCCAGGTGGGCGGCGGTGATCTCGCCGAGCGAGTGCCCCGCGACGACATCGGCCCGGACACCCCACGACTCGACGAGCCGGGCGAGCGCCACCTCGACCGCGAACAGGCCTGCCTGCGCGTAGTCGGTCCGGTCGAGCAGCCCGTCGGCGTCGGCGAACACGACGTCCTTGAGCGACGGCCCCTGCCGGTGCGCGTCGATCTCCGCGCACACCTCGTCGAACGCGGCAGCGAACACCGGGAACGCCGCGTGCAGCTCCCGCCCCATCCCGGCCCGCTGAGAACCCTGACCGGTGAACAGAAACGCGAGCTTGGTGTCTCCAGAAGCCCTGCCCTGCACGAGATCGGCGGCGGGAAGACCGGCGGCCAGCGCCGTCAACCCGGCCTGCAGCCCGTCCCGGCCCACAACAACCGCCCGATGGTCCAGCAACGCACGGGTCGTCGCCAGCGAGTAGGCAGAGTCCAGAGAGTCAACGCCCGCCTCGGCCAGCCTGGCCGCCTGCGCCCGCAGCGCCTCCGGAGACTTCGCCGACAGCAGGAACGGCAGAACAGCCTCCGTCGCGACCGGCACTGGTTCGGGCCCGGCGGGAGCTTCCTCGACGATCACGTGCGCGTTGGTACCGCTGACACCGAACGACGAGACCCCGGCGCGACGCGGACGTTCCCCGGCAGGCCAAGGCCGCGGCTCGGTCAGCAGCTCGACCGCTCCGGCGGACCAGTCGACGTGGGGCGAGGGCTCGTCCGCGTGCAGCGTGCGCGGCAACGTCCCGGCACGCAGGGCGAGAACCGTCTTGATGATCCCGCCGACACCGGCCGCGGCCTGGGCGTGCCCGAGGTTGGACTTGAGCGACCCCAGCCACAGCGGGGTCTCCCGGTCCTGACCGTAGGTGGCGAGGATCGCCTCCGCCTCGATCGGGTCACCGAGGACCGTGCCGGTGCCATGCGCCTCCACAGCGTCCACATCGGACGGAACGATCCGGGCGTCGGCCAGCGCCGCCCGGATCACCCGCTGCTGCGCGAGACCGCTGGGCGCGGTGAGACCGTTGGACGCGCCGTCGGAGTTGACCGCCGACCCGGCCAGCACGGCGAGCACGCGGTGACCGTTGCGTTGTGCGTCGGACAGGCGTTCCAGCACCAGGACGCCGACGCCCTCCGCCCAGCCGGTGCCGTCCGCACCGGCGCCGAAGGACTTGCAACGCCCGTCCGGGGCGAGGCCGCGCTGACGGCTGAACTCGACGAACCCACCGGGCGTGCTCATCACCGACACACCGGCGGCGAGGGCCAGGGTGCTCTCCCCCGCGCGCAGCGACCGGATCGCCAGGTGCACCGCGACGAGCGACGCCGAACACGCGGTGTCGACGGTGAGCGCCGGTCCCTCCAGGCCGAACGCGTACGCGATCCGTCCGGAAAGGACACTGGCGGCCAGTCCGGTGAGCAGGTGGCCCTCGACCTCGGCGGGTGCCTCGTGCAGGCGCGGCCCGTAGTCCTGGCCGTTGGTGCCGACGAAGACGCCGATCCTGTTGCCGCGCACGGAATCCGGGGCGATACCGGCCCGTTCGAACCCCTCCCACGCGGCTTCGAGCAGCAGACGCTGCTGCGGGTCCATCGCGAGGGCCTCGCGCGGGCTCAGGCCGAACAGCTCGGCGTCGAACCCCGCGACGTCGTCCAGGAACCCGCCGTGCCGGACGTAGCTGGAGCCGGGCGCCTCGCTCGGGTCGTGCAGCCTGTCGAGGTCCCAGCCCCGGTCGGCGGGGAACCCGGTGACGGCGTCCCGTCCCTCGGCGACCAGCGTCCAGAGGTCCTCCGGCGTCCGCACCCCGCCGGGGTACCGGCAGCTCATGCCGACGACGGCGACGGGCTCGTGCGCCTGCTCCTCCAGCTCGCGGACCCGGCCCCGCGCCTCGCGCAGATCACCGGTGGCGCGCTTGAGGTAGTCCAGGAGTTTTTCTTCGTTGGTCACGACGCGGCACCCAGTTCCTGATCCAGCAAGGCGAACATCTCGTCGGCACTGGCTTCGTCCAGGTCCGCCGTGGCGTCGGGTCCCGGCGCGATCAACGCGCGCAACCTGGTCAGCACCCGCGCTCGGGCCGCGCCGTCGAGGTCGCGCAGACCCGACTCGACGGCGTCGAGGTGGCGGTCCAGACCGCCGGTGCCCGAACCCGACACCTCGGCCTCCAGGTGTGCGGCGAGCGAGGACACCGTCGGGTGGTCGAACACGACCGTCACCGGCAGGTCCAGCCCGGTCGCGGAGGCGAGCCGGTTGCGCAGCTGGACACCCGCCGCGGAGTCGAGGCCCAGTTCGCGGAACGACCCGGTGAGCTCGACCTCCTCCGGCGTCGCGTGCCCGAGCACGGCGGCCGCGGCGGAACGGACCAGCTTCACCAGCGTCCGCCGCCGTTCCTGGCCGGTCTGCCCCGCCAGGTAGCCGGACCACCTCTCGGCGGCGCCCGCCACCGGTGCCGCTCCCGCCGCCGGACCGGTCGTGGTCAGCCAGTAGTCGCGGTGGTCGAACGCGTACGTGGGCAGGTCGACCCGCCGTCCTGCGGGAAGCAGCCAGTCGACGCCAACGCCGCGCACAGCCAGTTCGGCCAGCGACAGCCGGACCCGCGCGAGGCCGCCATCGCCTCGGCGCAATGCCCCGGCCACGACAGCGCCCGGTGCGGTCTGCTGCATGCCCATCGTCAGCACGGGATGCGGGCTCAGCTCGACGAACGCGGTCCGGCCCTCGGCCATCAACAGTCGCATCGCCGGGTCGAACAGCACCGGCTCGCGCAGGTTGGTGAACCAGTACCGCGCGTCCAGGCCCGTGGTGTCGAAGAACGAGGCGGTCACCGCCGACACGAACGGGATCTCCGCCTGACGCGGCCGGATCGGGGCGAGGTCGGCCAGCAGCCGCTCCCGCAGCGAGTCGACCTGTGCGGAGTGCGACGCGTAGTCCACCGGGATCCGCTTCGCGCGGTCGCCGCAGTGTTCGACCAGCTCGTCCAGCGCCTCGGGCGTGCCGGAGACGACGACGGACTCGGCTCCGTTGACCGCGGCGATCGAAAGCCCTGATCGTTGAGCCAGCAGGGTTTCGACCTCCGCGACCGGCACCCGCAACGACACCATGCCGCCGCGGCCGGACAGCTCGGCCAACGCCCTGCTGCGCAGCGCCACGACTCGCGCACCGTCCGAAAGAGACAGTGCACCCGCCACGCACGCGGCGGCGATCTCGCCCTGGCTGTGCCCGAGCACGGCCGCCGGACGGACACCGTGGGACTGCCACAACGCGGCCAGCGACACCATCACGGCCCACAGCGCGGGCTGGACCACGTCGACGCGGTCGAGCTCGTCACCGCGCCGGAGCACGCGCAGCAGGTCGAAGTCGGTGAACGGCGCCAGCGCAGCGGCGCACTCGACCAGCCGCGCGCCGAACACCGGCGACGTGTCGAGCAGTTCCCTGCCCATGCCGGCCCACTGCGATCCCTGCCCCGGGAAGACGAACACCGCTGCCGAATCCGCGTCAGCGAGCCCGGTGACCGCGGTGGAGGTCTCCTCACCGGCGGCGAGCGCGGCGAGTCCGCGGCGACGCGTCTCCACATCCGGGCCGAACACGACCGCGCGATGCTCGAACGAGCTGCGCGAGGTCAGCAACGAGTGCGCGACATCGACCGCGCGATCGTCCGCACAGGACATCAATCGGGCGGCCTGACCTCGCAACGCGGCGGCACTGCGTGCGGAGAACACCCACGGCACCGAAGGGTCGTCCAGCCCGGACGGCTCCGCCGCCACAACCGGCGCCTCTTCGAGGATCACGTGGGCGTTGGTGCCGCTGACACCGAACGAGGACACCCCGGCCCGGCGCGGCCGCTCCCCAGCGGGCCACGGCCGTGCCTCGGTCAGCAGCGAGACCTCTCCCGACGTCCAGTCGACGTGCGGTGACGGCGAGTCCGCGTGCAACGTCTTCGGCAGAACGCCGTGGCGCAACGCGAGGATCATCTTCAACAACCCGGCCACCCCTGCGGCGGCCTGGGTGTGGCCGAGGTTCGACTTGACCGAACCGAGCCAGAGCGGTTTCGGCCGGTCCTGCCCGTAGGCCGCGAGCAACGCCTGAGCCTCGATCGGATCCCCCAGCGCAGTGCCGGTGCCGTGCGCCTCGACGGCGTCCACATCGGACGCGGACAACCGCGCGTCGGCCAGTGCCGCGGCGATGACCCGCTGCTGCGCAGGACCGTTGGGTGCGGTGAGCCCGTTGGACGCGCCGTCCGAGTTCACCGCCGAGCCGCGCACCACGGCCAGCACGGGGTGCCCGAGCCGGACCGCGTCCGAAAGCCGTTCCAGCAGCAGGACTCCCGCGCCCTCGGCGAAGCCGGTCCCGTCCGCCCCCGCCCCGAACGCCTTGCAGCGCCCGTCGGCGGAGAGCCCGCCCTGGCGCGAGAACTCGACGAACACCGACGGCGTGGCCAGCACCGTCGAGCCGCCCGCGAGCGCGAGCGTGCACTCGCCCCGGCGCAACGACTGCACAGCGAGGTGCACGGCGACCAGCGACGACGAGCAGGCCGTGTCGAGGGTCAGCGCCGGGCCCTCGAAGCCGAAGGCGTAGGCGACCCGGCCCGAGGCGAGCGACCCGGACGTCCCCATCAGCACCCGGCCGGCGAGGTCGGCGTCGGACGCGCCGGTCCCGTAGTCCTGGTACATGGTTCCGGTGAACACGCCCGTCTTGCTGCCGCGCAACGACATCGGGTCGATTCCCGCGCGTTCGACCGCCTCCCAGGAGACTTCGAGCAGCAGGCGGTGCTGGGGGTCGGTGACCTCGGCCGCGGCGGGCGAGATGCCGAAGAACCCCGCGTCGAACGCACCCGGTTCGGTGAGGAAGCCGCCGTGCCGGGTGCTGGAGTGCCCCGGCTCGTCCGGCTGGTGCAGGTCGTCGACGTCCCAGCCGCGGTCGCCGGGGAACTCCGTGATCGCGTCGGTGCCGTCGGCGAGCAGCCGCCACAGGTCCTCCGGCGTCGTGATACCGCCGGGATAGCGGCAGCCGGCGCCGACGATGGCGATCGGCTCCTCGGCCGCCCGCAGGCGCTCGCGCGCCTGGTGCAGTTCGACGGTGACCCAGCGCAGGTTCTCGAGCAGCACCCGGTCGTCGTGCTCAGCCATGGTTGCCCAGCTCCTTGGAGATGAAGTCGAGGATTTCGTCGGCCGAGGCGGTGCGCAGCCGCTGTGCCGGGTCGTCCGGCGCGAGCTCCGGCCGCCGCAGCCGGGCCCCCAGCGCGTCGAGCCGGGCGGCGACAGCGGCCAGCACGGACGAGTCCACTGTGGACTCCGCCAGTACCGCCTCCAGCCGGTCCACGTGGTCGAGCACGATCGGCCGTGCCGGTTCGGTGACCAGCCCGCGTTCGAGGTGCGCGGCGACGGCGGCCGGGGTCGGGTGGTCGAAGATCAGCGTCGCCGGCAGCCGGACGCCGGTCGCGGCGGTGAGCCGGTTGCGCAGCTCGACCGCGGTCAGCGAGTCGAACCCGATCTCGGCGAACGGCTGCGCGGGGTCGACCGCGGCCGTTCCCCGGTGCCCGAGCACCGCCGCGACCTCGCCGCGCACCAGGTCGAGCAGCACCTGCTGCCGCTCGGCCGCGGGCACGTCGCTCAGCCGGATCTGACTCTTCCGCGGGGTGACAGGAGTGCGCACGAGCCCGCGCAGCAGCGGCGGAATCTCGCCGAGCCGCGCCGCCGACGTCTCCAGCCGCACCGGGAACAGCACCGCGTCCCCGGCCGCCCAGGCCGCGTCGAACAGGTCGAGGCCCTGACGGCTCGACAGCGGCAGCACGCCCGTGCGGCTCAGCCGTCCGACATCGGCTCCGCTCGTCATCGTGCTCGCCTCGGCCCACAGCCCCCAGCCCAGCGAGAGCGCGGGCAGTCCTTGCGCCCGGCGCTGACTGGCGAGCGCGTCGAGGTAGGCGTTCGCGGCCGCGTAGTTGGCCTGGCCCGCCGTGCCGAGGGTGCCCGCCACCGACGAGAACAAGACGAAGCTGCGCAGGTCCGCGGTGAGTTCGTGCAGGTGCCGGGCCGCGTCGATCTTGGGTCGCAGCACGGTGTCGAGCCGCTCGGGCGTCAGCGCGGTGAACGTCGCGTCGTCGAGGACACCGGCGGCGTGCACGACCGAGGTCAGCGGGTGCTCGGCCGGGATCGCGGCGAGCACCTCCGCGAGCCGGGAACGGTCGGCGGCGTCCGCGGCGACGATCTCGGCGGCCGCGCCCAGTTCCGCGAGCTCGGCGACGAACTCGGCCGCGCCGTCGGTGGCCATTCCGCGCCGGCTCAGCAACAGCAGGTGCCGCGCGCCGTGGACGAGCACGAGGTGCTTCGCGACGAGTCGGCCGAGGGTGCCGAGCGCCCCGGTGACCAGCACGGTGCCGTCCGGGTCGAGCAACGGTTCGGTGGCGGCACGAACTTCCGCACGTGCCAACGCCGGGACGTGGGCGATGCCGGCGCGCAACGCGAGTTGTCCTTCACCGGTACCAAGTGCGGCGGGCAACGCACTCAACGACCGCGGGTCGTCGTCGATATCCGCCAGCACGATCCGGCCGGGGTGCTCGGCCTGCGCCGACCGCAGCAGGCCCCACACCGCCGCGCCCGCGAGGTCGGTGACGTCGTCCCCGGTGGCCGACCGGGTCAGCACGACCAGCCGTTCGTCGCCCGGCCGGTCCAGCCACTCGCGCACGAGATCAAGCTGCCGGACGAGCACCTCGCGTACGTCGCCGGTGCCCACGGGCGAGATCACGTCGGTCCCCGCGGGCGCGGTGACCTCGATCGGCTGCCACGCGAGCCGGTACAGCGAGTTCGAACCGGCCGCGAGTTGCGCAGGCGAGAACGGTCGCAGGGTCAGCGCGTCCGCGGTGAGCACCGGACGACCGTTGTCGTCGTCGACCGCGAGCGACACCGTGTCGAGGCCTGCGGACGAAAGCCTGACGCGCAAACGCTGAGCGCCCGAAGCATGGGAGGTGACGCCGGACCACGTGAACGGCAGTCGCGGGACGTCGTCAGCGAAGAAGTCACCGAGCCGCACGGCCTGGGCAGCGGCGTCGAGCAGCGCCGGGTGTACGACGAACGTGCCGGGCTCGGCGTCGATCGCGACCTCCGCGAAGACCTCGTCCCCCGACCTCCACGCACGCGTCAGGCCCTGGAACGCCGGCCCGTAGTCGAAGCCGTCCTCGGCCGCGGCGACGTAGAACTTCTCGACGTCCACCTCGACCGCACCCACCGGCGGCCAGGACAGCGCGGGCCGGGTGTCCGCGGGAGCCGCGAGCGTGCCCGACGCGTGCCGGGTCCACGGCAGGTCGCCGTCCTCAAGCCGGGCGTGGATCCGCAGCTCACGGCCTTCGGAGACGGTGACCTGGACGAGCACCGCGCCCTGGCGGGGCAGCACGAGCGGCGCCTCGACGGTCAGGTCCTCGACCGCGGCGCCCGTCTCCCGGGCCGCGTGCAGGGCCAGGTCGAGGAACGCGGTGCCGGGCAGCAGTGGCGTGTCGAGCACGGCGTGGTCGGCGAGCCACGGCTGCGTCCGCAGCGACACCCTGCCGGTGAACAGCCGGATGTCCTGCTCGGCGAGCCGGGTCGACGCGGTCAGCAACGGGTGCCCGGCGGCGTCGAGGCCCAGTCCGGTGACGCCGGGCAGCGCCTGCGGGGCGTCGAGCCAGAACCGCTCGCGCTGGAACGGGTACGCGGGCAGCGCGGCATGCGTCCCCGCGGGCAACGTCCAGTCCACCGGCACGCCGTGGACATGCGCCTCGCCGAGTGCGTTCAGAACCCGAACGAGAGAGCCGTCGTTGCGCTTCAACGTGCCGATCGCGACGGCGGTGTCGCTCACGTCGTCGAACGACTCGGCGAGCGCGGTGACGAGCACGGGATGCGGGCTGCACTCGACGAAGACGTCGTGACCGGTCGCCAGCAAAGTCTCGGTGGTGCGGGCGAACTCGACCGGCTGACGCAGGTTCCGGTACCAGTAACCGGCTTCCAGGTCCGCGGTGTCCGTGAGCGCCGCGGTCACCGTGGAGTAGAACGGGATCCGCCCCGGCTCCGGCCGCACCGGCGCCAGCACGCGAGCCAGTTCGTCCTCGATCAACTCCACGTGCGCCGAGTGCGACGCGTAGTCGACGGCGATCCGGCGCACCCGGATGTCTTGAGCAGTGGCCAACAGCTCCTCGACGGCGTCGGCATCGCCGGACACCACCGTGGAAGCCGCACCGTTCGCCGCGGCGACCGAGAGCCGCCCACCCCACGGGCCGATCAGTTCCCGCGCCCGCTCCACCGGGGCGCCAACGGACACCATTCCGCCACGACCGGAGAGCGCGAGCAACGCCTTGCTGCGCAACGCGACCACCCGAGCACCGTCCTCGACGGACAGTCCACCGGCGACGACGGCAGCGGCGATCTCGCCCTGGGAGTGCCCGACGACGGCAGCGGGCTCGACGCCGTGCGCCTGCCAGACCGCGGCGAGCGACACCATCATCGCCCACAGCGCGGGCTGCACCACGTCCACGCGGGTCAGCGCCTCGGCGTCGTCCAGCACCTCCAGCAGCTCCCAGTCCACAAAGGACGACAGCGCCGCAGCGCACTCGGACATCCGCTGGGCGAACACCGGTGAGGCTTGGAGAAGCTCACGCCCCATGCCCGTCCATTGCGCGCCTTGGCCGGGGAACACGAACACGATCCGGCGAGCCGCACGAGCCACACCCGCGCCAGTGCCGTGCTCGGCCAACGCGCCGAGCCCGGCCTGCAGATCACCCGCGATGACAGCGCGGTGCTCGAACCGCGACCGTGCCGCAAGTGCACGCGCAACACCGGCTTCGTCACCTCCGACCAGCGGAAGAAGCTGACGAGCCCGTTCCCGCAGAGCGAGTTCAGTTCGTGCCGACAGCACCCACGGCACCGGTTCGGTGGAGACAGTGGCCTTCGGCGCCGGAACACCTTCCAGGACGACGTGAGCGTTGGTGCCGCTGATCCCGAACGACGAGACCGCCGCACGCCGGGGCCGCGCGACCGAGGGCCAGTCGCGGGCCTCGGTCAGCAGCTCGACCGCGCCGGACTCCCAGTCGACGTGCGGTGAGGGCTCGTCGACGTGCAGCGTCTTCGGCAGCACGCCGTGCCGCATGGCCTGCACCATCTTGATGACCGCGCCGACACCGGCGGCAGCCTGGGCGTGCCCGATGTTCGACTTGAGCGACCCCAGCCACAAAGGCACTTCCCGGTCCTGGCCGTAGGTCGCCAGCAGGGCCTGCGCTTCGATCGGGTCGCCGAGCGGGGTGCCCGTTCCGTGCGCCTCGACCGCATCCACGTCCGAAGTGGACAGTCCGGCGGCGGCGAGCGCCTGGCTGATCACGCGTTGCTGGGAAGGCCCGTTGGGGGCGGTGAGGCCGTTGGAGGCGCCGTCGGAGTTGATCGCGGACCCGCGGAGTACCGCGAGCACCGGGTGTCCGTTGCGGCGCGCGTCGGACAGGCGTTCCAGCAGGATCATTCCGGCGCCCTCGGCCCAGGCGGTGCCGTCGGCCGCCGCCGCGAACGGCTTGCACCGGCCGTCCGGTGCCAGCGCGCGCTGGCGGCTGAACTCGACGAACGAACCCGGCGTGGCCATCACGGCGACGCCGCCCGCCAGTGCGAGCCCGCACTCGCCCTGCCGCAGCGCCTGGGCGGCCAGGTGCAGCGCCACCAGCGACGACGAGCACGCGGTGTCGACGGTGACGGCGGGGCCCTCGAAGCCGAAGGTGTAGGCCACGCGGCCGGAGACGACGCTGCCGGAACCGCCGGTGAACGAGTACCCCTCGGCCTCCTCCGGCAACGGGGCGAGCCGCGCGGTGTAGTCGTGGTACATGGCGCCCGCGAACACACCGGTCCGGCTACCGCGCAGGGACACCGGGTCGATGCCCGCGTTCTCGACCGCCTCCCACGAGGTTTCGAGGAGCAGGCGCTGCTGCGGGTCCATGGCGGTCGCCTCACGAGGGCTGATGCCGAAGAACTCCGCGTCGAACAGGCCGGCGTCGTGCAGGAACCCGCCACGCGTCGTGTAGGTGCGGCCAGGGCGGTCGGGGTCGGCGTCGTAGAGCGCCTCGACGTCCCAGCCGCGGTCGTCGGGGAAGCCGGTGATGGCGTCACGGCCGTCGGCGACCAGCCGCCACAGCTCGTCCGGGCTCGTCACCCCGCCGGGGAAGCGGCAGGCCATGGCGACGATCGCGATCGGGTCGCCCGAGATCTCGGTTCGCGCTGTGATCGCCTGACTGCCGTCGGGTCCGGCGAGTTCGGCGTGCAGGCGGTCGATCACCGCGGCCGGAGTCGGGTGGTCGAACAGCAGCGTGACGGGCAGCCGGAGTCCGGTGGCGGTGGCGAGGCGGTTGCGGAACTCGACCGAGGTGAGCGAGTCGAAGCCGATCTCCTTGAACGCGCGGTCCGGCGCCGCGGCCTGGTTCGCCAGCCCGAGCACGGCCGCGATCTCGCCGTGCACCAGCGCGGTCAGCGACTCCATGGTCATCGTCGCGTCGGAACGGACGTTCGTGCTCCGGCCCGCGCGCAGACGGACGAGACCCCGCAGCAGTGAGGGCACCGCTCCAGCGGCCCGCAGCCCGGCCTCGTCGAGCCGCAGTGGCACCAACATCGCGTCCTCGGCACCGCGGCACCGGTCGAGCAGCGCGAGAGCGTCCGAAGTGGACAGTGTGCCGACGCCGGCGCGGGACATCCGGATCCGGTCCTGGGCGGCGAGCCCGCCACCCATGCCGTCCGCCGTCTCCCACAGGCCCCAGGCCAGCGCGGTGGCGGGCAGGCCGACGTCCCTGCGGTGTGCGGCCAGCGCGTCGAGGAACGTGTTGGCGGCGGCGTAGTTCGCCTGCCCCGCCGTGCCCAAGGTGCCCGCGACCGAGGAGAACAGCACGAACTCGGCAAGGCCGGACGTCAGCTCGTGCAGGTGCCAGGCGGCGTCCACCTTGGCCCGCAGGACGTCGTCGAGCTGTTCCGCGGTGAGCGTCTCCACCGGGCCGTCGGCGAGGACGCCGGCGACGTGCACGACCGCGGTCAGTGGGTGAGCCTCGGGGACCTCGGCCAGCAGTGCCGCGAGCGCGTCGCGGTCGGCGACGTCGCAGCCGGCGAGGGTGACGTTCGCTCCCAGCGCCTCCAGTTCCGCGATCAGTTCCTCGGCTCCGTCCGCGGCCCTGCCTCGACGGCTGACGAGCAGCAGGTGCCGGAAGCCCTGCCCCGCCAGATGCAGGGCGAGCGCACGGCCGAGCCCGCCGGTCGCTCCGGTGAGGAGCACCGTGCCGTCCGGGTTCGCGGCCGACGCGACGTCCGGCACGGTGGCCCTGGCGAGCCGCGGCGCGAGGACGGCGCCGTCGCGGTGCGCGATCTCTGGTTCACCGGTGGCCGCCGCGGCCGCGATCTCGGCCGGGCTCAGCTCGCGGTCGCTGTCGAGCAGCACGAACCGGCCGGGGTGTTCGGCCTGAGCCGAGCGGACCAGACCGCGCACGGTGGCGTGCGCGAGGCCGCTGAGCACGAAGACGAGCCGGGCACCGTCGAACCTGGGGTCGGCCAGCCAGGTGCGGACGAGTCCGAGTGCGTGTGCCGCGGCGGTGTGCGCCTGCTCCGGCACCGAACCGGTGCCGGTTTCCGGCCGCACCGCGACGAAGTCAGGAACCTCGACGAGTGTGTCTAGGCCGACGGTGATCACGCACGCCGACGTGGTCTCCGGCGCGGGCACCGGGGTCCAGGTGATCCGGTACAGGTCGTCGTGCGCGACGGTGGCCGTCAGCTGGTCCGCGGTGACCGGTCGCAGCACCAGCGCGCCGACCGAGGCGACCGGCGCGCCACTGGTATCCACAATGGACATCTCGACGTCGTCGCCTGCGGGGGTGTACCGGACGCGGATCGCGCTCGCGCCGGTGGCGTGCAGGCGGACGTCGTGCCAGGAGAACGGGATCCGGCCCGCGACGACCCCGGCCGGGTCGCCGAACGCGACGGCGTGCAACGCACCGTCGAGCAACGCCGGGTGCAGTCCGTACGCCGCCGCTTCCGCCACGCGATGCTCAGGCAGAGCGACTTCGGCGAACAGCTCTTCGCCGCGCCGCCACACCGCGCGGAGGCACTGGAACTCAGGCCCGTAACCGAACCCGGCCTCGGCGAGCCTCGTGTACCGGCCGTCGAGGTCGACCGGCTCGGCGTCCGCCGGCGGCCACACCGGTTCGGACGGCGGCACGTCGCCTCCGGTCGAGACGAACCCGGCGGCGTGGCGAACCCAGCCCGCGGTCATCGAGGGCTGGTCGGGCCGCGAGGAGACGACGATCGTGCGCCGGCCGCTCTGCTCGGGTGCGCCGAGGGCGACCTGGACCTGGACGCGGCCGTCGGAGGGCAGGACCAGCGGTGTCTCCTGGACGAGCTCGTCGAGGCGATCGCAGCCGGCCTGCCCGGCCGCGAGCAGCGCCAGTTCCACGAAAGCGCTGCCGGGCAACAGGTTTGCGGCCAGCACGACGTGATCGGCCAGCCACGGCTGTGTGCGCGTGGACAGCACGCCGGTGAACAGGACGCCGTCGGTGCCCGCGATCTCGGCGCCACCGCCGAGCAGCGGGTGCCCGGTCGGGGTGAGCCCGGCGGCAGCGGCGTCGGCGGGCAGCGAGCGCGGTGGCAGCCAGAACCGGTGCCGCTCGAACGCGTAGGTCGGCAGGTCCACGGGAGAGGCGCCGGACGTGACGGCGGACCAGTCGGCCTCCGCGCCGCGCACGACCATCCCGGCCAGCGCGGTGAGCACGGACTGAAGATCGTTCCGTTCAGCCCTCAGCGTCGGCAGGACCGCGAAGTCGCCCTCCGGCAGGCAATCTCTGGTCATCGTGCTCAGCACGGCGTCCGGCCCGAGCTCGGCGAAGGTGGTGACTCCGGCGTCGGCCAGGCGGCCGATCGTGGCGGCGAAGCGGACGGTGTCACGGACGTGCCGGACCCAGTAGGCGGCGGTGCCGGGGTCGCCGTCCCCGCCGACCACCAGCGGAATCCGCGGCGGGTGGTACGTGACCGACTCGGCGACCTCGCGGAACGCGTCGAGCATCCCGTCCATCAACGGGGAGTGGAAGGCGTGGCTGACGGTGAGCCGCCGGGTCCGGCGACCGAGTTCCGCGAAGTGCCGCGCGACCGCCGTGACCGCGTTCTCCTCGCCTGCGACAACGACAGCGGCCGGTCCGTTCACCGCGGCGAGCGACACCTCGTCGCCGCACAGCGGGAGGACCTCGCCCTCGGCCGCCTCCACCGCGACCATCGCGCCGCCGGACGGCAGCGCCGCCATCAGCGCGCCCCTGGCCGCGACGAGCCGGGCCGCGTCGGCGAGATCGAGGATCCCGGCGAGATGGGCTGCGGCGAGCTCACCGATCGAGTGGCCGGCGAGGAACCCCGGCCGGACGTCCCAGTGCTCGAACAGCCGGAACAGCGCCACCTCGACGGCGAAGAGCGCGGGCTGGGTGTAGGAGGTCTGGTCGAGCAGCTCCGAGCCGGACGTGAACACGACAGTCCGCAGTGGACGGTCCAGGTGCGGGTCGAGCGCGGCGAACACGTCGTCGAGCGCTTGGGCGAACGGCGGGCAGGACTCGTACAGGTCCTGCGCCATCCGGGCTCGCTGCGAACCCTGGCCTGTGCAGAGGAACGCGAGCGCGCCCTGCGACGCCCGGCCGATTTCCCTGCCCTCCAGGGCGTCCAGCGCGGCCAGGTAGCCGTCGCGGTCGGCGGCGACGAGACCGGTCCTGTGCTCGAACCGGGTGCGAGCGGCCAGCGTGGTGGCCACTCCGGCGAGCGGCAGGTCCGGGTGGGCGATCAAGTGTTCCCGCAACCGCTTGGCCTGACCGACGAGCGCGTCCCGCGACTTCGCACTGATCAGCCACGGCGCCGGGGAGTCACTCGCCTGGCCCTGAACGGTGGCGGGCGCCTCCTCCAGCACCGCGTGCGCGTTGGTGCCGCTGATCCCGAACGACGACACGGCGGCCCGGCGGACACGGTCCCCCGCCGGCCACGCGACGGGTTCGGTCAGCAGCCGGATCTCGCCCGCGGACCAGTCCACGTGCGGGGAAGGCACCTCGGCGTGCAGCGTCTTCGGCACGACACCGTGCTGAAGAGCGAGCACGAGCTTCATCAGGCCACCGATCCCGGCCGCGGCCTGGGCGTGCCCGATGTTCGACTTCAGCGACCCCAGCCACAACGGAGTCTCCCGGTCCTGGCCGTAGGTGGCCAGCAGCGCGTGCGCCTCGATCGGGTCGCCCAGCACGGTGCCGGTGCCGTGCGCCTCGACCACGTCGACGTCTGAAGTGGACAGACCGGCGTCGGCGAGGGCCTGGCGGATCACCTTGCCCTGGGCGGGGCCGCTCGGCGCGGTGAGACCGTTGGACGCGCCGTCGGAGTTCACCGCCGAGCCGCGGACCAGCGCGAGCACGGGATGCCCGTGGCGGCGTGCGTCGGACAGCCGTTCCAGCAGGACGACGCCCACGCCCTCGGCCCAGCCGGTGCCGGACGCGTCGGCGGAGAAAGCGCGGCAGCGGCCGTCGTCCGACAGCCCGCCCTGCTTGGCGAACTCGACGAACATGCCCGGCCCGGACATCACGGCAACACCGCCGGCGAACGCGAGCCCGCACTCCCCAGCACGGAGCGCACGCACGGCCATGTGCAGCGCCACCAGCGAAGACGAGCATGCGGTGTCGACGGTGACCGCCGGGCCTTCGAGCCCGAAGACGTGCGCGACGCGGCCGGAGATCAGGCTGGTCGTCGTGCCGGTGAGCAGGTGCCCCTCGGACACCTCGGCGGCCTCGTGCAGCCGCGGTCCGTACTCGTGCGAGGTGGCACCGAGGAAGACGCCGTCGCGGTGGCCGCGCACGGTCTCCGGCCGGATGCCGGCGCGTTCGTACGCCTCCCAGACGGCCTGCAGGACAAGGCGTTGCTGCGGGTCCATCGCGAGGGCCTCGCGCGGACTGATGCCGAAGAACACCGGGTCGAACTCGGCCGCACCGGCGAGGAACCCGCCGTCGCGCACCGCGGTGCTGTCCCAGCCCCGGTCAGCGGGTGGCGGGCCGACCGCGTCCCGGCCCTCGGCGACGAGCCGCCAGAGGTCCTCGGGGCTGCGGACGTCACCGGGGAACCGGCAGGCCATGGCGACGATCGCGATGGGTTCGTCCGAGAGCCCGGACGTTTCGGGAGCCTCGGCCTCGGTCTCGCCGGCGAGGTGCGCGGCCACGGCCGCGGGCGTGGGGTGGTCGAACAGCAACGTCGCCGGCAGTGTGCGGCCGGTCGCCTCCGCCAGCCGGTCGCGCAGTTCGAGACCGGTCAGCGAGTCGACACCCAGGTCGCGGAAGGTCCGGGAGACGTCCACGTCCTCTGCGGACCGGTGTTCCAGGACGGCCGCGACTTCTGCGCGGACGAGTTCCAGCGGATCGACAGGATTGGTGGTGTCGAGCGCAAGTGGCTGTTCTCGTCGTTCCTGCGGCTCCGCCGACAGCCAGTAGGTCTCGCGCTGGAACGGATAGGTCGGCAGCTCGATCCGGTTGCCCTGCCACGCGGCGAAGACCGCACTCCACTCGACGTCACGACCGGTCACGTGCAGCGCGGCCAGTGCCCGCAGCAGAGCGGCTGTCTCCGACCGGGCACCACGTTGTGCCGCGACGATCTCGGCGCCGGTGACGGTCGCACGGGCCTGCTCGGTGAGCACCCCGGCCGGCCCGATCTCCACGAAGTCCGTTACTCCGGCAGCTTCAAGAGTCTGGACGGCGTCGGCGAAGCGGACGGCGTCACGGGCCTGGCGTACCCAGTACCCAGGGGTGTTCAGTTCGGTCGCGAGCAGCCCGGTCACCGTTGACACCACGGCCATTCGGGGGTCCGAATAGGACACTTGCGCCGCGATCCGGCCGAACTCCGCCAGCATCGGTTCGATCCGGGCGGAGTGGAAGGCGTGGCTGACGGTGAGCTGCTTGGTCCGGTGCCCGCTTGCCGCCAGCACCTCCGCGGCAGCGAGAACCGCGTCCTCGTCACCGGACAACACCACCGCCGCGGGCCCGTTCACCGCGGCAAGGCAGACCTGGTCGTTCAGGAGCGGGCGGACGTCGTCCTCCGTGGCCTCCACCGCGACCATCGCGCCGCCGACGGGCAGCGCCTGCATGAGCGCGCCTCGGGCGGCGACCAGCCTGGCGGCGTCCGCGAGGGAGAACACCCCGGCGACGTGCGCCGCGACGAGCTCGCCGACCGAGTGCCCGGCGACGAAGTCCGGCCGGATCCCCGCACTGGCGAACAACTCGAAGAGCGCCAGCTCGAAGGCGAACAGACCGGGCTGGGTGTACTCGGTGCGGTGGAGGTCGTCACCGTCCTCGCGCACGACGTCGGCGAGCGGCCGGTCGAGCAGGCCGTCGAACGCGGCACAGGCGGTCTCGAACGCCTCGGCGAACACCGGGAACGCCGACGCCAGTTCCACGCCCATCCCGGCGCGCTGGCTGCCCTGACCGCTGAACAGGAACGCGAGCGACCCGCGCGAGGCGACCCGGCCGCGGACGATCTCGTGCGCACGACCACCACCGGCCAGGGTGTCCAGGCCGCGCAGCAACGCCTCCTGGTCACGACCGACGACGACCGCGCGGTGCTCGTGGCGCTTTCGGGTGGTGGCAAGAGAAAGTCCGGCGTCAACCGCGTCCATTGAGGACAATGCGCTGCGCATCCGGGCTGCCTGCTCCCGCAGGGCGTCCGGCGTGCGGGCCGACAGCAGCCAGGGAAGCGCGGACGGCGCGCCGGGAGCGGTTTGTTCCCGCGCAGGCGCTTCCCGCACGACGACGTGACAGTTCGTGCCGCCCATGCCGAACGACGAGACGCCCGCGACGAGCGGCGCGCCGGGTTCGGGCCAGTCCGTCAACGCGGTCTGCACCCGCAGGCCGAGTTCCCGCACCACCGGATTGGGTGCTTCGAACCCGAGGCTCGGCGGCAGCTTCTTTTTGCGCAGCGCGAGAACGACCTTGACCAGCCCGGTGACTCCGGCGGCCGCCTCGGTGTGACCGATGTTCGTCTTCACGGAACCGACGGCCAGTCCGCGCCCGAACACCTGGCCGAGAGCGGAAGCCTCGACCGGGTCACCGGCCTTGGTGCCCGTGCCGTGGAGTTCGACGTACTGCACGGCACGCGGCGCGATCCCGGCGCGGTCGTACGCCAGCCGCAGCACTTCGGCCTGGGCGTCGGCGTCCGGAGCGGTGAGCCCGGCCCCGCCGCCGTCGTTGCCGACCGCGCTGCCGGCGATCACCGCGTGCACGAGGTCGCCGTCGGCGAGAGCCTGGTCGAGGGGCTTGAGTACGACGGCCGCGCCGCCTTCGCCACGCACGAATCCGTTGGCGCGCAGGTCGAAGACCCGAGCGGTCCCGTCCGGCGACAGACCGCCGAAGCGTTCGGCGAGGACAGCGCTTTCCGGCACGAGGTTGAGGTGCACACCACCGGCGATGGCGACCGCGCATTCCCCGCGGCGCAGGCTTTCCACGGCCTGGTGCACGGCGACCAGCGAGGACGACTGGCCGGAGTCGACGACGAAGCTGGGCCCGCGCAGGCCGAGCGCGTAGGAGACGCGGTTGGCGATGAGACCGCGGCGGACGCCCGCCATGGAGTGCCGGGTGACGGCATCGGCGCCCGCACGGTCGAGCAGGGTGGCGTAGTCGTCGGAAGCGGCGCCGACGAACACGCCGGTCCGCGCGCCCGGCACCGTGCCGGCGTTCTCCACGGCCTCCCAGGCGAGTTCGAGCATCAGCCGCTGCTGCGGGTCGATCGCGGCGGCTTCACGCGGCGAGATGCCGAAGAACGCGGGGTCGAAGTCCGCGACCCGGTCGAGGTAGGCGGCAGGCGGTGCGGCGGGGTCGGTGACCCGGCCGGCGGGCGGCGCACCGATCGCACATCGGCCGTCGCGCAGGAGTGCCCAGAACCCGGCCGGGTCGTCCGCCGCGGGCAGTCGGCAGGACAGGCCGATGATCGCAATCCCCTGCGGCATGAGCCCTCCTCGCCGTGTTGCCCGCATTGCCCGCAAAAACTAGAAAGAACGGCTTGCCGCTCACTTCCACCGACTTCCCCACCCCTGAAAGTCACGGATCGCAACGAAAGCGCTGCGATCCGTGACGTGCCGGACAGACGAAAGAGGGGCGGCCCTCACGGACCGCCCCTCGATGCCTTGTGCCGCCTCAGAACTGGGCGAGTGCCTCCCTGGCACGCCGTTCCAGCGCCGGCAGCCCCGCGGCGAGTGTCAGGCCCTCCGCGCACAGGTTCCGCGCGGCCTCGCGGTGGCCCAGGCCCACCTGTGCCTGCGCCAATGCCAGCAAGCAGTGCACCTCGATCTGCCGCAGCTGGTCCTTCCTGGCCAGTTGCAGGGCTTCCGTGCCGACCAGCAACGCCTCGTCGTGGTCGCCACAGGTGCCGAGAACCGTCGCCATCCCGCACAGCGCTTCCGCCACGTGCCAGGGCGAACCCCAGTGCCGTGCCACCGCTACGGCCTCCTCCTGGTGGCGCACCGCCGACGCGGACTCACCGAGCACCGCCTCCGCGCAGGCCAGCGCGTTGAGGGCGCCGACCTCCGTTTCGCGGTTCTGCTCGTGCCGCGCGATCTCCAGTCCCTGCAACGCCTGCGCGCGGCCCTGCTCGTAGTCGCCGAGGTCGATCGACACGAGACTCAGCCCGCACAACGCCGAAGCTTGGCCGTACGGATGGGAAAGCGCCTTGTGCAGCTCGAACGCCCTGGTCAGCGAACGCCGTGAGCCGGCGAGGTCGTCCTGCAACCGTTGCACGAGACCGATCCCGACGAGCACGGCGGCGGTGCCGAGCTGGTACCTCTCCGCGGCGGCGAGCTCCAGCGCCTCGTCCAGGCACGCGCGGGCCGCGTCGAGCGCGCTGCGCTGCCGGTGCACCGAGGCGAGGTTGTTGAGCGCGATCATCTGGCCGAGCCGGTGACCGTGCTCCCGGTGCAGCTCCAGCGCACCCTCGAACTGCTCGGCGGCCCTGTCGAAGCGGCCCGCCACCCGCAGCGCGATCGCCGACGCGTTGAGCGCGGAAGCCTTCCCCTCCGGCCAGTTCACCTTCTCGAACACGCGCAGTGCCTCGGTCATCCACTCGACCGCCTGCTCGTGCCGTTCCCTGTGGACGAACGCGAGCCCGATGCTCTGCGCGGTGACCGCTTCCACAGCGGGCACGTGCTGCCGGCGCGCCGCGGCGAGGACGGTGGTCGCGAGCTCGACCCACTCGACCCGCCGGCCGCGGTGGTAGAACGACGTGCGCACGGCGTCCGCGAGATACCAGGCGATCGGGTACGGCCCTTCGGTCACCGCCTGCGTGACGACGGCGGACAGGTTCTCGTGCTCGGCGTCCAGCCAGGCCGCCGCCTCCGCCGCGTCCGCGAAGGAGATCGGGTTCTCCGGCACGACAACGGGTTCCCGCGGCAGCCGCTGGTCGTGCCGGCGCCCGAACGTGCGCTCGGCCGCGTCGGCACCGGACAGGTACCGCGCGAGGAACCGCTGCCAGGACTGGGTCCGCGCTTGCGCCGGTTCGTCCGCGAGAGCCTGCCGCAACGCATAGGCGCGCAGCAGGTCGTGCAGCCGGTAGCGCCCGGCCACGTGCTGCTCGACCAGGTGTGCGGCGGCGAGCTGCCGCAGCTGACGCTCCACCGTGGGCACCGCGTCCCCGGTGAGCGTCGCCGCACCGCAGGCGGTGAAGTCGACGCAGGAGGCCAGGCCCAGCAGGCGGAACAGCCGCCGCAGCTCAGGAGCGAGCGCCTCGTAGGAAACGGTGAATGCCCGCGTCACAGCGCTTTCGTCGGCGTCGTCGAGGATCAGCTGCCCCAGCCGGTCGCCCTTGGCGAGCCCCGCCGCCATCGCGGCGACGCTGCTGTCCGGGCAGGTCACGATGTTCGCCGCGGCAATGCGCAACGCCAGCGGCAGATGCCCGCACAACCGCGCGAGCTCTCCCGCCGCCTCCGCCTCGGCCACCATCCGGTCCTGCCCGAGCAGCCCGTCGAGCAGCGCCCGCGAGTCCTCACCGGTGAGCGGGCCGAGGCCGAGCGAGAAGGCACCGAGCTCGGCGACCAACCGGCCGAGCCGGTTGCGACTGGTCACCAGCACGGTCCCGGTGGGCGGCAACAACGGCAACACCTGCTCGGCATCCCGCGCGTTGTCGAGCACCAGCAACACCCGCCGATCGGCGAGCAACGACCGGTAAAGCCCGGCCTGCGCGTCGACCTCCTCGGGAATCCGTTGCGGCTCAACACCCAGCCCCCGCAACAACTGAGCCAGCGCCACCGCGGGCTCCATGGGCTCGCGGTCGGCGTCAAAGCCGCGCAGATTCACATAAAGCTGCCCGTCGGGGAACTGGTCGCGCACGCGATGAGACCAGTGCAACGCCAGCGCCGTCTTCCCGACCCCGGGAATGCCGTGGACGATCCAGACGTCCGAGTCCCCGGCCCGCGCGCCGAGCTGCCGGTCCAGCCGCGCCAGCTGCTCGGCCCGCCCGGCGAATCCGCGCACGTCACGCGGCAACTCCGCAGGCCGCGCCGGCGACACGACCTCCACCGCGGCGGCTTGAGGTTGCTCGGGCTCGTCCTCTTCCCCCTGAAGCACCTGCACGTGCATGGCGCGCAACCGTTTCCCGGGCTCGACCCCGAGTTCGGCGTCAAGCCGTTCGCGCGTCTCGTTGTAGACCTCCAGCGCTTCGGGCGTCCGCCCGGACCGTTGCAGAGCGAGCATCAGCTGCTCCTGCAAGCGTTCGCCAAAGGGGTACTCGTTCACGAACCGGCGCAACTCCTGCAGCACATGCGCGTGCCGCCCGATCGCGAGCTCGGCGTCGAAAAGCGTCTCCAGCGCGGCCATCCGCTGCTCGGCCAGCACCTGCCCGCTACGCCGCACCAACATGTCAGTGGTACCACCCAACGGCGGCCCCTGCCACAGCTCAAGCACGGCACGCAGCCGGTCGACACCACGACGCGGCTCACCACAGTCGATGAGCCGACGAGCGTCCTTGGTGATGTCGTCGAAAACCTCGACGTCCAGCTCACCGGCCCCGACCTCGATCAGGTACCCGGGCTCACGGCGCACGATCACCTCACGCCCAAGCAGCTTCCGCAGCTCCCACACACGAACCTGCAACTGCCCACGCGCACTGGCCGGCGGCCGATCCTCCCAAAGCAGGTCGATGAGCTGATCCTCGGACACCACCTGGTTGGCGTTGAGCAACAAGGCAGCCAGCACAGTCCGCTGCTTGGGCCCGCCAAGCCGAGCCGGCCCCTCAGCGCCGACAACGGTGACCGGCCCAAGCAGCCGGTACTTCAAATCCGCGAACGCCGGAATGGCCAGCACGGGCGCACGCCCGTCCGACCGGCTCCGCACGTGCGCGGCGAGCGATCTGGGGGCGATGTCGTGGTCGACTGTCATCGGCGACTCAGTCCGAGCCGAACGCGCGGTCGTCAGCCTCGGGCAACGCCGCTTCCACAGCGGGAACGGTCTCGGTGTTCCACATGATCAGCAGATTGACCAGGAACACAAGGGATATGGCCATGACGACGACGGCGGCGGAGCTCATCATGGCGGCGATCCTCACCAGCCCCGCTGACACGCCGCTGACACCACCCCCGCCCGCTAGTCAGCACGAGACGGACGTGCCCACGACGACCGCACGAAAGCCTGCGGACTCCACCGCCTCGATCAGCGAATTCGCCGAACCACCAAGGCTGTGCAAAACTTCAACAACAGCGCCGGACTGTGACGCAAGTCGCTCCACCCAGGCCCGGACGGACAGTCCATAGACATCCAATGCGCCGGGGTGTCCTCATTGGACAGACCCGAGGCGTGGACCGCCACTTCACGGCTGCTCGCCGACGTCTTCGGGCGCGCGCCTTCCGCATCACGCAGGAGGCCCTGACCAACGTCCTCAAGCACGTCCGCCTGAGCGCCGTTCTAACAGTCGTCTCAGGTTCGCTCGGTATGAAGTTGGGCATCGTCGGCCCGCATCGGACGGCGGCTGGACCGTCCACGCGCCCCTGAAAGGCAGCCATTCATGATCTCTGTGCTCGTGGTGGACGCCCAGCCGCTACAGCGCTTCGGGTTCCGCATGCTGCTGGAGAGCGCCCCCGACACCGAGATCGTCGGCGAGGCCGAGAACGGCGCCGAGGCCGTTAGGTGGACCACCGAGCTGCATCCCGACGTGGTGCTGATGGACCTCCGCGTGCCGGGCGTCGACGGGATCGAGGCCACCCGGCGCATCGCCGCCGCCGGTGGGCGTTCGCGGATCCTGGTGCTGACGACGTTCGACGTGGACCGGTACGCGCTCGCCGTGCTGCGGGCCGGGGCGAGCGGTTTCCTGCTGAAGGACATCCACCCGGAGGAGCTGCTCGCCGGCATCCGGGCCGTCGCCGCCGGGGACGCGGTGATCGCGCCGGCGCTGACTCGGCGGCTGCTCGACGCGTTCACCGACCAACTCGGCGACGACCTCCGCGAGCCCGTGCGGGAGGATCCCCGGCTGGACTTCCTGACCCGCCGCGAGCGCGAGATCCTCGTCGCCATCGGCCACGGCCTCACCAACGGCGAGATCGCGCAACGGTTCACGCTGTCGGAGTCGACGGTGAAGACCCACGTCGGGCGGGTCCTCGCCAAGATCGGCGCACGGGACCGGATCCAGGCCGTCATCCTCGCCTACGACCTGAGACTCACCCGGCCGATCTAACGCTTCCTCTCACGCGTCCGCAGAGGGCGCGACCGCAGTGCCCAACCGCACCGCTTCGGGCGATCCGCTCCGCTGGCGGATCCGCCCGAAGCCGCCCACATCACCGCCCCCCACGACGCCGCACACCACGTAGCGCGGCGGCAGCTTGCTCAGCTGGGGCAGCAGTTTGCGCAACCCCGCGTCGTGCACGCACGTCACCCGCGGCGTGTCCCCGGACCGATCTCCACCGGCGACGGCAGCTTCGACCTTGATGGCCCGTCCGAGCAGGTGCATGTGGCCGAAACCAGCGAACAGCGTCATCGGCGCCGACACCTCGTGGTCGCAGGTCTGGGTGTCACCGGGCTTCGGCGCGCTCTGGCCGCACTCCTCCAGCTGCTCGTCCGCGGTGCCGCCGGCTTCCGGCCCGAACCGCTTCGTCACGTCCGCGATCGAGGCCGCCCGGTCACAGAGCGGACCCGACTCTCCGGCGGCGCAGGGCAGGTCGGTCGGCGCGTCGAGCGGGAACGTGTCGAGTTCAGGTCTGCGGCGTGCCGTCGGTCAGCCGCAGCCGCACCGCCGAGCGCCCAGGTGTCCACCCACGCCGCCTCCCCTTCTTCCACTTCGGCGCCGGGCACGCCGGTCCCGCCGAAACACTCCCAGCCGAGGCCGGGGGTCTTCGCGTCCTGCTCGTGCACGGCGGCAGCACCGCGCACACGATGGCGTGGTGCGCGAGGGCGACGTTCTCCGGAGTGGCCTGGGTCCCGGTCAGGAACGCCGCCTTGGTCAGGCCCGGGTCGATCACCTGGCACCGGTACTCGTCCGTGCCGCCGCCCTCCGGCGGCGCGGGCGTGTAGGCCTCGACCATCTTCAGGTCGACGAACCGCTCGCCCGCGCGCAGCGGTTGCGTCGGAGCCGGCGGCCGGCCCGCGTGCCCGTTGTGCGAGCCGGGCGGGACGGGCGCCGCACCGTTGCCGGTGTTCGACCCGCAGGCGACGACGGTGAACGCCGTCGCCAGCGCCACAGTGGCCACCCCGAACCTCCACAGTGGACCAGCAGATTTCGTCGTGTCCTGAACGCTACGCCGAAATCCTTCCCGTTTCGTCGTACCGCGGTCGTCATCTTCGGGAGGGAGGCGGTACCACGGTACTACTCCGCTGAGTCCTCTTAGGACTACCGACGGTCCTGAGCACCGCATTAACGGTCCTCTCAGATTCGCTCGGTAGGAAGTCGTCGCCAGACAGGCGAAGTGACACGTAGGTAGGAGGCTCGTGAATGGCAGTCAACGCAGCGCCGTCCGGGAAAACGCCGGCCGGTCGGCTGGCAGGCCGATGGGTGCCGTGGTTGGTGATCGGCTTGTGGTTGGTGCTGACGGTGATCATGGGGCCGTTGAGCGGAAAGCTGAGTTCGGTCACCACCGACAAAGCCGCGGACACCCTGCCGGCCGGCGCCGAGTCCACGAAGGTCGCCGTGCTGGAGGACAGTCTCCCCGGCGGGAACGACAACACGTTCGTCTTCGTGTACCACCGTGACAGCGGCATGACCGACGCCGACCACGCGACGGTCGAGCGCCACTACAACGGCCTTGCCAAGCGGTACCCGCCCAAGGTGGTGACTCCGGCCGGCGAGGACGACGACGGCCCGCAGACGAGACCTTCCACCAATGGCAAGGCGATGATGTTCACCCTCGACGTGAGCACGACCTACGGCGCACCGGAGGCCATCATCGGCCCGTTGCGTGACGCCGCGAAGGACCGCCCCGGCGGCCTGGAACTCGACGTGACCGGCCCGGCCGCGGTCGATGGCGACATGGACGCCGTCTTCGACGGCATCGACCTGCAGGTCCTCCTCACCACCATCGTCGTCGTCACGCTCCTGCTCATCATCACCTACCGCAGCCCGGTGTTGTGGCTCATCCCGCTCGTGGCCGTGGGCGCGGCCGCCCTGACCTCGATGGCGACCGTTTACCTGCTGGTCAAGGGCTTCGGCATCGTGGTCAACGACCAGAACTCGGCGCTGCTGACGATCCTGGTGTTCGGCGTCGGCACGGACTACGCGCTGTTGCTCATCGCCCGATACCGGGAAGCGTTGCACCACCACGAGAACGTCCGGGTCGCGATGATCCACGCGCTGCGCGGTGCGGCGCCGGCCATCATCGCGTCCGCGGCCACCGTGATCGCCGGCCTGCTCTGCCTGCTCGTCGCGGACCTGAACAGCACCAGCGGGTTGGGCCCGATCGGCGCGGCAGGCATCCTGTGCGCACTGGTGGCCATGCTGACGCTGTTCCCGGCGATGCTGGTGATCCTCGGCAGGCGGATCTTCTGGCCGGCCATCCCGCGGTTCAGCACGGCCGTGGAGGAGAAGCCGGGGCTGTGGGTGCGGCTCGGCGCCGCCATCAGCCGCCGCCGGTGGGTGGCCACGCTCGGCTCGCTCGGAGTCCTGGGCGTTCTCGCTCTCGGGCTGACGGGCAACACCGGCGCCCTGCGGGAGCAGGACCAGTTCGTGTCCGCGCCGGAGTCGGTCACCGGCTTCACCGTTCTGCGCCAGCACTTCCCGGAGCTCGGCGGCCAGCCGATGACGATCTTCACGCGGCCGGCGCACCAGGAGCGGGTGCTCGACGTCGTCAAGGGCGTTCCCGGTGTGGCGGTGGCAGTCCCGGGGGAGACCAGTGGTGGCTGGGCCGACATCTCGGTGTTCCCGAACGACGCGCCGGACACCGTCGCGGAGTACGACACGATCAAGCGGGTGCGCACCGCCGTGCACGCGGTGAGCGGGGCGGAGGCGATCGTCGGCGGGCCGAGTGCGGAGCACCTCGACACCGAGGTGACCACCAGCCGCGACGAGAAGCTGGTGATCCCGTTGGTGCTCCTCGTCGTCCTGATCGTTCTCGGGCTGCTGCTGCGAGCGGTGGTGGCCCCGCTGGTCCTGATGGCCACCGTGGTCGTCTCGTTCGCGGCGGCCTTCGGCGGCAGCGTGTTCGTCTTCGACACGATCCTCGGGTTCAAGGGCATCGACTACTCGGTGCCGTTGCTGGCGTTCCTGTTCCTGGTGGCGCTCGGCGTCGACTACAACATCTTCCTGGCCAGCCGGGCACGGGAGGAGGCAATGCTTCTGGGCACCCGAGAGGGCATGCTCAAAGCCCTGTCCGCCACCGGTGGCGTCATCACCTCGGCAGGCCTGGTCCTGGCGGCCACGTTCGGTGTCCTCGTCTCGCTTCCGCTGGTGATGCTGATCGAGGTCGGGTTCCTGGTCGCCTTCGGCGTGCTGCTCGACGCCCTGCTGGTGCGGTCGATCCTGGTGCCCGCCCTGACCCTGCTGATCGGCCGGCGGATGTGGTGGCCGAGCCGGCTGTCCCGGCCGGTGGAGCTGCCGGACGGTCAACGACCGCTCGTGAACGATGAGGAGCCCGCGCTGCAACGGTGAGCGCCGCGGCACGGACGAGATCCGGGACGGGGAACCTGCCCCGTCCCGGATCTTTTCACGGGCCCGACGGGGCCGCGGCCGGAAGGTCGACCCGAAGCAGCGCGCCACCGCGTGGGGAGCGGGCGACGGTGGCCCGGCCGCCGTGGGCGTCGACGACCCGCTGCACGATCGACAGCCCCAGACCGGATCCCGGCAACGCCCGTGCGCTGTCGGCGCGGTAGAACCGGTCGAACACCCGCGGTACGTCGGCGGCGTCGATGCCCGGCCCGGCGTCGTCGACCTCGAGCACCGCCGACGCGCCCTGAGCACGGAGCCGGATCTGGACCGGCTGGTCCGCGGGGGACCACTTGCCGGCGTTGTCGATCAGGTTGAGCACCGCCCGTTGGAGCGCAGCGGGACGCCCGCTCACCCACACGGAGGTCACGTCGAGCGCGACCTCGACGTCGGGCACGCGGGAACGCGCGCGGGCCGCGGCGGCCACCACCACGTCGGCGAGGTCGAGCACCTCGGTGCTCTCGTCGCTGACGTCACCGCGCGCCAGGTCGGTCAACTCGGCGGCAAGGGTGCTCAACTCGGCCACCTGGGCGCCGAGATCGTTGAGCAGCCGGGTCCGGCTCTCCGCCGGCAGTGCGCTGTCCAGGGTGCCGCGCCGATCCAGCCGGACCAGCAGCTCGATGTTGAGGCGCAGGCTGGTGAGCGGGGTCTTGAGCTCGTGGGCGGCGTCCTCGGCGAGCAGCCGCTGGGCCCGCCGGGAGTCCCGGAGCGCGGCGAGCATGTCGTTGATCGACTGGATCAGCCGCCGGATCTCCCCACCGCCCTCGTCCGGGATGTCGGCGTCGAGATCCCTGGTGTGCGCGACACGGACCGCAGCGGCGGCCAGCCGGTCGATCGGGGCCAGCCCGGTCCGCGCCACGGCCCGCCCGACAAGGGCGCCGCTGACCACGCAGAACAGCCCGATCAGCAGCATGCCCAACCCGAACTGGTTGACCGGGCTGTCGTCGGCGACGCGGGCCACCTGGACCGCGCCGCCGCCCGCCCGCAGCGTGTAGACGAGGTAGCCGTCGTCGTCGCTGTCGCCCGACTCCATCAGGTCGGCCGACGCGCCCTGCGCCACGCGCCACGCCTGCTCGCTGATCGGGGGCAGCGCGGGTTGACCGTCCGGCGTCCGGATCGAGCCGTCGGGCAGGACGACCCGCACCAGCCGACCGGATCCGGGATACGGCGGTAGCTCGACCTGTGCCAGACCGGCCCGCTCCGCGTTGGTCGCCAGGACGCGGGAGTCGGCGCGCAGCTGCTCCTCCGCGGTGTCCCGCAACTCCCAGTCCAGCAACTCGCTGGCCACCTGGAAGGCCGCGAACACGCTGACCGCGATGGCCGTCGCCGCGATCACCGTCAGCCTGGTCCGCAGGGACCGCCGACGCCACCAACGGGTCAACCGGCGCGAGCCCCGGCCGGCGGGCCCGCTCACGGAGGAGTCTCCCGCAACGTGTACCCCAAGCCGCGCAGCGTGTAGATCAATCGCGGCTCACCCTCGGCCTCCATCTTGCGGCGCAGGTAGCTCACGTACACCTGGAGATTGTTGGAGGTGACGCTCATGTCGTATCCCCAGATCGCCTCGAACAGCACGCCGCGGGTCAACACCCGGGTCGCGTTGCACACGAGGACCTGCAACAGGGAGAACTCGGTCCGGGTCAGGCGGAGCGGCCGCCCGCCCCGCCACGCCTCGAACCTGTCGGGATCGACCCGGACGTCGGCGAACGTCAGGATCTGCGACTCGTCGTCGCCCGGCGCGCGGCGGCGCAGCAGGGCCCGGACCCGTGCCAGCAACTCCTCGGTCGCGAACGGCTTGGGCAGATAGTCGTCGGCGCCCGCGTCCAGCCCCGCGACCCGGTCGGAGACCTGATCCCGGGCGGTCAGCATCAGCACCGGCAGATCCCGACCCGCCGCCCGCAACCGCCGGCAGGTCTCCACCCCGCCGAGGCGGGGCATCATCACGTCGAGGATCAGCAGATCCGGCTCGTCGCCGTCGACCCCGTCGAGCACGGCGAGACCGTTGGCGACGGTGCTGGTGTCGTAACCCTCGACCTGGAGAACCCGCTCCAGCGACTCACGGATGGCCGCCTCGTCATCCGCGATCATGATCCGCACGCCGGCCCGCCTCTCCAGTCGATGCTTTTGCCGCTCATCGTCCCCGACCAACCTGAGGCCAGGATTAGAACGTCGCCGCTGTGGTGCCCGCGGACCGCGTCCGGGCATCCGCCGCGGCCGACCAGGTAGATCGCGAAGCCCCAGTGCGGCTCATGGCGGACATGGATGTAGCGCAACGGCACGGGATGCAGGGACCCGTCACCTCTTGCTCGCAGAACGAACAGCCTCTGCTCATCGCCGTGTCAGAGCTTTGTCAGCGCCATGTCGGAGCCTTGCCCAAAGGCACTGCGCTCGCGCTGTCCCCACTGCCAGAACAAAGGGAACAACGATGTCCGAAATGGTCACTGCCGTGGCTCTCGCCCTGCTCGTCCCCGTAGGCGCCGCAGGAACCGCGCAGGCCTCCACCCCGTCCGCCTCCTAGGACGCCACAGACCAACGCTGACCCGCTCGCCATGGGAAACGCATTTCCACGACAAGCCGCACGCACACGATTCCCGGCTCTGAACCGAGGCCGTGGCCAGCCTTTGACGAACGGAACGAAACACCGCATGAAGACGAAGACGAAGACCCAGGGCGCCATTACGGCGCTGGCGACCTTCGCTGTCCTGGGCTCCCTGACGTTGAGCGCGACGCAGGCTTCAGCCGTGGCCCCACGGGCGCTGCCGTCCCCGGCCGAATCCGCCGCCGCGCTGCCCGTCGTCAACATGGAGGCCACCGTCCTGGCCGCCCAGATCGATCCCCGGCGCGCCGACAGCACGCTGACTCCGGGCGCCAAGGATTCCGTGCTGGCCGTCGAGCGGGCACTCCAGGCACGCAACTTGCTGGACGCCCGCTGGGTCGACGGCTACTTCGGAACCACGACCATCACGGCGTACGCGGCCTTCCAGCGTTCGCTCGGATACACCGGACTGGCCGCGAACGGGCTGCCCGGCGCGAGTTCGCTGGCCACGCTCGGGCAGAGCCGGTTCACCGTCTCGCACGTGATCAAGCCAGGCTCGAAGGTTCAGCGTGACGGGTACGTCGTCAACACCCGCACCCAGGCGATGCTCGCCGAGACCGAACGTCTGCTGGGGCGTCGCCTCGTGCTGGACCAGGGCTCCTACAACCCCGGCGGCGACCCGACCTCCGCCGGCACCCACGACGGCGGCGGCGTCGTGGACATCAACGTCGACGGCATGTCCGCCGCCACACGCACCGCCGTCGCCCGTGCGTTGCGCCAGGTCGGCTTCGCCGCCTGGGTCCGCAGCCCGTCCCAGGGCAACTGGCCGTGGCACATCCACGCCGTGGCGATCAACGACACCGACCAGGCCACCCAGGCCCAGAACCAGGTCGGCGACTACTACCTCGGCTTCAACGGCCTCGCCAACCACCGCCCCGACGACGGCCCCCGAATCACGATCCGGACGTGGGAGGAATACCAGCGCACGCGCTGACCAGGAGCCCGGACGCCACCCGACCTTTGACGCTTCACGAAAGGGAAACCCGTGAAAATCGCACGCACGATGCTCACCGTCGCCGGGGCCGCACTGGCCCTGGTCGCGCCCCTGATGGCCGCCTCGCCCGCGTTCGCCGCGAGCCGGGACGGGAACTGCGACAGCGGAGAGTTCTGCTACTACTACAACAGCAACCAGGCCGGCTCGGTCTCCGACTTCACCGGCTCGATCAGCGATCTCGGCGCCACTCAGCCGTCCTGCTACGAGTTCAAGGGCGCCGGCGCCGGCCAAGGCGTGTGCGTGAAGAACAACGCGGCATCAGTGCGCAACCGCACCAGCCGCACGGTGCGGGTCTACTTCAACAGCGGCTACGGCGGAGCGAGCCAGGACTTCGCACCCGGCGCGGCCGGCAATCTCAACGCCACGCTGAAGAACAACAACGCCAGCCACAAGTTCCTCACCGGGGGCGGCGGCGGTTCACAAAGCCCCACCAACGACTACGACGGCCGTCCCCGCGGGTTCGCCCAGAACAACTGCACCGCCTTCGCGGCCTACCGGGTCGCCAGCAGGCTCGGCGTCCCCAGCTTCAGCAACTCCTACGGCGGAACCACCTGGGGCAACGCCGGCACCTGGGACGACGCCGCCCGCCGCGTCGGCGTCACGGTCAACAAAACCCCGAAGGTCGGCGCCATCGCCGTCAACGACGTGCACAGGGTCGGCCACGTCGCCTACGTCAACGCGGTCCACTCCGACGGCTCGTTCGACGTCGAGGAATACAACTGGAACAACCCGCTCGCCTACGGCACCCGCAAAAACGTCCACGTGAGCAACGCCCAGGCCGACTTCCAGTGGATGCTCCACTTCTGACCGGCCAGTGATCACCCTCGATGTGCCGGTAGTCCCCTACCGGCACATCGAGTTCGCCGGCTACCACGCCGTCCTGCCCTGACGACAGCGGGCGCGATCCGGCCGGGCTCGTCGCGAAGGACTGGACGCATCGGGAGATGCGCCACAGCTTCGTCTTTGGATGTCAGACCGACACGTCACAGCCGACACGTTCGCGTGATCAGCCCGCGAATGACAGTTCATGGGGTCCTGTGGACGAGCAAACGCTCCAGCGCCGCCGCCCGCGTCGATCCGACCTGAGTGCTCACGGCTGAGGTGGCTCGTATCTGATCGGCATGCGGCGCTTGCGTCGCGGAGCGTCGGGCAACACGTGACGTGCGATCCAGACGTTCAGGAAGAGGAACGCGATCGCGAAGACGAAGGTGCACAACCAGCCCAGGAAAACCTGACCCTGCGATCGCACGTCCGGCTGCAACGGCCTGCCGTGCCGCACGGTGTGGACGGCGTACTGCTTGCCGATGTCCTCGGGCGTGAGCCACCCCGTCACGGTCGACGTGTACGTCTCTCCGCCGGACCTGACCCGGACCTCGGCCTGGCACTCGTAGTAGAAGCCGAAACCCCGCAATGCCACCGGGCCGCGGCGTTCGCAGGACTGCGCCGTAGCCACCAGATCGGCTTCCGCCAGGTCGCCTGGTTCGACCTGGTTCCAGAAGTGGTTGAAGATCGTGGCGCCGAGCAGGTAGCCCAGCAATCTTCGCACCTTCCTCGCGGAACTCTTCGGCCGTTGGCGAGGACGTCGTCGAGCTTCCTGAACAGACCGCCCGCCTTGCCGAACGCCCTGGTGAGCTTCCGACACCACCCGAACGGCACAGCGGCTGTCACGTGCAGGCCCACGCCGAGCACCAGGGCGCATCGCCTGGCGCGCGGCCCGCCCCAGACGAGCACGGCGATCACCAGTTGCACGGCGATCACCAACCGGCTCGCGACCGCGCCGATCCAATAGGACCGCAGTGCGGGTTCGAGGAGGTTCAACACCGGACGCGGGACCTGTGGCCCGTGTCAGCCGTGTGGAGCCGTGTCCGGGCGCTGGCCGTCGCACGTCCTGCGCCCACTCGACCACCACAGCCGGATGAGGTTCGGCGAACTGCGTGAGCGCGTCCCAGCCGTCATGCCCGAGGTGCTGACCTGGTGGCTGCCCCGGCTCGATCACGGGGATGCGGAGGAGCAGCTCCAACCGTCCACGACGGACCTGGTCATGGCCTGCGCGCTGCCGAGGTACGTGGCAGGGTCGCAGAGCTGGTCTACTCGTTGTGCGCCAAGACTTTCCACGACGACCGGGTGCCTCCGGAGCTCGGTGGCGAGGTCGCTGCCGGTGTCGATCACCCGGCCGCAGGCGGCGTAGACGAGCTCGTGGGCCTGCTGGCGGCCGAGGGTCGGTGCGAGCGCCATCATCACCGACTCCGCCATGATCAGACCGCCGGTGAGGCCGAGGTTCGCGCGCATCCGGTCCTCGTTCACCCTCAAGCCGGCGATCAGGCGCGTGGCCTGGGTCAGTGAGGACGAGAGCAGCAGGAACGCCTCGGGGATGACGGCCCACTCGACGTGCCACGGGCCGGTGGCGCGTTCGAAGTCCTGCACCATCGCGTCGAGCATCGCCGATGCCTTGTCCCGCAACAGCTTGGCCGCGGCCACCACCAGTTCGCTGGAGATCGGGTTGCGCTTCTGCGGCATGGTGGAGCTCGCGCCTCTGCCCGGTGTGAAGGGCTCGGCCAGCTCCCCGAACTCGGTCGAGCAGAGCAGCGCCACGTCGGTTCCGATCTTGCCCACCGATCCGCCGATCGCGGCGAGGAGGCCGACGATCTCGACCAGCCCGTCGCGGGCGACGTGCCAGGTGATCTCCGGGTCGCGCAGGCCGAGTTCCGCGGCCAGTTCCGCGCGCACCCGCAGGCCCTGTGAGCCGAGCGAGGCCAGGGTGCCCGCGGCGCCGCCGAACTGGACCATCAGGTCGCGTTCCCGCACGGCGGCGAGGCGCTCGGCGTGGCGGTCGAGCGCCGAGAGCCACACCGCCACGCGGTAGCCGAAGGTGATGGGCAGGGCGTGCTGCAGGTGCGTGCGTCCGGCGGTGATGGTCTCGATGTTCGCCTCCGCGAGGTCGCGCAGACACGCACGGAGCCGGCCCAGCTGAGTTTCGACCAGGCTCAAAGCGTTGGCGCACTGCAGCATCAGCGCGGTGTCCATGACGTCCTGCGTGGTGGCTCCCCAGTGCAGGAACCCGCCCGCGTCACCGCACTGGCCGGCGAGCTGGGTGACGATCGGTAGCACGGGATAGCCGACGTTCTCGGTGTCCACGCGGAGCCGTTCGTGGTCCAGCAGCGCGGAATCGCACGATGCCGCGATCTTCTCGGTGGCCTCTCGCGGGATGACCCCGACCCGTGCCTGTGCCGCCGCCAGCGCTACCTCGGTGCGCACGACCGCATCCACAAAGGACTCGTCGTTGAACACCTCGCGCATCGCCGGTGTGCCGAACATGTCGCGGAACAGGAACGAGTCGAACACCGTGCTGCTCGCCATCACACCCGCTCCCCCGCGTCGACGGCGACGTACTTCTGTTCCAGGTACTCGTCGATGCCCGTGGCGCCGCCTTCGCGGCCGACACCGGACTGCTTCATCCCGCCGAACGGAGCGCTGGGATCGGACACGTAGCCGCGGTTGAGGCCGATCATGCCGGTCTCGAGCTGCTCGACCATGCGCAGCGCACGGCCCAGGTCCCGCGTGTAGAGGTAGCTGACGAGGCCGAACTCGGTGTCGTTGGCCGCCCGCAACACCTCGGCCTCGGAGGTGAAGGTCTGGATCGCCGCGACCGGGCCGAAGATCTCCTCACGGCTGATCCGCGCACCCTCGGGAACATCGGTGAGCACCGTCGGCGGGTAGAAGTAGCCCGGACCGTCCGGCACCTCTCCCCCTGCCCGCAGTCGTGCGCCGGCGCCGACGGTCTCGCTGACCAGATCGGCGACGCGGGACCGCTGGCGGTCGTCGATCATCGGGCCCATGTGGGTTCCGGGGTCCGTGCCCGCTCCCACCACGATCGACCCCATCCGTGCCACGAGCTTCTCGGTGAACTCCTCAGCGACGTCGGCGTGGACGTGGAAGCGGTTGGCCGCGATGCACGCCTCGCCCACGTTGCGGAGCTTGGCGGTCATCGCGCCGTCCACGGCGGCGTCGACGCCGGCGTCCTGGCAGACGATGAACGGCGCGTTGCCGCCCAGCTCCATCGAGGTGCGCAGGACGGTGCCGGCCGCCTGGGCCATCAGCAGCCGCCCCACCGGCGTGGATCCGGTGAACGACAGTTTGCGCAGGCGTCCGTCGCGCAACAGCGGTTCGGTGACCGCGGCCGCCTGCGTGGTGGGGATGATGTTGAGGACGCCGTCGGGAAGCCCGGCCTCCCTCAGCACCTCCGCGAGCGCCGCTGTCGTCAGCGGTGTCTGCGCGGCGGGCTTCACGACCATCGTGCAGCCCGCCGCGACGGCCGGGCCGATCTTGCGCGCGGGCATCGCCAGCGGGGCGTTCCAAGGCGTGATCAGCAGGCAGGGCCCGACCGGTTGACGGGTGACCAGCACACGGGCGGTCCCGTCCTCGCTGACCTTCCAGGTGCCGTCGATCCGGACGGCTTCCTCGCCGAACCAACGCAGGTAGTGGGCTCCGTAGGTGACCTCGGCCCTGGACTCGGCCAGCGACTTGCCCATCTCCAGGGTGATGAGCCGCGCGAACTCGTCGATGCGCTCGATCAACAGGTCGTGGGCCCTGCGGAGGATCTCGCCACGGCCGCGCGGGGGCACTGCGGCCCAACGACGCTGTGCGGCGTCGGCGGCGTCGAGTGCGGCCAGGGCGTCAGCCGGCGTCGCGTCGGCCACCTCGCACAGCGCCTGGCCGGTGGCGGGGTTCTCGACCACGAAGGTCCCGCCACCCGCGGCCGGGCGCCACCGCCCGGCGATGAGCAGTTCCCTCTCGACTCGGTCGATCACGTCACTTCTCCCCGGTCAGGGCCGCGACGATCTCCTCGGCCATCGGGGCGCTCGACGCGGGGTTCTGGCCGGTGAAGAGATTGCGGTCCCGGACGGTGTGGGCCTGGTAGGCCGGTCCGCCGGAGTGCAGCGCGCCCTTGTTCCTCAACGCGCCGGCCAGCAGCCACGGAGCGTTCTCGGCGGTGCCGAACAGCTGTTCCTCCTCGTCGGTGAAGGCCGCCATCCTCCGACCGGCGAACACCCAGGAGCCGTCCTCGCCGACCGCGGAGAGCAGCCCGGCGGGTCCGTGGCAGACCGCCCCGATGATCTTCCCGGCCGCGTCCGCCTCCACGAGCAGCCTGCCCAGGTCGGCGTCCTGGTACAGATCCACCACGGGGCCGTGGCCGCCGGGGAGTACGACGGCGACGTAGTCGGCGACGTCGACCTCGTCGAGCTTGAGCAGCGGGCCGAACTCGCGCAGCGCGCGCTCGGCGTGCTGGACGTGGTGCGCGCAGTCCGGACCTGCGACCTCGGGGTCGGCGCTGTGCGCGTCGAGCGGCTGGAGCACGCCGCCGGGAGAGGCGAAGTCGACGGTGAAGCCCGCCTCGGTGAACTTCTCGTGCGGCGCGGCCAGCTCCTCCGCCCAGTACCCCGTCGGGTAGGCGGAGCCGTCGGTGCGCTCCCAGACGTCGGCGGCGGACATGACGATCAGGATCTTGCTCATCTGCTGGTTCCTCCTCGGAGACGGGTCAGGCGGGGAAGTCGCTCGCGGACGCGGTCGCGGCGGCAGCGTCGAGGTTCGCCTGCAGCGCCTGGACCTTGGCCGTGGCGTAGGCGTGGGAGTCCGAGCCGAGGATCTGGCGCAACGGGCCCTCGCCGGACACGACGCGCTCGATCATCAGCCGGGCGCCCCTGACCGGGTCGCCGAGCTGGTTGCCCTGCAGCGCCAGGTGGTTCTCGACCATCTCGCGGATCGCCGGGTAGGCGGCGGTGGTGTCGTCGGGCAACGCGAGCGAGTCCGTGGTGAGGAAGTCGGTGCGGAAGTAACCGGGCTCGACGATGGTGACCTTCACGCCGAACTCGGCGACCTCACCCGCGAGCGCCTCGGTCAGGCCCTCCAGCGCGTACTTGCCGGCGCAGTAGAGCCCCCAGCCCGGAACCGAGGTGAGGCCGAGCACCGAGGACACGTTGACGACGTGGCCGCCGCGCTGCTCGCGCAGGATCGGCAGGGCTGCGCGCAGCACGTTCCACACGCCGACGACCTGCACGTCGAGCATGTCGCGCACGTCGCGGTCAGTGGTCTCCTCCACGGCGGCGAGGTAGCCGTAGCCGGCGTTGTTGACGACGACGTCGATGCCGCCGAAGCGCTCGGTCGTCTTCCGGACGGCCTGGGCGACGGCCTCTTCGTCGCGGAGATCGACGGCGAGTGCGAGCAGCCGGGTGGTGTCGGCTTTCAACGCCTGGAGGAGGCGCTCTGTCGAGCGGGTCGTCGCGGCGACGTTGTCTCCTCGCTCGAGGAGCTGCTCGACGAGCTCAAGGCCGAGGCCGCGGGAAGTGCCGGTGACGAACCAGGTGGCGGGACGATCAGCGGGGAATGTCATGGCTCAAGACTGGGGCAGCGAAAGGTCCTTTTGGGACGCATCTCGGGCCCTGTGCGACCTCGGACTCGCGAACCTAGGACTGAGAGATCCACTCGCAAATCCGGATCCTCGACGACAATGGGATGTCATGACCGGTCTCAACCGTGAACTCGCCGACTTCCTGCGCCGCGCACGCGGCCAGGTCGACCCGTCCCGGGCGGGCCTGCCCTCGGACGGCAGGGTCCGCCGGGTGAAGGGTCTGCGCCGCGAAGAGGTCGCCCTGCTCGCCGGCGTGTCCACGGACTACTACGCCCGGCTCGAGCAAGGCAGGCGCATCAACCCCTCCGCGGCCGTCGTCGACGCCATCGGCCGCGCCCTCGAACTCGACGAGGCGGGGCGCACCCACCTGCGGGACCTGATCGGGCTGCCCTCCGGCTCGGCACCCCGCCGGTCGCGCAGCGTGCAGCGCGTACGTCCCGGTCTCCACCAGCTCATCGACACGCTCGACGGAGAACCGGCGCTGGTGCTCGGCCGCCGCACCGACGTGCTCGCGGCGAACCGGATGGCGAAGGTGCTGTTCGCGGACTTCGACAAGATCCCGCCGAAGGAGCGCAACTACGCACGCTGGATCTTCCTCGACGAGGACGCGCGTTCGTTGTTCGTCGACTGGCACGACCAGGCCCGCGCCGCCGTGGAGAGCCTGCGGTTCGAGATCGGCAGGGACCCCGCCGACGCCGCCACGACCGCCCTCGTCGCCGAGCTCCGCGAACGCAGCCCCGACTTCGACCAGTGGTGGGAGCAGCACCGCGTGCACCAGCGCACCTACGGCTCCAAGCGGCTGCGCCACCCGCTGGTCGGCGACCTCACCGTCGAGTACGAGTCCTTGGTGCTGCCAGGCGATCCGGACACGATGCTGTACGTCTACACCACCGCGCCCGGCACGCCGTCGAGGCAGGCCATGGACATCCTCGCCAGTTGGACGGCGTCCGGTCCCGGCACGCGGCTGAGCCGGTCCGAACCAGAGGCCTGAACCAGAGGCCTGTCCGACGGAGCCAGCCGGCTGGGTACGGCGGCGTCGGCCTGGCCGCGCGGATCCGGAATGACCCGCGCGATTCTGCTGCCGGCCGGTACGCCGACACCGAGGTCCACGACTGGCAGTTCGGCGGGCGGCCGTCATGACCGGCTCAACACCCTCGGTGATCATCCGATCGGAGGATGCGGCCTGGCTGTCCGGTGGACCGGGTTTCAGCCGCTGACCTTCGATTCGGTCGATGTGTGCCCGGTGCCGGCGCTGAGACGGTGTGCGTGCCCAGTGAACCGGAGCCGGAAGGGATCGCGGATGAGTCGATCGGAACGCAACCAGATCAGTCGTCGTGTGTTGCTTGCCAGTGCGGGTGCCGCGGCAGGCGCCACGTTCACAGCCGGAGCGCCCGTGCGGGCGGCCACCGAACCGTCGGCGTTCGGGCCGGTGAAGATCCGGCAGGGCGATCCGCGCTACGAAGGCCTGTTGCGTGGCAACAACTTCCGGCACGTGGGGAGGCCGGACGAGATCCGCGTGGTCGGCTCGACCGACCAGGTGGTGCGTGCGGTGACCGAAGCGGTGCGGGCCGGGCGACGGGTCGCGGTGCGCAGTGGCGGCCACTGCTTCGAGAACTTCACGACCGACCCGGCGGTGCGGGTGCTGCTCGACCTCTCGTCCATGGACGAGATCGGCTACGACGCCGACAAGCGCGCGTTCGCGGTGCAACCGGGAGCCACGCTCGGGCAGGTGTACCGAACGCTGCACAAGGGCTGGGGTGTGACGATCCCCGCCGGTACCTGCCCGGCGGTGGGCGCCGGCGGGCACATCGTGGGCGGCGGGTACGGGGCCCTGTCGCGCCGGTACGGCTCGGTGGTGGACCACCTGTACGGCGTGGAGGTCGTGGTGGTCGACCGGGACGGCACCGCCCGCGCGGTGATCGCCACTCGTGAGCCGAACGACCCGCACCGCGACCTGTGGTGGGCGCACACAGGTGGGGGTGGTGGCAACTTCGGGGTGGTCACCCGGTACTGGCTGCGCTCGCCCGGTGCCACCGGCGATCCGTCCCGGCTGTTGCCGGCCTCGCCGCAGCGGATGCTGGAGTGCGTGCTCGTCTGGCCGTGGGCGGGTATGACCGAGCAGGTGTTCACCACGCTCCTGCGCAACTTCGGCGTCTGGCACGAGCGCAACAGCGCGCCGGGCTCGCGGTCCGCCGATCTGTTCGGACTTTTCCTGGCGCAGCACCGCAACGCCGGGTCCTTCATGGTGGTCGCGCAGATCGACGCGGACACGCCCGGCGTGGACGCCGTCGTGACCGATTTCGTGGCCGCGGTGACCGCCGGCACCAGCGTCCAGCCGATCGTCAACTCGCGGCGGACGGCTCCGTGGGTGCACAAGGCGTCCTGGCCGGGCTCGGGTGAGTCGGGCAACGGGGACACCCGCCGGTACAAGAACAAGGCCGGGTACCTGCGCCGGTCGATGACCGACAAGCAGATCGCCGCGGTCTACCGCAACCTGACGAACTCCACCGGTGGTGAGGGGTCCGGCATGATGCTCCTCGGCTACGGCGGCCGGGTGAACACGGTGTCGCCGGACGCCACCGCAGTACCCCAACGCGACTCGGTGATGAAGGTGGTCTACCAGACGGTGTGGGCCGACGAGGCCGACGACGCGGCCAACCTCTCCTGGATCCGCACCTTCTACCGCGACGTGTACGCCGATACCGGCGGCGTTCCGGTGCCCGACGACGTCAACGACGGCTCCTACATCAACTACCCCGACACGGACCTGGCCGACCCGGCGTGGAACACCTCCGGCGTGCCGGCGCGCACGCTCTACTACAAGGGCAACTACCCCCGGCTCCAGCGGGTCAAGGCCCGCTGGGACCCGCGTGGCGTCTTCCGGCACGCCCTGTCGGTGGAACCGCCGGAACTGTGAACGTTCGGCTCTGCAACGAGAACCCAGTACTTCGCCTCCAGAAGCAGGAGATGTCCGGCATGGGCAGGTACGAAAACAAGAGGTCGTGATCACTGGCTGCAGCAGCGGGATCGGGTTGGCCGCCGCGCAGTCGCTCGTGGACGAAGGGCGCAGTTCATCGCCGCCACTCCCATGCAGCGCATGGGTACCCCGGCCGAGGTCGTCAAGGCACAGCCGAACCAGGTCTGGTCACAACGTTGAGCGGAGGTGACCCGCGAACCTCGATCTCGCCGGGTACCTCCGCTCACCAGCCCGACCGGCACCCGCGAACCCCAGGACGACAGACGCTCGCCCCTCAGTCTGCGATGGTCGCCGTTCGCAATTTCCGGCCCAGTGCGGGGTCGAGGTAGCGGCCGTGCCCGTAGTCGCCGAGCAGGGTGGTGCGTTGCGCACGGCGGCGCACGTCCAGCGGCACACCAGCCGCACAGTGGATCACGCGCCAGTTGTCCCACACGAGGACGTCGTCCTCGCTCCACTTGTGGAAGTAGGCGTAGCGCTCGTCCACCAGATGGTCTGCCAGCTGGTGAAGCAGGGCGTCGCTTTGCGCCGCGCCGAGGCCGAGCACGCGGTTGGCGTGCAGGGGTGACAGCTTGAGCACCTTGCGTCCCGTCTCCGGGTGGGTGATGACCAGCGGGTGCACCACCGGTGGGAAGTTGTACTTGTGGAGTTCCGCGATGCTCTCCGGATCGTTCTTGAGGTTCACCAGGTCGGTCGGGAAGCCGTAGGGGTTCTTGTCCATCTCCGGCGAGAAGTCGTAGACCACCTCGAGGTGCTCGATGCGCTCCTGCAGCTGCACCGGCAGCCGTTCCCACGCAGCGATGCCGTCGATGAAGCCCGTTTCGCCGGCCGTCGCCGCCGGCTCGATCATGCGCAGTGCGGCGCCGCGCGCGATGACCGGCATGAAGGACTGGTCCCAGTGCCAGCCCAGCCAGCCGGCGCGGTCGACGCCGTTGACGCGCACCATTCCGCCGGGCCCTTTGCCGTTCTCGGGGTCGTACTTCAGCTCCATCAGGTAGGGATTGCCGTCGACGTTGAGATCGGGCGTCGCCGAGGACTCGAGCTGGCCGAAGCAGCGGCTGAGTCGCAGGTGCGCCTCCGCCGACCGGCAGCCGCGGAACAGCAGGATGCCGCCTCGGATCCAGGCCTCCAGCAGCGCCTGGCGCGTCGACTCGTCGAAATCTCGCTCGTGGTCGAGGTTGCCGACTTCCAGACCGATGTGCGGTGAAAGTGGTGCGGTGGTGATGGACATGGCGTTCTCCGCTCGAACGGTGATCGGTCACCGCGACGGGTGATCGCGGTGACACGGGACTCGCCGAACTTCCTGGGAGGCAGGGAAGTTCGCGAGGTACATCGCACTGCGAAGAAGGCGGGCCGCAGAAGGCCTCACGGAGCATCGTGCACGAACATGCGTTGTTCTTGTGCCCGTCAGGTCAGCCGAGGCCGTTCGACAGCTCACGGGAAGCTGTGGAAGATCCCGTCCGGGCTGGAGTGGGCGGTCGCCGACCAGTCCTCGAAGTCCATGTTCCCCAGCACCACGTTGCAGTGCAGGCCGGATGCCTCGCGCGGCACGATTCTGCACTGCCGCCTGATCGCGTCGGAGTGGTGAGAGGGTTCGTCGTCTTGATCATCAGCTACCAGATTCAGTGCGAGCAGAGGGAGATGCGGCGATCGCATGGTCTCCTCGTCCGCGATGAACACGACCGGCGCGTGTTCATCGCTCGCAGACAGCGCTTCTCGCACGTCGTCGGCCGACATTCCCCGCAGTCGCGGGTCGTCCACGGCGAACGTGGTCGACTGGAAGTCCTCGTCGTCCTCTTCGTCACCCCACGGCTTCAGCGACTCCGCGAGAACGGCCTGCCACGCGGTGTCGTCGCCGAAGTGCGTGCGGACGAGGAGCTTGTCGAACTCGTCGCGCTCCCGCGCTGACCCGGAAAAGGATTCCATCCCTCGAACACTCATGACCGAGGACGTTATCCGAGACCTGGGATCGCAGGACGGAAGAATGACAACGAGGGCAGCCAACTCTGCTCTGCAGGGTATTTCTTCACTGTGGTGAGGGATTTCAGCGAGGCACGCGGAAGGCCCGCACCGGCGACCTCACGAGCCACACCACCGCACAGGCTCCGCCCACCGCGGCAATGGTGAGAGCGGTGGTCAGACTGGTCAGGGTCGCCACCACGCCGCCCAGCAGGGCACCGGCCGGGCGGGCTCCGAAGCTGACCGTCATGAACGCTCCGCGCACCCTGGCCCGCACGTCGTCCGGCACCATCGCGGTGAACATCGTGCCGACGCTGATGTCCTGGACGACGCCGCCGAAGCCCGCGACCAGCGACGCAACGAGCACCGCCGTCAGGGTGCCGATCAACGGTGTCGCGGCGAGCGGCACCGTGGACAGCAGGACGCCGGCGCACAGCGCGCCGCCCAGCCCGATCCTGGCCGCGACGGGAGAGGTGGCCACCGAGCCGAGCACGCCTCCGACCGCGGCCAGGCCGCTGGCGAGGCCGATCATCGCCGGGCTCAGGTGCAACTGCTCGGTCAGGAACAGCACGACCAGGGCGCTGAACATCATCTCGAAGGTGTTGGTCGTCGCGGTGACCGCCACCAGTGTGCGGATCTGCGAGTGGTGGGCGATGAACCGCAGGCCTTCGGCGACACCGCCGTCACCGCGCCGATCCTCGCGGACGGGCCGCCGCCGCACCCGTGTCCGGCTCAGGAGCCCGGCCGACGTGATGAACGAGATGGCGTCGAGGAGCAGGGTCACGGGCGCGGACACGAGCGAGACGAGAAGTCCGCCGGCGGTGGACCCCGCGACGGAGGCTGTCGAACCGGCGCCGTGGATCAGCGACTGCCCGGCGACGTACTGGTCCGGGCTGACCAGGTCCGCGAAGAGGGTGTTCTCGTGCACCGCGTACAGGGTCGAGAAGACGCCGAGGAGGAACACCGTGGCGAGCAGCTGGACCAGGGTGAGGGCGTCGAAGTACCAGGCAGCCCAGACTCCCACGAGCAACGCGGCGCGCACGACGTCGGCCGTGATCATCGCAGCCTTCCCGCGCCCGGTGCGGTCGGCCAGCGCGCCCATGTGCGCGGAGAGGAGCAGGCTCGGCAGCCACATCGCGGCGGACAGGAGACCCATCTCCAGCGCGCTCGCGTTCAACGTGAGCGTGGCCGCCAGGGGGATGGCGACGAAGGAGACACCGTTGCCGGCGGTGGACACACCGGTCGCGACCCAGAAGCGCCGGAAATCGATGACCTTGAGCAGGGCTGGCATCACGGGCGCGCTGACTCCGAATCGGCGGTTCGACGTGGGTTGGGACGCGGTCGCCGTCATCCGGCGAAACCGCGTCCCAACGCACGGGTCGTGAATTCACTCGATCTGCCTGATGATTGTCCGAATCGGGATGCGTCGCTGTGAGCGCTGGGAGATCCCGTTCGGCAGATCAGGATTCAATTCCGGTGAGAGTGATTCACCAGGACGGCGGGTAGTTGCGCACAGTTCACCTCCCCCAGGATTTCGTCTTGATCGCATGTTATCCAGGCTCGTGAGCCGATCAAGGCGATCCGCTGTGTCAAGGTGCGATAGGGCAGGCCGATGTGCACCGTCGCCACGAATCCGTGCGATGAATCCCCGAACCGCTACCAGGTGACAGTGAACTCGTGCCCGCCGGGAAGGTGAGCCGGCGTTCCGGCCGCGCCAGGTCCTGGCCGAGGCCGTCCGATGTGGACGATGCCAGGGTCACTCCCGGAGGTGGACGCTGATCGCGCCCGCCGGGCACAGAACGGCCGCCTCGACGGCCCGCTCCTGTGCGGCGGCGGACGAGGGCACCGGGTCGACGAGAGCGACCACGCCGTCCTCGTCCCGCTGGGTGAACACGTCCTCGGCGGTGAGGACGCACTGGCCTGAGGCACAGCACCGGTCCTGGTCGATCTCGATGTGCATGGAGCTCTCCTCGGAAGCCGCGCGGTCGGTCAGCGGCGGGTGGCGGTCATCAGGAGCTTGCGGGGACGCAGCGTGGCGGCCGTGTCCGGCCGCACGGTCCCGCCGGGGACGGAGCTCAGGCGCCACCGAGCGACGACGGTGGCGACGGCGAGGGTGACTTGAGCGGGACCCAGTCCGTCACCGATGCACATGCGCGGCCCGGCGGAGAAGGGGATGTAGGCCGTGTTCTTGCGGTCCGTCGGATCGGTGGTCTTCCACCGGCCGGGGTCGAAGGCGTCCGGGGCCGGGTAGAGGTCGGCGCGGTGGTGGATGAGGTACGGGCTGATCGCGACGGTCGTCCCGGCGGGGATCGCGTGTCCGCCAAGCGTGGTGTCGGTGGTGGCGTGACGCGTCATGAACCAGGCGGACGGGTAGAGCCGCACGGTTTCGCTGACGACCCGGCCGGTGAGGTCCAGGTCCGGCAGGTGGGAGAAGTCCGCGGGGCCGCCGGCGAGGACGGCGTCGACCTCGGCCTGGACCTGCCGCTCGATCTCGGGGTGCTCGGCCAGGAGGTGCAGCGCCCAGGCCACTGTGGCCGCGGTCGTCTCCGAGCCCGCGAAGAGGAAGGACAGGATCTGGTCGCGGACCTCGCCGTCGGACAGCCCGGCGGTAGGCGCCTCGCCCGGTTGCTCGGTGTCGAGGGTGCTGAGGATGACGGACAGCAGGTCGTCGTGGTCGGGACCGGTTCTGCGCTGGGCGATGATGGTGTCGACCGTCCGGTGCAGCCTGGCGATGTGCCTTTCGTAGCGCCGGTTTCCCGAGGTGCGCAGGCGGGTGAGCGCGGGAGGCAGGACAGTGCGCCGGAACATGCCGCGCACCATGACCGTGAAGTCCTCGATCAGCTCCTGCACGGTTTCGCGCGGCAGCGTGTCGGAGAACAGCATCTCCACGACGGAGTCCAGCAGGGCCGCGAGCATCTGCGCCGTGACGTCGAGGACCTCGCCGTCCTTCCAGCGACCACTGGCCGCGGCGACGTGGGCGGCGGTGGTGTTGGCGTAGCCGGGAACCTTGCTGTGGTGGAACGCGGGCTGGGTCAGGCGCCGGAGCCTGCGGTGCTGACTGCGCGGGCACACGATCAGGCCGTCACCGACCATCTCCCTCGCCCGGTCGACCAGGGCACCGCCTTTGTCGTAGGTGCGGTCGTCGAGGGTGACCTGCCGGGTCAGGTCCGGATCGCAGACCACCACGGCGGAGAAGGGGCCGAGGCGGATGCGCACCAGGTCTCCGTGCGGCGGCAGGGTGGTGAGGAAGCCGAACGGATCGCGCAACAGCGAGAGGGCGTGGCCGAGCAGCGGCAGTGCCGCCGGGCTGGGCAACTGGTCGAGTGTCGTGTTTCTCATCGCGGACGGTCCTGGGTGTCTGTCGCGGCGGGTCGTGGCCGCGATCGTGGGTGGAGTGCCGTGAAGGCGTGGACGACCGGGGCGAGCCGGTCGGGTGTGGTGCCGTGCAGGACCAGTTCGTCCGCGCCGGCGTCGAGGTAGTCCCGCAGCCGGGCGGCGCAGGCCTGCGGGCTGCCGATCGCTGTGGAGTCGGCGAGCCAGGTCTCCGGGATCAGTCCGGCGGCCTCGGCGAGGTCGGCGGGATCGAGAACGGCGTCGGCGTAGGTGTCGCCGAGCCGGCTGATGTTCGGGTGTTCGCGCAACCGCCACAACGCCTCCAGGTCCCAGCCGTTGATGCGGACCAGCCGCTCTCCCCCGACCGGGGCCTGGAGGTACGTGGCCGCCCTGCCCGCGAGGACGGCTCTGGCCTCGGGTGTGGGGTCGGCCGCGGTGAGGACGGTGGCGTAGACGCGCACGGCGTCAGGGTTGCGACCGCACGCCCTCGCGGTCCGGCGGACCTGGTCCGAGATCCGGGCAATCGCTTGCGGGGTCGTGAACGCGGGCAGCAGCACGCCGTCGAAGTGCTCTCCGGCCAGCCGCAGGGACTGCTCTCCGATTCCGCCCAGGACGACGGGAGGTGGCGGCGTGGCGGGGAGTTCCCGCAACCGCAGGCTCGGGAAGTCGCCCGCCGGGCCGCGGTAGGACACCTCTTCGCCGTTCCACAGGCGGCGCAACATGGTCACGGTGTCGACGACCATCCGCGCCGTGGCGGTGGGCGGCACACCGAGCCCGGACAGCCAGCTGCCGCCGCGGCCGAGCCCGAGCACGAACCGGCCCGCGGTCAACGACTGCAGCGTGGCCGCGAGGGACGCCAGTTGCAGGGGGTGCCGGGTCTGGAACGGGACGACGCCCGCGGCGACACCGGGAGTCGTGGTGCTGGCGGCCAGTGCGCCCCCGAGCGCGCCGAGATCCTTCGTGCCGAACTTCTCGGAGATCCACAGCGTGCTGAGCCCGAGCGCTTCGGCGGCCTGTGCCTGTGCGATTCCCGCGCGCGCATCAGGCACACGGCCCGACAGGACGTAGGCCCCCAAGGGCAACCGGGTGTCGTTCACGGCATCCCACCACTCTGCACCGCGAGCAGGGCCTTGAGGCAGAGCGCGGTGGTGACCGCGCGGCTTCCCCACACCCTGGCGTGGTTGTCCAGCCAGGGCACGGCTTCCCACGACCCGTCGGGGAACTGGCTGCCGGCCAGCAGGTCGCAGTCCTCAGTGGACACCGCACGGCCGGCGGTCGTCAGCGCCAGCATCGCCAGGGCCCGGTTCAGGGGATCCGGCGCGGGTGCCTGTGCGAGGAACCGGGTGGCCCGCGCGATCTCGTCCTCGTGCCCGCCCACGGCGACGAGGTGACGTACGGCGGCGTAGGTGCTGTAGCAGGTTCCGACGTACCACGACGCTCGCCAGAAACCCATGGGCTGCTGCTGCTCGAGCAACCAGCGGGTGGCCGGGCCGACGAGTGGGCTCAGTGCCGAGACTCCCAGCTTCCGCTCGTGCAGGAGGGTGGCGTGAGCGAGGTTCGCGACCACGTCGGGATCGCGGCCGGTGTCGTCCCTGCCCCGGCCCCAGACGCGGTTGGCCGCCGCGCGGTCGTCCGGGACGTCGAGCAACCAGGTGTTGACCACGCCGTCGTCCCAAGCGTTGCGCGCCGCGAAGGCGGTGGCGGTCCGCACGTCGGCGTTGTCAGCGCGACCCGTTCGGAGGAGGACGCGCAGCACCTGGGCCAGGGTGTCGGCGTCGTGCGGCAGTGGTTCGAAGCCGGGGAAGTACCGCCAGGACACGCCGTCGCGCTGGGAGAGCAGCCAGGCGGCGTTGTCGTCGGCGAGCCGCCCGCACTCGTGATGGCCGGCGTCCGCGGCGTCGAGTAGCGCCTCGGTGATGGTGGCGACGTGGTACACCGCGCCCACACAACGGAACTCGGCGAACGTCCCGGCGTTGTCGTCGGACCTGGATCGCCCGTAGAGCTCGGTGAACTTCTTGGTGGAGTAGGAACCCATGACGTGCGCGGCGTCCGGATAGGACAGCTCGTGCTGTCCGGCCAGGTACTCCAGCGCCCGCTTGACGGTCACGTCCACAGCGGAGGAGCTCATCGGATCACGGCTTCCGGCGAACGCGACCCCGCGCGGGAACGCACGCCCAGCGAGATGGGCCCCGGCATCGGGATGAGCGTCGTGACGATCCGGACCGGCTCGTCCGACACGGAGACCAGGGTGTGCCGCTGGGCCAGGGTGGCGAGGAAGACGGCCGCCTCGGTGTGCGAGAACGCTCCGCCGATGCACCCGCGCGGACCGGCGCCGAAAGGCAAGTAGGCGTGTGGTGGCATCGTCCTCGCGCGGTCCGGCAGCCAGCGGTCGGGGTCGAAGCGCTCCGGATCGGGGAACAGCGCGGGGTCGCGGTGCAGCGCGAAGATCGAGAACAGCACCATCGCATCGGCCGGAATCCGGTACCCGCCGAGGTCGACGTCCTCGAGCGGGCGGCGCATCAGCATCCACGTCGTCGGGTAGAGGCGCAGGGTCTCCTTGACGACGCGGTGGGTGAACTGCAGCCGCCCCAGGTCTTCGTACCGCACCGGACGCCCCTGCAGCACCTCGTCGACCTCGGCCTGCACCGCGCGCTGCACGTCCGGGTGCGTGGCGAGGAGATAGGCGGCCCAGGCCATCGCGGCCGACGTGGTCTCGCTACCGGCGATGATCATGCTGGTGACCTCGTCGTAGACCTGCTCGTCCGACATGGTCTCGCCGGTGTCCGGGTCTGCGGCCTGCAGCAAGGACGTCAGCAGGTCCGGGTGCTGCCCGAGGTCGAGGCGGTGTTCGCGGATCAACCGGTGGATCACGGACCGGAACCGCGGCAGCGCGCGGTCGAACGCCCGGTTGGTCGGGGTCGGCAACCGGTCCAGGAAGTCGAACGGCGCGAGGGCGCGCTGACCGAGACCCCGCAGCAGCACGGGCAGCGTCTCGTGGACCTCGGCCGCGGTGGCCGGGTCGAGGTCCGTGGAGAACAGGACTCGCGTGACGATGCCGAGGGCAAGCGGGAAGGTGGCCTGGTCCATCCGGACCACGTCCCCGTCCGCCCACGCGGTCACCAGTTCGTCGACCTGCTCCCTCATCGTCCGCGTGTAGCCGGCGATCTCGGAGGCCCGCACGGCCGGCTGGATGAGCCGGCGCTGCCGGGTGTGGAAGTCGCCCTCCGACGTGAAGAGGCCGTTGCGCGCCAGGATCCGCGCCTTCTCGAACATCACTCCTTTGTGGAACTTGTCGGCCTCCGTCACCAGCATCTGCCGGATCAGCTCCGGGTGGTTCACGACGTACACCGTGCGCGGGCCGAGCTTGAACGTGGCCACGTCACCACTGCGGCGGATCTCCTGGACGAACCCCAGCGGATCGCGGCGGAGGTGAATCGCGCTGCCGATCAGGGGAACACGCGAGCGCATGGCCCGCGGCACGCGGTGCGGTGCTGTCATCGCGACGAGCTCCCCTTCTCCAGCCGGACGGGGAGCCCGGTGACACTGCGGATGAACGACGTGCGTCCCCACGTCACCGGACCGTCCACCTGGAGCCCGGGCAGGCGCTCACGGAGCAGGCCGAGCACCACCTCGATCTCCATCGAGGCCAGATGGGCGCCGACGCAACGGTGGATTCCCGTGCCGTAGGCGAGAGCGGCGGAGTCACGCCGGCCGGACGACGGGTCGAAACGCGACGGGTCGAACGTCCCCGGATCCCGGAACGCCCGTGGATCGTGGTTGGCACCGATGATCAGCCCGTAGACGCGGGTTCCCGCGGGCAGGACCTCTCCCCCGAACTCGACGTCGCGCACGGCCACCCGCGGGATCGGGCTGTACATCGCCGGCGACTCGAACCGCAGCAGCTCCTCTACGTACGCCGCCACCGCGGCGGGAGATCCGGCGAGGCGTTCCGCGTCGTCGCGGTGAACCAGCGTGCGCCACAACGCCAGCGCGATGACGGAGGCCATGGTGGTCACGCCACCGGCCAGCAGGGTGAACACCATGGCGATGACGTCGTTCTGCGAGAGGCCGCCCTCGTCGTCCTCCACGTCGGCCAGCGCCGTGATCAGGTCGGTGCCACCGCCGCCGCGCCGGCGGGCCACCAGGTCGATCACGAAGGCGTCGAGCTCCGCGCTGCTCTGGTCCGCTTGGGACAGTCGTTCCGCGGTGATCGTCGGATCGAACGCCTGCTCGATGTTCCACACGCACGAGTTCAGCCAGGAGACGTCTTCCTGGGAGAGGTCCAGCAGCAGGCTCATCATGTGCGTCGGCAGGGCGTTCGCCAGTCGGCGGTGCAGGTCGACCACCTGCCCGGTGGAGAGCTCTTCTGCGAGTTCCCCGACGATGCCCGTCACGATCGCCCGCGTCCGCTCCCGCAGGGCGTCCACTCGCGCGGGCGTGAAGTAGCGCAGGTAGATCTGGTTGAGCCGGGTGTGCTCGGGCGGGTTCCGCAGGCCGATGGTGTCCGCGAGCCGGCGCACGCTCGCGTGCAGTTCGAGAGCCCCGGGCTGGATGCCTGCCGCCAGCACCTGGATGTCCTCGGTGGACGCCCGGAGGAGCCGGGAGACGTCCTCGTAACGGCTGACCAGGCATCTGCCGTCCGCCGTCCGGTACACCGGGGCGTTCTCCCGCAGCCAGGTGGCCAGGGGCAACGGATTCGCCAGCACCACCGGGTCGGCCAACATGGCGAACACGTCCGACGAAGCCAGCGCCGCCGGCAAGTCCCCGTCGGCGGTGGCCGGCGCGGCGATGTGTGATTCGGCTGTCCTGCTCATCGTTGTCTCACCGTTCTCACGTGCACGGCGACGCGGCTATCCGCGCCGGAGGAAACGGGCGTCGTAGTGGGCGGTGGGCGGTGGAGTCCGCATCACGCCGGGAGGAGCCGCCATCACCAGGGGGATGGCCTGGACGATCGGCCCCGCCGCCGCGGCGTAGACGATCGGGGTGTCCGGGCTGTCCGGGTACCGGTCCAGCCCGTCGTGCACCGACGCCTTCAGGTCCACCGTCACGTGCAGAGACGGCCGGCCTTCGATCTTCACCTCGATGTACTCGGCGGCGACCGCGTCGGCGGGCCGCTGCTCGGCCCCGACGTAGTAGAGCCCCTCCACGGAGATGAACACCTCGTCGCCGCTGTAACCGTCGTAGCGCAACGCGACGCTGGCGCAGGTGCCCTCCTCGACCGTCATCGACGCCAGCTTCACCGGGCGCACGGCCGGGCCGAGGTGGCTGCTGAACTCGATCCGGTCGAGCGGCTTTCCGAGCAGGTCCGCGGTGACCCGCATGGACGGTTCGAGGTACTGCCCCACCCACGACCGCAGGTGATCGCTCAGCTTCGTGTCGAGCGGCTTCCCGTACCCCATCAGCTCGAGCGCCATCTCGCCCGCTTCGTCGATCGCCATGACGTCGCGCACCAGGATGTTCTCGATGTGCGAGCAGGCACCGCTGAGCGTCTGCACGAGCTGCTCGACGTTGAACGAGGGGTTCACGCCGGTGCAGTAGAGCGTGGCGTCCCCGGCCACCGCGTGGCTCTGGAAGCGTTCGATCGCACCGTCCTCACGCAGGTGGAGGCCGCCGTAGGCGTGCGCGGTGATCACGTTGCACCCCACGTCCAGCAGCTGCAGCAGGTCGTCGTCCGCCTTGCCCGCACCCATGTCCATGTTGGTGTGGATCACCAGGTCGGGGCGTGCGGCGAGCATCTCCGCCCGGTCCGTGGTGACCCTGACACCCAGCGGCCCGACGCCGGCCAGCTCGCCGGCGTCGCGACCGGCCTTGTCCTCGCTGTAGGCGAGCACCGACACGAGCTCGACAGACTCCAGGCCCACCATCGCGCGGATCACCTCGCAACCGAGGCGTCCCGGACCCCAGACAGCCACTCTGCAACGCTCAACGGGTTCCATCAGACTGCTTTCCTTTCGCTTCGAGGCGTCGTTCACATGAACCTGTCGGTCACCTGGAAGACCAGTTCCCGCAACGCCCCACGCGGTTGCGCCGGGAACGCGCCGCACTCCAGAACGGCGAGCGCCTGGTCGCGGCGGTCCAGGATCATCTGTTCCACCGCGGCCACCGCGCCGGTCTCCCTGACGATTCGACGAACGGTGGCGACACCCTCGTCGTCAACGGTTTCGTTGCCCACCAACGCACACAGTTGACGGCGCTGTCGTGGTGTCGCCGAACTCAGGGCGCAGGACATGAGCACGGTCGCCTTGCCCTCGCGCAGGTCGTCGGTGGCCGATTTGCCCGTGCGGCGGGGGTCACCGAACAGACCGAGCAGGTCGTCCCGCAGTTGGAACGCCTCTCCCAGGGGCACCGCGTAGTCACTGCACGCGGCGACGGTGGACGCGGGGGCGTTCGCCAGGGTCGCGCCGAGCCGCAGGGGGTAGTCGATCGTGTACGTGGCGGTCTTGAAGCGAATGGTCTCCAACACCGATTCGACGTTCTCGCCGGCCGAGCCGGTGGCCCGGAGATCGCGGAACTGACCGGCCACCAGCTCCTCCCGCATCGTCGAGACCAGGTCCAGGACCGCGGGGGCGTGGACGTGTCCGGCGAGCGAGTCCAGGAGCAGTTCGCCCGACCAGACCAGGGCGAGGTCGCCGACGAGGATGGCGGAGTTGGTCCCGTAGCGCTGCCGTCTTGCCTCCGGGAGAGCTGCCGGAGCGTCGGCGGTGAGCAGGCGGTGCACGGTGGGCCGGCCGCGCCGCATGGGCGACTCGTCCATGATGTCGTCGTGAATGAGGGCGAAGGCGTGGAACAACTCCAGCGCCGCCCCCAGCCGGTGGACGGCCTGCGGCGCTGCTTCTGGTGACCCCAGGCTCCACCCGATCGAGCAGAACAACGGCCTGAGGCGTTTGCCGCCTTCGAGGAACTGCTGGATCATCTCGGCGAAGAAGGCTGTTTCAGAACATCGCGAGCCCTGCTTCTTCCTCGCCAGGAAGCGCCGGAGTTCGCCGTCCACCGCTTCTCGCACGCGGGCGTCGTCAGCGGAGGCGGTCGCGGTGAGCTTCTGCGTGATCATTCGGCTCCATCCGCTTCGGTGAGGGACGACGTCCCGAATGGACGTTCGGCTGGGCGAGGGAGAACGTAGGGCGGTGGTGTCGGCCTCTGCCGGGAAATCCGCCCCGACTGGGCGCGGGTGCCCGTAAAAGTGCCCGCCGGGCCACAGTTCGGCCGTTCAGGTCCGGAATGTTCAGCCGACGTCGATCGTCGGCGAGTACAGGTCGATCCAGTGGTAGAGGTCGAGCACCCGCTCCAGCGCCATGCGCCCCAGCACGTCGAGGTGCAGCGGGTCGCGGGCGCACACGTCCCGCAGCCACGCCTCCTCCACGACCGCGAACAGCCGACTGTCCCGCTGCGCCAGCACTTCCCTGGCCTGCTGGTGCACCGCGACGACGTAAGCGGAGTCCTGTGTGGATGGATACGGGCTCTTGACGCGGTCGCGCACGGAGGCCGGCAGAACGTGGCGGCCGGCTCGGCGCAGGATGCTCTTCTCCCTGCCGTCGAAGGTCTTCAGCGCCCAGGGTGTGTTGTAGAGGTACTCGACGAGCCGGTGGTCGCAGAACGGGACGCGGACCTCCAGTCCCACCGCCATCGACGCACGGTCCTTGCGGTCCAGCAGCAGCTGCAGAAACCGGGTCAGGTGCAGATGCCCGACCGTGCGCATCTTCGCCTCGGCCTCGGTTTCGTCGTCGAGGTGTTCCACGGCCGCCACCGCCGTGCGGTACTGATCCGCGACGTACGTGGCGACGTCGAGCTCGGCCCTGAGCTCCCGGGTCAGGTGGGCGTCGCCGCCGCTCATGATCGGGTTGCGGAACGCCAGCCACGGGAAGGTGCCGGAGTTCACGGTCTGCTCGTCGTGCATCCAGCGGTAGCCGCCGAAGACCTCGTCGGCCGCCTCCCCCGACAACGCCACCGTGAACTCCTCCCGCACGGCCTGGAACAGGCGGTAGAGCGAGGTGTCCATGTCGCCCTGGCCCTGCGGGATGCCACGCGCGGTCAGCAGCGCTCGGCGGATCACCGGATCGCTGACGTCCGCCGGGGACAACAGCACGCCGCGGTGGTCGGCTCCCACAAGATCGGCCATGTCGCGGATGTAGGGCGCGTCCGGGGTTCCGCGCACCCCGTCGTCCTCGAAGTTCTCCTCCTGGCCCACGAAGTCCACTGAGAACGTGTTCACGCGGTCGGTCTCGCGGGCGGCGAGACCGACCAGGACACCGGAGTCGAGGCCGCCGGAGAGCAGCATGCACTGCGGCACGTCGGCGACCATCTGCCGCCGCACGACGTCGGACAGCAGGTCGCGGACGCGATCGACGGTCGTGAGCCGGTCGTCGGTGTGCGGTGCGGCCGAGAGCTTCCAGTAGGTCCTGGTCGTCAGACCGGCGGGCGACACCCGCGCGATCTCGCCCGGCAAAAGCTCACGCATCCCCTTCCACAACGCCCAGCCCGGCTGTTTGGTGTAGGCGAACAACTCCCGGAGACCATCCGCGTCGACAACGCGTTGTGCCAGCGGGTTGGCGAGGATCGCCTGTGGTTCCGAACCGAACAGCACGCCGTCCCGAGTCGGGTAGTAGTAAAGCGGCTTGATCCCGAGGCGGTCGCGTGCCAGCAGAAGGGACCTCGTCCGCTCATCCCAGATCGCGAAGGCGAACATGCCGTTGAGGTGGTCCACCACCGCGTCACCCCACTGCAGATAACCGTGCAGCACCACTTCGGTGTCGCACTGAGTCCGCCAGACGTGGCCGAGCCCGGAAAGCCGCCGTCGGAGTTCGGCGGTGTTGTAGATCTCGCCGCTGTAGACCAGGCAGACGTCACCCGCCGCCGTCCGCACGTTCATCGGCTGCGCGCCGCCCTCGGGGTCGACGACCGCCAGCCTGTGATGCCCCAGCGCGACCTCCTTTCGCAGCCAGAGACCGCTGTCGTCGGGGCCGCGGCGACTCATGGTGGCCGTCATGGCCTCGGCGGTCTCCTCGGCCGTGCGCACATCGGAATCGAACGAGACCCATCCCGCGATGCCGCACATCGATCCTCCAACCGGACCTGAGCGGCCACAGTGGACCGTCCCGGACGTCTCAACGCATGGCGCAACACCGAGCCGTCAGAAGCAACCGGATGGGCCGTCGCGTGCACGAAGAGGCACTAAACGATGGTCTCCGGGCCTGCGGAGGTCCGAGGTGATTGGCGCGCCGTGGAGGTGGCGGTTCGATCCGTTGCGACCGGAACTCCGCCTACCGAGGAGGAATCGTGCACGACAGCTCGAAGAACGGCGGCACCACCCGACGTGCGTTCATGGCGGCGACGGCCGCACTGGGTGTCGCCGCCGCGACTCCGGCGGCGGCCGACGCCAGCAGCACGAGGCGTCACCAGAAGCCCGCCAAGGGTCTTCGAATCGACGCGCACCACCACTTCGTACCGCCGGGCTACGTGGAGCGTGGCGGCCCGCTCCCGGTCTTCAGAACCTGGTCGGTGCAAAGATCCCTGGAGGACATGGACCGCGCCGAGGTCGACGCGTCGGTGCTGTCCGTCACGACGCCGGTGCTGCAGGTGCTGGCCGAGGACGGCAACATGATGTCGCGGCAGCTGATCCGCCGCTGCAACGACTTCGGCGCCCAGCTCGTGGCCGACCACCCGGGACGCTTCGGCCTGTTCGCGGCGATCCCGCTGACCGACGTCGAGGGAAGCCTGCGGGAGATCGAGTACGCGTTCGACACCCTGAAGGCGGACGGGATCGGTCTCTTCACCAGCTACGGCAACCAATGGCTCGGCAACGCCGCGTTCGATCCCGTGTTCGCCGAGCTGAACCGGCGCAAGGCGGTCGTCTACACCCACCCCGTCGCTCCCCCTTGGGGCAGCGCGATCCCCCAGGTGAACATCGCACTGATCGAGTACGGCACCGACACCACCCGCGCGATCGCCAGCATGATCTTCGCCGGTGCCTCGCAGCGGTACCCCGACGTGAAGATGATCTTCTCCCACGGCGGCGGGACGATCCCGTTCCTCGTTCGGCGGTTCATCCGGGAGGCCGCCGGCAACCCGGCCCTGGCAACCCTGCTCCCAGGCGGTTTCATGCCGGAGCTGAACCGCTTCTACTTCGACGTCGCCCAGATCCCGAGCAGGCCCGCGCTCGCCGCACTGCGCGAGATCGCTCCGGCCTCGCGCATGTTGTTCGGCACCGACTTTCCCTACCTCACGGCGGCGGAGCACGTCACCGGCATCGAGCAGTCGGGTCTCTTCGACACCTGGGAACGCCGGGCGATCGACGCGAACATCGCCTCGCTGCTCCCGCGCCTGGCCGAAAGCGTGGCCAGATGACCAGGAGGCCGCGCCAGCAACGGTCCGGCGACGCGGAAGTCACGGAGACCAGCGCCGGAATCGCTGCGACATGGCGGTTTCGATGCACGGGAGGCTTTCGATTCAGGATGAGCGGAATTCGCGGCGAGTGAACCTCCAACCTGGTCCTAGGGGCATGCGACGATCGCTTGGAAGATGTGACGCGCCACCGCGCTTCCAAGCATGTTCCCGTGCCTCGCTCTCGTGCCGGCCGACGAGATCACGCCGCCACTGAACCGAGCTCGCCGGGGTCCGGCAGCCCGAACTGCGTGCAGAACTCGCCGTGCAGGCCGAGAAGTTGCGCGAGCGGCACCGGCTCGCGAGCGGTGGCGGCCATGTCCCGCTGTGCTTCCTCGGACCACGGGAACGGGTAGACGGAGACTCCTTGCCGCATGCTCAGCCCGCTGACGTCGATGCGCCACGTCGGCCACAACAGATCGCGGTAGAGGCTCGCCGCACCGCCGTCCACCACCCATGCCAGCCACTCGCTGTGCCCCATCTCCAGGTCCTGCCACGTGAGCGTGACGGCGGAGAAGTGGACGACGCCTCCAGGGCCACCGGGCCGCCCGTACCGCTGCGGGTCGGCTCCGTTGATCGCGAAGACACCACCGAGCACGTCGTGGGCGACGATCAGGCCCGCGGGCGGCAGCCAACCCGGCTGCGCCGTTGCCGGGAATCCGTTCACCTCGGCCATTCCGACGGATCCGTTCGGGCCACCCGAGCCGCCGTAGATCCGCAGCCAGCCGTCATGTGCGAGCACACCACCGGTGTTCAGGACGATCGCGCCCAGCGGTGACCTCGCGGTCACCTGGATCTGGTGCAGCGACGCCCGGCACTGGGCCGGATCCGGCGGGAGCACCGTGTACTGCGCGAAGCTGCGATCAAGATCGGCGACCAGCCACGGCCACGCCGGAGTCGGCACCTCGACCAGTTCGGCAACGTTCCTCATCAGACGATCCTTCTACTCGGTTCGGGCCGACTCGGCGCGCCTCAGCGCGAGCGAGCCTTGCGGGCGCCGGATTCCAGCCGTTGCATGGTCTCTTCGATCCGCGAGGGATCCGCGAGGAAGTCCTGCATCTCCCTCCACATGCCGGCTTCCTTCGTTCCACCGAACGTGGTGGGCGCGAGATCGGACAGGTCGAACCGCGCGCGGTCGCCGATGTCGATGATCTGTCTGACCAGCTCGCGGGTGACGTCGTCCGCGTACGCCCAGGACTGGATGTTCCGGTTCGCGGACATGAAGCCGCCCTCCGCCGCCCAGACGACACCGGACTCGGGTGAGGCGAGGAACTCCATGAGCTCGGCGGAGGCTTCGTCGTCCTTGAACCGCACGGCCATGTCTCCTCCCGCGACGACGGCGGGAGCGCTCCCACGGACTGAGGGGAACGGGAAGAAGGCGGCGTCCCCTCCCACGATCGCGTTGGTGGTGGCGCCGACGACGCCCGCGACGAAGTCTCCTTCGAACACCATCGCGGCCCTGGCCGGATCGCCGAACACAGAGGTGACGGAGGTCCGGAAGTCGGTCTTCAGCGCTCCTGCCGTGCCACCCGCGATCAGTTCCTCGTCGCCGAAGAGCTTCGCCAGCTCCTCCAGCGCGATCCGCACGGTGGGATCTGTCCACGAGATTTCGTGGCGCGCCAGCTTGTCGTAGTTCTCAGGTCCCGCGGTGCGCAGATAAACGTTCTCGAACCAGTCGGTGAGCGTCCAGCCGTCCGCACCGGCGATGGACATCGCCGGCTTTCCCGCCGCCGCGAACGCGCGGCACACGGACAGCATCTCCTCCCACGTTCTCGGCATCTCCATCATCGGCGAGACCGCCTCGAAAGCCTGCCTGTCGTACCACACGGTTGACTTGTTGGAAACTTTGAAATAGACGCCGTAGAGCTTGCCGTCGAAACTCCCCAGATCTCGCCACACCGGCGCGTAGTTCTCCGCCACCGCCTGCTCCACCGCCGCGCCGGCGGGTTTGATCGCACCAGACCTCGCCAACTGGGATGCGAATCCGGGTTGCGCCACGAGCGCGATGTTCGGCGGGATCCCGCCGGCGATCCTCGTCTGCACGACGGCGGGAAGGTCGTCACCCGCAGCCATGTACCGCACCTTGACACCGGTCTTCGCGGTGAACACGGCCAGCACGTCCTCGAAACGCACCTCTTCCTCGCCCACCCAGGGTCCGATGACGTCGATCGTGTGTCCGCTCAGCGCCCGCTCGCCCCCCGCGGGTCCAGGCACACAAGCGGCCAAGGCGAACACGAAGGCGAGGGCGCCGGCCACCCGGCGGCGGACGTCAGACGGACGTGGACTCGTCGTCCTCCGGTTCTGGGGCGAGCCCGAGAAGAACACCGTTGTCACTCATTTCATAAGAACTCAGGCACACCTGCGGAACGGACTCGTCCAGAGAATCCTCGAACCCGGACGGCGTCACCGTTGACGCGGTCGCACGCATCTGCTTCTCCTTGTCTGCCTCATTCAAACTCAACAATGCCCACAAATCGGCCGAGCACCGGAATCAGCGGCAGAAAGTGCCCTGATCCCCCCAGAACGCTTCCCCCGCGCACATCGGCATCTCAAATGGCGCCGACGCGCATCGCGTACGACACGGCGTGCGCACGATTGCGCAGCTGCAACCGGCTCATCACGTCCTGAATGATCTTTTTGATCGTGCGTTCGGAATAGTTCAGCTCAGCGGCGATGCGACAGGTGTCGAGCCCGTCTGCCAATCTCCGGAGCACCTCGACCTCGCGCACCGTCAATCCGCCCGTGACCACGCCGTGCGACGCCAGCAGGCTGCTCTGCGCCGAACGCACCTCGTCGACGAGCCATCTCACCAGCATGTCCGGCACAACCGCGCGCCCCGCACAGGTGGCCAGCACCGCACGCAGCACCTGACCGGCCGTCACGTCCCGGTACGGGAGCACGCTCACCACCCCGGCACCGAACAGCCGCGGCAGGTAGCACTCCCGCAACGGGCCTACCACCAGTACGACGCGCTGCCCGGGATTCGCCGCCGCCTGCCCCCACGTCGCCAGTTCGTCCACGACCGCATCGGTGACCAGTTCCGCCAGTACCACCACCACATCCGCGTCACCGCGCTCACTGGCCGCGAGAACCTCCACCTCCCCGCTCGCCGCCATCGCGACCATCAGGTCGCCCGCCAACCGCACGTCGCCCGCGAGCACCGCCACGGCGGCCCGGCCCGGTCCGGCCGGCGAAGTCCCTTTCATCGCACGCGAAGTCATCACGCCATTCCTCTCCGCCCGACGCCGCACATTCCAGGTGAGAGCACAACACGCTTCTGTCAACACTCCGTCGACACACTGTCGACAGACCCGCGACAACCGGCCGCAACCGACTGGACTGTCCGCTGGGACACGACGCACGGCGATGACACCCGCACACCTCGGCCTGGGACGAGCAACCCGCGGTTCACGGCCCCGGTGAACGATCGGCCGCGGGCCTGTCGACGCCACGTCGACACGTCGTTGACAACCTGCTGCTCTACTGGCGGCAGCTGAAACGGAGGTGCGGCAGCATGAACGTTCCCAGGATCGTCGACACCACGAGCTGCGGAGCATCGACCGGCGGCGCGCACGGGGAGAGCGCGGATCGCGTCTCGGTTGCCTGGCTGTCCACCGGCCCCGACCCGGCCGCGGCGCTGCAGCACGCGCTGCGGGCGTCACCGGAGCTGAAGCTCCTGGCCGAGATGGACAGACCCATCGCGGACGTGGTGCTCGCCGTCGCGGACGTGGTCGACGACCTGTTCGTCGACGCGCTGGCCGCGATCCCGGAGGAGGCCACGAACCCCGAGCAGCGAATCGTGTTGATGAGCGGTCCGCTGCAACGTCGCCATCTGCCCCGCGTGTTCGGCGCCGGCGTCGTCTGTGCCCTGGCGTACCGCGACGCCACTCCGCGGCGGATCGCCCGGGCGATCTTCGCCTGCCGCAACGGTCAAGCCGTCCTCCCGGGACAGCTGACGCGGTGGCTGCTGGACGAGATCCGGTTCGTGCAGCGGGACCTGCTGGTCTCGCAGGACCTCGCGCCCGGCGGGCTGACCACCCGTGAGGTCGAAGTGCTCCGGTACGTCGCCCAGGGCGACGAGACGGCAGAGGTCGCCGCGAAGCTGAGCTACTCGGAACGGACGATCAAGAAGATCCTGCAGGACCTGCTGACCCGGCTGCGGCTGCAGAACCGCGCACACGCGGTCTCGTACGCGATGCGGGTCGGCGCCATCTGAGCCATCGTGTGCGGGACGGCCGCATCGGTCGTCTGTTCGAACCAGCCACCCACGTCGGAGGAACGCGCCCACCTCCACATGGACCTGCCACGCCGCCGAGAAGGGTAGATGGCGCAATGATTACTGCCCTCTTGACACTCGGCCGAATGGGGTATCACGACGTACCATGCGCCCATGGTCGCGTTCAACCAGTCCAACATCACCGAGGAGCGTTCGCAGACCGGTAGCGGCCTTGCGCTCGCGGTGCTCGGATCGGTGCGGGCGTGGCGCGACGGGGTCGAGCTGGACGTGGGTTCGCCGCAGCAGCGGCTGACCCTCGCCGTGCTGTCGCTCGCCCGCGGCAGGGTCGTGCAGGTCTCGGAGATCATCGCGGCGCTGTGGGGGGACCGGGAACCCCAGTCGGCGCGCGGCACGGTGCGCACCTACGTGCACCGGCTGCGCCGCGTGCTCGATGACGACGGCGAAGCGCTGAACCCGTTGCGATCGTCCGGAAACGGCTACCAGCTCAAGATCGACGATCAGGCTTTCGACCTGGGCCGGTTCCTCTCCGCGCGACAGGCCGCGGCCGAGGCGCGGTCGCACGACGATCCGCTCCGCGCCGTGGGCTTGCTGCGCGAGGCCATCGGCGAGTGGCACGACGACGCGATGGCCGGGCTGCCCGGCGAGTGGGCGGACACCGAGCGGCAACGCCTGAGGCGACTGGGCATCCAGACGATCGAGACGCTCGCCGAACTCGAGCTCGATCTCGGCCAGAGCACGGACGTCGTGGAACGACTCGGCGCGCTGGCGGAGGCCGAACCGCTCCGGGAACGCGTGCACGAGCTGCTGATGCTGGCCCTGTACCGGGCCAGCCGCCCAGCCGAGGCACTCACCGTGTTCGAGCGGCTACGTGTGACGTTGCGCGACGAGCTCGGGGTGGACCCCGGGCCGTCGCTGCGGACCCTGCACGAACGCATCCTGCACTCCGACACCGGCCTGCTGCTGGCGGCACCGGCCGAATCGGCACCGATACCGCCGGTGATCCGGCCGGCTCAGCTGCCCGCGGCACTGCCCATGTTCACCGGCCGGCGAACCGAGCTCGACGAGCTGAACACCAGGCTGGCCATGACCCCCGCGCCCGGTGTCGTCGTCGTGCACGGCACCGCGGGTGTCGGGAAGACGACCTTCGCCGTGTACTGGGCCAACCACGCCTCACCGTCCTATCCGGACGGACAGCTCTACGTCAACCTGCGGGGCTTCGAGGCGGGCGGCGTCGCCAAACAGCCGGAGGACGTGCTCACCGAACTGCTCGACGCGCTCGGTGTGCCCAAGCTGAACCGGCCCGCCAGCCTCGACGCCCTCACCGCTCTCTACCGCAGCGCGCTGGCCAGCCGCCGGGTCCTCGTCCTGCTCGACAACGCGCGCACCAGCGCACAGGTGCTGCCGCTGCTGCCCGGCGGCAGGGACTGCCTCGCGCTGATCACCAGCCGCATCGAGCTCACCGGCCTCGTCGCCACCACCGGCGCGCACGCGCTGACCCTGGATCTCATGGACGACCAGGAGTCCGCCGAGCTCATGGCCGCGCGCCTCGGTGCGACCCGGGTCGCCGCCGAACCCGATGCCGTCCGGGAGATCGCCGACACCTGCGCCCGGCTCCCACTCGCGCTGGCCGTGGTCTGCGCCCGCATCGCCAGCAATCCGAAGCTGCCGCTCTCCGATGCCCTGCACCAGCTCACCCAGCACGCCGAGAGCCGACTGGACGTGCTCGGCGCCGCCGACCCGAGCACCGATCTGCGTTCCCTGCTGTCCTGGTCGTACCACGCTCTCACCCCGCAGGCCGCCAAGCTCTTCCGGCTGCTCTCCCTGTTGCCGGGAGCGGAGTTCACCCCGCACGCGGCCGCCAGCCTCATCTCGCTGCCGCTGCGTCAGGCCACCGCGTTCATGCAGGAGCTGACCAGAGCGTGCCTGCTCGCGCCTCAGCGAGGCCGCTTCAGCTGGCACGACCTCCTGCGCGACTACGCCCACGAACTGCTCCACGAAACCGAGAGCCAATCCGAGATCCACGCGGCTCATCGCCGACTCCTCGACCACTACCTGCTGCTGACCGCGGCCGGCAGCCGCGGGATGGATCCCCACTCCGCGGACCTGCCGCCGCCGCTCGAGACGGCGGCCGGAGTGCTGCTGAGCCGGGAGTTCGACGGCGAGACCGCGGTGACCATGTTCAACGCCGCCTGCGAGACCGTGCTGGCCCTGATCCGCCGCGCGGCCGACATCGGGTTCGAGCAACACGCCTGGCACCTGGCGTGGTACCTGCGCCGTTATCTGGACTGGGCGGGTCGCATCGAGGATCTCGCCGCGTGCAGCGAGATCGCGTTGCACGCGGCACGGCGAACCCAGGACCATCGAGGTGTCGGATACGCGCACCGAGGGCTTGCCCGGGTCGCGTGGTGGCACAACGAGATCGATCAGTGCCACCGCCATCTCGACGCGGCCGTGGCAGCGTTCGCCGCGGCCGGCGACACCAACGCGGAGGCCTACACCCATCGTCAGGCGATCGGCGCGCTGACGGCCGGCATGCAGACCGCGGCCGCGCTGAAGAGGATCGACCAGGCGCGGGAGCTCCTCGGCACCGGGAACGAGGTCGACATCGAGGGCACCTTGCTCAGTTGCACCGCCTGGTGCCTTCTCAACGAGAAGAGGTACGAAGAGGCCATCAAGGCCGCGCACGTCGCCCTGGAGCAGAACGAACAGCGCGGAGACTCGGCTGACCTGCGTGCCGATCTGACCACGCTCGCCTATGCGCACGCCGCCCTGAAGGACTACCCGGCGGCCATCGGCTACATGGAGCGGTTCATCGCGAACCTCCGCGACAACGACGGCCTCACCGGCCCGAACTACTCGGTCAGCCTCCACGGGCAGCTGACCACGGAGCTGGTCCAACTGGCCCGTCTGCTCTTCATCGCGGGCCGGCCCGACCGAGCCGAAGAGGTGCAACACGAAGCGCTGCGGCGCCTTCGCAACGAGCTAGCGGGCACGGCGTCGACGTCCGGCCTCACCGGCGGCGGTCAGGCGGTGCTGGCCGACCTGGACGCGCTGATCAGAACGGACCACCCCGGCGACGGCTGGTACGACGCGTGCGAGGCGATCCTCCTCCGGGTGGACCAGGTGACCAACTCCGTCGGCCCGGTCCACTGGTTGCAGGACGCACCGTGGAACGAACGAGGGTGAAGAGCAGTGCCCGGCCGGGGTGATCACGACCGGGCACCACGGTCCTATTTGGTCGATCCGGCGAGCACTCCCTGCACGAAGTACCGCTGGAACAAGAGGAAGACCCCCAACGGCACGACCATCGACAGGAACGCGCCGCTGGCCAGCAGGTCGATGTTGGTGCCGAACTGCCGCAGCTGACCCCGCAGAGCGACTGTGATCGGGGCCGAGTCCTGGTCGGCGAACACCAGTGCCACCAACAGGTCGTTCCACACCCACAGGAACTGGAAGATCGCCAGCGACGCGAGCGCGGGCTTCGCGACCGGGATGATGACCTTGCGGAAGATCACCCACTCGGTCGCGCCGTCCATCCTCGCCGCCTCGACGAGGTCCCGGGGGATCCCGGTGAAGAAGTTGCGCAGCAAGAAGATCGCGAACGGCAGTCCGAAGGCGACGTGGAACGCCACCACACCGGTGATGGTGCCGAACAGGTCCAGCGCCCCGAACAGCTTCGCCACGGGGATCAGCGCGACCTGCACCGGCATCACCAGCAGACCCACGACCACGACGGTGAGCCAGATCCGTCCGGGGAACTCGATCCACGACAGCGCGTACGCCGCGAGCGCCGCCAGCACCACGACCAGGATCGTGGACGGCACCGCGATGTAGACGGTGTTGAGGAACGAGTGCAGCACCGTCGTGTTGCCGACGAGGTCGACGTAGTTGTTCAGAGTCAGCTCGGCGGGCCTGGTGAAGATGGTCCACCAGCCCGACTCGCTGTTCGCCTGCTCGCTGCGCAGCGACGCGACGAACAACCCGAACACCGGCATCATCCAGAACACCGCGACCAGGGCGAGCACGACCTGCACCGTGCCGTTGCCCAGGCCGGACACAGCACGTGACAACGCACTTCGCCGCGGCGACCCGGACACGCTCAGCTCGACGACGCGAGACTTGTCGTCAACAAGGGTGGTCACGTCTGCTCCCGTCGGAATCGGCGGATGTTGAACAACATCGCGGGTGCCACGAGCAGGAACAGCACCACGGCCAGCGCGCTGCCCGCTCCCTGGTCGCCGCCGGACCCGAAGGAGACCTGCCACATCTGCAGCGCCAGCACGTTCGCCTCCTCCTGGACCGAACCCGGTGCGATGACGAACACCAGCTCGAAGATCTTCAACACGTTGATCACCAACGTCACGAACACCACCAGCAACACCGGTGTCAGCAGCGGCACCGTCACCTTCTTGAAGACCTGCCACTCCGTCGCGCCGTCGACCCGTGCCGCTTCGAGCGTGTCCCTGGGGATCGCGGACAGCCCCGCGGCGATGAAGGTGATCGCGAACCCGGTCATGATCCAGATCCAGGACGAGATGATCACCGGGGTGATCAGCGACGGTCCCAGCCAGGTCAGCCCGCGAAACGGCAACGCGAAGTCCTCGGGCGACAGCCGCACCACGTAGTCGCGGTCGGCGAGGTCGGGGAAGGTGAACACGCCGTCGGCACCGGTTGTGGTGTGCGCGACGACCTTGCCATCCGCCACCGCTTCGACGGTGATGCCGGGCAGCCCGCGTTCCCCCGCGTCGGTCCTCGCCGCAAGACCTCCAGCCGACACGTCCAGCCACACCACCCCGCGCAGTTCCCCGGCCTCCGGGGCGGGGGACATCACGCCGGCCGCGTTGCCAGGAACCTCTTGCGGTGCAAAGCCCACCATGGGGATGGCGAGGACGTCACCGGGCCGGTAGGACGACGCCGTGGTGGCGAAGCCGTCCGCTGTCGCGGTGATCGGAGCGCTCTCACGCGGTCGTGCACCCGGATACTGCGAGGCCGACGCGAACACGTCGTGCACACCCACGGCGACGGCGTTCACGATGCCCTGGTCCGGGTCCTCCTCGTAGACGAGCCGGAAGATGATGCCGGAGGCGAACAACGAGATGGCCATGGGCATGAAGAGCACCAGCCGGAACGCCGTCGCCCAGCGGATCCGCTCGGTGAGCACCGCCAGCACCAGACCGAGACCGGTGACTGCAGCCGGTGCCACCACCACCCAGATGACGTTGTTCTTGAACGCGGTCAGCGTCCGCTGGTCGGTGAACAGGTCGACGTAGTTGCCGAGACCCACGAACTCATCGCCGGAGCGGTCGAAGAAGCTGCGCACGAGCGAGTACAGCAACGGGTAGACGACGAGCGCTCCGAGCAGGAGCAGCCCCGGCAGCAGGAACGGGATGGCGTGGCGCGGCGAGCGGCCGGGCGTCGGGTCCGGCCGAACCCGCCGGACCCGCCTCGACGCGTGTTTCGCCGTTGTGGTCATGCGGCGAACGCCTTCGCCGCCTCGGCTTCGAGCCGCTGCATCGTCGCGTCGATCGAGCTGGGATCGGCCAGGAAGTCCTGCAGTGCCTTCCACTCCCCCGCGCCCTTCGTGCCGCCGAACGCCGCCGGAGCGAGGTCGGACATGTCGAAGCGCACGTTGTCGCCCGCCTTCACGAGCTGCTGGGCGAGTTCGCGCGTGACGTCGTCGGGGTAGCTCCCCGCCGGCACGTTCTTGTTGGGAGACAAGAAACCGCCGAGCTTCGCCCACACCTCGGCCGCCTCCGCGGAGGCCAGGTACTCCATCAGCGCCGTGGTGGCCGCGTCGTCCTGGAACTGCACGGCCATGTCACCGCCCGCGACCACGGCCTCCTTGCTGCCCGCCACCGAGGGGAACGGGAAGAACCTGGCGTCGGCGCCCACCTTCGCCGAGGTGCTGGAGGTGATGACACCGGACACGAAGTCGCCTTCGAACACCATCGCGGCCTTCTGCGGGTTGCCGAAGACGTTCGTCACCGACTTCGGGAACTCCGTCTGCAGAGCACCGGCGGACCCGCCTTCGATGAACTGGGGCGTGCCGAAGAGCTGAGCCAGGGTCTGCAGGGCGGTCCGCACAGTGGGGTCGGTCCACGGCAGCTCGTGCTTGCTCAGCCGGTCGTAGTTCTGCGGCCCGGCGGTGCGCAGGTAGACGTTCTCGAACCAGTCGGTGAGGGTCCAGCCGTCAGCGCCCGCCACCGACACCGCCGGTGTTCCCGCGTCCGAGAGCGTGCGAGCCGCCTGGATGAACTCCTCCCAGGTCTTCGGCACGCTGACGCCGGCCAGCGCGAGCGTGTTGTTGCTGTACCAGACCGTCGACTTGTTGGCCGCCTTGAAGTACACGCCGTACAGCCGGCCGTTGACGCTGCCGAGCTGCTTCCACACACCGGCGAAGTTGCCATCCACCGCCGCGGCGACGCTCGGTCCGACCGGCTTCAGCTTGCCGTCGGTCGCGTACCGCGCGACGAGGCCCGGCTGCGCGACCAGCGCGACGTTCGGCGCGGTACCGCCCTGCAGGCGGGTCTCCAGCACCGTCGGCAGCTCGTCGCCCGCCGCCGTGTAGGTCACCTTGACACCGGTCTTGTCCTCGAACCCCTGGATCACCTGCTCGAAGCGCGCCTGCTCGTCGCCGGACCAGGTGCCGACGACCTCGACGGTCTGCCCGCGCAGTCCGTCGCCGGACGTGCCTCCGGCACATCCGGCCACCAGCAGCGCGGCGGTGGTGATCGCTGTGATCGTGAAGGGTCTCATCGCTGTTCTCCTGATGTCGTCCAGATCGAGGACCCGGTGACCGGGTCGAAGAAGTGCAGGCGGGAGGTGTCGACCCAAATGGCGATCTGCTGGCCCTCGTACACACGAGTGCGCGGTGAGAAGCGTCCGACCAGTACCGTTCCCTTGTCCGGCGCCGGCAGGTCCGCGGTGCCCGCGTCCTCCGCCAGCAGCCGGGTGTCCTCGGTGTTCACCGGTTGTGCGTCGATCGGGAAGTGCACGAGCACGTCCGACCCCATCGCCTCGACGAGATCCGCAACGGAGTGCAGGAGCTGGCCTTCCTCCGCGTCGGCGAGGGAGGCGTCCTCCATGTCCTCCGGCCGGATCCCGACGACCACCTCCTTGCCGACGTGGTCCGTGAGCGCGGGACGGGCGTGCAGCACCGAGTCGGGCAGCAGCAGGGTGTCCGAGTTGAGGGAGACCCAATAACGGCCGTCGATGTGGTAGAGCCGCGCGGTCACCAGGTTCATGCCCGGTGAGCCGATGAAGCCGGCGACGAACAGGTTCACCGGACGGTCGTAGAGCTCCTGGGGCGGACCGACCTGTTGCAGCACACCGCGTTTCATCACGGCGACCCGGTCGCCGAGCGTCATCGCCTCGGTCTGGTCGTGGGTCACGTAGACCGTGGTGACGCCCAGATCGCGCTGCACGCGGGCGATCTGCGCGCGCATCTGCACCCGCAGCTTCGCGTCCAGGTTGGACAGTGGTTCGTCCATGAGGAACACCTGCGGGGCGCGCACGATCGCCCGTCCCATCGCGACCCGCTGCCGCTGACCTCCGGAGAGGTTGCGCGGCTTGCGGTCCAGGTGCTCGGCGAGCTCCAGCGCCTCCGCGACCTCGCGGACCCGTTCGTCGATCTTCTGCTTCGGCAGCTTGCGCAACGTCAGACCGAACGCGATGTTGTCGAAGACGTTCAAGTGCGGGTAGAGGGCGTAGGACTGGAAAACCATTGCCACGTCCCGATCTCTGGACGGGACGTCGTTGACGACCTGTTCGCCGATCCGGATGCTGCCTTCGCTGATGTGCTCAAGTCCCGCGATCATCCGCAGCGCCGTGGTCTTGCCGCACCCGGACGGTCCCACGAGCACGAGGAACTCGCCGTCGCGGATGTCGAGGTTCAGATCTTCCACCGCACGGGTGCCGTCTGCGTACGCTTTGCCGAGCCCGGTGAGGACTACTTCAGCCACACCTTCTCCTCGCTCTCTTGCCTGCCTTGCCTTCTGCGGTCCAGAGCGGCCGGTGCGAGGAAAGTAGTGGGGGTTTCCTTAACTGCCCCTTAAAGGCGGAACACGGTTCAACCGGTTCGCAACACGGGGATGACTGCGCCGCAACGGAGATTTACCCTCCGGTCATGTCACATGCGCTGACCAGGCTCACCAGACCCGCTCGACCGGTGCCGTGATGAAGCGGGAGATGACCCGGTCGCTGGTCGTCGCGACGAGCCTCGTCGCGACGGTGCTCTTCTGCGCCGCGGCCTCGCTCCTGCTGTGGGGCAACGCCCGCGGCGCCGCCGTCGCCGACCGTCAGGACGTCGCGGCGGTGAGCGCGGTCGTGGCGGCGATCATGGATGCCGACCACGTCCGTTCCGCCGTGGCGCGGACGACCGCGGGAGGCGAGGGCCGGATCGCCGTACACCTCGCGAACGGCGAGACGATCGGTTCCGCCCGAGCATCTCGTGCGGAGGTGGCCGCGGTGGCCGGCGGCGCACCGGTGCCGCCGTCGTGGCGGATGCTCCCCGGACGGGCGATCGTCGAACTGACGGAGCCCGCGGCCGTGCCCGACACCGAGACAGTGATCGAACTCGTCGTGCTGGCGGTCGCGGGCGCGCTGGTGAGTTTCGCCGCCGTGCACGTGGGCCGCAGACGGTTCGCTCCCGTGCTCGGGGACGTGCGGACGCTCGCCAACGCGGCGCGGGCCGGTGGCACGCGGGTGCGCGCGACGGGGCCCGGTGAGCTCGCCGAGCTCGCCGCGGCGGTGAACGAGGTCGCGAACCGCGCGGACCGGTTGCTCGCCAGCGAACGGGAGATGATCGCCGACGTGTCCCACCGGCTGCGAACTCCGCTGACCGCGCTGCGGCTCGACGTCGACGTCCTCGACGACAGCGTGGTCGCGAACCGGATCCGCTGCGCGGTGTCCACATTGGACCAGGACGTGGACCTGATCATCGAGTCGCTGCGCCCGGCGGGACCGGCGGATCCCGCCGAGTGCGACCTGGCGGCGGTGGTGCGGGGACGGATGGCGTTCTGGAGCGTGCGTGCCGCCGACCAGAACCGGTGGTGCGAGGTGGATGTTCCCGATCGGCCGATGCCGGTCGAGGTCGCCGCTGCCGTCCTCGCCGCGGCCGTGGACACGGTGCTGGACAACGTCTTCCAGCACACCCCGGAGGGGTCGCCGATCGCGGTCGAGGTGGTGGCGCACGCCGGGTGGATCACGCTGGCGGTGGAGGACGGCGGGCGGGGTGTGTCCGCGCCGGCCGAGGCGGTGCGGCGGGGACGCAGCGGCGGTGGCTCGACCGGACTGGGACTCGCCATCGCGCGGGGCGCGGCGGAGTCGACCGGCGGGTCGCTGCACGTGGAACGCGGCAAGCTCGGCGGAGCGCGGATCAGGATGCGGTTCGGCGAGGCGGGCCGGACGCGCCACGACTCGGGACCGAGAGCGTGGCGGCTCTGGCGGGGCGCTCACTGAGCACAACCGGAGTGTGCCCGCCGCCCACCGGGGAGGGGGGTTCGTGGACGGCGGGCACTCATCCCACACGTGGCCGGGGGTGTCTCACGTGCGAGATATCCGGTCGGTGCTGCTCGCACCTCATTCGCCGGCCGACGAGGATCACCCTTCGGCCGATTCGTCCGGAAATTATTCGCTGACAACTTCCGCCACCGACTTTAGAGCCCGGGCAACAACAATGCCAGAACGCAGAGCGCACGGGCAAACAAAAGTGTTTCCGCGGGCATCCGCCTTCAAAAAGGGATGTTCGTGTGCTTCTCTGCGCGAGAGCTCGCGGAGGCCGGCGCACCTGCCTCCAAAGTGGAGGGAAAAATTGTGACCGCTGTGGCGACGAATTATCACGGCACCGCTGGGACGCCGGTACAGGCATTGCCGGTCGAACTTCGGCAAGATCTGGTCAGGCTGGCCCGGACACCGCACCTGCTCGTGGCGTGTGATTACGACGGCACGCTGGCGCCGATCGCTGGATCGCCGGACGAGGCTTTTCCGGACCTGCGTTCAGTCGCCGCGCTGCGCTCGCTCGCCGGTCTGCACGAGACGACCTGCGCGGTCATCTCCGGACGGGCTCTGCGCGACCTGGCCGCGTTGTCCCGCTTGCCCGGCGAGGTGCACCTCGTCGGGTCACACGGCTCGGAGTTCGATGTCGGCTTCGTCCACGTGCTGCCCGAAAGCGCCCGTGACGTGCTGGCGAACCTGTACCGAGAGCTCGAGGCGCTGGTGAAGGTCACGCCGGGCGCTGTGCTCGAGGTGAAGCCGGCCGCGGTGGCGCTGCACCACCGCAGGTGCTCGGAGCCGGTGGCGCAGCGGATGTTGAAGGTGGTGGAGGCCGGCCCGAGCACCTGGGACGGCGTGGTGGTCACGTCGGGCAAGGCCGTGATCGAGTTCTCGGTCGTCGAGACCGACAAGGGCCACGCCTTGGACGTGCTTCGGCATCAGGTCGGCGCCAGCGCGGCGATCTTCCTGGGCGACGACGTGACGGACGAGAAGGCGTTCGCCCGGCTGTCCGGTCCGGACGTCGGCATCCGCGTGGGTGCCGGCGAGTCGCTGGCCGGGCACGCGGTGAACGACCCCGCGGATGTCGCGGCCATTCTTGCGTTCCTGCTGGAGGAGCGCCGCGCGTGGCTGCACGGCGACCAGGCCGTGCCGATCGAGCGCCTGACCATGCTCGCGAACGAGCGTTCGGTGGCTTTGGTGACGCCGGACGCCAAGGTCAACTGGCTGTGCCACCCCGAGCCGGACTCCGCGGCGATCTTCGCGGACCTGCTCGGCGGCCCCGCCGCGGGCCACTTCTCGATCAAGCCGGAGCACGGGTCGCTGCCGCTGGGCCAGCGCTACCTGCCGGGCACGATGATCGTGGAGACCCGCTGGTCGCGGCTCCTGGTGACGGACTACCTGGAGCACGACCTCGCCTCGCACCGCACGGACCTCGTCCGGCGGATCTCCGGCTCGACCAACGCGGTGATCACGTTCGCGCCGCGTCCCGAGTTCGGGCAGGTGCCGGTGCGGCTGCTGCGCGAGCGCGACGGCCTGCGCGTCGTCGGCACGTCGGACCCGATGGTGCTGCGGTCGCCGGGCGTCGACTGGGAGATCACCTCGGACGGCGTGCAGGAGACCGCACGCGCCGTGGTCCGCCCACGCGAGGGTGCGCCGGTGTTGCTGGAGCTGCGCTGCGGCACCGACGACATCACCGAGTCCGCGGTGGCCGAGTCCGTGCGTTGTGACCGCGCCGCCGGCTACTGGTCCGAGTGGGCGGACGGCCTCGTGGTTCCCGCCGTCGAACCCGATCTGGTGCTGCGGTCGGCGTTGACGCTGCGCGGCCTGGTGCACAAGGACTCCGGCTCGATCATGGCGGCGGCCACCACGTCACTGCCGGAGGAACTCGGCGGCGTCCGCAACTGGGACTACCGCTACTGCTGGCTGCGCGACGCGGCCATGACGGCGTCCGCGCTGGTCTCGCTCGGTTCGTTCGCCGAGGCCGAGGGCTACCTCACCTGGCTGCACGGCGTTCTCGCCACGGTGCCGGGTCCGGAGCGGCTGCACCCGCTGTACACGCTGCACGGCACCCAGCTCGGCGCCGAGGCCGTCATCGAGTCGCTGCCCGGCTACGCCGGCTCCCGGCCGGTCCGCGTGGGCAACCTCGCGAACCAGCAGGTGCAACTCGACGTGTTCGGCCCGGTCGTCGACCTGGTCGTGCAACTGGCCACCGCACGCGGCTCCCTGTCGGACGCCGACTGGACGATGGCCGGAGCGATGGCCGAGGCCGTCTCCCGGCGCTGGCACGAACCCGACCACGGCATCTGGGAGGAACGGCACGCGCCGCGCCACCACGTGTACTCGAAGGTCATGTGCTGGCTGACGATCGACCGGACGATCAAGCTCGGCGAACGGTTCGGCCGTGAGCTCGACCCGTCGTGGGTGCCGCTGCGCGACACGATCGCCACAGACGTGCTGAAGAACGGCTGGAACGACGAGGTCCAGTCCTTCACCACGGCCTACGACGGCGACGACCTCGACGCCGCCTCCCTGTTCGTGGGCCTGTCGGGCCTCATCGACCCGACCGACGAGCGCTTCCAGTCCACCGTCACGGCCATCGAGGCGGAACTGCGGTCCGGTTCGACCGTGTACCGCTACCGCCGCGACGACGGCCTGCCGGGCGACGAGGGCGGCTTCCACCTGTGCGCCGCCTGGATGATCGAGTCTTATCTTTTGACTGGTCGTCGTACCGAGGCCGAGGAACTGTTCGGCCAGATCGTCGCGGCCGCGGGCCCCACCGGCCTGCTGCCCGAGGAGTACGACCCGATCGCCGAGCGCTCGCTGGGCAACCACCCGCAGGCGTACTCGCACCTGGGCCTGATCCGCTGCGCCCAGCTGTTGTCCCGATGATCTGAGGACCCGGCTGCCGAGGACCACCCGGCAGCCGGGTCGTCACACCAGCCCTGCTCGTGCGGCCTGGGCGACCGCTTCACAACGGTTCTGCGCGCCGCACTTCTTGACGACCAACTGCACCCGGTTCACCACGGTGCGGTGGGACAGGGACAGCTCCGCCGCGATCTCGTCGGTGCCCCAGCCGCACGCGAGCAGCTTCAGCAGCTCGAGATCCCGGCCTCTCACCACGGACATCGGGCGGTGGTGCGCCGTCGCACGCACCTCGGCCAGCGCCTCGGCCAGAACCTCCCTGGCCGAGGGCCTGCCCTGTGCGGCGGTGACCACCTCGGCCACCAGCCGATCGCGATCCACCGTCGCGCGCGGCACGAGGCTCACCACGCGGGTCTGCTCCGCCACCGTCAGCGCGTCGTCCGCCATGTTGTCGAGTGCCAGCACGACGACCGCGCCGATTCGGCGCGCGGTTTCTCCGAGCCGGTCGAGAAAGGGCCGATCGACGAAGCCCGCCACGGCCACGTACACGTCCGCGGGGCAATCACCGAAGTCGGCGGCCACGGTGATGTCTGGATGCGATGTCAGCCAGCCCGCCACGCCGGCGATGACGGCCGGCTCGGCCTCCGGCAACCGCACCCGGATCACTCGGATTCCACCTTTCGGGTACCTCCGTTGTCATGTCGTTGCCTGAGCGGATATCAATTCGTGCCCTTCCAGCCCGCAAGACCCGTCACGTCGTCTCCGGAGCCTTGACTGAAGGCAGTATCTCGCAACAGCCCGTTAACTCGGATGCCACGTCCGGTGTCCACACACGTACTCGAGGTAGCATGCATTCCGTTCTGCTCGTCGAAGACGACGACAGCATCAGAGCCGCTCTGCACAACGCATTGACTGAGCGGCATTTCTCCGTCGTGGCGGTGGCCACCGCAGCGGAGGCGCTGAGGGAAACCGCTGCCGGCCCGCTCGACATCGTGTTGCTGGACCTCGGCCTTCCCGATCTGGACGGAACCGCCGCGCTGCGCATGATTCGCGGCATCAGCTCGGTGCCGGTGATCATCGTGACCGCTCGCCGCGGGGAGACCTCCGTCGTGCAGCTGCTCGACGCCGGCGCGGACGACTACGTGGTCAAGCCGTTCTCCGCCGACCATCTCGTCGCGCGCATGCGGGCGTTGCTGCGCCGCACGTCCAGCGCCGCGACGTCGGAACAACGCGTTGTCGCGGCAGGAGGACTCCACCTCGATCTGCTCGAGCGCAGCGCGTCGTTCCAGGGCAAGCACCTCGACCTGACCCGCCGCGAGTTCGACCTCCTGGTCTACCTCGCGGAGCGGCCGAACCGCGTGGTGACCAGGCGGGAACTGTGCGACCGGGTGTGGGGAAGCTCTGAGAGGGCGAGCGACCAGACTATCGACGTTCACCTGTCCTGGTTGCGCCGCAAGCTGGGTGAGACCGCCGCGAACCCGCGTTACCTGCACACGGTCCGCGGCGTCGGTGTGAAGCTCGTCGTATCTTCCTGACCACCGCTCAGATCACTCCCGCCCGCGCCGCGTAGGCGACGGCGTGCGCGCGGTTGCGGAGGTCGAGCCGGCTGATCATGCCCTGGATGATGTTCTTCACCGTGCGCTCGGAGTACCACAGGGCCTCCGCCACCTCGCCCGTGTCCTTGCCGTCCGCCAGCAACGTCAGCACGTTGATCTCCCGCGGGGTCAGGCCGGAGCTCGTCAGCCCGTTGGGCCGCAACACCTTGTCGTGCAGCAGGTGCACCTGGTCGAGCAGCGGGCCGACCAGTTTCGACGGGATCTCCCCCGCGCCCGCCGCGACGGCCGTGATGGTCTGGACGAGCCTGTCGCAGGTCGCCTGAGCCAGGGGGACAACAGCCCGCACCCCGCATTCGACTGCTCCCAGCAACTGGGATTCGCGCAGATCCTGAACCACGAGCACGATCGGCTTGGTGAATTCGGGCATTCTTTCCCGAAAAGCACGCAGATCAGCGATCACCAGGTGTTCGTGCGCCACTACGAGAACGTCAGCGTCTTGCAATCGCTCGGCCGGAACGGGTTCGACAGCGACCTGTCCTCGCAGAAGAGCCATCACGCCGGCACGCAGAATGGGAGTACGGGCGTGCACGGCCACCGGAATCGGATCCACTCGACGTCCTCCTCGCCACCATTAGCGTCTGAGACGATGATGAGGGATCGACCCTTAACTCCTCCTTAAGGGAAATTCACGACTGTCGGGTAGCCACCCACATACCGGGACTACTCCAGGTTCCGCAGAACCAGGCGTGCGTGAAAAGCCATCGCCTCACCGTCACCGCGATCCACAGCGGCTATCAGCTCTTCGACGGCGACAACCGACGTCAACAGGCCCATGACCTCTTCTGCGCCCTCGTAGTCGTGCTGCCGCACGAGTTCGCGATGCACCTCCAGCAACAGCACGTCCTCGAAGGACCGAGGTCCGGGAACTGTCATCGAAGCCGTCCTTTCGACAGAGTGACCATGACATTGGAGAAACGAACACCGGATGGCCAGCACCCGATCACGCCTCTGCCCGAATTGACGTGGAAGCCAGGCCTCGACCAACAGCCCGTCCGCCGATCGAGTCACGGATTCCCCAGTCACCGAACCCCGGCCGCCAATCCGATCGCCACCTCATATCCGTGCTCGAAGTACACCTGACGCAGAATTTCCATCATTTGTTCCAACCCGGCGAAGTCACCCGAGTCGATCGCCCTGCTCACCAGGCCGCTGCGAACGGCGATGGCCAGGACCTCGGCCCCAGCCGGACCGGCACCCACCGTCATGTCGTCGCCCTCGGTCTCGGTGGCGACATCGCGAATGAGGCCGTCCACCGTCCGCCACCAGAACGCCATGGCCTCCCGACTGCGAACGGATTCCCGCAGCAACTGCTCCAACACTCCCGTGCCGGCCACCAGCGTCAACGCGGTCGCCAGTCTGCTCGCCAGCCGGAACGCCGATTCCGCCCCGCGGGTCATCGATTCCCTGGTCACCGCTTCGACGATGTCGGTCAGCACCGCCCCGCGCAGTTCCGCGGGCAGCCGCGTCGCCGTGATCCGCTCGAACACCCCCAGCGCGTCGAGCTGATCGGCCACCGGCCCGATCGTCCGCACGAACTCGGCCGCCGATTCCGGACCCGCGTCCCCGTGGGCGCGGGTGACGTGTGAATGCAGGCCCTGCCGGACCACGGTCGCGACATCATCCGGCAACCGGCCGCGCAGCGCGCGCTCCACGCTCGCCTGTTGCCGCCCACCGCCGGCGTCGTAGGTGACCCAGTCCGCGCCCCTGTTGAGGGCGACCACGCCAAGCGCCACGGGGTTCTCGTTCAGCTCGGTCCCGGACGCGTGCACGAACGCGGTGGCCTCGCCCGTGAGAGCGTGCAGTCGCCTGGGTCCTTCCGCTGCGCGCGAAACCCGGAGAACTCCTTCTCCCACAGAACTTCCATCGGGCCCGGCAAGCGCAGAATCGCAAATGATCAAAGTGATCGAGTCGAACCGGCGTCCGCGCGACTGAGCGAACGGCGCCAACCTCATCACGAGCCGGCCCAGCACCTCACCCGACACGTGCACCAGCCGGCCGTCCCCCAGCCGGATCTCCACCAACCCGGCCATGCCGTGGGCCACTACGATGTACGTACCGGCCCGCTCCCCCACCCACGGAGACCACGACGGCGTGTATTCACCGTCGTCGATCGCCGCACGCTGGGCCGCGAACCGTTCCGGACCTTCCTCATCCGGAAGATCCGTGGTGTGCACGAAGGTCACCCCGTTGTACCGTTCGTGGACGAAGTCGACCGACTCATCGGCCTCGGCCGACGTCAAGGAGCCCACCACCGCCCCTGCCGAGTCCGGCAGAGGCGTCCAGTCGACATCGGCCGCGGTGAACCACACCAGGTCTTCACCGTCCACTCCGGACTCCAGCCGCTCGGCCATCCACATCGGGCGGTCAGGGGCATGCGTGCCTCCCCGGCGTCGCGCCTCGTTGTCCGCCAACGTTTCCGCGTGGTCCACGTTCCTCGGCAGGTGCAGCTGCATGTCGTTCACGAGCCCTCGCCAACGCGACTGCCCCACACGCTCAGGCGAAAGCTCACGCAACAAGTACTCGGTGACATGCCGGTCGTCGAGCATCCTGACCGCCGTCGCAACCCTGTCCGCCGTCGCCATGGCGGCGTTCCTGCCGTGCCGGTACACGTCGTTCGCCACCAGCGTCATCAGTTCGAAGAACGCCTGCGGCCCCGCGGGACGATCGCGCAACGACGTCCACAGGCCGGTGTCCGCCATCAAGCCCGAGGCGTCGGCCAACGCGCCGGCCCACCGGCGCGCCTCCACCTCGCCGCTTCCGGCCGGCGTCGCGCGTGCCGAGTCCAGGACGAACCGCTCGACCTCCGAGGTGTCACCGTCGAGTTCGGCCAGCGCCGCAGCCAACTCCGGGCCGGCCACGCTCACGACGCCGACCTCCTGCGCCGTCGCGTCCGGCCGGCCGTGTGCCGGCTCCGCCATGTCGACATCGCTCGTCAGGAACCCCGACGTCTCCGGGTTCGGCGGAGCAGAAGCCGGATGACCGGAGGGGAACTCCTCCTCCACCACCGTGGGCTGCCCCACGGGCACCCGCTCTTTGACCACGGCGACGCGGACCAGTCTGCTCTTCAGTTCCTCCCGCTGCCCTTCCTGGACATCGATCTCGCCGAACTTCGCAATCCTCCTGGCGTGCAGACCGATCACTTGAACGACCAGGTGATCTGGCATGCCGGCCACCGGCTCGCCGCGGAGCGCCGCCACCGCGCCCGGCAACACTCCCTTGAGCCACCCGACCAGCTCCTGCCCGCGCTCCTCACCGTCCATGCCGTAACCGCCCGCCGTGACATGCCACCGCACCGGCCCCTCGAAGACCCGGTCGGGCAGCCCTGCAAGGAAGCGCACGAAGTCCCGCATCCGCTCCGGCACAACACCTCGGTCGGGCCGACCTGTGCGCGGCAGCAACACCTGCCACTCCTCGTTCCTCCGCTCGGCGGCCATGCCCTCCGGCAACTGGCCGTCCGTTGGTGCGGAAGGCGGCGGAACTTGTCGAGCGTCGTCCTGTTCGACGATCTCGGGTACAGGGTCGGCGACTCGAACGTCCACAGCCCGATCGTCAATGCGCGGGAGAACGGTGTTCAGCGTCTCGACGTCACCCGTCCAGGCCGTCTCGGCGACGAACCGGGCCCATTGCCTGGCAAGTGGTAGATCGTCGACCGCGATGAACTGGCTCACCAGCAGAGCAGACCGCGCGATCAAATCCTCCTGCTGGGGACTGCCGACGTCGACGCCGAAGCGAATGGCGTTGATCGCCTCAGCCTCCGCCAGAACTCGGTAGGCCGAGTCGTGGCCACCAGGCACCGCGACCGGCCCGGCAGGCAGCTGCGACACGGGCACGATCGGGCGGGTGTCCACGCTCATCCGGTCCCCGGCGATCTCCCGGCCGCCGTCGACGGGTGGAGCGCCGCCGTCCTGCAACGGAGTGGGCAGCAGGACTGCGATCAGGCCCGCAAGGTCGCCTGCCCGGGCTGAGCTGGCGATGAGCCGGGCCTGCTGCTGAGCGGCCGGGCAACCGTCTTCGGCGAGCGACCGGCTCACCAGCTGAGCGGAACTCCTGATCAAGTCCTCCTGGCTCACGTCCCTGCCGGTCGAGCCGCCGAGGATCGCGTCGAGCGCACCGGTGTTCCGGAGAATTTCATGTGCCGATTCCAGCAGCCCGGAGGCAGCGTCGTTCGCCGGGAAGGCCGGTGCGTCGAAGGTGTCGAAGTCCGGTTCGAGGTCGTCGAACGAGAACTCGTCGAGAGCCGGCCCGGGCAGGTCGACGTCGGCCGGCGGAGCGTCGATCTCCGCGTTCACGGCACGCTCCTGCCAACCGGTCGGCCCGGTCATGGTGAACCGGACCGTCCTGGACACCACCTCCTGGAATGCGTCCGGCTCGATGCGGATCCGGCCGAAGTTCTCGCGCGCCAGCAACTCGTTCTGTTCGTTGATCAAGACTTGCAGGCGTGGAGGGAGATGCCGCAGGTATCTCTCGATCAACTGCTGCGAAGGGTTCAACTTCAGGATGTTCGGATCGACACCGAGCAGCCAGCCCATGACCGCCTTCGCCCGTCGTGTGCCGTTCACGAAGCCAGTGGCCCGTAGACGCCACCGTCCCGGCTGCCCGTCTCCAGCCAGGCGTGCGACCGCCAGGAACCGGTCGAGCTGGTTCCGCAGTTCAGCCGGCACGCTGTAGGCGTCGAGCCGCCCGTCCCGCGGCAACAACACACGCCATGTCCCTCTCTTCGAGCCGGGCGTGACGACCAGGCCCGGCGGCACGTCCGAGGCTCCCCAACTCTCCGGCAGCACGTCCGACGCTCCCAAGCTCACCGGCGCCAAGAGTGGTTCCGGGCTTCGCGGGACGGTGGCAGGCGCCGTCGGCGCCGCCTCAGGGTGTTGAGGCACAACGGACGAATCCGGTCTGCTCATCGTTATTCGGACCAACCTGGACGCCACCTCGGCGCGAGCACCGGCCGCGACCGTGGTGGAGCCGAACTCGTTGCCGACGTCGACCACCGCGGAGGTGTGCAACGAGAGATTGAGGTGGGGCAGCGGCGAACGCTGCAGTGTCCGCTGCCGCCATGTGAGGCGTGTCGGCACGGTCCGCGGGTCGATGCCGAGCAGCCATCCCACGACCGCACGCGACCGCAGCATCGCATCGTTGAAGCCGGTAGCGGCGAAGGTCCACTGCCCAGGCCGCCCCTGTGCGACGTGATCGCTCGCACCCGCGGCGAAAAGATCGACCTCGGCCCTCAGCGCACTCGGCACCTCAAGGCCCGCGAGGGACGCATCACGCGGCAACAGCACGAGCCAGGTCCCAGCCGTCGCACCGGGCATCACGACCAGGTCCCCTGGCACGTCCGAGGGGATCCGCCACTCAGCGGGATCCTGTTGATCAACCGGCACGGCCGGCTGCGAACCTTCCAGCCGCGCGGATCGCCCTTCCCGCCGCGACACGGTGGTTGCGGACGGCACCACCGCTCGATCCTCGACCCCTGCCTGCCGGATCGGCGGCGGCGCGTCCCGCACCGGTTCGGCCACTGTGTTCGCGGACGGTTGAACATCGCGTGGAGCAGACAGGGTGAACCGGACGACCCTGCCCCTCACCTCCGTCAGTGCTTCAGGTCCGAGGAGGGTCAAGCCGAACTTGGTAGGCCCGTTCTGCTCTGACTGACCAACCGCCGTGGTCTCCAAGCGAAGCGGGAGACTTTCCCGCAGGGCGGGGGAAGCCTGTGGTGCCAGAGCCCCCGGTGCAAGACCGAGCAACCATTCGAGCACCGCACGCGCGCGCTTCCTACCCCCGGCGAAAGCGGTCGTCGAGGCGACCCACCGCACATCCTGACCGGGCCGTGCCGTCCTCGCCTCCTCGACGAACCGAACCACCTCCGCCCGCAACCCCGGCGGCACCTGGTAGTCGGTGAGATCGCCTTGGCCCGGCACCATGACCAGCCAGGTGTCCTCCCCCGCGCCGGCGGTCACGACCACGCCCTGAGGCAGGTCCGCGCGGTCGTTCCACTGCCCTTCCCTGCTCGGCACCACCATCGCTTCGGGCGGTCCCATCGGCGCTTGTGGCACCGGCTCGCCGGGCACAGGTTCGTTCAGCACCACCGGATTCGCCGAGAGGGTGATCCTGACCAATCTGGACGCGAACTCGTCCAGCACCTCGTCCGCGATGAGGAGGTGACCGTAATGCCGGCCCGCACGTTGCGAGCCCACACCTTGCCCACGGGTTTCCAAGTGGGCCGGCACGACTCCGCTCAGCCAGCGCGCCACGTCCTCTCCGCGCTGGTCACCACCGTGTCCATAGCCGGTCACCACAACGCGCCAACGGACCGGAAGCCCGTGGCGTCGATCCGGCTCCGCCGAAATCTGTTCCACAACGCGCCGCAACGCCTTCGGCACCGCACCGTCGGTGAGTCCACCGTGACGGGGCAACAACACATGCCAACCCTGAGCCCCCTTGCGCGGTAGCAAGGTCAGCTCGGCCGGCAAAGCCCAGATTCCCGGCTCCTCCCGCGTCTGCGGATCGACCTCGGTGATCCCCTCCGCACCCGGTCGCGACCCGGCGTTCCCGGCGACGGAATCTTGAAGATCGACGGCCTGGGGTCCGCGGTTCGGCCGGACGTAGGGGTGTGCGGCCTGCCGCGCCTGTTGCCCGCGACGGGAGCCGTGCCCCGGCTCCGCCCTGCCGACATCGCTCGTCAGGGACCCCGGAGCCTCCGCGTTCCGCGAAGCAGAAGCCGGATGACCAGAGGAGAACTCGTCCTGCACGACCATGGGCTCGCCCACGGGCAACAGCTCTCTGGCCACGGTGACGCGGACCAGCCTGCTCGACAGCTCGTGCGACGCCCCTCCCACGAACCGGGTCCCGCCGAAGAACTGGATCCGACCGCTCCACAGACGGTTCGACTGAACGACCAGGTGATCCGGCATGCCGATCACCAGCTCGCCCCGGTGCGAGCTCACCGCGCCCGGCAACACTCCCCTGAGCCACTCGGCCAAGTCGTGCCCACGCAGTTCACCTCCGATGCCGTAGCCACTTGCCGTGACATGCCAACGCACTGGCCCCTCGGCATCCCTGTCGGGCAGCCCTGCGAGGAATCGCACGAAGTCGTGCATCCGTTCCGGCACAACACCTCGGTCGGGCTGGCCGGCGCGCGGCAGCAACACCTGCCAGTCGTCGTTCTTCCGTTGGGCGACCATGCCCTCTGGCAACTGGTTGTCCGCTGGAACAAAAGGCGGCGAACCCGGTCGATCGCCTTCGGGCACGACGATCTCGGGTCCGGGATCGGTGGCCGGAACCTCCACCGCCGGAACGAAAACGGGTGGGAGAACGGTGTTCAGCGTCTCGACGTCGCCCGCCCAGGCCGTCTCTGCGATGAAGGCGGCCCATTGCGTGGCAAGCGGATGATCGTTCACAGCGAGGAACTGGCTCACCAACAGAGCGGATCGCGCGATCAAATCCTCCTGCTGGGCGCTGTCGACGGCTACACCGAAGCGGATCGCTCTGGTCGCTTGAGTCTCCGCAAGAACTCCGTAGGCCGACTCCACCAACCCGAAGTCGAAGTCGAACTCGTTCTCCACGGATTCGAGACCGGTGTTCCCGGCAAGCACTGGCGAATCAGTGTTCATCGCGTCGTCGCGACCCGGTGGCACAGCGAGATCCCGTTGAACGGCGGGAACCTCCGCAACGGGAAGGATCCGCCGTACGTTCTCAGACCTGCGAGCCGCGATTTTCATCGGTGCGGCGGGCCGATCCGTCGTGCGCTCGGACAGGCTGATCCTGACCAGTCGCGTCATCACCGCCTGATAGGCGCTGCCCTCAGCGTGCAGAGACCCGTTCCTGACAGAGATTCGCTGCGGTACAGAACTGTGCAGCTGGACGACGAAGCGTTGCGGCTCCCCCTCGATCCGCATCGGACGCCGAGTCAGCGAATTCTGATCAATGCCGAACAGCCAGGCGCCGACCTCTCTGGCCCGCCCACTGCCACCGCCGGCGAAACCGGTCAAATCGACACGCCAGAGCCGGTCCTCCTGTTCCGCACCGTCGTCAGGTGACGTGGCTGCCTGCTGTGCGAACTGCTCCAACGCGACTCGCAAGGACTCCGGTACCTCGTGGTCACCGATCTCGCCGTCCTGCGGCACCAGCACGTACCACGTCTGTCCGTCGAAGTCGCTCGTGACGACGGGACCACGAGGCAGATCCCCTGCCTCCAGCCATCTCACCTGAGGTTCGGGCGGGAAGACCACCATTCCCGCCGGATCCGCCGGTTGTCCGCCGATGGTGATTCTCACCAGCCTGGACGTGACCTCGTCCCGGTCACCGGCCGCGATGCTGCCCGCGCCGAGATCCAGGGCCATCCCGCTTGCCACGCCGCGCCCACGCACGTCGAGATGGCGCGGCATCCCGGTTGCGAACTCTCCCCGTTGTGCCGCAACGGCCCGCGGCAGCGCGCGGCTCAGCCAACCGGCCATGTCCGTCCCGCGCTGTTGGCCACCGGTGCCGAAGCCGGTCGCTGTGATGTACCAGCGCATCGGCCCCGCCTGGTCCGCAACGGGCAGCTCCAGGACGGAACTCACCAAAGGCTGCAACTGTTGCGGCACCACTCCGTCGACGAGCCGGGTGTCGCGTGGCAGCAACACCTCCCAGTTCTCACCCCGCCGCTCGACGGTCAAACCCGCCAGTGAAACCGGTTCCGCGTTCTCCGTGCCCACTGTGGAGGGTTCAGCGGGCGCCGCGGCTCGACTCCCGGTGTCTTCCCGCTGAACCTGCGGGAGTATCTCCCACGTGGGTTCGAAGACGACGGAGGTCCGGATGGTGACCGCAACCCGCCCGTCCGCGGCGTCGCGCCGCTTGGCGCGTTGCCGATCAGTCAACCCATCCGCGGCAGGAGCGGTCACCACGATCTGCGCCGCCGGCGCCCTGTCCGTGATCAAGCGGACCACCTCGTCGCGATATCGGACACCGCCCGCCTCGGCGACCTCCACCTCCACGACGTGACGGAGCATGCCTTGGGACAACGTGAGCCGGGTGTTGAG